>NZ_AP036016.1:875000-1407500 GCF_055396115.1 Paenibacillus sp. WG02 | reverse complement strand
TAGGCTTGAAGTGTAAAAAATCCCAGTGGATAGGTTGTTGCGAGCAGAAGCGCTTTGGCTAGCGGCTTGCCACGGTAATTCAACTTAACGAAGCCAAGTGCAACCGGGATAGATAAAACTGCAAACGAAACGGCAAAACGGTAGGTGAGCGTATCGAGTGGGCGCGCGAGATCAAGAGCTATTTTGGCAAACAAGAAAGAAAATCCAATGATTACTGCATTAAGTACGGCAAATATATAGGCAAGTTTGATTCCATTTCGGTTATTCATATTTCTCCCACTTCCTAACGGTTTTATGGTACTTTATTGGTAATGGTGCCGGCCGGCTGATGGTTACAAGCATAGACCGAATTCTTTCGCACTACAATCATTTTACCAACCAACTGTACCGGTACAATTAAATGGCAGGGGGAAATATTTATGCATAAATATTCTCATATTTTTAATGACATTGAACGGCAAATTGAGAATGGACATATACGATCCGGACAAAAGCTTCCCTCAATAAGGGAGCTGTCCATCACCTATTCTTGCAATAAGAGCACAGTCATTCGTGCCTATACGGAGCTTGAGAAGCGTCATCTCATTTACTCTATCCCCCAAAGCGGGTATTATGCGGTACAAAAGAAAACAGATGCCTTCCATCCAGCGGAACACTTGGTCTATGATTTCTCTTCAGGTGCTCCAGACCCAGAGTTGTTTCCTTATCTCGATTTTAAACATTGTATAAATAAAGCGATTGATACCTATAAGAACGACCTGTTCGTGTACGGAACTCCGCAAGGACTGCCATCTTTATTGAAGGTGTTAACTAAGCATTTGGCCAATTATCAGGTGTTCACGAATCCAAGCAACATACATGTTACATCCGGCGTGCAGCAAGCTTTATCCGTCTTGGCTTTGATGCCTTTTCCGAATGGAAAACGCGGGGTGTTGCTTGAACAACCGAGTTATTATTTGTTTATACGCCTTTTAGAAATTTATCAAATCCCTACTTTTGGCATTTCAAGAACAGCCAGCGGCATCGACCTAGATGAATTAGAGCGCTTGTTCCGTACTGAAGATATTAAGTTCTTCTATACGATGCCCCGCTTCCATAATCCTCTCGGTAGTTCTTATTCGGAACAAACGAAGAAAGCAATTGCCCAATTAGCCAAACGCTATGACGTCTACATCGTCGAAGACGATTATCTGGCTGACTTGGAGAACGATACGAAATCTGACCCCATCTTCGCTTATGCTTCAACCCATGTTGTTTATTTAAAAAGTTACTCGAAGATCTTGTTCCCAGGATTACGAGTTGGCGCAGCCGTTCTCCCTACAGACCTCACGCCCAATTTCAGCAACTACAAGAAATTGTCGGACATCGACAGCTCCATGCTCTCGCAAGCGGCATTAGAAATATATATTCAGAGTGGCATGTTTGAACGGCGCAAGCGTAAAATCAGAGATTCCTATTCGCGTAGATTGATGCAACTGAATAAATCTTTACTTGCAAACAGTGACACTGCCTACTTATCTCCATCTGAGGTGATTTCGGGTGTGTACACCCATATCATCATCCCAGCTCATCTGCACATTCCAACTCTGTTGGATAGATTGCGTAAAAAGCGTGTTACTCTGCAGAACCTCGAACATCATTACTTACCTGGTTTTGGTGCCGAGCATTTGTTAAGTCTTAGCGTAACGCAAGTATCCGAGGAACGGATCGAAGCCGGGGTACGACTTATTGCGGATGAGATCAAGCGGATGCTTGGGTGAAGCGGAGTTCCTTCGAATTTCGGAGACGAACAACTTCCTTTTCAAAGCAAAAGCCCTTCTGATTACTTTCATCAGAAGGGCTTTATTTTATTTGCACATTCATATGCTAGGAGATTCCGAAAAGAAGCAGGTCCCAAACAGAACCAAAATCCTGTTCAATCGTGTCTGCTGACCACTCTTTCGCATGTGCAGGATGATGAAAACGGGAAGTAGCGATAAAAATAGCTCTCGCAGCAACCACTGGTTCAGCGGTTTTGAACTCCTTGGATTTCATTCCTTCTTCGATAATGCGGGCAATTTGATCGATTAATTGATAGACGTGCGTATTTATCATTTCGACTGCATCTAATGTAACAGCCGCGTACATGGCAAACATTTCGGAATCATTAATTGCATAGGTCTTCTTCGTTTGGATCAAGGTTTCAAACCAGGTGCGCAAACGCTCTGTAGCACTGCCACTAGACTGGACGGCAATAGCTTCTAAGGGATCTAAAATGATTTTGTGCAGCCATCGCTCGGTTACCGCCTCTCTTAATGAGGCTTTACTTGCAAAGTGCCGATACAGTGTGCCGTGGCTAACTTGAAGTGCTCGAGCCACATCGACAACGGAAGTTTTGTCAGGTCCATAACGCCGAAGCACCTGTTCCGCCGCGTCTAATATGGCTTCCTTCGTTAATGGAAGATCATTGGACATATTGGGCCCCCTCTCTAGTCATTCAATCATACCATAACAGGTATCAAAAACAAAATGACAATATCGTTATTTTGTTTTATGTTTCACTCTTATGGAAGGTTTCCAAACTGCTGACATAAAAATAGATTATATATGTAATGTTATCTAACATATATTTAATAAACTTCTATTATTTCATGACTCTGTCAGATCTTTGGAAATAAACCATAGCTTTAAAAAAACGTAGAATAATAGAGTAAACAATCGAATTTCGTATGTAATATATAGTTGTTATCGCTTTCTAGGAGTTTGATTAATTTGTCAGTTTATCTAACACCATATAAGATTATCTTGTCTTACATACCAACATCATTCACGGGAGGTAATATTTCATGACATTGGAACGAAGTAAAAAAGTTTTCAAGCGTGTCCTTTTCTCTTTACTCACCATCACTATGTTGGGAAGCGGTTCTTCACTAGCTTTCGCAGCGGAGGCTCCAACTGCACCGGCTAGCTTTCCGATTCCTGCTCTTTCGGACTCATTCAAGCAATCGTCACTATCCAACGTGATCGTCATCGGAACTGGCGGTACTCTAGCCGGCAAAGCAGAAGATAGCACAAGCTTTCAGAACTATAAAGCAGGTACATATCTAATTGAAGATTTGGTGAAACAACTGCCGGGTAAACAGAAAATCGCCGATGTGACAACCTACCAATTCGGCAATAAAGGATCAGGCGGTTACACGATTGCTGATCTGTACGATCTTTCTCTAGCAGTCGATCAAGCGCTTCAGGTTTACGACAGTGCCGTAGTTACAACTGGAACCGATACCATGGAAGAGATCGCCTACTTCCTTGACCTGACTGTTCGCAGCGATAAGCCAGTCGTCATCACCGGCGCTATGCGACCATGGGACGTCATCGGTACCGATGCCCCAGCCAACCTGTACAATGCCATCAAGTTGGCAGGCAGCGGCAAGACCAAAGGGTTTGGCACTGTGCTGATGCTAAACGATGTTATTCATGCTGCTAGAGAGGTAACGAAGACCAACGCGCAACGCTTGGACACCTTCGAGACACCAATGCTTGGCGCACTGGGCTACATTGACGAGAGTAATATCCGCATCTACCGCGCTCCTGCCCGAGCAGTGAAAGCTGGTACAAAAGATTGGGCTACGCCTTTTGATTTGAAGACGATCACGAAAGACAAACTGCCTGCCGTAGAAATCGTCTACAGCTATCAAGAAGCAGGCGGTGGAGCGATTAAAGGCCTGGTTGCTGATGGTGCCAAAGGGATTGTAACAGCTGGAACTGGCGCAGGCGGTATTTCTGCCAAAATGAGTGCAGCCCGTACTGAAGCAATCAAACAAGGCGTACTTTTCGTTACAACGACGAGAACGGGTTCAGGTACGATGTATCCAGCAACTACGGATGGCATCATTGCCGGCGACAACCTCAATGCGCAGCACGCTCGTCTTATGCTTTTGCTTTCACTGGCATTCTCTAATGATCAAGCCAAGATCAAAGACTGGTTCGCTAACTACGGTACACAGGATGTCAAAATCGATGCGCAGCTCCCTGCTGCTCCTTAAGGCCTCCAAGACCACAGAAGAGATGCCAGTATCGGCCATCCACATAACAAGGAGGTAAACCATTCATGACATGGACTCAGCAAAGCCAAATTCGTCGTATCAAAAGGCTGTTCGCTCTTCCCCTTATCGTGTCTTTGTTAGGCACCATGCTGGCATTTGGAGGAGTGGCAGCAACCGCCTTCGCAGAAGAAGCTGCTCCCAAACCTGCCAGTTTTCCGATACCCGCCCTTTCCGATACGTTTAAACAATCACCGCTTTCGAACGTGATTGTTATCGGGACTGGCGGTACCTTAGCGGGCAAAGCTGAGGATAGTACGAGCTTTCAAAACTATAAAGCGGGCACGTATTTAATTGAAGACCTCGTCAAGCAACTGCCAGGCAAGCAAAAAATCGCCGATGTGACAACTTACCAATTCGGCAACAAAGGCTCTGGCGGCTACTCCATCGCAGATCTGTACGATCTTTCTCTAGCCGTCGATCAAGCGCTTGAGGTTTACGACAGCGCAGTTGTTACGACGGGTACGGACACTATGGAGGAAATCGCATATTTCCTCGATCTGACCGTGAGAAGTCCGAAACCCGTTGTTGTAACCGGCGCTATGCGTCCTTGGGACGTAATCGGAACCGACGCACCGGCCAACTTGTACAACGCTATCAAGCTTGCCGGAAGCGGCAAGACCAAATGGTATGGCACTGTGATCATGCTGAACGACGTCATCCAAGCGGCCAGAGAAGTTACCAAAACGAACGCACAACGGTTGGATACATTTGCGACTCCGATGCTGGGCTCACTTGGGTATATCGACGAGAATAATATTCGTATGTATCGCTTGAATGGACGCGCCATGAAAGCTGGCAAGGCTGATTGGGCAACCCCGTTCGATTTAAAGTCCATCACCAAGGATAAACTGCCGACTGTTGAAATTGTTTATAGCTACCAAGAAGCAAGCAGCGGAGCCATTAACGGCTTCGTTGCAGACGGTGCCAAAGGGATTGTTACTGCCGGTACAGGCGCAGGCGGTATTTCTGCCAAAATGAGTGCAGCCCGTGCAGAAGCTATTAAAAAAGGTGTCGTCTTCGTTACAACAACAAGAACGGGTTCAGGCACAATGTATCTGGGAACGACGGATGGCATCTTTGCCGGTGACAACCTGAATGCACAGCATGCCCGCCTTATGCTTCTTCTTTCATTGGCATTCTCGAGTGATTACGACACGATCAAAGGCTGGTTTGCGACATACGGTACTCAGAGTATTGGTGTGGATCCGTCCGATATCTCGAAACATTGGGCAGAAGTAACCATCGTGAAAGCGATCAAAGACGGCATCGTCTCGGGCTACCCGGACACTTCGTTTAAACCGAACAAGAATGTTACTCGCGCAGAATTTGCAGTCATGCTGATGAATGGTCTGAAGCCGGCTGGCGAAGGGGCGAAGCTAGCCTTTGCCGATGAGAAAGAGATTGGTAGTTGGGCTAAGAACGCCGTTGCGCAAGCTGTCAAAGCAGGCTTCATCCAAGGCTACGACGATGGCACATTCCGACCAAATGAACCGATTACCCGCACGGAAATGGCGTCCATGATTGCAGGTGCGATGAATCTGAAAGCTGATCCTTCTGCAGCTACAGGATTTACCGACGATCAAGACATCCCTTCATGGGGCAAAGGCGCTGTCTTTGCACTTAAGCAAGCAGGTGTCGTTAGCGGCAGTGAAAACAACCAATATGTTCCGAGCGGCTCTACAACAAGAGCTGAAGCTGTAACGGTCATTATTAACATGCTGAACAAGAAATAATATCTAAGCATTGATAACCCCTCTTGTATGGTTTTTACATACAGGAGGGGTTTTTAGTTTCTAGGTCATCAGTCGTTTGACTAGTTCTCGATTGCGCTTTTTAAAGACTTCATTGTGTGAAGACACCATGGCCGCCTTATTAGCATCCGGCTGGATATATTGCTTTGCTTTATTTACAGCGTTTGCAGCGTCTTGGAATGCACCAGCAATTAAATGCAGCTTCCCATCGTGGTGGAGTATATCTCCAGCCGCATATAGTCCATCTATCGAAGATTCACTAGCCGCAGTACCAGCGATGTAATAGTTATCTGCAATCGCAATCTTTATTTCACTATTTTTAAGTAGTGTTGTATCACGTTCATAACCATGATTAATAATCACTTCATCAATGGGCAAATACGATACCACACCTGTTTCATGGTTCGTAAGTTCGACATGTTCAATGACTTCATGATTACTACTAGCAACTAGTTTGGTAATCGACGTATAGAAGAAACAAACAACGGTACTCTCCATGAGTCTGCTTTACTTGTGCTTCGTGACCTGTTAAAGCCTCTTTTCGATAGGTTAAATAAACGTTTTTGGCGATAGGCTCTAGTTCATTTGCCCAATCAATTGCAGAATTGCCCCCACCAGAAATGATCACCGTTTTGTTTTTGAAATGCTGCAAGGACTTCACGGTATAGTTCAAATTCGACACTTCATATCTCTCTGCGCCTTCAATCTCCAGTCTTTGCGGATTCAATATTCCCCCTCCAACAGCAACGATAACTGTTTTCGAGTAATGCTTTTGACCAGAAGCAGCTTGTAAGACAAAAATTCCCTCTTCATTACGTTTGATCGATTCTACCTTCTCATTCAACACGACTTCCGGTTGAAACGTTAATCCTTGCTCTACAAGATTTTCAATAAGCTTGGCTCCTGGAATTGGCGTGTGTCCTCCCACATCCCAAATCATTTTCTCCGGATAGATATGTATTTTCCCACCTAGCTGAGATTGGTACTCAATGAGCTTCGTCTTCATTTCTCTAAGTCCACTATAAAAAGTGGAGTAAAGCCCTGCTGGCCCTCCTCCAATGACAGTCACATCATACAATTCCTGGTCTTCCATTTCCCAATCACTCCTCAGTCTTCAAGCGTAAATGATTATCATTCTCAATTAAATATACGTCTATTCTTCTCTTTTGACAACAAAAAAAGTTATTGACAAATAAAATAGTTCGCATTATTGTGTGTATTGTAATGAAATTGATAATCATTATCAGTTAATGGGTAGTACCTATTTTGAAATAAATGGAGGTTATCTCATGGTTCGCCTGTATACAGATCAGTTAAACATTGGTTATGGTGAACGTTTAATTGTGAAGAATCTAAGTGTAGAGATTCCAGACAAGAAAATCACCACCATTATCGGAGCGAATGGCTGTGGAAAGTCTACCCTCTTGAAAGCAGCGACGCGGATTATTGCCCATCAATCGGGTTCAATCATTCTAGACGGCGAACATATTGCCAAGGAAAACACAAAGATACTCGCTAGAAAAATGGCAATCCTTCCACAAGCGCCCGAGAGTGCAAGTGGTTTAACCGTCGGTGAGTTAGTATCCTATGGACGCTTTCCTTATCAAACGGGCTTTGGGCGATTATCGAAAAAGGACTATGAAGTGATAGACTGGGCGCTTGAAGTTACAGGTACCCTTGACTTTAAGTTCCGTCCTGTAGATGCACTATCCGGTGGACAACGCCAACGTGTTTGGATTGCCATGGCGCTTGCGCAAGAAACGGAGATTATCTTCCTAGACGAACCGACCACCTATTTAGATTTGGCACATCAATTAGAGGTTTTAGAGCTTCTGCAGAAGCTAAATAGGGAACAGGAACGCACGATCGTCATGGTTCTCCATGATTTAAATCAAGCTGCTCGTTTTGCCGACTATATCATCGCTCTTAAAGATGGTGAAATCGTGAAAGCCGGCACTTGCGAAGAAGTGATGAACCATAATGTGCTCAAGAAAGTATTTCATATTGATGCTGAAATCGGGCGAGATCCTCGAACAAATAAGCCTATGTGCGTTACCTACAATTTAGTAAAGGGAGATAACCAATATGAACAAACAGCTCATTCCGTTTCTGCTCTTCATCTCATTAGCTCTTAGTGCTTGCAGCAGCCAGACAACCCAAACAGAGAAGAACGCAGCGAAAGCTGAAAACAAACCAACAACCATGACCTACCAATCTGAAAATGGACCTATCGAAGTTCCGGCCAATCCACAACGCGTCGTTGTCCTTTCTTCTTTTGCAGGAAATGTAATGGCTCTAAAAGTTAATCTTGTTGGTGTCGATTCATGGTCTAAAATGAACCCGCGCTTCGAAACAACATTGAAAGCTGCGCAAGAAGTTTCCGATGAAAGCCTAGAAAAATTAATTGAATTAAAACCGGATTTAATCATTGGTCTATCTAGTGTTAAGAACGTGGATAAATTGAAGCAAATTGCCCCTACAGTAACGTATACATACGGAAAGGTAGATTATTTAACCCAGCACTTAGAAATCGGCAAGCTTTTAAATAAAGAAAAAGAAGCGCAAGCTTGGATTACTGACTTTAAAAAACGGGCGCAGAAAGCCGGAGAAGACATTAAAGCGAAAGTAGGTGCGGACAAAACGATTTCTGTTGTTGAGAATTTCGACAAACAGCTTTACGTCTTCGGCAATAACTGGGGTCGTGGCACCGAGATTCTTTACCAAGAAATGAAGCTAGAAATGCCTAAAAAAGTCAAAGAAATGGCTCTAAAAGCCGGTTACTATGCCTTGTCTTTGGAAGTACTTCCAGAGTATGCAGGTGACTATGTCATCTTCAGTAAGAACCCAGACACCGATAATTCATTCCAACAAACCGATACCTACAAAAACATGCCAGCGGTTAAAAATAAACAACTATTTGAAGTCAATGCGAAAGAGTTCTATTTCAATGATCCACTAACTTTAGAATATCAACTCGATTTCTTTGTTAAAAACTTAGGTAGTAAATGATTACAGAACAACAACGGTTCATCCCTTTCGTTTATAAACTGATTGCTGGAATCGGCGTCTTTGTGGGTATGTTTATGGTTTCTATGGCATTCGGGGCCGCAGATGTTACCGTCAAAGATGTCTGGCTGGCCCTCACTTCTCATGCTGCTGGTGATAAAATTTCAATCATCCGGGAAATCCGTCTACCGCGGGAAATTGCGGGGATTTTTGTTGGAGCCGCGCTGGCAGTATCCGGTGCCATCATGCAAGGGATGACCAGAAACCCGCTTGCTGATCCAGGGTTGCTTGGCTTGACCGCTGGAGCAAACGCGGCACTTGCGTTTACGATTGCTTTTATCCCTACTGCCAATTACTTTGGGATTACGATTGCTTGTTTTATCGGAGCCGCTGTAGGCGCAAGCATCGTCTTCGGTATTGGCGCAATGAAAAAAGGCGGCTTCTCTCCTCTTCGAATTGTATTAGCCGGAGCTGCTGTATCAGCGTTCCTATATGCGATCTCGGAGGGTATCGGTATTTATTTTAAAATTTCAAAGGATGTGTCCATGTGGACGGCAGGAGGGTTGATCGGCACTTCATGGGGCCAACTCCAAGTCATTGCGCCATTTATTACGATCGGTACACTGATTGCACTGTTCCTCTCCAGGCAGCTTACCATTCTGAGTTTAAGTGAAGAAGTCGCTGTTGGATTAGGACAGAAGACGACACAAATCAAAACCGTGCTTTTTATCATCATCATCTTACTCGCGGGTGCCTCTGTTGCGCTTGTTGGGAATATGGCGTTCATTGGTTTAATGATTCCTCATATTGTTCGCGCCATTGTTGGAACCGATTATCGTTTCATTTTGCCAATGTCAGCAATTATAGGGGCCGTATTTATGCTTTTTGCGGATACCCTTGGACGTACGATCAATTCTCCCTATGAAACATCAGTGGCGGCCATTGTGGCGATGATGGGTTTGCCCTTCTTCTTGTTCATCATACGTAAAGGAGGAAAGGCATTCTCATGATTCATCCTCCCGCATTAATAAAAAAACAACGGCTGCTAATATATGGTTCACTTGCACTTATTACGATGACGATCGTTCTCGGGATGGGAATGGGGTACTCCTCTATATCCTATGATAGGCTGATTCCCACTCTTCTCGGTCAAGGCACATTCAAAGAAGAGTTTGTTTTATTTTCGATTCGATTACCACGCATGGTCATTACACTATTAGCTGGCATGGCACTTGCCTTATCCGGTGCTATTTTACAAGGAATCACACGAAATGATCTAGCTGACCCGGGCATTGTTGGCATTAATTCTGGGGCTGGTGTTGCTATTGCTGTATTCTTTTTATTTTTCCCTATCCAGGCAGGATCATTTGTTTATCTGCTCCCACTTGTCGCTTTTATTGGTGCTTTAATTACGGCATGCTTCATCTATCTGCTTTCGTATAACCGCACCGTCGGCCTTCAGCCCATCAGATTGGTGCTAATTGGAGTCGGGTTTTCAATGGCGCTCTCCGGGGCCATGATTGTCATTATTTCATCTGCTGATCGGGCCAAAGTCGATTTTATCGCAAAATGGTTAGCCGGAAGCATCTGGGGTTCTGACTGGCCTTTCGTTTGGGCAATTCTTCCTTGGTTAGCCATTCTCATTCCTTTTACGCTATATAAAGCAAATCGTTTAAATCTCCTTGGACTAGGCGAACCTGTAGCCATCGGTGTAGGTGTATCCGTTGAAAAGGAACGTATTGTCTTACTTTTAACTGCGGTTGCCCTTGCCGCTTCGGCCGTTTCGGTCACGGGTGGAATTGCCTTCATTGGACTCATGGCTCCGCACATGGCCAAAGCTTTGGTAGGACCTAGAAATCAATTGTTTATTCCAGTCGCCGTTCTGATTGGTGGATGGTTACTAGTAACGGCAGACACCATTGGTCGAAATGTGATTGAGCCTGATGGTATTCCCGCCGGCATTATGGTCGCTTTAATTGGGGCGCCGTATTTTATGTATTTATTATTGAAAAAATAAGCGTATATATGACAAAAAAACTGAGCTCCATGAATAATGAGTTCAGTTTTTTACTGTATATTTGATTATCGAATTACGTTGTTGGATATTTCGCTGATTGTTTGGATTTCATTTGAAGTAAGCTTAAATTCCATTGCTTTTACATTTTCTTGGGCATGATGAATTTTGGAAGCACCGGGAATGGCAAATACCGTTTCTCCGTGAGCGTTAATCATCCAGTTCAAGGCGATCTGTGTAGGAGAAGCATCGTACTCCATAGCTAGCTCTTCCAAATGATCGATGAGCGGCTTTGATTTCCGAAGTCCCGATTGTTTAAACGAAGACGTCCATTTCCTAGGACCCGTTATTCCCTTCACCAGATTAGAATTCTTATGAAATTTGCCGCTCAGAATTCCTTGCTCTAAGGGAGAGTAAGCAATAATTGCAATCCCTAGCTCTTTAGCTGTATCCAAAATCCCATTCTGCTCAATACGCCGGTCTAATAAGCTGTACTTCACTTGATTCGAGGCTAAAGGAAGACCATGCTCCTTCAGCACTCGGTGGGCTTCCCGCATTTGCTTTGCTGAATAATTACTCACGCCCACGTTTTGAATTTTACCCGCTTTGACCAATTGAGCCATGGCGTTCATTTCACTTGCTACGGAAGAGAATGAGTAAGGCTGATGGACTTGATGCAGGTGGATGGTGCGATTATCTAAGTATCGAATACGCTCATCGATTGTGCTTACAATACTTCGGGCTGAGCGAAATATCGGCCACCATTTCGTAGCAATTCGAGCGTCATTCGCCAAAGCCCCTGAATCGCGGAGAGCTTTCGAAAGCATTTGCTCCGACTGTCCTTTACCATACACTTCCGCTGTATCAAACCAATTGATGCCGCCTTCAAGGCTAATCTTAACGATTTTCAGCACATCATCGGCACCCAGCACAGGCCAAAATTTGCCTACAACCCCTTGCCCATTGCTAAACTGCCAGCAGCCAAGTCCGAGTGGAGAGAGCTCTAAATTCGTGCTTCCCAGTTTACGGAGTAATCTTGTTTTCTCCATGACACTCACCTTTTTTTCAAATTGAACGAGGGCTATCGCTTTTGGAAGAATTTAGTACAGCTTAACACTACTTTGCTTCCTACTAAAAAGCAACATGGACGTAAAATTAAGTGTTAAATCAATCCTCCAACTGCTATATATACAAGCTTCGCGGTAAAAACAATTAGGCTGGCCAATCCGCGTTTTTCTCGCGATTGTTGCACGAAATACAACATTTTCTCCCGAAAGTCGCTGTTTGGCATGAAATTAGGCTAAATTGTTGCACATATTACAACAACGACAGCCTTGAGAGAAGAAAACTCCGGAATTGTTGTACGCCGTACAACAATAGGCCCTCGCCACGCTAACAAACCTCAAACTCTTAGCTGTAAGCTAAAGAGCGTAAGATGCTCCCAAAATATGAGCAAAAAGAACCTTCAAAACCACCGCGAAAGTGGATCTGAAGGCTCTTTTTCATCATAAAGCTACCTATCTATTGGGGGGGGGGGGAGAAAATAAGATTATTCCGCTTGCGTTTTCTTCAGATATGCCCGCCATGTAATACACCATTGCTTTGGATCGTCGAAGCTGGAATGGTCAATGCGGTGCACGGTGCTGCGTGTTGGCGCATTTTTGACGATTTCCGGGCTTTCGTAGGCTTCCTTCGAAATTTGTGCCAACGCGTTGATATATTCGTCGAGGTCTTCCTTTGAGTAAGATTCTGTCGGCTCCAATGTAAACGGCTGAGGGACGACGTATGGATGATGGCTGGTCCAATAGTGCAGACCGAAATCGCACATTCTGTGCGTCACATCCTCTGTTGTGACGCCCGTTTCCAGCGCCATCTGCTCCCAGCTGTAACGCACCTGCTCCAAGCGATTGCCTTTGACATACGGAGCGGATGCACCACGAATTTGCAATATTTTATGATACAAATAGTTGTTATTGAGGACAGCTGTCTGTGCCACGTTCAGCAATCCTTCCGCTCCGAGAGCGCGAATCCATGCATAGGCTCTTAGCACGGTCTGTGAGACGCCATGGAAAATACGCACTTTGCCGATACTGTTGTCGCCCGTCCGGTTCAGCACATAGACGCCGTCCTCCTGCTCGACAACAGGACCTGGCATAAAAGGAATCAAATCGCTCACGACACCAAGCGCTCCCGTCGCCGGACCTCCGCACATATGCGGTGCCGCAAACGTTTTGTGCAGGTTGAAGAAGCACATGTCGAAACCCGCTTCCTTCGCCCGTGTCACGCCAAGCAGCCCGTTCGCATTCGCTTGGTCGTAATAGCAAATGCCTCCTGCGGCATGAACGATATCCGTAAACTCTCTGATTCTCGGATTGAAAATACCGGTGTCCTCCGGGTTGGCAACGACAAAGCCCGCCGTACGGTCGGAAACGACCTTCTTGAGCGCCTCGATATCCGGGAATCCGTCAGCATCCGGGTACAACGTAATGATTTTGTAGCCCTTGACCGCAGCGGTTGCCGCCTGCGACGGGTGAGAGAAGATCGTCGTAATGATTTCGTCGCGCTGATCTCCCTCGCCACGAGACTCGTGATAATTGCGGACGATGGAAGCCATCGCTAGCAGTGCCTGCGTGCCGCTGCTCGGCTGGAATGAGAATTTATCCATGCCGGAAATTTCGCGCATGGCGAGATCCAGCTTGTAGAACACTTCCAGAATACCCTGAACGTTACTAACATCCTGCAGCGGATGAAGCTCCGCCAGCTTCGGCGTGCGGATCAGCATCTCGTTGATGCGCGGGATGTACTTCATCGTGCATGTGCCCTGACCGATTTCTACGTTGAAGTCGGAGCCCATGGTTTCCTGCGAAAGCCGCAAATAGTGGCGAAGCACTTTCGCTTGACCGATTTCTGGGAGCTTCGGCAGCTCCGTCCTGCGCATCGACGCTGGGATTGCCGAGAGTCCGTCACCTACCGCCGAGGCGATTGCCGCTTCGATTTGCGGTACTTGCACCCCGCGCTCGCCTTCTTTATGGAGCTCGAAAATAACGGGTTCATCCCATTTGGCCTGATGAAAGTTTCTTACCTTGCTTTCTCTGCGTATACGTTTCATACGGACATCACTCCTTCTGCCGAACAGGCTACACAAGCAGAAATCGCGCGAACTAATTGTTCGATCTCTTCCTGCGCATGCACTTCGGTCACACAGTAAAGGGCACACTGGCCAAGAGCGGGAAAATCGCCCGATAAGTCTTTGCCGCCTTGTATACCGAGTGCTAGCAGGGCGCGATGAATATCTTCGACCTTCTTGCCCGTTTCCGTAAAATCAACGACGAATTCTTTAAAGAACGGCGACCCAAAACGCACCGCAACTCCTTCGATCTCCGAGAGCAGCTTTGCCGCATACTGCGACTTTTGCATAATCGTCTGGCCAAGCTCCTGCATGCCATGAGGTCCGAGCAGCGCGAGATAGACGCCTGCCGTGATGCCCCACAACGCGGTTTGTGTACCTACCGATTCTTTTCCTTTTTCGCGCAAGGCAAAAGAAGTACGGTCGTAAGCTACATCTCCAAAGCCATATTCACCTTCAACGATCGTCGGAGCGATTCCGAACAAGCGGGATGGATATTCCATAACGAATTTTTCTTCATCACGTGTCGCGATAAACCCAGCTTGACCGCCTCCATAGTTCATATGCATACCGAGCGGCTGCAACTCGCCGCAGACGATGTCGGCGCCGTACCCACTTGGCGGCTTTAGCACGCCGAGCGAGCTGGGATCAACGCCGACGACACACAACGCGCCTATGCTATGCGCCAAATCTGCAATCTGCTGCCCTTGCGACTCGATAACTCCAAGGAAGGTTGGATTTTCAAAGTATACAGCCGCTACCTCTTCGTTCAGTTTACTTTGCAGGTCAGCCAAATCCAGCTCGCCTGTCTCGCCAACGTAATCTACGAAGCTATAGGACAAATCAGGATTAATGTAGTTCGCAATCACCATCAGCTTCTCGGCATCCATATTGCGCGGCATCAAAACATGCTTTCGGCCCGTAATTCGCCCAGCCATCCGCAAGGAAGTCGAAGCCGCTTGCGGCCAGTCGAACGTTGGAACGTTAACGACGTCCATATCAACCAGCTCCGCAACTAAGCTTTGGTATTCAAACAGCGCCTGAAAACGGCCATGATCTTCGTACGGCTCACCCGCATAGGCCGTCACGAATTCGGAACGCTGATTGATCTCATCGCAAACCGCTGGGATAAAATGCGGCCAGCAGCCAGCACCTAGAAAGCTGACGACATCTTTGACGCTTTTATTTTTAGCCAATAATCCTTCCACATAGCGCTGCAGCTCATATTCCCCAAGAGCCGGGGCAGGTCCATCATTCGGTTCAATTTCAGCGATTCTGGTATGATATCGTATAAATCTTCGATGCGCTGTACGCCTATTTCGTCCAACATTTGCCGCTGCACTTCGGGCACTGTGTTAGGGATATAAGGATGTACTTGCTTTCTATCGTTCGTATTCATCTATAGCTGCCTCCTTATGAGTTTGTATTACGCCAAACCGCCGCCATCAACAACAAGCACGCTCCCCGTTACCCATGTGGATAAGTCACTAGCTAGGAAAAGCACAGCACTTGCGATATCGCGCGGTGTTCCGAGCCGTTCAAGCGGGCGTCCCGACGCTGACGATACGAGGAACGAGCCTTCCTCTTGTCCGAGCTGCTTCGCTTCGTCCCGTAATAGAGGCGTATCTGTATCTCCAGGGCAGACGCAATTCACACGAATGTTGTCTTGGCCATGATCGATTGCCATCGCCTTCGTCAGATTGACGACACCAGCTTTTGCAGCGCAATAGGCGGCCGCCTTATCTCCACCTTTGAGCCCCCAGCCAGAGCCGGTGTTAACGATACTTCCGCCGCCGCTTTGCGCCATGAACGGAATCATGTATTTTGAGAGCAGATACACGCCCTTGAGTGAGACATCAATCACAAGATCCCAATCCTTTTCCTCTAACTCAACGACCGTTTTCCGGCGAATGACACCCGCATTGTTGAATAAAATGTCAATATGGCCGTGGTCGCACATAATGGCTTCCGAAACGCGCTTACAGTCCTCTCCGGACGTCACATTACATACATAAAATGACGCTTTCCCGCCGCCTTCCGTGATGCTTGCCGCAGCGGCCTGTCCTTGCGCCTCATTAATGTCCAGAAGCATGACATTCGCACCGAACTCGGCTAGCATGGTGGCTGTTGCTAATCCGATTCCCGAAGCACCTCCCGTCACGACCGCTACTTTCCCTGTCAAATTGAGTGTGTCCCATGTTTTGTTCATTTTGTCGTCGCTCCTTTTTTCGCTAAAGCGGTTGGTGATATCATTTCTTTATGATAAGGCGTGATCGCCAGTTCGAATCGGAACTTCTCAGCCTTCAATGCATAAGCAGGAAGCTGGGCAGGACCACAGCTATTGCTGCCGAGCCCATTTTGCCGGTAATCAAGGTTCAGCGTAATCGTATCTCTCGGCGCTAACTCCGTACTGTGCTTCGCCATTTCAAAGTCTTCGGCTCTATAACGATGAGCGGAAAACTCTAGCTGCGGCTGTCCGACTACAAGTAGCCCAATGCCGCGGACGTTAGTAAGCGACACCCACGCAGCATCCGTCCGGTTGCCGTTGTCCTGTGGAAATACGTATGGCGTATATAGTTCATCGACGGAAGCTTGGTAAAGTCCAATCAAATTCGCCCGCTTACTATCGCTATAACATTCGCCAGGTCCCCGGCCGTACCAGTTCACGCAGTCGAGATTACCCGGCAGCTCCATCCGGAGGCCGATTCTCGGCAGCATGCTCGGCAGTTTCCCAGGTCCGTCGGGCTCGCCTTCCACCTCAATGCGGACCTCACCGCTGCTGGAAACCGTATAATGATACGTGCAGCGGAACCCATAATCATGAACTGGCGGAGCAATCCGAACGTACGTTCTAACGATGGCCGTCGAAGCTCCTGATTGCTCCCATTCTACCTGCTCAACACGATGCTGCAGTCTGTCCAGATGTGCTTTGCGCCATTCCTCCACGATGTACATATCGTTGTCGATCGGCGCCCGCCAGAAACTTAGAACAGGTCCTTTTCCCGTCGCGATAACGTCCGTACCTTCGTGCCTCCACTTCTGAATCGTCCCTTTCAGCAGGTCGAATACGAGCTCGAACTGCGGCCCAGTAATCACCAGCAAGTGTCCGGATGTCGTACACATTAACGGCTCGGCATCATACGCCATAAGCTCGGTGCTATCGAACACATCCTGCTGATGGTTTAATTGCGTCCCTGCCGTCAATTGAAATTGCGCCGTCGCCACTTCATGCCCTCTTTTCGCCCAGGAGACATCCTTGTTCAAGCAAAAACTCAGTATAAGCTGACAATCCGTGTGCGCTTCCGAAATCCGTGATCCTTTGGAAATCGGCAGTTCTATCGTTGCATTCCCTTGTGCCGGGATGTGCGGCAATTCCCGGGAACCACTGTCCAGCAGTTTGCCATCCCCGTACACCGACCAGAACAGTTCGAGCCCATTTAGAGATATAAAATCGTATAAGTTCGTAATTTCCAGCAAACCGAGGCTCAAATCGACCTCTTTCACTTGTACCGGTTCAATGACTTTCTTGTATTCGAGCAGGCCTGGCGAAGGCGTGCGATCAGGGAAAATAAGTCCATCCAAGCAAAAGTTCGCATTGTTCGGCACATCGCCGAAATTTCCGCCATACGCATAATACGTCTTGCCGTCTTCCGTAGTCTGCTTCAATCCATGATCGATCCATTCCCACACAAAGCCGCCCTGCAGCCGCTTATGCTTACGGAACGTTTCTTGATACTCCGTTAGTCCCCCTGGACCGTTGCCCATCGCATGCGCATATTCGCAAATGACATGCGGCAGCGCATAGTTTTCTTCCTCGGCAAGTGCGGTCAGCTTTTCGACCGATGAATACATCGTACTGCTGACATCAACGGCTTTCAGCTCTCGATCTTCTTCATAATGAATCAGCCTCGTCGGATCATTCGCCCTGCACCAATCGGCCATCGCCACGAAATTGCAGCCGAAGCCGGATTCGTTGCCGAGTGACCAGAAGATGATGCAGGCGTGATTCTTATCCCGCTCCACCATCCGCTGCACCCGATCCACGTACGCTTCCTTCCATGCCGGATCGTCACTAATGCGGCTAATGTTGCCGAGCGGTTCGAAGCCATGTGTCTCCAGATCCGCCTCATCCATTACGTACAAGCCGTACTCATCGCACAGGTCGTAAAAGCGCGGATCGTTCGGATAATGCGCTGTCCGTACCGCATTGATGTTATGCTGCTTCATCAGAAGCACGTCTTGAAGCATCGTCTCGTAAGGCGTGATGCGCCCGAGCTCCGGATGATGGTCGTGCCGATTCACCCCATTAAGCATGATGACAACGCCGTTTACATAAAAGTTGCCGTACTTCAGCTCAATCTGACGGAAACCAACACGCTGCGGAACGATTTCAATGTCCTGTCCGTCCGCATTAGTCAGCGTAAGCAGCAGATTGTACAGCTGCGGATCCTCCGCCGACCACAGGTGCGGATTCGCCACATCCAGTTGAAGCTCCACGACTTGCTCTGCCCCGCCGGGCACCGTTACGCTATTCGTCCGCACAGCGCCAATCTGAGCAGCGCCCGATGCGTCCAATAGCTGCGCACTCAGCATGTATCCAGCCAGCTCTGTTTCAAGTAAATTCGCGATACTTGCCTTGATGGCTAACAAACCGTACGTATACCCTTCCGTCAAATCCGTCCGAATCGTAAAATCCCGAATCTGTACTTGCGGTCTTGCAAACAAACTAACATCGCGAAAAATTCCGCTTAGCCACCACATATCTTGATCTTCCATGTAACTGCCGTCCGACCATTGAACGACCCGCACCGCAAGCGTATTCGGGCCGGAATGTACAAACGACGTAATATCAAATTCCGACGGTAAACGGCTTCCTTGACTGTAGCCGACCTCCTGCCCGTTCACCCAAAGATGAAACGCGCTGTCTACGCCCTCAAATCGGAGCACGATTTGCCTGCCGTCCCACATCTGCGGAACATGAAAAGACTTGCGATAACAGCCCGTCGGATTATCCGAAGGCACATAAGGCGGGTCTACGGGGAACGGATAATGCAAATCCGTGTAATGCGGTTTGCCATAGCCTTGCAGCTGCCACATGCCCGGCACCTCCACCCGGTCCCAGCCGTCATCCTCGTAATCCTCCGTATAAAAGTACTCCGGCGCGCTCGCCGGGCTTTCCGCGTACGCAAATTTCCACGTCCCGTTCAACAAACGATACCAGGGAGACTTCCCTCTCTCATAGGTGAGAGCGCTTTCTCTTGTCGTATAAGATTGAAAGTAGCTGCGCGCCTTCATCCTGTTTCGCTGCAGTACCTGCAAGTTCTCCCAATCGTTCGTTAACGCTCGAATTCCGGTTTTCAACGTCCTCGCCCCCTGCCATGATGGTAATCTATCTATGATTGCGCTTAGATTTGCTGTTAGTATAAAGGGAATCAGCATGTAAAAGAACGGAATCCTAACGCCATTTATGTGTCAAATTGTCGTTCGCAAGAACTTGACCTTGCCCTTCAGGTGCTTTTTTGTCCGGTCAAATCCGTCCTTTTGTTCGCTCGGTATTGGCTAGGCGTCACACCTGTACACCGTTTGAACCATTTGCTAAAATAATTCGCGTCGATCATCCCAAGCTGATCAGAAATATCGTTCACCGTGAGCCCGGTGTTAAGTAGCAGGTCATCTGCCTTTTGCATCTTGTATTTGGCTTGAAAGTCGATAAAATTTTCACCTACCGACTTTTTGAATAGCGTGCTAAAATGACTCCGACTAAGCCCGACACGGTATGCCAGCTCGGCAACCGACCAGGTGACGGATTCCCCGGACGTAATAAGCTGCACCGCCTTGGCGATCGGCTCAGGCCAGCTCCCAGACCGCTTGATCGTACAGCGTATTTGACTGCATATCCGTATACGTCCCGCTTACAGCCTTCATCCAGCTGTTCGAATCGGTAACCGAACCACTTCGCGTCCAACTAAGCGATCCGATCCGACTTTTAGCTTCCTTCCATTTCAGTTCTAGTGCACTGAGCGTATCTTCCTTGCAAACGAGCAACTGCTTTTCCGAGCCGCAGGGAATGCGGATGTGCCTTTGTCCCAGCGCCGGTTCCCATTCATCGTCCTGCATCCGTTCTAATTCCCCGACAACCCCATAAACCACGCAGCCTGTTTTCATCCAGGCCCAGTCGCCATCAAGCCACTTTCGCAGCTGCTTCTCCATCTCATCGGCAGAATAAAAACCGCCAAGCCACGCACCAATATAAGCGATCTGGTCCTTCGCATCCAGGGCGGCATCTTCGGACTGTTCACTCTGCAGCTTCTGCCTCTTGTGGAACAGCTCCTGAAACTGCCTCAGATATGACTCCATTTCCTCTTCGTCCATGTCCGTCTTCAGCACATAACCAGATGCTCCGAGCTTGAGTCCCTGCTTCGCGTAAGCAAAGTCCTCGTGGCAACTGAGCAGCAGCACACTCGTCTCGGGAGCGAACTCCTTCACCTTCAGCGCCAGCTCCAACCCATTCAGCTTCGGCATCACGATATCCGTAATCACGACATCTGGCTTATACGCCACGAACGCCTCCCAACCTTTCAGGCCGTTAGCTGCATCCGCCACCACTTCCATATCGAAACGCTCCCAAGGGATTGTTGCGCGAAGCCCCTTGCGAACAATAAGTTCGTCGTCTACAATAAGCACCTTGATCGATTTATCTGCCAATAGTGTCGCCTCCTATACAGTCCAAACGGATTGCTAACACTATTTTAACCTTTCACAGAGCCGTCCATAAGTCCTGAAATAAGCTGCTTCTGGAAAATGAATATAATCGCAAGCATTGGCAAAATGCTGATAACCGACCCCGCCATGATCAGGTTGTACGGGGTGCGTACACCTGCCTCCAGAGAGCGGATCGCAACGGCGATCGTCAAATGCTCCGGCGAGCGCAGTAAAACCGTCGGCCATAGAAAATTGTTCCACTCTTCCACGAAAAAAATGATGCCAAGCGATGCGAACGCAGGCAGAAGGATCGGGACGATGAGCCGGAAGTACATCCGCACCTCGGAACAACCGTCGATTCTGCCTGCTTCCAACAGCTCGTTTTCGATAGAAGCACAATACTGCCGCATGTAAAAAATACCGAATGCACTCGTCAGTCTGGGCAAAAGAACGCCCCACAGGTTATCGATTAGCCCCAACTTACGGTAAATCATAAAGAGAGGAATCATCGCCGACTCCATTGGCACCATCAGCGAAGCTAACACTAGGCCGAACAGCAGCCCCTTGCCGTGAAACTTGTATTTGGCAAATGCGAATCCCGCCAGCGAACAAAACAAGAGCGCGCCCGCCGTTCCCGTCGTCGCCGTAAACAAGCTGTTCAGGATGACATTTCCGAAATGTTTTTCCGTAAAAAGTTGCGTGTAGTTTTCTAAGTGCAGAACACTAGGAATCCACACCGGAGGTGTAACGAAAATATCGCTCCTCGCCTTGAGAGACGAGCTGAGCATCCATACAAACGGAAATAGAAACAAAGCCGCTATCGCTAGAAACAGCACAAACAAGAGACCAGAGAGGGCCGTTTGCCTTTTGTTCATGTCATGCACCCTCCCCTCTTAATCGTTATCGCGGAACAGCCGCAGCTGAACCACCGAAATAATCAACATTAGAATAAAGAAAAACATCGCTAATGTAGATGCGTATCCAAAATTCAAATTTTGAAAACTTTCTTTGTAAATCAACACGACGGGTGTCGTTGTCGCTTTGGTTGGTCCTCCATTCGTTAAGATGAATGGCTCCGTAAACAACGAGAACGTCCCAAGTGTTGAAAGAACGGTACAGAAGGCGAGCAGTTTTCTCATCATCGGCACTGTCAAGTAGATGAACGATTGCAGCGCGTTCGCTCCATCCACCTTCGCCGATTCATAGAGTGATTTCGGGATATTTTGCAAGCCGCCAAGCAGTAGAATCATGTTGTACCCCGTCCAGCGGTAAATAACGAGCAAAGCGACCGAAATTCGCGCCCACCCCGGCGTCTCCAGAAATGGAATCGGTGAATGGATCAGTCCAGCCGATAGCAGTAGTTGGTTAAGCACTCCGTTGCTTGTGTTAAAGATAAGCAGGAAAACAAATGAGATAGCGACAACCGAAGTAATATTCGGAATGAAAAAGACAGTGCGAAAAAAACCTTTTGCTTTCATCAAGCCGCTGCTGAGACATACGGCAAAAACGAGCGCAAGCAGCAGCATGATCGGGACGTAAAGCATGAAAATGATCACGCTATTGAACACGGAATACCAAAAATCGCCGCTTTGCAGCACGTTGGCATAATTCGTCCATCCGACGAACTCCTTCTCTGCTTGGCCGTGCCATTTCGTAAAGCTCAAGTAAATCGAATACACAAACGGCGATAGTGTAAATAGCAAAAAGCTGACCACGAACGGAGCGACGAACGCGTATGGCGCGGTTTTTAATTGCCATTTCCAATACGGACTTTGCATCGTGCCTCCTCCTAAGCGTTTTGCGCCTGCGCAGCAACAATGACTTCGCAAGCATTTATTTTTTATTTGAAAACGTTTACTTTGCACAACAAAGAGCCTTCATCTCCGTTTATTTGTCGTATGTCATGATGTCTTTCACGGAGCGAAGGCTGATGCTTATACGTTTTTTTGCGATATGCTAGGCTGCCGCCGAATTACTTACGGCCTGTTTTTTGCCTAAGCTGCGTAGCCGTTTTCTGAAAGACACTTTCGACCGATTTGTTGTCGAGGAATATTTCAGCAAAGGCATTGATGACCATTTCATTGGCTAGCGGATAATCTTTGGTGTATACGATCGGCGCTACCTTTTTCACCGCGTCTACATAAAGTTGACGGACCGGCTGATTGTTGAAATACGGTACTTTTTCCTGGAAAACAGGATCGCTGTACGTTGTTTCAAGCGAAGGGAACAGTCCGCCTTCCTTCATCATTTTCAGCTGAGAGTCCGCACTCCCGAGCATAAATTCGATAAACTTCCAGGCTTCTTCCGGGTGCTTGGAGTTTTTGTTGATGGCTAAGTTCGAGCCGCCGTCGATGGCGCTTGCGTATTTATCGTCTTTCGACCATTTCGGCATCGGAGCGACCGACCAATTGCCTTTGCCGTCCGGATCGATCTGCGTCGGAAGCAGAGCATCGTACCAGGAAGCGCCTACAACTGTGGCGAATTTGTTTTCCTTAAACGAGTTGTACCAAGCATCGCTCCACGGTTTCGCTTCATACACATACCCTTGTTTAACCATATCGACGAAATATTGCCCCATCTTGATGACTTCCGGATTGTCGAGCTGTACCGAACCGTCTTGTCCAAAATACCAGAGTCCGTGCTGCCACAGCATTTGCCCGAAGAACGTGGCGTCAGTCTTCGTCTTGGAATCGGCCATCATCGCATAGCCCGTTTTTTCCTTCAACTGTTTGGCAAACCGCATGTAGTCATCCCACGTCTGCAGTTGCGACGCAACTTCCTTCGGATCGGACGGCAGTCCCGCCTTCTTGAACATATCGCTCCTGTAGAACATGACGACCGGGCCGCTGTCCCACGGCATCGCGTAAACTTTATTGTCTTTCGTTGCATCCGCCCACTTGTAGGCGTTCATTTTATCCTTGTACGGCGCTACTTTGCTGCTGATATCGAGCAGTCCGCCCGTTTGCACCATTTGGGACAACCGCAGCGTTTCCAAATTCACAACGTCCGGAACGGCGTCGCCGGAGCTCGCTGCGATCAAGAAGTTCTGATAGACATCAGCCTGAGCCAACACATGTAGATCGACATCGATATTCGGGTACTTAAGCTTGAAGGCAGGCATGTTCAAATCGATCACGTTCTTGGCATCTTCCCAAATCCAGACAACAACTTTCGTCTTCTCACCGGAACCGCCTACTTCAACTTGCTGCTTCGAGCTGGTACAGCCGGAAAGCACGGTCGTTAGCCCAACCACCATGCAAAGCCCTGCGAGCGTGAGTTGTTTATTTCTCTTCACTTTACATTCCCCCTGTTTATGTCCCTTGCCTGTGTTCTCATTATACGAGGATTGTAAGCGTTTCAAAATGGCGGTTTGTTCGGAATGTAGTGCCAACTTATTCGAACTTTTCAGGGCCATGTGTCATTTTGTCCGACCCATCTGGCATTTTGTTTGAAAGTGATTTATGGGGTTTCCTTGATTTCTTCCTTCATTGGCCAACGAATCGTAATCGTAGTCCCTTTCCCTTCCTGCGACTCGATCTTCATCCCATATTGCTCGCCAAAATGCAGCTTAAACTTCTGATCCACGTTGAAACAGCCTAGTCCTCCTCGACCCGACCTCGGCATCTGTTCGTCAAGCAGCGTCGCCAGTCGTTGTTCCGGTATCCCTTCACCATTATCGGCAAGGACGAGCATCAGCTCGCCTTTATCCTTAGTGACCGTTAACTTGATCGTACCTTCCCCATCCTCAAACCCATGGAAAAAACAATTCTCGAGCAAGGGCTGCAGTGTCATGCGCGGTATCAAATAATGGTTCAGTTCTTCCTGAACCTTCGAATGAAATTCGAATGCGCCTCCGTAGCGCACTTCTTGTATTTTCAAATAATGCTCGACGGTACGCAGCTCCTTTTGCAGAGGGACTAGCTCTTGAGTCGTAATGAGACTGCCTTCCAGCACCTTCGTCAGATGATAAATCGTTTGTCTGATTTCATCGTCCCCTTTGAGCTTGGCCTGCCATTGTATCGAGTTCAGCGTGTTTAAAAGCAGGTGGGGATTGATCTGGTAATGAAACGCTCGCAGCTCGGCTTCCTTCTTCAACTGTTCTTTCTTCGTTACCTCTTGAATAAGTGTCTGAATTTGCTCGACCATGCTGTTGAAACTATTACCTAGCCGTCCAAGCTCATCTTCGGATCCGAGATCGATTCGCGAATGCAGCTTACCGATGCCGACGAGCTCCATTTTGTTTTTGAGCCGCTTGATCCGCTTCGTAATTTGCGAGGAAAATAGAAACGATACGATGAGCGCCAGTAAAAGTGTTCCCGCAATAACAACCGCTGTCAGCGGCTGAATGACATTAACGGAGCGGTATACCTGCTCATAGGGCGTTCGGACTTCCACCGTCCATTTATTCGATTCGAGCGTTTTCTTCCAGACAAGATCATCGGCTTTGGACATTGCCGCTTGCGGGGTATCGTAGATCGCTCTTCCGGACGCATCACGGATGGTTACGAACGAATGCAGTTCCCCTTCCAGCATCCGAAACGAATCGAGCACTTTCGTTGCATCAACCTCGATGAAAATAAATCCGTTTGTAAATGTCCCATACTGACTGCTAAGCGGAAAGACGAATCCCATGACCTGGTCCGGCAAATTTAAATTACGGGCGATATAATAATCCGGCACGTGGAAGCCCGTCCAATATTCGCCGTGCAGCCCGCTAGGAATCGCTTTCCACCAGTCTGACTGACGAAGCCGGTCGACATTAATTTGCGGAGAACCGTAGTAATAGCCCGACTGCGTGATCAGATAGATGCCCGTCGACTCCATCGTCTTATGCGCATCGAGAAACCGCTCGAAATTTTTTTGATCGAGAAAGCTCGCGTAGCTGCTGGACTCCTCTTCATGGAGTGTGTTGTTGAGCGGATCGAGCAAATAGGAATAAATATAGCGCGAGGTCATTTGCATTTGACTGGCGTACGTGTCGAGCTGTGCTTGCAGCTGATTAACGGCGGACTGCCCGTATTGACCGATTTGTGCTTGCACGATCTGCGACGATTTGGCGTACGACAAGTAACCGAGAATGTTGAGCGGAATAATGGCGACAATCAGAAAAAATAGAAACAGCTTCGCGCGGAGGTTTCTTTTGGGGTAGAAAAACAAGGATTGCATGCGGCGGATCGCTGTATTCATGGAAGTTATCTCCTCACGTAAGTGGCAATAGTTGAGTTGGCGTTGTTTTAAACTTAGCACTACTTCTTTACGGGGTCTACATCTCCTTTTTTCCAACTTTAATTACAGACAAAAAGCAAATAAACCGCAGTAGCGGTCTATTTGCTAATCAAACTGATTAAGTTAGATGAATTTTATACTTATTTCTTTGCAGTTGCGTACCAATCGTTGACTTCTTTGAAGCTTACATCTCCGCCGGATGATTTAAATTTAGCTATGAATGCGTCCAAACCGCTTAATGGTTCAGCTCCGAAAATTAGCTTCGTCGTATAGTCTGCTACCATCGTGTTCAACTGTTGGAAGTTTTTCGAGAACTCAGGCAAGTAAGGAGCGAATCCTAACGGATCTTTGATTCTGGTATTCGCCGGTTCAATGGTGTTCATGAAGTTCCAAGCATCGAACAAACGCATATCCTTACGAACTCGTGCCTGCCAGTAAGTCGGATAGTTTGTGTCGTCCGTACCCGTCAAGAAGTTGTTCGCTCTATTGCGCTCATCAGTAAAGATCGGTTGAATCGGCGTATATGCGCCATCCTTGAAGGTATAATGCTTATTTTCTTCGCCAATCACCATGGTCTTGAAGGTTTCTTTTTCAAGCTTAGCATTCATCCACTTAATCGCATCTTCAGGATGCTTGGAAGCCTTAGGTATAAAAGTGATCCGATCAAAGCCTGCTGCAGCAGTTAAACCGGCTTTTCCATCTTTACCTTTTAGCGCTGGAATAAAGTTAGCTTTCGCAGTAGGGATATTTTTAGCCAATGCATCAGCAATGACAGGTACGTCAGCCCAGTGAATCATAATCATGCCTGCTCTTCCGCTTGTGAATTTCTCTTTAGCGGTAGCATCTTTATTAGCGGCAAACTCTTTGTCGAGCAAGCCTTGTTTAAAGAGATCAGCGGCAAAGGTCACATAATCTTTGTAGGCAGGGTCTAGAACTCGCGGTGTTAGCTTGCCATTCACATCATTCCAGAAGGTCGTTATGCCAAAAGCACCGACGATGTTATTAATGAACATCGCTTCGCCTCTTATCGTTAACGGGATATTCTTGTCTCCGTTTCCGCCAGGATCTTTATCTTTGAAGGCCTTCAGAACGGCAACGAGCTCATCCAATGTAGTAGGCACTTTCATACCTACTTTATCCAGCCAATCTTGCCTGATGTACAAGCTTTCGCCTACAGAGGGAAGCGTTTTTGTTGGGATTGCATATAGTTTACCATCTACTTTTGCAGCTTCCAGGGCTTTAGGATCAATTACCGCTTTAATATTCGGTCCATATTTGTCGATAAGCGGGCCTAAGTCCGTTAAAGCTCCTTTTTTCGCATAATCTGCATATAGCGCTTTGAAGTCTGCGGTTCCATTCGTAGTAATAGCATCATAAGGTTCGCCGGAAGCAATCAAGATGTTCAGCTTGTCTTGAGGCTTGTCCTGAGGCATCATATCGTATTTCACTTTGTAGCCGGTCTTTTCTTCGAGGAATTTAGCTACGGGATATGTGTTGTAATCTTCCTGCTGCCAAACTTGAAGCGATTTTAACTCCGGTTTTGGTCCAGCTGATGCTGGAGCTGCTGAGGCGGTGCTGCTTGGAGTTGCGCTGCTTCCTGAGTCTGTACTTTTCGAAGAGCAAGCGACAAGAGAAGTTACAGATAAGCTTGCTGCGAGCGTTAGCAGCATCATTTTTTTGTGTTTTTTTAACATGTGTGAACCTCCCTAATAATTGTGTTTAATATATCATTAAACCCTTAATGCTAGTATCAAGGGTTTTAATGCAAATTTACCCTTTTACAGAACCGATGAGCACACCTTTGACAAAATGCTTTTGCAAATAGGGATACACGAGCAGCATCGGTATGATCGAAGCGATGACGGTTGCAGCTCGAATACCTTCCGGAGATGCGTTCATCATATCGTCAACACTTTTGGTTACGGCACTTGAGCTATCTGCATCCAGGACAATATCACGCAAGTACAACTGCAATGGCTTAAGGCTTGCGTCATTAATGTAGAGCATAGGGTGGAAATAGTCATTCCAGAAGTAGACCGCATAGAAAAGAGCAATCGTTGCGATAACTGGTACGCTTAAAGGAAGAATAATGCGAAAAAGAATCGTAAAGTTACGAGCGCCATCCATTTTGGCGGATTCTTCAAGAGCCTCAGGCAAGGATTCATAGTAGCTTTTGATCACCAGCATATTGAACACACTAATGAGGGCTGGCAGCATTAGCGACCATAAGCTATTAATTAAGTGGAGCTGTTTCATTAGCAAGTAATTGGGAATAATACCACCATTAAACATCATCGTGAAAATAAACAGCAGCATAATCATCGAAATGCCTGGAAGATGCCTTTTGGACAATGGATAAGCCGTTATTGCTGTTACCAGAATCGCAAGCACTGTACCTACAACCGTTATCAGTAGAGAAACCCCTATTGAGTGGAGAAACTGGCTGGAGGATACCACATATTTCATCGTCTCTAGCTGGAAGCCGACCGGAAAAATCCCTACTTTACCGGATATCACTGCCGATTCCTCACTAATTGCTTTGGATAAAATATTGGCTAGTGGCAGCAAAGTTGCTAAGCCGGAAAGTAGTAAAACAAGATAAATACAGATGTCTAAGGACCAATCACTAAGCGTTTTTTTATGCATGTTTCCAGCCCCCTACCATATGCTTCGCTTGATCAGCTTTTTGCTGAGTTCATTACCAGCAATAATTAGGATGAACCCCACGACAGAGTTGAACAACCCGACTGCTGTACTAAAGCTATAATCTTGTTGACCGAGCCCCTGCCGATAAACGAAAGTACCGATCACATCACCCGATTGATACACGACAGAGTTGTACATGGTTAGAATCTGCTCCGTGCCTGCTTCAAGCAAATATCCCATGCGCAAAATTAAGATGAGAATGATTGTTGGCATAATACCTGGCAATGTAATGTGGAGTATTTGTCTAATGCGTCCTGCACCGTCAATGGAAGCTGCTTCATATTGTTCCTGCTCGATGCCTGCAATGGCTGCGATAAATATAATGGCATTCCAACCCGATTCCTTCCAACCTGCTGTAAATACCACTACACTTCGGAAGTACTGGTTGTCCAGAAAGAAGGATATTGGCGTCCCTCCGAACCACTGAATCATATTGTTCACTAGACCACCTGATGGGGACAGGATATTAATAAACAATCCAGAAATGATCACCCATGATAGAAAATGCGGGAGAAATATTATGGTTTGAATCGTCTTCTTGAAAAAGGCCTTCCGAACCTCATTCAAGAAAAGCGCGATGATGATCGGTATTGGAAAAAGAAGCACAAGCTTGTAAACGCTGATCAACAAGGTATTCATGAAAACCTGATAAAACTCTTCGGAATGTATGAGCTTCTCAAATTGATCCAGACCCACCCATTTACTTCCAGCAAAACCATCAAAAATGTTGAAGTCTTGAAAAGCGATAATAATCCCGTACATAGGCGCATATTTGAATAAAAACAGAACTACTAATCCCGGCACTAATAACAGGTATAAATCATAATTGGTTAGAATTAGCTTCCAACGGCCACTACCTTTTGTTTTGGGCTTGGCGTGAGCTTTTTTTTGTTCAAGTTCTGTTAGCGAAACACTCATGAATGGCTCACCTCCGTGTTCTTATAGGTTCATTATATAGGTGCCCTGAAACGACTTGTAGATGGTAATATTTCTGTTTCTGGTGCAATCTTATGGTATTTATGCAAACAAAAAACCACCTCTTTCTTATAGAGGCGGCTTATCTAGTGGCTGTTTATATATCATTCGAACCGTAACGGTTGTCCCCTCTCCAAGCGTGGAGTGAAGCTCCAGTCCATAGGCAACTCCTGCGAACAGCTTGATCCTTTCATTCACATTGTACAAACCATACGAGCTTCCGGAACCGTCTGATTTCATGGTGGGACGCGGCTCTGTCAGCAGACTTTGCATAAGCTCTGGCTCCATACCGATGCCATCGTCAGTGACGGATATGATCAGAACTCCCACTTCTTGCCTGGCCTTGATCAAAATAGTTCCTGTCTTGCCCTTTGATTTCCTTATCCCGTGCAAAAGGGCATTTTCGACAATGGGCTGCAGAGTCAGCTTCGGCATTTCAATATCATCCAGGCCTTCTTCGATGACAAAGTGAACCTCAAAGCTCTTCGGAAATCGGGTTTGTTGAATCTCCAAGTAAACCTTGGCTAAATTAAGCTCATCGGTCACACTGACCAAATCTCTGCCCTTGTTTAAGCTAAGCCTGAAATATTTGGCCAATCCATCGATCATCTGGCTAATATCGTGAGCGTTATGTCCAATAGCAATCCAGTTGATCGTATCCAAAGTATTGTATAAGAAATGAGGATTAATCTGCGCTTGCAAAGCCCGCAGCTGCGCTTCCCGCTCCTGCACCTTCGATTTATACGTCTCTTCCATTAAATCTTTGACCCTATGGATCAGATGATCGACACTCTTTTCTAGCAGGTTAAAGTCGCCTTCCGACGTTCCGCTCCGTTCATCGAGCCCCTCCATGCCTTCTCGTTTAATAACTCTTATCACCGTCTGCACTCTGCGATTCATCCCCCGCATGATAAAAGCAAGGAGTAAAAAAACTAGGATAAGGAACAGAATCGTAATTCCCGACAAGGTAGCGACACTGGCAAATTGATTCAATGAAGCGGCACGCGAGCTAATCACATTCTTAGGCACTTCCGCAACCAGCTTCCAGCCTGTGGAGCCAATCGTCGTATAGACGACATATTGCTGAGTGTTGTCTTCAATGATCGGAGAAACGCCTTCATTCTTTTGATCTATAGCGCTAAGCACGGCACTTGATTTCAGCTTCGTTCCTAGCAAGGATTTGTCGTTGTGCAAAACGACGGTGCCATCAGGTGCGACCAGGAATACATTTTGCTCTTTGTTCAACTCGATATTGGATAGGATATTTTCTATAGTCTTAGCAGCGACTTCAATAGATAAAACACCTGACATATGATCGTAATCATCAGGATCCCGTAGTACTCTTATACCCGAGAAAATATAGCGGGCGCTCTGTGTATCATCTAGAAAGTTTTCCAAGTAAGCTCCCGTCCATACGAGATTGCCCCTGGCGCTCACTACATCTGTGTACCAAGGACGGTTTTTGATGCTTTCCCACGGAAAGAAATTCACTCTCTCATGGGAAAAAAGCTTGGAGTCGTCGACATACAATCGAACGCGGAACACAATCGGATTCGTTTGGGCATTATCAACTAAAATACGCAGTTCCTTCATAGCATCGAGTTGATCGCTATCCGATGTCGAGTTACTTAAATACTGATGAAGCTTAGGATTCATGAGAATCGTATTCGAAATATCTCTGGCGGAATCGAATTGGTGATTCAAATTGATTTCAGCCTGCTTCAGCGTCTGAAGCATCGTTCGCGTTACTTCTTCTTCCAAAATGCGAGAGTACCTCTGCGAGTAAGCATACAGTAATACGGAAGCAGGAATCAGGATCAACACAATATAAGCGACCAGCCATACCCTTGCTGCAACAACGCCCTTGAAGATCATCGATACATAATTCAACCCTCTAGTCATGAGTCGCTTCATTTCCCTCCACCGCCTTTACAAGACTTGATCGCGAAATGAGCTCGGCGTATGTTCGGTGTATTTCTTAAATATTTTGCTGAAATAGCTAGGATCCGAGTAGCCGACGGCATAGCAAACCTCATAAAACTTGTGGCTTGGATCTTTCAAGAGCTCCTTCGCTTTGTCTACCCGAACTTTCGTCATATATTCGTTGATGGTTTCACCTGTTTCTTGTTTGAACAGTAGACACAGATAAGTCGTCGATAAAAACACTTCCTTCGCAATATCCCCAACTTGAAGGTTTTCCGCGAATCGTTTATCGATTAGGGAACGGATACGTTCAATGACATTTTTGGCTTTGCCGCTGCGCTTTTCACCGATTCGCTCACACACCTCAATGAGATGGGATTCCACAAGCCGTCTTAAATCGCCTAACGTTTCTTGCTGAAAAACCTTAGCCAGCAGCTCGTTCTCTTTCTCCTCCAGCCCCTGTCTGTGAACATTTAGCTCCAGCATAATTCGGCCTGCAAGCAGCAGCAGCTGCAAGCTTAAGTTGCGCCCATACGGCATGCCTTCCGCACGATTGAGGGAAAGAGCGCTATAAATAATGTGAAGCTCCTCCTGCACCTTGCCAGCTTCCGCAGCTTTCAGAGAAGAGATCAATCTCTCATTCTGCGCTGGATCAAAGCGGTACATGCTGTCGTTGCCTTGTTCCAGGTTATCCATGGAGATCACCTGATTCTTACCGAGATACCATCTTTGATCGGCGGCTTCCCTTGCTTGCGAATATGACTGCGGCAAGCTGGCAAGACTTGAAATTCGCTCGCCCACGCCGATGGTCACACTAATTTTCAAATAGCTGTAGAGGCTTTCACGAACTTCCTCGGCTAATGTAAACAGCAGATTTTCCTGATCTTCCTGCTCCACTAGTCGAAGAATGCCTACGAACTCGCCTATTTGATTTTCAAAGACATATCCACCAATCTCTTTCTCAATAAGCTCTTGCACGATATTAAGGACAGAGTAGGATAACAACTGCTGATCCCTTTCCGAACGGGTCTGTGCAACCTCAGACGCATTATCCATGCGAATCGCAATCACCCAGTATGTCGCCTCAAGCGGAAGTTCAAGCCCAAGGAATTGGGTGCGATCCTGTATACGTGAAGGAAATGTGATCCCTTCCCTAATCAATGACATGAGGAATTTCTCCCGCAGCAAGGGCATGCTCTGAATGAGCTTGACCTGCATGTCCTCAATCAGTTTTCGTTCCTGCTTTTCCGTCTGCAATGTACGAACCAAGCGTTCAACCACCACGCTCAATTCCCCCAAATTGACGGGCTTAAACATATAATCGACCGCTTTGACTTGAAGCGCAGATTTCAAATATTCGGCATCATCATGGCCGCTCACAAAAACAATTTTAATATGAGGAAATCGTTCGCTGAGTCTATTCGACATCTGAATGCCATCCATATTGGGCATACGTACATCCGTTAACACCAAATCCGGCTTCAATCGCTCGATAACCTCTAACGCAACGTCACCGTCATCCGCTTCACCTACAACTTCAATCCCATAAGCATTCCAGTCAAAATAAGTGCTTAGCCCAAAACGAACTGTCGGCTCGTCGTCCACAATGACTAATTTATACATCTCGTGTCGGCCTCCCTTTAGCTGCAGATCATCTTATTATATCTTGCAAAAAAGCTAAGGACATATGAGAATATTATGATTTCTGGTTCTATATTTACTTGAATTCAGAAAAAACACGGCCGTTTGCAGGCGCTGTTGTTGTGCTCCCAACCAAAAAATCACCTTGAATGCGAATGTGTTCAAATGGCAGTGTCGGATTGGCAATACGCCACAGCATCCGGTCGGCAGCACGGTCACCGGTCTCTCGGATCGAAAGAAGCGGCCTTGTGAACGATGGCAGAGATTCCGATTGTTCATTCAGAAATCCGACCAAGGACACATCCTCAGGCACTCGCCACTGAAGCTCGTTGCATAACTTATATACGACCGGAACTTCATGATCTATTCCGCAGATGATGGCGCTTGGCGTAAAGTGTTCCATTTGTTGCAGCAACTCTTCACGCCACTGCGCTTGATTGTTCCGTTCACCGATGGAATGCATTGACGGGTCGATCTCGACACCGAGCATATTCATCGCGTGACAGAAGGCTTGCCAGCGTAAAATAAAGCCACGTTGCAAATGGATATCTCCCACATACATAATTCGCTCGTGCCCAAGGCTTCGCAGATAGGTTACCGCTTGGAACGTAGCTTCGTAAACATCCCAGATCACGCTGTCTATTTTCACTCCCGGAGGAGGAAACTGAGCAATATTCGTGGCACCTGAAGCTCGAACAGGGCGTGCTCCCAAGCCTTAGGCACAATACTTGGAGCGATGAAAATGCCGTCCGCATAGGCCATTCCGCTCTCTTCGATCCAATCGTTCATATGTTCCTTCTTGATCTTTTGCGGGAGCATGAGCAGCTCGATTCGATGGCCGAAGGAAAAGAAACGATCTTGAAGTCCTTGAAGCAAAAGACGATTGTAGGCCACGGATTCTGCCGTCTGCACCAAAAGGAAGCGCTTCCTTTCGTTCGGATAAGGAGCAATGCGATCAAGCCTAAGGCTGCGAATCTGATCCATTGTATAATAGCCCAGCTTCTCGGCCGTGTGGACAATAAGCTGTCTGGTAGCTTCCGACATGCCGGGTTTTCCTTTTAGCGCTTTCGACACGGTCTGTACAGTCAACCCAAGCTCCTTGGCAATCGTTTTTAACGTAACATCTTTGCGGGTAGGCATATAGGGCTGCACCTCGATATATAGTAGTCCGGATTTGTTATTCGTTTAGTTATCATATCACGTCCTCTTTTTTGATTAAACTAAAATTAAACTAGTTCCTCCCTGCCAGGAATCTATAATGAAAGCAATGACAATCAAAATAAGCTTTAGCGAATGATTACAAATGCAGATGAGTACAGATGCAAATGATTACAAATCCAGTTTTGCAAAAGCAAAACTCTTAGGAGGAACATCAACATGAAAAACATTCAAACCGTTACGATTCCATCGCAGAACCTACCTGTTAGCTACACCCCGGACGTTGTTGTCGTTGGAGGCGGCGCATCAGGCATTGCAGCAGCTATTGCTGCAGCCCGTAATGGCGCCAACACGTTATTAATAGAGCAAAGAGGCTACCTGGGCGGGATGGGGACAGCTGCTCTAGTTCCTGCCTTCTGCCCTTATACCGATGGAGAGAAGCCGGTCATTCGCGGCATCGGGCTTGATCTGCTCGAGAAGATGAAACACGCTGCCGGTGATGACTTTATGCGACGTTACAAGGAACAGTTGGACTGGGTTCCCATCGATGTGGAAACGCTTAAGCGCGTATATGACGCAGAAGTACAGTCAAGCGGAGCGAAGGTACTGTTCCACACGGTAGCGGATCAGGTACTGCTGGATGGCGATCGGATATCTGGGCTAGTCATAAGCAATAAATCCGGACGGTCTGTCATCCAAGCCAAACTGTACATCGATGCTTCGGGCGATGCGGATCTCGCTGCGCTGGCAGGTGTTCCTTTTCAAGTTGGAGGAGAGCAAGGGGAGCTTCAACCTGGTACCATGTGCTATGTGGTTACTGGTGCAGACAAGGCACGCTATGAGCAGTTCCTTCAGGAGACAGGAGCGCATAGTCAACTGGAGAACATCGTCATTGAAGCGCAGCGAAACGGCGACCTCCCGGAGGGACGCAAGCGGATATCAGGCATGGCCTGGATTTCCGATTCAATCGTCGGCTTTAATTTTGGTCATATCTTCGACATTGACGGCACGAAAGCGGAGGATTTGACACGTGCCGCGATCGAGGGCCGGAAGCTAATCGACACGCAGATCCGGTTTTTACGCAAGTATGTGCCGGGTTTTGAGCATATCTTCCTCGTTCATTCCGGCGACCAGATTGGCATCCGTGAAACTCGCCGAATCCAGGGAGACTATACCCTCGTTGTCGAGGACTTCATGTCGATGCGGACATTCGAGGACGATATCGCACGCAATTCTTACTTTATCGATATCCATTTGGCAAATGCCAACAGCACGATGACGATCAAGCATCTGCCAAAAGGCAAATCCCATGGCGTACCTTATCGCTGCATGCTTCCACAAGGCAAATCGAATCTAATCGTAGCCGGACGTTCCGTCTCGTCTGATCGTCCTGTCCAAGGCTCGCTTCGCGTCATGCCAAACTGCTTTGCCATGGGAGAAGCAGCAGGTGTCGCGGCAGCTATAGCAAGCTTCGCCGGCCTAGGTTTCCGCGAGGTTCCGATCTTAGAACTGCAGAACAAGCTGATCGCGCAGGGTGCATGGCTCGGTGAACGGCCGGGTAAAGCTGATGCGGATCAACCCGTTGCCATAGGTGCCGTTACATTTGATGAAGAATGTTAAGGTAAGGAGTGTTCATTGAATGCAAAGTAAGTGGGTAGGAAAAACCTGGGGAACACTCGGTGACAGCATTACAGAAGCAGGAGGTTATCAGCCTCTCATTCAATCTGCTCTTGGCTTTTCGAGCGTCATCAATTATGGGAAAAGCGGATGTTCGATGACTGCCGGAGGCGACCGTGATTACGGAGCCACGACGCATGTGGGCAAAACGATAGATGCTTCCTTGGACTGCGTCACTATCTTCGCGGGAGTGAATGATTTTCGCTTGGATAAACCGATTGGCGACATCGGTTCGAACGATATTTATACGTTTTATGGAGCCTACACGACCCTTATCGAAGATATTTTGACGAAAAATCCGCGCTGCCGCCTTAGTTTGTGGACACCGCTGCAGCGGGATAAAGATGGCTATGACATCTTCTACATCAACGCAGCCGGGCACCGTTTATCCGATTATGTCGAAGCTATTCAGCATATTGGTCGTCAGTACGCGCTTCCTGTCCTTAATCTCTATGAACAAAGCGGGCTTAATAAGCTGACGCTGCCCCACTTTACTTCAGATGGCTTGCATCCGAATGAGACTGGTCATCGACGCATTGCGGATATGGCGATATCCTTTTTATTAAGTTTGTGATTAAAGTCGTTCCTAGGTTTGTCTATCCATTCATTGTGCCGCCTCAAAAAGCTGCTGAACGACTCCAAATTTCGATTTCAGAGTCGTTCAGCAGCTTAGATGGGCTACCGTGATTGCCAATGTTGTAGTTTCTACAACAATTCACACGCCCAAAGGCTATTTTGTTTGCTGAAGTTGTAGTTTGTACAACAATTCCAACCCATTTGTCGCGAAATGGCCTTTAGGGGACTGAATTGTTCTACATAATGCAACATCAAAGCGATAAAAGCCGGATCTAGGCAAAATTGTTGTACATTCTACAACATCATTTCGACCGAGAAGGTGGATTCATCCGTTTATTTTCCCACGTGCTATCCTTAAGCGGCCATCCCAAAGCCTATGGGAATGCTCCTTCCTCTTTATATTTAGACATCTTATCTCGCAGCGTACGTTCGCCAATATCCAGCATTTCGGCTGTTTTGCGGCGGTTTCCGCCAAGCTCCCGAAGCGTGGCCAAAATGAGCTTTCTCTCCGCTTCGAGGGCCGTATCGCCCACATAAACAGGAACGAGCCGACCGTCTGCCGTTTGCCCGCGCTGGGGCTGAAGGTCCATCGGCATATCTCGGATCGTCAAATGTTCGCCATCGGCGAGTGCGATAGAACGCTCGATAATGTTTTGAAGCTCCCGCACGTTGCCGGGAAAAGGATAGTCGTTCAGCAGGTTGAGCGCTTCCTGCGAAATGCCCTTTATTTGCTTGGACATTTTTCCGCTGATTTTATCCATAAAATGACGGATAAGCAGCGGGATATCTTGCTTGCGCTCGCGGAGCGGCGGAACCTGGATCGGAATAACGTTCAACCGGTAATACAAATCTTCCCTGAACTTGCCCTGCTGCACTTCTTTCTTCAAATCCCGGTTCGTTGCGGCAATAATCCGAACATCGATCCGTTTCTCCTTATGCCCACCGATTGGCGTCACTGTCTTCTCCTGCAGTACCCGCAGCAGCTTGCTTTGCAATCCGATATCGAGCTCACCGATTTCGTCGAGAAACAAGGTGCCCCCGTCTGCTGTTTCGAAAATACCCGCTTTGCGTACATTCGCGCCTGTAAACGCGCCTTTTTCATAGCCGAACAGCTCAGACTCCATCAAATTAGCGGGAATGGCGGCGCAATTTATCGTGGAAAACACCTGCTCCCGCCGCTCTCCTGCAAAATGAACGGCACGAGCAACCAGTTCTTTTCCTGTCCCGCTTTCCCCCAGGATTAGTACACCGGAATCGATGTTTTTCACTTTATCGATCAGTGCAAAAACGTGTTTCATCCGATCGCTTTCACCAATCAGACCGTGCACGTCGTAGGCTTTGCGGATTTCTCCGTCCAGCCACTCCACCCTTGATTGTAGGTGATACTGCTCCTGCGCTCTGCCGCTCAGCACCTTGAGCTCCTCCATATCGATCGGCTTCTGCACGTAATAGAAAGCTCCGAGCTTCATCGCCTCAACGGCGGAAGCGATGCTGCCGTACGCCGTCATCATGATGACGACCGTCTTAGGCGACTGCTGCTTGATCGTCCGCAGCACCTCGATGCCGTCCCTCATGCCGATCCGCAAATCCAGCAGCACAATCGCAAACGAAAGATGCGCAAATAAAGCGACCGCCTCGTCAGGATCGACGGATGTATACACTTGATATTCGTCTTCCAAAATAAACGACAACGATTTGCAGATCGAGATTTCGTCATCAATGATAAGCAAATTCGGTTTATGCATGCTCGTTCTCCTCCTGCTCACCTGGTAATTTCAGCGTCACCTTGGTTCCGGTTCCCTTCTTGCTCACCACTTCGATCCCCCCATTGTTCTCGGTCATCAGCCGGTAGCAAATCGACAGCCCAAGCCCGACCCCTCCGGTTTTTCGCGTAAAAAAAGGTTCGTAAATGTTCGCCAAATCCTGGGGATCGATGCCCTGGCCGGTATCTTCAATCGTCATCAAGACATGGGGACCATCGCTGTAAGCCTTTATCTGCAGCTGTCCGCCGTCCTCCATGGCATCGATTGCATTTTTGAACAAATTGATCAGCACCTGCTTGATCTGCTGGGCATCCGCCCAAGCAACGCAAGACTCCGGAACTTCAAGCCGGACGACGATCCGTTGTTTCTCAAACAACTGCTGGAACAGCAGCACAACGGCTTGAATGGTTTCACCGATGTGGAAAGTCGCTTTCTCAGGCGGTTTGTCACGGGAGAAGTCCAGCAGTTCGCCGACGATCCGGTTCAACCGCATCACTTCCCCAGTCACATGCTGCGCAAAAAACTCGCGGTATTCCTTGTTTTCGTATTTGGTTGGCAGGAGTTGTGCATAGGATAAAATGGACGTAATCGGATTGCGGATTTCGTGGGCAATCCCTGCGACTAATTGGCCTAACGATTGCATCCTATCTTTACGTGCAAGCTCGTCCAGCGTTTTTTTGTACGTGTCGACGCGCTTCTTCAATTCTTTCTTCAGCGTAAAATTCCACCATAAAATGATGAGCAGCACGCAGGTTATGGCGATAAGGCCGATAATAAAATAAGTAAGCAGGCCGCGTATATTGCGAGGTGACGGATAAATATATTCGCCGAACCATTTACGTTCGATTTTCGGGTAAGTTCCGTTTGTTTTGATTTTCCGCAGCCCAACGTTGATCGGTTCAAGCAGCTGTTCGTTCCGCTTCAGGACAACCATGCCATAGTCGGTAGGCGAGATCGGATCGCCGACGAGCTTCACCTTGTCCTGCTGGCCATTCGATTGCAGCAAATACTGACCGGTAATTTGATTGCCGATAAAAGCGTCCACTTTGTGATCCAGCAGCATCTGGATTGCCTTGTCCTGATTTTCCTCCGCGAGTACAACAGCATTTTGAAGCCGTTGCAGCGCTTCGCCGCTAATATCGCCTTCCTGAACGGCTATTTTCCGATGCTGCAAGTCGCCCAGAGAGAACACGGAATAATTGTCCTTCAACACGAAAATCGCCTGCGTACTTGTGAAATAGGGTTCGGAGTAGGCGTATACAGACGCACGCTCCTTACTGTATTTCATCCCTTGAATGGCATCTACCCGCCCCGCTTCCAACGCCTTTAGCGCATCGCTCCATGGCATCGGATAAAACTCGAATTTGATCCCGGTTTCGATGGAAAGCGCGTTCATCATATCGACGTTAAAACCTTGAAACGTACCATTGGCCTCAAATTCGAAGGGTGGAAACCTGTTATCGCCGGCAACGCGAATCACTTGACGAATCTCGGATGGTGTACCTTCAGCTGCAGCAGAGAGTAACGGGAAACAGAAAGTTGCCACAAACATGACAAAAGCCATACAAAGAAGCGGAATGCTAGTCACAAGACCATCTCTGCGCATTATCCTTTCATCCCCTCTCTATCATGGATAGTCAGTATTATATCTTAATTCGGGAAATTTCACGATTCACCCCACTACAGCCCGGTCCCTTAGTACAAAGGATAGCTCGTCCTGCTCTTGGGACAGACTAAAATATTATTGGTTAATGTGTTGACTTAAACCTTGGTTTAAGTCGTATGATAGTCTTGTCGACAATGAAAGATAAAATTTGGAGGCCTCCAGATGAAGTATTGTTCAATTAGCGAAGCTTCGGACAAATTCAATATTCCAGAATCCACGTTACGTTTTTATGAAAAAAAAGGACTACTACCACTAATCGAGCGTGATAAAGCGGGTAGACGGTTATTTTCAGAAGATCAAATGGCGCTCCTTGAAACCGTTATTTGTTTAAAAAACACGCACATGCCAATAAGTGATATCAAGCAATATATGGACTGGATAGTAGAAGGAGACAACACCACCCAACTCCGACTTGAAATGATGAAGAATCACAAGCAAGCTGTGCTAGCTGAGATTTCGTTGATGACAGAATCCATAAAAGGAATTGACGTAAAAATTACACGTTATACTAAACGTACTCAGGAAAGAAAAGAGTGAAGAAAATAATGGAGAAGAGGAACTATAATGAAACTTTCAGGAAATACAATACTTATCACAGGCGGAAGTACTGGAATAGGATTAGCATTTGCTGAGCGTTTTATAAAAGCTGGAAATAAAGTCATTATTTGTGGACGACGTGAACTTGTACTTCAAAAAGCGAAAGATAAATTCCCTAGCCTTATTACTCGTGTAAGTAATTTGGATATTGAATCCGAGCGTGTAGCATTGTTTGACTGGGTAACAGCGAACTATCCAGAAGTGAATGTGTTAGTTAACAATGCCGGGATCCAGCAACGCTTTAATGTGTTAAAAGCGGATCCGAAGAACAATTGGAGTTATTTCAATAAAGAAATCACAACCAACATTGAAGCACCTTTCCATCTCTCTATGCTGTTCGCTCCATTTTTTGCAACAAAAGAAGAGGCAACTATCATTAACGTGACATCGGGGCTAGCTTTTACACCGTTTGCGATTGCTCCGATTTATTCAGCAACAAAAGCGGCGCTCCATTCATTTACGATAAGTCTAAGACATCAACTTTCTGATACGTCTGTAGAAGTAATTGAAGTTGCTCCTCCGGCAGTGAATACAGATTTAGGTGGGGCAGGGTTGCATATACATGCGGAACCATTAGATGCCTTCGCAGATGGAATTTTCAAAGGATTAGAAGAAGGTAAAAAGGAAATTGGATATGGTACTTCTGTGAATCGCTTACGCATGTCACGAGATGAAGTCGACGAACATGTAGCAAATATGTACAAGTCAATGAAAAACACAATTGAGTAACTATACCTGCGAAAAAAGTGCTACCCATGTGTAGGTGCTTTTCCGAAATTATAAACCAAAATGACAGTTGTTTTGACTTCGTTATTGGCATATTAAAAAGCAAAACTCGCCGCAGTATTGGCGAGTTTTGCTTTTGTCAAACTATAATATTATGCCCCATTTGGCTCCTTGACTTGTGCATTAAAGCCCCGACTTCTTGCGCACCGGGTATAGCATTGTAAAGTCGAATGTTTCAATTTCCGTATAGGGGATTGTGAGAGCGTTCAACGGTTCAAGCGGAACCGTCTCCATCCCGAATACTCCCTCACGACGATCGAACTCATAATCGGGCGACTGCTCTAGCCACGCAAATATCGCATCATATACGTGCCACATGTGCACCTCATTCCCGTATACGCGGGCGCTCGCACAGAGCCCTCCGCCTACCTCCAGAGTCTCAATGCCATCCGGTACAACTCCGAACTCGCGAACCGCCAGTCCGACCCAGAGCGTATCGACTTGCTTGCTCCATTGCTCCTGTGGAATGAACACATACGCAGAGGGCCCATCAGTGAGTCTCTCATCCTTAAGAGGGACCTGCGCTGTAAGCGTGTTCCACGCCACCCGCGTCCCATTTTTGTCAGGTGTCATCCCCGTCCGTACTGCCAATGCCTTGAAAGGTGCCACTTCAACTAACTCAACAGCTATCGTCTTTTGCAAAAAAATCTCTCCTCCTCCACGATTATCCATGATGAAGACATCCTGCTAAATACATTCGCTATTTTCCAGAAAAAACCTTTTATCACGGATTGCACACTCTGAATAAATACTAATGTAGTTATCATATTTCTCATGAGCGGTACTTTTGTTATACTTGGAACAAACCAACTAGGAATGGGTGTCGAGGATTTGAAAAATGAAGATATGCTTGCTGTGCTGAAGGCTCTGTCAAATGAGACACGCCTTAACATCCTTTGCTGGCTGCGGGAGCCGGAAAAGATGAACGAGAATCTGCCGAACATTATCAAAGAAGAGTTCCCTGGGGGTGTCTGCGTGGGAAGCATTCAGGAAAAATCCGGTCTGACGCAGTCGGTCATCTCCTCGTACCTGTCCTCCATGCAGAAAACCGGACTGCTGGAGTCCCGACGCTATGGTCAATGGACTTATTACAGGCGCAATGAAGAGGCGATTGCCGCTTTTTTGGAAGACTTTGCGGCCGGGCTGCAGGTCAAGAAGAAGTAGCCCCAAAAGTTTTCTCTGAAGTGCTTGCACTTTCATCTATTCATCTATATATTTGTATTTGTAGATGAATAAACAAAAATCAAACCTTTTCTATACAGGAGGAGAGAATAAGATGACCATATCCAAAACAGTAGAGGCTCTGTTCAAGCCTTTTGAAAACGGCCGACTGAAGCTTGAAAATCGTATTGTCATGGCCCCGATGACCCGCTGCTTTTCGCCGACAGGCGTTCCAGGTCCCGACGTGGCCGGATATTACCGCCGGAGGGCGGAAAACGCCGTCGGTCTCATCATCACTGAAGGAACAGTCATTAACCATCCGGCTGCGGCTGCTGACCACGGCGTGCCGCATTTTTACGGGGAGGACGCTCTTGAAGGATGGTCACGCGTCGTGCGCGAAGTGCATGAAGCCGGCGGCAAAATCGCTTCGCAGATCTGGCATACCGGCACTGCCCGCGACAGGAAGAAATTCCCGGATTCGAATGTCGACCCGATCGGGCCTTCTGGCCTGAGCCTGACCGGCGAGACGGTATCAGAGCCGCTAACGGTCGAAGAAATTTCCGGTCTCGTGCAGGCTTACGCCCAGGCCGCAGCCGACGCTAAGCGTATCGGCTTTGATGCGGTGGAGATCCACGGCGCGCATGGCTACCTCATTGACCAGTTTTTCTGGGACGTCACCAACAAGCGCACGGATGATTATGGCGGCGACCTGGTTGGCCGCACCAGATTCGCGGTGGAGGTCATCGAGGCGGTGCGAGCCGCAGTCGGTCCCGACTTCCCGATTATCTTCCGCTTCTCCCAATGGAAACCGGTTAATTACGGCGCCAAGCTGGCAGCGAGTCCAGAGGAGCTGGAGCGCTTCCTCGCACCGCTGTCTGCGGCAGGCGTCGATATCTTCCATGCCTCCACGCGGCGCTTCTGGGAGCCTGAGTTCGAGGGCTCAGACTTAAACTTGGCGGGTTGGACGCGCAAGCTGACCGGGAAGCCGACTATTACCGTCGGCTCCGTCGGCCTGGACTCCGTTTTCACCAGCCTGTTCGAGGAAGGCAAGGGCGGGCAGGCTGCCGGCATCGACAACATTATCGAGCGTCTGGAGCGCGGAGAGTTCGACCTCGTCGCTGTTGGTCGCGCGTTGCTGACTGACCCGGCCTGGGCGGCCAAGATCCGCGACGACCGCACCGATGAGCTGCTGCCGTTCACGCGGGAGGCACTTTCCACGCTGAGCTGATTCAGCGCTGAGTACTGGGTAGCAGCCGACTCAACCCAAAGCTTTTTTCATAACCAATCCAAAAATACCTTTATAAATTTAAACAGGCGGCTCTATCTGTGATATGCAGGTAGAGCCTCTTGTTTTGTCCACCTTGTCTGTCTCAAACCAAATCAGATACTTAAGTTTCATATCCCAACAATGAAGGTTTAGCTTCATACGGGTATTCAAAACTCCAAAATTCGATTTTAGAATCATTCAGCTTTCGTGAGGCAAATGGGCTATAGTAGTTATCAATGTTGTATTTTCTACAACAATGTACACGCCTAAAGGCTATTTTGCAGCTTGAAGTTGCAGTTTGTACAACATTTTGAGTCCATTTGTTGAGAAATGTCCTATATTGGAGCAAATTGTTGTACTTTATGCAACAACGAAGGGAGAGAGGCGAGATTTAGGCAGCAATTGTTGCACTTTTTGCAACATCATTCAACCGCGAATATGGATTTCATAACCTACTTAGGAGATAACTTGAGCTTCGAAGTCCTCCCAGGAAGCACCTACTCTTTCAATATCAATAGCATTCAGCTTATTGGCATTCTCAGTAGTTCGGGAACGGGAACAACTGCAGGAACTTTAGCTCTTTTTCCTTTTTTCGGATTCCCCCTTTTCAAATCTGGTAGATCAAAAGGCGGCGAAATCCACCGCAGCGGCAAAAACTGCCGCTTTTGTCTCTCCTAGCGAAACCTCTCGCTATCTCCCATTTTTTTGTGAAACCCCTTACAAATACACCTATTTTTCTCTCTATCAAATGATTGGCATGATATTTGCTAATTAAGAGATATGCAGCAACTATCAAATCACAATGGGGGAAAAAACAATGGCTCACCAAATGAAAAAAGTAAATCTTCTCGCGATTCTATGCGGACTAACGATTCTTGTAACCGCTTGCGGTGGCGGGAAAGCGAATCCGGCACCGAGCGAACAGGCCAAAACAGCGAATGCAGCAGCGAAAGTCAGCACGGACGAAGTGCTGCAAAAAATCGCTAAGAACAAAACACTGACAGTCGGAACGGATGCGACTTTCAAGCCGTTTGAATACAAATCGGGCGACAAATATGATGGTTTTGACATCGAGCTCATTCAAGCGGTTGCCAAAGAAATGGGTGCGGATAAAGTGGAATTCGTCGATACGGAATTCAAAGGGCTGATTCCAGGCTTGCAGGCCAAGAAATTCGACTTAATCGTTTCCGCCATGTACATTACCGACGAACGCAAACAGACCATCGATTTCTCCGAAACGTACTACCCGGGCGGTCTGACGATTATGCTCAAAAAGGAAAATGACAAGATCAAAGGCATCGAAGATTTGAAAAATAAGAAAGTAGCTGTGCAAATCGGGACTAAATCCGTCAAATTTTTAGAAGAGAACCACAAGGACATTCCATTGGTGAAGGTCGAGAAGAACACCGAAATGTTTCTAGAACTTGAGACCGGCAAAGTCGACGCTGTTGTAACCGGTGGACCTGCTGCCAAGACGTATGCGAAAGAAAAAGGCACTGTGAAGGTGCTGCCTAAAGAACTGACGCAAGAATTTTACGGGTACGGTATCCGCAAAGATAGTCCAGAATTTCAGAAAGCCGTTAACGAAGCGCTCGCGAAAATTAAAGCGAACGGCAAATACAACGAAATCGTCAAAAAATGGTTTGAATAAATAGGAAATGAGGGTTGACCATGCAGCATCTTGATTTTAGCATCCTGGCGGAATGGCAAAACATTCGTCTCCTTTTGCAGTCGTTATGGTATACAGTTGCTTACACGCTAGCAGGATTTACGCTTAGCATCTTGGTCGGAACGATCATTTCGTTTGGGCAGATGGCCAAAAACAGACCGATAAGGTTCTTGTCCCTCGCCTATCTTTCCTGGTTCCGGGGAACGCCGCTGCTTGTCCAGCTTTTCCTCTTATACTACGGCTTGCCAATCCTGTTCGGTATCGATACGGTCCCTTGGGTGTCCGGCATCATCGCCCTTGCGATGTACGGCGGCGCCTACTCGTCGCAAATCATTCGCAGCACCATCCAATCGATCGACCGGGGACAGATGGAGGCCGGACGATCGATCGGCTTCTCCTACGCGCAAACGATGCGGAAGATCATCATTCCGCAAGCGGTTATCCGGATGCTGGCACCGATGACCAACGAGCTGATTTCGCTGACCAAAAACTCTTCGCTGCTGTCCACGATCACGGTGGTGGAGCTGTTTCGGCAGGCGAACATCCTGATCGCCGATACGTACAAGACGCTGGAATTTTTGATTGCTGTCGCCATTCTTTATTACGTGGTCAACAACATTATCGGACTCATCGGGATGAAACTGGAGAAACGTCTGAGCACAGGAGATGACATGCGATGATACGAATTAACGGCTTACACAAAATGTTCGGCAGCAACCGCGTGCTGCGGGGTGTGGATCTTCAGGTGAATCGCGGGGAAGTCGTGGTCATCCTCGGACCGTCCGGTTCAGGAAAAAGCACGCTCTTGCGCTGCATCAATTATTTGGAGACATTCGAAGAAGGGAACGTGTTCATCGAAGGAAAAGCAATCGGCCGTATTTCAGACTGGCGGACAGTCCCGGGAGATGCCGCAAAGCGAATTGAATGCGATGAGGCAGGAAGTAGGCATGGTTTTTCAATCGTTCAACCTTTACCCGCACATGACGGTGCTGCAGAACATCACACTAGCTCCAATTTCATTGCGCGGCATACCCAAAGAGGAAGCGGAACGGCTCGCGCTCGAACTGCTCCGCAAGGTCGGTTTGGAGGAAAAGGCGAATGCCCGACCATCTAGTCTGTCCGGCGGTCAAAAGCAACGCGTCGCGATTGCCCGCGCCCTTGCTATGAAGCCGAACGTGATGCTGTTCGACGAACCTACCTCCGCTCTCGATCCGGAAACGGTGGGAGAAGTGCTTCAGGTGATGCGCAATCTGGCGCAAGAAGGGATGACGATGATCATCGTGACGCACGAGATGGGATTCGCCCGCGACGTGGCCGATCGGGTTGTCGTCATGGATGGCGGCGTTATCCTCGAAGAAGGAGCCCCTTCGGACATTTTTAAGAACCCGTCGCATCCGCGAACGCAAACATTTTTGAGCCAGGTGCTGCAAAACAAATGATCCGAAGCAAGTAGCGGCTTCGATTCCAAATAGGAGGCATTCATGATGAATCAAATACCTTATATCCAGCGGCCTAGTCTCGTTTATACGCCCGGTCAAGGAGATCCTAACGTGACCCGGCTAAGCGATTGGATCACCGAATGGGACGGCGCCGAACGGTTTCACGCGGCCCTTATCGGGGCACCGCTTTCGAAGAGCTCAATCACTTCTCTGGCGCTCATATGCATCCGACCGTATTCCGCCAGTTGTTCAGCGCGTTTACGACTTATAACTTCGAAGACGATGTGGATTTGCTGCCGCTGCGCGTGCGCGACCTCGGCGACATCATCATGCATACGACTGATATTCCGCAATGCCACCATCATATTGAACAAGCTTTCGACGAAGTGGCTAGACGGTTACCGACTGTCGTTCCGTGTTTGATCGGCGGCGACCATTCGATCACGTATCCAGCGTTAACCGGCCTACAACGCGTTCGCGGAGAACGGATCGGGTTGATCCAATTCGACGCCCATCTCGATGTGAGGGACACCGCTTCCGGGGGCAGATCGAACGGGACTCCCGTTCGCAGCCTTATGGAAACCGGAGTCTTGCGGGGTGAGGATGTCGTGACCATCGGCCTCCGCAGCTTCGCCAACTCCAAGCAGTACCGCACCTACGCCGAACAACAGGGTGTTACCCTCTATACGGCGAAGCAGGTCAGAGAACGCGGTATTCAGACGATTCTAGGAGAAGCGATCGCCAGGCTTAAGATGAACGTCGATGTGGTCTATGCGACGTTCGACATCGATGTACTCGATCAGTCGGATGTGCCTGGAGTACCGGCGATCGGACCGGGAGGCCTTTCTCCGCTCGACTTGTTTTATTGCGCAGAGGTTCTCGGCGCGTGGGACCGCGTCATCGCGATGGACATGGTTTGCGTGGACCCGAACCGAGATACGCGAGACCGGACGACACGGATTAGCATGCACGTGCTATTATACTTTTTAACCGGATTGGCCAAGCGCCTCAAGCTTACAGCGGGCCATGCTTGACGGAAGCAAATGCTTCACTATCGTCTTGCTCACCTTCTGTCGGAAGAAGCAGGCATGCAAAAAGACACCTGTGCGGTGTCTTTTTGTCTATTTACTTATGTGTTTATAAATTCGCATAAGCTAAAAAGCCCAGCAAGGGCACGATCCAGAGCAGCGGGATGCAGTTCCAGATCAGCGCAGCCTTATACCTCCGGCGGGAAAAAAGAATCCATCCTGCAATTAGCGCAGCCAGAAGTCCTAACGGATAAATGACTATATAAGAAAAAATCAGCCAAGTCGTCACATCACTTGCCGCATCAGGATGGTCGAACATCATGACCGACATGCCGGCGACAAACAGCCATACGATTACAAACAAGACATACACGATTTGTGACACGATCAATGTCCAAAGCGTTTTTTTGCGATTCATCTTTTCTACCCCTTTTGTATTGGTATTTATTTCCTTACCTATATTTCGACATCATTTTCAAAACTCCTACAAGTTTTCCAGTAATCAGAACCTGATCAGAACCATACATGATCTGGGTGAATATCATGCTGTTGTAAAAATGAATGGAGGATGGCTATGTACCCGAAATATCCTTATTACAGTTATGAAACAAAGTGCGAAAATAAACCTATTACCTTTCCGCCGCAGCATCAAGACAGACAACCAGGTTTGGAGTACTTAATGGTTCCAGCACCTATATCAGACAATCCAGACTATGTTGGAAGCGGGAAATTACAAGGAAAGGTCGCTATTATTACGGGGGGAGACAGCGGGATCGGGAGAGCCGTGGCTATCGGCTTTGCCAAAGAGGGCGCGGATGTAGTTATTGCTTACCTTTACGAACATGAAGACGCTTTTGCAACCGTGGAAATGGTATCGCGCTACGGCCGACGCTGCCTTCCGATTGCAGGGGACTTAAGAGACGAGGAGTTCTCCAATGAAATCGTGCGAAAAACATTGGAATTCTTCGGGAGAATCGATATTCTAGTGCTGAATCAGGGCGTTCAGTTTCCTCAAGAAAGCATCCTGAATATAAGTACCCAGCAGCTCGAGGATACGTTCCGTACCAATATTTTCCCGCTTTTCTTTATGACCAAAGCCGCGCTCCCGTATTTGCAGCCAGGAAGCTCGATCATCAGCACGGCCTCTGTTACCGCATACGCAGGTGCGCCTTTGCTTGTAGATTACTCATCGACCAAAGGGGCAATCGTATCGTTCACCCGTTCGCTTTCGCTTCAGCTAGTGAAACAAGGAATCCGGGTGAATGCGGTAGCTCCGGGCCCGATTTGGACCCCGTTAATCGTTTCCAGTTACTCCGCAGAATACGTAAAAACATTCGGTACAGAGTCACCGATGAAACGTGCCGGTCAGCCGTTCGAGCTTGCTCCGACCTACATCTACTTGGCATCGGATGATTCCTCTTTTGTTACCGGACAGGTACTGCATGTAAATGGCGGCGTAATGACTGAGACTTGAAAATGGCAGGTGGGCATGCTCGTATGCAGAATGCCTCTTTCGCAAATATAACTTCGCCCATTTCGCCCTTACTTAGGGTAATAGGAAAATCCCGGATATTTGACAACCGGCCATTTCTCTTTGCGAAGCGCATCCAATAATTCGGGTCCAACATGCAAATTGTTTCTAACCAGGTCGCGAGGGGTAAGCGCCATCCATTGATTCAATGATATGTCAACAAATCGGTCACTCTTGAACATTTCCAGAAACCATAACGGTTGATTACCGGTATTTTGAATATAGTGACCCGTAGCAAATGGTACATAGCCGACATCACCCGCTCTATAATCAAATGTTCGGGCTATCCCATTACCATCAAATACCGTCATGCGCCCTTGTCCAGTAAGGTAATACTGCCACTCGTCGTTATTCGGATGCCAATGCAGTTCTCTCATAGCACCTGGTTCAACCTCCACAAGCGCTGCTGCGATAGTTTTTGATATTGGAAAATTAGAAGAGTCAACGATTCGTACGCTTCCGCCTGGTGTTTTAATCGGTGTTTGTGCTAGCAGCTGATGCTTGAAGCTCAGGGGTGTAGTTCCGTATGGGGACTGTACCTTCTCGTTTTCCAGAGGACCAGGAATCTTGTCTTGATAGATATAAACCTGCCCGGAAGGAATGTTGTTAAAGGCACTCATGGGTACGCCGAAATTGGCCGACAGTACATCTTTGGGCGTGTGTGCAAACCAATCGGAGATCGATAAGGTGCTAAGGTCTGAAAAGTTACCGTCATCGAAGACGAGCAAGAATTCGCAGTGCTCCAACCCCTGAATGGAATGCGGTAGTCCTGGAGGAAAGTACCAAAGGTCGCCTGGGCCTACGTCGGCAATGAAATTTCGCCCCTCTGAGTCGATTGAAGTAATCCGTGCTCGACCTAATATCATATAGGACCATTCTGCTTGTTGATGCCAATGCAATTCCCGGACACCACCGGGCGTCAAGCTCATATTTACACCTGCGAGCGTGGTCGCAATGGGCAGTTCCCTGACGGTGATTTCCCGTGACCATCCTCCGTGATTTAACTTCATAGAAGTGTCAGAGAATGAAAATTTCATGTTAGGGAGCAAGCCAGCATCCGTTACAGGCGGAACCAGCATGTCAGGGTTTTCCATATCCCTCATCACGTCCCGGGGCCGGTATCTATCGCTCCTGCGCCGTCATTTCGGATGGGTTGAGGCACATTTCCGTACGTACCTTGATTCCGTCTAGGAATTTCCATTTAATTAGCTCCTTTCTGGATCACGTTCTTTGCATACTCATTCTAAAAGATATATGATAGTGAATCTGTGTAAATGACTTTCGTACCTCTAACAAAACCTTGCATAAATGAAAAAAAATAAGGACCTGCTGCGGCAGGCCCCTATTCTTTGATCAGCATCCGATCATCGATATATTGTCTAACATTACTCGCGCAATGTCGAATGTACTTGCTATCATCAAATAATTTACTCAGCATAACGCCGCCTTCTACCACAGCAATAATATAGCTGCAAACCTCGTCTGTATCTATATCTTTTCTAAATTCTTGATGCTCAATGCCATTGTTAATGATCAAGGTTAGCTTCTCGAAAAAAATTTTCATCGCATGTTGAGCCCGTTCTTTGAGATGAGGGTGTCCATCGTCGCTTTCAATTGCTGTATTTAATATCGGACATCCTCCTTCTAAAGAGTTGGTTTCAATGAGGTCGATATAAACCTTGCATATGGCCAACAGTCTCTCTTTGGAGTTGGATGCATTCTCTAGTGCTTTGGAAAGGCGCTCTAGAATTTGCGAAAAAGAATAATCAAAGGCCGCAAGAGCAATTTCATCTTTGTTTTCAAAATGATTATAAATTCCGCCTTTACGTATACCGCAACGATCTATAATTTCAGATAGAGAAGCCCCCGTATATCCCTTTGTATTAAACAAACCAGCGGACTCCCGAATGATATGTTCTTTCGTTATTTGGCCCTTACGCATGGTACAACCTCCTATCAAAAAAGTACCGTTTGGTCTTAAAATAGCATACTACTTTTTGAAAAACAATCAAAACTACATAAGATTCGTTCAACAAGGTGGAAAAAATTTCTTGCAGAATACCTAACGCTGTGTTAATTTAAAAACAGACCGGTCGGTATTATTTTTTATGATACACTATTTCAATAATTAGGAGATGATAGCCATGTCTTTCTCTATTCAACATATCCGTAATGCAACCTCCCTTGTTACAATGAATGGCAAAAGAATTCTTGTTGACCCTATGTTAAGTGATGTGGGACAGCTCCCTCCAGTTCCTTTTACAAGGACTTTACGTAGAAACCCATCCGTACCTCTCCCCGTAACGTTGGAAACTTTTGAAAATATCGATGCTATACTACTAACTCATTTACACTTTGATCACTTCGACAAAACAGCAAAGACCGTTCTAAACAAGAAGGTCCCCGTCTTTTGCCAACCTGCTGATCAAAAATATATTAAATCCTGTGGTTTCTATAACGTTTATTCAATAGATGATACCTATCCATGGTGTGGAATTGATTTTAGGAGAATTAGTGGCCAGCATGCCAAGGGAATCGTATCTAAACTGCTTGGGCAAGTATCCGGTTATATTCTGAGTACTTCAGATGAGAACTCCTTATACATTGTAGGAGATTGCATTTTTACCGATCAAATCAACCAAGTTTTTAAGCAGTACCAACCTCAGGTTTGTATCTTAAATACACCAAGAGCTCAGCTGCTGTTGGGTTCTATTATCACTATGACCCCTCAAGATATCATTAAAGTCTTACAGGTATCTCCCTCGTCTAAAATTGTAGCCGTACATATGGATGCAATTAGTCACTGCACGTTAACAAGAAAAGATCTTCTTTCTTATCTAGAGAAACAAAGTGCGTTAGATTCGGTGTTTATCCCCCAAGATGGTGAGTTCATTTATTTTTGAATGACCATTCGCTTGCTCCCCTAGCGGAGGACAATTATTTGCTATATGCTGGTTGTAAAATGGTCGTGAAGCACACGCCGCTCTTAATCTCATGCAGCGCCAAGTAGATTTGTTACTTTGCGTTCGTGGATTGGGGCGGCGTTTTTATTTAGGACCGCTACGATGGAGGATGATATGGTTTGAAATTTGAACAAGCATTTGAGCAGTTTATGCAGAAACAGGTGGAGGAAGAAACGAACGGGAGAAGACGGGAACGCCTGGAAAAAGGACTAGGCCACGCGGAGACGGAATTTCTGCGCACGATTCACCACGAGACATGCGAGAACGCTCCTTCGTAATCTAGTAGACAAGCAGATGCTGGTTGTCATGAGCAGTCAGGAGCGATTTCGGACATATAAGCTGCTAAAATAGGCTGGCGAGGAACGAGGTGCCGCTAACCAATCATATCTTCCATTGATAAAACCTTATAGGGATCTTCGATCCCCATTTGGATACATCGGTCATACTCAATTCCATCAGCTGGCATCAATCTACTTTGCAGCTCCCCACCCAAGCATTTAAGGGCAGCTGCCGCCAGTACACCCTCGGGAGCCCCACCCGAACCCACATACAGATCTATCCCCGCTTCCGGAAAAGCAGGAGCCATAGCCCCCGCAACATCTCCATCTGAAAGAAACTTAGTCCTTACGCCAATCTTTCGCAGAGTTTGAATCTTTTCTTCATGTCGGGCTCGATCCAATATCATCACGGTTAAATCCGAAACCTTTTTATTTAACTTTTCTGCTGCTTTTATCAGCGTAATTTCTAGTGAATCGCTAATATTCAGGACGCCAACTAATGCCGGGCCAACCGCCAGTTTCTCCATATACATGTCCGGTGCATGCAACAAATTCCCTTTGTTTGCTATAGCTATCACTGACATCGCATTATTCAATCCCTTTGCAACAAGGTCGGTTCCTTCTAACGGATCTACTGCCACATCGACTTCGGGTCCGTTCAAGCTGCCAACCTCTTCACCAATGTACAGCATAGGGGCTTCATCCATTTCTCCTTCACCAATGACTACCGTTCCCCTGATGGAAACAGAGTCAAACATAGCTCGCATAGCTGAAGTTGCCGCACCATCCGCGTTATTTTTGTCCCCTCTGCCCATCCATGGAGCCGAGGCCAGTGCCGCTAACTCTGTCACACGAACAATTTCCAATGCCAATTCTCGTTCCATTTTTTCCACCTATCTAGTTACCCTGTTTTTTCACAATTCCCATTAACCCGTGTAAGGTTCTAACAAAATCGTTTCCAGATAAACGCCCTAATCCCCCATAAGCACAATCCAATTCATTGTACGCCATGGTTCGATCTCTACGGATACTTGGCCCGTAAATGAGAATTGGAACCGGATCACCGGTGTGTTCACCGACTTCGCAAGGTGTAGAATGATCGGCAGCTAGGGCAAGGTAGGTATCATTCGGTAAACTTTGTAAAATAAGCCCCACCATCCGATCAAACAGCTCGATAGCTCTAGCTTTTTCAAACGGTAAGTTATCGTGACCTTTAACATCAGGTGCTTTCATATGCACATAAACCATGTCATTCTCGGCTATTTCTTCGATTGCCAATTTAGCTTTTAACTCGATATTCGTATCTATATTGCCAGTCATGCTACTGTCCGTAATCGTCTTAAAGCCTGCTAGTTGGGCAACACCTAGAACCGTGCTTTCTCCTGCAATACAGCTCCCCTTAATATGAAACTGATTTACTATAGGTTCAAGATCTACCATTTGACCTGCTCCCCTGGTCAGAATAAAATTCGCTGGCATTTTCCCCTGCTCAAGACGCTCTGTATTTACTGGATGATTCAATAATATTTCGTGTGCCTTCTTAAGGAAGAGATTTAGAAGCGAAGTTGTTCTCTTGGACTCCTCAGATTCGTCCAGTGGTTCTATTTCATGATAGGGCACTCCATCGTTTGGGGCTTTGGGATCAGAATCGCTGATTTTATCACTCAATCCTTCGCCCCGCAGAATCAGGACAGCGCGATGTTCCGTAGCCGCTTTAAAATAAACTTCAATCCCATCAATCTCCATTCCGTTGATAGCTTCTGCTAGATCATCTGTCCCCTCTCGAATCCGTCCAGCACGACGATCAACGACGATCCCGTTATCATTTATGGTAGCAAAGTTACAACGCAGCACAACATCTCCCGGCTTAATGTCCATACCAATGCCTAATGCTTCGATCGGCCCGCGTCCTGGGTAGTGATGAGGCTGATAGCCAAATAAAATGAGATGGCCCATATCCGTTCCCACCGGAATTCCAGAACCAATCAAATCCATCATTCCCGAAGTACCTCTTGATGCCAGCAAATCTAGATTTGGCGTTTTAGCATATTCCAATGGAGTTTCATTATTTAGTAAAGGATGAGGACGGTCCCCCAAACCGTCGGCAATAGCCAGAATAACTTTTCTTTTTAGCATGGTTTCCTCCGAATTTTTTTATAATCCCAGTACTTTAAACCAGGTAAATATGGATAAACTGATAACGCAAGCGCCAATAAAACAAGTAACAATCGCATACTTCACTTGATCTAATACAGAAAAATAACCTGTTCCAAAATAAATGGTATTCACCTTGGAATGCGGAGGGAGAGTTATTGTATAGGTCATCGTCATGGCGGCAGCTAATGCAAGAGGCACAGGATCCATACCTAATGTCTTGGCCAGAGCAATGAACGCTGGGATTAAGATCGTCACACGTACGGTTTTACTCGTAAATATGAGATGACTGTACATACTTAGGAACACGACCACCACATAAACCAAGGCATGACTCATATGTTCCAGTCCTAAGAAGGTTACTACTTTCTTGATAATCCATTCCGCGCCTTTGGATTTATCCAGCGCATTACCAACCGCATAAGCGCCAGCAGCGAAGATCATGAGTTCCCATTTGATATTTGCTTCTTTCCATGTAAGTACTCCTACTCTAGGCAGCAGACAAAAGAGTGCTGCAAGAACCGCTGTCTGTTCGGTGCTGAGTGCAAAACCAAACCACCCTTTTTGATAATCGCCTGTAGCCCAAAGGATTACCGTACAAACAAAGATAATTAAAGCTTTCTTTTCATTTAGTGAAAAAGAACCTAACTTCTTCAGCTCTTCCTTCAACTTACCCATTGCATTTTCAAACGTAGACTCACCCTTGATGGAAAAGAGCTTAAATCCAATGAAAAAGGTCAGCCCCATGGTGATGATAGCCGTAGGCATAGAAGCTAATAACCAATCGATATATCCGATGTGCCCGCCCGCTTGTTCATTAATAAAACCTACGGCAATGATGTTGCCCGATGTGGCTGTCATAATGCCAGATGTAGCGATTGCATCGGCTTGGACACCCTGCAGCATCATCACTTTTCCAAGATTACTTTTACCAGGAATGGCTCTATAGACTTCTAACAAAATTAAGCATATAGGCACCATCAGCGTAGCTCTTGCCGTTGTTGAAGGTACGAAAAAAGCAAGGACAAAGTTAATTATGATAAGTACGAGCAGCGTTCTCTTGGGAGTTTTCCCGAAACTCGTGACCATCCACAATGCAAATCTTCTGCCTAAATTAGACTTCATCATAGCAGAAGTCAGGATAAATGCCGCAACCATTAGCCAAATGACATCAAAACCTAACGTTCCAAATGCCACATCTTGATCTTTAACAGCTCCGACTAAAGGAAGCAGCAAAATCGCAATAATCGATGTTAAATAAATGGGAATGGGTGTGGTTATCCAAAGGATTAGCGATGCAGTAAAAATAGCAATTGCTTTTTGCGCTTCTAGACTCAGACCTTGCGGTGTGGGCATGAAGAATAAAAGTAATCCTACAACAGCCGCAAGGGGAATTCCCCACTTTCTCATGATGTCTTCCACATTACTTTTCTTTTGGTGAGGCGGCTCTTTACCATCCTCTTCTTCAGTAGTCAGAACATTTGTCATCTCTCATTCTCCTCAATTTATTAATGAATTCGCTTTCATATTATCCAAAAAAACGTTATAAAACAATTTGATTTATTTCTAATTATCATAAGATATCGTTATTATTAATTTTACTCTTCCCTTAGTTTAAGACAAGTTTCGTTTGTACATACACTGTAATAAATGATGACTTTTTCGGTATCTACAGTTGCAATTTCAATACCGCAGTACTTGCACAAAATAACTCCTAATTCTAGTGATGACCCCTTATTATCCATCATAATTAAATAAACACTTCCCGCTTTTTGTTAAGAACCATACTTATTAAATCCAAAACTCTACTAACATATCCCCATTCATTGTCGTACCATGCCAAGAGTTTGATTTGATCATCCCGAACAGCAAGAGACAAACCATCTATGATGGCCGATTTATCACAACCTACAAAATCTATCGAAACCAATGGAGCTTCAACAAAATCTACATACCTGCTATATTCCCCATTAACAGCTTTGAGCAGTGAATCACGCACCTCATCTCGCATTACCCTCCCTCCTACACGAATAGTTAAATCTAGCAACGATACATTAGGTGTAGGAACTCTTATGGATAAACCATTGACTAATGGCGCAAGTCTAGGCATGATATCCTTAATAGCCTGACCTACCCCTGTACTGGTTGGGACAATAGATTGTGTACATGCACGTGCTCGGCGTAAGTCTTGGTGAGGATTATCCAGATGTTTTTGATCATTTGTATAGGAATGAATCGTTGTAACCCACACATCGTTCACGTAAAATGACTGATCTAATATGTTTAGTATTGGCACCAAACAATTGGTCGTACAGGATGCAGCTGAAAGTAAAAAATGCTTCGATGGATCATAGTTTTGTTGATTTACACCCATGACTATTGTCTGGTCTACCTGATTCCCCGGGGCGGTTAATACGACTGTGGAGGCTCCTCCAGAAAGGTGCTTTTGTGCCCCATACCGATCATTAAACTTACCCGTCGCATCTATGACCACATCGACTCCTAGACTTTTCCAAGGTATTCGTTCTGGTTCATTCTCAAAGACAACTTCCACGCGTCGACCGTTAATGATAAGATAACTTTCCCCAGCGGTAATGTCGACGTCCCATATCCCGTGCACGGAGTCATATTTCAATAAATGTGCAATGGTCTCGGCTGGATAATTCGTGTTAATTGCTTTCAACGGATTTTGACATGTGTTGTCTTTGAATATTTTTCTAATTAATAAACGCCCGATTCTCCCTGTTCCGCTTATACCAACCCCATCGGTCAAATACATCATCTCCAAAACGAATATTAGTATTTAAATTTGCTCAATAACTGATCCACTCTTTCTGCAGTTTCTGATAACGACTTGGCGGAAGCAGATATCTCCTTGACCGTTACAGATTGTTGATTAATCATCAATTGATTGTCCAGGCTAGAGCGGGTGTTATCCTCAACTACGATTTTGACCTCTTCCGTCGCCATTAATATGTTATCGCTTTCATTTTTAATATGTTCCAAGCCTTCAAATAATATTTTCATCTTTTCCGATACGTCTGTCGCTTTAGCTTGAATCATCTCTAATACGATTTGGACTTGATCGGATTTGACACGCCCTAAGTTGGCTTTCTCGGTTACGACTTTCATCGATTTCTCGGCAAGCCCAGTATGATAACGAATATCCACGATGACTTCACCAACGATTTGGGTTGATTGTGCCGACCTTTCAGCTAACTTTCTAACTTCTTCCGCTACAACTGCAAAGCCTTTTCCATGATTGCCGGCCCTGGCAGCCTCTATGGTAGCATTGAGCGCTAGCAGCTTTGTTTGGTTGGCAATCTCACTAATGATAGACATCATATGACCAATCTTTTCTGAACTTTCTCCCAGTTGAAGGATGATAGATGAGGTCTCGGTTACCGCGTCATCAATATCTTTCATTTGATTCACAATATTTTGCGCAGAGGCATGACCTTCCTGTGAAGCTAGTAGAGTTTCTTCCGATGAACGAGCCACGATTTGACTATTATTTTCTACCACCCCGACATACTCTGAGATGTATTTAATAGCTTCAAATGTGTGACTGACCATTTTATTTTGTCTTACGGTACCTTCTGAAACGCTTTTGTAACCCTCGCGGATCTTGTCTGCGGCATACTCTTCCTCCTCCACAGCGCTTAGCAACTGTTCGGATGAAGCAGCCAACATTTCGGCCGTCTCGCTTGCGTTAAGAATCAGTTGACGAAGGTTATCTGTCATCCTATTGACGGATTGAGCCAGCTTACCAAATTCGTCTTTACTCTTTACTTCGATAGGCTCGACAGCTAACTTCCCCATAGAAACGAGTTCGGATACATGCACAATTTGATGGATTGATTTAACCATATAACGAATTACGTACCAACCTATTATGAAAATGATAATGAATAAGATCATTGCAATAAGGATAACTGTAATTAGAGTTTCCTTGGTTAACAAATGTGCTTTCTGAACTTCTTCTTTAGCTAACGAATCCATTAGGTACCGAATTTCTTTCAGCGTATCCCTAGCCAATTCAAATTTGTTATCGTACGTTACGATTTCATTCAAAACCACTTGACGATCTTTAGTTGGTAGCATGTATACCTTTTCCACCAGACTTGTGGTGCTATGTTCCCAATCATCGAACTGCTGAAAAAAATCATCCAAGTTGTCGAAAACGTTTTTCCTTGAGTTTGCTGTTAGGATGTTTTCGTATTTAGCCCGGTTGTTTTCAAATATTTCTTTGCCTTCCAACATGCGATTACGAATATTCATCAGATTGTCTTTATAATGCTGAATTTGAATCTCGTATTCCTCTTTCGACATGTCAGACTGAACGATTGTTCTTTGATTTAACAATTGTTGATACAAATCCTTATCGGCACGAAGAATAAGTGTGCTTACTTGGTAGCCTTCCATATATAGGGTCTGAATCAAATGACTGGATACATTCCCCATTGATCGTAATGACAATCCCGTTGACAAGGTTAAAGCCATGAAACTGACGACATACAAAGCAAGCAATTTAGTGGCTAATTTCCAATTAGTAAACATCGCTTTTTCCTCTCAAGATCTATCGTTGTAATCACTCCTGTCTAAAAAAATTGACATCCTCCTTATTTCAACTGATTGCACTTTCATTATATTCACAGTAGTATTATTATACAATTTGATTATATTTAGATAATAATAAGATAATGTTATAGTAAATCGAAACTTGGATGGTGGGTAAATGATGAACGTAAACAAACTGCAGACCTTTATTACACTTTCGGAATGCCTTAATTTTACCGAAGCAGCTGAACAGCTCTACTGCTCCCAACCGTCTGTAAGTATGCAAATCCAAAGTATGGAAGAAGAATTAGGGGTTCCCCTTTTTGATAGAATCGGAAAAAAGTTATATTTAACGAAACAAGGTGAACATTTCAAACCATATGCTGAACAAATTATTAACTTACTTTACTCGGCCAAGGATCATATCAGGCAGCTCGAGGATTTATCCTTTGGAACCTTATCCATAGGAGCAAGTAATTTCGTTGGAGTTTACCTACTCCCTAGAATGCTGCGAGAATATTCCATTAAATTCCCAAATATTAAAATAAATATGAATATTACATCTTCCAACCACCTGATTCACATGTTGGATTCCAATAAAGTTGATTTCTTGATTCTTTCTGATCGTGTACGGATTGATGAAACTCGTTATCAACGGACAACATTTTATCAGGATGAGCTAGTTCTTATCGTTAATCCATCACACAAACTGGCACAAAAGCAGGAATGTTCGCTAAAGGACTTGGTCAATGAAACATTAATTTTAAAACCGGATAAATCCGCTACACGAATTTACTTAGAAGATCAATTTAAAGAGCACGGGTTCACCCCTCCTAAATATATGGAAATAAGTAATTTGGAAGGCATCAAACAAGGCGTCATCCATAACCTCGGAGTCTCTATTGTTTCTAACTTTGCTATTCAACAGGAAATTAATCATGGTTTACTAGTTAAGGTCCCTATCCAAGGAATCAAATTCCTTAGAGGAATCAGCTATGTTTATCATCGCAATAAACACTTCTCACCTGCTGCCAAACAGTTCATACCTTTATTGGATCAAACTGTTTTATAGCCTAACATTTCAGCTAGTATAAGTCTTTAGTCATGGTACATGGGATTTATATACTGCATTTATAGGTATTTTGTTTTATAATTAAAGCTCAAACATGACGAAATATGTCGAATCCAGTGCAAAGGTGGCGTCCAGTGCCTATGCTAAACGAAATAAAAGCAAACCAAAGAAATAAGATTAGCTTAGCCACACTCTTAGTAGGGCTGGTCTCCATATCCGTTCTTCTGACTTTAACCATTCTGCTCGTTGCTTCCTATCAATCGAAAAAAAAATCACTGATCGACACAACACTCACTTTGAATTATTCAAGCGCAGGCAAAATGAGCCAGACCATAGACTCTTTGTTTAAATCCATGCGTAGCAGCTTGTATTATTCTGCAGGCATTTTTTCAAATATAAACTCCATGAATGCTAATGAAGTATATTCTAATCTAGAATTAATGCGTCATAGCAGCAACTACTTTAATTCCATTTCCGTGGTGGATGAAACGGGACTTGTTCGAAATGTGTCTCCGGAATCCGTCGGCACAGCTGGAAAATATATTACAACGGATGCGGCTAAGACCGCATTAGTCTCGCAAAAGCCCTACCTCTCCAAACCTTACATTTCTGTGACTTCCAAGCGCCTCATCGTATTTATGAGCGAACCCATATTCGACAAGGAAGGTATATACCGGGGCTTTATCGGAGGAACTCTTTACCTTGAAGAATACAACATATTGAATATGATCTTCGGGAGCAACCCGGCAGATAAAGTAGGTTCATATTTTTACATCGTGGAATCTGACGGTCACGTGCTGTTCCATCGCGACACAACTCGGTTAGGCGAGGATATCAGTGTCAATCAAGTCGTTCGAAAGCTTATTCGAGGTCAAAGCGGATATGAACAGATGGTCAATTTGCATGGAGAGGCTTTACTAGCAGGATACGTAAAGGTTCCGGAAAATGGTTGGGGTGTAGTTGTGGTGTCGCCTATAAGTGTCGTTTATGAACAATTGAGTCGTCATATAACAGCCATTCTGTTGTATGCGATACTTCCATTTTCGTTATTAATGCTAATCGTCATAGGGCTTGCGCGCAGATTGGCGAAACCTTTTGTATCCTTGGCCGACCTGGTGATCAAAATCGGTAGAGAAAAAGTCGAACTCCCTGAAGGAAAACAGCATTGGAATAGAGAGGTCGATTTGTTATCAAAAGCAGTTAGATATGCATTAACGGCTATAAAAAAACAGACCGATCAATTGACACATGATGCAATGACAGATCCATTGACCGGGTTAACAAACCGAAGAACACTTGAAGCAATCATGCATAAATGGATTGAGGAGCAAACTTCGTTTTCTATTATTATTATGGATATTGATAGATTCAAATCTATTAATGATACTTATGGTCATCAAGCTGGGGACGAAGTGTTGAAGCATTTCGCAAAAATTATCATTTCAGCCGTTCTACCAAGTGATGTGTGTTGTCGTTTCGGAGGTGAAGAATTCATTGCACTTATTCCTCAAGTTGCTGCTGAGGAGGCTTATCTTGTTGCCGAACGAATTCGCCATACACTAGAAAATAATGCAAATCCTGTTGGACAGCCTATTACTGTCTCCCAAGGCATCGCACACTATTCTTTGCACTCAGATTCGCTTGAGGGGCTGATTCATATGGCCGACCAGGCCTTGTATAAAGCGAAGGAATCTGGAAGAAACCAGACAATTATTGCCCAAATGTCAACGAAATGAGTCGTTAAAAGAGTCGCGTTTATTTCCCCCACTACTAGCCATGTTCGAACCCTTATTTCATCAAAGCTCTGACGATACCCTTGATATGATAGATGGATTGTTGTGTATATGTATCATGAAGTGCGCCCGATTCGCTTTGTTGAGCCGTCATGTATGGATTAGATACCGGCGGCATAAATTCCATGGTAATGCACCCTTGGTAACCGATCTCCTGCAAAGTTCTAAATACATCCTCAAAGTTGGTTTGGCCTAAACCGGCCGCTTCTCTCGTGTTGTCAGCGATATGGACATGAGCCAGATATGGAGCTATGTTCTGAAGTGCGGATCTGTGGCTTCTTTCCTCCATATTCATATGAAATAAATCAGCCATGATTCGTACGCTGCTTTGATCCACCTCTTGGGCCAGCTGTTTAGCCGCGCTTAACGTATTGACCAAATAGGTTTCAAATCGATTTAACGCCTCGATCACCAGAACGATGTTTTTCGACTCCGCATAGGCTCCTGCATCTTGAAGACTGGAGACTGCTAGCTTCCATTCTTCCTGATAGGTCGAATCAGGGGCGCTTTTTCCAACAGGCGATGGAACGACGATGACAACAGAAGCCCCCAACTGCGCAGCCATATCCACACATGCCTTCACATATTGAACGGCATGACTCCGTATTTTTGCATTAGGACTAGAGAGATCACGATCCATTGTATAGATTCCACATATAGAGGTGCATGCCAAACCGTACTTGCTTAATAGTGATTGAACAGCGCTCAGGTCCATTTTATCCGGTTCACCGGCAAGCTCCACTCCGTCATAACCGTACTTTTTCAATCGAACTAGACTCGTTTCCAAATCTTCGGTTCCGTAAATCCATTGGGTTACGCTATATGTATACATTTGCTCTTCCTCCTTAGTCCCCCTGTTCATTAACCCAGAAGGAAACCTTCCCCCGAGCGGATCAGTGGGGTCAACAATAAACTGGTGTGTCCCCGTGATGAAAGCTCTACCTTGGATAAGAGGGATGATAGCTTCATATTCAGCCACTTTCACCGTTTCCATGACGCGTCCCGTAAACTGGCTATCTACAATGCTTTCGTGCACAAAGTTTTGACCGATCTCTAACTCGCCATAATAGCCCGGCACCTCATGAACTGCAGAAACGATCGGCAAATGATCTTTCGTCCAGGGCCTTAACCCGGTGTAAGTGCGAATGATTTGAAAATCTCCGATTTTGGGATAAAAACGAAGCGTTCTTCTCGCCATACAACGGACAACTTCCATATTCACATGGGTATCATAACCGACAAACTCCCGGCTGCTGCCAATCAAAAAGTTTTGGCTTTCCGTAGGTTCGAACACGAGTGCAACGCCATATTTATCCGTGAGCGGGTCAACTTTGCGCTGGCCGCCGAATTTCGAGATCAAATAACCGAACTCCATCACTTTCCGCAAGCCGACAGGGACTTGACGCGAAGCAACGATCAGATGCCCTTTCCGGGGCACGATCGGAATGTCCAAGCCGACCATGCGGCCGCGAGCCCATACACTTGCTGCATTCACGATTTTTTTAGCTGTAAAATCTCCCTGATTCGTTCTGATCTTGAAATTCCCTGTAACAGCGACATTTGGCTATCAAAGCCTGGATCTTTATCGATTGCCAAAATGTTGCCGTCGCAACGAGATGACGTACCGCTCGCCACTTCCCCTTTCTCAAGCACGGTTACGTCCAACCCTTGTTTACTCAAAAAATAGGCGATGGCTGAACCTACGATTCCACCTCCAATAATGACAACTTCCGCATGATTTACACCCATAGACATATTCCCTTTCCAACATGTAGATTCATCACTCATACATTTTAAATAAGCAATTTTCATGCCAAATTATAGAGCCACATGTGTCTAAAAAAATTTACACTTATTCACATGAAGCGTATAATTTTAAACAAAAACGCTACCCATATAAGGCGAGGTCATGACAATGAAGCACAAACCCCCTATCCTAGACGATTTGATTCAGAACAATTATTATTTCATCGAAAAAGACGGCGACGCGGAAGCTCGTTTTGTGGAATATGCGTCCTCCCTTCAGTTGAATCAAAAAACGGTTCTTTTTTATAAAGACGGCTTGCAGCTTTATTATTATGTCGGAGAACGCCCAGTTAACGGGCTTAGCTTGATGACTGTGCCTTGGCAAACCGCCGTATCCATCTCTCAAAAGACGCCGATAGACGCTGTCATCCCGCTATTTCACGAAACCGATTACATCCTTGTGCAAAATGCTGCCGACCAGCCGATCGGTTATGTGACCGCTGTCGATATGCTTACTGCCTTTCATCAAGCGCACCAAATTTTGGAAGCTTATTTCGAGTCGATGATCGCTACGATGGATGCCTCCATCTCCATGATTGATGATCAAGAACGAACGGTCGTGTGGACCAAGGGGGCCGAGCGAATCTTTTCTATTAAAGCCGAAGACATTCTTAACAAATCAATGGCCGATTACTTTCCTGCTGACATGCTGCAAATCTTACAAACCCATAAAACCGGTGATTCTGTTTTTCGTAAGCTGCACCAACCGCGGCCCGATTTATATGTCCTGATTAACTCGAACCCTATTCGCCTTAATGGGCAAATCATCGGCTCTGTCGTTGCAGAAACCGACATTACCAGTGAGGTCAGGTTGAATCAGGAGCTATTCAACGCTACTTCCAAGGTCCATCAACTGCAGCAGCAAATGGCCCAGCTTCAACCATCGACCGATCCGTTCAGCTCGATCAAAGGGACGAGCAGCGCCATTAAGCGAATGATAGACATGTGCAAAAAAGTTGGCACAACCAAAGCAACGGTACTCATTCTCGGTGAAACCGGCGTCGGCAAGGAGCTTTTCGCCAAAGCCATCCATGACGTGCGAGAAAAATCGAACGCTCCTTTTATCGCGATCAACTGCGGTGCCATATCTCCTTCCTTATTCGAAAGCGAATTGTTCGGATATGAAAAAGGCGCCTTTTCTGGAGCTGACAGCAATGGCAAAAAGGGAAAAATACAACTTGCGACGGGCGGTACCTTATTTTTGGATGAAATTGGTGAAATGCCGCTCGATATGCAGGTCAAGCTTCTGCGTGTGCTGCAGGAAAGAACCTATTACGCCGTAGGCGGAACTAAGCAGTTGAAAGCCGATTTTCGAATCATTGCCGCCACAAATCGCGATTTGAACGCTCAAGTCAAAAACGGGTCGTTCCGCGAAGACCTTTACTACCGCTTGAATGTGGTTACGATTGACATTCCCGCGCTTCGCGAGAGAAAAGAAGATATCATCGAACTGACGCATTGTTTCTTGAACGAATTCTCAATTAGCTATAACCGACTCATTCAGCATATCCCGCAAGAGGTCTTATTGGATCTGCTTCACTACAGTTGGCCCTGGCAATATACGAGAATTGCGGAACACGATTGAACGATTGGTCGTTTTTGCTGCAGACGGATCGGTGAAAAGAGATGACCTACCGATGTCCATCTGTGCCAGTAATACCAGTAAACATAAGGATGGCCCTCCTCTCCAAGAGGAAATTCCGAATGTGATCCAAACCATGCAGGTGGAGTTGGAAGTACATGAGAAACAGATCATTATCAAAGCTTTGGAACTGGAAAAAGGCAATAAACTGGCGACGGCCAAACGGCTCGGTCTGTCACGCGCAACGCTGTACAACAAGATGAACAAGCTGGGTTTTGCCGAATAGATCGTTCTAATTGATAAAGATGGCTCCTGTATTCGGTATTCGCAGGGAGTCATCTTTTTTGCGTCCATTGATGAAGATTGCTAATTCGATATAAGGAGTTCAAAGCGCTCAGAGTAAGCCTTAACCACAGTTAACTTGGCTGGTTAAAAAAACTGTCTATTGGTGCCGCTTCAAAACTGGTAGGCATAACTCTTAATTCGATTTTATTGTCGGTTCAGCAACTTCGATGGGCTATTGTGATTGCCAATGTTGTAGTTTCTACAACAATTCACATGCCTAAAGGCTACTTTGCGAGTAAAAGTTGTAGTTTGTACAACAATCCGAGCCCATTTGTCGCGAAATGGCCTGTATCGGGCTAAATTGTTGTACATTATGCAACATCGAAGGGATAGAGGTGGGATCTAAGGCAGAATTGTTGCACTTTCTGCAACATCATCCGACCGAGAAATATGGATTCATTCATTTACACATTCATTCATTCACTCATTCACACTCATCACTCATCACTCATTCAAACCTTACTCCCCCCTATTCCAACTCTTTCACACATAATCCTCAACCTCTCTTATTCATTGATTGTTAACGTAAAAAGCCCGAGAGAGATCACTTTTTTCAAAGTGTCCATCTTTTAAACGAAAATAACTATTTTCAGGCAAGGCGGCCGGAATGGAACATTACGTGATTCTTTCGGGTAACCGTTCAACCACGGGCTCAGGCTTTTTTTAGTCACACTTTCAATCCAATAGAAACGTTTCGATTCAAAGTGTAAATTCGATAAAAACGCGATAAAAAATGCATATTTGTGAACGAAAGTGGTTATAAAATTTAATTTCATCGTTATTTATTTGTTTGTTGACTCCAAAACTAATGCTATTTATAATGATTTAATATCAATAGAAACGTTTCGATTTACAATTTTCAACCTACATAGTTTGAATAAGAAAGAGAGTGAAGGACATGACAAGACCTAATGATACAGACTTCAGCATCCGAAATGGAGCGTTGGCGTTCACTTTTATGAACAGCGGGGATATTAGGAAGATTACCTACAATCAGACGATGATCAATCAGCTGATAACTAACCCTATTGACGGTTCAATGAACAATATTTATTTGCGTATCCACCGGGAATCATCGATATCCTTTGTACCGCTGCTTGGCATCCGTTCTGCAAGTCGAATCAGTCGCACTGACAGCCAGATCTCTTGGAAGGGTCATATAGAAGAACTCGAATATGAAGTCATATTTACTCTCACTCCTCAATTAATCTGGTTCTGGGACGTACGGGTCCATGGTCATGGAGCGGACATCGATGTTGTCTACGGGCAAGATGTGGGGATTGCGGATCAAGGTGCTGTCCGATCAAATGAAGCCTACCTGTCTCAATATATGGATCATTCCGTCTTTCATGACCCTGTCAAAGGCTGGGCCGTCTGTTCTCGTCAAAATATGCCGCAGCAGGGACAATTCCCGTACTTGCAGCAGGGCTCTATAACCAATGCAGCGGAATACGCAACGGACGGGTTCCAATTCTTCGGTTTATCCTATAAGGCAACGAACAAGCCTGAGGCGTTGACTAAAGCCAAACTGGCTAGCGAGATCTATCAATATGAATTTGCTTATACAGCTTTGCAATCGGAGCGTGTGACAGTCGATGGAATGGCGCGATTTGTTTTTTACGGTCTGTTCAAACCTCACCATCCGGATGCAGTTGTAAGCTTGGCCTACGAGGATGAAGTGCAGGAAGCATGGACCTATGCGGAGACACTGGATACAAAGTGGGATGAATATCTGGACTTGGTTATCCTGCAGCCTAGAATCGGCGATCCTCTACAGGTTGAATCTATGACAATGGAGGAGATCGAACGCGACTTTCCTAGCCGTCATCAAGAGGAGTGGGATAACGGGGTTCTGCTGTCTTTCTTCACAGAGGGGCACGAGCATGTGGTATTAAAGGAGAAAGAGCTGCTCGTGGAGCGTCCGCATGGACATATCCTCATGACGGGGGATAACGCTCGCATGAACGAACAAGTGCTTACTACCACATCTTATATGTACGGCATATTTAACTCGCAGCTCGTGGTGGGAAACACGTCCTCCAACAAGATGCTGACCAATGCCCGCAATGCGCTGAATGTGCTGAAGACGTCAGGTCAAAGGATTTTTGTTGAGATGCACGGCGAATTCCGGATGCTCACGATGCCATCGATGTACGAGATTGGCTTTAACTATGTACGTTGGACCTATAAAACGGCTGAAGACACGATTGTCGTCACGAACCTCACTGCAGTGGACACGCCGGAGGTTCATCTGACCGTACAATCCATAAGCGGAAAGACCTACCGCTATCTGATTACGAATCAAGTCTCCATGAATAACAATGAATACGGAGTGCCTTTCCTCATGGAACGTGAAGGCGATGTTCTGGTGTTCCGTTCGTGCGAAGGTTCAGATAACGCTGGAACCCTTCCAGACTTGTGTTACCGTATGAAGCTTACGGGAGCGGATGTGACCGTGACCGACGAAAAAGCCCTTGCCGATCATGCTGATTCGGGATCCTCTTCGCTCGTTGTGCTTGAATTAAGTGCTAGCTCGGAATGGAGCTTGACGGTTCAAGGACTTATTCACGGCGGAGAACTGCCGTTCGAGAGGCCGAATACGGCTGTAGAAATAGAGCGATACCGCGAGTATTTTAGGAAAGTAATGAATGGCTTCCAATTATCACACAAAGGTGAAGCAACGGAATCGCTAAATAAGGTTAATGCTCTTGCCTGGTGGTACACCCATAATATGCTGGTCCATTATTCCGTGCCGCACGGGCTGGAGCAATACGGCGGAGCGGCTTGGGGCACGCGAGACGTATGCCAAGGGCCTACGGAATACTTCATGGCAACGCAGAAATACGATCAAGTGCGCGAAATTATAAAAACCGTATATGCCCATCAGTATGAGGATGACGGAAACTGGCCGCAATGGTTTATGTTCGATCAATATTACCGCATCCAACAAGAAGAAAGCCATGGCGACATCATTGTATGGCCGCTTAAGGTCATCGCCGATTATATCTCGGCTACGCACGATTTCAGCATTCTTCAGGATCGAATTCCTTATACGGAGCGGGAAGGCTTCGAGTTCACCGAAGAATGCCCAACCCTGCTTGAGCATGTGCAGAAGCAATTGACGTACATGAAGAATCATTTTCTTCACGATACTCATTTGTCCGCTTATGGCGATGGGGACTGGGACGATACGCTCCAGCCAGCCAATGCGCAGCTCAAGCAATATATGATCAGTAGCTGGACGGTCGCCTTGACCTATCAAGTGCTGAATCAATTATCCGCTGCTTTAACGGATGAACACCAAGAGCTGTCAGTGGAACTGCATACGCTGGCAGCTGGCATTCAAGCCGACTTCCATCGATATATGCTGCAAAAGGATGTCATTCCCGGCTTCGTCTATATGGAGAAACCTGGGGAAGCGGAGCTTATGCTTCACCCGACCGATACGAAGACGGGCATTCAATATCGCCTGCTGCCGATGACGCGCAGCATGATCGCCGAGCTGCTGACTGAAGAGCAGGCTGAATCGCATTACCGGATTATCAAGCAGGAGCTATACTGTCCTGATGGCGTCCGCTTGATGAACCGCCCGGCACGATATGCCGGCGGCGTAAGCACGCACTTCAAACGCGCGGAGCAAGCGGCGAACTTTGGCCGTGAAATCGGGCTGCAGTATGTGCACGCTCATATCCGCTTCGTGGAGGCGATGGCGAAGCTCGGCAAGGTGGACGAGGCTTGGCAGGGTCTTGCTATGATTAATCCGATCGGCTTACGGGAAGTGGTGCCGAACGCTGAATTGCGCCAAAGCAATGCCTACTTCAGCAGTTCAGACGGGAAATTTAATACTCGTTATGATGCTGGGGAACGATTCCAAGAGCTGTTCGAAGGAACAGTTCCAGTCAAAGGCGGCTGGAGAATCTACTCCAGCGGACCAGGAATCTACATGAACCAGCTCATCTCCAACTGTCTCGGCATTCGCCAAGACGGAGGAGATCTGATCATTGATCCCGTGCTTCCGCATGAAATGGATGGGCTTCATTTCGAATTTGCCTGGAATAACCGCGCCGTAAGATTCGAATATCATATCAGCGGGTCATTGGAATGCCGTATCGAGATTAATGGCCAAGCAGTAGAGACCGAAGTCGTGCCAAACCGTTATCGCCATGGCGGAACAAGAGTGCGGCGCGAGCAATTGGAGATTTTATTAAACGGCGAAGATAATGTTATTGCGATTTACATCTAATGGAACCAGTGATCTTTCGGCGGCACCGATAAATTGGTATAGTAAAGGGAAATGATGCAAGGATCGTTAGGGGCGAGTTATTTTGGTTAGTATTAAAGATATCGCTAAAAAAGCGGGGGTCTCGATCTCCACGGTATCCTATGCGTTAAACGGGAACCCCAAAGTGACGAAGGAAACGAGCAGCCGCATATTGGCCATGGCCAAGGAATTAAATTACATGCCTAATGCGGCGGCCAGATCACTGAAGAAGCGGGAAACTAAGATTATCGGGGCATTTCTTACGGATTTTAACGGAGCCTTCTATGGGGAACTGCTGCAGGGGATCAAAGAAGTGCTGAATAAAAAGGGTTATGACTTAATCGTATGCAGCGGCGCGCAATCCCACCGTCTGCTGCCAGAACGGAATATTGACGGCGCCATTGTGCTCGACTCTTCTTTCTCCAGCGATGAGCTGCTTCAATATGCGGAGCTTGGACATAAGTTGGTTGTGCTCGACCGTGAGCTGAACCATTCGAATGTGAATCAAGTACTGCTCGATAATAAAGCGGGGGCCGCGTTAGCTATGGAGTATCTAATTGAAAAAGGGCATCGTAAGATCTATGTCATAACGGGGCCTGAAGCCTCGTTTGACTCGATGCAGCGCCTTCAAGCAGTCCGTCAGGTCGTGGAGCGTCATCAGCCGCTTGCTTATACGCAGATTCAAGGCGACTTTAACAAGTCAGCCGGCGAAGAAGCCGCCGAGCGAATCATTCGGGAATATTCGGAACCTGTCGCTGTCTTCTGTTTAAACGATGAGATGGCGATCGGCTTATACAATGCCGTCAAGGAATCCGAGTATAGGATAGGCACGCACATTCATATTATCGGTTTCGATAATATTGAGTTGACACAGTATACGGAGCCCCGTCTTGCGACGATTGATTACTCGAAGCGAAAATGGGGATCATTGGCCTCCGAACAGCTATTAAAACTGATTGCGGATGAAGAGGTCGATCACGAACGCATCTATGTGACTCTAGTCAAAGGCGAATCTGTACATGCGGTATGAGAAAAGAGGTTATCCCTTAGTCATTCAATGACTTCTGGGACAACCTCTTTTTGCGATTTTACAATCTGCGCAATTGCTTTGGATAGTGTGTCAACACTTCGACCTGACCGTTTGGCTGCACGTACACATCGTCCTCGATTCGAACGCCGCCAAGCGACGGCAAGTATATGCCTGGTTCAATCGTGAATACATGTCCCGGCTCAATGAGCATCTCGTTTTCACCGTTAATTGAAGGATCTTCATGCACATCCAGACCTAAGCCGTGACCGATCCGATTATTAAAATAAGCGCCATATCCCTTTGCTGCTATGACACCTCTCCCCGTTTGATCGATGACTCCGTATGGCGTGCCCACTTTGACCGCCTGAATGGCTGCGAGATTCGCGGTTAACACCGTTTCATAAATCGTTTCCTGCTCTTTGGTTCCTTCCCCAACTAAAAACGTTCGGGTAATATCTGAGCAAAATCCGCCCGCATAAACACCAAAATCGAAGAGCAAAAAATCATTCTCCTGGATCGAATAAGCTCCTGGTTTGCCGTGAGGCAAGGATGACCTTTTTCCGGTCAAAATGATCGATTCGAATGACGGCTTATCGCCTCCGAACATCCTCATCTTATATTCCAATTCAGCCGCAAGTTCTTGTTCCATCATGCCGACTCTAACTTTTTGCACGGTACTTTCAAGCACTTTCTCGGCAATATCAACCGCCCGGCGGATGCTGACAAGATCTTCTTCGGACTTAACCAGCCGTTCTTGTATAATAAATGGTTCGATATCCTCACAATGCAAATCGGGAAACAACGCCTGCAGCTGCTCTACCCTGTAAAGGCTGATCGCCTTTTTTTCCAATCCCAACGTGCCGATGCGAGTTCTACCCACTTTGTCTTTCAACAGAGCGTAAGGATTCTCACTATCCGAACAGGGGATCAAATCGCGAACAAATGAATGCTGCTGCGCAGCTTCCAAGTCCAAGCCGGGAACAATCATGCTTTCACAGGCGTTGCCAATGTCGACGATAAGCGCCATGAATCGCTCATGCGGATTCGAATGGAACCCGGTAAAGAAATAAATATTCGTTGGATTCGTAATCAAGGCGATATCAATTTGCTTTTTCTCCAAGTAATCACGCAGTTTGTGCAATCTCAATTCATAAATGGAACTCATACATATACCCTCCCGTTTTCGTATCAGTCTTCTTTAGATTAGCAAATTACGTGCCAATATTTCCAGCTTTACCTTTGTCTGATCAGATTGGCGCGATTTTTGCTAGAAACGTGTAGGAAGGAATCGCACTAAACCGAAAAGAAAGGAATCCCATGAACATGACATCCGTTATTGTTGTATTTTGTGCAACAATATACCTTCCTTACGCCGGAGTAGCCTGCTATTGTTGTATTTCGTACAACAATTCGAGCTTAAAACGCCTATTTCTGAGCGATTCCCACCAAATTGTTGTACGCTGTACAACAAAAAGCCAATTTGACCAAAGAAACCGCTGGATTGTTGCACAAAATACAACAGTTCGGCGGGCAATGGATAATTTCTAGTCGGAATCGCACCATTGATCTCAAGAATGATTTTTTTGATCTAAATTTGTGAGTCCGAACTTTATCAACAATGAATCGACGGTCTCATATTCCAATATTTTAGACACTCAATTCCCCTCTATGTCTAATTCCTTAGACACTTTTTCACGCTTTCCTTTGCCCAAATCCTGCAAATGATCCATCACAACGTCCAAAGCTCCCACTGGAACATGCGGATCTCTTACAATCTGAATAGCTAAACATTCCTGCAGGCTTCTTCCCTCGACACCGCTTCCAGTTCATGCATACCAAAAAGCTGCTGATAAACGAATTATCAGCAGCTTTCTATACTTAATTAGATAACCGTTAACACATTCACCGCGAGCTTACTGATCATTTTGATCGTTCTGATCGTGCCTGCCCTTTTAATTTGACGGCACTGCAGTTACACTATGCCCTATTGGCACTTTGACTTCTGCGTAGCTAATCGTAACACCGTTCACGCTTTTGGTTTCTGCCGGTATGGCCGACCCATTCACTTGGATATAACGGTATGAACCCGCAAACTGCACTTCCCAAGCGACCCCTTTTGTACCGGCATTGTTTCTTAAAGTACTCTTTGTCGCACCGTCGTGTCTCAAGTAGACATCATGATCTCCCAAAGAAATATGGTTGAGTTCCAGCCACTGAATGTCTTGCGGTAAACGGGATATAGTAGACAACTTGTTTTGAGGCGCATTCGGAGTCACTCCCATCAATCCTTCCACCGTTTGGCTGATTAACGTATAAGAGACTTCCGGATAATCCCCGTTCGTTCCTTGGCTGCTTACCTCATGCGGTTCGTTTAACCTGTCGATGATATACTTCATCCACTTCCAACCGAGTTCATTTTTTCCATAAGGGAAAAAGGTATCCGGCAAATACGTGATTGCTTCGATATTTACCGGCGCCGTTCCTAGAGTTTCACACTTGTTGTCGATCAGCTCAAGGAATTGATCTGTCCGATCGCCCGCTTCGGTGATTAGCTTCATCGGCATGAACCAGCTTGCTTCTCTTCCGAAGTTACTGTAAGCTTTGCTCCCCGCTTCATAGCCTCGCACATAACTGGACTCAATGCCTTTTACTCCCCAGTCCGTGTTAAAGTATTTTTTTAACGCTCGCGACTTTTCTTTAAACTCCTGGTACTTTTTCATGTCGCCTTTTTCTTTGGATAAATAGGCATAAGCCATCAGCGCTTGATACTGGGATGCGATTCCATCCCCCGATTCTACAATAGCCTCACCGTTGCTTTCATCATAAGAAGCTGTGCCATCGAAAATGCCTTTTCCTGTTCCTTCAGCGACTCCGTTCTTTATTTGTCCGTCATGCAGCGCAATAAATTCCGTCACTGCTTTATCGTAGTAGGTCCAAAGCGTCTCATCGGTCAAATAGTGCTTGTCGCCGGTCCATAAATACATGCTGTAGGCTTTTTCAACGAGCTCGAACACAGCGGGAACTTCTCTAACAAAACTATTTGCGTTGCGATAATCCAATTTGAAAATCGAGCCATCGAAATTGAGCGCCCATGCTGGGTACCATTTATGCGTTTCGTTCGCAGTTCCGGCAAATGCCTTCAACATGGAGAAATTTTCCCGATCCAGTCCTAGTAGATGGGCGCCCGCCATCTGATGAGCCATATCCCTGGAATAGAAGGCGTATCGGTGAGCATACCCGGCCCAGTAGGATGGCATATAACCCTTGGTTTCAGGTGAGTTTCTAAAGGTTTCATCCCTATTAATCAGGCCTTGTCTACCCGTTCTTACATATGACTTTGCTTTGGGCTTAGCCCAATTGAAAGCATCTTTGATTTTCGCATTGGAGGAATCGATCGTGATTTCTTTGTCAGCTACTGAACACTCCACTGTCCACAACTGCGTTGTGCCGTTCTTCCCTTTGACCGTATAGGTAACCGGATGGGTAAAGTCTTTCACCTCTCCTGTTGACGGAGTAACGGAAGCCCCCTCTGAAACCGTAATTTGCGGGGCAATCGCCTTCACATTCGTACCAAAAGGCATTGTAAACGAAACTTTCCTAGCTATTCCATCTACCCTCGAAACGCCGACTTGATTCTGTACCGCAAAAGAGACGATATTGGCAAGTTCAGGCAGTGGATTCGTATTTGAGATGTCGCGCAGCAAATAAGAGTCGTCAATTTCAACCCATTTGTCATTAGCGTTAATGCCTGTGAAATACACTTCAACAAGAGCACCTTTTTCCAGTAATATGCCATTAATCGTCTGTGTCATAGGTACACTACTCTTAGGTACGTCGCCGTTTTTGATATCACTGCCCTCAGGGAACCTGATGCCGAACTTTGCACCGGTTTCATCGGCCATGTTAAATAAAGCCTGTAATTTATAATATCCTGTGACAGGCACCGTTACGTTTTGGGACAAGTAAGACGCCCCCGGATCCAAGTAGGCAATAACATTATCGCCTGAATTGTATGTAAACGCACCATCATAAAGCCAATGTAGTTTCGCAGCATCAAAATTTGAATTTCGGATCAAATTCTCAGCTAGTGGTCCAATCGGATTGCTCATGGCTGCTTGCCCCTCCTTACCAAATAAATCTACGGGAGTTACTTCAAATCTCACATCTCTTATTTGTAACTAAATCCATAACGTTCCATACCATCTACAAGATAAACCTAGCCTGCGACTAGGTCCTTTAAGATAGCGGATTAGGTAGAACTGAGTAAGCAAGCTCAGTTTGCTTACTCATTCTAATATCGTGGCATCTCGTCATATTAAGAGCACAGCACATGCTTATTAGTTATTAAACGTTACTTTCATGGCGTATTAGCCAACAATAAGCACGACAAGCTTGCTTATGCAAGCAGAACAGGACTATGAAGTGAAAATAAGCAACTTTAGTTGCCTTACTCACTTCTTAACCCACATGCTTACTCCATAACCCAAAACATATTAATTCTGGCGTGTAAAAAGAGGGGGAATCCCCCCTTTTTTACTTGAACGAGGGAAGCCAACTTCCGTGTGCTTCAATGAGTTCGTCGCACAGCGCAACGGTATCATCGATAGACAGTTCAGCAGCCGTGTGCGGATCCAGTAAGGCAGCATGGTAAATATGTTCTTTCTTCCCAGTCATAGCAGCCTCAATGGTAAGCAATTGCGTATTGATATTCGTTCTGTTCAGCGCAGCGCATTGCGGAGGCAAATCTCCTACATAGGTCGGATTCACGCCACTTGAATCAACAAGGCACGGTACCTCTACGCAAGCTTCCTTCGGCAGGTTTGTAATCAAACCTGTGTTCATGACGTTTCCGCCGATTTTAAACGGATTGTTCGTTTCCATCGCTTCAAAGATGTACGACGCATATTCAAGCGTCCGATTATGTGTCAAGTTTTTATTGCTGACAAGCTCTTCCCGCATCGTTTTCCAACGCTCGATTTGGTTTACGCAGCGGCGAGGATATTCGTCAAGCGGAATATTAAATCTGTCAACAAGTTCCGGATACTGCCGCTTGATGAAATACGGATGGTATTCCGCATTGTGCTCGGATGACTCCGTAATGTAATACCCGAAACGAAGCATCATTTCAAAACGAACCATATCATCATGCTTCTCTTTTTGTTTCTCGCGCGCACGTTGTTTGATTTCCGGATATAAATCGACGCCATCCTTCTTCACTTCAAGCAGCCATGCCATATGATTAATACCCGCAATTTTCCACTGCACGCCGCTGTGGTCCATGCCCAAATGCTCGAAGATGTGAGGCACACATACTTGAACGCTGTGGCATAAGCCGACCGTTTTGACACCGCCGTAGGTGTTCATGACATTGGTCAACACAGCCATCGGATTCGTATAGTTCAGAAACAAGGCATCCGGGCATACTTCCTGTATGTCTTTTGCAAAATCAAGCATGACCGGAATCGTACGCAGATTGCGGAAAATCCCGCCAATACCGATTGTGTCCGCGATCGTTTGCCGTAAACCGTATTTTTTCGGAATTTCAAAATCGGTAATGGTACAAGGATCGTATCCACCCACCTGAATAGCATTGACTACATAAGCAGCTCCACGTAAGGCTTCCTTACGGTCGGAATAGGCTTTGATGTTACAAGTGCTTCCTACCGTTTGCTTCAGATTATTAAGCATATTTTCGGAATCCTTCAAACGCTCCGCGTCGATATCAAACAGCGCCAGTTCAAATCCTTGAAGCGCTGGTGTGAGCATACAATCCCCTAAGACATTTTTTGCGAAAATGGTGCTTCCTGCACCTAAGAATGTAATTTTTGACATGTATGGTTCCTCCATAATATATAGGGATCTTTGAGCTTGCTCAAAGTCTCTCCTTATTTTTCATCAAACACAATTAGCCCTTAACTGCCCCGAGCGTGAGCCCTCCGACAAAATATTTTTGCATGATCGGATAGACGAAAAAGATCGGTAATGTAACAATCATCGTTAATGCAGCACGCAGTGTAGTTGGCGATAAATCTCTCATTTTTTCGCTAAGTGCTAGCGGATTTCGTAACTCTTCGAACGCTTCCACTTCAAGCAGCAGTCTTTTCAAGTAAATAGGCAGTGTATCCCAGTTCCCGCTTGAATTGTAGATCACTGTATCCAGCCAATAGTTCCAGTGACTTACCGAACTGAAAATGGCAATCGAAGCAAATACAGGAATCGAAACAGGGACCGCAATACGGACGAATATGCCGAGCTCGCTTGCACCGTCAATTCTAGCTGATTCAAATAAGGAGTCAGGTATACTTTCCATATAAGAAGCCATATACAGCATCCAAGTCGCGTTAAACATGGCCGGAATCCAGTACACATTGAACGAATCCGTCAATCCGAGGCCAAGAAATACCAGATAAGTTGGGATCAACCCGCCGCTAAAATAGATCGTTATAATAAAGATGACTTTCATCATCTTTCTTCCGGAGAAATGTTTAATCGTAACGATATAAGCCAAGAGTCCAGTCGAAAGCACACAGGTAAGCGTGCCGATAACTACCCGCATGATAGAGATCGATAAACTGGAAATGAGTCGCTTGTCCTGAAACAGAAACTCGTATGCGCTGAACGATAATTTGCGTGGCCACAAATAGATGCCGCCTTTCAATGCATCAGTTCCATCATTGAAAGAGAGCGCAAGCAAGTTTAAAAAAGGATATACCACCAGCAAGCCAAAAATTAATAAAATAATAAGATTTACGATATCGAATATTTTGCCGCCTAGCGATTGTTTCGAGAATGTAGTGACCATGTAGGCACCCCCTAGTAGATTGACGTATCCATCACTTTTTTCGTAAAGCGATTGGCCCCGAATACTAAACTAATCGCAATGATTGATTTGACTAATTCAATGGCGGTTGCAAAAGAATAGTTCCCGAGCTGAAGTCCATATGTGAACACATACGTATCTATGACTTCCGAATAGTCTCTGGTTTGAGAATTCCCGATCAAGAGAGGGGCTTCCAGTCCTGCCGTAAAAATACTGCCCAAGCTCAGAATCCACAATACGACAATCGTGGGGCGAATAGCGGGCAGTGTAATGTGCCACATGCTTTTGAATCTGCCGAGACCATCCACTTTTCCTGCATCATACTGCTCCGGGTCAACACTTGTAATTGCCGACAAGTAAATGATGGAGTTCCATCCAACATTTTTCCACACGCCGAGTCCCGTGATAATCCCCCAGTAATATTTCCCGCCTTCACCCAGGAAGGCTATAGGCTGATCACTGAATCCGAAACGCAGCAAAAATTCATTGAAAATCCCTTCATTACCAAATAGGGTAAAAGTAATACTGGCAATGACTACCCATGAAAGAAAATAGGGCAAGTATGATGTGGATTGGATAAATTTACGAAAAGGCTTACTGCGAACTTCATTTAGCAGCAAGGCCAGAATAATCGGCGCCGGGAATCCAAACAAAATATTCAGCCCGCCAATTGCCAGCGTATTCCGCATAAGCATGGGGAAATCCGGCGATGCAAAGAACGTTTTGAAATGCAATAGGCCTACCCATTCACTCTTGAAAACAGAAGTTCCGGGAATGTAATTCATGAAGGCTGTAATCACGCCTAACATCGGTAAATACTGCATGATCGCAATAAAGAGGAGGATGGGGATGCAAAGCATCCATATTTGACGCTCTCTATAAAATCGTCTCTTAATCAATTGAAACTTTGTCTTCTTTTTCACCATAGAACTTGTTCGATAGTCATTCAGTTCATGCACAGTGCTCTCCATAAGTACCTCCAAATCCGATTGTTTTGATTTACTGAGACAATTCGGACAAAGGAAAGGAAGGCGTGACCCTTCCTTTCGTTATTGTTATTTCCACTCTTTTAATCTTCTTTGGTATTCATCGGTTTTATATTTTTCAATCTTATCCAAGCCTGCCGCATTCAGCTTTTCTTTCAAGGCTGCGTAATTGCTCCGGCTCTCTTCTTCCGTCTTGCTCATAACCGCTTTAGCCCACTGCGACTCCAGCAAATCTTTTACCTGCTTATCGGTTATTGCAAGCGGATCGTTGGCAGGAATTTTGATATCCCCAACGGTATTGTCATAAATCGTATCTTTCAAATTATCGTTCATCATCTTTTTCCATTTCGCATTATCGTTGAAGTTTTGATCAAACCAATATGCGCTCTTACCGTCATCCTTCGTAATGCCTTGGCTAGTCACCAGATTATACATATCCATGCCGAGCAGATCACCAGCATCGTAATCAAATTTGGAATCAATAATTGCTTGTTTCTGTGATTCAACAAAACTAGCTTTCCCGTCTTTGAAGTTCCATGTCGACTTTTCGGTATTCGGAACTCCCCAGCCGATTAATCGAGTACCGGTATCCGTCACAGAGAAGTTTAACCACTTCATTATTTCTTCTGGATTTTTGGCTTTATTCGTTATCACCGTCATACCAGTGCTTCGCGAATTCTTCCCTGACAAGTATGCTTTATCAGCAGTCGCAGCTTTAGCGCTCACTTGCATAAAACGCTTCTCTTCATTCCAGTTTGGATCGCTCTTCTGCCAAACTTCATGCCCTGCGTTCCAACCAATCCACCATGCGCCAATGAAGCCCATAACACGATCCGTTGACATTTTAGCTTTCATATTCTCGTACTTGTTAATAAATGTATCCGGATCGAGCAAGCCATCGCGATAGATCTTGTTCATGAAAAGCGTAAGCTCAAGACCTTCAGGCGTGTTAATCCAATGCGTAATCTTGCCGTCAGCGCTGATTTTATTTCCGTCTTTCAGTCCCCACATGCCGGCCAGCGTCGGAACGATCTTCTCCGTAACCGGTGCAAAACCAGAAAGCGCGTACGTCTTTTCACCTTTATCATTCTTCGGATGCTTCTCCTGAATTTTCTTCAGTACATCATAGTATTGATCTGGTGTTTCAAACTTCGGCGTCCCAAGTTCTTTCCAGTAGTCATAGCGAATATGTGCTGAGAAATCCGGGATTGGCAGTGATCCCCAATAACCTGGAAGGGCATACAATTTGCCGTTCGTTAAGTATGTTTTATACAGATCACCCAATTGCGTCTTTACATTCGGCGCGTATTTGTCAACATATGAGCCCATTTCAAGCACTTTACCTTGTGCGACCCACTTGGCTACCGTCGCCTCGTCCATATTGGCAATCACTTCAGGATAATCACCAGAAGCAAGCATCAAATTCAGTTTATCTTCTTTCTTCGCATCAAAAGTAATTTTATTTATGTTGACATTAAACTTCTCCAATAGGAATTTATGCATCAAATCGCTATTCTTTTTGGTCTTGTCCGGGTTGATCGAATCTGCATAATAGTAACTAAACTCAATCGGCTTACTAGGCACTTCCCAGCCAAATTCGTTCGTTGCGGCTTTTGCTGTTTCCGTTTTTGTTTCCGTCGTAGCTTTTGGTGTTTCTGATGCTTTGTTGTCAACCTTCTGTGTGGAGCATCCAGCAACAACACTCATCGTTAGTGCAGCAGATAACATAACCCGCAAAGTCTTTTTCAAATCCGACCCCTTCTTTCAATTAAAGTAGTTTAAAATGATTGCGCTTTCAAAACCATCCTTTAAGAATTTCCTCCTGCATCTCAGCTTCCCAATTCTGTGACCGTGCATTCTGTTATAAGCAAGTTGTCTTTGCAAATTTAAGTGGTGAATCATTCCACTTTTTTATTTTACTAATTATTTTCTAAATATACAATAGTTTTTACTAAAATATTTTATGTTTTATTCTTATTTAGCGAATAAATTTACTAAATATAATAAAAAGTAAAGCGAAAGACTCATCTATTCGCTTTACCATGCCTTAATCGTTCATTATCATGCGTCCGCAGTGTTCGCACCACAGCTCTTTCTCACCATAAGTTTCGTTGGAATGGTTACATGCAGCGGCAGTCCTCTACCTCTCAGGCGGTCAATCATCAACTTAACGGCTGTTTCCCCCATTTCTTCCATGTACACTTTGATACTTGTTATTGGAGGAGTCACAAACGAAGCTAAATGAATATCGTCAATACTGACAATGGCTATATCGTCAGGCACCTTATAATCGGATTCGCTCACCGCCTTAAGCGCAGCTATCGCCATAGGATCGCTGCCAATCACGAAGGCGGTAGGCACATCTTCCGCTTCCAGCGCTTGTTTCATTAGCTCATACCCAACTTCGGCGCGCCAATCACCGACAAACACATAATTAGGATTGAATAAGTTTAATTCTTTCATCATGACTTCAAACTCTTTTTGCCGAGCATCCGTATTAAACACTTTGCCTTCCAAGGTTCGAATATAGCTGATTCCGCCCATATAACCAATCTTCCGATGACCTAATTGAAGTAAATGATCCAATGCTTGCCTGGCCGCTTTGGGCAAATCGAACATCACGGAATCAAATTCATCACTAAGCACATAATCGATAGAAACGATATTTGGCGTACGGGTCGATTTGTTGATGATATCGATATCCACCTTTCCAATCAGGAATAATCCGTCCAACTGATGGGCATCGATATTCGTGTTAGAGTCATCCATAAATCGGAACACTCTGCTAATGTTAATCCCGTACTTGACGCATTCCTTCTCGATGCCTTGGCGGATAGACAAATAGAAGGGATCCGAATATTCCATTTGCTCGGAACACCAGATCAGTAAACCAAACTTTAGCTGCTGCATGTCATTTGGTTCCGTTTTCTGCTTCCGCTCATTTCTGCGATAGTTCAACTTACCTGCCGTCTCCATAATTCGCTGCCTTGTTTCTTCAGGTACACTGAACGTCGTATCGTTGTTTAATACCCTTGAAACCGCAGCAGAAGAAACTTTAGCGATTCTGGCAATATCTTTAATCGTAGCTATCTTTATCACATACTCTCCATACATTTTTGACGCTATTCGTATACCGTTGCCACGCCGCAAGGGGGAATATCCAAACGATGAATGCCAGCTTTCAGTTCCAAACGTTCCTTAGTGATCAATTGCCCCTTACAATCACGAACCTCAACCCATTTCGCGCCCCAATCCTCTTCAATCTCCACATAAATCCGCGAGTTCAACGTTCCGTTCACGAACAAAACAAGCTCGGGATGAATGCTTCCTTGTTTGACAGTTACATCGCCATAGGCGCAAACAATCCTTTTATGCCCGTTATCGGCGATAACTAATGGATAAAGAAAGTCTGGATGCTGGGGTCTCAAACGGCCGTCTAACAATACATCGCGATGCTCTCTCCAAAAAGATAGCCAATAACGCACCATTTGAAGATGCTCTTCCGGTAAGCGATCTAGCAGAACAGAAATTTGCGGAACGGAAAATAGCGTGTTGACGATTTGGAGCGCAGAGCTTTCAACCGGCTCTTGAGGATGCCACATCACCATATCGGAATGAACAACCGTATCTCCACTAAGTAACCGGACATCGAGCGTTCGGATTCTATTTTCGATCGCATCATTCGGACAATCCGTTGCCCTAAACATGTTCCCGTATTTTCTCATTAAGGGGCCGATGTAATTTTGACGAAATTCGATCATGACGTCAGGCTTTATGAGCCTCAATCTGTCGATAATATTACTCATTAAGCAGTCTACAGCCTCAGGAATTGAGATGTAGTCCATCGAGCTATCTTCCTTATAAATCGTCTCTTCAGTTCCAACGAAGCTATCTACAAAATCAAGCTTAAAGCCGTCAAGATCCCACTCCACCAAAGCTGTTTCATACAAGTTAATAATGAATTCCCGCACATCAGGATACCGCGGATCCAGCACGCCTGTTTGCAAGCTATCGATCGACTTTAGCATTTTGCCTTTAAAGCGATCCCAATTCTTACTCTTGAATCCAACAAAAGGAACCGAATACCATAACAGATATTTCATCCCCAGTTGATGAACGCGTTCAACATGAGCTTTCATATCGGGAATTTTCTCATCACATACTTCCCAATCTCCGCAATAAGCGTAACCACGCGTGTTATCAGAGGTTTGCCAGCCATCGTCGACAATGACCGCTTCGCAGCCTAATTGTTTGGCTAGTCTACACTCTTGCTCGATCCCTTCCGAAGTAAACTGCTGATGGAAGCTGTACCAAGTTGAATACATGGGAAGTTTGGCTGATTCAGGTACAAGTGCAGGCGTATAGCCAGGAAGGGAAACCCACCACTTTTGAACATCGTTCAAGCATTCATAATACGCGATTTCTCTCGTGTCCAAGCGCAAAGTCGCTTCGTAAACAGACATGGGTGCACTTGGTTCAAAGAATAACTTGACCCCGCAGCGGAACGTGGCGGTCTCCTCATTGACACCTGCTGACAAGGCTACGGAATTGAGCGCATCAGAGAAGGCGAATGTGAGTCGGTTGCTGCCCTGTACGTTAAATAAACTAAAGACTGGCGCCGAATACGTTGATTTGGAAACGACTCCTTCTTCCCAATCTACACGAAGTCTCTTGGAACGATAGACGCTTGGGTACCAACTGCCCTGAATATCGATGCCCGGATGATGCCAAATTAATTCAATCGTTGGCGGTTGCTGCAGATTCTCCCCTTCCAACTTGATGTGAATAAGTTCTACACCTTCCTGAACGGTCGCCCGAGTCATTGAGCCGCGAAACTGCTCGTTGCAGCCCGATAATTGAAAATGATAAGGACCTACCTGTAACGTGTCATTGTTCAAAGCTTTCTCTTTCATGTTGATTCCTCCATCACAAAGTAGATAAAGTTTACTAAATATTTACTCGATTTTAGCATTTAAAATCGAATTTCTCAATCGTTTTTTATTCGGTATTCAGTAAATTCCAATAAAATCAAAAAAAGCCATCCCTCAAATCTATATGATCTGAGTAGACGGCTTCTTCCTATTTTTAAGATTCTATTTTGTTCCACAACTCTCACGAATAATAAGTTTGGTTGGAATGGTCACATGGAGAGGAACATCCCTGCCGTTGAAACGGTCAACCAGCAGTTTCACAGCCGTAACCCCCATATCTTCCGTAAGCACTCTTACAGTAGTAAGTGGAGGGGATACGAACGAAGCTAGGGGAATATCATCGAAGCTTACGATGGCAATCTCATCCGGCACTTTAATATCCGATTCCTGCAACGCTTTGAGCGCGGCTATAGCCATCGGGTCACTGCCAATCAAAAAAGCAGTTGGCCGATCGTCCAATTCTAACGCTTGCTTCATCAAAAGGTAGCCCTGCTCCGTACGCCAGTCATCCACAAATAGGTGGGCGGGTTCGAACCATCCTTTTTCCCGCATGATCGCTTCGTATTCTTTTTGACGTACATCAATGTTATACACTTTGCCCTCTAGCGTACGAATATAACTGATTCCGCCAATGTAGCCGATTCTTTGGTGACCAAGCTGAAAAAGGTGATCCATAGCATGTCTAGTCGCTTTGCGCAGATCGAACATAACGGAGTCGTATTCGTCATCTAACACATAATCAATCGAAACAATATGCGGTATCTGCGTCGATTGTCTCAGTAAATCTATATGCACTTTGCCGATGACGATTAAGCCATCCAACTCCTCTGCAATATTCATATCGAAGTCATCCATGAACATCACCTTGTCGACAGTAATCCCTTGCTTAGCACACTCTTTGCCGATCCCTTGACGAATAAACATGAAATATGGATCTGAGGACTCCAACTGCTCCGAGCCCCAAATGACTAATCCGATGTTTTGTTTTTTTTCGGCCTCTATTTCAAGGTTCTTATTTGCACGTGATTTCGTTTTTCTATAGTCCAGTTGCTTGGCAACTTCAATAATTCGCTGTCTGGTTTCCTCTGCAACTTGCAAAGTCATGTCGTTATTAAGAACGCGTGAAACTGTGGCGCTTGAAACTTGCGCTTTATTGGCTATATCCTTAATCGTTACCATGCTATCACATTCTTTCGCCATTTAAATAAACAGATATTTACTAAACATTCTACAGACTAACGGCAGCAATGGCAATCATTTGACATTCCAAAAAAAACTGTGAGTTCATCATTATAAGTTAGAAGACAACCTTTCCCTTTTTGAACATTCAAGCATCTTCCCCTTGTGGCGTTCTAATTTCGTTAAGTCTGATTTTATAAATCTCCCCCCATTCTTTCATAGATACTATGATCGGTACTAACGTCTTTCCAAAATCAGTTAGCGAGTATTCAACTCTTGGTGGTACTTCTTTATAAACTTCTCTATGAATGATCCCATCCCGTTCAAGCTCCCGTAACTGCAGTGTAAGCATAAACTGCGTAATACCCGGATTGAGACGCCGAAATTCATTAAATCTTTTCGTTCCGTCAATGAGATGATAGAGAATGACCCCTTTCCAAGCCTCAAGATGCATAGTGAAGGTGGGGCAAGAATTCGACAATTGAAAAGAAAAAAAATCCGACTTGCCTATTGAAAGGAAAAGTCGGATTTCTCTTCAATCTATCTTTGCACCGTATGAACGCAAAAAACTAACAGCTTGTTCTCTGTCCATCCGTGCGCCTTTGACAACAAGCGTTTTAAAGTCGATTCCATCCATATTGGCGCCACGCAAATCCGCACCCTGAAAATTTGCTTTTCCAAAAATTGCACTTGTCAGGTCGCAATCTCTTAGATCGGCCTTCTCCAGGTTAGCATTAGAAAGATCTGCTCCATGAAAACGAACTCCTCGCATAACCTGTTTTGCTAATCTGGCTTGTCTCAAATTGGTATAGGACCAATCCCCTTGAACCAATGTAACACCATCCATTTGTGCACCTGCAAAGTCTGAGCCTGTCATTTTACAATAGTTAAATTCTGAAACGAAGAGATTAGCTTCAGTAAAATTGCAGTTTTCAAAAGCAGATTCTGTGTGAATCGAACCATTCAACAAAGCTCCGCGAAAATTGCATTCTATGAACCGGCATTGGTTTATCGTGATTTCCTCCATCGAGCTGCTAGTAAATGTACAACGTTTAAAGGTGCAGCGAATGAGTTCGCCGTATCTTAAATCCCGCCCGTAGATAGGAATGAAAAATTGGTTGAGAGGGATAATTAGACCCTACTCAACCAATTTTCTTTGTTTTCACCGATCAAAGTACGTCGAATGGAGCCATCATAGCCGGTGAATATTGAATTCAAACGCTAGGTCTTGATCGGCTTTGATCAGATACTCATCATGTACCGGCGCACCCCAGCTGTCGTCACCACCAACGCCCATCTGTCTGCCCGCTACCGTGACGACCGTGTAATGAACATTCGGCAGCTCGTAATGATGGTAGGCATTTTCCAGCTCGAATGCCGTAAACGGCGAAATGTTACATTCCACCGGCTGAGCAGCTGGTGCGGTTATCCGAATACCGTGACCATCGTCGTTCGTAATATTCACACGGCGGACACCCGTGCGGTTCCCCGACTCTTGCGGTACGACATATCCAGACACATTATCAGCAGCGTCATTCTTGAACACCCCGAGCCTAGCTCCGAAGGCGCGATCGATATAGTTCTCCTCCGGTCCCATCGCGTACCAATCCAAATGGAAATAATCAGCTGGAACCTTGAACGACAACGCGAATATCGGCAGTTTCGGAAGACCTGTTGCCCCCTCGTAGCGAGATCTGACGTTCAAACTGCCGTCGGCATACACCGTGTATGCAACCGTCACTAGAACGTTCGCGCTGATGCTAAGCTTGTAACGAAACGTTACCGTAACGATTCCCGTTTGCTCCGTCAATTCGACTCCTATGCATTTGCGCGTTAAGCTAGCCGCGAACCAAGCGCCTGAATCAAAGCCAAGCGAGAATCCTTTATCGTTATCCGTTGTCGCACGCCAGAATAACGGCGCTGGCGGAATGGCGATCATCTCTCTGCCGGCATAGTTCAGTGAAATCAGGCTTCCCGCCTGCTTCGAGAACATGATACTAAAATCTCGTCCATGAATCCCTATGTTTACATCGCCATCCACGACTCTGAATGATCCTTCAGGTTGTGCAGACGAAGCCAGATCATCAACCAGAATTACGTACTGCCCGAACGAAACCTCATATCCAGCTTCAGCCCATAGGGTACTCTCCTTCAAATTGAGCGACGCATGTACGACATACTCACCTGGCTCATCAACAGTCGGCAGCTCAAGCGGCACATAAGCCTCGCTTTGCGCCGGAACGTCGATATTCCTCTTGCCTCGGAATATCTCCTTGCCTTCTTTATGAAGGACAACTAGGAGATCATAGGCCTCAGTACCTTCGAACAGGTTCTCGTTCGTCACCTTCACACCTTGGCGATCCAACACAAGCTTGATGTTCTGGTACAAGAACTTCACTTCCTGCATCTTTGGCGACACCTTGCGGTCCGCATAAACGATACCGTTCGTGCAGAAATTATAGTCGGTGGCGCGGTCGTCGAAATCGCCACCGAATGCGAGAAACTCTTTGCCGTAACGATCTTTCTTGACGATCACCTGATCGATATAATCCCAAATAAATCCACCTTGATACATAGCATATTTCTGTTCGAGCTCTGTATATTTATGCATACCGCCTACCGAATTACCCATCGCGTGCATATATTCGCAGCTTATATACGGCTTCTGTGGGTTATCGTTTAAATAGGCCTCGATGTCCAACGGCTTCGCATACATACGGCTCTCCATATCGCTCGTATCGTTATACTTGCGGTTATGAAAAACCCCTTCATAGTGAACTAGCCGACTAGGATCCATCTTTCGGAAATAGTTGGACACGCCCAGCAGGACTTCACCCGCATAGGCTTCGTTACCGACCGACCAGATCAGAATAGAAGGATGGTTCTTGTCGCGCTCGACCATCGAAATTGCCCGGTCCATCACGATTTCCTGCCATTCTGGCTTATTCGCCGGAATATTCCAAGACGGCTCAACTGCGCCCATCTTCTGCCATGAACCATGTGTTTCCAAATTCATCTCATCAATGACGTAGATGCCGTAGATGTCACACAATTCGTACCATAACGACTGGTTCGGATAATGTGACGTCCGAACGGCATTTAAGTTGTTCCGTTTTAGCGTAGCGATATCCCACAGCATATCTTCCTTCGTAATGGCCCGTCCTCTGCGGCTGTTGAATTCATGACGGTTCACGCCCTTGAAGACGATCCTTTTGCCATTGAGGTGCATGATTTTATTCATCATCTCAAATTTGCGGAAGCCAACCTTCTGCGGAATAACCTCAACGAGCTTGCCTGTATGATCATATACGCTGACATACAGAACGTACAAATAAGGCTTCTCTGCACTCCAAGTAGTAACTTGCCCCGCATCGATAGACAACGATATAGCTTCGAGGGTTGACACTTCGGAGCGAGCTGTTGCAACAGTGTGCCCCATCGCATCCTTCAATTCGAGCAAGAAGCTAGCTGACTGCACGCTCGTCAGCTTCAAATCCGCACGAAGGCTGCCATTCTCATATGCAGCATCAAGATCAGTATGGACAAAAAGATCGCGAACGTGAATGCTCGGTACGGTATATAAATAAACGTCACGGAAAATGCCTGAGAAACGCCAGAAATCTTGATCTTCCAGCCAGCTGCCTGTGCTTCTTTGATACACTTGGGCAGCAAGCTTATTCTCACCCTCCTGCAGGAACGGAGTCAGGTCAAATTCCGCCGGCGTAAAGCTGTCTTCGCTATAGCCGACAAATTCTCCGTTCAACCACAAGTAAAAGGCTGACTCCACACCTTGAAACGATATGTAGACGGGCCTGCCCTTCATATTATCAGGTAGTGTGAAGTACTTCACATAACTACCGACCGGATTATCATTTTCCGGAATAGCTGGCGGACGAATATCATGATGTCCATCCCATGGATACATCGTATTTACATACTGCGGCTTTCCATAACCCTGCAATTGAATGTGTCCTGGCACTTCAATATTGCTCCAACTGCCGCACTCGTAATCGAGCTGGTGGAACAACTCGGGACGGTCAGCAGGCTTCACGGAATAGTTGAATTTCCAACTACCGTTCAGGTCGTGCCGCAGCTCCATTGGCGCTGTCGCTTCTGCTTCTTCAAATGTTTCGTAATAACGGTGATCTGAGTGCGCCGGCAGACGGTTCACAGCAAATACGCCTACATCTGTGAGCCAGCTTAGGTTTGGCTTCGTCAATTTCATTACATTTCCCCCGTAAAGTTATTTAAAAGCCAGGTGATATGCGCTGTGTGCGTAATCACCTGACTTTCTTTTTTTCTATTTCACCGAGCCTGTCATACCTGCTACAAAATGCTTCTGCATGAGGAAGAAGACAAGTGCAGTCGGAATCGTCGAAATCACGATTGCCATCATAATAACACCATAATCAGGTGAATAGCTTGATCCCAAATTCGATATGAGCATGGGTATTGTTTTTTTCTCTGGTGATTGCAGAACAATGAGCGGCCATAAATAGTTGTTCCAGCTCGACATGAACGTAATGATGCCCGCTGCGGCGTATGTCGTCTTCATCGTAGGCATGAAAATACGGAAGAATAGGCTTAATTCATTCAACCCGTCAATTCGACCAGCCTCCAAGAGCTCCCTCGGAAACATCTTCGTATTTTGACGGAAGAAGAAAATCAGGAATGCCGTAGTGAATGTCGGCAGCACAACGCCGGACACCGTATCCAGCCCGATAAATGGGATAACGCGTGAGATACCACCGAACATTTGAAACAACGGTACCATGATAGCCGCGAACGGAATCATCATCGACAGTAATAGAATGTTAAATACGACGTCCTTCGCCTTACTTCTATAAATTTCAAAGCCGTACCCGGCTAAGGAGCCGATTAACATGGCTAATACGGTCGTTGTAATCGAAATTTTTGCGGAGCTCAGCAAGGCTGGTACAAAATCTACGGAACTAAACAAGTTTGTTATATTTTCCACAAGGTAGCTTCCCGGCAGCAATCTTCCTTTGGTTACATCGGCCGACTTATTCGTAGCGCTGATAATCATCCATAGAAACGGAAATATGGAAATAAACGCAGCGACACTCAGAAATATATAAATAAAAAGACGTTTCCATTTATCCATTTTTATCACCTGCTGCTTTAAACTGAACAAACGCCAATATAATGATCATAATCACGATGGAATACGACACGGTTGCCGCATATCCGAAATCCGCAGAATATTTAAAAGACAAATTGTAAATATACTGGGAAATGGACATCGACGAGTTCCCCGGTCCACCCTTCGTAATGTTAACAACCTCATCAAACAACTGCAGCGTACCAATTGTGGATGTAATGGAAGTAAATAAAATGATGGGCTTGAGCAATGGCATCGTTATTCCGAAAAACTGTCTCGTTGATGAAGTTCCATCAATTTTTGCAGCCTCGTAAATCGATTGATCGATATTTTGAAGCGCGGACAAGTAGAAGATCATATTATAGCCTGTCCAGCGCCATGTGATTGCAAGAATAACCGTCACTTTCGCCCAGAACGGATCCGTGATCCATTGAATCGGACCTGCTATAAGATGAATCTTGATCAGAAGTTTATTAACCAAGCCCTCCGTAGCAAACAAATATTTAAAAATAACGGAATACGCTACAAGCGAGGTAACAGCCGGCAAGAAAATCGCCGTACGGAAAAAGCCTTTAAATTTTAACTTACTATCGTTCAGTAACACAGAGATAAACATAGCTAGAACAATCATCACTGGAACTTGGATAATCAAATAAATAAACGTGTTCTTAACCGCGGTTATAAACGTTTTATCGCTAAACAGACGAGCGTAGTTATCGAAGCCGACGAAGGATAAATTCATTCCCTTACCCGATTTAAATGATAAAATAAGAGCTTGAATCATGGGATAGAAATAGAACGCTGCAATCATGATGACCGCCAAGATAATAAACATCCAACCAGTCAAGTTAGCTCTTGTGCGAATATTTACGCCAGGCCGCGCTGCTTTCACGTTAGCCTAACCCCTTTCTTTACGGAAATAAAACCATGGAACTTCCTCCAACTCCTGCTGCCGGAACGTTAACTTAGGAATCAGGAGAAGGCGAAGCTCCAGGTTTTATTAATTGCCGTATGATCTATTTAACTTGTGTTTCTGCTTGAGCTTGAGCGTCAGTTAACACTTTGTCGATATCCGCACCTTTTAAATAATTTTGCATTTGGACGACAAGGATATCTTCAATCGCATACGTATGCATACCATAGTTCACCTTTGGAATTTGCTCTGTCCATTTGGCGAAATCAGCAATTACTTTTTGACCACCGAAGAATTCGTCAGCTTGCGTGTACGCCGGTCCGGATGCCGCGGCTTTTAACGTACCGATTGCACCAATCTCCGTAACAAGCTTCTGATACAATTCAACGTCAGATCCAAATGTTTGTTTCAAGAAATCTGCCGCAGCTTCTTTTCCATCGACATTCATGACGTACCACGAGCTGCCGCCAAGGTTCGATGCATGAACGGATTTTGGGTTGTTTGTCAGTTTAGGGAACGGTACGACAGCCCATTTGCCGGACTGTGAAGCTTCTTTTTTAACCGAAGCCGTAATCCAGTTACCGGTTGGAATCGTAGCTACATCACCACTGTTGAATGCGCCAACGAACTGGCTCCAATCCGATGTTGCCTTCACAATGTCCGCTTTCATGATTTCTTTATAGGTTTCAGCCGCTTCCTTCAAGGCCGCGTTGCCTGCCAAGTTAGGCGTCTTTCCATCTTCTTTTAAATACCACGAGCCTGCGGACTGAATCATCATGCGAATAAGCCCAAGATCGTTCGGATCTTGCGTTAGCAGTTGTTTGCCCGTTTTGGCTTTCACTGCTTTACCGATCTCAATCATCTTCTTCCAGTCGATATCCTGCAGATCCTCAACCTTGTATCCCGCTTGCTCTAAGTAATCTCTTCTTACATACAATCCAGCAACGCCGGAATCAAATGGAACCCCATATTGTTTGCCATTTACACTTGTAGGTCCGATTTTGTAATCGGCGAAATCAGTCGGTTTAATCACATTTGTTAATTCAAAGAACGAATCAGGATAAGCTTGCAGGAAGCTTTGTGCACGATAATCTTCTATCAATACGATTGTCGGCAAGCTTTTTGTCGTGCCTGCATTCAATCCTGCGTTCAATTTCTGAATGATATCGGCTTGCGCGTTTTCCACAATGTTGATCTTCAAACCGGAATTGGGATTTTTCGCCTCGTAAGCTGCTTTTGCACGTTCCATAGCGCCAACATTAAATACTTTATCCCACGCCCATACTGTAATTTCCTTTGCAGCTGCAGGCGTAGCTTCAGCGGTTTTTCCACCCGTATTCGGCACATTATTCCCTTTGCTCGAGCATGCCGTCAATAGTACTAAGCTGGCCAATAGGATGGCGAGTACCTTTTTCACAAAAATTCAGCCCCTTTTAAATTACTATAAATTAGTTTTGAAAGCGTTTGCCCCGCTAACAATTGTCATTATAACAATTCGTTAAAATGACCCGTTAGTAATATATTTGTGTGGATTTGTCATTCTATTGTTAGCTTTCTATTGGTTGTTTATGTAAATAGTAATTAATTTGTTTATTGGTATTTTTTTTAGGTATGAAGGAGTGGAAGCTTTATTTTCACTCTCGTTCCCTCGCCAATGTTACTCACAATGGTAACGCCGTATTCCTCTCCGTAAAGCAGTGCTACACGGTCATGTACATTTCGAATTCCAATACCGGAGAAAAAACGACTGCTGCTAACGGAGCTCTGCGAATTATTCCCATTATCAAAGCCTTTCATTCCAATACCGTTGTCGATGACCTCGCAGACCAGCGCATTTGCCTCGCGCGACACCAGCACATAAATGTACCCTTCGTTCCTTTCATGAAAGGCATGAAAAAATGCATTTTCGATAAAAGGCTGGATGATGAGCTTAGGAACATGATAGGACATACAATCTTCGGATACAAAATAATCGACTTTGATCTGCTCACCGTAACGTATGTGATTAATAAATACATAATTTTTCAAATTAACAAGTTCTTGCTCCACGGTTATTGTTTCACTAATGTTGCTGACGGTATTCTGGAGAAGGGAGATAAGGGAGTTGATGGTAGCAGCGGCTTTCTCCTTATTCCCCTGCTGGACCAAAATTTTCACGGATGCCAACGTATTGTATAGAAAATGCGGGTTAATCTGCATTTGCAGAGCGTATAGCTCCGCGTTGCGCTGGTCCTTCTGTGTCTGAATCAGCTTCTTTATATAATCGTTAAGCTCATCCAGCATGTAATTGTATGCATGTCCGAGCTCCATGATTTCATAGCTGCCAGTAACCGTTATATAATTATCGAAATTATTTTCCGTAATTCTCGACATTTGTCTGGCTAGCAGGGTCAATGACTTTGTCAAACGTCTTGAAATCAGAAATACAATGAGCAGAGCCGCGAACACGATAGCCATACAAATAAGCGCAACCCTTTTGACATCAACCATCTGGCTAAGCACCATTTGTTTATCAATGAGATTGACTAGATAAAAATCATACGTAGGAAGGTACTCCGAAAGCACTAGACTGTTTTTCCCCATTACACTTACATCTTTGACATTTATCTTTTTTTGTTCAATTTCTTTAGCGTAACCAAGTAAATCATGCGCCTCTTCGCCAATGAACTCATGGCGGTTACTTGATACGACGTTGCCTGAACGGTCTAATATGATAACGTCGTTGCCTTCGCTTGTGAAGTTCGTGAAGAACCGCTTAAAGTCACTTTCTCGTATAGCAAAATAAAGAACACCATATGGATTACCGCTCGTTCTCTCCATAAGTGCCCTAGAAGCGACAATCACCGGGTCAGCTTCAGACGAATTGGTGATGCTTTCTTTATCCAATTGGTAGATAAGCCGCTTTGGCGTGGCCAGGGTATTGACAGTTAACTTGCTGTTTCTCAGCTTTTCCAATGAGCTCGGCCAATAATAGCTATCTGTCGAGTGGCTTTTCCTATTCATTCCACTGATCGTAATTGTAACTGGGTATGCTGCTACATTAGACTGAATCCGTTTCATCTCTTGGCTAGCCTCATACTGACTTCGCACCGTAGAAAGTGTGTCCATATCCGTATTCGTCAGAAACTCTTTTATCGTGCCGTTCTGCAGCACATTATTCGATGCCGTAACGATAGAATAATTGAACGATTCGAAATTCTCTTGAATCTGGCTAATGATTTTTGAGTTCGTAATACTGAACGTATTCATGAAGAGCCGCTCCGACATTTGAATCATGACAAGTGAAGTTAGCAACGATACGGAAATAATACTAACCACCGTGACGATAAACATTTTAATAAAAAGACCATGATATTTAAATTTGTCCAGAAGTCTCCTCATAACCTAGTTCCTTTTCTTGTTGAGATGATTTTTTTTGTATTGGCTCGGTGATATGCCCGTTAATTTCTTGAATACTTTTGTAAAATAACTATGGTCCGAATAACCTACTTTCCCGCTAATTTCGGATATGGATGCGAAATCCTGCTTCAGAAGATCCGCTGCCTTCTCGACTCTGATCTTGTTCAAATATTCGCTGAAGCCTTCTTTATTATGCGATGTGAAATAACTCGACAAATAAGAAGGATTAAAATGAAAATGCTTAGCTATTTCCGTTAGGCTGAGTGGCTCAGCGTAATGCTCGTGGATATAATCAAGAAGCATCGTCATATTCGGATTTCCACCCGTTGACCGCTTCGTTTTTATTACAGCGTTTGTCTCCTGTATAAATGTCTCAAGAAGCCTGATAGCTTCGCTGACATGCGACGCCTCACCTATCGATTTGAAATAAGCATATTTCGCTTCTTCCAAATTCTTCATATCCAATTCCAAACGGCCAAGCACAATGGTTATATTAAAAATGATGTTTCCCAAAAAGGACTTGAACTCAAACACATCCGTTTGATACTGGTTTGACGCGGCTTGAATGTACCTGAGCAACTCCTGAAGAGCCTCTTCGAACTGTTGTCGATTCATTTGTTCGGTAAAGCGAGTCATATTAAATTTCGCAACCTCTTCAGAAAATTTCGGCAGTTCCCCATATACAATTAAATTGTTGGTGGCAGGTAAAAAAAAGCGATAAGCGTTTATTTTCAGAAACCCATCCCTAAAGTTCGTGCCGATCTGTTTCAAATCGCTGAATACCTCACCGACCGTCCAACCAATCTCCGGCTGTTGATTCCTTGTCCATGCGGCAAGTTTCCGAACGATAAATGTGAAACGATCCCACTCGCTCTTGTCCATGTTTACCAGCACAACAACCATGTTAGGGTCCGCGGGAACGGGATAATAAACCGCATGATCGAAGCCACTATCTAACTCAGCAGCAATCTTCGCCATCCATTGTGAAGCGGTATGTTGATCCTTGCTCTTGCTCGGCAATTGCTTGAGATCAGCGCCAAGCAGGATGTAATTAGGATATGGAAAAGCAGCGGTGATATCTTTGAAATCGTCATCGACCTCATAACCGGAAATAAGCTTATCGATGATATTTTTAATAGACAAGCTGCCATCGTCATTGGACTCTTCCAGCTTTAAAGAGGGAATCTTACGCGCGGTGCGCTTCAATATGTCGAGCAGCTGTTCAGCTTCAAGCTTTGGCTTTAAGATATAATCAGCAATCCCGCTTTGAAAGGTGGACCTCACATAATCAAACTCACCAAAACTGCTTAATATGATCACTTCAATTTCCGGGAACTGCGACTTTATCACACGAGTAAGCTCCGCTCCTCCCATTACAGGCATCACGATATCGGTAATAACGATATGCGGCTGCATGCGCTCTATTTGTTCAAGAGCTTCTTTGCCGTTGGAAGCCTCTCCTACGATCTGAAACCCCTCTTGTTCCCAGTACAACAAGTGCTTGATACCCTGTCTGACTAAAATTTCATCATCTACAATAAGTACACGACAAGAACGAGCCATCCCTTTACCTCCGCATTGAATATCTATGGCTTTCTTTAAATCATTCGTAATAACTTCGAATCACGATGTCTTGATCATAGTTGCCGAATCCCCTACCGAATAAGGTTAATCCACCTCGACCTCGAGCGGTATCTTCAGCACTTATTCGCAATGTCCACTGCGTGCTATCCCATTGTACATCCTTGATCGTGACATCAGAAATTTGCTGACCATCTATGAATGTACCGTTTGCATTTATTCGAAGTACTTTCATTAATCCATATTGATTGACGTCAGAATGCCACCAGTCTGGTGACAATCTACCTCTCATTCGACCGAAATCTCCGGGACTCGTCCACATTCCCAGTAATTTATCATTGATTGTAAATCGGATGTCCGAAGGCCAGTTTTCATTAATATGGGGAGCTTCGGAACCGATTTCCATGGAGATTTCAATTTCTTGTACGATTTGATCTTTGAAGAGATAGTTGGGTAATTTATATTCGACAAACCCTCTAGCAAACCACAAAATGCCTGCATGAACGCGTTCAGGATCCAAAAAATAGGTCGGATTATCGTAATAACCGATCATCTTTTCTGTTGTTGCAATTCCACACGTAGGGGATGCCGCGAAATCCGTGTATTGGCCGACAGGCATAGCAACCTCAACGAATTTTCTTTTCAAAATAGAAAAACTTGATAATTTTATTTGTAGGTACTCCGTTGACAACGAACAAAATTTATAGGTCCCGCCGTTAACCCTTTTCATTTTATAGCTTACAAGCCCTGCTCTCTGCAGTTTGGTAACGTGCGTACTGACAATTGCACTGCTTAGGTAAAGCTCAGAAGCCAATTCTTTAATATGCATCTCCTTTGTATATAATAAATCAATAATCTGCAGCCGCACCTCGCTCGCCAATGCTTCGTAGACCCGAAGCGATTCCGAATCCGTTGTTAAATACATGATTACACACCCATTCTTGAATTAGTAATTTAGTTAATTCTATGTTTTTCACATCCAACGCATTGAAAGTATTTATCTATTATGATAAATATTATATACAATATCAACAATTATGATTTAACCATTTCATTAATTCAACTAGGAGGATTATATGCTATGTCCATGAAATCGACTATGCTTATTGATAAGAATTTCACCATTTCAGAAGTAGATCCAAGGCTCTATGGGTCATTTATCGAACACCTAGGACGTGCCGTATATGGCGGAATTTACGAGCCAAACCATCCAACCGCAGATGAGAACGGCTTCCGACGCGATGCTCTGGATGCTATTCGTTCACTGAATGTTCCAATCATTCGCTATCCAGGGGGAAATTTTGTTTCCGGCTATAACTGGGAGGACGGTGTTGGTGCAAAGGCCGAGCGGAAGCGTCTATTGGATCTAGCGTGGTGGACAACAGAAACCAATGAGATGGGAACAAATGAATTCGCGGATTGGGCTAAACTAGTCGGTTCAGAAGTCATGATGGCCGTTAACCTTGGTACCCGCGGCGTTGACGCGGCTAGAAATCTCGTCGAATATTGTAACCATCCTTCTGGTTCTTACTGGAGTGATCTGCGAATATCACATGGTTATAAAGATCCGCATAATTTCAAAACGTGGTGCCTTGGGAATGAAATGGATGGCCCTTGGCAAATCGGAGCAAAAACGGCTGTCGAATATGGCAGATTAGCGAATGAAACGGCCAAAGCTATGCGGTGGGTTGACCCTTCCCTAGAGCTTGTTGCATGTGGCAGCTCATCAAGTGGGATGAGTACATTCGCTGATTGGGAAGCTACCGTGCTCGATCTTACCTACGATCAAGTGGATTATTTATCCTTGCACACCTATTACAATAATAATGAGAATGATTCCTCTAATTTCTTGGCGAAATCGCTTGATATGGATCAATTCATTTACAGTGTAACAGCTATTTGCGATTACATGAAAGCGAAGAAACGGAGCAAGAAAAAGCTCATGCTTTCTTTAGATGAATGGAATGTTTGGAATTCCATTGGAACAAGCCGTGCTACTGAACGCTGGCAGGTTGCACCGCCGGAATTCGAAGATGTTTATACGTTGGAGGACGCTCTTGCAGTAGGCTGCTTCCTGATTACACTGCTGAAACATGCAGATCGTGTTAAAATGGCGTGCATAGCCCAATTGATTAATGTGATTGCACCGATTATGACTGAAAATGGGGGCCCTCTTTGGCTGCAAACCACTTATTATCCGTACCTTCATGCCTCTTTGTACGGTAGAGGAACGGTGCTTCACCCCATTACTTCATCACCTAAATACGATTCAAAGGATTTCACCGATGTTCCGTATCTAGAGGCCATCAGTGTTTTCAATGAAGAGCAAGGTGAAGTTACGATCTTCGCTGTAAATCGTCATTTATCAGAGGGGCTCGAGCTTACCGTTGACGTCCGCAGCTTCGGCGAAGTTAGCATTCTCGAGCATTTAGTGTTGGAGCATGTAGATTTAAAAGCGACCAATACAAAAACGAAGCCTGATAATGTCGTCCCTCACAAAGGCGGTAACGCCAAAACAGACGATGGATATGTAAAGGCTGATCTCAGCAAAGCTTCATGGAATGTTCTTCGACTGCAAATAAAAAAAACCTAGAATAAATAATATTAACTGATCCAAGATATCCGCGTGGACGTACCCAGGTTCCATCAAAAAGAGTCTGCCACCATAAAAAAAACGCAGCCGAGTTGACTGCGTTTTTTTGTATAGTGGAGCCTAGGGATCTAACCCCTGACCTCATCCCTGCCAGTGAGGTGCTCTCCTGTCATACCGGTTTCACTATGCTAGTCGGAATAATTTCTAACCATTCAAGCCGAACGGGAGCACCTTTAGCTTGAACTACAATGCGATGTGTACCTGGCTCAAGCGTGAACGGTTCTCTACTATTTTTGTTCTCGCCATCTATCGAGATTGCAAGACTTCCGTTTTCATCAAGCTCGTTAAGGTATACGTTGATCTCATAAAGCGTATAATCCATAAACTTAGGCACATAAATTTCATAGGCCAGCCAATCGCCTTCAGCTAAGTGTACTTCTAGGCGCTCGTTCTCCTGCCATGTCTCACCTTTGCCATGTTCGAAGTTTGCTGTCTCCCTTGCACTTGCGACAAACCGAATGTCAGTGCGGTCATTGATGCGAAAGCCAACATTCTGATTCGACGGCTGCTGGATGCCATAACTGACACCTTCTCCCCGATACCCGTAGAAAATAGCAGGTATTCGAACAGGAGGTCTGCCTAACATGGCGTCAACAACATCGCGGTAATACACACATTGGTCGAAAGCTAAATTAGTTAGATATTCCCATAAGATCCGTTGTGCAGTTATCTCATCTGGCTTCGGACCGCCTTCTAAGTACTCGACAAGTATCTCCCAATCGCGGGGCACCCTAACGCTGCAAGGTGAATTATCCTTGCCCATCTTCTTCCAAGTCCAGAAATTCCATGAGATATTGTGATCTTCAAAAAGGCGGAAAGCACCGGTGTACCATGCTTTGTTATTCTCACCGCCTTCACCCATGTAAATGGGCACGTTCCACTCTTCACGCTTTTCTAAGTAGACTCTGATGCTCTCCGTATCTGGATTATTCCAATATTTATGGAACTGGAGCATCAGATTATCATCGATTTTTTCCGTAAAAATCGACCAGTCCGTTGCCCAATGGGCACCCTCTAGAATAATAAGGTGGTGATCGTCTACTTCTCGGATCGCGTTGACGATGTCCCGGTAAAGAGGCATTACCTCACCGTTATAAGCAGAGAACCAGTTGGGCAGCGGCTCATTGAGCAGATCATAGCCGGCAACAATCCACTCATCCTTGTAGTGCTCTGCGAGAAAACGCCATAACTGAACCGTAAGACGCTTATTATGTTCTTCTGTAAATAGCTCTGGCAAGTCGCGTTCAGAGTCGTCAATATTCGTACCCGTCTGGCCCCCAGGTGCCCCGTGTAGATCTAGAATCACATAAATTCGGTGCGTACGGCACCATCCGATAAGCCGATCAATGAGTTTCAATCGATGTTCTTTCACCCGAAGGGGCTCGCTGTCTTCAATTAAAAATCTTGCGTTTATTGGCACCCTAACGGAATTAAACCCTTCAGCGGCTATCTGCTGAATATCTGCCTCCGACGTGTGAACATCATAGTAAATGTTCCAAAATCTTTCGGCCTCCCGTTCGCCGATCAGCTCTTGTATCATCTTTTCAATACGCCTCGGACGATCCCCCTGCTCCGGAAACATCCACATGTAGCCCTCTGGGAGCAGCCAGCTTCCGAAGCCAACGCCTCTAAGCAGCAACTCGCGACCTTCACCATTAACGAGTCTCTTCCCCTCCGCTTTAAGGAAGCCGACAACTTCATTCTCACGAATTGAGCTCAATAATTTTCACTCCTATCCCTTTATTGCACCGTCTGCTATACCCTTCATAATGTATTTTTGCAGTAATAAATAGAAGAGAACGACTGGCAGCATGGCCAAAATCAATGAAGACAAGATGGCCGACCAGTCATTATTCCCGTATTGACCGAAGAGCATGTTGGTGGATAATAGCAGGGTATACGTCTTATAGTTGGTCAACATCAGTAACGGCAGAAGAAAATCGTTCCATATCCATAACAGGTTTAAAATCGCAATCGTAGCCGTAATAGGCAGTAATAACGGAAATATGACAACAAAAAATAATCGGAACTCACCGCACCCATCGATGACAGCTGCTTCATCCAGATCGCGGGGGATAGACTTCACAAAACCATGGTACAAAAAGATCGCAAAGGCGACACCTGTGCCTATATATATCAACCCTAGACCCGTCGTTGAGCCCTGCACGGATAGCGCTTTAGAAATTTTAGTCAGCGTTATCATAATAGAGTGAAATGGAATCAACGTGGACATGACGAACAGCAGAAATATAAATGCACTTAACTTTCCTGGTGTCCTAGATAGTTTATATCCAGCCATCGACGCGCAAATGATAATGCCTAACAAACCAACCGATGCGATATATATCGTATTTCCTAAGCTTCTAACAAAATTAGTCTTATGGAATGCGCCAATATAATTTCCTACTTCCAAATGGGTAGGCAGCGACAAAATATTGTTCATCATGGCGCCTTCCGTCTTAAAGGAGTTAAGCAGTCCCATGTAGATCGGAAACAACGTAAATATGGCAGCAGCAAGGAGGAGCAGCAGAATCATAAAGGAACCGATTCGCTTCATGATTCCACCTCTCTTCTCTTCATCAGCCACAGCTGAATCAAAGTGATCAAGAACACGACTAGAAACAAGATCATCGCCTTAGCATTCGCGTACCCATATCGATTACTTGATTTAAATGCTTCTTCAAAAATATTCAGCGCGATGACCTGCGTTGATCTGCCCGGACCACCGCCGGTTAATGAGTAGACAGCATCGAATGCTTTAAACGAGCCGTTAAGAGTAAGAAATATACCAATCGTTAGGGCCGGATAAATCATCGGAAGCGTCACATAACGAAACGTTTTAAAAGCATTCGCGCCATCAATCGCAGCCGCTTCTTTCAGATGCTGGGGCACTCCCTGTAAGGAGGCGATATAGATCACCATCAGGTAACCGACGCCTCCCCATAGGGACACGATAACGATGGCGAAGAACGAATAAGCTGGATCACCGATCCAAGATTTATCCAAAAAGGCGAATACCGAATGTTCAGCTATATATGGAAGTACTTTGGTGAAAATAAATAACCACATAAAGCCGCCAATGATCAAGCTAATCATATTGGGCATGAAAAAAATCGTCCTGAACCATACCTTGCTGCGCCGTCTGGATTCCACGAGAACCGCCAAAAGCAGAGCGATCACATTCTGAAGCACAACCATGAACACGACATATTTAAGGGTGAAGCCTACCGACTTCAGGAAGAACGGGTCCGCCGTTAATGCCTCGATGTAATTAGCCAATCCCACCATCCGATACGTGCGATTCAGTCCGTTCCAATTCGTAAGGCTGTACCATGCGCCCCCGAATGCGGGGGCGAGTACGAATACAGCGTAGAATAATAGAGCGGGAAACACGAAGGCTAATAGGATGACCGTCTTTTTTCGTTTCGTTGTCATTAGCCTATTCTCACTCCCGGTCACCATAAATATCCATGCTATTGCTGAGCCTTAATCGCGTCTGCCCATTTCTTATCCAGCGCTTTGATAATCTCGTCTTTCGTTACTTGCTTCGCATAGTAACTTTGCAGCAGTTTCGCTTGTTCATCAGTAACGCCATTAGGAAGAGACAAGTCCTGATAAGCCTTCCCTTGAGAAACGTAGGTCATCGCTTCATCGATCCAAGGGAATGATTTATACGTGTGAACCTTAGATACGGGATTGAACTTTAATTCTTGGAACAAGGCTGATGAATCCTTCGGATCAAGGATGTAATTTAGAAGATCCATAGCAACCTCTTTGTTTTTGCTTGTTGGAGATACTGCTAGAGACGTGGACGTTGATAGGTTGATCATCGTACCTTTCGGGTTATTGCTCACCGGAAGCGGTGCAACGCCGAATTCAATTTTCGGGTTAACCTTTTGAATGGCCTCTGCTTGCCATGGACCTTGAACCCACATTGCCGCTTTCCCGTTCGCGAAATCAGTAGAGCCTTGGGCGCTGCCTACTTCGAATGGCTTATCTGTCCCATTTTGCATAACAATATCAATAATATTGAATACGTCCTGTACGTCTTTGTAGGAGGCTTCACCCTTGTTCATCTTTTGGATCCAATCCGGATGCTCCGAAGTCACAATCCCACCGAGCGACAGCGCCATGATCAGCTGCGGAATCCATGCCTCTTGGAAAGACAACTCGAAGGGTGTCACTTTATTCGCTTTCAGCTTCTCTACAACCGCTTTCATTTCATCAACTGTTTGAGGAGCTTTCAGACCTAAATCATTGAACACTTTCTTATTGTACAAATAACCCCATTCCAAGCTTTCAAGCGGTAATGCTACAATTTTTCCATCAAAGGTTACCGTCTTTTTAACGTTATCGAACAAGCCTGCCGCAAATGGCTGATTGGATAGGTCACTCAAGTAACCGGCTTTGTAATAGCTGGGGACGTCTGCTACAGCGTGCAGGGTGAACAAATCCGGCGCATCATTAGAAGAAAGGCGAGTCTGCAAGATTTGCTTGGCTTGATCCGGATTCGGCATTTCAAGATTGATGGTGACATCAATATTTTTTTCCGCTTTTTCCTTTGCCTTAAATTGTTCGAAATATTTGTCAAATTGATCCTTAAATCGCGGAAAGCCCATAAATACTTTCAATTCTACTTTCTTAGCTGGAGCTGGGGCAGTTGCTGCCGGTTTTCGAATCTGCCGGAGCTGGCGTAGCCTCTTTTCCGCCATTACTGGAGTTGGTGTTCGTGCCACAACCGACCATTGCGCCCAATAAGGTAACGCTTAGCATGAAGTGAAGCGCTTTCTTCATTCTTCATTTCCCCCTAAAGAAGATTAGTAACTACAATTTCAGTATAGAGGAGAAGGGTTTTATGAATCATTTGATGAAATTAGCATTCGTTATTGCACTTTATTGATTTCCGAGCTAGTCCTTACGCATCTCCCCAGGGGTGAGTCCAAAATGTTTCTTAAACACGCGATAAAAGTAAGCAATATCGACATAGCCAGTTAGCTCTGCTACACGTTTGATGGCAAGTCGTTGATCCATGATTAATTCCTTAGCTTTTTCCATTCTCTTACGAACGATATAGTCGGATAAATTCTCTCCAATAGCAGCCTTGAATGCTCGACTTAAATGCTCCTTGCTCACAAAAAAGTGATGAGCTACCGTCTCAAGGGAAATCGTTTCTTGGTAGTGGCGGTCGATGTAAGCCTGCACGTCCTCAGGGGCTAATCGATTTTTATTTTTGCGGTACGCCTCTATAGCATCTATGGCATCAATTAACCACTCACGCAGGATGGTATGAATTTCTCCCAAAGAGTACCCACTTAACAATGCAGCACGTTCACGTCGCTCCTCGATCCAAGTTGAATCCAAACCATAATCCGTACCAGCTGTAAACTCTTCCAGCAAATGCAGGAAATCATGCACAATTCTAGCCGGTATTCTTCCATCCTGTGTCACTGTATATCCTTCGGATAGGAGGTCCTCTATTTTTTCCAGCGTGTGGAGCACTGCAGGGCGATTGAGTTCCAAGAGATATTCATAAACCTGCTGCCGATAATTCACATAGGTGTCGAGCATCTTTTTATCCGTAAAGACATGCGTATCCCATGAAGTTGGTAGTTGTAGTGAAGCTTGCAGCTCCTCCACGCACCGAGAAAGGGCAGCGTTCAATTCGACTGGATTGATTGGCTTCAAAAGGTATTCAACGGCACGGGAACGTATCGCCTGCTTCAAATAAACGAAATCGTCATAGCCGCTCATCACGATGATTTTAACTTCGGGGTATCGTTCATTTAATACCTGCAGGAGCTCCACACCGTCCAGTCCCGGCATTCGCATATCGGTGATCACGATGCTCGGATGCAGCATCTCAATCAGAACAATTCCTTCCCGCCCGCCATCTGCTTCCCCAATGATATTCAGTCCGAGTTTGTTCCAAGCTCCCAATGATCTAACGACTTGTCTGGACCATAGCTCATCATCGATGATCAATACGTTCAGCATCCGTTTTGCCTCCTTCCTCCTGCTTATCAGCAGCCATTACTATTACAACCAAGGTCCCCACACCTGTCTTGCTAAATATGCGAACACCGCAGCCCTTGCCGAATTGCAGCTTGAGCCTTGCATGAACATTTCTTAAGCCGATTCCCCTTTTCTTTCTTACATTGTTGTTCCTTGTTCGAGGCGCCAGTCGTCCATCTCTCAAATCCGTTCGCAACTCACTTAAATGCTCCTCGTCAACGCCTATCCCGTCATCCTTAATGAAGATATAGACTCGTTTACCTATGAGCCTTATCCGAATCTCGATATTCCACCTGCCTTCCTTACGCTGCAGTCCGTGTTCAAACGCATTCTCGAGGATCGGTTGAAGTGTGAATTTAGGAAGCCTTGTAAGAAGTGCCCTCTCATCTGTAGATATATGCATACCGCAACGATCAGCGAAGCGTTGTTCCTGAATATATAGGTAATTCCGCATATGCTTGATTTCGTCTTCCAGAGGTACCAAATCACCATCTGCGCTGATGGAATAGCGTAAAAGCTCTCCCATTACCCGGGTAATTTCATAAATTTCAGGAGCATCCTTCACCAATGCCATGCCCCCCATCAAATTCAGGGTATTATTGAGAAAATGTGGATTGATTTGCGCCTGCAGGGCCATTAATTGCGCATTCTTCAGATCAATTTCCTGTTGATATTCAACCTCGATCAATTCCTTAATACGTTTCATCATGGAATTATAGCCGTTTTCCAGCAATCCGATTTCGTCCCTGCTTTGGACCGGAGACATTTTAAAATTATGAATATGTGTCATCTTCATGGTTTTGGCAAGCTTGACAATCGGCCTGCTAATCCGAAGCGATACGAAAATGGAAAGCAAAATTGAGGCTATAGCAAATAGGGTACCTGTTAAAATCCCTGCTTGGATCGTCGGTTGTGCGCTTTGGTTGACTGTGCGAAGTGGAATAACCTTCACCACCGTAAGTTGACCGTCTCCGACCCGTTTCAAGAAATAGAAATCCGTCTTGGTTCTGCGAAATGCCAATTCAAAATCATTCTGGTCGAGGCTTTTAAGTTGGGACTGAAGCTCTGCAGCATTCATTGTCTCCGTTGAACCAGACAAAAGCTCCCCTTGATCATTAATCAAGTAAACCGAGCTTTCCGATTCTGATTTTAAAATATTACTGACTTCCCTCCACACTTGCTTGTTTATACGGACGGAAATACCGCCTAACAACATACGATCCTCAAATCGATTCATACTGTGATATGCATAAATGGCACTGCCGGATTGTTTAAAATACATATTGATGGGTGCTTGAAGCATACGTCCCCAATTGCCTTCCCGAATGTTTAAGGAATAAACGGTTCCGCTGTTTGCATAACTGACTGAGAATGCCTTTTGGATTGGATGAATATATAAATTCAACTCGTCTATCTTTCTGGAATTTGCATAGAAGGCAGACGTAAGTGTGTTTTTGATATAATTTTGCGTGTTAAATTGTACCCCGATATCAGGGTTGTTCATATCATTAAGTCCAGCCATGAGCGTCTGATTAATTTGCAAGGAATAAAACAGAATATCGATTTGCTGATGGAGTTCCTCCAAATATTGATCGGCCCATAACATCCTCGAATTGTTCGCATTAATGATTTCCTTCTCTACGGAACTCCGTGTATTATTCGTAGCAATCCATGTGACGGTGACAACCGGCAGCGTGGTTAAGCAAATCATGAGTACCATCAATCGAAGACGTAGGCTTGTTCGCATCGCAGTAGAGTTCCTTTCTGAACGAAGATAGCGCTTACCTTCATGTTACTTTATCTTTTGAGGAATAGCATTCCTATTTTAGGTTTCATTTTTTATTATTTTTTACACGAAAAATAAATCGAAAGTCTTGATTTAAAGCGCTCTCATATTTTAATTTTAGAGTTGCAGCATGCTGATGTCATTCTAATTTATTGATTAACACTATTAGAACATATTGATTTCGTGAAAATAATAAGAGCTGTCCCAAAGTAGTTCATAAATCTACTTGAGGACAGCTCTTTTAGGTCTTTTGACCATATGGAACATTCGAATCGGTATTCAGCTCGAAATTATAATTCCATTGGATTTTTCCAATGGAATTGACTCTTAGACCTCGAAATTCGCGTTCCTATTGGAAATAATCCAATGGAATTGACTTTTAGGCGGCCAAATCCCTACTTCCACTGGATTAATCCAATGGAAGTAGCATTCGGGCATTGAAATTCACAAAGCAGGAACTGAATATACCAAATATGATTTTTGGGATAGCCCCTAGCCTATAACGAAACTAGACGTTTCGAAGATCATTCAAACACGGCTCATCTCCTAATTTTCATATTCACAATATATGTAAGCGCTTTTATAATGAGGAAAAAGAAAAGCGCTTCCTCGCGCTAATCTTACAATCGATGACCTGCTTACCCTTCCGTTGTTAACTTCCAAACGTCCAAGCTTTCCAGAGATACTTCTCCATTCCTGGCAAACAGCTTGATTCCCAGACTGTCAGGTTTTGGGTAAATGCGGTTCGTTACGGTTTTTAGCCCGTTATTAGCAAATATCTCGACAGAAGAGCGATCAATAAATATCTGCAGCTTAACGCGGCCATCCTCTAGAGGAGTCAACTGCACTTCGCTCACACCCGCTTCGCCTGCACCGGAGTGACTGCGATCCACTTTCAGCTTGCAGTCGGCTGCTGAATAGCTCACTTCCGTGTACTCGGAACTATCCTCTGAACAGCGAAGCAGCAAACCGAACTCAGCATCACCAGATGATTGATTTGTATCAAATACAGCGATAAGTTCAAGCGCGTCCCCATGAATTTCTGGCAAAGGTACTTCCGTATCCGCACAGATGGATAGATTACTGACACGGTGATGAGTCCCGCGCATGGCTTTCAATTCCTCCACAGGCTCTATCCGCAGCGTTCCGTCCTCTGAAAGTGTCAGCTCCCGAGGTAATGTAAAAGCCCCCATCCAGCCATGCTCCTGCTCCGGCATTTGAGCGCCCCAAATATTCATCCAGCCAATGAGAATACGTCTTCCCTGTCCGTCCATGAACGTTTGCGGGGCATAGAAATCGAAGCCATAGTCCAGCCGCTCTGCGTAGCGGTAGTCGAAAACGCCGCTCTCATAGCTAAGCTTGCCAGTTAGATACATCGTCTTGGTCGTTCCCATATTCATTGGGGAAATCACCAACACGTGGTCATTTCCGCTCCCTAACGGAAACAAATCCGGGCACTCCCACATATCCCCCATCGTGCCATCGCTTTCAGCTGCGACCCCGATATAGCTCCAATCCCGCAGATTTGAAGACTTATACAGCAGCGCTTTGCCCAAACCGTCTTTCCCGAATCCAATAACCATGTACCATACACCTGCATGCTGCCAAACCTTCGGATCCCGAAATCCGAAGCCACCTTCCTCTGGCGCGCCAGCAATAACCGGGTTATTCGCTGCTTTGTTAAAGGTAACCCCATCTGTGCTTGTCGCTATGCACTGAACCTCAGTGGGTGTGCGTCCATCAACATGCCCCGTGTAGATCAACGTCAGCACACCGTTATCGTCCACAGCACTGCCCGACCAGCAACCGTATCCACCGGTTTCTCCCATATCGTAATTTTCTGATGGCGCCAACGCTACGGGCAGATGCTCCCAGCTCACCAAGTCTTTACTTTTAGCATGTCCCCAGTGCATCGGTCCCCATTTGGGCTCATAAGGATAGTGCTGATAAAACACATGATATTCATCATTAAAATAAATCAGGCCATTCGGATCATTCATCCAGCCTGCTGGAGGCATCAAATGATAGTAAAGCCTGAAGTTGTCCTCTGCCACTACTGTTGCTGCTGAAGCTTGCTCCAACGCCGTATTGGCTAGAACTACTCGTTCCTCGTGAACCTTATTCCGTTCCTTGTCACCTTGATGACTCATCCTATTTCCCCCTCATTCCTACGCTTCTATCACACATTCCCGGATCGCATTAATGCTTCAATTTCTTCAATTGTACCAAGCGATGGAATGGCACCTTTCCGAGTCGTCGCTAAAGCACCCGCTGCATTCGCGAATCTCAAGGCGCTGCTTAGTTCATCTTCGCTCCAGGCCTGTAAAGGTTTTCCCAACATTAACACTTGGTATAGAAAAGCTCCGAGAAAGCCATCCCCAGCACCCGTGGTATCAACGGTATGAACCGAATAGCTGTCCACCTTCCCCCACCAATCGTTCATTCGATAAAATGAGCCTATAGATCCAGCGGTTACTAATAGCAATTGAATGGAATACCGCTCCATTAACTGTTTCGACGCAATCTCTATGTCCCCTTGTCCTGTGAGGAAGATGACCTCTTCTTCGGATACTTTCACCAGATCAACCAATCTCAAGCCCGCATGAATAGCCTCCCTAGCATGCTGCTCATCTTCCCACAAAGAAGGACGCCAGTTGGGATCATAAGAAATAAGCGCGCCCTTCTCCTTGGCTTTCTGCACAGATTTAATCGTAGCTGTGTAGGAGGGATCCGCTGTCATCGAAATCGATCCAAAGTGAAAAACCCGCGTTCCCTCAAGCATGGCCAGATTCACTTCTTCCTCTCTCAACAGTTGATCTGCACCGGGCTTTCGTGAGAAATGAAAGGATCTCTCGCCTTGCGAATCCAAATGTATGAAGGCCATTGTCGTATGAGCCTCGTCAGACGCGACAAGCCCGCTATCTGACACACCTTGCTGCAGCAAGGCTTGCCGTAAATACCTACCAAAGGGGTCATTGCCTACCTTCCCAATGAACCCGGTCTTCATGCCAAGCTTAGCCATAGCGGCCACAACGTTCACGGGAGCTCCTCCCGGATTGCGCTCAAACACAGGCTGTCCGGCTTCAGATAATCCTTGAGGTGTAAAATCAATTAAGTACTCCCCTAGAGCAACTGCATCATAGTTCATCTTAAGCTTCCTTTCTCCGCAATATGCAAACTCCTTAGATCAACCCTTAATACCTGACATTGTGATACCCTGAATATAGTAGCGCTGCAAGAACAAGAACAGCAGCAGAATCGGCACTGTCGATAGCGTGTTTGCCGCTAATACTTTGGACCAATCCGTCCCTTCGTTAGAGGAAAATGTGGAAATACCCACTTGAATCATTTGCATCTTTTGATCATTGATCACAATAAGCGGCCAGAGATAGGAATCCCAGTTGCCTAGGAACGTCATCAGACCGAGTGTAATTAATGCGGGAACTGCCGCCGGAAGCACGATGGATACGAATGTACGCGGTAAACTAGCTCCATCTATACGTGCCGCTTCCATCATTTCGTTCGGAACCTCTGCGAAAAATTGCCTCAGCATAAAGATGCCGAACACGGACAACATCGAAGGTACGATCAGCGCTTTATAAGAATTAAGCCAGCCTAGATCATGCATGAGCAAGTAGTTTGGCACGAGCGTAACTTCACCCGGTATAATCATCGCCGACATAAACAATGCGAAAACGACCGTTTTGAAGCGAAACCTGAGTTTAGCAAACGCAAAAGCCGCCATCGAGTTAATGATAAGCACTAGCGCCGTCACGATCGAAGCCACGAACAAAGTATTCCAGATATAACGAAGAAACGGATTGCGTGCATTGAAAATAACATTATGAAAATTACGTCCCGTCCATTCCACAGGGATCAGCAGATGAATATTCAGAGACGTATATTTAAAAAGCTCCTGGTACGGACGAAATGAGCCAGCGACCATCCATAGGATCGGAGCGACAGAAATCAAAGCGATCACAATCATGATGATCATTCTTACGATGCTGGTTACCCTCTTCATGGCAATTCCTCCTAATATAGGGATCTTTGAGTGGAGCTCAAAGTCTCTCCTCTTTGGGATCTTTGAGCGTGCTCAAAGTCTCTCCGCTTTAATCAGCGTCTTTGTTAAATAACTTCATTTGGATAAGTGAAATGGCTAGCACGATCGCAAAGAGCACAAAAGCCGCCGCTGTCGCATACCCCATTCTCATTTGCGTGAAAGCCTGCTTGTAAATATAGAAAACAACAGTTTCCGTCGAGCTGTTCGGCCCCCCATTTGTCAATACGAAGACGAGCCCTGACAGCTTAATCGCATCTATCGTGGTCATAATGACAACAAAGGCCATGGTCCGATTCAATAGCGGAAGCGTAATTTTGAAAAACTGCTGAATCCTAGAAGCGCCATCCACTCTAGCAGCTTCGTACAGGTCTGGAGAAATATTGTTCAAACCTGCCAGAAAGATGATCATGAAAAATCCGGCGCCTTTCCAGATCCCGAGCACAATAATGCCATTCATCGCCGTGTCCGGATCAGATAGAAAGCTTGTAACCGGCAGGTGCAGAGCCTTGAGAACACTGTTCAAAAGCCCAAACTCTTTATTGTAAATCAGCTTAAAAACCGTTGCAGCCACCGCTGTCGAAATAATAACCGGGATAAAATAGAGCGTTCGGAACAAACCTGCCGCCGCTGTTTTCTTTTGGATCAATAACGCTAACCCCAGAGCGATGCTCGTTTGAATCGGAATCACAATGATAGCAAAATAAAACGAATGCTTCAGACTGTTAAAGAAAGCGCGGTCCTTCATCAAATGAACATAATTATCCATTCCGACAAATACATCGCCTGCACCAACCAATGAGTAGTTTTTGAAGCTGATGATGAAGGCTTGCAGCATTGGGTAGAACACGAAGACAAGCAATAAGGCTATCGCCGGGAAAATAAACCAGAATGCGGTTGCTTGCTCATGCTTTCGGAAACTTCGCGATTTTATTTTGGTTTCTACCGCTGTTTGTATCGCTGTATCCATGGTCTATCTCTCCATTCCACTTATTTATTTTCCGTCGTAGACAAAAACCTTGAAGCTCGAAACCACGCTGCCATCTGGGCTGATCGCCTTGATCTCCGCCTGTCCAGCCTGAACACCCTTCACCATAGCTCCACCATCAACCGCTGAAACTGTAGCTATCGCCTCGCTGCTAGACTGCCATTTCAATAGCTGCGGAGCGCTTAATGGAATGACCGAAGCTTCGACCTGCTGACTGCTATTCACTGGCACATCGAGCGTGCTCTTACTTAACACAATCCGCTGCGGCTTGGCAGCATTCACATCCTCATTCCGCCATACCGTCTGCATCGGATAAAAATGAGCATTGTCCAACGTGACGCTGCCTTCCAAAGCGGTTAACTCAAGTCGGTTACTCGTCGGATCCGGGAATATCAGACTGGAGACGACAGCCTCGCCATCGTTCGCAAATACCTCAAGACTAGATTCATCTACGAAAAATCGGAGCTTGAGCTTGCCGTCCTTCAGCTTCAGCGGCGCTGAAACTTTCTCAGCGAAGCCCTTCTCGAACGAGGTGATGCCGGAGCGTGTTCGATCTACCGTCAGCTCCTCCGTCTTGGTATCGTAACTGACGCTCGTTTCTTGGTCGCTTCCTTTTCTAAGCTTGAACGCTAATTTCGCATTCGGCTGAACAGATAGTTCTGTAACCAACTCATAAGATGTTCCTTTGATGGCGTCGAACGGATTATATCCTGCAGATAACGCCTGCTTGGAGACAATAACTTCCTTACCTCGCAAAGTCTGAAGTTCCTTAATCGGCTCCTGAATCAGCCGCAAGCCTTGATCAGGGATATTCCTCAGCCTAAGCTCGCGGGGAATGGACATGTTCCCCTTCCAGCTGCCCGTCGGCATCGCGAACGGATAACGCCAATTCGACATCCACCCTAGCCAGATGCGGCGTCCATCTTTGACTGGAATATCCGAATAGGACACAGCGGCATAGAAATCTTTACCGTAATCCGTCCATAGCACATCCGATGGCTTATTATCATTCTTGAACGTTCGCCCGTCGAACGTACCGATGAAGTATTGCGCAGTGGAACCCTTCGTCGTATCGTTGCTGCCGATACTTACCGCTAGTACCCACTTTTTTGCTTTGGAGCCCTCGACAGGCAGCTCGAACAAGTCCGGGCATTCCCATACGGCCGCGTGCGAACCTTGATCGCTTCCGAACTCGCTCGTCATTTTCCATGATTTCAGGTCAGGCGATGAATAGAAACGAACACGGTTATCCACAGACACTACCATCACCCAAGAACGGGTAGGCGCATGCCAGATGACCTTCGGATCTCGAAAATCCTTCAAGCCCGGATTCGGAATCACCGGATTTCCTTCATATTTGGTCCATGTCCGACCTTTATCCGCGCTGTAGGCAATGCTTTGCGACTGAACACCGCCTTTGAAATGGGTAAAAATCGCGACCAAGCCTGCTTTGCCGCCAAAAAATCCACTCGTATCCTTGCTATCTACCACAGCGCTCCCTGACCAAATCTCTCCCAAGGAATCCCGAGCTAGAGCTACAGGAAGATGCTCCCAGTGGGTCAGATCCTTACTTACCGCATGTCCCCATTGGCCGCTGTTTTGATAAAATTGGTGATACTCACCTTCGAAATAGACCATCCCGTTCGGATCACTCATATTGCCGGATTCTGGTGATAAGTGATACTGAGGACGGAACTTTTCTGTATAATAATTCGGATCACTCGCATACGTAAAAGCTGAGCTATCTGCTGCATCCGACGATCTGCCATCCCATTTAACCAGAACCGCCACCCCCAATCCTAGAAGTACGACTGCGGCAGCACCAACTGCCCATAATCCTAATTTCTTCCGCATACTTCCTCCTTGTGCATGTCACCATCATTTTCTGTATGATAATTGTACCGAGTCTGCACGAAGAAAGATTTCAAAATCATCGGGTATTGCCTTTCAATTTTATTTGCAGTAGTTAAACACTTCCAAGTAGCTAGCTTTCCCACCCAATCAACGACAAATAAGAGCCCCTAAAGACTCTTATCCCGCTCCTATAGCCACTTTCCGCGCAAATAGAAGCTCCCAGAGACTCTTATTTCTCCAAGTAGCTATCTTTGCCCTCATGGTCGAATTGACCTTTTGGAACAGCCCCATTTCAAATCTGCATCTTTTAGCTGCTACACTTTCTTACTTAGCAGCTCTTCCCGATACTCCTTCGGCCCTTTGCCATAATACTTTTTAAAAGCTGTGCTAAAGTAACTTGAACTGGAGTAGCCAACCAGCGTAGCGATATCCGTTAGCTTCAGCTCATTTTCTTCCAGCAGCACCGTGGCCTTACTTAGACGTAATTTCGTGACATAATCACTAAAAGTAACGCCAACGCTCGTCTTAAACAATCCGGACAAGTAGGTCTCATTTAGATGAAACATGTCCGCAAGTGAAGCCAGCGTGAGCTCATAGGAGAAATTCTCATCTACATAGTTGCGAATCGCTTCGATCATCTGCTGGCCGCTGGAGAACCTCGTTTTCCTCACTTCGTTCATCACCAATTGCGCCATTTCATGAAGCTGCTCCAGCACTTGCTCCCTAGAGGAATAGTCTCTCACTGTCATCTGACAGTTCCATAGATAGCTTTGCAGCGAGGCATCACCAAGTTCGAACTTCTTGGCTATCGCATTAAACAGCAAAATAATCCGCAGCGTCAAAAAGGTAAATACAAACATCGGCGTGTCCCGATCAGCGGAGAAAATGGTATGCAGCTGCTTAGTGAATGCAGGCATATCCAGACTTTCAATGGTTTGCATCAGCTTGCGCTCTACTTCCGGCGAAAAAGCATGAGTCATTGCGAGCATATTTCGGTTCGGCTCAGCCTTGTCTGATTGGATCGTGCTTTGGCTCCAGGCCAGCATGCTCGATGCATAACCATCCTTCAACTGCCTCAATCCGTTGATGGACTCACCTATGCCGACTACACTCTCCACTCTCAGGTAGCTTTTGATATTCCGCTTGAGCTTGCGCACGAAGTCCTCCATGAAACGACCATGCTGCGCAGGATCTTGAATAAGGATCAGGAAATGCATCATGGCAGGATGACTAATAGGATAAAAGGGATACACCTGCTCCCAATTTTCGGCAGACTCCCGGCAAATCATCTGGAATGCCAGGTAGAGTAAGTCTTTCCGCTCACTCCAATCGTCCAAGCGGCCTTGCGGAATTCTCATCTCCACCGTCACAAACTGCGCATGCACATCATCTATGGTCAAAGAAGACAGCTGTAATTGCTGCATCCGTTCTTTCACGGTTGATACACTAAACCATTCATCCTTCACCAGCTGCCAAATTAATTGCTCCTGCATGAGTTGAAGCTGTTGATGATTCTTCATTTCCTCTTGGTCTTGTTCGCGTATTCGATTGCGGTCATCTTCCAATTCTTCGGACAGTTTGGCAAGGAGTGCCGTTAATTCGCTGCGCACCACAGGCTTTAGCAAATAATCTTTCACACCCAGCTGGATGGCTGCCTTCATATATTCAAAATCCGAATAGCCCGAAAGCACGATGATACGAAGATGAGGGAACTTCTCCTTACTAGCTTTGATGAACGCTATACCATCCATTTGCGGCATTCGGACATCCGTAATCACAACATCGGGCAGCGGCTGCTCACTAAGAAGCTGCATGGCCTCCAGCCCATTAGCTGCTTCTAATTCAATTTCGAATCCGGCGGATTTCCAATCGATTTTGGCTTTAATACTGTTTCGTACGCCGACTTCGTCATCAATCAGCATGATTCTGTACATCTATGTTGTCAGCTCCTTAGCAGAGGAAGGTACAAGGTCATTTCCGTCCCCTCGCCCAACCTGGAATGTAAGCCTAAGTGAAATTGCTCCCCATAATTCAACCGACATCGTGATAAAACATTGCGAAGTCCTATGCTTTGCCCCTCGCTGCTGAGAATGGCAACGGAATCACCCGTCTTAATCTCTGTCAGTAAATCTTGAACCAACTCGGGGGACATACCGATACCATTATCTTTGACACAGATCAACAATCTATCGTCCAGCACCTGTGTACGCAGCATAACCTGTGCGACGCCGTCCTTCTCCAGACTATACTTCACTGCATTTTCCACCAGAGGCTGAATAATGAACTTGGCAATCATGAAATCCTTTGCAGCCGGATCTTCCTCTATCACGACTTGTAACCGAGCTTCATGTCTCAAATGGAGAATGAACAGATAATCACGAATATAGCTCATTTCCTCGGCTACTCGGACCAAATCACTGTTCAGGTTCAGCGAATACCTCATCATTTTACCTAAAGCCTCGGTGGCGTCCATCACTAGGTCTTCCCGCTTCATGGCCGCCAGACCGCTAATGATTTCAAGCGTATTATTATAGAAATGCGGGTTAATTTGCAGCAGCAGCGCCTTATATTCAGCATTCTTTCGACGGAGATTCGTTTCGAACTCGGTTTCGATCAAATATCTCAGTCTGTGCGTCATTTGCTCGAAAACACCCGTCACATAGCCTACTTCACTATGTCCTTCCCTGACTTTCGGCATCACATGCAGAGCCTGATTAAATTCGCCGCGCTGCACATGCTTCATCGCTTTGCCCATCACACTAAGCGGTTTGGTAATACCTGCGGACAACCAGAAGGCCGTCAGCATAGCGAGAATAAGCAAAAATGCGGTAACCAAAAGCATCGTTTGCCTGATATGGGTGATCTTCTCATACAATTCACCTTCGGGAACGGTGCCTACAATCGTCCAATTTTGAGCAGGCAATTTTCGGAAAAAGAGCAGATTCGTACTCCCTTTATCCTCAATTGGGAAAATCCCGCTACTCTCCTCCACGAATCGTTTATCGATTTGCTCAAGACCACTCCTTAGAATGTCCCGTTCCTCTGAAATATCTTGATCCAGCACACTATTGCCTTCTCTCGTTAGCAAAATCACTTTCCCCGTCTTCCCGACCCGAATCTTCTCAATTGCATTTCGAAGCAAAGTTGTGGGGTAATTGACTTTAATGAACCCGACATTCTTTAACGACTGCAGCTGCACCAGTGGAAAAAGAAAGCTGTTAATCGATCTTGCTCTCATGAATTCGTCTGATTGATCGATATCTTTATGCGCTGTCGTCCAGCGCTTACCCTCAGTCATAAATGCCGTAAACCACTCGCTATTTTTATAGCTTCTATCTTGCGTCCACAATCCACCGGCATCCTCAGCAAAAGCGCTAATCGATATGCCATTAGAGTTGTTAACGGCATACGAAGAAAAATACTCCCGCAATCTCTGCTTTGTAAGAACTCGCTCCTGAATCGTATTATCGGGATTCAAATGAACCGTAAGCCATTCCTGCGTCGTTCGGCTGCTCACAACCTGATTGCCCGTATCTTCAACCTGAGTAAGCAGAGTCACGACATGCGAAGCAAATTGTTCGATGGTTTGAGCGGTTGAAGATTCAATCGACGCTTTAATCGTTTTCGACGCTTCCTCACTAAGGATATAAGCGAGTGCGGCAAAAGGGAGGATTAGCAATATAGAGAAAACAGCCATCAGACGGCTCCTCAATGAAAAAAACATGAAATCCCCCGTTTCTTATCCAGTCATCACACCATCTATTTATCATACACGTCAACCTTCTAGGGAAACAACGACAAAGAGACGATCATCGAAATGATTCGTCTCTATGAACTTCAATAACCTACTTTTTCTGCTGCGCCTGCACATCCGCATAAGCCTTATCGATCGTCGTGATCGCTTCAGCAATGGATGCGTCAATATTCCGTTTGCCGATGGTGACATCTTCAAACATTTTATTCACAGCATCGGACATTTGCGGGAAGATCGGCGTAATCGGACGCGGTCTGCCGTACTTCTGATTTTGAATGACGAAGATGTTCTTCGGATACTCATTCAATTCAGGGAAATCCTTCGCTGCCGAATAACGGGACGGGATATCCTTAGTCATGCCGGCATACGTCTTTTGTCCATCATGCCCAGTTACCCAATTGACAAACTTCCACGCTTCATCGGGGTGTTTGCTTTTGGCTGAAATGCCAAGCGCCCAGCTGCCATTCGCTACGGCTTGTGCAGTTCCTTTTGGCAGAGGAGCAATGTCATAGTCTTCCCCAAGCTTGAAATTCGGGAATTTCTCTTTCAAATTTGCCAGTGACCAGGAGCCATCAATCGTAATTCCCAGTTTGCCGTTCGGGAATGGATCCGGTGGATACTCCAGAGCAGATACTTTATCTTTGTTATACAAGTCCGAGAAGAATTGAATGGCTTTCTTCGTTTGCGGTGAATCCAAAAAGCCTTTCGACGTTTTACCGTCAGGACTCATAATTTCTCCGCCAAGCTGCCAGATGATCGGATACTTGAAGTAGGCCGTGCCTCCCGCATTGCCGAAGCCTTGTGCAGGATCTATACCGAAGATGCCACTCGCTGGATCATTGATTTTCTTTGCGGCATCGAGCACCTGATCCCAAGTCCACGGCTCATCCGGATTTTTGGAAGGAAGCGGAATGCCCTTCGCTTGAAACATCTTTTTGTTGTAGAACATGGCAATCGAAGATTCCGTTAATGGCGCCATGTAAATTTCATTTTGATACGTGTAAGTCGCAAGTGTTGATTTAGGAACATCATCGATATTCCCGTCCGTTTTGAAGTATGTCGTCAACGGCTTCAGAGCCCCGGCATTTGCATACGAACCGACCGTAGGAGCATCTAACGCCATAATATCCGGCGGGCTGCCCGAAGCAATGGATACTCGTAATTTCGTGTCATAATCGGAGTACGGAATCGGTGTCATTTCAACAGAAATGTTCGGATACTTTTGCACGAAGGAAGCTACAAGCTTGTCATAGGCTGCATTCTCCGTATCATTCCCCGAGTTTCTCCAGAACGTCAGTTTGACTTTCTCTTCTTTTTTAACAGCATTATCCGTTTGGCTGGGCGCTGAAGACGACTTATTTCCACCGTCACTTTGCGTTGAACATCCCGCCAATAAACCACCGACTACGATAGCGCTTACTACTGTTTGACTTAGTTTTTTCAAAATGTAAATGCCCCTTTCATATATCTTTGTTGTTGTTCTTGTCATCATCATATCAAAGGGGACGGGATATTAAATTCAATATTCTCTGCTTAGAACTTATAAAATTATCATGATCTATGACTAATAAAGTCTCTTTGAATAGCTTTCTTCTAATCTTTCAGTAATTACCTCAGCGGTTACTCCCTCAAGGTTTGCATGAGATGATAGTATCTTTGCAGCTGACGGTAATTCATCTTTATTCAACCAAGATTCAGGCTCCCACAATCTTGATCGTCTAAATGCTTTTGCGCAGTGAAGAAAACACTCCTCAATGGCAACCACAATACCTAGTAAGGGTATTTTTCCATTCACAGCCATCGTATTTAACAATTCACTATCTTTAGTTACAAATGCACGCCCATTTATTCGCAGTGTTTCTCCAAGCCCTGGAATTAGAAAAATTAGACCTATTTCTGGATTGGAAATTATATTGGTTAAGGTGTCCATTCTTTTATTTCCTGGTCGTTCAGGGATTACAATGTGCTTATCATCAACTACCCGGATAAAACCAGCCGAATCACCTCTGGGAGATACGTCACATCGGCCTGTAGAATCAGAGGTTGAAATAACTATGAAAGGTGATTTGGCTATAAAGTCCCTGCAATGTTCATCGATATGAGAAATGACCTTGTGTTGAACAAGTTCGCTTGGGTAGCCAATAAGCGATCTAAGCTCTTCGACTGTAGTAATGAGCTCTTTATTATCAACTTTGATCTCCATGATTTAGCTCCATTCCTTATCCATCTATTCTAATCTCCTATGTTCATTACATTCTATCTAAAAGAATACCAAATTTGATAAAAGCTCCTTAGCGAATAATTATTTCGGTATGATTGGAACCCATAGTTCATGCCTTGGTTTGTGCTTTGGTCCGTAATAACACTCGATACATGGTAAATTAGCCAGTTCATAACCTGAAGTTGGAACCCATTCTGAATATAAACGTTTCCATGCCTCCGTAATATTCGGAAAAACTGCCCATGTACTTGGAGGAATTATAAGAGTTTCCATATCACTTGGAGATTCCCCTTCATAACGAACCCCCATAAAGTAATCAAATGTATCTTCCGTTATAGTCGCTTCTTTTCCACAAACCCCCAGGAGGCTTTCAAGTGTACATTTTGGATTTTCCCATGACATATCCATTAGCTTTTGCATAGATCCATCTTTTTTTGCACTGTTCCAAAGCGTAGGGATCGTTTTAAATGCTTTGCTTGTTTTAACAGACTGACTTTTCCCTATAATTCTTAATTCGAAATCAAGATTCTCAATTCTGTACTCCATTTCAGTGTCCCCTTTAATTGAAATTTGAAAGGATATCCTTGGAAAAGCTTTTAATTGCACCCCTAAATTGCGGCTTTTTCGTCCGACATTTCATGCACAAAGACGTCGGATATCTTTATTTCCCAACTGGTTTAATTCTAATAATCTTAGGAAATATCCTTCTTGTACTATCCTGATAGTTACTTTAATAAAACAAAAGAGGAGCTGCCGCGATGCAAACTCCTCCACTATAGTTGTCACATTCACATCTATGCCATCTCTTCCGCCCCACGCTCGCCACTTAAGTCATTTTCCTGAACCCATGCCCACATAGCCGCAAAAATAGGCTGCAGATTCCACCCTCGCTCAGTTAGCTCATATTCGATGTGCAGGGGCACACCGGGGTACTGCGTGCGCGTTATAATCCCCTTCTCCTCCAACACCCGCAGTCGATCCGTTAACGTCTTCGGGCTAATCGGGTGTAGCTTCCGCCGCAGCTCACCAAATCGCTTGGTGCCGACAAACAACTCTAACAGAAGAGGAAGGGTCCACTTACCATCCAAGATTTCCAGCAAAGGATCAATGGCTTCAATACAAGAGCGATCCAACATTGACGTTTCCTCCATAGTTCATTTTTTGAAACTATTGCACTTTATTGTAACTACTTTTCAAATATACCACAGTGTTGTAGTCTTAATGAAGAGCCGAAACACAAAATTCTTCTTCATATCGATAGCAACCCCTGAGTGGTGCGCGCAACCGGGGTGCTTAATCGATATTAACAGGGCTTTGAAACACATCAATAATCTGAATATTTAGACAACTATCCCATGCGATTTAAACGCTGCTTGAAACAATTAGCAGATTGGAGGCATACATGCAAAGACCGTTTGATGTAGATGCATCGGAGTATCCGTTCAAGGACCACTGGATGCCTTATCGCGATGGCATGATTCATTACGTTGACGAAGGGCAGGGGCCTGTCATTCTTCTCCTACACGGAAACCCCACCTGGTCGTATCTTTACCGGAACGTCATCAAAGAATTGAGCGGCGAATGCCGTCTGATTGCATTGGATTACCCGGGACTCGGAATGTCACGAGCTCCTTCCGATTATGGCTATTCGCCGAAGGAGCATTCTGAGGTAGTCACCGAATTCATCCGACGACTGGATCTTAAGGACTTCGTACTAGTAGTCCAAGATTGGGGAGGCCCGATCGGATTCAATTACGCCGTAAGACACCGTGAGAACCTGCGCGGAGTTGTCGTGATGAATACCTGGGCATGGCCGGCCACGCTCCCTGCGATGAAGCTATTCTCGTTTGCCATGGGCGGATGGCCCTTTGGATATTGGCTGCAGACAAGACGAAACTTCTTCGCCAAGAAGATTGTCCCGCATGGGATTTATCATTCCGAGAAAATCACGGATATCTTGAGAAAGGCCTACACCGATCCATTCCCAACCCCAAAATCCCGGAAACCAACATGGGTATTCCCAAGGCAGATCCGAAAAGCGCGTCCGTGGCTCGCGGAAATCGAGGCGAAACTGCCGGTTCTAGCCAATTTACCAACACAGATTCTGTGGGGGATGAAGGATAGCGCGGGTTTTCCACCCGAAGAGATGGCTAAATGGCAAGGTTATTTGAAATTGAACGAAACCGAAACGTTAGACGATGCCTCCCATTACGTGCAGGAAGATCGGCCGGACCGGGTGGTCGCATCCATCCGCAGAGTCCTAGAACGAACATCGCAGCAATCAAGAAAGCTAGGCTGAACTTAATCATTATTTATTTTCATCGACTATTAGGAGGCTATCCAATGAAAACAATTCTATGGGCAACACTAACAGGCAATGGCAACTATGCGCAATCGAGTCCGAATAATCCCCCAAAAAAGGAAGCACTCGGCGATTTTGCGGCACATGTTCAAGCAGCTGGTAATTTCATTGTCGGAAGACGCACGTTTGAAGGGATGCAAGCGAGCGGAGGCGGGGGTGCATTTGCCGGCATGGAAATCGTCGTCGTATCGGCAAGCGTGAAAGAAATTCCCGGTGTGACGGTTGTCGGCTCGCCGCTCGAAGCCTTGAGCTACCTGCAGGATAAAGGTTATCAAACCGCCCTCATCTCGGGGGGCGCGGACCTTCACAATGCTTTTCTGGGTCAAGGGCTTGTTGACGAACTGATATTCAATGTTGCACCGGTACTGGAAGGGAAGGGACTCAATCTATTGATTGACACGGAGAAGTACCAATACAAGGAAGTGGAATTGTTGAACTTCAAATCACTCGGAAGCGGCGTCGTTCAATTGCACTATGCTATTGGTAATTAAAACGGCAGCCAGGTAGATCGTACCATATGTATGAGTAGGGCAATTGAGCAATGATCAAATCTTAACAGTTCAACGAGGCCGTCGATCGTTTCCGCGGCAGCCTCGTTGTGTATTTGCTGCTGAAGAGGATAAGGAGAAGACCATCTCTGCAATCTCTTCAGGTTTAGCAATAAAGATATTTGACGTGAAGCGAAATCCACAATTATCTTTTACGATAAAGTGGGTAAGCCACCGTTGTTGGAACCTTGATGAGAATCAGCCGCATTGCCTCTTCATCCGTGTTCGTAATTGTTACCTCTGTCGCTGACTCAGCTGCTGCAAGGATGAAATCTTTGTGATGAAACTGTACAGGTTGTTTCGATGTTCCCGTCTCCCCCCAAGTTCCCTGCCCGCGAATTGCTAAAGCCGTTAATGTATAGTCGGCATCAATCTTATGTTGATAATGAGCACCGCTATTTACTTCAACATCCCACATTTCAATATCAGCAACCAACTCTATAGGAGCATCTGCACCAATGACCGTTTTCACTTTATATCCTGCTTCATGGCTTACTTGTGGAAATTCTTCATGCTCATACTGGCGATAGGTTGGCTTTCTCCGCATTGCTTCCGTCAATTCAGGCTCGAACCAAATTTGAAAAAGCTCCGCATTGGCACTTAGCTTTTCTTGATGACTAACACCAGAGCCTGTTTGCATGACCTGCGCCCCGCCTGCTCCCACTGTGCTGTTCGTACCCAAGGTATCCCCGTGAAAAGCACTGCCTTCAACCACATAAGTCATAATCTCAAAGCCTTGATGAGGATGCAGGCCGATCATGGCCTCGCTGCTTGAAGTGGCCCATGCCCAATAAAATAAGGGACCCACTCGCTTGATAACTGATCCTTCGCCTGAAAAGCCAATCGGCTTTTGTTCTTTGATTTTCCCACCGTCAAATTCACCAATTCCCTGCATGGCAGGTGTGTATACTCGTGCTTGCATATGGAACAACCTCCTAAATGTTAATTTTCATCTCAGCCAACCAGCCTACCCATGCCTACCCTTCCAGCACTCCTTTCCCCAATTTCTTGATCAGTTCAATTGCCACTTGCTGCTCCTCTTGCGTAACAGCCTTCATTAAAGAATGGATTTTAGCGGCATGCTCGGGAAAGATTCGATTAAACAATTCATTCCCAGCGTCCGTAATTTCAGCATAGATCACCCTGCGATCTTCATTGGAAGGCACCCGTCTCAAAAGATCCTTCTTCTCCAATTTGTCGATATTGTAAGTGATGCTTCCGCTTGTAATTAATATTTTCTCTCCAATTTGCTGCAAAGGAATCTTCCCCTTCGCATACAGCACTTCAAGAATCATAAATTCTGAAGATGACAACCCGTATTGTTTCGCATCCTTTACAGCTTGCTCCGTGATCGCTTTGTAAGCCTTGGAAAGAACAACAAACAACTTAAGGGAAGTCTCATGAGCATCATCTAGTTGAATGGGCATTCCTATCACCCCGTGTATATATCTCGGATTCAAATATCTTTAATTTAAGATAAATATATACCTTGAACCAGTTATTGTCAACATGTATATGAAAAATAGTTTAGGTATTCGCTTCTGCTCTTGTGGCTTCCTACTAAATAAACACGAAGGAACAGGAACTGTTCTTATTTCGTCGAACACCTAATAAAGAATATCCTCTATAGGGAGCAGATATGATGACCGATAAGAAGCACCTGATGATCATAAAAAAATATAAAAATCAGATTATTGCGAAGTGGATTCGCGAGTTCATTCATTGTTATCCTGAATATGACAGAAAAGTTCTGAAAAAAGATGCGGAAGGCTTCTATACATATATGTCAGACCTTCACATTCCCGCGGCAGAGCATTCTCGTTTCCTAGCAATCCCTGAGTCCCAAAAAGTGTTTTTGAAGAGAAATGTTTCTATTAGCCATGTTGTACATAGCAGTCAACTGTGGATTGACGCCATTTTATGGTTCATTCAAGAAAACCCTAGAGGGAAGACGATTTCCATGAGTCTGACTAGGAAAATTATTGCTCGGGTCAGCTTATATGAAAGATATTTTCTCCATCAATACAACACCATTACGAAAGAACTGCTGTCGGGTCAAGAACAGACGATCACGGAGCTGCATGAAGCCCGCCTGACGATTATCGGAAAGATGGCGGCAAGCATGGCGCATGAAATCAGAAATCCATTGACAGCCATACTTGGGTTTTTAAAAATCTTGCGCAAGCAACTATCGATTCAAAATTACCAAAAAATCAGCTCGTATCTGGATACGATTGAAAGTGAACTTCTAAGCATTCAGATGCAGATCGCAGGATTCCTCAGTTTTTCAAAAAAGGATGCCATTGAGGAAAGTTTTGAAGAAGTGTCTTCTACATCGATTATCGACAATGTCCTAGCAATGCTTGCGCCTAGATTAGTAAACGATAATATTGAGTTAATTTTTCAGCAAGGGGATGATATTAAGCTCAAGGTTCAAAAAATAGCCATTCAACAGGTTCTTTCAAATATTCTGAACAATAGCTTGGACGCGTTGTCAGAAAAGGAAGGCGAGAAAGGTTTAAAGATCGCTTCCATGCTGGAAGATGATGAATTCTTAATTATAATTTCCAATAATGGCCCTGAAATCCCTACAGAGATAAAGGACTCACTGTTTATTCCATTTGTGACCAACAAAAAGGATGGTACTGGTCTTGGGCTCGCCATATGTAAGCAAATTATGACCAAAAATAAGGGAGACGTCACGTTTGATTCCAGTCCGAATGAAACGTCATTTCGCTTAAGTTTCAAACAAAGGTGAGATGGACTTTTGCTAAATTAGATTTAATTGACCATTCGTCAAAAAAAGAATGGAATCGACATCACAATTGGTTCGATCAACCCATGTTTTTTATGTATTCTGTCACTTACAATTTATTAGAATGGAAATTTTTCACAAATTGAAGGAGGACTACTATGAAGCGTAAGTGGACAACCCTGGCCGTATCCAGCATTTTGGCTGTCTCAACTGTAATGGGTGGCGGCATATCTGCAATGGCAGCATCGAAGAGCAGCACAGGTGGAACAACAGCTTCAGCCAAAACATATGCAATCGCTTTCTCGAAGCAGCTTCCAACCGATTATGAAGCAATGATTCAAGCGGCAGGCGGGCAAGTTGTTCGGGCTATTCCTGAGATTGGAGGATTGGAGGTGCGTTCGTCCAGCACTGAATTTATGACCAAGCTGCAGTCAGTCAAGGATATTGCTGCAGCTAACGTTCAGATGGTACATAAGCTAAGCGATGGTACAGTAGATCCCTCAGCAGCTGACGGTCAGCCCGTTACAGATATTCCCCAGCCGGAAGCAACGAGCAGCTACTGGGATTATCAATGGGACATTAAGAAAGTGACGAATAACGGAGCTTCGTTTGCCATTGAAACCGGCGGCTCAGGCAGCACGCATAAGGCCATTGTAGGCGTTATCGACAGCGGTATTGATGCCAATCATCCCGACTTAAAAGCTAACTTCCTCGGTGGCATGAACTTTGTACCTGCAGGAACAGATACCAGTGAAACTGGTGATCCTAACGATCTACTGGACCGCGAAGGACACGGAACACATGTGGCAGGTTCCATTGCTGGGAACGGCAAAGTCAGAGGTGTCGGCCCGAATCTTGGCATCCGCTCCTACCGTGTATTTCCCGGTGGACAAGGTGCGCCTACGGCCTGGATTGTGGCTGCTATCGTTCAGGCAGCGAATGATAAGGTTGACGTCATTAACATGTCGATCGGCGGCTTTGACTCCCAAAAGTATTATATTGATGGAACCAAATATTCGGATATTGCTGACATTTTGCTTTGGAAACGTGCTATTCAATATGCTGTGAACCATAATGTAACGGTGGTAACAGCAGCTGGAAATGAAGGTCTCAACCTACGCGATAACAAAGCGATGACTGATTATCTAAACGCTACATACGGTTCCCCTAGCTTTGTATTTAAAGGGAAAACAACAGAAACACCAGGCCAAATCAATGGTGTCATCAATGTTTCTTCCTCGAACAAGTGGTCGACGAACAGTATCGCATTTTACTCCAATTATGGAAAAAATCAAATTGATGTAGCCGCACCAGGCGGCGACAATGGGCCTGTATATGCGGCAACTCTGGATTTGAACCAACGGGATTTCCACTATCGCGCGCTTAGCACATGGCCTACCTATTTGCCTTCGTACTTCACTTCTAACCTGCATAGCTACGCGCTGCTCCACGGTACATCCATGGCAGCTCCGAAAGTGGCTGGTATTGCAGGCGTCATTAAAGCGGCTCATCCGGAGTTGAACCCTGCTCAAGTTGCCGCGTTAATCGAAAAAACGGCGATCGATTACGGCCCAACCGGCAATGATGCTTTATACGGCGCAGGTGAAGCGAATGTGTACAATGCTCTAGTCAAATAAATTCATGATCAAACAAGCCCAGTGCCAATAACGGCACTGGGCTTGTTTGATCTACCTCTCGGTAGGTCGAATTCACCTCCGCCAATCATTTCTTTGAATTAGATAACCACTACACATCCTCTCTCTGATAACTGATTATTACATTGATCTTATCGACAATATCAGAACGTAAGAATGCTTTTCCTTCTTCGTTCCCGGTTAATTCAAGCAAGATTGGTTCGTCTTCGTTACGTGAGATCACAGTAAATGCCTTCCCAGATACTTTTGTATTGTACTCGCTTCTCTTTTGTAAAAACAGTATGGCAACAAGCAACCGGTATTTCTTTACCCATGTTTTTGTCCACTTACACTATTACAAGAATTACAGCTGCATCCGGATATATTACAAGCTGATCCGCTTGCCTTCCGTCGCCTATAGACAATGACTCCTACAATCACAAAAATTAGAGTCAACACCGCAATAACTACCGGATTAAAAAAGAAAGATGAGATGCCTAGGACTGCTGCACCTCCGAGCAACGGTATCGCGCAGCATAAGGCACATGCTCCAATAAGTCCAAGACCAGCGAGCAAATCCTTTTTCTTCATTTACTTCATCCTCCCATGCGAGCTATAATTATATCATAAAACTTAAAGTTAACTTTAAGTCAAGGGGTGAAATTTATGGCGGAGTTAAGTATTGGTCAGCTGGCGGTAATGGCAGATGTGAACGCATCAACACTTCGTTATTATGAATCCATCGGTTTGTTACCTTCTCCGAACCGGAAAAACGGTCAACGCCGTTATGATGAAAGACTACTTGACCGGATCAATTTTATTAAAGTTGCACAGCAGACCGGATTTAGCATTCAGGAAATAGTAGTTTTATTAGAGGGCTTTGAAACGGATAATTCACTTTCCCAACGATGGGAGCAGATGGCGCAACAGAAACGCTTCGAGTTAGAGGAAAAAAAGAGACAGATTAATTCAATGATCCAAATTTTAGACAACGGCTTAAGCTGCAAATGCATTACCTGGTCAGAATGCATTGAGAAGATTCAAACCAAAGGAATGTGTTAGGAAGGGGAATTTCTTTGTGCTGTTAGCTATATTCATTTTTGTGCTTGCTGGACTCGCTGAAATTGGCGGTGGTTACATGGTTTGGCTGTGGCTACGAGAATCGAAGCCCCTTTGGTATGGTATTGTCGGAAGCATCATCCTAATTTTGTATGGTATCATTCCAACCTTGCAAAGTTTCCCATCGTTTGGACGAGTCTATGCGGCTTATGGCGGCGTATTTGTTATTCTGGCTGTTTTATGGGGATGGCTAGTCGATAAAAAAACACCTGATATGTACGATTGGCTAGGAGCTGCTATTTGCATTGTAGGCGTGTCTGTCATGTTATGGGCACCAAGAAGTTAGTGCTCTAATGGTACATATCCACCACACAAACCTGCTCGTTAGATGAACGAAATGCTGCCGTTCATGCCGGCAGCCTTGTTCTTATTTAATGTTCAACTATCGTTTCCCGTCCCTCACAATGCAGCTTAGGCAGTCATCTTTCATTTTAAAATAAAATAGGTCCCCTAATGTCCATAACAACGGCCGCCAGCTGCGAACTTACGGCCTAGCGGCTCGCCGTCTTTCTGGCTCCAGTCCTGGTCCAAACGGCGTCGATGCAGAGAAGCCACACAAAAATCGTTCAAGTACACGATAACCTGATTATGAAACATTTTTCGGTCTGCTAGCCAATCCTCTACTCTAATTGCAGACTCTTTTATCTGGGTATGTTTTAATTTCTGATGGATGAATTGCTCTCTTGCAGCGTCTCCATCATGGTATAAAAATATTTAGAGTCGCCAGTATTGAAGTAGTTATACCACGCTTCTAACGTTTCATTTTTAAATAGATCCAGCAGCGCAATAACCTCACGCGCTAATAGAAGTCCCCCGGCAGCACCGGTTGTGATAAGATTGCCATCTGCAACGATCTTCTCGTCTTTATAATAGGCAGCGCCTTTGTATGTGGGGCAGAACAGAGTCAAATACTCCAGACTGTTGCTCGTGTGTTGACGATCATCCAATAAACCGGAATCGGCAAGTGCGGTGGTCGCTCCGCATATGGCTGCAACATTGCCGCCTACGTCCAGCAGTTGTTTTGCTTTTTCAACAACTGGTGCATGTTCGGGATCCTTCCAATTGTCTGCCCCCGGCAAGAGCAATATCGCGGATGTTTCATGCGTGATCTCATCTACCGTCAGATCCGGTAGGATCGTCATGCCGCCCTTTGTCGTGATCGGACGTTTGGAAGCCCCCACCATTTTGACAGGAATACGGCTCCCTTGATTTTTGAAATATTGACCCGAGTTGAGCTCTGCAATTACAAAGCCAAGCTCCCAATCCGCCATCGTATCTAGCACATAAGCATAAGCGTATTTCATGTACTCCTCCTTGATTATCTATGATTTCGTCACTTGAACGGATGTCGAATCTAAAGTCAGTCCGATAATCCCGCAATATCGCCCGGCAGTCGACTTGACCGTCGAAAATGATGGTTGGCATAAATACTCCCAGGGACAATTTTGCGTGTATACTCCGCTCTCCTTTCCTATAGCTAATTGTAAACGTCTAATGTTGACAACAGTATGTCAGTGATCCTAGGTCTGTCAGAATCTTTTTCCAGTTTATAACTTTACTTTCTTTAGGTAACTATTCTGCCCATTCAATAAACAAAAAGGAGCTACATCGAAGCAAGCTCCTTAACTATCGTTTTCCGTCCCTCGGTTTTAAGGGTTTATCTCACGTATGCTCACTCACTCGCAGGATTTCATCACCTTATAAATCAGTATTTTTCAGAAAGTAAGTTGATTAAAACCGTTGATTCATATTTTGGGCGTGCGGGAATAGAGGAACATATGGAACATTTCCCCAGATCCTACTCTACTGCACGCATGCTCCACAAAATCCTTGGAGGTTCACCCTCCCACGGCTCAACGGGTCTATGCCCTTACATTCCTTCGTTATACCTGACCAAGGTGTGGAGGCCGATAGCGTTTAGCGGATGGGTCTGTGCCCTTTTGGAAAACGAACTCGGTACTCCGTGCTTTCTTTTTGAAAACTCCTGCGAATGAGTCAATTTACGTTATATTTAAGAAGTTTTAGGCAGCTAGAGCGTAATTGGGAATTACTTTTCCAGGTAAAAATGACTCACCTCTTTGAACAATGCCAACGAGGATTCGTGCCAATTTTCCAAGTAGCTTAAAAAGAGACTGTTGTTTCTTCATTTGCTTGATCTGAACATTATTCTCATGCATCTGTCGAAAGACTGGATTCGTTCCTACGAGCGTGATCGTTGCCAGATACATATACTTGCGCAACGTTGCATCTCCCCGTTTCGAAAGCTTGATTTGTCCCTTGTGTTTTCCTGACATCCTTTCAGCTAAGTTTAGACCTGCTTTACGCAATAACTGACGTCCATGCGCATACTGTCTAAGGTCACCAGCACATGATAGTATGGCAGCTATGAAGATTGGACCCAGGCCTTTAATCGATCGAAGTTGAATGGCCATTGGAATCTCACTAAGCAGTGCTAGAATGTCCTTTTCAATCTTTTCTAGTATTTCAACAATACGTTCAAACTCCTCTAGTAACCGCCGTAAATCTTGCTTGGCTTCATGAAGAGCTGTCTTCTCTCCTACACTCTGCTTGGCTTGCGAAATTAGCAACGCAGCTTTCTGAGTCCCCGTAGAACCACCCGCTCGTTTCATATGCTTTCTCCAACTTGTAATCACCTCAGATACCGTCAGAGACTGTAGATCTAGCGGGGAGGGTAAATCTTTAAGCGTAGCTAAGGAACGTTTGGAGGTCCAGTCTTTAAACACCGAGGTATACTCGGGGAACCGAATATCTAACCAACGGATGATCCGGTTCTGCATTCTTACACTATTCGTCACCCAAAATTCCCGGTCACTCATAATGGTACGTAACCGTTGAAAGACAGTAGACTGTCGCGTGTATTCATAGTAATAGCCTCGGCAAACGACATCTGCAATGACAAGTGCATCTTTAGGATCACTCTTGGAAGGACAATTATCTCGGTTTTCCTTGTTTCGTTTGGTGGTAGCAGGATTCACCATGACAACGTTTATCCCCTTGTCGGAAAGCCAATTAGCCAGGTTAAACCAGTAATGTCCGGTCGGCTCCATACCGATGATTAGGGTCTTCAACTGGTGCTTCTGTTGTAATTCAGCCATCCAACGTTGTAATCTTTCGAATCCTTCTAAGTCGTTTGTAAATGGTAAATGCCGCTTAGCAAGAACGATACCTCGAAAATTAGTAGCCTGTGCGACATGAATTTCCTTCGCCATGTCGATACCTACTACAAGATGAGAGGTGGAAATTCGTTCAATACGTTGATTTTGTCCATCGTTTTGTTTAAACTTCATAGTAAGAGCGCCTCCTTGATGGTATTGGGTTTCGAACCCGTGCACAAACCCATCATACCGAGGCGCTCCTTTTTTGACAAAGTCCAAATCTTAGTCATTACAGGAATGTTTAGCGCAACAACCAAGCATACATAAAGAGCTCTCCAGCCCCGTGCCAAAGAGATAAAAAATGAAGACATCTGCTCGAATTTGCAAAGGGCAGATGTCTCTTTGATTTTTAGAGGTTCCGCTAGGATGAGAAGCGTTAGTTCTTCAGTAGTTCACCGTTTTGTTAAAATTATAGCCCTATCGAGTCATGCTAAAAAAAGAATACAGACTAAGGTCCAGTGGCCGCTCCAACTTTAGGCGAGCCCCTCTACCGAACCACAGACAGATGTTATATTCATCTTGTCGTGGTAAATTTTATGGGCAAATAATCTAACTGTAAGGAGCGAAGCAAGTGAAAACTGTATTACGCATCATTATCTATCTCATCGTTTTTGTCGCCGTGGTAGGGGGGACAGGCGCGGTCGGGTTCGTCAATACGATGAATGCCGGAATGTCGGTTTACGATAAAGCCCCTCCTGCATTGACGGATGTGCAGATACCGAAATATGACGTGAACAAACCGACAGTGGCTGTGCTGCTGGCGAGCGAAGCGACGGAAGTGTTCGATTTTCTCGTCCCGTACGAGATGTTTGCGATGACTGAAGCTTACAATGTATACGGTGTTGCCCCCGATCGCGAAATTAAATCACTAACCGGCGGACTCGATATCGTCCCGCATTATTCGTTTGACCAAATGGATGTGATGCTCGGCAAAAGCCCGGACATTATCGTCATTCCGTTTATGCCGATTTTGGATGAAAAAAAATATGCGCCTGTCCGTGAGTGGATTCAGAAGCACTCGGGCGCCAAGACGACATTAATCTCCATTTGCAACGGGGCTGAAAACCTGGCGGATACCGGCTTGCTGAACGGTAAATCGGCCGCGACGCACTGGGGAGACATCAACCGGCTCATTAAAAAATATCCGGAAATCCAGTGGGTGAAAGATCGACGCTATGTACCGCAAGGCAATATCGTATCTTCTGCCGGTCTGACATCGGGAATCGATGCTACGCTATACGTCATCTCCCAGCAGTTAGGCGAGGCTGCGGCGAAGAAAGTGGCAAAAGAGATGAACTATCCCTCTTACGATTACGTCACAAACCCGCAAATGAAACCGTTCGTTGCCGGGTTGAGCGATATAACGTACGTACTGAACAACGCTTATCAATGGAATAAAGTAAAGGCAGGCGTGCTGCTATATAACGGGGCCGATGAATTGAATTTGTCTGCCGCATTCGATACGTACGCCGCTTCCGGTACGACGACAACGTTGACCGTTTCCAGCGCGAACGAACCAATAGTAACGAAGCACGGCCTCAACCTAGTCGCGCGTTATCAGATAAAAAACGTGCCGAAGCTGGCGAAGATGATTGTCGTCGGTGCCGATGCCGAGTCTGCAGCCGCCGAAGACATCAACCAATGGAAGAACAGCGGCAACAGCGCTAAACTGCTGTTCCTGCACCGCGATGCGGCGGATCGGTTTTCAATGGATCCCGCATTCGAGGATTTGGCTGGGCAGGAGGATATCCAGACGGCGAAATTTGCCGCTAAGCGACTCGAATATCGCGCTACCGACCACCTGAAGCTGGAAGGCAACTCCTTCTCCTTTGAAGCGTTTAGCGTACCGGTTTTGCTCGGCGTACTTTCCTTGCTAATCGCCTTTTTCATCGATCGGCGCTTCATCCGTAAGAAAAAGGGATTGTCCTCTGATATAAGCGCATCGAGGTAGTGCTCTATACTAAAAGAAAGCAATCGAGGATTGAGTTTGAGGAGGCTCTGCTATAGGTACTGGGCATGTACCAGTCCTCGATTCTGTATTCCGTTTATTTCCAAGTTTAATAGTGTAACCTGCCAGTTAGGTGAACAAAGAGTGGAGCAGCTGCTGCGGCATACTGCTCCACTATCGTTACCCGTTAGTTTAATGAACACAAATTTATTTCCTTAAGGTACATCGCAGGAACAGCAAATCGTTTTACTAAAAGGAGAAGTTCTGCCTCTCCTGAAATCCTCAAAATTATATGCAGCCATCTGACTCACTGCCTTAACAATTTTAATAATGATTTTACACTACTGGTCATCTGAAGTAACTTGGACACAATATAAAAAAAAGCGATGGCACTTCACAGACCATCACTTTAAATTTTTTTCTTATTATTTTTTGTAAAGAATTGGGTTTAGGTGACTTTCGATCAAATCCCCGGGCTTTGCACCAGGAATCCAAGCTGCCAAATCACCCTGGCGTGGCCTTGTTTTTACCGTCTGGGCTACTCTGGCCCCATCGGCTACATAAATGATGGTCATTACTTCGCGTGTTCGGTCTGTCGGATTGCCGGGGGCGGCGTGCATCGTCCATCCATTATGAAAGGTAGCATCTCCGGCAGCCATAGCACCGTATGTGACGGTCTCAATTGCTTTGGCTTTGATCAGGTCTCTCAATGTGGTGTGGGATTCATCGTTGATTGATAAATCTGCGGCATATCCAAGCTTCTGGCTACCTGACGCGAAAGTCATGGAGCCTATCTCTTCAGAGATATCAACCAAAGGCATCCACATCGTAATCGTCTTCTCATCAATCGGCCAAAGCACCTGATCCTGATGCCAAGGTGTGTGACCACCGCCAGGTTCCTTGTACAGAGCCTGATCATGGTACATCCGCACCCCATCAACACCCATAAGCTCTGCAGCAATCTTAGCAAATCTGCGGGCAAATGAAAATTTCTTTACTTCTTCCGAGCGCTCCCATATGTTCATAACTTGTATGAATGCTTTCCCATACGTATTTCGTGTTGAGATTGGATCGGCTTGTATCGCGCTTTGCTGAACAATTTGTCCAATTACTTTTCTGTAAGCCGTAACTTCCTCCAAAGAAGCTACCTCTCTTAAACAAATATGGCCTGTTTTCTCAAAATGCCGGACTTGCTCCATGGAAATATCGTAATTCGACGCTAACTCCGGCAACGGCTGTTTTTGAGCTTTTTGCATGTGGATCTCCTCCTATTATGAATTGCAGCTTGTATGGTTATTATAACTATTTCGAATGGCAGCAAGATTAGTTATATTAAGATCCTTGTGTGTTTTTTTGATCTTTTCTTGATTATTTTGTTATAATCAAGGCAATCAAAAATCTCATTCATGAAGGAAGAGGGATTATATGCATGACATCATTAGAGAAGAGCATTCATACGATCCTATATTTCCATTTGTTTGGTTCTATCATATGAGGGGTAATCCTGCGCACAAAGTGAACTTTTATCATTTTCATGACTGGTATGAAATCGTATTCGTGCATGAAGGCGGTGGCACATTCTTTATTGACAAGGAATGGTATTCCATGAAAAAGGGGGATGTTTACACCATTACAGGGGATGTCATTCATAAACCTCTTCCATCTGAACCTGATCCTTATGATTGCAGCGTTATATTATTCCACCCCTCCCTCATCCACTCCCATTCCCTCGGAGAAGTATTTACGCTATTGCAGCCATTCGAAAGAAAAACAGATAACACAGGCTACCGGCATACCCTATCGGAAAATGAATTAAGTCGTTGCGAATCTTTGCTGGATGAAATCAATGAGGAATTGCATAGTGGGCGAAGTGGAGGCCGGCATGCGGCAATGATCCTGCTGCATCGAGTTTTGCTTGAAGTCAACCGTGGACAGAACCGTAAAGACACTTCTCCAACCATGGGTAAGCTTACCAAAAGCGAGATTTGGCTGAAAGAAGTGCTTGTGTACATCGATGATCATTTCTTGAAAACACCGCTTACCTTGAATCTTCTAGCCTCCCAGGCGCTGGTAAGTCCGGAGCACTTCAGCAGGGTTTTCAAACAGGTTACCGGTTTCACCCTGCCTGCCTATTTGGGAGCAAAACGAATCATCAAAGCCAGAGAGCTGCTTATTCAAACGGAGCTTACCGTATCTTATATCGCGGATACCTGTGGATATAGCAGTGTTTCTTACTTTCATCAAACGTTTAAAAAGCATGTGGGCTGTACACCGGAAAGCTTCAGGCACAAAAATGGTATTGGTTTCTAAAATAATGGAATCCCGTATTAAGGTCGTTATATCTCGATAGCTCTTTTTTTAGGGACGGTGTTCAGAACGTCGATGGTGAAAGCAGGTCATTAAACTACCATGAAAGAACGGATTAACTTTCATGCTCTGTGGTGTAACGCAGGGGGATGCATGGATTGCTAACGGGTAACGTTAGTGCAAGAAGATTTCCATCAATATTTTCCGATAGGTTATTCAACTAATCTGCCCGTTAGTTCAGCGCCACCATGGAGTCTAATACTTTATTTTTCAGTCTAACACTTTATTTTCACAGAACATTTCCCATTTCCCCGCTCCGAATATAGGACGCGGCGCCGTTTACTTCTCAAACCAAAAGCAACTGACCTCGTCTTGAGAAGATAGTTCAATCAAACTAAGCTTTCATTCCATCAATAGCTTCCACTAAAAATATCTAATAAACAATAGAAACCATACCATAAAGGTGTGGTTTCTTTTGTTTAACTAAAACAGGACAAGTAGGCCGTCAGAAATCCGATCAGCCTTACAATCGCTATCAGAATAGGCACAGTATGAACGATTTCTGAGTAATAGCTAGGATTTTGGTCACAATGATTTCATGCACGAGCTGCGCGAATTTTTACGTAAGTAGACGCAAAAGTGATGTAATGCGCCATTTAAAGGAGCTGCTTTAGAAAGCGAATTTACCGGTAGAGCAAGCGGCGCAAATCATCGTGACCAAACATCCTAAAGGCACTATGCAGGTCGCGGCGTTTAATGCAACGGTTTCTAAGCCCGATCTTGTACTAAAAAAAAGTGGGAATCATCTCTTCTTTTTCCGTCGAAAGTGTCACAACTCAGTTGTTTTGCTATCAGTATTTGTAATAGTCAAACTCCACTTGGATTCAGATACAGGAAGCTTGCTTTTAAGGGTAATTCGATAAAGAGTGGGGCCCCATACCGCTTGCAATTTGGGATCGGACACGACAATTTCTTCTTTAGATGCGGCTAGTAAACTTTTATCATAATCCATCTGCACCTGGCTGTCTTCTGTACTCTTTAAGACAATAGTACCTTTCTCTTCTATTTGAGGATCCCATGGGGTTATAAAGTGAAGCTTGATATCATCTGTAGCACAGTTAAGCTGAAAATCTTCCTCAATCAAAATTTGAGCAGCCTTCTGACGCAAAAAGGTAAATGTACGCTTCCAAGAGACAATTCCCGATGATTCAGGGTATGCGGAAGCTATGTTCAAAGAGAACCGGGCTGAGTCCGGAGTCGAATTGTAATGTACATCGCTCGCCTTGAAGTTATTTCCTGGCAGTTGCTGGATGCCATTTACCATTGGTACGTTGTGGTACGCCGACTGCATCGTCCAAATGTCATAGCGATCCTTGCTAAACGTTTTAGCACTGTATGTTTCTACACCGACATCAATCAGATAAGGGATGCCGTCGGAATAGACCATAAAGTGACCGAGGTCATTATGATTGTGACTCTCTGCATTATGTCCGCCTTTCGCTGCCAAGTAGAGCCCGCAGCTCGAGCCTTCTTGCTCCCTTGCTGCCATGACCTCGATTTCGTTCAACCAAACGTCTTTTATATATGGAGCCGAAGCATCATCCTTCAGCTTGTCTCCTACCTCGAAAAGCGCAGGCAGAATGCGATGCATCGTAAGCCAGCCTGACAGCGGTTTGGCATTAGGCGAAAATGCGCTTCTTGCCAAACTAACAAGATGCTGATCCCCGATCCGAACCCCGTACCGATAAACGAGATCTGATTCTATTTCCAGCATAGCGCTTCCATCTGCGAAATTGACGTAATAATTTTCATCAATATGGACTCTGTACAAGTATCGCCCTAACTCTTGAATGAGTGGCTCATTGTACACATTTATTTGCCCTCCAGAAGCTTCGTATAATAACTCCAAGCAATCGAATAACGATCCTGCGGCACGATGCCAGTAAACTGGCCCCTCTTCACATCCGCCATCCCTTTCGGAATCATTAATAAATCGATCCAAGCTGGTTATCATCTTTGTGATTCCCATAATGCGCTTCTCCTCATCCGCTTCCAATAATAAGAAGCAGAGAAGCACATTCGAATTTACCCACGGATTCCAATTGTTCATTTTTCGATTCGGATCCATACCCATCCACCATAAATCGGTACGTTCCAAATACGGATCAAGAATGCGACGATTTATTTCATGTTGAATTCGCTCGCAAATGCTTGTGCTGACTTCATCAAACGACTCTTTTAAAAGGAAATATGTCGTAGCAAGTAAGCTCGCAGTCTCGCCTGCGCATAAATCAATAAACACATCCGTTACATCAGGTAGCGATAATTTGGCGCTAGCCTTGGATAAAACCATATGGGAAGGGATGATCCATGTGGTTTCTTCACAGATGCTCCATATTCCGTTAATGATTATATCTAGAAACCGGCCGCGCCCCTCGATACACTCTGCCAAAACTAGCGTAGCTAGCACAACTCTACGTTCTCTTAATTTATGTTCATACCGCACAACGTTGCCATCTCGCGTGTATGACAAAAAGTCGGTAGCGGAAAGCGGAAGCCAAGGATATGCCAGGAATTCCTCTCCTCTAGTAACCCAATCCTCCTTTACAGATTCATTGAGGGATTGCCACATATCCCTATCGCTGAATTTAGGATATGGAAGAAAATTCGTCTGCGGAAGTAACAGATTCTTTAGATTATCCAAATAACGTTCTTTTAGCATAAGCGCACTCCTCTACTTTACCTCTACCAGTATCCCTTCAACCCTTTTTCCATACGCACAAGAGCTTCCAAATAATAATAGTCGCCCCAAATCATATAATCGTCTGGTCCGCTGTTTCCGCGTACGTGATACGAACCATGCTGCAATAAGCCTTCGGCATCGGGCAAATGCATTGTCGAGTAATTCTCGACCAGTGATGTCATGGAGCGCTGAAGTCCAGCCTCGAGCAATGGTCGATCAGAGTCGTCTGCCTCAAGTACATCCAGAAGTTCGAGCAAGCCCGCTGCAACAATCGCCGAAGCGGAGCTGTCCCGCGGTGTGTTCTTTTCAATTGGAACGTCGAAATCCCAATAGGCAACGTGGTCTTCCGGTAAATACTCCAAAAAGAATTTAGCCATTTCTTTTGATGTCTGTAAGAAAGCTTTATCTTTCGTGTAACGATAGCTAAGGGCAAATCCATAAATGCCCCAGGCTTGCCCCCTTGTCCACGTCGATCCGTCCTCGTAGCCTTGATGCGTTCCCCCGTGCAATGCATTGCCATTTGTTTGATCAAAATAAAACGTATGATAAGAGGAATAATCTCCTCGAACCAGAAACCGACGGCTTTTATGCGCATGACGATAGGCTATATCATAAAAATCTTTCTCGCCTGTTTGTTGATAAGCCCAGAATAATAGCGGGAGGTTCATTAAACAGTCGATGATAATGCGTCCTCCATTTTTGGGATCGCCTTCTTTTCCCCATGCTTGAATAGCGCCAATCGTAGGGCGCCAAAGATCCCTAAGTTCGCGGGCCGCTTGCAAGGCTACAGCCCGAGCCTTTTCATCTCCGGTAATCATCCACTGCGCAGTAGCAGAAAGTGAATATAGAAATCCCAAATCATGATGGTCAAGATGGTAATGCTGATCCAAGCGCTGACTAAAGTTTTCCAGAAAGGACTCCGCGCTTTGTTTAAACTCCTCATCTCCGCTGTATTCATAAGACAACCACATCATGCCGATATAAAAGCCTTCTATCCAATCACCGTTTTCTCCCCATTTGTATCTTTGATTTTCCGTAATATGGGGGAGCAGTCCAGGATGGTTATGGATATTATTTTTTATTTTTTGCATTGCATCTTCAATTGCCGAGCGCCACATGAACTCCACTTCCTTTTTGTTGAGTATCATTCAACAGTAGTTGATAGTAGTCGTGTAATGAAATAGACTGACCATGATTCAGACGAGATTGCTCAGCCGCAAAAGCCATTAAGTGACTTCGAACAGATGCGGAAGCGGAGGTAAGACTGTCACCGCCGTTGTAATTGCGAACCTCATTTAGAAAGCGCTTCATAATCCCGCTGTCTCCCCCTCCATGTCCGCTTGTCTGCTTAGCAATCTTTATTTCAGTTTCCTCATGAGTCAAGAAATCCATCAGCATGATTCTTCCCTCTTCACCGCGGATTTCTCCTCTTGTTCCCATGATCTGAATACGGCGCTCCTGGTGTCTTGTGAACCCGGACATGCTGAATATCGCAGTGGCACCATTGGCGAAGTTCATATTGACTACCTGATGGTCAACCACGTTATTGTCAGATTGATAAACACAGCGGCCATAGTCGTTTTCCTGCAAACATTTAATAATATTTTCTCGCGTTTTTTCTTTTGTAAAATGTCCTGCCCACCCTATCCCTTCGCCTAAATAAAATCTAGGAGCCGAGTAAGGACATTGCAATTCCACGGCGCAGCCGTCCAAACAGCGCGAAGTAGAACCCTCGGGAGCATTCCCTTTATGAAAATGCATGAGGGATCCATAAGAGCTCACGTGCGTACAAGGCTGATCCATCAGCCAAGATATTGCATCCATATCGTGGCAGGATTTAGCCAAAATCATCGGACTTGATTTGTCAGAATTGTTCCAGTTACCCCGAACAAAGCTGTGCGCGATATGCCAATACCCTACGTTCTCATTTAGCTGAATAGAAACAATTTCGCCTATTCTTTTTTCAGTTATCAGCCTCTTAATCGTTTGCCAGAACGGACCGAAGCACATGGCAAATCGTCAGCAGCTTTCCTGCTTCTTTCGCTGCTTGCTCCATTCTCACGCATTCAGCTGGCTCCGGAGACATCGGCTTCTCAAGTAGAACATGATAATCCTTACTGAGCGCCTGCAAAGTCGGCTCAAAGTGCATGCGATCCTGTGTACAAATCAATGCAAAATCTGCAAGCTTGGGCTGGTCCAAAATCTCTTCCCACGAGGAATAACAATTCTCTTGTGGAATGTCGTGCTCCCGAGCAAATATCTCAAGCCGTTCCGGATCGGGCTCCGCTACGGCGACAAATTTCAATTCATGAGGGAAATCGAGTGCATATGGCGCATAGCTGCGTGCTCCACGCGCTCCGGCACCAATCAATATAGCTTTCACTTGCTGCATATCAGTCACTCCTCTAAATAGATATATGTTAACGATAGAGTTGGCTCACTTCATGTGGTCATTGTTGCAAAGTCTTTACATGCTTGGCCCTGTATTCCCCAGGCGTAACTCCTGTAAGTCGCTTAAATGCGCGTATAAAATTTTGCGAGTTGTTATAACGAAGCCGGTCGGCAATATCCGTCACTTTTAAATCCGTTTGCGCGAGTAATTCTTTCGCTTTATCAATTCGAAAGGCGATCACGTAATCGGTAAACGTTACGCCAACCTCTTGCTTGAATATGCTGCTGAAATGTGAAACCGGCATCATGACCATTTCTGCGAGAAACGGCTGGGATAAGTCTTCATCATAATGTTCGTGAATGTAGTGCAGAACTTTATCCGCGATTAACGAGTTCCGTTCACTTCGCAGATGACGAATATGAGTAATAATCGTCGGGAACATGACCTTCTTGAGCCATTGAACAACGTGTTCCATCGTCTTAAAACCATTTACGGTCTGGTAGACATTTTCTTCAAACAGCGTTGGCCCTTCCGTGGGGTCAAGTTCATATAACGTACGCATTGTCGCTGCGACAAGCTGAACGAAAGATTGACGGACATGGTCTGTCGTTAGCGAACCTTTCATTTTTAACGATACAGCGAAATCATCGACCGCACTGCTTGCTTGTTCAAGATTTCCAAGTCTTAGATTTGTTAATAACGATTGTTCTTGCTCCACCGGATACGTTAGCGTAGTTGCTTCCGGATTAACCTGTTCAATAAATAGAACCGTACCCGTTCCTTCCAACAGCTGGTATTTAAGCGCTTCAACCGCTTCTTTATAGGATCGTTGAATGTTCTCAAGCCCCAAATAGCTGTGGCCGACACCAATGGTTGCCGTTACTCGAAGCACTTGCTCGATTAAGGTTCGTATTTCTTCAGAAATACGAAATATTTCTGCTTGCAGAAGACTCGGCTCATCGCTTTCCAAGCCGTGATTGATAACAACAGCAATTTGATCGGATTGCATTCTAACCACCATGCCGTTTGTATAATGGCTTATGATCTCTTTAACAATATTAATCGCCCCATAAAAGAACAAATTAACGTCTTGCTCAGATTGGCCGCGCAGATTATCCAGCTCGATACATAATACCGTATAAAAAGAGCATTTTACCGGAATTTGATAATAATTGAGCTTTTCATTAAACTCACCGGAACGAAATGGCTCTGTAAGCAGGCGCTGAATAAAGTTGGCGCGCAAGAGCGGCATCGATTCTTTTATTTGATTTTCAAGCTCATCATTCTCTGAACGTATCGTTTCCACGTAATAATGGATGAGACCGAACTCGTCCATTTTTCGCTGTGACGTCGGATTAAACTTTCCAATCACACGAATCGACTCGGCAATACCCGAAATAATCCGAAACAACCGCTTTGACAGCAGAATAGAGGCAAACAAGCCCATCAAGATAAGAGCCAGACAAATAATAGTAGTCGTATATTTGATAGATTGAATTGGTTTTGTCAGCTCTCTTAGCGACAGAATAGATACATACCGCCATCCATTGTAGTCCGATTCCAGCGAGCTGACCAACATCGAATCTCCGTTGATCATGATCTTATCGGATGATTCCGGAATATCGGACGCCATTAAGGCGCGGATGGAGTGATCGCTGAGTAACTCCCGATTGAGCGGCTTATGCCAATCCGACAGAACACTCCCTGACGGTGTTAGAATCAGCATCTCACCGTTGGTGCCGGCATACAAGCTGCCAAATACATTAAAGATCGCCTGTTCGTTCAAATTGATAATCAAATAGCCAAGCGCCTGATCGGACGAAACTGGCAAACGACGTACCAAAGTAATGACATGAGACCCGCCATTCAATTCTGATCGAGTCGTATTGTGTTCATACCAAAAAAAAGGCTCTTTGCTTTCATTAATGCGTTGAAGTAGCTCCGCTCCGAGCTTGGGTGCATCTACAATGCCCTGACTTGGATTAATAGCTAGCTGCTGGCGGTTCATGTATAAATAAACGGAATCCACATTGTCGATCAGCATTTCCATCGTATTTAATATGGTCGTTACATTTTTTAACGATTGTATATTGTCTAGAGGATCCGGCTCTTTTAAAAAATCAGTTAACGTCGGATTGAACGCTTGCTGCAAGACAATCTTGTCATTCGTCACCAGCAGCTTGTCAATTCGCTCTTGGACTTGCCGCATCGTTTCTTTGTTCGTCTTGCTAATTCCCTGCATGATACTGGAACTCGCGATCATGTAAGTTATGAAGCCAAGTACAATGACTGGAATGATAGAAATAAGCGAAGCAGCAAGCAGTACTTTTAACTGCGTGCGATAAGTTGACTGTCTATTCCATATTGTACGTAGCACTTTGCACCACCCTTCGAGGAAACAACTGGAAGACCATTTCCCATGAGGAAATGACCTTCCCTTGTTGATGATTATTGATTGCTTTTATTTTTTGTTTGCTTTATACCAGTCATTTACTTCCTTCGTGAGTTGACGGCCACCTTTATCCAGCCATTCATTCGCGAACTTGTCGAAATCCTCGACCGGTCTCTTGCCCATCACTACGCTGACGAAGAATTCATCGCGCATCTTGTTCAGATCAGCACCCTTTTCGATCTGCGTAGGCGCCAGGTAACTGATTGCCGGGTTTTTTACGCCTTTATCTAGATCATAGTCAAGCATATCATGCTGCTTTTTTTGGACTTCAGGCGCAGCTGTTTTCGAAACATTCAAATAAGGATCGAATTTGTTTTGGGAGAGCAAATTTCCAACGGCATCGGCCTTCAGCTTGTCGGTATTTACCTTTAAGGTTCCATCGGCATTCTTCGTATAATGGACGCCTTCTAATCCGTAATCCTTGAACGCGGCTCCTTCATCGCTCATTTGCCAATCCAGGAAACTGATAACCCGTTTTACTTTTTCCGGATCCTTCTCAAGCTTGGCTGGGATCGCTTGCAAACCATAAAAACCGATCTGTTCGTTCACACCCGATTTACCGGTTGGTCCAGTAACAAGCGGGATCATTTCGAATTTTGCATTCGGGTTAATTTTTGTTGTATCCGCCACAAAATGAGCATAATCACTGATGTTACCAATGTAAATACCCGCATTGCCGTTGTTGATTTTATCCCAAACCTGTGTTGTTTTTAACACAGCAAAATCTTTATCGATGGCGCCTTCCTTATACAGGTCTCTATTAAAGGTGAGCGCTTGTTTGCGCCCTGGAGTAATGGCGCTGTTCATTAAAGTGCCGTCCTCCATCACTCGCCAGGCGTTTCCGGTATCGAATGCGTGCCAAACCGTTTCGAGGAACGCAAGGTTTTCACCGACGGCAAAGCCGAACGTATCCGCTTTCCCATTTTTATCAGGGTCGTTCTTAGTAAATGCTACCGCCGTTTTAAACAGATCATCCGTCGTTTTGGGAACTGGCAATCCTAGATTATCGAGCCAATCTTTGCGAATCATGATCACGGTATTCGCTAATGGGCGCGGACGAGGAATGCCATAGATTTTACCGTTAATTTTTACGTTGTCCCAAACTGACTTAGGCAACTTCATAATATTTGGCGAATTTTTGATATAGTCGTCAAGCGCGAGGAATGCGCCTTGTTGTGTATAATTGTAGAAATCGGCTGAAGGGAACGATTCCCATACCATGAAATCCGCCATATCGCCTGATGCAACGGCGAGCTTCTCTTTTTCTTCCGAGCTATTGTTCGGGATGGCTAGTGGCTCATAATCAATGTTGAATTTATCTTCAATAAATTTCCATGTCTCTGTCTTTTGCGCCGGATCGCCGTAGAGCGGGAACATCGAGCTGATCTTGATATGCTTGCCGGTGTCTGCCTTAGCCGTAGACGAAGGCTGGGTCGAGCTGGCCGTATCATTCTTTGAGCAGCCGATTGCGGAGCCCCCAAGTATCGCTACCACCATTGAAAGGTAAAGAACGGTCTTAAATTTGCGGTTGTTGTTCATGCACTGACCTCCTGAATATAAGATGATATGGTAAGAGAGCGATGTAAAGAATTAGCTCCCTCTAAACCCGAAGGTAAATCTACCCTTTTACTGAGCCTAGCAAAACTCCCTTTGCAAAATGCTTCTGTAGAAACGGATAAATGATCAGGATCGGCACGGTTGCAACGATCGTTGCCGCCATTTTAATACTTTTGGGCAACACTTGCGCACTGGCTTCGAGTGCAGCATTTTGAAATTGCTCGACTGAACCCTCGATGATCATTTGACGCAGCAGTACCTGAATTGGCCAGAGGTCGGACTTGTTTATATACATAACCGCCGAAAAATAGTTGTTCCAGTGACCGACCGCATAAAACAGTGTAAATGTAGCTAAGGCTGGCATGGATAGCGGGAGTACGACTCGAAACAGGACACCAAAATTGCGACAGCCATCAATCCGGGCGGCCTCCTCCAGCTCTTCGGGAATACTCATAAAGAAGTTTCGCATAATGATCAGATTAAATGCGCTGATTGCGCCTGGCAAAATTACGGACCAAACTGTGTTGAGCAAATGTATGTTTTTAACAACAAGGTAAGATGGAATCAGACCGCCACTGAACAACATGGTTACGACGACTAAAAACAGAATTACACCGCGACCTTTTAGTCTTTTTTTCGAAAGCGGATAAGCCATTAAGGTTGTAAACAAGAGATTGACGAATGTACCCGTTACCGTAATAAAAATGCTTACCCATAACGAATGGACAAAATGCGTATTGGAAAAAATCGTATAGTAGGCGCCCCAATCGATTGTTTCCGGCCACAGGATAAGCCCGCCTTGCAGCACCTGTTTCAATGGAGCGAGTGAGGTCGCAGTAACATATAGAAACGGAATTAGTGTGATGATCGAGAAAAGAAGAAGAATGCACACATTGCCAATATCAAAAGCTCTGCTGCCAATAGACGGTTTATAGTGTAACAAATCGGTGCCTCCTATCAGAATCAGGGGCTCTACTTGATTAGTAGACGCCTTCTTCGCCGAATTTTTTAGTCAACCAGTTAGCTCCCATAATGAGAATCAAACCAACAAAGGATTTAAATAGGCCAACAGCCGTTGTATAGCTGAACTTTCCGCCAATGAGTCCTTCACGGTACACATACGTCTCAAACACATCGCCTACGTCATTTACCGTCGAATTAAGCATGAGGAAAATATGCTCGAATCCGATATCAAGAACGCTGCCCATGCGCAATATGAGCAATATGAGTATCGTGCTGCGAATCGCCGGAAGCGTAATGTGCCAGAGCTGTCTCCACCGTCCAGCTCCGTCAACGATGGCCGCTTCATAAAGCTGCGGATCGACACCTGCTAGTGCTGCAAGAAAAATAATCGTCCCCCAGCCGGCTTCCTTCCAAATGCTTTGGCTGACAATCAATCCTCGAAACCATTCTTTGGTCGTTAAAAAAGCAATTTCTGTTCCGCCGCCTGCTTTAATGAGCTCATTAATGAGACCACCCTGCGTGCCAAGCAGCATGTAAGTTATGCCGACCACGACGACCCAAGAAAGGAAGTGGGGTAAATAAATAACCGTCTGAATGAATTTCTTGAATACGGTAGCTCGAATTTCATTTAGCAGTAGCGAAAGCACAATCGGAACTGGAAAAAAGAAAATTAGATTATAAAAGCTGATAAGCAGCGTGTTGCGAAGCAATAACCAGAATCCATTATAATGAAATAGCGTTACAAAATGCTTAAATCCGACCCAATCGCTCCCTGTGATTCCTTTATAAGGGCTATAATCTTGAAAGGCAATCACAATTCCCCACATAGGGACGTACTTAAATATGATAAAAAACAAGATTCCCGGAACAAGCATGATATACAGTTCCCAGTCGTTAATCATATGAAATCGTTTCTTCTGCGAGATTGCATTCGACAACTTAACATGTTGCGCCGTTGTTGAATCCATGGTGTTTCCCCTCCCATCATTTTTCATCTCTATGTGTCTCGTCGATGATAGTCACATTAACATATGGTTATATGAAATTAAATAATCTTTTTAAATGAGTATTGATCATGACTTGTGTGGAGTGCTAAATAATGGCGGAGAAGCGAAAAACAAAAAAACACCGGGAGACCCGATGTTCCACAACAAAGGAATAGCAATTCCTCTCCAACAAATTTCGCCCTACTTTCGTGTTGAAGCAGCCATTCCTTCCACTTGTATTCGGCAATACCTATTTATATTTCCCTAGTTTCTTCCCTTAGCCATCCGCTCTCTTCTTCATTTAAATAAGGAGCTAGCTTCGTATATACCTCTTGATGATAATTGTTTAACCATTGCTTTTCACTCTCTGTTAACATATCTTTATTGATACCGGCTAAATCAATTGGGCAATACGTAATTGTTTCAAACCTCATAAATTGACCAAACTCTGTTTTCTCGTCTTCAACTACTAACATCATATTTTCAATTCTAATTCCATATTTACCTTCAAGGTATATTCCCGGTTCATTCGTAATAATCATGCCTTTTTCTAATGTAACATTATTATTATTCCTTATACTTTGTGGTCCTTCATGAACATTCAAGAAAAAACCTACCCCATGTCCTGTCCCGCATTTATAGTCTAAACCATACTGCCAAATTGGTTGCCTTGCTAAAACATCTAAGTTAGAGCCTGTAGCTCCGTATAAATATTTTACTGAGCTTAATGCAATAAATCCTTTTAACACCAAAGTAAAATCTCTTTTTTGTTCATCGGTAAGTTTTCCTAAAACAATCGTTCGTGTAATATCTGTTGTTCCATCATAATACTGTCCGCCTGAATCAATTAAAAAAAGACCTTCATTCTTAAGTGTAAATTGCGTTTCTTTATTGGCTTTATAATGCATCATCGCAGCATGTTCACTATAACCTGCTATCGTATCAAAGCTAGGTCCAACATATCCTTCCTGCGCCCTTCTGAAATCTTCTAATCTTTCTTCTGCAGTAATCTCTGTAATTTCTTCTTTGTCTACAACGTTTTTTAGCCATTTTATAAATTTCACCATGGCTAAACCATCTTTTATTTCACACCATTTTACATTTTTTATCTCAACTTCATTTTTAATAGCTTTTAAATTAGTCGTGATGTCAGGACTTTCAATTTTCTTTGTAATACTGTTAATGGCATTATATAATCTGCTATTTGTTTTATTCGTATCTAAAATAATGGTATCTCCGCTTGAAAGATTTCCTAAGAAAGTTTGTATTTCATGATTCGCTTTGAACTCGATTCCTTCAGCCTCCAGTTCTAATTTAACCAAAGAGGGAACCTTGCAAGAATCAATGAATAAATAACATTTATGTTCTGCTACAATTACATTTGCTATTACAACTGGATTGTTAGGCACATCGGCTCCTCTTATATTCAAAAGCCATGCAATGTCATCAAGGGAAGTTAAAATATAATAATTGGCTCCTATATTTTTCATTTCTTCTCTTACTTCATTTAATTTTTCTACTCGTGATTTGCCTGCATATTTTACGTCATGAGTAAAAAATGGGCCTTTAGGAATCTCCGGTCTATCTTCCCACAGATCACCAATTAAATCTTGATTCATTTTTAATTCGATTTTCTTTGCTTTTAGATCTTTTTCCATATTTTTAACCATATTCATTGAAAAAACATTTCCATCAAAGCCCACAATGCTTTCTTCTTTAAGAACATCCGCTAGCCATTTGGTATAAAATGGAACCCCGGGATCCATCATTCTAAATAATCTGATTCCTGATCCCTCAAGCTGCTTTTCAGCTTGAATATAGTATCTGCCATCTGTCCATAACCCAGCATCATCTAATGTAATAACTACTGTACCTGCAGACCCTGTAAACCCTGATATCCATTGTCTACATTTCCAATGTTCTGCTACATATTCACTCTGATGTGCATCAAAACTGGGAATGATATAAGCATCCATTTGATTTTCTTTCATTTGCTGTCTTAACTTTTCGACCCTATCCCTGATATTCATTACGAATTCCTCCATTTTTCTTAAGACTAAATTCTTTATTTTCACGATCATATAGCCATGCAGCTAGTACTATACTAATTATTCCGGCTGTAAGCTTTGATATGATGAACGCTCCTAACATGTCTGGGGCTACTCCTGATACAAATCCTAACTGACCACCAAATACAAATGCTCCACTTACGCCAAAGGCAGCACATACCACTTTTCCTTTAGGATTCATTTCCTTATATGTTCCAAATATCAACAGATTACTAGCCAAATTTCCTAGTATGCCTGCTACTGACACTGAATTAATTCCAAATCTCTCTCCTATTCTTTCAAAACTATTTTTAAAAATTCGAATAATAAGTGCTAGCATAGGATAGGCTCCACCTAAAATTAATGCGATTTTGCCTACGATAACTGTACATTCAGATAGGGGTGCTAATCCTGAGACAAGCCTTACACCAAATATCAAATCTATACCCTGTAAAAGCAATCCAACAGTACTCAAACTCATGATAAGCTTTCCAAATACATTAAAAGCCTTTATAAAAACATGATGAGCTTTTAATAATCCAACCCCTAAAATAATGGCAAAAACAAATATAGGTACCAGATTCCATACTAATATGCCGATATTTATTTTTTGCCATAAACCTGCTGCAAGACATCCTATAGGTATAGTAATAATTCCAACAAGTACACCCTTAGAAAAATATTTTTCATCTTCTTTAGAAAGCATCCCTAACGCGACGGGTATTGAAAAACTAATTGTGGCCCCTAAAGTAGATGCGATGATAATTCCTGAGAATGCCCCCATTTCCTTTGTTAATGCTAGCTTATCAGCGATTTGATATCCCCCCATATCTACAGCTAAAAGTGCTGCAGGAACGATAGAAGGATCTAAATTAAACACGCTACAGATTGGAATAATCACAGATGATAACAAATTTGTAAATAGAGGGACTAAAGAAAGTATTCCTATCATGCCAAGCCCCAAAGTCCCCATGGTCTTTATGCCTTCTTCAAATTTCCCACCCAGTTTCAAATGATTTCCGGTAATATAATCAATAGCTCCGATTACAAAAAAAGAACCGATGAGACATAATACAAATTTATCCATTTTTTATCTCTTTCTATTAAATTTATATAACTTTACTAATCAGCATCTTTAGTAGATGACCTACTATTGTAGATATAATTAGGCGTATTAACAGCTATAAGCTGGACCTTTTTGTTCGTATAATTAGCCCAATTGTGTGCAATATTTGAGTCCATATGAACACTGTCACCAGGATACACTTCATGCCTCGTACCATTTATGTAAACTGTTAATATACCCTCTAAAACATAAATGAACTCTTCTCCCGCATGCTTATAGGATAATATTTCTTCATTTTTCTTTTGAGGAAGAATTTCTATAAGCCTTGGAAAAAGTTGTTTATTTTCTAAATTTGTACTTAAACTATACTTAATAAAACCACCTTCTACTGAATCCATTAATTCTTGTTCATAACTTCTTAAAACCATATCTTTCCTTTTAAGTGGATAATCAAAAAAATGTGTTAAATGTACTTCCAAGATATCAGCTAGTTTTTCAAGTGAATCAACTGCTATGGTAGTAAGCCCCCTTTCTAATTGAGACAGAAATCCAACAGATAGTTCGCTTTTTTCACTTAACTCTTTCAAAGTAATTCCTTTTTCAGTCCTCAATTTCTTTATTTCCATTCCTATATTCATCACTTCACCCCGAATTTTCATTAATGTGAATAATGTAATATATATTAGAGTAAAACGCAATATATTATAAAATAATTTCATGAATATGAAAATCAATTAATTAACGTAATCATCTATTCTCTCGAGAACAGTCCGTAGAATTACACAATCTGGCACAAAAAAAGACGCTTGATCTATTAGATCTATGCGCCTAGATTGTTAAATAATAAAATACGAAAAAGAGCTATCTTATTGTGCTTTACTCAACTAAAGCGCCAATAACTCGAAGGAGAGTAAAGATACAGTCTGCCTACAATTTGATTAACCAACCTCAGTCTTCTGGTTAGGTCATGTTTTTTAGGTACAGATCTATATTTAAATGAGGAAAAATTTTCTAGTTTTGAGCAAGTTTTGAAACTTCCCCCTGATTTTGTTGCATTGCAAATAGTTGAATTTGGATGATTACTTTCAAAAACAACCACCTAAACCGTTGTCACAATAACGTTCTAAGTGGTTCTATTTTTAACCTCACTTACTTATGATACGGTTCAGCATATCACAATTAAACTAATCTGCCCTTTAGCTTAATAAGAACAAAGAGCAACGGCAAACTGCTAATGTCTCTTTTCTGTAATGGATGGTCGAACTAATCACATTGTCATTCTTAGGTCTAACAATAACATCACCTACGTTATATGATTTGGTTGGTTCAATACCAAGCAATTGCGTAACTTCATTTACAGGAAATCTGTCCCCGAAAATACTGAAATACGCCATGACAGTGGTTTTATCCATTATCAGTCACCCCAGTCAATTCATATATTTATCTTATTGCAATTGTACCTTTTACTTAACAAATCTGCCCATTACTTCAACGGACAACGGCAGCTGATCGTATACCGGCTGCCGTTGAGTTGTGATTGAACTATCGTTTTCCGTCCCTCGGTTTTAAGGGTTTATCTCACGTATGCTCACTCACTCGCAGGATTTCATCACCTTATAAATCAGTATTTTTCAGAAAGTAAGTTGATTAAAACCGTTGATTCATATTTTGGGCGTGCGGGAATAGAGGAACATATGGAACATTTCCCCAGATCCTACTCTACTGCACGCATGCTCCACAAAATCCTTGGAGGTTCACCCTCCCACGGCTCAACGGGTCTATGCCCTTACATTCCTTCGTTATACCTGACCAAGGTGTGGAGGCCGATAGCGTTTAGCGGATGGGTCTGTGCCCTTTTGGAAAACGAACTCGGTACTCCGTGCTTTCTTTTTGAAAACTCCTGCGAATGAGTCAATTTACGTTATATTTAAGAAGTTTTAGGCAGCTAGAGCGTAATTGGGAATTACTTTTCCAGGTAAAAATGACTCACCTCTTTGAACAATGCCAACGAGGATTCGTGCCAATTTTCCAAGTAGCTTAAAAAGAGACTGTTGTTTCTTCATTTGCTTGATCTGAACATTATTCTCATGCATCTGTCGAAAGACTGGATTCGTTCCTACGAGCGTGATCGTTGCCAGATACATATACTTGCGCAACGTTGCATCTCCCCGTTTCGAAAGCTTGATTTGTCCCTTGTGTTTTCCTGACATCCTTTCAGCTAAGTTTAGACCTGCTTTACGCAATAACTGACGTCCATGCGCATACTGTCTAAGGTCACCAGCACATGATAGTATGGCAGCTATGAAGATTGGACCCAGGCCTTTAATCGATCGAAGTTGAATGGCCATTGGAATCTCACTAAGCAGTGCTAGAATGTCCTTTTCAATCTTTTCTAGTATTTCAACAATACGTTCAAACTCCTCTAGTAACCGCCGTAAATCTTGCTTGGCTTCATGAAGAGCTGTCTTCTCTCCTACACTCTGCTTGGCTTGCGAAATTAGCAACGCAGCTTTCTGAGTCCCCGTAGAACCACCCGCTCGTTTCATATGCTTTCTCCAACTTGTAATCACCTCAGATACCGTCAGAGACTGTAGATCTAGCGGGGAGGGTAAATCTTTAAGCGTAGCTAAGGAACGTTTGGAGGTCCAGTCTTTAAACACCGAGGTATACTCGGGGAACCGAATATCTAACCAACGGATGATCCGGTTCTGCATTCTTACACTATTCGTCACCCAAAATTCCCGGTCACTCATAATGATACGTAACCGTTGAAAGACAGTAGACTGTCGCGTGTATTCATAGTAATAGCCTCGGCAAACGACATCTGCAATGACAAGTGCATCTTTAGGATCACTCTTGGAAGGACAATTATCTCGGTTTTCCTCCCTCGGTTTTAAGGGTTTATCTCACGTATGCTCACTCACTCGCAGGATTTCATCACCTTATAAATCAGTATTTTTCAGAAAGTAAGTTGATTAAAACCGTTGATTCATATTTTGGGCGTGCGGGAATAGAGGAACATATGGAACATTTCCCCAGATCCTACTCTACTGCACGCATGCTCCACAAAATCCTTGGAGGTTCACCCTCCCACGGCTCAACGGGTCTATGCCCTTACATTCCTTCGTTATACCTGACCAAGGTGTGGAGGCCGATAGCGTTTAGCGGATGGGTCTGTGCCCTTTTGGAAAACGAACTCGGTACTCCGTGCTTTCTTTTTGAAAACTCCTGCGAATGAGTCAATTTACGTTATATTTAAGAAGTTTTAGGCAGCTAGAGCGTAATTGGGAATTACTTTTCCAGGTAAAAATGACTCACCTCTTTGAACAATGCCAACGAGGATTCGTGCCAATTTTCCAAGTAGCTTAAAAAGAGACTGTTGTTTCTTCATTTGCTTGATCTGAACATTATTCTCATGCATCTGTCGAAAGACTGGATTCGTTCCTACGAGCGTGATCGTTGCCAGATACATATACTTGCGCAACGTTGCATCTCCCCGTTTCGAAAGCTTGATTTGTCCCTTGTGTTTTCCTGACATCCTTTCAGCTAAGTTTAGACCTGCTTTACGCAATAACTGACGTCCATGCGCATACTGTCTAAGGTCACCAGCACATGATAGTATGGCAGCTATGAAGATTGGACCCAGGCCTTTAATCGATCGAAGTTGAATGGCCATTGGAATCTCACTAAGCAGTGCTAGAATGTCCTTTTCAATCTTTTCTAGTATTTCAACAATACGTTCAAACTCCTCTAGTAACCGCCGTAAATCTTGCTTGGCTTCATGAAGAGCTGTCTTCTCTCCTACACTCTGCTTGGCTTGCGAAATTAGCAACGCAGCTTTCTGAGTCCCCGTAGAACCACCCGCTCGTTTCATATGCTTTCTCCAACTTGTAATCACCTCAGATACCGTCAGAGACTGTAGATCTAGCGGGGAGGGTAAATCTTTAAGCGTAGCTAAGGAACGTTTGGAGGTCCAGTCTTTAAACACCGAGGTATACTCGGGGAACCGAATATCTAACCAACGGATGATCCGGTTCTGCATTCTTACACTATTCGTCACCCAAAATTCCCGGTCACTCATAATGATACGTAACCGTTGAAAGACAGTAGACTGTCGCGTGTATTCATAGTAATAGCCTCGGCAAACGACATCTGCAATGACAAGTGCATCTTTAGGATCACTCTTGGAAGGACAATTATCTCGGTTTTCCTTGTTTCGTTTGGTGGTAGCAGGATTCACCATGACAACGTTTATCCCCTTGTCGGAAAGCCAATTAGCCAGGTTAAACCAGTAATGTCCGGTCGGCTCCATACCGATGATTAGGGTCTTCAACTGGTGCTTCTGTTGTAATTCAGCCATCCAACGTTGTAATCTTTCGAATCCTTCTAAGTCGTTTGTAAATGGTAAATGCCGCTTAGCAAGAACGATACCTCGAAAATTAGTAGCCTGTGCGACATGAATTTCCTTCGCCATGTCGATACCTACTACAAGATGAGAGGTGGAAATTCGTTCAATACGTTGATTTTGTCCATCGTTTTGTTTAAACTTCATAGTAAGAGCGCCTCCTTGATGGTATTGGGTTTCGAACCCGTGCACAAACCCATCATACCGAGGCGCTCCTTTTTTGACAAAGTCCAAATCTTAGTCATTACAGGAATGTTTAGCACAACGCGGATACCTTTTTATTCCAATAGCCGTGTCAGATATATGTTTCTGCTTTCCGTTAATGCAATTTGAGTGTTAATTCAGCCAATACCTTCCTACTAGGATAGTCCTTACAGAGCTGATTATCTTTTCCTTAGTTGCGTAATCAGCAGGCTCAGACCTAAAATACCCGCAAGCAGGCCGAACAGGTAGGAAAGCGGGATTAATCCGAATGGTTCCACCAGTCTTCCGTCCGACGCAACGTAGCTGCCGATGGCGTGATAAGCACTCAGGCAGCCGAAGCAGGCCAGGATCGAAACAAGAAGCGCGCCTTTGAGAAACGCAGATTTTTTGCTTTTTTTCCATGTCTTTGCTATATTACGGATCGGTTCCGCGTCCCTCATGTTGTCAACTCCCTTGATGTCGTCGTCGATTTTTTCAAGCTCAACCCTGCACGATTCGCAGGTCTTAAGATGATCCTCGATCTGTTTCTTGCTCTCCTCACTGCAAACCTTGTCGTGATAGAGCGGAAGCAGGTCCCGGATCATATCGCACGGAATATTCATAAAAGCATCTCCTTCAGTTTGATTTTCGCCCGGTGATACGTGACACGCGCCCAACTCTCAGTTTTGCCAAATAGCTCCGCGATCTGTGCGAAGGATAGCTCGCCGAATATACGAAGCGTCAGGACTTCCTTGTAGGGCTCGTCCATTTTGTGCAGGGCCTTGTGGATTTCAAAGGCCGATTCATCGATCAAAAATGTCTGTTCCGGTTCGTTTCCACCGGTATGTTTTGGTATTTCGTCGCAGGAAACGTAGCGATTTTTCTTTTTGCAAAGAGAAAAATACGTATTTTTCGCGATCTGGCACAGCCATACGTACACCTTGCACTCGCCCTTGAATGCGCCAATGCTCTGCATAGCCTTGAAGAAGGTCTCCTGCGTGACTTCCTCGGCCTCCGCTTCATTCCTGCATAGTGAAAGAGCATATTTATATACATCACGGAAGTACCGTGCGTACATATCTTCAAAATCGGTCACATTCTCACCTCGCTTTTCCTTCATAAGACTCTTGAACTCCCGATTCGTTACAAGTTTAGGCTCATAAAAGCGAATTCTTCCTTCTCTAAGCGAATGTGATGCTATCTATGAATTTATTTGGAGTTGCCCGAAGCAAACCCCTTAACTAAAGTTCTCCGTTAGCGTAACGAGAGTGTAATTATATTTTTTCAACTGGAAAGTATAAGTACAATTCGCCTGTGTTATCTTTAGGATTATAAAATTCTTGAATTGCTCCAACGATTTGATAATTGTTTTGAGGTAAATATTCTGCAATCATATGTTTAAAAATGTTTTGATAAGAATCTTGAGTACATTTTGTTACAACGTACTTGAAAGCTGGAATGACCCATTTTGTCCATCCATTTGGGACAATAGCGTCGTCTTTAACTTCGCATCCTGCTAAATACTTACCTTCTACTTTCCACCTTTCAAACTTCTCATCAACATCACTCATAGCACCCCAAATCCCAGTAATGTTACCTTCAGCATCCAACTTCGCGAGATTGCTTATCTCAGCAAAATTACTATTTGCCTCTTGCCATAATGGAGGTATCCACTTTGGACCTTCAATCGCAAGTCCTTCTCCCAATTTGCCAATAACTGAAAACTGCTGTTTTTCGATTATATCGACCACTTTTTCTTCCCTCCTGTATTAACGATTAAACATATGTTTTTTTGTACATTTTACCATATTATACTTATCAAGATTTATTGAACTATGCTGCCTGTTAGCTGAGAAGGCTGCCGTTCTATGTAGTCGGCAGCCTTCTCCTGATGTCTATTGAGCTACAGTTCTCCCGTTAGCTTAATAAGTAAGGATGAAGTCTTCCATGGTCGGGATTGGGATCAAAGTCTTGTCATACGACAAAGCAGCTAATGTTGTTAGATTTTAATGTTAAAGTTATAATTATCATTTGGCTTGTATCTGTCGAAAGTTTTTTGCTTCCAAGATGGCTTTTTACATACTCCTGTTTCGACCAAACAACTCCTAAAAGAGTATAATTATTTTTTATGTATAGGACAAGGTCATATTAATTCTAATAAGGTGGTAATTCAATGAAAGAACAAGAGGACAATACAGGTGATTCTATTCTCCACAACGCTGGTCTAGTAATGGCACTGGGAACAGCTGTTTTTTTACTTGGATTTATCCGTTTATTTGGTGTTCAAGTATCTAATTTATTTCTTCTAGGTATATCCACTTCTTCCCTATTATTAATAATAATGGAAGCTTTACGTATAAAAGGAAGAAAAATATTACTTTATCAATCGCTTGCGCTAATCGCTTTGATCTGTCTCCCCAATATCCCTGCTTTACAGAAAATTGATAATAACTATTTAGCACAATATAACGACTCTTTTTCTCTATTTGTAATGGGACTTACGCTTTTTCTCATTAGTCAGAAAGGATTACGTGAGATTGTTTCTATTCTAGGATCAAATAACCAAGTTATACACGATCTAAAAAAACAACTAGAACACTCTGAAGAAAAATATCACCAATTAATAGTTAGAATTGAGGAAATTCAAAACGAAGTTAAGGATGCGAAAACATTGGCTGAAGAGGGCATGGCTATTCTTTCAGAACTAGATCACGAAGAAAATGAAGAAAAGTGACCAATTATGTTATTAAAATGCAGCTGTACAATTAATACTCTTAAAGATACAAGATTAAACATATTTGTTACTCCAAAATGAAGTCATGGTAGTAACATGCATTCAAGATACAACAATATAAAAGAGGAGTGGCTGCAACCACTCCTCTTTTGTTTACAACGGCTTTTGGAATAACCACTAGCTGCTGTATTTTCCAATTTAGTATTATCCTTACAGTTACTTCAACAGACAAAGGTAGCCAATCGAGTGCCGGCTACCGTTATGTCGTGATTCGTTTAGCGGAATGGCTGCTTGCCAGAATTCCTAAATAACTTCTGAAATAAAATAGCTTAGAATGTTGAAACAATTATCATCGCTTTTAGAATGATTATTATCAACAGAAACAAGCTTATTATGAAGGTCAACTTTATATATATTTTCTTTCTTAAGACTTGACTCAGCGATCATCTTTTCAAATTCAACCCACTGTGAATTAATGATTCTTTTACTTGAGATAAAAATGAAAATGTTCGATTTTCTTATAGCGTCCTCAATTTGAATATGTAAGTTCCCTGACAAATCTAAATCCTTCATATCAAACCATGTTTCGAATCCATGCTCCTCCATTATAGTTTTTAAAGACTCAGCGTAAGCTCTATCTTCATGAACATAACTTATGAAAACCCGTTGTTTAAGCGTTGCCACTGTCATCACCCGTATTTTTAGAGGATATTGGATTTGGGACATTGTCGATTTCTACGCTTCTAGCCCCTTCCCTAATTTTCTCAATTGCATTAGCATAATTAATTCTACGTTTGCTATCTTCGTCGCCAAATGATTCAGGATCATTCTTCATTTTCCTTACCAACGTATATACAGACGACTCAAATAACCTGTATTTTTGATAAAGTTCTTTCATTTTAAAAGTGGAATGCAAGCCAAACATAATTGCAGAAAAAGCCGTTGCAACTTGAACCAGAATCTTAGAGTAATTTCCGTCCCCAATATATGGTATTATAAAAGGCAAGGATAAGGATATAATAGCAGTCCAAATTACTACAAAATAGTGCATCGCACCGTATCTCCATGCTCTTCTCTGCCATATTGTTAATAAGGGAATAAGGCTTTCGTAATGCTTTTCAAGCCATTGCTTTAGCTCGTCCGAAACTAATGGTATTCCATCAAATGCATTGTTTTCCTGTTTTTGACCAACTGACTTTACATTAAATTTTGGTTTAAATACTTTGCAGATAATGATCACTGAAAGCAGAACACAAATAAAGAACAAAATCATTATTACGCCCCAGAAGTCATTTAACATCCTTAAATCCCCCCAAAAGATTTCCGCAACCGGTATAAATTTAGCTATTTGAAAGTCTTCTCTTCAAAGCCATAATAATTCATATTTCCAAAGAATCAGGTGTCCATGTCCGAAATTCCATCCTTCCCTAGAACAGTATATTCCATAAATAGACTGCATTATCCTCCCGTTGCTTCAACGAAAAATAGGAGCTGCATCGTTGCAAGCTCCCTCACTATCGTTCCCAGATAGCGCAATGCGAAACGTTATAACACATGTAAATTTTAAATTGTAAAAGATAAAACATTTATTGATTCGCAAGATAATGCTAAGTCGCTTCATTGCTTATCGATCCAAAGTTCAAATTCCATAACATATCCGGAGTCATCGTTGTACTCAATATAATTTGTTTTTTTTAAAACTAAATCAGGGAGAAGAGTTATTACTACTTATTGAATACGTCACGGCTTATCTTTATAACTTTGTATGTAGACTTTCGCTCGTGTTATTCCCATGCACTTCCCTATTGTCAACCGATGGTTCCCCCCACCATCAATATAGTAGTGTCCATTATAGTAGATAACAGAAGGGAGATCGTTATCCGGTGAAGAACTTAATATGTTTTGATACGTTTCTGGGGGATGTTCAAAGTTCGTCATTTTGTGAAGAGAACCCAAATACTCTATCCAATCTATAGCTTGGGTAGAACGGCATGTACCTACCAATAAATCTAGATCAATAGTATCTGGCCCTGTCGGGCCTGCGCTATCCTTACAAATGTCATTGAGGTCCATTTCTTTAAAGGCTAGTTCTCTCATTTTGTGCTCCTGTGCTGTATTTATATTCAAATGTAAAAGCCTCTCTTGTAAAGTTAGAGGTTCTTTGATGACTGATTTAAACATATCCGGATAATTTTCACGTAATCTTTTTAGCAACTTCCCCATTTTTCCTCACTCCTGATTTACTCATAGATTTCCTCCACATGTCAGAAGCCTTCAATGCTGCTTTGTTAAGTTTGAATTTGTTTTTTTATTTTTGAATCGAATAATCAACTCAAATGCGTTAGTTGTATCACAAGCGCTTCTTCTCTCGGGAAGAAATTTTCGTGATGTATAGCTCCTGATACTCTCTCATTTGGGGCATAAAGGGTGTATATCAAAGGATAACTTACGAATTCGCCAGAATTCACTTCCTCGAAGGTTGGTGCCATCCAATCACGTAAATCAAGCGTGTTGTTATCAAGTTCTTTCTTAAAAATTTCGAGACCGGCAGCTCGGTACTGGTCATGATTAATTCCGACTGATAACAGCTCGTTTTCCTCAATATTATTTAGCTCCCGAATGTCTGATTTACAACGGCTCTCGCACATGAAAGGACCACTGGAAGTGTCATACCCGAAGATAATCAGAGAGCTAGAGGCTCCGTCTTTAACTTCGCGGTTATAATGGTAGTCATGTTTCTCCTGAATGAACTTAATCATTTGATCCAGATTTAAAGACAACCTATCCAATTCATCACAAAGAGAACTATTTAGCCTTTGGCCAGCCTCGTTGTGTACCAACCGACCAACTGAAGCAATACTCAAAAAATAATTCTTCATTCCCCATAATTTAGGCTGGCTTGTATTACGCTCTTTTAAATCCAGGCTGAATGAAACGGAATCAATAAACCCAAATGCAAGATCGTTTGTGCGAAATCCTAAAAAAATTGTCATTGCGTCCCCTTCTTTCCACGAATGTATAGTTAAATAAAACTAGAGGGAGCCGCTGCCGCGTGGCGATCTGCTCCCTGGTTATAACACCCAATATATTCCGTTTTCATTCTACATTATCCTACCCGTCCCTCAGTTTAGGTTAAAAAGCCCACCGATCCGCTGGCAGCCTTGTTTTGGTAGTCTAATTAGCTATCGTGTCCCGTTAGCTTAATTTCCGATGGGTTTAAGGTGCATTACACCGAGGCAGACGAACTTAGCCAGTGCAGGGTGTCAGCAGATTCCAATTTACCGAAAATCCTCTTCAGACCAAGGGCCCTCAGGCCCGTCGCGTGAATACGGTGTTAGGCGACTCCTTTGAAGTACCAACAAAATCTTTAAAATTACATCGAATCTATCCAATCACTAAACTCTTTTATGCTTTCATTTGGATTTATTTCTTTATTAATTTCAGCTATCAAATCGTAATATTCTAATTCGTGAATAATTATAGGAATCTCTTTGTTGAACTTGCTTACAATTACACCATTTGCGTGTAGTCTTCTAACTACATTTTTTATAATTTTATAAAAATCATCTTTCATTCTTTCACCTAACTCAAGTATTCGGTCAAAATTTTCCTCTTCTTCTTTGTCAGTATAATACCACGGAGATTCTAATACCCAATTCTCCCTCATCAATTCTTCTTCCCAATTATCCTTTAGAGATGTATTGCCAATTACTACTTCTTCATTTTGTAACCAGAATGCATAATTCCATCTAGCCTCTAGATCACTTGATGCCTTCGAGATATTATTAAGGTAGTTACTAGATGTGTTGTATCCAAAAATTAACCGGGGTTTCCTATAATCATCATTTTCAAAATCAATATAGAATGATAAAACATATATTTCGTTAACAAGCTCTGAATCAAAACCGAAAATTCTATTCTTTACTGTTTGATAAATATATTCTTCCATGAATTCGTCCCCCAAATTAATATTTACTTACGAGAGTTTCGCCAATCTGCTATTACATGAAATTTGCAGATATTTAAGTATTCGCAACCAAACAATAATTTCCTTTTTTTGTAACTATCCTGCCCGATCGTATAGTTTAATCATAAGTGAGCAAAAAACTTTAGAAAATCGGGCTATCTTATGCCTGCTGCGTCGATGATCATAAGCGGGTGCGGATTATCCATGGCACAGCCGTCAACGATGAGTGTTGCTATCGGATCAATCTCACCGAACGAAATCGGCAAAACATCTGGAGTTAATATTGAAATGAAACTTGATGCCGTAACCAGCGTGAAGCCCGTGTGAACATGTCAATCGCATTTTGAGAACAAAACAAAAAAAGGTCTGTCCCTGGATTTGGACATCCATGACGACAGACCTGACTACTCACATTCTCCAGCTTGTTTCTCCAGAAACGCACGAATGGAGGGATCCATGCACAATCCGATGGCGCGGCTATAAGCGGCACGGGCTTGTTCGTACCTCTGCATCCGCTTGAACAAATGGGCGCGCAGGGCCCAATAAGGTTGATAGCTCTTGACCGCATCGGCCGGTACTTCTTCCAGCAGCGCCATCCCGATTTCGGCTCCATGCGCCTCAGCAACGGCTGCCGCCCGGCCGACGATTGCGCCGATCGTTGGCGCGATACGCACGAGCCCCTCGTATAGCAACGCGATCGCTTCCCACTCCGTTCGGCCAGTCCAGGCACGCTGGGCGTGCACGGATTGAATCGCCGCTTCAAGCTGGAACCGCCCAATGCGGTTCCCTTGCGCGGCAACACGCAGGCAATGCTCCGCTTCCTCGATCATCGTGACTGACCAACGAGAATGATCCTGTTCAGTTATCGGAACATAGTCACCTGCCTCATTGCGCCGCACATGGCGGCGTGCTTCGCAGTGCAGCATAAGCGCCATCAATCCCAGCGCTTCTGGTTCCCCCGGCATGAACCGTAAGATCAGTCTTCCCATGAAAATCGCTTCTTCGGCCATTCCTTTCCGGCGTGGATCTACGCCGACCACATCATCCCAGCCGCTTCCATAGGCTGCATAGACAGCTTCAAGCACAGCTTCAAGGCGCTCAGGCCATTCGTCCTTTCCGGGCAAATCGAAAATAATGTCGTCGCTTTTCAGTTTTGCTTTCGCGCGGGTAAGGCGCTGCCCCATCGTTGCAGGCTTAACAACGAAGGCAGAAGCAATGCGGGCTGCGTCAAGGCCAAGCACGGACTGGAGCATGAGCGGTGTACGCACGACTGGATCAATTTCGGGATGGGCACAAATAAACAGCATCTTGAGCCGTTCATCCGGAAAAGACGCTTCGAGTTCGGCCCATTGCTGCGTATTTTTCGCCATTGCGATCAAAATCTGCTCCGCACCGGCATGCACTCGGGCATGCCGGGTACCGTCGATCAGTCTGCGCTGCGCAGCAGTAAGCAGCCAGGCCTCGGGATTATCCGGCACTCCTGCCGCAGGCCATGATTCCAGCGCGGCCAGGAAAGCGTCGGCAAGCGCATCCTCCGCTGAGGCTAGGTCACGCCAGCGCACAGCCAGAAAAGCAACCAGACGGCCGTAGGAATCACGGGCCGTCTGTTCAATCAGTTGATGAGCATGCATGGCGCTCATAACGAAACTGGATGCAAGTTAGGGCGAACCTCAACCGAGCTGCCGGGACAACGTGCTGCCCATTCCAATGCGGTGTCCAAATCTGGCACGTCGATGATCATCAAACCGCCAAGATGTTCCTTGGTTTCGGTGATCGGGCCATCCTGAACCAGCAATTCACCCCCCCTGAGGCTAAGCGTGGTTGCGGTTTCGGGGGCCTCGAGACCTGCACCGTTTACAACAATGCCTGAATCGAGCATCGCTTTGACATAATGGGCCCAGCTTGCGGCATATGCCTCCTTGTGAATCGGATCGTTTCGTTTGGCGAAATCCTCCGTCGTTTCATACATTAGCAGTGTGTAATTCATGGTTATTGCTCCTCTCACATTCATAATGCGTTGTTTCATGTCTTCACTATAATGACGATCCAGTTCGATGAATTTCTACATCATGAGAAATTTTTTTTTTGAATGTCAGATGACGCAACTCAGAATAAAAATTCCAATCCATCCATCGTGCAGAGCTAGGCATTAGTTAATTAGAAAATCAGTTGACCTGCTTTCGCCTGCTATCATTTCGGCTCCGGAGCACACCTTTGGTATAAATTTTTCGTCATCCTATTATGCTAAAATAATACCATATATTAGGACTATCCTGCCCGTTAGCGGAGTAAAGGGCTGCCACGCGGCAGCCCTTCAATTGTTTAACTAGCGTTCTCCGTTTAGTTTAACAATTTCCTTTTTAAAATAATATATTTTTACTTGTATATAGGATAGGTTCTTACTTTAAGTTAAAAATGCCCTTCCCAGTTTCCATACTTATTGGCAATGATGAATGTGTATGTGTTATAGTCCAAGATTCATTTTCTTTTCTTAAACAGAATGTGAATCTATTTGTCATCTGACGAAGTTTCTCTCTAGATTCGTTGTAAGCAGCGAACGTAACAGCACAATGAACGAAAGCGAGATTCGAATTTTCTTCAACTACTACATCATCAATATCGGTTTTGAGTAAAACACCTTCCTCGATTAAACCATTAAACCATTCTTTCACTATTTCCTTCCATTGAGAAATGCCGACGCACTCCCAGTTTTCCCAACAATCATAAATATGTATGTCAGAAGCGAATGTAGATACAAATCTCTCAACATCTTTCTCATAAATTGCAGATTTATAATTTTCCAGAACGTCCTGAACTTTATTAAAACCAAAACTCATGAATTCATCTCCTTTATTACTCTCATAAATTTATTTATTACAATTACTATCTTCTATGTCTACAACATGTTTTCCTACTTTCACTAAACTCCCGTTACTTGAATGAACAAAAAAAGAGAAGCTGCTACGATACAAGCTCCTCCGCTATCGTTCCTCGTTACTTCAACAAATTATTTGGCCGGCGGCGTTCTTTGGCCCATCAGCCGACAAAACCAGTCGTTGAAAACAATAGAGATAATGCTTTCTTAAGATAAAGGAAGTATCAGACCATCTGCATTAATGATGGTTAGAATGATGATTAACGCAGTAAAAACGATGGCCGCTGCTGTTTTACTGATTGGATCTTTGACCCTGAAATGCGCGAGACACGCCAATAACATAGTGACTCCAAGCCAAATGCCAGCCCATGCGACCGCCCCTACATACCAGTAGCCGATGATGAGTAATGCTGCTCCGACTAACTGGACGATACCTGTGACGACACGAAACCACTGCGGTAGTCCAAGATTCTTGAAAATATCAACCCAGTATTTGGCCCCTGCGATCTTGGCGCCTCCTGAAAAGGCATAGTATACGACTAGCAAACTTTGAAGAACGATGGAAAATACAGTCATTAGGATTTCCTCCCTTTTTTTAAGTACCATAAATTTCGTATTACCATTCTGCCAACATCTTTTCGAGCTGCCCACTCACTCCCACCTAATTGATTACTGGCGACCTTTTGTAAGGATTCGGAACGTGATGCCGAATTTATCCGTAACATTGCCGTAAGCGGGGCTGAAGAAACTAGCTTGAAGCGGATCGTTCACTTGACCATCTTCCTTCAATGCTTCAAAATATTTGGTAGCTTTATCTTTATCGTTGGTTTGAACAACGATGGTGATTTGTGTTCCCTTCTCGTAGGTGCTTCCAGTGATATGATCTGTAATCTGTAGTTCCGAATCGCCGATTTTCAAGATAGCGTAATTAACCTGGTCCTTCTTTTCCGGAGGCAGTGGAGCTTTGGGATCTTCCGGCATGTCACCGAATCGCAGCATATAGGCGACCTTGGCATCCAATGCCTTCACGTAAAAATCTATTGCTTCCTGGGCACTTCCGTTCATTTCAAGAAAAGGGATCAAACAAGTACTCACAACAATCATCTCCTTAGTTTAAATGTTCTTTCCGGGAAACCCTCGGTATTCTTCGTATGATCAGTTTTCCCTTGTCACTTACTATGTCGTAAGTCAGCAAGGAAACGTGACGGATACGGTGAAATTTTTTTTAGGATAAGAAAATGCAGATTTCGTACATCTCCGTTGTCACGTTTGCCCAGTTTCGTACGACATATAAGTAAAAAGGAACCGAAGGAAGGAATGTGATGTATGAACGATCATGATTGGCTTGTGGGACAATTCGAGGCGCATCGAAATCATCTGCAAACGGTGGCTTACCGGATGCTCGGATCTTCAAGCGAAGCGGATGATGCTGTACAGGAGTCATGGATTCGTCTTAGCCGCACCGATACTAGAGATGTCGAGAATATGGGGGGATGGCTGACAACGATCGTCTCTAGGGTGTGTCTGGATATGCTGCGAACTCGTAAATCGCGGCGTGAGGAACTTACGCTGGTGAATGTACCTGAACCGGTTAATAGCCGTCAGGACGAAAGCAATCCTGAGCACGAAACATTGTTGGCCGACTCTGTTGGTCTTGCGATGCTGATGGTCCTTGGAAATTTGAATCCCGCCGAACGCATCTCATTCGTATTGCACGATATTTTCGCCTTATCTTACTCGGAGATCGCCCCGATTATAGGGCGTAACGAGGTTGCAGCCAGACAACTTGCGAGCCGTGCACGCCGTCGGGTACAGGGAGCAAAAGCGACAGCGGATTCGGAGGAGTTCAAGCGAAAACGGGAGCTTGTAGATGCTTTCCTAGCTGCGTCGCGCTCAGGAGATTTTGAGAAGCTTCTTGCGGTATTAGACCCCGATGTCGTGCTCCGAAACGATCCTGCATTTCCACCGGTCGCAGCATGGCCACTTGTTCACGGTGCGGAAGCTGTGGCCAAGGGCTTCGCTGGTCGCGCCCAGGGTGCACGGCTGGTGCTCGTGAACGGATCTGTAGGCGTGGTTGTTGCTCCTCGCGGTCAAATGCTTTTCGTACTCGAACTCAAAATTGTGGATGGCAAGATCACCGAGATCGACATGATTGCCGATCAAGCGCGCGTTCGCCAGCTCGACTTAGCAGAAATGAAGGATTGATGGGTGTACAACTTTATATGATGACCCGTCAATAGGTACAGATTCTTGTTATGGCACTTCCGCAAGATGTTATACCGGTAATAGACCGCGATTTTCGCGGTCTATTATTTATGACTCTCAACAATTGTTGTCCAACGAGAATGGTACCAGCTTCCAAGTCTTCACCTGATTTGTCGAAATTTTTTAGAAAAAGACGTACGCTTGCGTATGGTCAAATAAGTATGCTTGATCCCAGATGTATCTTTGATCCTTGTTGTTTTTTGATGCCCGTCCAAGTTTTCCATTTAGATCCATTAATGCAGACTCAATTAATTCGGATCTCACGGGTCCCCATGCCTCTTGTTTTTGTCTAACGTAGTTCAAGCTCTCAACCAAGGTCAGACCTTTTATTCGCTGAAAAGGAGCAGCCCACAAAACCGTATCACACTTCATGCTTTTACAAGGGATCGCAAATCCCCTTAACCCACATGCTCCCGTCTTTGTAGAGAGAGCAATTAGCCCACAGACATAAGCTGTGCTGTGTTCAAATAAGAGCTTTTCTGTAAGCTCACTGTCAAATCGAAAACATTCTATTTGGGTAATCTTACAATGCTTCAAACTTTCAAACGAAAGATCTATAACCGAATTTTTCAAATTTAACGAAGAACTACGAAGGGTACGAGTATCCTGGTGATACTCGATTGTCTCATTCATCGTAAAAGTGATCCCTTGGTTTAAAATCTCTTTGGCTGGCAGATTGTCAGGTATCGTGATCGCCATCCTGTTCCCTCCTATTACACTAGTTTTGTTTGTTAATGCAAACAAAAATGACCTTCCCTGGAATTAGAGAAAGGTCATAAAAATTCAAAGTCATATCCTCACTCTTATCTCCCAGATTCGCTTAAGATCAGCGTTTCCGCAAGAATTAGCACCGTGCATTCCTTGTTTAACAAGGGTTTGTCGGTTGCCGGGTTTCATCGGGCTAGTCCCTCCACCTGCTCTTGATAAGAAAATTCAACATATTCAATTATTTCTATATTACTATAAAGTTCTCCGATGTCAAGGGATTTAACACTCCCTGATCAATCAGCCCAATTTGCCTACTCAATACCAACTTGTAAATACAGAAGAAGTCCCATAGGCTAACGGAAATGCTGCTCCGACCATCAGTACTGGTCCCCACCAAGTGAAGAAAGAGATCCCCATGCATAGGCTGATTAAGATCAGCGCCGGCAATACAAGGATAGGAATTGCAGATTGTAGAGCTTGATGTTTCGTTGTGTCCTGTATAGGAAACAGAGTCAGAAACGGAGCTGTCAATTCATCCTTACAGAAAGATTTTCTCCAAAATACCAATAGGCATGCAGCAAGGATCCAGATCGTAATTTTAAGGGCACCCGGCAAAATAAACATAGCTCCACCGATCACAGCAACGAACTGTATCGTTTGTTTCCACTGTGTACCATTTCTAAAAAAGGATTTCGTTAATAAATCAGCGATTCCGTTGCCGGCACCTTTCCCTTTGAACAAGCGCTGCGATTTCCCGAATAAAAGGGGATACTTCCGTGTCGGTTTTCTTTTCCGCTCAACAACACGAATTAACATCAGGGAGACAATGCGCATCCGTGAATCTCTTTCTCTAGCGATATCAGCGAAGAAAGCGCCTTTCTCTTGCAGCCGTATTCGGCTTAAGAAAACAACCAGCACTAGAAAAAGAAGAATTGCCGCCCAACTATAGGAAGTGTTATGACTTACCTCTGTAACTAACACTTGATACAAGAAGAAAAGTCCGACAAAAATCACAATCCGCAGCAACCAAAACACAATGCCATATACACGAAGTGCAAGCAATTGGCGAAGCAAGCCTAGGTTAATTTTCAGCAAATAGGTAAGCAACCATAAACAAATAACTTGCAACACGCTATAGGAATACGTTTGAACTAATAATGGAAGAAATACGAGCATCAATATTAACGTCGTGATTCCTTGCAACACTAGAGAGTATCTATAGCCAAGGAGCATGAGATGCCGAAACCATTTCTGGTTCTGTCGGAGGAAAAGCTGGTCCCCCTCTTCAACAAAGTATCGAATGGTTCCCAGCCATGTGAACACATAGAAGACCGCCGTAATCATAAACATCGATATCCAACTAAACCAAGATGGCTGAGTCGCCCACCAGGAGTAATATTGATAGCCAGCCACAATCATCAGTGGAATGACAAAATAAATCGCAATGACCCAATCCACAGCCATTCGCAAAGCCCGATACTGGAAATGCCAATCCGAGCGCACTCTTCGTGTGAAAACTTGAAAACTACTCTTCAACCCATGGTCCCCCTTCATAGTAACGAATGGAAGCAGTCGAACAATGGCGCGTCAGGCATGCCGCATTGCTGCTGAATGTCCTGCAGTGTTCCATTTGCTACCAATCTGCCACCTGAAAGAAGTACAAACGAACTGCAAATCCGCTCTGCTGTATCTAACACATGGGTACTCATCAGAATGCCTGCACCGCGCTTGCGTTCCTCATCCAACATCCCTAGGAAATCTTTGATCGCTTTCGGATCCAATCCAATGAAAGGCTCGTCCACAATATACACATCTGGTTTATTCAAAAAGCCGAGGATGAGCATAATTTTCTGCTGCATCCCTTTGGAAAATTTTCCGGGCAATTGATGCTTCTCGTCCAGCAGTCGAAACCGATGCAAGAGATCGTCTGCACGCTCTAGGAACACCGTTCGATCCAGATCGTAGACGGAAGCAGCAAATTCCATATGCTCCCATAATGTCAACTCATCATACAGGATTGGATGCTCCGGAATGTAACCATAGCTTTTTCGTTCACCCATAAAGGAGATTTTACCCTTAAAATCCTTCAATAATCCAAGGATGCTCTTAATCGTCGTACTCTTCCCAGCTCCATTTGGACCTAATAGCCCCACCAGTTCACCTTGTCGAACATCAAAGTGAACATTTTTAACAATATCTGGAACCTCATCATAACCAGCCTGATCGATATGCACTTCTAATACAGCTAAACGTTCTTCTGACATTCTCGGTCACGATCCCTTCTATCCCCATCATATATCACGGATCTACACATTTCCAATATCATATATTGGATTGATTTACGGAATATGAATATCGGGGCTATACACCAAATCCAAACCTGATGTTAAAATAAAGGAAATGGTTCTTTAGTCCTGGGAGGTTATTCATGTTTTCCTTTGTCCGTCTGCTCTGTTCCTCTTTCCTTCAGTACAAACTGCAGACTGCTCTTCTGCTTGCTGCTCTCTTGGTAGAGCTGGCCTTCGAAACGTTCATGCCGCTCAGCTATAAATTCATAATTGATTTGGCCATCGTTCCGCAGCAGTATAACCTGCTTCTGCTCATTCTGTCCTTGATGATTTCCGGCGCTCTTGCTTCAGTCGTGGTGGGCATGTACCGCGATCGCATGTTTGCAGGTCTCGGTTCCCGCATCGTGACGAATTACTATAAGCAGCTCTTTGAGAAGCTGCAGAGCCTATCTACCGACTTCTTCCATCGAATGAGCGGTGGCGACATCGTGTCTAGGTTCAATAATGATCTCATTTCCATCGATACGTTTATCAAGCTGATCCCCTATGCGCTTTTATCCATTCTAGGGCTTATTTTGAACGTAGCGGTGCTATTCGTCCTGCAATGGCAGCTTGCGCTGCTTGCAGTGATTGGATTGCCGCTCTGTCTGATTGGACCGAAATTATTCGGTCAGAAGGCTTACGATGCCAGTTATCAGTTAAAAGAAGAGCAGGCCAGCATCGCCACTGCCGTTCAGGAAAATGTGAGCGCACAACCGGTCATTAAAGCGTTCGGGCTTCAGCCGTTAATGATTGGGCGCTTTGCCGATCGTATGCTGCAATACGGGAAGTTATCCACCCGATCCAGCTTCTTAAATTTCCTGATCGACCGTACGACCAATTTGGGCACGATGATTTTGAACTTGATGACGATTTGCGTTGGATCGATGTTAGCTTACTACGGCATTCTCTCTATTGGTTCGCTGCTCGCCTTCAGCGCGATTCTACTGAGCCTGAGCTACCTGGTTGCGGCTATAACATGGCTTGCCCCTCAATTTATTGAAGCGACATCCGGTATGCAGCGAGTCCGTGAGCTGCTCGATGAGCAGCCGAGCGTTCCAAGCAACGAACAAGCCGATCTGTTGCCACATTTTGAACGCGACATTGAATTTCGCAACGTCACGTTCGCTTATAGCCCGGAGCAGCGTAGTTTGAACGGCATCAGCCTGACGATTCCCAAAGGCACCTTTGCTGCATTTGTTGGAGCCAGCGGCTCCGGTAAAAGCACGATCATTAACTTGCTGATGCGCTTCTATGATCCGCAAATGGGCTCCGTGCGCTACGACGGAACTGACATCCGTGAAATCGCGCTGCCATCGCTCCGTTCTCAAATCGGCATCGTGTTTCAGGAAAGCTTCCTCTTCCGATCCTCGATACGTGAAAATATTCGTCTCGGCAAACCTGAAGCTAGCGACGAGGAAGTGATGGAGGCAGCTCGCTTAGCCGAAATCCACGATTTCATCATGAGCCTTCCAGATGGGTACGATACGGATGTCGGCGAACGTGGTGGACGTCTGTCCGGTGGTCAGCGGCAGCGCGTCGCGATCGCCCGTGCCATTATTCGCAACCCGGCCATTCTTATCCTGGATGAAGCAACCTCGGCGCTTGACCCGTCCACAGAAGCAGCCATCAACAAGACGTTACAACAAATAACGGCCAATAGAACCGTCATATCCGTGACCCACCGACTCGCTTCGGCTGAGCATGCTGATTGTATCTATGTGCTGAATCAAGGCGAAATTGCCGAACAAGGCAGTCACCAGGAATTACTCAAGCTGCCGGAAGGACGTTATAAGCAATCGTGGACGAAGCAGACTGGCTTCGACATTAGCGAGGACGGCTATCATGTAGAGGTTAGTTCGGGGCGTCTGAAGCTATTTCCGATTTTTTCAGAAATGGATGAATCGTTATTACGGGACATCTCCCACTTTTTCGTGACGGAATCCTATGCCAAAGAGCGGACGATCATCCACGAAGGTGATCTGGGGGATAAGTTTTACATTATTGTAAGGGGCAAGGTCGAAGTGTTGAAAAAGAACAGCACCGGAACCAATGATCGGCTTGCCGTGCTGTCCGACGGCGATTTCTTTGGGGAAGTGGCGTTACTTCGCAACATTCCCCGAACGGCAACAATTCACACTCTAACACCGGTCGTCTTTATCACGCTGCAGCGCGAATTTTTCCAAGACTTAATGAAGCGTGCTCCTCATTTGACAACATTCTTGGAATCACGGTCAAAATGAATGGCCCGAATGGAATCCACCAATCGCTGCTCTTTAGCAGCGATTTCTACTTTATTTTGAAATTCCGGGCGAATGAGATGCGCCAGTGGCTGTACGACCTCATAGTAATGCTGGAAAGCGTCTAACGCCTGAGCATCCCACACATCAGCGTATTGCTGCAAATCGCCGGGCATCACTCGCGTTCGATCGGTTCCTTCCTCCGGGAAGCATTCAAACGGTTCATCCACATTCAGCGAGCCGTAATCATCGGTTAGCTGCTCCCCAGGGTGAATATCACGGACCGCGATTTCAATCTCGTACGCCGTTCCAATACAGTTGGCATGGAAGCTGTGATTCACATAACGGCCATTGTCCCAGCAAAGGATGTACTTCCCATCCTGATTGCGATAGGAGTACTTTAGAACTAGCTTCTTCCTATCTTCCTCGAGCGCCTGAACCGCTTCTGGCTCCAGAATTTGATCCAAATCATCGAGTGCCCAAGTAATCGTCCCTTTGGGAATAAGCCTGGTAGCGAAAACCCCGAAACCGATCTTGTCATCAATGTATCGCAATTCCGTATGCGGATGCATCATGTTTGTACTCTCCTTACCGAAAATCGGCGAAATTTGTCTTTTTATATTATATTATCGATTGGTTTGTCGATTCCTGCTTTTCCCAAGAAATTCATGATTCAAAGATTTCAAGAAGGTTCCGGTTCCCGATAAGCATCGACAAGGAACGCTGCGTGATCTTTGATGCTCTCGCGTAACGATTGTGGCTGTAACACGCGTGCGTACCGCCCCCAACTGAGTACCCATTGCAGAATATCTTGTTCATTTCGACAATGCAGCGTCGCAAGGACATCGTCCTCTCGTTCCTCCAAATTTGTTAAATAGAAAGAGGGATTTTCTCGAACCCAAGAAGCTGCCTCTTTTGCGAACGATACGGTCACTTCTACAAGAAAGTTTTGTTCTGGCTCATACTCACTCATCCGAAATTCGGAGGGACGCTCAAAGGTGCTTGTTAACAGAGCAACAGACTCCATACGTTCCAAACGAAATTGACGCAGTTCATTGCGCATGGTGCAATGACCCACGAAGTACCAGATTCCTCTCAAATGAATGAGTCCGTAAGGATGAGCGTTTCGTGTACACGAGGGTTCTTCGGATACATAAGGGGAAGATCGGCGGCTTCTATACGTAAAAGAGAGCTCACGTTGTTCCAAAACGGCTCTGCGTACAAGCCCTAATATTTCTTGATAGGATTCCGTGATGTTCGGGGCATGAAAAGCTTCGTCCAAGTTCAGAAGATGAATACTGTCACGCAGCTGTTGAACCTGTATCCGTTGCTTTTCAGGCATAATTGCCTCTATTTTCTCTTGTGCTGTATGCGAAACTTCAGCATATGTGCTGTCAAAAGTAGCAGCAACATAGTCGCTCCCGAGTAACAGCATGGACGCCTCTAGAGCCGTAAATTGAATCGGTGGTAGAAAGAACCCTTCCATGAGCTCATACCCAATACCTGGTGTTGAGCGGAGTGGTATGCCTGATATCGAGAGGGCCTCCATATCACGGTACACCGTACGGATGCTCATTTCGAAGCGTCTTGCCAAATCTTCGGCACGTACTACCCCTTTTCTCTGTAGTTCCAGAAGAATCGCTAGCATACGATCTGAACGTGTCATGAAAAATCCTCCGTTCTGCTCCTGACAATATGTTGTCAAGAGCAGGTTGTTATAATGAACATATTCTCACTTCAAGTAGGAGAATCCTACATCAGAAAAGGAGAAATTTCTCATGACAATCAAGATTGGGACCGACATCCAAGAATTTACAGCAGACTAATCATAAAAAGAGGAGCATTAAATTGTGGAAATTTGAACACAGCGTTACAACCTATGCGAAGGCGGAAACCACCTGGGGTCTTTACAGCAACATCGACACATGGAAAGAATGGGACGAAAAATTGAACTCGAGGCTGTGTGAATTATATGGAAAATAATAATCTTCGTTATTGGATCGGAGTTGTCTCTAAATCGCACGTCATGAGAGGAGTAGAAGGCGGGTTTGCACAATTGTGTCACGGAAAATCCTCTCCCTTAAAGCGAATGAGACAGGGAGATTGGCTAATCTATTACTCCCCAAAAACGGATTTAAACGGCGGTGAACCTTTACAGGCATTCACAGCAATTGGAAGAGTGAGAGATGACGAAGTGTACGAGTATCCTATGAGTGAAACCTTCATTCCATTTCGACGTAACATAGATTATTTTGAGTGTACGGAGGCTCCCGTCCATTCCCTCTTGAACAGAATGAGTTTCACCAAGGGAAACCGAAATTGGGGATATCGATTTCGCATGGGACACTTTGAAATTGATCTAATGGATTTCACAATTATTTCAGAGGCTATGAGAAAGCAATGAGTTTTCTACAATTGAATTCGTAAATGAATAAAGTGGGATCCCTTATTAAAATAAAGGATTCCACTTTTTGTTTTTAGAGTTTGTCCCTCACGTCCGTTTGGCTAATGGACTGTTCCGTTACTTGCAAACAAAAAAGGCCCCTCAAGGAGCCTTCTCTGTTCAAAAATAATTATTTAGGATAGCAAGATGAAAACGAAAGAGCTATTTATACCGGTTGAGTCTTTTTCAAATACGCCCGCCAAGTAATGCACCATTGCTTCGGATCGTCTAGAGACGACTCGTCGTTCCGGTGAACAGTACTGTTATGCGGAGCTGACCGCACAATATCCGGCTGTGTGTAGGCTTCATTCGAAATATGCTCCAGCGCATGGATGTATTCGTCCAGATCCTCTTTGGAATACGACTCTGTCGGTTCCAAGGTAAACGGCTGCTTCACGATATATGGGTGATGGGACGTCCAGTAGTGCAGGCCGAAATCACACATGCGGCGAGTGATATCCTCTGTCGTGACACCTGTCTCATCGGTAAGCTGCTTCCAGCTGTAGCGAACCTGCTCGAGGCGGCGTCCTTTGATATAAGGTGCGCTCGCTCCGCGGATTTGCAGGATTTTATGATACAGATAATTGTTGTTCAGAACCGCAATTTGGGCGACATCCTTCAGCCCATCCGGACCGAGGCTCATGATCCAAGCGTAAGAACGCAGGACCGTCTGTGCAACCCCGTGGAAGCTCCGTACTTTGCCAATGCTGTCTGCCGTCTGATTCGTCAAAACATAACGGCTTCCGTCGTAATCCACAAGCGGTCCAGGCAAGAAGCGTTTCAATTCCTCGCTTACACCAAGTGCACCCGTTGCTGGACCACCGCACATATGAGGAGCCGCAAATGTCTTATGCAGATTGAAGAAGCACATATCGAAGCCCGCTTCCTTCGCTCGCGTGATGCCAAGCAAGCCGTTTGCGTTGGCCTGATCGTAGAAGCAGACTCCGCCTGCTTCGTGGACAAGGTCGGTAAACTCGCGGATTCGGTGGTTATAGATGCCCGTATCCTCCGGGTTCGCAACGACAAAACCAGCTGTTCGCTCGGAGATGACACTCTTCAGCTTCTCTATGTCTGGGAAGCCATCTTCATCAGGATGCAGCGTGATGATTTTGTAGCCCTTAACTGCAGCTGTCGCCGCTTGGGAGGGGTGGGAGAAAATCGTCGTAATGATCTCATCCCGCTGATCCCCCTCACCCCGCGAATCATGATAAGCGCGAACGATGGAAGCCATCGCTAGCAAGGCTTGTGTGCCGCTGCTCGGTTGGAACGAGAAGGCATCCATTCCGCTGATCTCACGCATCGCAAGGTCCAGTTTATAGAAAATCTCCAGCATACCCTGCACGGAATCAGCTTCCTGTAGAGGATGGAGCTCCATCATATGGGGTGTGCGGATAAGCATTTCGTTGATGCGCGGAATATACTTCATCGTACATGTGCCTTGTCCGATCTCGACATTCAAATCGGAGCCAAGTGTCTCTTGGGATAGGCGTAGATAATGCCTAAGCACCTTTGCTTGGCCTATTTCGGGTAAAGCCGGCGCTGATTTTCGCTTCATAGAAGAAGGTATTCGTCCAATACCATCTCCCACTTCATCTGCAATGCCAGCCTCCGTTCCTGGCGGAATGACCCCTCGCTCACCCTGACGGTGAAGCTCAAATATAACCGGCTCATCCCATTTGGCTTGATGAAAATTACGGACTTTATGGTCTCTGCGAATTCGTTTCATGGCGTTCCGTCCTCTCTATATATGTCGATCACGGTTTGCGAACAATGGTTTGAATGGTATCTGCCAGACGATCTAGATCAGCCTGCGAATGAATTTCAGTAACGCAATAGAGGGCACATTGTCCCCAAGCCGGGAAAGAACCGGACAAATCTTTGCCTCCGAATATTCCTGCTTCTGACAGTTGCGCATTAATTTCAGCTACCGTTAGGCCTGTATCGTTGAAATCAACAACAAACTCCTTGAAGAAAGCTGTTTCTGCGAACCTAAGGGAAATGCCCGGAATAGCGGAGAGTTTCTTAGCCGCGTACTGCGACTTCTGCATGATGGTCTCGCCGACCTCCTGCATACCAGTTGGCCCAAGTAAAGATAAGTAGACACCTGCTGTTATGCCCCATAATGCGGTCTGGGTACCGACGGACTCCTTCCCTTTCTCACGAAGCGCGAAGGATGTGCGCTCATAAGCTACATCGCCGAAGCCATATTCGCCTTCTACCTCCGTCGGCACGATGCCGAACAACCGTGAAGGATATTCCATGACATAGGTCTCTTCATCGCGCGTCGCGATAAATCCGGCTTGCCCGCCGCCGTAGTTCATATGCATCCCCAGCGGCTGCAAATCTCCACAGACGATATCTGCGCCATATTGGCTCGGAGGCTGAAGAACGCCAAGTGAGATTGGGTCCACGCCAACGATGGAGATGGCATTCACGGAATGAGCAAGCTCCGAGATTTCTTGTCCTTGGTCTTCGATGATCCCGAGGTAACCAGGATTCTCGAAGTATACCGCAGCTATTTCGTTGGATAGCTTGCTGCGCAAATCATTCAAGTCCATTTTGCCGGTTGCCTCATCAATTTCAACAAAACGCAGCTCCATCACGGGTGTGCAGTAGTTGGTAATGATCATGACTTTGTCGGGATCGACTGACTTTGGAAGCAGTGCAACACTGCGGCCGGTAATGCGGCCCGCCATTCGAATCGCTGTTGAAGCCGCTTGTGCCCAGTCAAAGGTAGGGACATTAACGACGTCCATATCAACCAACTCAGCCATTAAACTTTGGTACTCGAAAAGGGTTTGGAATCGTCCGTGATCTTCATAAGGTTCACCGGCATATGCCGTAACGAACTCGGAACGCTGATTGATTTCGTCACAGACAGCCGGAATAAAATGCTGCCAGCAGCCCGCTCCGAGGAAATTCAGATAAGCGGAGCCGTGTTTGTTCTTGGCGAGCAATCCATCTATATGACGGCGCAGCTCATATTCCGTCATGGCTGGCGGGAGGTTCATCTCCCGATTCAGCTTCAAGCTATCTGGAATGGCGTCATGAAGCTGATCCATCGAGGTCAGGCCGATTTCCTTCAGCATCGCATCACGAACCTCAGGCACGGTATTCGGTATATAAGGATGGGCATAATTTCTGTTATTAGGCAAAGGTAACGCCTCCATTCGTCGTTTTCTAACTCATAGATTCTTACTACCAAGCGGAAGCTGGACGTGAATCGCCCTTAGGCAATGCCCCCGCCATCTACAACAAGCACGCTTCCCGTTACCCAGGAAGACATGTCACTCGCCAGAAATAGGACCGCATTAGCGATATCTCGCGGTGTTCCGAGCCTCTCCAGCGGGCGGCCGCCAGCCGAGGCGATTAGGAATTCGGCCTCGTTTCGCTGCAGCTGCTTCGCTTCATCACGCAGCAGCGGCGTGTCCGTATCGCCTGGCGATACGCAGTTCACACGAATGTTCGCGACGCCGTGATCGATAGCCATAGCCCGCGTTAAATTCACAACGCCAGCCTTGGCAGCGCAATAAGCAGCAGCGCGGTCTCCGCCTTTAAGGCCCCAGCCGGAGCCGGAGTTAATGATGCTGCCTCCGCCCTCACGCTCCATGATCGGAATGATATATTTGGACAGCAGATAAACGCCCTTCAAGGAGACATCAATGACTAGGTCCCAATCGCGTTCTTCCAGCTCAACGACCGTTTTACGGCGAATAATACCAGCATTGTTGAATAAAATATCAATTCGTCCGTGTGCAGCATCAATTTCTGCTGCAACACGCTGGCAATCTGCTGAGGAAGACACATCACAGCGGTAGAAACTCGCTTGACCTCCTTGCTGTTTGATTCCAGCCACCGCTTGTTCACCCTGCACTTCATTAATATCTAGAAGGACGGAATATGCTCCAAAGCTGGCCAGAAGTTCAGCGGTCGCAAGGCCGATCCCTGAGGCACCGCCGGTCACAACCGCTATTTTTCCCGATAAGTTCAAAACGTCCTGTGTATTAAGCATGGTTTGTACCCTCCTGTTGTAGCTGTTTCACTTCAAATTTCATTTGATGGCTCAACCGCTCTGGTGAAGAATCTTCGGATAGATATGGCTTAAGCAGCATCTGGAAACGGAATGCTTCTGATGTGACTGTGTTCTCCGGAGACTGAGCCGGCCCACAGCTGTTGCTGCCCAGACCATTCTGCCTGTAATCCAAGTTGAGTGTAATGAAATCCCGCGGAACAAGATCACTTGCATGCTTGGCTGCTTCTAAATCAGCGTCGGTATAGCGTCGTGCACTGAATTCAAGTGTCGGTGCTCCTACCGCGAGTAGACCGATTCCGGCACCATCTGTAATGGATACCCACCTTACATCTGTGCGGTTGCCGTTTTCCTGCGGATAAATATATGGCGTGAATAGTTCATCTACAGACTTCCGATACACACCGAACCGCCCTGCTTCTTTACTATCGGAGTAGTTCTCCCCCGGACCACGGCCGTACCATTTCACAGCGTCCATGTCTCCCGGTATCTCCATTTGGAGTCCAATCTTCGGAAGCATGGCAGGCGGCTTGCCTTCTGGAATGCCGTGCACGTCGATCACGATAAGACCTGAGCCCGTTATGGTGTAAGTCGTTTCACATCGGAAGCCCCAGTCGAATACTGGTGGTGCAATGCGAGACTCCCAAGTTATACGAACCGTCCCTTCGTCCAACCGCTCCCAGCGGCAATCATCAATTCGTTCGCTGAGTCTATTGAGATGCGCCTTGTACCAGTCAGGCAGGACATACATATCGTTATCAATCGGCGCACGCCAAAAATTAAGACGCGGCCCCGTATTCACTAGCTCTTGGCCGTTCATTCGCAGCGAGCTTATTCCTGCACACCGGGTGTCGAATGCGATACGGAATGAATCGTTTGCTAGGATGAGCTTGCGCCCTTCCTCTGCGCAGGATAAGCTCCGCATAGGCAGACTAGCTGCTTCATAAGCGGACGAATCGGCGCTAACTCCGGCATTTCTCGTTTGCTCACTATTTCCAACTGCATCTAGAGCGAGCTGCGCCCAAGCTACCTCATGTCCTTGCTCACCCCAGATGCAATCTGCCGCAAGCGTGAAGCCGACATTCAACCAGCGCTCAGCACCTTGATCCAATAAGGCTAGCTGCATATCTGCTCCAACGGGAACATACAGCTCTGCACTTTCGCCAGGTCCAATTCGCGGCAGAACAAGCACGCCGCTTTGAACGGTTCGCCCGTCTACCGTCACACTCCAATCTGCATAGAGGTGATCTAGCGTTACAAAATCATAGCGATTCATGATGAGTATGCGATTATTTTTTATATACTCGACCCTTACAGGCTCAATAATTTTCTTGTATTCAATAAGACCTGAGGAAGGTGTCCGATCCGGACGAACAAGACCGTCAATGACGAAATTGCTGTTATTCGGCACATCGCCGTAGTCTCCGCCGTAAGCGTAGTCGTCTTTGCCATCCGCTGTCTTCCTGCGGATACCGTGGTCGATCCATTCCCAGACGAAACCGCCCTGCAGCCTTCTATAAGCATCGAAGGTATCAAAATACGGCTTGAGTCCGCCTGGACCATTCCCCATGGCATGGGCGAATTCGCATAGGATATGCGGTTTAGGATGGTCCACTAGCTGACCGAAACCGGCCATCTTTTCAACAGAAGAGTACATGGTGCTCACAATATCGCACACTTCCGCTTCGCGATCTTCTTCATAATGAATGAGCCGCGTTGGATCTGCTTGTTTGCACCAGGCCGACATCGCACGGAAGTTGCAGCCGAAGCCGGACTCATTGCCAAGTGACCAGAACAGGACAGAAGGATGATTCTTATCGCGCTCCACCATACGGCGTATGCGATCGACATAAGCTTCCTGCCAGGCAGGATCATCGCTTAGCCGTGAAATATTGCCCAGAGGCTCGAAGCCGTGTGTTTCCAAGTCGGTTTCTTCCATGACATATAAGCCATATTCGTCACAAATATCGTAGAACCGCGGATCATTCGGATAATGAGCGGTTCTGACCGCATTGATATTATGCTGTTTCATCATCTTTACATCTTGAATCATGGTCGACAGCGTCACCGTGCGTCCCGTATCCGGATGGTGATCATGACGGTTTACGCCTTTCAGCATGATTGCCTTGCCGTTCACCAAAAACTGGCCATCCTTCACTTCGATCTTGCGGAAACCTACTCGTTGAGCAACCGCCTCCACCAATTTACCGTGCTGATCCATTATGCCTATCGTCAAATGATACAGAGTTGGAGCTTCAGCGCTCCATAATGCAGGCTTCGTCACTGGCATTGAAAATTCCAGAATCGTCTGGCCAGCAGCGGCGTCAGTGATTTGTTTTTCGGCCGAAACAACATGTACGCCTTCATGATCCAGCAGCTGCAGTTGGAGTTCCCCTTGCAGAGCATCTCCATGCAGTTCAACTTGAACCGATAGAGTCGCATCGCCGTAGTCCGCGTCCAATTCGGTAACGATTCGATAGTCCACGATCCGCGTGGAGGATGGCTCCGAAATTAGATACACATCCCGGAAAATACCGCTCATATACCACATGTCCTGGTCTTCCAAATAGCTGCCGTCTGACCACTGATAGACGCGAACCGCCATACGATTGATCCCCTGCTTAACATATGGCGTCAAATCAAACTCTGACGTCAATCGGCTTCCTTGGCTGTAACCAACGAATGTCCCATTGACCCATACATGGAACGCACTATCCACGCCGTCGAATTTCACGGCCAGTTTTCTGCCGTCCCATTGCGGTGGAAGCTCAAACTCTCGCACATAGCTGCCTGTCGGATTATCGTTAGGCACATGCGGAGGATCAACCGGGAATGGATAATATAAGTCCGTATAATGCGGATTGCCATATCCTTTCAGCTGCCAGTGGCTCGGAACTTGAATCTCATCCCAGCCCGACATGTCATAATTCTCAAGGTAAAAATCATCCGGCGCCCATTCAGGCCCCTTCGCATAATGAAACTTCCAACTGCCGTTCAATGATTTGAACCAAGGGGAGCTCCCTCGGTCATAGCTCAAAGCTCCGGCCGGGTCGGAATGTGGGATGAAATACGCGCGGCTCTTCGCGCGGTTGCGTTCCAGTACCGTAAGATTATCCCAATCGCGTGCCGCTTTCTCGTTACGCATGGTTGTCTCTCCTCTCGAATCTCTCTCTATGGATCTATGGATCTACTGTTTAAAAAAATCTAAAATTCCCTCATCGCGGAAAAAGTATACTGCGAGATCGAGACGCAACACGTATCTATTGGAATAAATACAATGGTTTTGCCCAATCAAGCCTTGGATAACATGCTCTATTGGAATTAATCCAACAGAAGCTCCAATAAAAGCTCAATCTAGGCGAAAATGCATGTAACTCATTGGATAATTGCAATAGAATGATGATATTCACTGCAGGAAATGGGATTTGATTGTATAAATTCCAATGACTTTTATCATAGAATGGACCAATCTACCCCTTAATCCCCGTACCCGCGATGCCACCGACAATATAGCGCTGTGCGAAGAAGAACACAGCCAACGGCGGGATAGAGATCAGACAGGTAATAGCCATAATGGACTGCATATCGACGCCAAACATCCCTTTGAACTGCGACAATCCAAGCGTCAGTGTATATTTCGATTGATCATTAAGGAAAATGAGCGGTCCCAGATAATCGTTCCAACAGCTCATAATCTGGAAGACACCGACTAAGATGAGCGATGGTCCCATGAGCGGAACAATGATTCGCACAAGAATGGCAAATTTATTAGCTCCGTCAATCGTTGCCGCCTCATCTAGTTCACGCGGAAGCGTCAGAATGAACTGTCTCAGCAAGAAGATAAAGTAAGCCGAACCGAACCACGACGGAACAATAAGCGGTTTGAGCGTATTGATCCAGCCCAGGTAGTTAAACTCCATATACTGCGGAATCATGGTGACTTCCCAAGGGATCATCATCGTAGCAAGCACAATCAGAAACAGCAGATCGCGCCCTTTAAATTGGAATCTCGCAAACCCGTAAGCTACGAGCGTACAGGAAATCAGTTGGCCGAGCGTTGACATCAACGTCACGATGACGGTATTTTTCAGGAATAAGTTAAAAGGCTGAATCGTCCATGCATCGGCGAAATTGCTGAATTTCCAAACGGAAGGAATCCATTTTGGCGGGAAAAGGTACAGCTCAGCAGGCGATTTCACCGCTGTCGTCACCGCCCAGAACAGCGGAGCGATGAACAGCAGCGAGCAGATAATCAGCATCAGATATACGATGATCCGTTTCATGCAGACCGCCTCCTTCCGCCGGATATCACTTTCTTCTGTGACTTTTGCTTCATTTCACCTTCATAGAACACCCAAGCCTCTGACGATTTGAATACAAGGAAAGTCAGACTGAGGACAATAAGGAACATGAACCATGCGTTAGCCGCGGAATAACCCATTTTAAAAAACTTAAAAGCATTCTCGTACATGTACATCGCATAGAAATACGTTGATTTCAGCGGACCGCCCCCGGTGAGCAGGAGCGCAAGGGTCAACTGTTGGAACGCCGCGATGATGGACGTAATCAGATTGAATATAATGGTCGGGCTGAGCATCGGAATCGTCACGCTGAAGAATTGTCTGAGCTTACCCGCACCATCGATGGAAGCAGATTCGTATAGATCCTTCGGTATCCCCTTGAGCCCTGCGAGAAAAACGAGCATCATCGAGCCTTGCCCCCATAGGCTGGCAACAACCATCGCTACCAGAGACCATTGTTTACTATTCAACCAGTCTGGACCCTGGACACCGATGATCGACAGAAAATAATTCAGAATGCCGTAATCTCCGCTGTACACCCAGGACCAGATCATAGCTAGCGCCACGCCTGAGATCACAGAAGGCAGATAAAATGCGGTTCGAAAAATCGCGCTGCCGCGAATTTTCTGATTAAGCAGAATCGCTAGTCCAAGAGCAACCGCTATATTGAGCGGAACAAACAGCGCTGCGAACTTGATAGTCACCCAGAACGATTTCCAGAACAGCGGGTCTTTCGTAAACATATCCACATAATTGCCTAAACCGATAAAGCGCACTTTACCTACAATCGGCCAATCGAAAAACGAAATAATAAGCGAGAATAACAACGGCCCTAAAGTGAACACTAGGAATCCGAAGATCCATGGGAAAATGAAGAGGTAGGGAGCTACCCCACCCCAACTTCGTTTCCTTCTAGGCTTAAGGCTGGCCATTTGTTTCCCTGCGTTTGCTTGCTGCGGGTAGGTCTGAGCCATCTCCCTAACCTTCTTTCTGTAGAAATCTTATTTCAAATAACGCTCACTGTCTTTGACGGCTTGATCCAGCGCATCCTGTGCATTGCTGCCAAGCACGGTAGCTTCTACGGCCGAAGATAGCTGACGGTTCACTTCATTCCACTTGGCATTAAGCAGGAATGCCGGCGAATTATCTGAACGCTGCAGCATCGTGTAAAACGGCTTGTAAAGTGGATCCTGATCCTTCTTAAGCTCGTTAACGACACTTACTCTGACCGGTAAATCCGCTACGCGCATCTTGATCGCTTCATTGGAAACATAATATTTGATAAACTCCCAAGCAAGATCCTTCTGTTTCGAATCCTTCGCAATCGATAGGGCAGATTCAGCAATCACGCCTTTGACAGGTTTGCCTGGAAATGCCGGCATCTCCACTGTGCCTACATCAATCCCGGCTTCCTTGAACGATTCCAGCGGCCAGATACCGCTTTCCCACATGGCGATTTTGCCGCCTTTGAAGATATCTTCACCGCTTTGCTGTCCTTTGCCTCCGGCCAGCACGGCCGAACCGTTCTTGACCATATCCCCGAACATTTGAATGGCTCCGGCTGTTGCTTTACTGTTCATAAAACCATTTATCGTCTTGCCGTCATTAGAAATATAAGAGCCGCCGTTACTCCATACAAATCCTTGCAGATCGTACGTATCGTTATCCGCTCGAACACCGAAACCATACTGTTTCTTGGCTTTATCCGTCAGCTTCTTGGAAATTTCCTGGAAATCATCCCATGTCCAGCCGTCCTTCGGATAAGGAATCTTGGCATCATCAAACATCTTCTTGTTGTAATACACTACACGAGTCGTGAAGCCAGCTGGGATTCCATAGAGCTTGTTCTCGATCGTAGCGTAATTGAACAACCCTTTGTAGAAATCATCCTTTTTCAAGTCCTTGTCCCCGTCAGCGTAGCTGCCCAGCGGCTCAAGCGATTGATGATACGTTGGGAAATCCCACATGTACATCACATCGGGAGGATTCGTTGCGCCGAAACCCGCAGCTAGCTTCTGGTCGAAACCGTCAGCGTACGCTTCTACCTGAACCTTCGTTCCAGGATGGTTTACTTCGAACTTCTTCGCGATATCCTGCTCGATCTTCAGCGCATCCCCGGTATCCCATGTAGCGAATCGAAGCGTCTTCTCTTTGGCAGCATCGTTACCTTTCGCCGGTTGTGTCGCCTTGCTAGTCGTACCTTCGTTAGTACTGCTGCATGCTGTAAGCGCAGTCATCGCCAGCGCAGTCGTAAGAACAATGATTGATAGTTTCTTCTTCATTCTGTCAGCTCCCCTATCAGTGAATGAGTAGATAATAATTGAACCGCTTTCATCATAACTAAAATGAAAGCGGTTCAAAACCGATAACTATTCGAATGTTTGTGCGTTTTTGTTCGATTCACCGAGGCGGGTGTCCATATGTTCGGAGCGTGCCGTCTTTATGTTCGGCGCGGTACTGGCTTGGCGTTTGGCCTGTGCAGCGCTTGAACCATTTGCTGAAATATTTGCTGTCTCCAAGCCCCGTACGCTCAGCAATATCCTGCATCGTCAGCGGCGTATCCTTTAATAATCCATAGGCCAGCTTGAGCTTACGTTTGTATTGAAAAGCCACGAAGCTGTCTCCCAGCGTTTTCTTGAAAATGATGGAGAAGTGGCTTCGGCTAAGACCAACCTGTCCAGCCACATCGCTGACAGACCATTCCGCCGCCGGATTGTCATGCAGAAGCTTAACCGCTTTCCAGATCGGCTCCGGCCAATCTGCGGCTGTTACGCCATAGGCTTTCTCCAATTCCGCTGCTTTATGCAGGGCTAACAACGCATCAAGACGTTCCTCTGTGCTTGTGAGCGGTCCTTTTCTGGCCCACTGCAGCTTCGCATTCTCGCTCTTTCTCTCCACAAGCAAGCCCTCCGCAGCATTCAGAAGCGATTCGGGCACAATATAGTAGCAGCGCTCATCCCCATAAGGAATGACTGCTCCTTTACATAGCTGGCGATCTTCCTCTAGCACTTCCTTCAACAGTTCCAGCCATGACGCCTCACACCCGGAAGTCTTGATCAGATAGACATAAACCGGTTCACCATGGAAAGACCACACCTCGCGGGTACGTTTTTCCATCTCCCCAACAAGTTTGTCATTATGGCCATTCAGCCAAGCATATAGCAGGGTACCCAATCGCTCATCTTCGTCTTCGCTGCCAGCAGTCTGGGCGACTATTGGTGACGAAGGAGCTATACCAAGCTCATGTTGAAACTTCGCCAGCATGCCTTCCAGCTCTTCATCCTCGAAGGCGGTTTTGAGCAGATAGCCAGCTGCTCCCAGCTTCATCCCCTGCTGCGCGTACTCGAAATCTCGGTGGCAGCTGAGCAGAATGATTTTCGTATCGGGAGCTGCTTCCTTGACTCGGCGCGACAATTCAATGCCATCCATTTCGGGCATAACAATGTCGGTAATGACGACTTGAGGCCGATGCTCAAGGAAAGCTTCCCAAGCTTTGCGGCCATTCGGGGCGTCCGCCACCACTTCCATCCCATATTTATCCCAAGGAACCGTGGAACGAAGTCCTTTACGGACGATGCTCTCGTCATCTGCGATGATTACCTTAATGGTCTTGATTGTTTCCATGCGGACTCTCCTCCTTCTTAGGCCATTCTATGATGATCGTTGTCCCTTCACCTTGGATAGATTGTACCGTTAGCCCATGCTGCAGGCCAAAATGCAGTTTAAATTTCTGATCGGCATTTTGCACACCCAGACCTCCCCTGCCCTTACGTTTCGTATCGCTTGGCCGAAGCAGGCGCTTCAGCTTATCCGCAGGAATTCCCGCTCCATTATCGGTTAATGTAAGAAGCAATTGATTGCCTTCTTCCCGAACAGTTAAGCGGATCACTCCCTTGCCGTCCTCGAAGCCATGGAAGAAAATATTTTCGAACAAAGGCTGTAGTGTCATGCGGGGAATCAAATAACGTTTGAGCACTTCATCGCATGCCAGTTCATACTCGAAAACGGGGCCATATCGGACCTCTTGGATTTTCAGAAAATGCTCAATCATCCGCAGCTCTCGACCAAGTGGTATCAGCTCCTGCGAGATATCCAGATTGCCTTCGAGCACCATCGTGAGATGGTACAGCATTTGGCGGATGTCCTCCGCTCCCTGAAGCCTGGCTTTCCATTGGATGGAGTTGAGGGTATTGAAGAGCAGATGCGGGTTGATCTGATAATGAAAGGCCTTCAGCTCCGCTTCCTTCTTGAGCCGTTCGCTCCGTTCAACCTCGCCAATCAAAGTCTGTATGCCGCCCACCATATTGTTAAAGCTTGTATCCAAAATGCCCAGCTCATCATTGGCTTCGACCGAAGTCCTTGTATGCAGCTTACCGAAGCTGACCTTCTGCATCGCATCCTTAAGACGACGAATCCTTGCAGTGAATCGGGAGGAGAATAGATACGCAAGACCAAAAGCCAGCAAACAAGAAGCAACAGCAACCATAATGGTATTCGATCTTATAATGCCGGAGGAGCGATAGAACGACTGGGCAGGCAGCCTCGCCTCGATCGTCCAATGATTAGCCGCAAGTGTTTTGTTCCAAACAATATCACTGGTTTGCGATGTGAAGGCAGCTGCTGTCTCATATATAATTCGTCCCTGCGGATCTGCTATTCGGAGATGAGCCTTCGTATCGTTCTCGAACAGCCTGAACATATGAAGCAGGTCTTCCGCATTTTCCTCAATAAGAATTTTGCTGCCCCGCAGCGCTCCGTAAGGATTGTTAATCGGCACGGCTAAGCCCAGTACGGTCATCCCGGAATCTTCGGTTTCCTTCATCCCATGATTTTGAGCATAGAATCCTAGCCAGTACTTCCCTTCATTAGCGTCCGACATGGATTGCCAAGCCGGTATTCGGCTGAGCTTCGACACATCGAGATTATTTTCTCCATAATAGTAGCCGGAGCTGGTGATAATGTAGATGCCTGTCGTTCGGTCCGTTTTAAGCGCTTTCAGAAGGACTTCAAAATCATTCTTATCCATAATTTCTTTGTAAGTCGTCGGAACTTGGTTCCCTAGATCGACCCTTGCTGGATCAAGTAAATAGGAATAAACCGTTTCCGTCGTCTGATTCATCCGGTTCAAATAAGAACTCATCTGCTGCTCCAATTGCGCCACAGCATTTTCCCCGTATTTGCCAAACTGAGAATTAATAACCTTTGCGGACTGGTAATAAGACAAGGCCCCAAGCGAGAGCAGCGGAATTATCGTCACAATGAGAAAACAGAAGAGCAGCTTCGTGCGAATACTTCGATAAGAGCCGGACAAAAGGCGGATGTTGAATCGCTTATGCAAATAACCTTTGATGATCGCACCCTCCCTCCAGCTTCTCTGAAAAATCTTACTCTTAAGTGTAGCATGGAACACTTTCAGCGAACAATGTATCTTCCATCCATGAGATTCCGTGTAAATGACGATGGCTTCACCATTTTGAGATGGAACCCCCGAAACCGGAAAAGCACCTCCCCTCTGCTCATTTTGTAACAGGAGGAAGTGCAGGTTTTATTTAAGTTGTGTACTCATTTCCTAAAATCAAGAACACGCTCGATGTCCAAGTAAAGGCCCGATCGCGCAAGCCTTGTCCTGTAATCGCGTCAAAATTCTCGGCCATTCCGCTGCGATCCAGCATGGTGCAGAATCGACGCGCTACCTCTTCTGCCAATTCACGATCACCCGCCGCAGCTACTCCTTCCACGAGCAACATAGTTGACGGCGCCCAGATCGGACCTCGCCAATAGCCGTCCGGATTGTAGAAAGGACTTTTCACGCTTTCTGTCGCCCAACCATTATGGGTTAAGAAACGTTCTTCATCCCTCAGCCCCTTCAACAAAGCTGTGCAGATCGGCTCGGGCAGACGTTTGCCCAGAAGAATGGGAACGAACAAGAGGAGGCTATCACCTTCGGATAACTCGTGCGTGCCTGAGCGGCAGGCCGTAAAGCGGTCATCCTTCCAGAAATGACTAATCATCTTCTCCAGTGTGCCCTCAGCAAGCTGCCGCCATTCTTTCGCATCTTCTGCATGTCCTAGCAGTCCCGCAATCTCAGCAAGCAGTTCTGCTTGAAGAATGAGAAAGGCCGCTAAATCCGGGCTTTCAACTGGAATGCCATTATTGAAGGCTGTGCTGTTATCCCAACCAGAGTCATTGCCGTGATTGTATTGCGGAATGCCATCTCCATCGCCGTCGCGATAGCGGAACCACCATTTCGTCCATTTGGAGAGTGGTTCATAGACCTCCCGAAGCTGTGCATCCTTAATATAGTCCGTTCTGGCCATCATCCAGGAAAGCGTCCAACCGTGTATTGGCGGCTTGTTGCAGTTCCAGAGCTCATACTTATTGTTGATAAAATCCGGAATCAAACCGCTCTCATCCTGGCGGTCAAAGAAAATCATGAATTGATCCCATGCCAGCTTCGGATCATGGCGAACGAGCGCCATCGCGTTGAAGCAGTGATCCCAGCTCCAAATATTCGTCATCCAGTTCTTCGACATATACATCGCCGGCCTGGTCAGGCACCCCCCTGCAGGAACGAGGCAGGACCACGTGATATAAGCCGCAAGTTCCCGACTTTCATGCCAGTGCTCAGGCAGAGGCAGAGAGCGATCCAGCCATTGGTTAAACTCTTCCTTTACTTGCTTTACAGCGTCATCGAAGGATTCCCAAGCCATGCGCGGCTCCCACACGGTGTGGAATTCCTCTACCGCAAACTCGGAAATGCCCGATTTACCGTCAGGCAAGAAATCTGCGATTACGTAGGAGCTTTTGATTTTGTCCCATGGCACTTCCATATTCAAATCGCCAACCAGCGCTGTTAGCATGAACCTGCATTCATGGGTGAAACTGTTCACTTCCCAGCTGCTGGAGGCTGCTTGATACGCGTAATCATAGGCAGCCGTGCGGAAAGTTAAGCGAATTCCACAGCCATTCGTGCGAATTCGAAATGTTCGACGATCGGAGATACAGATCTCAGCCGTTAAGCCGGTCGTCGATTCTAGCCGGATCAGCTCAGGGCAAGCTATAGCCTCGAATGGCACAGATTGACCGCTTTCATCCAACATATCCATATGAAACGCCTCGCCGAATTTATCATCGCCGCCGCGCACCGTGCGCAGGTATAGGCCTTGTTGTCGATCTTGGGCTTCAGGCAGAATCGAAATCGCTAGGAAGGATTCTTTCCGGCTGAAGGGTACAACGTTCAGGTCAAAGTTCATGATCAATTCTCCTTTACGAAAGCAGTATGCGCTTTCATTGTATCGAATGGAGAACGGGGGAAGAACCGACAGTTGTTTGTGATGGGTAGGTAATTTGTTGCCTATTGAGAGTTGTGAGGGACTGAGGGGGCATTTTGTTCGGTCTGATTAGTCCTATTGTTCGAAATATAAAAAAACCTCCCATCATAGGAGGTAAGTTTTGAGAATATCGATTTACAAATAGATGATAGCTATTGCCGTTGTTGAACCTTCACACCTTTAACCAGAAGCCAGAAAGCTAAGGATAGCTCTCCAATCACACCAGGTACGGCTACAATCAGTTGGAATATCGTTTGGTAGTCGGCGTAGTTGGATAGAAGAAAATGTGCAAGACTATCTATGACATATCCCGCAGATGCTAGAATCAAGAAGATCCCAATTATTCTTGGTATATAGCCTCCTGACTTGATGATTAAATAACCAACGACCAACAAATGAACTCCGAAAAACACCAATCCAATTAGCCATCCATTGTTAAATGCATTGATCAGCAACATCACCTGAGCGTATAACTTTAACTGATCTGTTGTGAATATCGCGAAGTAATTAGCACCGCTTAGAAGTGGTAAAACATTCAACAAATTAGACAAGGCGACTCCAAAAATAGCGGTGTATACCAACCTAAACCACGCCGCGAGCATGGCAAGGTTCTTATTAACGGGTTTGAGTAGAACATACAATGCCCAAGCTACCAGCACATCAAGAATAAGCACGATGACAAAGCTAATAAATCCACTCCGAAATAACATCTCATTGGCTATGATATTATTAGCAGTTGCGGCTCCATCATCGGGTACAATAAGACCTTCAAGAACAGAAAAATTTGAAAACATAGCAAGTATTGCCATGAGTAGAAGCCCGAACCCTGCGACTCTAGCATAAAAAAGCGGTGAAGCTTCTGTGCTACGGTTTGTCATTATTAACCCCTCCTAATTTTCCTCAAAAGAGAACACTTCTTCCAATTTCAAGCCGAAGACGTGAGCAATACGAAAAGCCAATTCCAGGGACGGGGAGTAATTTCCTTTCTCGATTGCAACGATAGTCTGTCTTGTCACCCCCGATTTATCTGCTAATTGTTGTTGGGTCATTTCATTATGGTTAAAACGTAAGGTCCGAATATTGTTGCTAATATGCGCTTTGCCCATCTTAGACTCCTTTCCGATAAAGGTACAGCTGTGTGATGATTCCAATCACTTCTGATAATAACCCTGAACTAATCAGTATGATGAACATGACATAGGGAGGTTGGTCCATGACCAGCGATATCATCGATAGAAGAAAACCAATGATAAAGACATAATGAGAATTTCTCGTAGATTTCAATGCAATTAATTTGTCCAACTCATCCGTAATTAATGGTTCTTTCTCCTTCGTTGCTACGGTATTGATTATGCTGAATACGATATGAATGATGACTTTTGCTACAATCGACACCGGGATTAAGATTAAAATGAAGGCTCCCCAGAAGCTGAATTCATTCGATGTATGAAAACTCCCTTCCTGGTACTTTTGAAACACATACAAGCTATAGACAGAAAAAATGAGTAAGGTGGTAAATAAAGATACAATATTTCTCTTTTCTTGAAAGGACATGTTCACCTCTCCTTTTTTGTTATATTATCGATGAAAAGTAAAGTATTATTTACACAGTATATTGTTAACCATACATGATGTCAAGTATTCTTTACACGTACACCTGACCTCTCGTTTGGCGGAACGTCGATTCGTTATTTTGGGGAATCTAAGCTAGAAATCGAATAAGGGGAACGTGGGTGCGCTATTTGATCCATATTGGACGATCCGGAGGCAAAAATCACGAAATAACGCATCGTCATTCCTCTTCCTCATGATTTCGGGTGTTTTTCGTCCAAATAGCGGATCCTCGTTCCCTCAGCAAATTCTGGTTACCATAGATTGGGAGAGAGGCATAACATCCAAAATGCCTTTGGGACAACCACTATGCAAAAAGAGCAAAGGCGGTTTAAGGCCCTTGCTCTTTTTTTCAATTAATCTTCTGTAGAATCCAACTGGCACTCTTCCAGTTTTAACACTTTTGTTTTGTATTTCCACTTGTAGCCCAGCCAAAATGCCAAGAACAGGGGAATTCCAATATAGGAAGCCAGTAACAACTTCCAGTCCACCTGACCATCCGAAAACGCGCTAATGCTTTGGCCAATAATGACAATCATACACATTACGCCTGCCAAAATCGGCCCAAACGGGAACCATTTGGAGCGGTATGGAAGATCAGCTACTTTGCGCCCTTGTGCAACGTAAGCTTTCCGGAAGCGGTAATGGCTAATTGCAATACCAAGCCATGCGATGAATCCGGACATACCGGACGCGTTCAATAGCCAAATGTACACTTGACCATCGCCAAAGAAAGAGGCAAGGAACGTAAGCATTCCGAGCGCGGCCGTCGCGAACAGAGCGTAAACGGGAATCCCGCCTTTATTTAATTTAGCGAACAATTTAGGCGCTTTGCCTTCTTTGGCCAATACCCACAGCATTCTTGTGGAGGCGTACATCCCTGAATTACCCGCAGATAAAACCGAACTTAGGATAACGGCATTCATCACTGATGCTGCTATACTTAAGCCAGCTTTTTCGAAAATAATCGTAAAAGGACTTGCTGCAACGCTGTCGCTAGCCAATGTATCAGTGGAATACGGAATCAGCATCCCAACAACGAAAATAGCCAAGATGTAAAACAATAGAATTCTCCAGAATACGCTGCGGATCGCGCGAGGTACGCTCTTCCGTGGATTCTCGGACTCCCCTGCTGCAATACCAACTAGCTCTGTACCTTGGAAGGAGAAGCCGGCAGCCATACAAACACCAAGTACGGCAAGCAAGCCGCCCGAAATCGGCGCGTCACCTGCTGTAAAATTACTGAATCCAATCGCTTCTCCGCCCCAGATGCCGACGATCATTAGTAATCCGATACCGATAAACACAATAATTGTTACAATCTTTATCATAGCGAACCAATATTCCGACTCGCCATAGCTTTTAACCGACAATAAATTAAGACCAACCATCAAGGCAAGGAATAAAGCACTCCATAAGAACGACGGACTGTCTGGCAGCCAGAACTTAATAATTAATGTCGCCGCGGACAACTCTGCCGCGATTGTAATTGCCCAGTTATACCAATAATTCCACCCTAGCGCGAAGCCAAGGGATGGATCTACGAATTTCGTTGCGTACGTACTGAATGTTCCGGATACCGGCATATATGTCGCCATTTCTCCCAAGCTTGTTACCAAAAAGTAAACCATAATTCCAATGATGAAGTAGGCTAACAGCGCGCCGCCTGGTCCAGCCGTATGAATTGCCCCACCGCTGGCTAGGAACAACCCTGTTCCAATTGATCCGCCGAGTGAAATCATCGTCATGTGGCGAGACTTCAGACCTCTACGTAACTTGTTCTCTTTCAATTTCTGAACGCTCCCTTTACATGTTTCTTTAAATAGAAGGCTAACAACGCAAAAAAGCCGCCTCTCTTTCATAAATAAGTCAGGCAGCTTCTACTCCCTCATTTATCCTGGTTCAAGATAGCACAACACACTGTTTTGGATGCAACAGCATGACAGTTCCGTCCCTTTCGGAAACGGCCCCAGCCGGGCGCGGTCAGTACACCGTGCGGCTTCGGCAATGTTGCCTTTTCATCAGAATCAGCAGTCTTTACTGGACTTCCTCTGATGTACTCTTCAACATCGCGACCTCTACCTCATCTAGGTTGATGAGGGCTTCTATTTAGTTTTCAATAACTTTTACTATTTTAATTAGCTTCAGGTGATTAATCAATAGATATTTATTCCAATTTGAAATACTGACAACACAATTGATATTGTGTTTTACTGTCACTTACTGCATATTTATATGGACAAGCCCTTATTTTCAAGTTAAATCAATATGTTGAGGTGAACTGCTATGAAAGAACAAAAAATACATACGTATGAAGAAGCCGTTCAACTTATTCATAAAGTCGGTATTCTACCTTTAGCTCCATTAATCCCAGATCACCCATCACTCTATCAGGTCACTCACGGTGAGCCGTGGTTAACTGGCACTGATTTAGATCCTTGGGTGTGGCGAGCACGGTTTCCGAGCGACGGTACGGCTGCCTATGGCAAATTCCTAAAAAAAAAATCAGTTTTCATTTCACGCGAACTGTTTCCATGGATCAAAGCCATATTAGGAAGCCCTCAACCCATTGCAGATCGATATAAGCACGGCCTTGTTTCAAAAGCTTCTGTAGAGCTCTTCCAGCAAATCAAAGAAGACGAAGGGATTGAAACAAGGTCGTTAAGATTTAAATCGGGCATGAACGCCAAAGAAATGAAAAAAGTCTTTGGACAAGGTTTATTGGATTTACAATGCACGTTGGATATCGTCATTTCCGGTGTCAAAGAAAGTAGAATTTCGTTAAATGAGAACAGCGCATGGCAAAGCACTTCATTCGAAACAGCGGATCATTGGATGGAGAGCGTTGGATTACACGAATTCGACATTGACCCCAAGATTGCCAAAGAAGAATTGCACGCTCGATTAAAAAGCAGTTGTAGTCCCGATTCAATGAAATTTTTCACTAAACTGTTTCGGTTCGAAGCCTAATCTTAGGTTAACCTGTTAAATGATAAATCAATTAAATAATACCGATGTATCCTGAGATTCATACATTTGAGCCGCACAATGATCCAATAGGTTGTTAACCTTCCGGTACAATGCACCTCCAATACTTAACCGTTTGACTCCAAGCTCCTTGAGCTTATTGCAGTTAGTAAGTCCCGGCAAAGACATAATATTTAGTGGGGCATTTATTTGTGATATGATTGCTCTGATTTCGTCATCTTCTTTCAATCCAGGAACAAAAATACCGCTTGCTCCGCTTTCGACATAGGCTTTTGCTCTGTAAATCGTTTCATTTAGAGGATCTTGATTTTGTAAATAAGTATCCGTCCTCGCGTTTATATAAAAGCCTTGATATCCATTCTTCTCTAATGCGGTTCTAATTTTCGATAAAAGATTGCATTGTTGGTCCAGTGGTTTGAGACCTGCTTGGTTCTTGAGCGAATCCTCTATATTGATTCCTGATGCACCTAAATCTGCAAGTTTTAACACATTATCGACTACCGTTTGATCATCTTTTCCATAACCTGACTCAATGTCTGCAGTGACAGGTATCTTCACATGATCTACGATCATTTTCACAACGTTAAGCTGTATGGCAAATTCAATCATTTCGCCGTCCGAAAACCCTAAGCTTTTCGCTACTCCCCAACTCGTTGTACCGATTGCTTTGAATCCGGCTTTCTCAAGTGATAGAGCAGATAATAAATCCCAGGCGTTCCCCAGCAATAAAACTTCATTTGATTCATGCAATGCATTAAACTCCTGAATTTTATTCATTTTAGCACATCCCCTTTACTATTGAACTTATAATTCTCTACTAATGATGCAATAAATAGTTTTAAAATAGAAGCTAGGATTTGATTTTAATTAAAATATCCCTCTCGTTTGAGCTTTATCTTTTATCTGAGAGAGGAGAGGCTCCCCAACTCATCTCGTAGATGAGTTGGGGAGCCTCTTCAAAACTTAACTACTTCGTATAATCATAACTGCCCGGGGCTAATGCGAACTGGATCCCATCCGGCACACCTTTTCAACTTCTTTGGCAATTTCATTGAGGTTCATCTGCAAAATCTAGGTATAAATATTATTTATCGTAGTATATAGCCGGTTCCCAATCAATAACATCATATGCCGTATTGCTATTCATATTAACAAGGAAATATATGGCATCTCCTTTCGAGACATCTACGGTAACATCATGGACAACACCGGTATTGCTGATTTCGTTCCAAGGTACTGTTTTAGGCCCCCATATGACTGTCCTATTTTGTACGATTCTGACATTAACGCCATCTCCGCCATCAGCAGTAAATTTATGAGGTCCGCCGGAAATTGTGATGTGCCCTGCTTTTGGCGCAATCCAAACTCTTGCAGCATCGTAATTTGTACCTGGGATTTGCCAATTCGAACTAATTTTTAGGTCCGAATCCGTACCATACCACAGATTGTTTATATTGTCCCAGCTCAAACCCGGATTTGTGGTGCCATTCCACTGCTGATACAGCCAGTTATTGTTTCCTTGAGTATTACTAAAACCTTCTGTCGCTTTCACAGGTAATGTCTCCCTGTAAGCTATTGTAGGATCCCAATTCGTTGAGTCATAAGAGTTAGTTCCATTTTTATTTACAATAAAGTATATGGTATCCCCTGCCATAATGTCTGTTACTATGTTTTGATTTACGCCTGTCACCGTATCGGAACCTGATATCGATTGGGGACCCCATATCACATTGCTATTTTTCATAATCTTAACGATAACTCCATCTCCGCCTATAGAGTTCATTTTAGCATTTCCAATAATTGTTATTTCTCCCTCTTTGTTTGAAACCCATTTCCTTACAGAATCATATGAAGTGTCAGGGTGCTGCCAGTTGTCTCCTATAAGCGCATAGGCTTGGCTTCCCATCCACCTGTTATTTGTTGCATCCCATGTCATATTGCTATATGAGCTTCCATTCCACTGCTGGTAGTACCATTGATTCTGCCCCTGAGTCGAACTAAACCCTGATGATGCAAGCGATTGCGGAGGAGGGGACGGTTTGCCGTAATAAATGGTTGGATTCCATGACGTACTGTCATATTGATTATCACCATTCATTCCAATCCTGAAATATATGGCATCTCCGGCATTAACATTAGTGGTAACTTCATGGGTTAGCCCAATCATATCATTGCCTCCTATTGTATACCGTCCCCATATGGGGGCATTATTCTTCAAGATCATCACGGTAACACCATCACCGCCAACTATCCCCTTTTTAGGGTTACCTGTAACGGTTATGGTTCCTGAACTTGGCGCAACCCATTTTCTCACAGAATCGTAAGAAGTGTCAGCGTGCTGCCAATTACCTCCTATAAGCGCAAAGGCTTGGCTTCCCATCCACCTGTTATTTGTTGTATCCCATGTCATATTGCTATATGAGCTTCCATTCCACTGCTGGTAATACCATTGATTCTGTCCCTGAGTCGAACTAAACCCCGATGACGCTGTCCACGATGAAGGCGATGGGGGCGGTGTCGGGCCTGGTCCCACAGCGATTGCCGTAGTCTGCGATGATACATTGCCATCACCATCTACCGTACGAACTTGATAAACATCTGAATAGCTTCCGTTTTTGTCAAAATAGAACATACCCTTGGATACTTTGTCTACAGATACTCCGTTCCTGAATATCTCGTAATAGGATACCCATCGATCATCTGTGCCAGCAGTCCAATCCAGTTCAATGCCATTACTACTCATATATGTTCCTAATTTCATACTAACGTTCGTAGGGCTTGTTGGCGCAACAGTATCAGTGCCTGCTCCGGGCCTGTCAGTTAAATTGAATAGGATCGTATCACCACTTTTATATGGGGTCAGGCTTATTCCGTTTGTCATCCAGTATGACCCCGTCTGTGTTGATGATGAACGGCTCCCCTTCAGGGTTGATATTGTATAGTTTGAGCCTGCAGTAAGCCCTTTTGGATAAACGGTTATATTCTGTCCTACAAACGGATTTCCTTGCTCAAAACTTATTATACCTTTTGTTGAATCGCTGCTCATGCTTTGTAATAGGAATGTTTTGTCGCCTGAACTCACAGCCGGTCTATAAACCTTTACATATCTACCAATGACACCCTTGCTATTCAAGTAATGAAAGAGTTCAACATCTTTTCTTATCGTTTCCTTATCATATGTCAACATAGATCCCGCAGCATCAGCCATATTCACAGCAGTAACAATGCCACTATTCTCTTCATTATACCTGGTTCCCCAAGTTTGTTGGCTGTTGCCCATTTTGCTTAAAGGTACGATTAAAGATGTCCAATACCTGGTAAAATGGCCGCTTTCACCGTCAGTGACCTGCTGAGAATCGCTATACCGAACTGATTCTATGCTTATTGCCTCTCCCCCTGAGGAACATCCGTTTATTCCTGCATTAGGATTGTTATCCTTGAATGCTTTCAGCAAATCATACCAGTTGCTGGATTGCATCAGCATATCATTATCGCTGCCGTTTGACGGCCAAGTTATATTACCATCATAGCGCCAAGAATAGGAACCCCAATTGGTTTGCTTGGTGTTCAGTAAATTACTTATCCATGTTATGACGCTTGAGTTCGCCATATTCAAATGCCAGCCATAGAAACCAGAGGTGTCTTGACCCACCTGCCAAGAAGGGTTATTTGTCAGTACGGAAGATCCCGCACCCACTTGCCACGGGGGCATCCATACCATCATATTCATCCCATATTTCTTCAAGTACGTATTAACTGCCGAAAAATCACCATCGGTTCGGTTATTCCAGTCTCCTTTTATATCGTACCAGTTATCATCAATATGAATAATATCACTACCCACATATCGAGCATTATTAATCATATTGAAGGCATTTTTCATCTGGTTGCCTTGAATCCATTGATATGCTTCTGATTTTCCAAAATAATTATCGCGTGTATAATCCCATTTATATTTGTAAATATAATCATTAATCGTGTTTCCCATATCATCCAAGTCACCGGAAAATACACCAGTCATACTTTTCGGTGAAGTTATCGTATTGTTTGCCTCTACTGCAAGGTTTACTATTTTTGCTGCGCCTTTCAGCAGCACATTCCCGCTATAGTTTCCAACATTTGAACCCCAGTGTCCCATATAGTCAAATGTAAGAAATACACCTTCAGATAAAGAGCTATTCCTTATTGCATAAAATTCATTCCAAATAGAAGATCCTTGTTTATTGTCATTCGTCCAATCCCTAATAATGCCATCAACAGTCGAAAGTTCCGGTGAATCATAGGAGTCGAATGCACGTGTATAACTCGTAGTTAAATTTACGGTTTTTAACATCAAGCTCCCTCTAAAATTCCCGCCACCTGTCATATAATGAAAATCGAGATTGCTGATATCATTAGACATAATTCTTTGATTAAAAATGGACATATCTGTAAAACTTTCAGTGCTGCCCGAAATATTTTTGAAAACGGACCATTCTTGTATGACTCCTGTACTAGGATAAATAATATAGTATCGGGTCACCTGTACAACACCATTATGGAATATAATACTTAACTGTATTTCTCCCTGGCTCAACATCGATTCCAAATAGCTGTCATACACCCATCCTGTGCTTGCTCCCGTAAATGAAGTACCATTAATAGTTACAGCGAATTCCTCCGAAATCTGTCCCCCCTGAATATAATCATGTCCGGTTATCTTATTCTTGAAGCTTGTCAGCAAAAACTGTCCTTGACTATTTAACTGTACCTTTTTTTCAACCTTCCCTGTTCCCATCGTCCAAGTTTTCGATCCCGAATCGTAGCTTGTGTAAGCGTCACCAGATGTTGCGGCCTTTGCCGTTGATGAACTTAACAATAAAAAGCTGCCGAGAACCCCGATCATCAAAAAGCTGAACATCGATAATCCTAACCACTTTTTCACCTTTTTCTTCATATTCGTCATCCTCTCCTTTTTGATGGAAACATTCATCGCCGAATTTGACCCATTTTTCACCCCCTTTAGATTCAATTTCTGGCTCTACCCCTTTACTGCTCCTGCGGTAAGGCCTTCAACGATGTATTTTTGAGCAAGGGCATAGACCACAACCATCGGCAGCAGAGCAATCGTCATGCTCGCGAAAACAAGATTCCATTCGGTGCTGTGCTGAGACACATTCTTGTAAAGCCACATCGTAATCGGATAATGAGTGGAAGTGCGCATGTAGTAAAGCGGCGTCTGAAAATCATTCCAGATCCCGATGGCAACAAATACCCCGAGTGTAACTGCGACAGGCTTTAATAATGGCACAATAATAGAGAAAAAGGTGCGGGACGCGCTGCTGCCATCGACAAAAGCCGCTTCATCTAAGGCGATCGGAATATTTCTAATGAAGCCGGTCATCATAAAAATCGAAAACGGAATCGACGCACACACATAAATCAGAATAGCACCTATAAAAGTGTCCATTAAATGCAAATTTTGCATCACACGAATTTGTGTAATGATAAAAGGAGGGAGAATCAAGCCGGCAATAAATGTGTAATAGATTAGAATTGTCAGTTTGCTTACCCGCCGAGCGAGCAAATAGGCACACATGGCGTTAATGAGCAGCGATATGGCAACGCCAATCGAGGTATAGGCAATCCCATTGAAGATGCTGTGGATAAAAGCGCCGTTGCCGAGTAAGCTCTGAAAGTTGCTGAATACCCATATCGACGGAAAAGTGAAGCTGAGTTCCGCCGCTTCGCGGCCATTCTTGAACGCACCGAGCAGAATAAGCAGCAGCGGGATCATTATGAGCAAAGTACAGATAAAAATAAGCACCTCTGAGATCCAACGTCCACCCGATTTCAGAAAGGAAATATTCATTAGTGCTGTACCTCCCGTTTTCGCAATGTAGGCAGAACAAGCAATGTGATGGCTAAAATGATAATGAATAAAACAACGTTAGCTGCGACGCCATATCCAAATCTACCCGAGGCAAGCTGTTTATAAATATAGGTGAGGAATACCTCTGTTGCCGAACCGGGCCGCCTCCGGTTGTCACATAAACCAAATCAAACGTTTTTAAAGAGCCAATCATCGATAGAATGAAATTAACGGTTATAGCGGGTCCGACTAAAGGGAGAATGATATGGTAAATCCGTTGGAATCCATTGGCGCCTTCAACTTTGGCCGATTCAATTAATTCCTGAGGAATGTTTTGCAAGCCCGCAATATAGATGGACATACTGAAGCCTGTCCATTGCCATAAATTGATGAAGATCAACGCCGTCATGGCTTTATCTGGTTCGCCTAACCATCCTTTTACCCAAACGCCTAATCCGAGCCAAGTCAGCATTTCATTAAACAAACCATGTGTGTCAAGTATCGCCGTAAAGGCATAGCCAATGACCAATGGACTCAGAATACAAGGCAAGAATAAAATGGTTCTTGCCCAATTACGTACAACCAGCTTTTTCATCATGAGTAGAGCTAAGAAAAAGGCTAATATATTTTGGAGAATAACGGTTGAAAATGCAAAGTAGAACGTATTTTTCAAGATCAGCGTTAAATCAGCACCTTCTTTAAATAAAAGCTGAAAATTTTCCAATCCGCTAAATCGGATGTTCTTGTTGTAAAGATTCCAATCCGTGAATCCATAAAACATACCGCTCAATAGAGGATAAAGGGCAAAAATAAAGTAGATCGTGAATGCCGGTACGATAAACATTAGCGGATATTTCATGGACATACCGCTCGATTTCATAGAGTCCCACTCCTTCCGTAGGTGAAGAAGGTTGACGTTTCCATCAACCTTCTTTTTCGTGTTTCAACTGTGTTTAGAAGCCCGGGACGTTTTGACTTTTTGCAGTCGTGTCAAGAATAGTTTGAATTTTCTTGGCGACATCCTCCGGTTTTTGTCCTGCGATAGCATCCTGCAGACTATTTTCAAATCCAGCAAAGTTTACAACAAGTGAATCTTTAAAGTTCAAAATAACCTGACCATTCTTTACATATTCGTTTCCGTCTGTACTAATTGCAGATAATTGGTTCGTTACACCCTTGTATACAGGGATGGAGGGATTAGCATCATAGAACAATTTCAAACCTTCAGGGGATGCCACAAATTGCAGGAACTTCTTAGCTTCCTCAACATGCTTGCTCTTATTGAATACCATTAGACCGCCGGTGGCAAAGGTAGAGACAACCGGTTTATCTGCGGCCAAAGGATTAGCAAACAAGCCTATTTTTGCATCAGGAAACTTTTTAGCAAAATCGCCGTTTAAAAAAGTCGCCATTTCCCACATCGCTGCTTTACCAGTTGAGACCTTCTCCATCGCAGATTCAACCGTGGTGGAGAGCGCATCGCTATTCATATAGCCTTTTGTCTTCAATTCATTCATATCCGCGAGCATTTGAACGAAAGCTGGGGTTTTATCAAAGGTGGTTTTATGCGAATTGATATCGCTAATCCAATTTTTGTTTGCCGCTACATATGCGCTGAATGAATCAAACGCCATCAGTTGTGTGGACCAAGCGTCCTTCGCTCCCATCACATAAGGAATCAGGCCAGCAGCTTTGATTTTTTCGCTAATTGCATAAAACTCTTGTTTATTTGTTGGAATCTTCAGTCCAAGCTTCGTGAATACATCTTTATTGTAAATGACTCCGCCGACATCCAAGCCTCCAAGAAGAACAGAGTATACTTTACCGTTGAATTTCGTCCAATCCTCCACGCCGGAAACCAGCTGTTGATTCAAATTCAAACCGCCTAAATCCACTAAAGTCTCTTCAGACTTCAAGGATTTATAGCTCGGATCGCCCGTATGGAAATAAGTAAGATCCGGAAAATCTGCCGTTGCGATACGAACAGGAATCACTTCTTCAAACTTGGGCACTGCATCGATTTGAATTTTGATATTCGGATTTTTCTTTTGGAAAGCATCAATAATTTCAAGCAATCCCTTGTTTCCGCCCCAGGTTGGATCACTTGAGGTAAAAAGCTTTAACGTGACGGGCTGAGCATTCTTGGCAGGCGCTTCAGTTGCTTTTTCTGTGGCCTTTGTGGTGGGAGCCGTGCTTTCCGTGCTGGTGCTTGTTTTGGTGCCCGACGAACATGCAGATAATACGACTAAAGTTACAGCCATGAGTAGAAAACTTATACGTTTTGCAGCTTTTTTCATTGTTAGAGCCCCTCTCGAATCGTTGTATGATGTGGATTCACCTTTAGATTACTTAATATTGCCCTACTTGCAAATAGAGAAAGCATACTTGTTTCACATGTAAAATACATACCATTGTCGCACCCTGATGTTAGCCCTTATAATAAGTTAAGTTCATTCCGGTCGTTGGAGATAGGGGGAAGCAAGATGAGTCGGATGAGTATACGAATGCGGCTGTTTCTATCCTTTACGTTAATGAACTCTTTGATCATTTCCATGCTCAGCTTTTTCTATTATCAGCATACCTCACAAGCGGTATGGACGAATACGATTCAAGTTACGCATCAAGCACTGCTCGAGCAAGCAGCTACATTAGATAAAATGATTCAGGACATGGATCGAATCTCAACTCAGGTTACCTTTAACCCCGACTTTTTGAGCTACTTCAATAACCCGGTTTCACTGGATGGAGAAAGCATCGAGTCCCTATCTGTTCGTAGAAAATTAGAGCAGATTCTGGAATCGTTTAATGGTCCCAGTTTTACCACAAGCCAAATCAACGTATTTAATACACAAGTTGATATCGTGAGTGTTGGGCTTTATACCTCTGGAAACTTGACTCAACAAAATCTGAATCAGACGTTTCCATGGATCGAAGCCATAGCAGCGAAAAAAGGAGAACGCACCATAATCCCCCCTCATGTGACAGACTGGTATATTAACAAACCTTTTATATTCTCTCTTTGCCGTACACTCCCTGTAGCAAAGGCGAAAGGCCCTGCAATTGTTGAGGTGCAGCAGCCTTATATTAAGCTGAAGGACTTGGTTGAGAAAATCCCATTTCCTACCGTTGAAGTGTACATCTATAATGATGAAGGTAAACTGATGTATCCCTTAAATCAAAACGATCCATCGGATAAGCTGCCTTTTAATCGCGAAGATGCAGTACCTTCCGGTTCGGAACAGATTTTAGATAAAACGATCAATAAAAGCTTTATCAGCTTAAATCGTTCCTCCTACAGCGGCTTAACACTGGCCTATGTGCAGCCTACGGAGCAATTTTTGCTGCCCATCAAAAAGCTGCAATACACCACCCTCGCGGTTATTCTTGCGGTTGAGCTGATTTCCATTATATTGTCTTATTGGGTAGCGGCAGCGTTAAGTTCGCCTGTAAGGCTTCTTACCAAGTATGTCAAAAAGCTCGATTACGAGAGCTTGGCCGGACCGTCTCCACAAGGGTATCTTAAGCTAAGCGGGGAAATGTATGATTTGGGCCAGGCCTTTGACACGATGAAAAATCGTTTGAGCGATTCCGTTTCCACGATCATTGAATCTCAAAAGCGCGAAAATGAAGCCTATATGCAAGCCATGCAAGCTCAAATGAATCCGCATTTTTTATTTAATACGCTGTATTCCATCGGTAATATGGCGGAAGAGTCAGGTGCGACGGCGTTTGCGGAAATGTGCTATAAATTGATTTCAATGATGCGTTACATCACACAGCCCGTAGAGGAATCGAGTACCCTCGAAAAAGAACTGGCATACACGTTGGCTTATTTGGATCTGATGAAATTGCGGTATGAGAGCAGTTTTGCATTTCAGGTTCATCTGGATCCCGCATTGAAGGATAAAGCCATTCCTAAATTAACCATCCAACCCATCATCGAAAATGCGTTTAAACACGCCTTTCATCTTGTCCCTCCGCCATGGGATCTTTCTATTATTGTTGAGCAGGCATTGGACGCATCCGACTCGTGGTCGATTACGATAGAGGATAACGGAAGCGGAGTTGACGCTTCTATACTTGTGCATTTAAGAGAATTGGCGGAAAAAATCCGCAAAGGCCAAACCAAAGAGATGAATCAGCTTAGCAAAAAGTCTTTAGGCGGCATGGGGTTAATGAACACCTTAGCAAGAATTAGATTATTTTACGGCAATCGTGTTAGGATCACATTGGATAATTTGCAACCGGGCATGAGAATTGTCATTCAAATCGGAGAAAAGGAGGGGCAATTCGATGTTTAGATTAATTATTGTGGAAGATGAGCCTCCTATTCTTCGAAACATAAGAGAGCGAATTAAAGCCGTGGATTTGGATTTCAAAATCGTTGGAGAATACTCTAATGGTGAAGACGCTCTATTGGAAATTGAAATCCTTAAACCGCATGTGGTGTTGTCCGACATTCGCATGCCTGTCATGGATGGTATCGCATTTATCGAAAAGCTAAAGCTGAACCATCCCGAAATACAATGCGCATTTCTTAGCGGTTATCAGGATTTTGAATACGCGAGACAGGCGATGATGCTGGGGGTCCAGGATTATCTATTAAAGCCGGCGACAACAGACACAATTCGAGTCTTCTTGCAAAAAATGAAAAAAAACCTTACCGAGAATCAACGCTTTGTGGAAGCGGAGCTTCTTCGTGCATGGGCATCTTCACAATCCTCAATGATCGTAGAGCATACATCTATGGAACAAGAATATTTTTACCATCCCGTCTACATTACATGCTACGTATGGAACAAGCATCCATTTTCTTCGCAGGAGCAAGCAGAATTTTCAACCCTATTCCAGAATTTGTTGTCAGACGGAGAGAAATATTACTCATTTTCTAATATTTTGGGCAATGAGTGGATTTGTGTTCTCGGTGTCTATCAGTTATCTGCGCAGCGAATACAGCAATGGCAGGAAAAACTCGAAAATGCATTTACTATGCAAGTCTCCAGTGTCTTACTGCCTACTATGAAGCTCAAACATCAACTCAAGGAACTTTTGGAGAAAGCGCGCACTTCCGCTAAGCTCATTAATCGGATCGGCCTCTCCACGGTAAGGTTTGTGAATGAGACTGAGGGTCAGCCTGTTGAATTACCTCCTGTCATGCCGGAAGAAGATCATCGTTATCTCATTTCTTTCTTTGAGAATAAAAGAAAACAAGAGTTCCTTAGCGAATTAACCAACTATATTCGTCAAATCAATCTTTCCTCAATCACACGCGGTCAATGGGTACAATCCCTGAGGCTGCTTCTGAATACCTTATGGCTTAAGGCTTCCATGGCTAAGGAACAGCTATTGGTCATGCAGGGGGATATAGAGAATGTCATTTGGCAAGCTGATTCCATCACAGATCTGGAAACCAATTTGAATCAATTGTTTGCTTCCCTTTTTCAGGATGCCCTTCCAGAGCCGGAGGCTTCATGGGTTGAAGATATGGAACAATACTTGCATTTGCATTACGCCGAAAATATTACTTTGCACTCCTTATCCGAACGTTATCACTTAAATGCGTTGTACTTAAGCAGAGTATTTACTCGTAAAAGAAACCTTTCTCCCACGGATTACTTAATTCAACTTCGAATGTTGGAAGCCCAGCGATTAATTAGGGAATATCCACGGTTGTTGTTTAAAGAAATCGCCGTTCAAGTTGGCTATACCGATCCTTACTACTTCAGTAAGCTCTTTAAACAGTACTTCGGAGTAACCTTAACCGAATACAAAAATAGTCTCTCCTAATCGTGGAATAATAGCGTTGGATCTCGTGATCATCCAACGCTATTAACACGTTCGCATTCAACCCATATATTCGTAAGCAGGGGGGGTTCCATCTGGATACCTCCCATCCCCCCCACTCAGCAATCCAAAGCATTCCCTCCTGGTCAATCGTCATACCATCAGGAATCCCCTTCTTATGTGACAAATCAATGATTGTTCTGCCATTTTCAATGCCTCCTGTTTCCACATCATAATCGAATCCAATAACCTTGCGGGTAGGGGAATCAATAAAATACATCGTATGATTAGAGTTACCCCATGCCAACCCATTGGATATATGGATGTTATCGCGTATTTTATGGCAAGTATGGTCTTTATCCAAACGGTACAAGGCCCCTTTACCTTCTTGCTCTTGGATATCCATGGTCCCTGCCCAAAATCGTCCCTTCGGATCACACTTCCCATCATTAAATCGGTTTGAAACGATATGATATTCAGGATCACAAATTGAATCCAGCGTTTCACTCTCCAAATCCAAATGAAAAAAGCCATTCTTTAATACCACTGTCACGTCACCTGTGTGTCTAGGCACAACTGCTCCAATGAACTGACCCAGGTGAATACTCCGATTCGTATTCTTTAACGGATCATAGAGGAATAAATTCCCGTTTAAGATATCAACCCAATAGAGAACTCGTTTTCTTGCATCCCAGCATGGACCTTCCCCTAATGCGGCTTTTGCATCAACCAGCAATTCCAACCGTTCATTCATTCAAACCCTCCCTCGCTCCGTTACAATTCGGCTGTCATTCCGCCGTCAGAAACCAAGGTGGCTCCGGTCATAAATGAATTTTGTTGGCTTGCCGCAAATAGGATAACTGCCGCAATCTCTTCCGGGGTTCCCACTCGGCCCATGGGTTGGGACTCATTCCAGCTTTGCATAATCTGATCTCTGGGTGTATCCAGGTTCTTAATGCTTGATTCAAGCATAGGCGTGTGGACAGCCCCTGGGAGAACCGTATTCACTCTAATATTTTGCTTGGCAAAATCGAGCGCAATAGCACGAGTTAACGACACAATCCCGCCTTTGGAAGCAGCATAAGCCGAATAGCCTTCCAAAGTGCCGATGGCATGGACGGAACTTACATTGACGATATTGCCTCCGCCGGCTTGCAGCATATGCGGAATGACTTCTTTGCAAAATAAAAATACAGAGGTCAGGTTGCTTGCAATCACGTTATTCCATTGCTCTAAGCTTAATTCCGTCAATCGTACCTGCGGGCAAACAGCCGCACTATTTACCAGAACGTCAATTTTCCCGAATCTGTTCATGGTCTCAGCGACAACTCTCTGGATATCCGCTTCTGAGGAGACGTCACCCTGAAGCGCAATTGCTTCAAAGCCCTCATTGGTAATTTCTTCGGCAGCATCTTTCCCTTTTTGTGCCGTTCGGTTTACGATAACAACACGGGCTCCTTCTCTAGCAGCTTGCCGACAAACGGCTTGGCCAATGCCGCTGCCTCCACCCGTTACAATCATTACTTTACCTTGCCAACTCATAGCGTATTCCCTCCGATTGATATACGAGAGTACTAGTTTCTGGATATGAACTGGTTACGCAACGTGCCAATCCCTTCAATTGCAGCTTCTGTAACATCACCATGCTTCAGCCATATCTGCGGTTTTTTCCCCATCCCAACCCCTGGAGGCGTTCCCGTGCTAATGATATCTCCTGGCTGCAACGTAATGGTATTCGATAAGAATGAGATTAAATAAGGAACGTTAAAGATCAGCTCTTTCGTATTCGATTGTTGCATGACGTTACCGTTCAAGGTCAAGGAGATGGACAATTGATGCGGATTAGGGATTTCATCAGCTGTTACGATCCATGGGCCTACTGGAGCAAACGTATCGATCGTCTTGCCACGAGTCCACTGCGGTTCATTCAATTGAATATCCCTTGCGCTTACATCGTTCAAAACCGTATAACCAAACACATAATCCATCGCTTCTTCTAGTGGAACCTGTTTGGCTGTTTTTCCGATTACAACAGCTAATTCAACTTCGTAATCACACTGCTCAACCTCTTCAGGGATGATGACAGGGTCATCATTTCCAACGATACAGTTATTATATTTGGGGAAGAGTACAGGCTTCTTTGGTACCTCCATCTTTGATTCTATCACGTGATCATAATAATTCAGTCCGATGCAAATGATTTTCTCTGGATCGGTTAAAGGTGACAGCAGTTTTACAGTATCCAGTTCGTAAGTCTCTTTTGCGTGTTGGATTTGCTGCTCGATTTCCTTATTGTCGATTGCCGAAGTGGAAAGACTGCGGATAAAGTCTCGCATATTCCCATGTACATTCAGTTGAATAATGGTCCTCTCACTGATTAAAACCCCAACATGTACAGTCTTATTGGGATCTAACAAATGACAAAATTGAAGCAGCTTCATAGTATCCTCCCGATTCAATCATAGATTCTATCTTAAACTCAATAATATTTTTGCAACTTTTCCGGACCGGAGATTAATTTCTCAAAGCAAGCGCTTCCTTCTTCAAGCGGAGCCACCTCTGTCCAAGGCGTTAAGTTCACTCTTCCTTCACCAATCCATCTCAGTGCAACCTCGAAATCATTCGGGGCATAGGCAAAAGCTCCTGTCATTTGGACTTCGTTACGAATCACATGATTAATCGGAAGCCTGCTGTCTGCTTCGTGCAAACCAGTGAAAATGATTCGTCCACCTGGTCGAACGGCCTCTATACACTTTGTTCGGGTTACTTCCATCCCTACTGCATCGACTGCGGCGTCAAACCCATCATTCCTGACGGAATCGCCCAACTTTTCTACACCGGTTACTGCAATTCCTCCAAGCTCTTGTGCGATTTCCAATCTGGACGTATTCAGATCGACAATTACAATATCACGAAGCCCATAAACTTGAGCTGCCTGAAGAGTAAACAAGCCAATGGGGCCTGCTCCAAAAATAATCAAGCGATCCGTAGGAGATAGCTGCAGCAAACGGCAAACATGCACCGCGCATGCAAAAGGTTCGACAAACGTGCCCTCCTCCAGGGAGATATGATCGTCCAGCTTGTATGTGCTCGCTTCCGGAACAACAACAAACTCAGCAAAAGCGCCTGGCTTATGTGCGCCAAGCAATTTTCTTTCCTTGCATAGCTGGGCCGAGCCTGATCGGCAATAATAGCACCCCCCGCAGGAAATAAGCGGATTCGCAGTAACCCTGTCGCCCTTCGTAAACTGGGTTGCACCACTTCCCGTCGCTTCTATAATTCCCGAAAACTCATGCCCCATAATAAGCGGTGGTTTACGCAATGAATTATGACCCAAATATCCACTTAATTCAGAACCGCAAATACCTGCTTTCTCCACGCGTATTAACACTTCTCCTGCGCCAAGAGTTGGAACCTCCACCTCTCGAATCACCATGTTACGCGGACCCTCATATACGAATGCTTTCATCTTTTCAGCCATTTCCCATCCCTCCATGGTTAGTCATTTCTTTCCCGCCGTTCCCAGCCCTGTTTAAAAAGCGGAAGCCAATTCCCTACATGATAAGGATGCTTTTGCAGTTCCTCTAAATTCAATTCAACGCCCAATCCAGGAAGTTCAGGCGGTTGCAAATAACCATTCTCTACCTTCAAAGCGGGCAGCAAGACGTGTTCTTCCCAAGGCTCATTAAACTCATCAAAAATTTCGTGAAGATAGAAATTTGGCGTAGCCATATTCAAATGGGAGCATACCACAGAGCAAACCGGTCCTTGTGCACTATGCGGAGCAGTAACACCGTTAAACGCATGGACCATCCCGCAAATTTGTTTGGAAGCAGAAATACCTAGAAATTGCGGCTCCAGCTGAATAATATGCACCGCATCATGCTGCAGCAGCTCGGCGAATTGCTCCCGCGAATAGTAATCTTCTCCGCAGGCAACAGGTACCGGACTTCGTTTTGCTACCTCGACCATGGATGCTACGCGATGTGGCGGAACAGGCGCTTCAAACCAGGTTGGTTTATATGGCATCATGGCTTCCGCAAACTGTAAAGCCGTATGAACTGAAAAACGATTGTGCCCTTCGATGAGAATATCTACGCTCGGACCAACAGCTTCTCGTACGGCTGCAATATTGCGCAGAGCCAGTTCAAAGTCGTCCCGCTCCACTGTTCTCCACGCTGCCCCGAAAGGATCAAACTTTAAAGCCGTATAGCCTTTTTCGACGACAATCTTAGCCTTCTCATAAAAATTTTCCGGCGATCTTGGCCCACGGTACCATCCATTTGCATAACAACGCAGTTTATCGTGGCAGCGACCTCCCAATAATTTATATAACGGCAGATTTGCTGCCTTACCCATGATATCCCAACATGCTGTCTCGATAGCTGCCAATGCGGAGCCTTGTATTTGACCACCATCTGAAAATACGTCTCGTGTCATTCGCAAGCCGATGGTTTCGACGTCATAGGGATTCATGCCGATGACCAAATGCTTTAATTCATGAATGGCAGCCTCTACCGTTTTGGCAAATCCGTTTAGGGTGCCTTCACCGATACCGGAAATTCCTTCACTCGTTTCCACCTTAACAAACAACCAATTTTTCCACGGATTCCCTAAAATATAGGTCTCGATATTTGTTATTTTCAAGCTATGTACCCCCTCTTACTTTGATGAGATTATCGTAGCATATCGATAAAATATGCTCAATATGTCTAACTTGTATACATTAAATAATTTTGCATAGAATCCCTTCATTAGGATTCCCTTTGTCCAAATCTTACAGCATAATCGTCTTCACATATTCAATATGTTTGGCTACCAAATCTTCCGTAACTCGCGGATCCTCACCCGCCAGGGCTGCTCTTATGGCAAGATGCTCCTCCAAACTCCCCCACAATCGTTCCTTGTTTTTAATAAACGTCGCCCTCACCGCCATTAAAAACTTATCTTGAATTCTTGTCATAACCTCGTTAAATTCTTCATTATCCAAGCCTGAAATGAGCATCTCATGAAATTTTTCATCCAATTCAACATAACGAACGATATCCTCACTACGAATAGCATGGGCCTGTTCATCGAGATTCTGATCAAATAAGTCAAAATGCATCTTACCCAGCTTACCCGTTAACTGCCGTGCAGCAAAAGTTTCCAACGACAGACGAAGCTCGTAAATCTCCAAAACCTTTTTTAACGATACTTCCTGCACAATAATTCCTTGCTTTGGCGAGAGCTTCACAAGACCATTCATCTCTAAACGGTCCAAGGCGGAGCGAATCGGAGTCTTGCTCATTTGCAATATCTCGCTCAAAAACTTTTCCGTTAAAAACGTTCCTCCTGTCCATTCTCCAGACACAATCCGTTGTTTGATTTGATCATAGGCTATATCTTTTAATGTTTTTTCCCGAAATATTGCCGTCATTCCCCTGACTCCTTTCATTTCTTTCTAATGAAAAGAATATGGTATAATTCGAATAGAATCAAGCTACTAGGAAAGGTTTGACGTCATCATGTTACCTTCTTCATTACAAAAAAAAGCCTATGAATCTATCCACAATATGATCATTCAAAATGAACTTTCCAAGGGGGCCGTTACTTCCGAGGTTCACCTAAGCCAGCTGCTCAGCATGAGCCGTACCCCCATTCGCTCAGCGCTTCAGCGTTTGGAGTTGGAAGGTTACTTGCGTATTATTCCTAAACACGGCATTTTAATCTTGGATCAATCCGCACAAAAAGTCGGTGACCTCATTGATCTCATAGCTGCCGTCTTCCTGTTTACACTCACATCCCTGCGCCATTCAAAACAACTGCTCCTTGCTACGTACATAGCAGAACAAGAACGATCTTTCCAAACACTCATCTCAGAACATGCCGCGCATTCCATTGAAACCTCGAAAGCATTGTGTGATTTTGAATTCAGCATGTTTCTTGGGCTTATTGATTTCACTCATAATATGGAGATGAATCATCTCTTTTCCCAAACGGCTAACCGGTTATATTGGCATAGCAATACCAGACGCTGGAACCAACCTCACTTTCATTCTTCAATTACATGTTTTCAAGCGTTTTTTCAAGGTATCCTTAATCCGGAGTTAACGGTTTATGAGGCCATCCATCCCTACATTCAATTATTAAAAAAAACATGGGCTTAGGTAATCTGACAGTCAAGCGTTTGTTCGCATAAAAAAACCTCCGCCGCATGGTGAGGGGAGGTTAAAATATGGCTTTTATTCATTAAATATATTGTCCAACTGATGTTTGACCTTACCCTGATTCCAGATTCCACTCTCAGCTGACCTTCTTCATGATCATCCGATGTGATCCCGATTAATTAATTGCGAAGTGATCGCCCCAACGATCAGAGCATTGCCCTTTCCCAAATCATTATGGAAACAACTCCGTCTTGCAGCATACGAGAGACTACTTGGTTACATTTACTATCATCTTCTCATATAAATTGTACGTCCCGCCATTGGTTCCCCACCACATGTTCATGCTGACTTTAAAGTTGCCGTCACCATCCCAGTTATCATTGGAAAGAACCGATTTTTACGGTGCTGCTTTCGTTACTGTTACCACGTGTGTAGGGCTCGTTGTTGATGGCAGCCAGTGTAACTGTAACCGAATTCACGTACCAGCCATTTTGTCCATCTGGCTGGGCAGGTGAAACGGCCGCTACGAAACCATGTCGTAGCCGCTTTCTGGAATAACGTTTTGCTATACAGCCCCCGTTTTCTTTTCCATATGCTTGAATATCCCTTTACGTGCGCCCATGCGGGTCGCACGTAAAGGGCAGTCGAAGTAATAAGTTCGGCTGCATCCTGCGCCATGAAATTTATGCTGCCTTATAATGCTTGTGCATCCCGAATCAGGTATTTGGCGGCAGCCGTTGAGACGTGTTTCCCACTCTGCGCCTGCACCTCGTTGATGAAAGCACCTAGATTCCCTTCGTCCAGTTTCTTCTGCAAACTGTTTGAAATTCCGCCGTTATCAATCCATCCACTACCCGTAAAACGTGTGACCAATGCCTTTAACGAGGCAATGCTTGTAGTGGTTTGAAATGTCACCGATTGGATCGAACTATTTCCTGCCGTATCAACTGCTGTTACCATCGCTACGTGTGAACCCAGTGACAAGGTATAGAGAGGAATTGTGGTTCCCTGCTGCATGTTTTGACCATCCAAGGTCAAAACAGTCTTACCATTATCAACTCCGGATAAGTCATCCGTAACCGTAAACTGCGGTGTCATGTCATCCGCATCGCTATAAGATTGTGCTGCCGGTGCGGAAATGGAAATCGTGGGAGCTACCCTATCCACGTTGAAGCTAATCATCTGTGATATCTCTACATTTCCTGCATGATCTGTCGACCTATAGCTGAAGGTGTACTTGCTATCCCGATCAAACGTTATTGGTACCATAAAGGTCTGCCATGTGGTTCCGCCATCCAAGCTATACTCTGTCTTCGCCACACCCGACAAATTATCAGTGGCGCCCAGTGTTACCGTGACCGGATTCACGTACCAGCCATTCTGTCCGTCCGGCTGGGCAGGTGACAAGGTCGCTGTTGTGACAGGGGCTGTTTTATCGACATTAATTGTCAATGTGCGTGCAACTTCCACATTACCCGCTTTATCTGTTGAACGGTAGCTCAATACGTTTTGCGCATCTTTATCTAAGGTTAGCAGATTCGCATAAGGCTCCCAAGTCGTTCCGCCATCCAAGCTATACTCTGTCTTCGCCACACCCGACAAATTATCGGTGGCGCCCAGTGTTACCATGACCGGATTCACGTACCAGCCATTCTGTCCGTCCGGCTGTGCAGGTGACAAGGTCGCTGTTGTAACAGGGGCTGTTTTATCGACATTGATAGTCAATGTGCGTGCAACTTCCACATTACCCGCTTTATCTGTTGAACGGTAGCTCAATACATTTTGCGCATCTTTATCTAAGGTTAGCGGATTCGCATAAGGCTCCCAGGTCGTTCCGCCATCCAAGCTATACTCTGTCTTTGCCACACCCGACAAATTATCAGTGGCGCCCAATGTTACCGTGACCGGATTCACGTACCAGCCATTCTGTCCGTCCGGCTGTGCAGGTGACAAGGTCGCAGTCGTAAGGGGGGGCGTATTATCCGCCGTTACCGTTATCGCTATGCTGCCGACGAAGGGACCGTACGATGCTTGAATGATCGCGCTGCCTTCCCCAATCGCCTTCACTGTGCCATAAGTATCCACGGTTACGGTTGATGCATCGGATGAACTCCAAGCAGCCTTGCCGGATAAATCTACAAACCCGCTTGCCGTCAGTCCTCGGGCACCCAGAGTCTGTGTTTGCCCCTTTGTCATACTCGTTTGAACTGCTTCAACAACTAGCCCATTCAACGTCCACACTTTCCCATATTTCGCCGGATTTTTATCACTGCCTATCCCGCTGCTCCACTCAAGCCATCCAAGCCGACCGCTGCCATTATTGTTGTTGACCAACACCGACAGTCGAAGCGGATTTTTCGGATCATGTACATAAGGATACAATTCAGAAGAATTCACATGGATGTAATAGGTCGTTTCATTGGGGACCGTTTGATCTACCTTTAAGGACGCGTACTGTGCTACGCTGTTCCCCGGTGTCCAATTTGTTGGCAAATTGCCGCCAACATAAGGCACCAATTGTTTATAAAGCACGGGACCCTGCGGTGTCAATGCTGCCTGGAATTCCACCTGATCTCCCGTAAAACCCTGTCCGAATGTATCGATTGCGAACTGTACGCTGTCCCCTTTCCAGAAGCTTCCGAGTGGATTATCCTGAACAAATGTCCCATCCTTCACGCGAACGATCAGGTCCAGTCCGCTATCCGAATATCCAGCCGCAAATGAAGCGTCAAAATCCGCTGGTTTCGTCGGCTGGGCTGCTGCTTTATAAGCCCAATTATCGGTAATCCAAACCGCATGGTCAGCGACTTCTAAAGTGGTAGGATTGAAAAGTTGTCCGCTGGTTCCCTTCGACTCAGGGACTACGATATGATTCGTATTACGGTCGAAATCCGAGATCAAAAACGGCTCTGAGATCGGTAGTAGCGCTAATGCTGCGCTATCCGCATTACTTATCCAATATACCTTGCCAGGGTGTACGCTAAGTAGGTTATTGGCACTTTGCGCTTTGCCCTCCCAGTCCGTAACGAGGGTTTCACTCGTGAAAGCAGCCGCTAGACGCGCATCGATCGGAGCATCAGAAGATGCGTCAGACCACAAACCTATGAGCCTGGCTCCGTCATTATCAAGTACAACTGCTTTTTGTCCTCCCTCGAGAACATACTCCCCTTTATAAACGAGCGATTGGCCAGCAAGATCGAGAAAATGGTGGGCTACTGACGCTGCGAGTCTCGGTTCCACTCGCGGCTTTGAACGGAATAAACCCGATGCGTGCGTAAAAGTACCGGTGCTCTTTGCATAAGATAAAGTTTCCATCTCCGATAAATTCAACATATGAAAAAAAGCGATTTTTTGCGTTCCCCATTTGAGCTGCGACAGGAAGTCAACGATCATGCGCTTGGCGATCTCAGATTCCGTAGGCACTGTGCCTGTTACCGAATTCGAATTGACCAGAACCGCATGACTCTCCGAATCGGCCCACTGCTTGGAAGCGATTCCAAAAGCCTGATCTATGCGCTGGAATTCGCGCGGATCTGGCTGGTAACCATGCAGCGAGAGCTTATCAAAATAGGACGCTCCACCCAACCTGAGCACCTCTTTATAAAAGTTCAAATAGTTGCGTCCTGCGAGTCCCCCAATCCATACATCTGAATCCGGCTGCTCCTCTTTAATTGTCTGATACGCAGTTTTCAACAGCTCAACGAAACGTTCCGTCGAATCCAGCCAAAACCCGCTCAACCCTGGCAAGTTTGGCTCATTCCATACTTCCCACGTCTTAATCCGAGTATCGTACCGGGTAACGACGGCACGAACAAAATCTTCCCAGTCCTTCATATCCACAGGAGCATAAGCGGAATATGCCGGGATACTGATATTCACCTGCGTTTGCTCGGGATGCGGCGATGCCCACTGCGGCGTGTATAACAGATTTCCAATCAGATCGAAGCCGTAACTTGACAGCTTGTTGATTTCCTCATCGAATCTCGACCAATTATAAACACCGCGGGACGGTTCAATCGCCCAGCTCGTATCACGGAACTGCGTTCCCCATGGCACTGCATGAATCCGCGCAAAGTGAAATCCCACTAAATCAGCCAGTTTCATGGCATTCTCGCCTTCCGAAAGCTGGTAGCTAAAGCCCATTATCGGCCACCTTTGCGATATTGGCTTCGTTGGACCCTGACTTACTACCAATGAATACCGCTCACGCGAAAACGTAGTCAGATCCGTCTGTGAATATGTATATTTAACGGGCAAATCCGTTAAATCCGTAGAACCGTTCTGTTGATACGCAAAAGCAATTTCGTAATACCCCGGCTCCGAAGGCGTCCAGCTCCAGCCTTGATCGAGAAACGTCTGTCTCGATACAGGCACTTGTGCAATCAATTTATTATCAGAATTGTAAACGCTGCCAAATATAGATTTAGCGGAACTCGGTACTGCTCCGGCGTTCAATTGATACACTACGGGGTCCCCCAGATTCCACCAGCTTGCAAATTTATTGGATTTCAAAGTAAAAACAACGGGTCCCAGCGATTGGTTCGACGCTTCCGCCTTCACATCATCGAAGTAAAGTTTGCCGCTTGCCGGTGTCGCAGCATTTATGCTGGTGGTCGTCAAATTCAGCACAAGCGTGTTGGTGCCTGCCGGAAATTGGCCTCGATCCACGGTAAACGATACCTCCGTCCAATCTGCCAGCGACAACCCCTCCGTCTTATCCGTCGTGTAGGACCCTAAGAACGTCCCGTTATTCTGGAAGGAAACCCACAAACGCGGTTTATTGCCCGAATAATCTGGGGATGCCTTCAACTTGGCTGTAATTCGAAACGATGTCATATTCGAAGGAAGTGTTAGGGGACTCGACACCCATCCCGCGTATCCGCTGCTGACACTGTTTATGAACACCGAGCGCAGACCACCGCTTTTTTCGTTCTCTGTATAATTAGCAGCCGAAACTGGCGGATTGTTCGCGGTTCCGTTCCACCACCAAGTTTTCCAATCTTTTGGACTGTTAACACCATTCGTCACGGTCAATGTCTCGAAGCCCGGATTCGAAACCGGCAGTTGCTGAACAACCGGAATCGGTTCATCCGACGCCTCCACCATCACATCATCGTAGTAAAGTTTGCCGCTTGTTGGAGTCGCCGTATTCAGGCTGGTTGTCGACAAGTTCAGCACAAGCGTGTTGGTGCCAGCCGGAAATTGGCTTCGATCGACGGTAAAGGACACTTCCGTCCAATCCGCAAGTGACAACCCCTCCGTCTGATCCGTCGTGTAGGACCCTAAAAAAGTCCCGTTGTTCTGGAAGGAAACCCACAAACGCGGTTTGTTTCCCGAATAATCTGCCGATGTCTTCATTTTGGCGGTAATTCGAAACGAACTCATATTCGAAGGAAGCGTTATGGGATTCGATACCCACCCCGCGAATCCCGTGCTGACACTGCTGATAAATACGGAGCGCTGCCCTCCGCTTTTCTCATTCTCCGTATAATTCGCTGCCGCAATCGGCGGATTGTTGACGGGCCCGCTCCACCACCACGTCTTCCAGTCTTTCGGACTGTAAACGCCGTTCGTTACAGTCAGCGTCTCGAATCCCGGATTCGAGACCGGCAGCTGCTGTATAACCGCCGCATGAGCGGCGCGTGCTCCAATTACCATAAAAAATAATAGCCCCAAAACACAAACAAATTTCTTATACTTCCCCATAATACCCCTCCTCATATTCGTGTAAGGATAACGTAAAGCTGAGGACCGCAAATTGTATAACGGCCCCCATCCTTTGTTAAATGCGCGTTGCTTATTTCTTCATTTGCGCTTGTTTCGCAACGGTCTCCCATAAATCTTTCATCATGAAACTGTTGTCCTTACTGGTTTTATACCACTCGATTATGAAGTCGTCCATTTGTTTGCCACCGGCTTTATCCCATGCAGTCTGAACGTCCTTGTAGGCTTGATCAGCAGAATATTTGTCCCCGCTTATGACTGCTTTCAACCACGTATCGGTAATTTGCTTTTTGACGGTGTTAAATGACGGTTGCAAATCCTTGGGGAAAGACGGTATTAGCTCTTGCAAGGTGACGAAACGGTATTTTTTAGTCGAATCGAGATATAAGGACTCGGCTTTTTTGAACATGTCAAGTCCGGATTTTTGTTCCGGAATCTCAGGATTGAATTGATTTTGTAAGAACGCACACTTCCCGAGCAGCAAACGGGAATAGAAATGAGCGTAGTCGCCCGCCCAGCTAACTTCTGCTTTCGTTTTATTCGGATCTATGTTTTGCGGACATCCGTTTGCATCCTTCTTATAATGCGTGCCTTCCAATCCGAAAAGCAGGCTGGTACCCGTCGAGACACGATTGATAAAGTCGATGTATTTGATCGCTGCAACCGGGTCTTTAGTCTTTGCATTAATCGCAGTTGTCATTTGCACTGGGCTTTGTACGTCCGGAATAAATTCACCTACTGGACTTTTTGGCAGTGCGATAGGAATCACATCAGCTTCTGGGACAGCCTTTTTCAAGGTTTGTATATCCGTTACTGTCGATTCGAACCAATTTCCTACAAAAGTCGGGTAAATACCCATCTTGCCATTTAAAAAGTCTTGTTTGGCCTTTGCCCCATTTTTGTCATTCACGAAGTCTTTATCGATTAGCCCCTCATCAAACAAGCGTTTTTTGAACTCCGTCGCCAATTTCGCATTTTCAAATGCACGGCTCGGTTGATCGTTTACAAGACCATACAGCTCAACAGGGTTCCCGAACATCATATCGATCGCAAACTCGGAACGAAAACTCAATGCCATTCCGTATGTGTCCTTCTTTCCATTGCCGTCAGGGTCTTGCTCCGCAAACGCTTTTGCTACTTTATACAACTCCTCGGTCGTTTTGGGAACGTCCAGATTTAATTTTTTCAACCAATCTGCACGAACGAAGACCGCATAACTTGGAGCTGATTCCAGTACCCGTCCAACTTTGTACATCTTCCCGTCGGGATTGGTCGCGACTTTCTTCAATGCGGGATAATCCTGAAGAACCTTCTTGTATTCAACGCTGTTCTTGTCGATTAGGTCGTTCAGCGGCATAAGCTGCTTCTGATCGATGAGCGGGTTCAGTATATTCGGATCAAACTCGTTAATAATGTCAGGCGCCGATCCCGATGCAAACAGCACATTGAATTTTTGTGCCGCATCGTTGCGCGGAATTGGCACGTATTTGACATTCGCAGGACCATTTTCATTAATAAATTTTGTCCAACGATTATCTTCTAATGTTCCTTCTGCAGCAGGAATATTTCCACGATCATACACCGATACGGATATATCCCCTTTCTTGGCTGGCGTTGTTGATGCAGTTGGCGTTGTTGAATTAGCAGAGGAACTCGGTTGTACAGTAGGTTTCGTGCTGCATGCCGTTAGCACCATTGAAGTCGATAATGCCATCGTTAGTGATGTCGCAAACCATTTTTTCATGTTTGATAAACCCCTTTTGAATTCGTTATTTGTTTGCCTAAGCTTACCTCATCGGATCTTTAAGAACCACATTTCCCTTTGCAGCACCACCTCCTTATCGCCCTCATACTCCTATCCTTTCACAGAACCAAGCATAACGCCTTTGACAAAGTATTTTTGCAAAAATGGATAAACGACCAACATCGGGGTAATCAGGACGATCACGCCTGCAGCTTTAATTCCTTCTTCCACCACATGAACCTGTTCGTCAGGCTGCACTATAAAGGATTGCTGCAGCACGCTCTGATTTTGAATCATTTGCTGTACGAGCACGGTTAAGTTGTGCTTATCGGTATCGTTGATGTAAATCAGCATACTAAAAAAAATATTCCAGTACGCAACACCATAAAAAAGCGTTAATGTCGCGAGAACAGGCATAGAAATGGGCAATACAACTTGAAGTAGAAGACGTACTTCGCTGCAGCCATCCATTCGTGCCGCATCGTCAATTTCAGACGGGATGTTCTCGAAGTACGTGCGTAGAAGCAACATGTTATACGTACTTACTAAACCAGGCAACCAAAGAGCCCAATAGGAGTTAACTAGTCCCAAACTTTGAATAACCAGGAAAGTTGGGATAATGCCTCCTGTAAAGATCATCGTAAAGATCATCCAAAGCGTAAAAAAACGTCGTGCATAAAAGTTGGGACGCGATAAAGGATATGCGGCCATAATTGTGGTGAGCATACTTAACGTAATACCTACGAACGTGATCACAGCACTGTTGCTGAATGAGCGGATGATCGGTGTTCCCTTGAACAAAACATTAAACGTATCCCAGGTGAAGCCGATGGGCCACAGATTTACTTTCCCGGTTTCGACGGCGGACGAACTGCTAATGGAAAGCGCAATTAAATGAAGAAGTGGAAACAAGCTTGAGCAGGTAATTAAGGCTAATACAATATAATTTATGATGTAGAAGATTTTATCTCCATTGGATGCACGCATCTCGATTCCTCCTTTCTAAAATAGACCCTGCTGAAAGCGACGTGCAATCCAATTGACAGAGAGCAGTAGAATTAAAGCAACGACTGATTCAAACATGCCCATTGCTGTAGTTAAGCTAAATTGCGCGCCTTGCAGTCCAACGCGATAAATATACGTGCTGATGACATCCGAAACGTCGTTCACCGCAGCATTTTTTAAGACGTAAATGGGGTCGAATCCGACTTCCATCACGCGCCCCATAGAAAGAATAAAGACCAAAATGATGGTCGGCGCAATTCCGGGAATCGTAATATGAATAATCTGTTTCCACTTATTAGCACCATCCATACTTGCTGATTCGTAAAGCGACGGGTCGATTGTTGTCATTGCCGCCAGATAGATGATGGCACTGAAACCCATATCTTTCCATATTCCCGCACCAACAAAGATGGTGATCCATGATTTGATATTGTATAAGAATGGAAATGGTTCCATCTTAAAAAGGGTCATCAAATGACTTAACCAGCTTCCTTCGATTCCGAAAATACTAAAGACGATCCCACCGACAATAATCCATGAATAAAAGTAAGGTAAATAAACAAGCGTTTGAACGATCTTCTTGAACCACATTTTTCTCACTTCGTTCAAAAGAATAGCTAATAGGATCGGAAACGGAAATCCCACGAATATGTTTAGACTGCTAAGTAGAAGCGTGTTTCGGATAATTTTTAATGTATTTACGTCATTGAACAGCTTTTGAAAATTTTCAAATCCAACCCAAGGACTGTGAAACACCCCATCAAAAAAGTTATAATCTTTAAAAGCAATGATCAGTCCAGCCATTGGCACGTATTTGAAAATTAAGTAAAATAAAATGACGGGTATGAACATAAGGAGAAGCGGAATATTCTCCCTTAATCTCTTCATGTCGACTCCCCTTCGGTCTATTGCTTTCATATCGTTCCCTCTTTCTTTGTTGTAGCCTGCGATCCAACTGTACAACTGAAAAGTGAGGTAGAACAATCGTTCATTTTCCCTCGATCAACAATATTCTCAAATAAAAAAAGAACCGTCATCCCTGGCTTTTTCACCAGTGAATCCGATTCTATGGCCATCCAAATCCTATAAATCAACAAAAAAACACCAATCAACAAAGTTCATCTTTATGATTTCACTTGAGCAGTCTTCCGAAAGTCTCCTGGGGTTTGACCAACCAGCTTTTTAAATGATCGAATGAACGTGTTCGGATGCAGATATCCGATTCTGACCGTAATCTCTTGTATGGAATGTTCGGTTTGAACCAAAAGCTCTTTCGCGTGTTCCGTACGAATTCGCGTCAAATAATCAATAAAATTCTCGCCAATTTCTTCTTTAAACGTACGACTAATGCTTTTCATATGCACATGGAACACATCACTTAAATGAAGCAATGAAAGATCCGGATTCTGGTAATGTTCCTCCATATACAATTTAATTTTGCGGATAAGCATATAATTGCTGCTCATCTCACGCAACGTCGCGATTGCTTCAGTTGTTTCCGTAAGAACACTTCTCAACATTTGCTGTAGTTCGTCCACGGTGTCCCAGTCGTCTACTGCTTTTTGCAGTTTATCCTGCACGCCGTTTGCCCATATTTTTTGCACATCAGCTGGTAGGTCCGTAAACTCCTTATCAAGAAAAAATATCATGTAGCTCATTAAGTTGTCCAATTCCTTACGCGCATACAAACCGGCTCGAATACCATCGAAAAGTTGTGCGAAGCTGCCCTGCCAATCGCCTTCCCCCGTTCGTAATGAAAAGGCAATCTCACGGATATATTCGAGCAGATCGAGCGACTGTTGCTTGCCCTCGGGCTTAATCTGCCAATAACAGATCACACTATCCTCACCTAGTGAAGGTTTGTATTGAAGTGCTTCCAAGGCTTCGACGTATGCGTAATGTACAAGCTCTATGCGATCGACTCCTGAACCTATGCCCATTGTAATATTGAAATCAAGGTTGGACTTCACCCATTGCATCATGTCATTCGCTATATCACTCGCGATCTGCTCGGGCTTACTTTCCGACGATACGTTCTGGACCAAGTGCAGCAAAGTCAATTGATCCTTGGACGTCCACTCTGTCCATATGGTTACATTTCGGCCAATTGCGATTTCCTTTATTACGCTACACAAAACGAATTTAAGCAAATTTTGATCATGATCGGAATAAAGACTAGCGAATTTACTGTATTTATTAATTTCGAGCACACTAACACATAGCGAGTCAAAATCGCAAGGCATTCCAAGGCTCTCCATCTCCTGCTGCCACTCTTCATACTTCAAAGGACGATTCCCATCCATCCATTCAAAAAAGAAATGCTTTCGCTTAAAAATCAAATCTTCCTCGTGCTGCTTCTGATAGGCATTTGACTGCTCCATCAAATTCACCAAGGCGGTATCGATGAACTTAAATTCATCTTGATTGCCTTTACGAAACAGTTCGGCGCTTTTTTGCTGGGAGAATAATTGGATACGCTGTATGATCGTTTCTACAGGCTTATAGTTCCGTCGGGTAACCACAACAATCCATACAACGCCGATAAAAAAGAAAACTGCACAAACGAATATCCAATATTTGGATATCGCGGAGACAAGACGAAACAAATTACCATTCGCCACACTGCTGGAAATGGCCCATTCGGAATAATCGGAATGCATCTCCGTCATTAGGGAATCGTTCCCATGAATATCACCATAAATAGGCGTACCCTCGCGGTCATAAAGGCTGAGATGATTGGAATTTGCCGTCGTTAGTGTTTGAACAAAATGGGCAATCGCTTGAAGCTGCACATTGACAACGATTAGTCCGTCATTACCGAAATTCAATGGGACATATCGCACTAACGATACGAAATCGGTGGGTTCGCCTTGTTCCGTGTAACCTTTCCGAACATCTGTCCATAGATGATTTGGCACGGATTGCTTCAAAGCTTCTACAATCAATTGTTTATCGTTAAATGCAGCTAGCTTGGAAACGGAGTATGGCGTCTGCACCGTATCGTCCGACAGCCTGTATAAATAGATCGAATCGATGAGAGGCATCGTTGCCATGAGACTTTTCACTTTTAAAGACGACAAATAGCCTGAATAATATCGATCGCTCTGTAAGGCAGGATTAAAAAAACCCAATAGCGTATCATCGCTGGCGATCTCATTCGTGATCGTGTTATCGATCAACTTCATCTGATTGTCAATGGATTGGAGCAATTGCTTGGTGAAAATTTTATTCGATTCGACTGCAGTTTTTCGTGACAATTCACTGAATGCCATCAAGAGGACGAACATGAGAAGAGGCACAATAAAAAGGAAAATCGTTACATAGGAAAACAGGAGACGACGAAACCATGTCTTGTTCATCGAGATATTCTTTATCATCGTTTACTCTCCTTTTCTACAAATGTTTCTATGGTCAGTGTCTGATCACCCGTACCTGTTGCGGAAAATCGTGGGCCCACTGTCCATGGTTGTATGCAAGGCGAATCAATCCAGAAGGGACGCGGACTTCCAGCGAAAAATGCTCCCAGTGAGCTGGGATTTTTGGTGAAAATAAAATCTCCTTCCACCCCGGTTTTGATGGTTTCAGTCCGATGATTTCCTCAATCAGCAAGGGTACCGGAGCGCTTGCCCAAGGATGACAAAGACTAGTATTCCACTTTTGTTCTTTCCCCCAGGCCTCAAAACAAGTCGTAGCGCCTTCTTTCAGCATATTTCCCCATGAATGTTCTTCTTCTGAGCTCATAAGCTCATATATCAACGAATGTTCTCCAACCCTCGCCAAAGCTTTTAAGACAAAATAGGAAAAGTACACGCCGCACGAAAATCTTTTCTCGCGAATTTGATCTACGATGGATGGAACGGATTCCTCCGGAGCCAGGTCAAACAGCAATGGCAGCACATTGGCATGCAGCGCGTGATGTCTGCTTCCCTCCGCATCTGTAAATAAACGGCTGGTCGGATCATAAAAAACTTCGATGAAGCGTTTTTTTAACCGTGGAAGATCATCCTCGTAAGAAATACCGAGCAAATCACGTATCTCATTCACTGCATGGATGCAGCCAAGATAAAACGCATTAACCACGTTATGGCAGCCAGGACCTATCGGCTTCGTTAGCTCAAAATCGTATTCATCGCGCAGCTCCTTCGGCCAATCCACCAAATTCCATTTATCGGTGATTTCGTGTAACAATCCATCACCTCGATCATAGGCTTGAAAATGACGGAGCAGTTGCTCCGCATACGGATACATGTCCCGCAAAAAGGTCAGATCCCCGCTGTATCGATAATATTCCAGCAGCTGCAGCGGCCACTGAAGTGAAAAGTCAGCAATCTCCTGCATAAAGTTCCCTGGAACGACTGACATGAGACCAGGGCACGTAGAGGAACTAAGAGCAAATTGCTCAATTGCCTTCTTATACAATCGCAAATCACCGCTGAGGAGCATGTGAGCATGCCCGATCACCGTATTATCGCCCAAATATTGTCCCTTCTCACGGGTCGGACAGTCTACAAAGTTTTCTTGGGAACCATATTTGACTCCGTTTTTACATATTTGAAAAATTTGGTTCATCAAGTCATCCGAGCTTTGAAAACGGCAGCTTTCTTCATCCAAAGGATAGTGTCTGACGATCGCTTGAAACGAATCGGGACGAATCGCTTGTTCAGGACCGAACACTTCCACGTATCGAAAGCCTTTGTAATCGTAAAGGTCCAATTTATCGTTATCCCCTGATAGCGTCCAACGATCTTGATAAGTACAGTTGCAGCGCATGTTAAATCTGACCGCTTGTCCATCCTCTTCCAGTTCTTCCCCACAGCGGATTTCGATTTCTGCGCCTGCTTCCCCTTCCGCCTCCATGGTAAACTGGCCAGTGATTTCCTCACCAAAATCAATCCAGTAATGACCGGGAGCCCTTCTTACTACGCTATGCGGTTTCTTCTCATAAACCGACAATATCGGTGTCGGCTGCTCCACAAGCGTATAATCCGTTTGATCGTTCGTCTGGACGGGAAGCCAAGCGGAGTCATCAAAGGAAAGATCCTTCCAGCCTTTTTCCGACTTTCTGGCATCGATATGCTCGGCAAATTGTGTCAAATAGCCAAAAGTCTCTCCTTTCAGGAATTCTGCTGCCCGTTTAGCTCGCCAAGTCTCATCGGTTTTTACGAGAACACGGTCACCCGCTGTTAGCTCTGCTATAAGCCCCTGCCTGTAATCGCCGCTGTTATATGCCCGATTAACTAGCCCTTGGTAATACACGTGGACAGCGATGACATTGTTCCCCGCTTGGAGAAAGGGACTAACCTCGATCCGATTGTAATAGTAGTGGCCGGCATCGTTTTGAGCAGGTCCTTGAGCAACAAAACGGCCGTTAAGGTACAGCTTGTAGTAATCGTCTGCCGTGATGTTCATATATAGGGGAACGCTTTCAAGATCAATAGACGCTAGATCAAATGTAGTCCTCACAAGCCAATGATGATGCTGCAAATCCTCGCGATGAGTCTCTGATTCAACTGCATCCATTTCTTTATGAAATAAATCCAATGGTTCCATCGAACTAAACGAGTTATCCGTAATCCAACGTGCTTGCCAATGCTTAGACATTCTTATCTCTCCCCTTAAGTTGAAATCGAATATTTGTAGTTGAACAGAAGAACTAAAATTCTCCTGCGATCCAACTGTACAACTGAAAAGTGAGGTAGAACAATCGTTCATTTTCCCTCGATCAACAATATTCTCAAATAAAAAGAATCGTCATGATGCTGCAAATCCTCGCGATGCGTCTCTGATTCAGCTACATCCATCTCTTTATGCTTCCGATTCCACAATATGGGTTTCAGAAGCCAAAGTCAACACTTCAGGAGCTCGATGGTACGCCGGCATGAACGCCAATATTTCTTGACATGCAATCACAATTTGTCCGTTTAGCTGACGTTCATTATTCGACTATCTTCTACACCCTCATTCGTGAACAACATAACGAAACTTATAATATTGAAACAATTATCATGATTAAAGGAGCATCGAATGCTGACCAATATGGAGGAAAGAAAGATCACGAATGGAGATATCGACCTGATGATTGCCGAGATAGAGGAAGGCTGGAGAGAGTTGAGTATGATCAGTAGGTCTTGTAGGGATATTAAGGAGGATCTCGTTCGGCTTTCGCAAGTTTTGGATGAAATCAATTATTGACCTGCCGGTCTGCGATCCCGTTTGACATTTCCTGGTGATTCTCGCTTAAATGGAAACATAACCCAATGCACTTGAAAGCTATTTATGTTTTAATTAATATATCATTGATTGAAATTTGAGAGAAAAGGAGTTTATAACTATGAAAATAGCCTCTTTTCTATTACCTAAAGACAAAGTTGCCTTTATCACATCGTCAGCTTCCATGCGGGAAGCATTGGAACAATTAGAAAATCACTATTACACGGCTCTTCCCCTTGTTGATAATGATGGGAAATATACAGGTACATTGTCGGAAGGTGATCTGTTGTGGGCGTTAAAGAATACACCTGGGATTCATTTTGATAATTTGGATCAAGTGCAAGTGAGCGAAATCGAGAAGCATATTCACAATGAGTCCGTTTCGATTAACGCATACATGGAGGATATGCTGGCACTTGCAGCTGATCAAAATTTTGTTCCCGTTGTAGATGACCAAAATATTTTCATTGGAATTATTCGTCGAAAAGATATTATTGAATACTATATGAGAAACATAACTGATTGATGAACCGAATGCCCATGATTCAAGTTCCATGAGGATTGACTCGGCAAGGCAATATCCTTTCCCCTTTCTCCACTACCTCGAAACCTCTTTTTAAACACTATTGCCTCCTCAAATTGCCGAATTAACAGTCAATCCCACCTTTTCATCTAAGCTCAAAAATGACGGAACAAGCTGCCCAATGACATTGCGGCAGCTTACTTGTTCGTCATATCTTCATCACGATTTAGTTAGTTGTCTTCTATCTTCAACTTGTGGTGATTCCTCCATCCATCCGTTTTTGATCATTATTTCTCCACCGTCTTTGATAAAAGGCACAATTTTCGAAGTAAGTCGAGCCATCGTCACCAGCAAATCACTTCGCAAACTAAAAGCTCCACCAAGTGCATTGCTCCCAATACTAAATGATCCTAACAAGTTAGTGATATACATCATTAACTTATCCGAAAATGGAGCAACCGTAGAATTCGTCGCTTTCCCTGCATGAGTAGCAGGCGGCTCTATGTAATCCTGACGTAAATATTCACCTAGTGTTGTTTCAACTTCCTTAGACAATTTCATTCCTTCAACAAAATATTCTTTTACTTTCGTATCATTAGCTACTTGGGCGAAACCAATCATTAATTGCATGCCTGTAAGGTTGGTCTCTATGGCATGATGTATAAGGGAAATTTCAATGGCATTTAATGCTCTTGTTTCCCTTAGCAAATTAGACCCTGATAAATAATTTTTATCTTTAACAAAGGTAACTTCTTTGGGCATTGTCATAAAAGGCGGGCGGACAAGAACCCCTTTATCTAAAAGAAATTGGGCACATTGGTCAAACATTTCTTGTGCGTTTGCTGTTAATTGCTTAAATAGTTGTCTTATGTCTTTACGATAGGACATCGTTGAGTACAATGCAAAAAGACTAGCTTCTATCTTGCTTATCATATGTAAAAACATGGGTTCATATAGAAAATCGAATAACTTAGGAACTCCTTTATTAACGTCATTCTCCGTAAAGCCAAGTGGAATAACGGCTCCTTCTTGTTGGAAAATATGTTTAATGGACTCTACACTTTGTTGCGTTGAATCGTAAGTCGACTTTAAGATTTGTTGAATTTCTTCATCCTCAGCATGTTCAAGGAAATACTCTAAGAACCTCAATAACATTGTTTTTTCTTGATAAGTCATCCACAAGTTTCCTATTTCTGATGATGTCAATGGTACATGGCTTGAATTCATATGCTATACTCCCTTGTTTTAATAATTTGTTGTGGTTATTATTCCCTCCAACTTCGTGGTTTAGTATTAAAGTACCCGATACTTGAACTAGAAATAAAAAAGAAGCCGCTTCAATAGCAGCTCCTGCATATACTCAAGTATAATTTGGTATAAAGCGGTCGCAATTGACCTATCCGAAGGTGAGGTCGACCCTATTGTATAAGATGCTTGAAACGGATGCGGATCTATTTGTTGCAGCATTATCTCAAACCCCGGTTACCGTGTTGCAGACGGACGCCGATGGTGTTTACTGCGAAGTAGATCGCGGAATCATCGAAAAGTTCACTAAGAAATCCGTAAGACTAAGCACGAGAACGGATGATATCGCCTATTACTTTCGTGATGATGGGACCATTTTTCGAGTTGAAACGTAAAAAAGTCCAGGTTAGGTTCCGATGTACTGCTCATAGGCTTTCTTCGATAAACCATTCTTCACTCCTTTTCAGCGTCCGGAGCTCCATCGATATAAGCTCCTCTAGTATCGTTCTCCGTTGAACAAATTAGCTTTTGTCGTCTATAATAATATTCGTTGGCCCAGGCGTAAATGTCACAATAACACTGTGAATCAGAAAAGTTGTCACGTTAAATAGAATCCCCCCATTTCTCTTATCATGGTGCATATTATATAAAGGAAGCGAGAGTGAAGATGTGAATATTAGAGTAGCAAATGAATTTGACTACCCAGCTTTAAGAAAGATATATTTGGAATCCCGTCGTAAAAGTTTTCATTGGGCGGATATAGAAACAATGACTTTAGATGATTTTGATAAGCATACAGAAGGAGAGTATATCTTTTTAGTAGAGGAGAATAATCAAATCCTCGGATTTGCTTCTCTGTATTTGCCGGATAACTTTATCCATAATTTATTCGTCCACCCCGATTTCTCCGGTAAGGGTGTTGGTGGTCTGTTGCTCCATGCCTCTATAGAAAAAATGAAAAAACCGATCAGATTGAAGTGCGTATCAGAAAATCACGCGGCGATGAAATTTTATGAGAGTAAGGGCTGGAAGAAAGTCGTTGAAGAAGGTAATCCGCACGAAAAATATTGGGTTATGGAATACAATTGACCTCTCCGCGCATGAAAGCAAGGATACTCCGCCGCCTTACCCATACCCAATTTTTCGCCGTCACTTATGATACGATTCACCGCTCATGATCTTAAACTATCCTGCCCGCCACTCCTCCTCCTCCTCCACTTTACCATGTATCTCCTTTTTCTTGCGATAAAACAAAACCCGCGGTGATTCTAAATCACCACGGATCGCCACTCCCAGAACACCACCGCCTCCGCAACTACCTGCCTGGTGGTCTGTCTATGTTCAGTTCACTAAAGAACTTTATTTTCAATTAAAGAACTTTATTTTCTTTCAAAGATAATTTGCTTATCCCCGCCCCATGCGTTACAATTTTTATATCGACAAATTTGCAGGTCTATACAAGGAGGTTTACGCGTCCATGTGCCCCCGTACCAAAGAACAAAATGAACTCATCCGCATGCAGCGCAGTGAACAGATCCTTGACGCCGCCGCGCGCACCTACTTCAACACGGGCGGCAGCTTTGATATTCGCGACGTCGCCCGCGAGGCCGAGATCGGTTACGGCACGGTGTACCATTATTACCCCAACCGGCATTTATTGATAGAAGATGTGCTGGGCAGCGGCTTCGAGCGATGCGAGCAAGCCCTGGCAGAATGGGCGAACATCAGCGGCGGCAGCCCGGATGACAGGCAGCTGTTGACGTATTGCAAGGCGCTGCTCCGGCTGTGGCAGTCGGACGCCCGCGCATATCTCGTCTACAAGATGGCGGCGGAGCATTATGCAGGCTTGCCTGAGAAGGATCGGCACGCCGCCAAGAGACGATTCATGGAACGGCTGTACGTTCCGCTCCAATCGATCGCCCAACGCGAAGACGACAGCGTCGACCATATGCTTGCTGTGCTGGTCGGCTGCTGCGGACTGCACTACTATGCGGGCACTTCCGAGCTGGACGTCGATCGAATCGCCCAGCTCGCGATGCAAGCCATTACGAAGGAGTCCTGATACGAACATGGTCATCTTAAAAAGCAAGCATGAAATCGAGGCCATCCGCAAGGCATGCCAAGTGGTGGCCGAATGCCATCGCACAATCACCCCGCTCATTCAACCGGGCATCACGACGAACGAGATTGAGCGCATCTTCGAGGACATTATCTTGAAACACGGCGCCAAGCCCTACACGAAGGGCTACAAGGGCTATCAATATGCGACCTGCGCCTCCGTCAACGACGTGATCGCGCATGGCTTCCCTAGCGATAAGCCACTTGAGGAAGGCGATATCGTAACGATCGACACGGTCGCGGAGCTCGACGGCTGGCTCGGCGATTCGGCCTGGAGCTATGCGGTCGGGAAGATCTCGCCGACGGCCGAGAAGCTGATGCGCGTCACGAAGGAATGCCTTGACCTCGGCATCGCGCAGGCGCAGCCCGGCAATCGGCTCGGCGACGTGACGAGCGCGACCCAGCGGCATGCCGAATCGAACGGCTTCGGCGTCGTGCGCGACCTTCTCGCGCATGGCATCGGCCGGGACCTGCACGAGGCGCCGAACTATATGCATGTCGGCAAGCCCGGCAAAGGCCTCCGCATCAAGGAAGGCATGGTGTTCACGATCGAGCCCATGATCACCGAAGGCACCTACTACATGACAATCGATGCGGACGGCTGGACCGCGCGGACGCTGGACCGCAAGCTCGCCGCCCAATACGAGCATACGATCGCCATCACGGCTGAAGGTCCACAGATCCTTACCGCGCAATAGAATAATTAGAGGCCGACCAACGAGATGGTCGACTTCTTTTTTACGTATTCGGCATAGCATCTTTCTTCATCCGATACATGCGTTCATCCGCTCTCTTACCCCGATCCGCTTCCTGCTGGCCCCACAGGACCTTGCGGTCCTGTTGCACCCGTAGCCCCAGTTGTACTTGCTGGACCCTGCGGGCCAGTTGGTCCGTTAGTTCAATAAAATAAGCAGACACGAGGGTCTGCTCATTCGTTTTAATCAACATGAAAATCACTGATGAACAGAATACGTTTAGTTATTTGTTACTTCAATCGAAATTCTATTAATAACACTTTTAACGCCCAAAACCAACCTTTTTTTGCGGTTGAGCGCGGATAGACGGTAATTACATCTTCGTGTTAGTAAATTGAAGTCCGTAGTATCTTTCAGTTCATCCAACCCAATAGGTTCATTATTTAATCCTTCAAAAGGGGAAGGTTAAGAGAGAATACGATCGTCTAATTATTACAAAAAAGGCGACTTAATAGTCATTAATCAATGCTAGCTTAGATCATACACACAATCACTCTACTATTTTTTTCATATATTGAGGTATCAAAAAATAGGAGTGATTAATTTGGTGCGTATTCTTGATAAACAAGCCGTTCAGCCGCTTCGTAGATTTAACTTATCAAAGTCTTTCATTATCCCACGTTCCCCAAAAAGGGTTCTCCTTGCATCCATTCGTATAAGAATTCCATCGGTCAATGCTCAACCTAATCGGGTTGAACTGGTTGCAACAGTTGGTGTAAGGGGTATTACGGGCATTGCTCAAATTCTCTTTAGAATCTTCCGCGATGGCAGAGAAATTTTCAATACATTACAAGGGATTGAATCTGCTGCTTCTGAACAAAACTATGCTGTTACATTTCAGGCAATCGATAGAAATGTAAGTTCAGGAAATCATGTTTATACCGTGACCGCGGAAAACCAAACCGCAAATACAAGAGCTGATGTTGTTGGTCCGATTTCTTTTAGTGGGTTAGCTGTTAAAACTAGAAGTTAATTCTTTGAGCACCTGAATAAGGTGCTTTTTTTCATGTAGAATGGACTCATAAAGTGCTATCGTCACCCGTTAACGTAATAACGGTTTCTTGAACTCTCTTGCCCGAGAGATGCTTAAGTGATCACTTCTTGAGTTCGTAATGGAGCACTACGTTACCTGATTGGAAGGCTCTCGCCTCTACAAGAGAAAGATCGAACTGGTGTACATGCTGGAACAACGGTTTACCTTCCCCAGCGATAACGAAACTCTGTTTAACATTTTGATTTTTCTCATTTTTTGTCACTCCTTGGTTTAAGTTGATTATATTGTAGTTCTAAGTCCGCTGCTTATACTTGTAAAATGCCGTCCATTTATTCTAAAACATGAAGATGAACGTATCTTTTACTCAAAATCACGTTGGACGTACAGGACGATCAACTTGGAACTCCATAACTTTCAATAAAAAAACTCCTCTCCTTATGTTCTATCCCAAACATAAGAAATCGGAGCTGCAAAAAATTGTATTAAGCCAACACTTTGCTATAAATAAGAAGCGCCTGCTTCGTCACTATGAAATTCTCTTACCTTCATCATGATGCTTTTGGGACTTACCCAGGAGAAGGCTTTGATATCACGGATAAAATGTGACTGGTCGAAATAATTAAGCGCGCTGGCTATATCCACAAACCGCTCAAAGCACCCCGACTTCATCATCTGCAACGCCTCATTCACGCGCACAATCCTGATATATAGTTGAGGCGACATACCTACAACACGGGCAAATCGCTTCTGCCGCTCCGAGATATGAAAAGCAGCCACGATATCTTTCACCGAAATGGAAGAAACCCGTTCTCGAATAAATTCCAACGTCTGTTCAATCAATTCATCCCGTTTATCCGTTTCTTCCATTTTCTTCGTTAAGAATGTACAAAGATAGGTAGTCCGATCTTCGTCTGTCGATGCTGATTTTAACTGATTTTCGAGTTCACTTGCACCGAATTGACCGGAAAGCAGGAAACCTTGATGGAGGGAATTAGCTTCCAAGCCGAACAAAGAATAAAGAGCGTGCGGCTTTAACACATGAGCTGTAAAATTACAAATCGGATAATTTCTAGGAAGCTATAGCTTTTTGTTAGCGCAATGATACGAAATAAATATTCCAATGATAACAACGACAAGGATACCTGCACCCTTCCATAACCGCGACAGCAGACAAACTCGTAAAATAAACAGAATAGCCCTCCCTTTCGCTTTTCTTTCGAAGAGAACTTCGATCAAGAAAACAGGGATTTTTTTGCGATTATTTTATAAGGCGTTCTTCCGCGAATTAACCGCTGCATGCGCCGTCTCTCTTTTATCAATAGACCATATAACTGTACAGTATAGGGCTTTTTTCATTGGAGGGAGGCGGCTGATATCCGGGGGATTTCCATCATCACTAGTACGAATCGGGCGCATTTTAAAAAAAATATATTTAAAAACTACAAGAGGCAAACATGGAAAAAAAAGGAGCTTATTATTATTCTAAACAACGACGACTTCGACATTAACATCTATCGAAAAATGGCAAAAAAATATAAACATATATCGGTTTACCGTCTTCCGGAAAAAAAATCGTTGGGGAAATGTTTAAATCTGGGGGTTAGAAAATCCAGGCACGGGATTGTAGCGAAATTTGACGATGATGATTATTATGCACCCGCTTATTTAAAGGATTGTATGCGGGCATTTAAAAAAAGCCATGCGGATATCATCGGCAAACGTGCGCATTTTGTCTGGCTTAAGGAATCAAAAGCACTTATTCTCCGTTATCCCAATGACGAAAAAAAGTTTGTGTCTATCCTGCCCGGCGCTACGTTGGTTTTCAAAAAAAAGGTATTTAAAAAGGTCCGTTTTTCAAACCTGACGGTTGGGGAAGACGACAAGTTTTGCCAGGACAGCCTGGCAAAGGGCTTTAAAATATTCTCCGCAGGTAGATATCATTTTGTTGCCATCCGGAGGGAAAGCTCCGTTGGCCATACCTGGATCGTAAGCGACAAAGAACTATTGGAAAGCGATATCAGGCTGATTCCCGGGGTGAAAAAATATAAAAAATATGCGGCAAGGAAACGGACCTAAGAGGAGTCAAAGGAGGAGAAAGAAGTGAGCATTCGTTACAGCGTAAGCGTCAAGCAGCCCCCACCTTGTCATTAAGTTGAGAGCTGCTCTATGTTGTAATCAAGATTTGAACACGCGACAAGTCAGTGGCAGTGACGGCGACCAAGGCAGCAAGCTGATCCCCTGGTCTTACTTAAATAGTCTATCTTATCATTCCAGTCATATAACTTGCATCAATTCTAACACGCTTTAAAACGTTAGAACCCACAATTTTCGAATAAGGTGATTCTGTTAAATAAACAGCACCTTCTCGCGCTGCCTCCTCTATTTCCGCCTTATATTCAGCCGTTTAGGTAAGAAATGCCTGAATTTGCTCAATGTTCGTTGCGGCATACCCTCCCACGCACATGGTCAAATACATTCCAAAAGGAGCTATCGCGATAGCTCCTTCATCGTTTGTATAAAGCCTTTTATTGAACTTCCTCGGTACGATTCAGTTTTATCACGAATGCTCGATTATTCGCAGGATTTCGTCCTGCTCAAAATTCCTAGCTACAGTAAAGCCATCGGGACAGTCACGTTTTTATCGTCCATTCTAATCCTCTCTTCTCAACATTTATATACATATTATTCCTTGGTGGGGATATCAAGTATCCTGCCCGTTACTTCAATGAGAAAGAGGGAGCTGCTTCGCTGCAGGCTCCTCCAATTCGTCTCTGTTTGTTAAGTCAGGAAAACCTGCTTTTAACTTCTTCTACTATTCAATCAACTATGAAATCTGTATGTGATGTAGAACCTGTACTACTCATTCAGCCGTTGTACCTGGTCTATCCATTGCATAAACGATTGTACATAGCGCTGCAGATATTTGCGGGTCGTTTCATCTATGAGCTTGCGAGTATCTGAATCAATCTTATCCAAAACTTGAGATATATACATTTTTTGAGACGGCATAACATATGACTGGGTGGCATCCAACGTTTGCCTAATTTGCTGCTGCGACAGAATCGTTCCTTTTGCGCCAGGCGTTGCACCTATCACACCTGCAGGCTTATGAATTAGGACGGCTGTTTTGGTTGGTGTCGATGCCCAGTCCAGTGCATTTTTTAGTACACCCGGTATTCCTGAGTTATACTCTGGGCTAACGATGATGATACCATCCGTCTTTTGAATCGCCTCACGATAATGCATAACTGGGTCTGGCCCTTCTCCATGATCCAAATCCGCGTTATACAAGGGAAGATTCTCAATCGATATGTATTCATATTTCGCGGAATCTACGAGTTCAGGGATCGTATTCGCAATCATTTGATTAAACGAATTCCCTCTTAAACTACCAACAATAATCCCTATTCTTTTCAAATCAGCCAACCTCCTCATAGAATTTAGAAGCCATTTTCTTCAATCATATAATATTTTCCTCATTTTGTGTGCAATGGCTTTAGTTTATGGTGCTTTATAACATAAATTTAACAGAGCCTTCTAATAAGGATTGCGGTTTGGAGAAATACTTTTATGGAATAAGACCGGAGGTGAACAATAAACATGAGCAAAACTAAAGACACTAACAACCCAAAGCATGCCACGTCATCAGGTAAAACTGGAGAACAAAAGAAATCAAAGTAATGCTGTTACGTACCAGGTCAAATACATTCAAAGCATCAACAAGGGTGAAATCTAATCCCTCCTACTGATCATTGAAGAGTTCGACGAGCTTCTATGCGCGGTGGCGGTTGATAAAGTCATAGTCATGTAGGACAGCAAGATGGTATTCAGGTCCAAGGTCTGCTCGGAAATTGAGGGTTATATTGCGCAAATTACTACATTCATACCGATGCCTACACCGATGTATAAGTCGAAGTGGGCATCGGTATATTTATGTTCTTTATACTGGCTGATTTCATGTACGCAGAAACTTTTCTTTTCAAACAAAGTATTTTATTTGAAATACTACCTTGACAGTCATAGTAGTATTTCGTATTATAAAAACACGGAGGTGATGAAATGAGCGAGAACAAAATTACATCCGACCTGCTGCGCGGACATACCGATACGATGATTTTACGGCTCTTATCCGAAGCTGACCGCTACGGGTACGAGATTGTCAAACTGATCGCCGAGCGCTCGGGCGGTGAGTATGAATTAAAGGAAGCCACGATGTACTCCAGCGTCCGGCGGCTTGAAACAGACGGCGATATCGAGTGGTATTGGGGCGATGAATCTCAGGGCGGACGGCGCAAGTATTTTAGAATTACCGAAAAAGGCAAGGATGCTTACACACGGAACAAAAGCAATTGGGAGTATTCGAAGCGCGTACTAGAAAATTTATTATAAAGGAGACTGGATAAGATGAATCAGAAATTAACGAACTATGTAAACGGCGTTTTCACGCCATACGATGGGGTAAAAAGCGTCACCGAATTAAAGGCGGACCTGCACTCCGATTTGCAGGAGCGATATCGTGAACTCAAAGCCGCGGGCAAAGACGATGAAACAGCGTTTGATATGACCATTGAGAGCATCGGCGACTTCGAACAAACGATTCTGGAGGTCGCCAACCTCTCCCGCTCGCTGGAACGGCAAGTAGTGACAAACTTTAGCGGAAGCAACCTAGTGAAAAGCGACTTTGCAGGCGTTACGGCCCATAAAGGACAGTTTAAAGGTAGCGCATTGCACGGTTCCGATTTTTCTGGTGCAGATTTGACCGGCAGTTCGTTTAAGGGCAGCGACGTACGTGAAGCTAATTTTGACGGTGCAAATCTGACGGACTGCAGCTTCTCCGCGCTTGACCTGACAAATGCAAGCTTCAATAAGTCGATCCTTGTACGAACCAATTTCAGCAGTTCGGGGCTAGACGGAGTTAAATTCACAGGAATAAGACTAACTGACGTTACGTTAACGACAACCGATCTTAGAAAAACGATTTTTAAAGGTTGTATATTTGATGGGGTTGACTTCAAGTACTCTGATCTGAGCGGGCTATGTTTTGACGGACAGACGTTTATCGGCGTTAAGTTTGACAAAGCTGCATTAACCGATGTTTCGTTCAGGGGCGCAACGCTTAAAAATGTATCTTTTCTTCCAGGTTTTACGTTGACGAAGAAATATTTTCGCCTCATTAAAAAGATCTGCTTTGACGGAGCGATGATGGATAAGTTGACTTATGCCTCTCTTAAGGGCTTAGATGTCGATCTGTCAAAGGTTACTGTAATTTAAAAGGGGGGTAAAAATATGCAAAACACTTCAATTAAAGTAACGGGGCTGAAAAAGTCTTATAAGGATCTTCAGGTCCTAAAAGGTGTAGATTTTGAGGTTGAAAAAGGCAGTATTTTCGCCTTACTTGGCTCTAATGGAGCTGGTAAGACAACGGTTGTTAAAATACTCACTACCCTGCTCAAACAAGACAGCGGAACCGCCATCGTAAACGGATTCGATGTTGCGTCAAAACCCGAGAATGTGCGGCAGGCAATCAGCCTGACCGGGCAATTTGCCGCCGTGGACGAAATTTTGACCGGACGGGAAAATCTGATTATGATTGCCAAGCTGCGATACCTCAAAAATCCGCGTCAGGTTGCGGACGACTTGCTTACACGCTTCGGCTTGACAGACGCCGCCGACCGCAGGGCGTCTACTTATTCGGGTGGTATGCGCCGCAGACTCGACATCGCCTTGAGCCTTGTGGGAAAACCACAGATCATTTTCCTCGACGAACCGACCACTGGGCTTGACCCCGAGGCACGCATCGAGGTTTGGAAGATTGTCAAGGAGCTGGCGGGCGGCGGTACGACGGTACTCCTGACCACGCAGTATTTGGAGGAAGCTGAGCAGCTTGCCGACCGAATTGCTATTCTGCATGAGGGTAAGATTATCGCCAGCGGCACACTCTCGGATCTAAAAAAGCTGTTCCCATCCGCAAAGGTGGAGTATGTTGAAAAACAGCCGACATTAGAGGAGATATTCCTCGCAATCGTCGGCAAAAAGGAGGGAAAATAAATGGAGACGGTAAAGAAACACTTTTTCAGCGATATGGGCGTTATGCTTGGACGTTCCATGCGCCATATTTTCCGCAGTATGGACACCATCTTCACGGTCTGTATCACGCCGATTGCGATGATGCTGCTGTTCGTCTATGTGTTTGGCGGCGCAATCCAAACCGGTACGGATAACTATGTGAACTACCTGCTGCCCGGTATCCTGCTGATTGCGATTGCAAGCGGTATATCCTATACGGCTTACCGCCTGTTTTTGGATAAGCAACGAGGCATATTCGAGCGGTTTCACACCATGCCTATTTCACGTTCCACCTTACTGTGGGGGCATGTGCTGACCTCGCTGGTATCCAACGCCCTATCGGTTGTCGTCATCATTCTCGTAGCGCTCGTTATGGGCTTTCGTTCGTCCGCGGGGATATTGTCATGGCTTGCAGTAGCCGGCATACTCGCTCTGTTTACCTTGGCATTAACTTGGGTCGCGGCGATTGCCGGACTGTCTGCAAAAACGGTGGACGGTGCAAGCGCCTTTTCCTACCCGATCATCTTCCTGCCGTTTATCAGCTCGGCGTTTGTGCCGACCGAGTCGATGCCGTCGGTCGTTCGAGCCTTTGCCGAAAACCAACCGGTGACCTCGATCGTGGAGGCCATCCGTGCACTACTGTCGGGTCAGTCGGTGGGCAATGATATATGGATCGCTCTTGCCTGGTGCGTCGGAATTTTGTTAGTAGCCTATTTCTTTGCAATGAGAGTGTACAAAAAACAGGTGTGAAAAAAGATCAGCTTTTTCTGAATCGATTAATGTCGTTATAAACACTTATATGGGCTTACGCAGCCCCAAGTGCTGAAATATCAGTTCAGCTTAAAGCACCTAAGTGGTGCTTTTTATTTTGCCTTACAACTCATTTTTGTAGTCTCCTTTGCCGTTTAAATTATTAACTTTAAAAGTTTTCATTACCTTATCATGCATATAAATTCACTTCAAATAGCCCGCCACCACAATAATTGTGTTTGATGGGCTATTATTTGTATGCTCAATTATTGTTACAGCTTCGTAATAAAAGTCTATTACTCGGTCACGATATGGTAAATCAATACAGGAGGCTCCGCATGATCTGCAATTCGAATATTGTCATAAATTTTCTTGATTACTTCATCAACATTCTCGCGATTCGCATGAATGGTAACTAGCGATTCTCCCTCTTTGACACGGTCACCGATTTTTTTATTTAACATAAGACCTACAGCGAGATCAATTTGCGATTCCTTCGTCGCACGACCTGCTCCTAACAGCATAGCAGCAGTGCCGATTTCATCGGCTACAATCTCAGCGACAACGCCGTCTTCACGGGCAGGCACGTCGATTAAATATTTCGCTTGCGGCAAATTCTCGGGATGATCGACCAATGAAGCGTTGCCGCCTTGGTTTGCAACGAATTCTTTGAATTTTTGCAGCGCCTTGCCGTTACGGATGACTTCTTTCAGCATGTCTTCCGCTTCCTCAAGCGAGCTTGCTTTATTAGCTAAGAATACCATTTGACGACCAAGCGCAAGACATAGTTCTTCTAAATCCTTAGGACCTTTACCTTGTAACGTATCGATCGCTTCTTTAACTTCCAACGCGTTCCCGATCGCGAATCCAAGCGGTTGGCTCATATCAGAAATGACAGCCATCGTCTTGCGGCCCACGTTGTTTCCGATGCTTACCATCGCATGCGCAAGTTCTTTGGCATCATCAACGGTCTTCATGAACGCGCCAGCGCCGGTCTTCACGTCCAATACAATGGCATCTGAACCCGCAGCAATTTTTTTACTCATAATCGAACTTGCAATCAGCGGAATGGAGTCGACCGTTGCCGTTACATCGCGAAGTGCATACAGTTTCTTATCTGCTGGCGTCAGGTCACCGGACTGACCGATTACGGCGATCTTGTCCTTATTCACCAAATTCACGAATTCCTCTTTGCTGATTTCAACATGGAATCCTTCTAAAGCTTCCAATTTATCAATCGTGCCGCCAGTATGACCGAGTCCTCGGCCGGACATCTTCGCAACAGGAATATCGAGCGCAGCAACGAGTGGTGCTAGAACTAGCGTCGTCGTATCGCCTACTCCGCCTGTGGAGTGCTTGTCTACCTTCACGCCTTCAATAGCGGACAAATCGATAGTATCACCGGAATTAACGATGGCCATCGTCAAATCCGCACGTTCCCGATCATTCATATCTTGGAAGAAAATAGCCATAGCAAATGCGCTCATTTGATAATCTGGAATTTCATCTTTCGTGAAACCCTGAATAATGAAATTGATTTCTTCGGTAGTCAATTCATTCCCATTGCGCTTTTTCTCAATAAGATCAACCATTCTCATGGGGAATTCGCCTCACATTTCATAGATTGTCTAATTCTGATTACAGTGACGTTACCGTATAAGAAATTGAGTCCAATGAAGGACTCAACATATGCACTAACGTGTTATAAGAATATGCCGGCAATCGTTGCAGATAGGAGGCTGACCATCGTCGCACCGTATAGCAATTTCAGGCCAAATCGAGCTACAACGTTACCTTGTTTTTCATGAAGACCCTTCACAGCGCCGGCGATGATGCCGATTGATGAGAAGTTCGCGAACGAAACCAGGAACACCGAAACAATACCAATTGCTTTTGCTGACATTGCAGTATGTTTGCCAAGATCAAGCATCGCCACGAATTCGTTGGAAACCATCTTCGTCGCCATAATACTTCCCGCTTCAACTGCTTCGTGCCACGGAACACCCATGACGAATGCGAATGGTGCGAAAATATAACCGAGGAATTGTTGGAACGAAATACCGAAGATTCCGTCGAAAATGCCGTTGATTAAGGCGATCAAAGCTACGAAACCGATCAACATTGCCGCAACGATAATTGCAACTTTGAAGCCGTCCATGATGTACTCACCAAGCATCTCGAAAAAGGATTGTTTCTCATCTTCATGAACATCAAGAATATCTTCTTCTTTCGAAACCGTATACGGGTTAAGAATTGACGAAATGATGAATCCGCCAAACAAGTTAAGGACAAGTGCTGTTACAACGTATTTAGGGTCAATCATCGTCATGTATGACCCAACGATCGACATTGATACGGTCGACATTGCCGAAGCGCACAACGTATACAGGCGTTGTTGCGGAAGCAGACCAATTTGTTTCTTCACTGAGATGAACACTTCAGATTGTCCCAAAATCGCGGAAGCAACTGCGTTATAGGACTCCAGCTTACCCATCCCATTAACTTTGCTCAAAACAAGACCAATATATTTAATAACAATCGGTAAAATTTTTGTGTACTGCAGAATACCGATCAGCACGGAAATGAACACGATTGGAAGCAATACGTTCAAGAAAAACGTGAATGAGCCCTCATTAACTATTCCGCCAAATACGAAGTTCACGCCTTCCGCAGCGAAAGTTAAAAGTTTCTCGAAAACGGATGAAAACCCTTTAATTAAGAGAGCTCCTGCAGACGTATTCAACAATACATATCCGAGAATGATTTGTAAGATTACCATCACGATCAGCGGGCGATATCGGATTTTGTTTTTATTGTTACTTGCGACGAAAGCAAGTGCAAACACAACGAGCAGTCCCAACAGAGCAATTAGATATTTCATGGTGTATCTCCTAGTTGTAAATTAATGTGTTTAACTACTTTTAAGCGTTTACATATGTTTCAGAGTGAATGATCCCGGCAACAGTTGTGCCATCGTCCATTCTTCCGTGTTGCCATGAAGATTGGTTAAATATATTTTAGTATGCTCATCACAGAACTCAGCTAATACTTGTCTGCATGCACCGCAAGGTGAAACCGGACCTTCCGTATCCGCGACAATGGCGATGGCTTCAATCTTGTGATCACCTTATCAATTGTTCCTTCATCGTAAAATCCTCCTTCTAATACGAAGATGTTGATACGCCGCCATCCATAATTTTCACGCCAGAACTCGCACCGATTCGTGTTGCTCCAGCCACAATCATCTTCTGCATATCTTCAAGACTGCGAACGCCACCCGACGCTTTAACACCCATGTCTGGACCGACCGTTTTACGCATAAGGGCAATACCTTCAGCAGTTGCGCCACCAGTCGAGAACCCCGTTGACGTCTTCACGAAATCAGCACCAGCTTTCGCTGAAAGCTCACATGCGCGTACTTTTTCTTCTTCTGTTAAAAGGCAAATTTCGATTATCACTTTCACGATCGCTTTGCCAGCCGCTGCTTCGACAACTGCTTTAATGTCATTCTCGACAACATCATTATTCCCATCTTTCAGGGCGCCAATGTTAATAACCATATCGATTTCTGTCGCACCGTTCGTGATTGCGTTCGTCGTTTCGAATGCTTTGGTTGCGGAAGTTGTTGCTCCTAATGGGAATCCGATTACCGTACATACTTTTACGTTACTATTGGCTAATTGCTCAGCTGCATACGATACCCACGTCGGGTTAACGCACACTGAAGCAAATTCGTACTTCTTCGCCTCTACAATGATTTGTGTAATTTCAGCTTGTGTTGCATCCGCGCGCAATTGCGTATGGTCAATCATTCTTGCTAACTCCATCATTTCCATCTCACCTATCTCATATTCAAATTAAGAATTACTTGCATATAATAACACGGTTATGAACAAATGTGTAATCTGTATTGAAATTTTGTTCATGGTAATCTACGGTAAGATAGCAAAGGACTCCCGCTTTTCAGCAGAAGGCCTTTGCTAGACCAATGATTCATAACACTCGAGAACTGTGTAATAATACCTTACCAACTTATTCAAGTTCACAGAATTAATCTTGCGTTCTCTTTAGTGTTTTTTCTTTTTCAACGATTGTCTGTTCATATCTGGCAATTTTATCATCTAGGCGTGCCAACACTTTCTTCATATCTTCCATTCTTGTTATGAGCTGCTTATGCTGCTCGACTAGGAGTTCTTTTCTAGCCTTCATGGTTTCATCACCTAGTTGAAACAACCCAACATACTCAATCAAATTTTCAACTGGAAGACCTACGCCTCGCATACATTTGATAAATTCAACCCATCTGCAGTCTTCTTCCGTATAATCTCTGATTCCGCTTTTATTGCGGTTCACCCGTGGAATAAGTCCAATTCGTTCATAATAGCGGAGTGTATCCTGTGACAATTCAAATTTCTCACTTACTTCTGCTATCAACATGCAAATTTCACCTACTAATCTGCAGTATGTGTTTTAGTTAGTCTAAACAAAAAAGAAGCTGGATCATTGATCTCAGCTTCTTCATTCTTGCGTCTTACCTGAAAGGAGAAATTAACCATATTGCAGGCGATACTTCATTTAATTTCAATTCCAATATGGATGCATTTTTTAATACGAACATTATCCGGTAAACAGGTTTCTTTCTTTTCCGTTTTTAACGCAATAATTTATATTATTGCCAAAGAAAAAGCAAAGTATACATGGATAATATTTTTTATTTTTCGTTACTCCCACTTGAATGTTAGGCTGGCAATAATGAAAGCTACAAGCATCCAGCCGCCAAGCAGCGCGGCTTCATGCCACACGTCGGCAAGCGAAGCTCCGACATTCATGATTTGGCGCAGTGCTGTGGACAGATGCGAGATCGGCAGCAACTTGACTATGGGCTGCAGCCAGTCAGGCATATTCTTGATTGGAAAGAAGACGCCGCCTAGAAACAGAAGCGGGAAAGAGACGAAGCCGGCAATCGGCCCGCGCTTTCCGGTGTTTTGGCGAGCGCGGCGATGATAAAGCCGATCGACATGAACGTCAGTGTACCGATTATGACGAACATGAGGAGAAGTATCCACGAACCGTTCACCTGCGTTCCGAAAATTAGGCTGCCGATTAGAAGTACGATTACCGCCTGCAAGCCGTTCAACAGCAATCGGGCCGTGATTTGCGCGGCAATGAAGCTCCGAGGTTGAAGCGGCGTACTCTGAAGACGCCGTAGGATACCCCGCTCGCGCCATGATGCGATTTGGCCGGCGACGCCGTTCAGATTGTTATTCATAATCATCATAGCAACGATGCCTGGGACGAGGAAATCGATATACTTCAGGTTAAGAGATTGGACCGCCTGTGATTGAATCGTGATGACAGGGGTGTAACCCAAGATCTGCTTGCTAATGCCATCGGCGATTTGAGACATGATCGGGAGCCCGATCTGATTGGTTGTTTGGCTTGTTTCATCGTAATAGACGGTGAGCTTGGAGCCTTCCGCAGAGGGGGTTTTAGCGCTCACAGCAGCTTCATACCCTTTTGGAACAGAGACGACAAGCTGCCGATCGCCATGCTTAAGATCTTTCATCGCCGCGTTGAGATCTGAGCCTTCAGTTAATTTTAATATGGATAGCTGTTTCATCGATGATAAAAGCGCCTTAGACGCAGTCGTTTGGTCTTGGTCAATTACAGTGACGGAGAGCGATGTGCTGTCCCCTTTTCCTAAGAATGAACCAAGCATCGCCATGAAAAAGATCGGAAAAACGAGCGTCCAAAATAATACTTGCCGATTTCGCCCAAATAGACGCAACTGGGCTAAGGTCAATTGACGATACGCTTTCATTCTTCTCTCAAGCTCCTTCCCGTCATGTGGATGAACACGTCCTCGAGCGTTGCCGTGCGCGTTTGCAAATCGGAAACTCGGATATTCTGCTCAGCAGCTTGTTGCACAAATGCGGTCAGCGCATTCTGCAAATGATCCGTGTACAGCACAAACGTGTCTTTGCGCTGGTCAACTTGCTTCACATCAGGCAATGACTGGACAAGCGTCAACACTTCCTGCTTGCGCGTCTCATCTTCTCGAATCTGCTCCGGCAAGCGAAACTCGATGGCACTATCTGACTGCAGGCTTCGGACGAGCTGCTCCGGCGTGTCCAGCGCAACGATTTGTCCTTTATCCATGAGGCAGATGCGGTCGCAAAGCACATGAGCCTCTTCCATGTAGTGCGTTGAGATCACCACAGTCTTACCGCGCTCCTTCAGGCGGAGCACGATATCCCACAACGTACGCCGGGCTTGAGGATCGAGTCCGGTTGTCGGCTCATCCAGAAAAACCACCTTTGGATCGTTCACGAGCGCCAACGCAATGGCGAGTCGCTGCTTCTGACCGCCGGATAAGTTTTTGACGCGGTCGTTCTTTTTTTCCCGCAATATCATGTCGTCGAGCAGCGGCTCGATCTCCACAGAGCTTGGATAAAAACTTGCGTACATACGGATGATCTCGTGAACATGGAGCAGGTCAAATAGTGACGTCGATTGGAGCTGGACGCCGATGATTTCCTTGACCTTCTTCAATTCCTTTTTCGTATCGAAGCCTGCGACAAGTGCTCTCCCTTCATCCGGTCTCCGCAGACCTTCGATCATTTCCATCGTTGTCGTTTTGCCCGCCCCATTTGGCCCGAGCAGTCCAAACACTTCCCCCTCCCGTACTTTGAAATTAATTCCATTCACCGCAGTGAATTTCCCATACCGTTTGACGAGTCCGTCAACTTCTATGATGGCGTTTGCCAAGGTTGGTTCCTCCCTTTCGATTTTCCTGCTAGTATTTTTTGTGCCAGTTATAAACTTCGGTTAATAGTATGTTCTAGCATTTATAATAATTCAATAAGCAGCCCATTCTTTCCTTTTATTGCCTATTTCCACTAAGAATATCTGCCTCTTTTTTCAATAAACCAAAAGGAGCTGCCTATAGCAATCTCCTCCATAATCCAAAGCTCAACTTAGAAAATACCTCTTTACGTGCTGTGCCACTTCGACTGGTGCGTATTTATTGTCCGGAGAGAGATGATCTAGATTTGGTAAGTTCAACGTTTGTGTTTGTGGAATGGTTTCGTCCAATACTCGAATCATTTGATGCACAGAATCAGGACTCTTCCCCCCAGCAATTAATAGGACATTCGCATCAATGATTTGGTAATTACTGAAAGTGGATGCCAGACGTTTCACTTCTCTGTGCTCAATTAAATTTTCTGGCAATAGTTTTTCTATTTGACTCCAATGATCTCCGCGTATCACCGAACGTAAAATAAGTTTTGCATACCATTTCGGCAACTTTTTTAAGGGCGAATGAGCTGCACCCTTTACAAAGCTGGCAAATGCCCCTCTAAAATCATTCTTATTCATATCATTTTCATATTCAGTCAGCCAATCCCAATCTGTTGGTATCGACTTAATTGAAACGCCAGGTTCATAGACGGCCATTTTCTTAAAAGTATTAGTTCGCGCAGCTTCTAAGGTTACAAGGCCACCGTAGCTATGACCGAATACATAGGTTGCTCCCGTTGCTTCTTGTACGCTTAAAACATCTTCACATTCCTTACTGATGGAGTAATCACTCCCTTGCGGTCCGCTCAGTCCGCGCCCACGTCGATCCATAACATGGACAGTAAAAGAATCCGACAATTCTTGGGCCAACTTAGTAAAATCATTCGAAGCACTAAGCGCCCCGTGGATGACAATGAGACTCGGACCCATGCCTATACTTTGGTATCCAATTGTTGTTCCGTCCTTCGAAACTACGGTTGAATGGGTAAACGAATCCAAAAAGTTCGTATTTGTTTTTGCACTTACCATATCCTTTTCCCTCCCCTACAACCCAGTCTCCAGGCTGAATAATACTCGTGTTTCCATTATATAATTACGACACTGTTATTTATTCAAACCCGGGTATGAAATCATACTCCGTCTTGAGACCGAACCAAAGGAAAAAGACATGCAGAGCTCCCAGCATGCCTCCCTTTAGCACTGTCCTATGGAAAAGTATTATTCAACCAGTTCTACATTCAAGATATCGTCAAATGCTACCCAATCCGTACCATTTTCGTGAGATAGCTTTACTCTTCTTATCTCTTGATCAATTTTAGTTATTAGACCTGTCATTTGCCCATCCCCAGTCTCATTATAAATCTTTACACGAATAAATTGCTGGTTAAGTAAGGCATTAGCCATTATGTTGGCTATCTTTTTATTCTCACGATTACTACTACTCATTATTACTCCACCCCAATCAAGAACATATGTTCTTGATTCATTATACTTTTAGAAGTAAGAGTAGTAAAGAGGACCCCACAAAAGAAACAGCGGCGGACTAGGACTCAAAAATAAGTCTTAGACTGCCGCTGCTATTATTGTGCTACCACTACTCGTCAAACTACATTGAAACGGGGATTTGAGCACTTTTTTTTTGTTTTTCGACTAGTTTTCCATTCTCAAGAAAAAGCACTCGATCACAAAGAGGCAGTACTCGGTCATCATGCGTAACCATAACCGCGCTCTTTCGCTGATCCTTTACTTGCTTCGCGATCATACTCACTATATCGTGCCCTCGTGAGGCATCTAAGCTTGCTGTTGGTTCATCTGCGAATAGGACAGCTGGGTCATTCATTAAGGCTCTAGCAATAGCTACCCGTTGACGCTCCCCCCCTGAGAGTTTCTCAGGATATGCGGTTCGTCGATGAGACAATCCCATCTTATCGAGTAACTCTTTTGCTCGTTTGGCTGCCTTCGCCTTTTCCATCCCGGCAAGCTTGCTTACCAAAACTAATTGTTCTTCAACTTTCAAGTACGGTATCAAGTTGGCGCTTTGAAAAATAAATCCGATTTTTTGAAGTCGTAGTTCAGAAAGTGCTTGCTTGTCTTTACCGATAATGGATTCTCCATCGAGTAGAACTTGCCCACTCGTTGGTTCAAGAAGTGCTCCTGCTATGGACAAAAATGTACTTTTGCCTGAGCCTGAAGGGCCCATTACCGCAACTAGTTCACCTTCGGCCACCTCGAGGTTTAGCTTATCCAAAATCGTTCTTTCCATACCGCCATCCTCAAAAGTCCGAGTAATCTCCTGTAATACAAGTCTGTTTTTCATGCTGCTGTCCTCCCAATCGCATCCAAAGCGTCAATTTTGGCGACTTTCCATACCGAAAATAGTGAACCGGCCAAAGACATTGTTATAAAGGACAGGCAAGTAAGTGCCAAGGTGGAAAAGCCTAATTGAAATGGCATGGAACTTGGCAATACAGCCTCAAACAATTGAACCAACAGGACGCTAAGGACCAAGCTGCCGACCGATAAGACCAATACCTGCAGCGTCACACTTCTAGCTAGATAGGCAGTACGTGTACCGATGGCTTTCAATATACCAAATTGACTGGTTTTCTGAATCGTGATGACATAAAAGAATACAGCCAGGACAAAGGCAGAGATTACAAATAAAAATACAATCATCATCATAAGCGAGCCTTGCTCTTCTTTGTAACCAGGAATCCCAGATACTGCCTCAGACTTCGTTATCACTTCCGTATTGGGCAGCGCGGACTGAAGCTCCTTAACTTTTTCTTTCGAGGCTTTAATGGCGACTGCATTGTAAATTTTACTGTCTGCTGCTGATTCAGTTCCTTGACGTGTAAGTGTCTGCGCTTGAAGATTAAGCCAGTCCTGCTTATTTAGAAAGACAGCCGGAGCATGACTGAATGACTCGTTTTTTACAAAACCGCTTACTGTCCATTTTGTTCCCGAAGCTTGATCTACAATGATTGAGCCAATTTTGACTCCAGAATTAGACAGCTTTTGGTCAACAAGAACATGTCCTTTGGTCTGATCCGAGATGGGTGAACCTTCTGTTACTGTTGGCGCCAGCCAGCTTTCGAGATTAACGGCGAGCAAAGCAACATCAATCTTCCCAGTTTCTCCTGATGGAACAACCGTTGTCATTTTCAGACCAAGTGGCTCCGCATTCTCTTTTCCTACTAGTAAGCCAGCCTTTTCAAGCTGATTCTGATCGACCTGGGATCGGGTGAAACGGTGATTAGAGTCCTGTCCTAAGACAAAATGTGTTGCAGCCATATTCTTAACGGAAGCGGCGTTGTCATACGCAAGCCCCTGTGCAAGCCCGGTGACAAACAGAACAAGAAATGCAACAAGCACCATAATTGTAGCGATTAACGAATACCGTGCCTTAGCAAACCTCATTTCTCGAATAGCTAGATACATTGTGCTTCCCTCCTTCGTAATGACTAAAGTATAGGAAGCGAATATGAACGGAAAATGAATAACAGGTTACAGCTGAGATAATGATCACCTGTATCCGTATTTAATCCGAATGCTCAAAGTAAGATTTAAACATAAAAGTACACAAAAACAAGCTTACCCTTAGGATAAGCTTGAGCCTTTGATCGCGGTCTTCGCAACAGTCGGATGATAGTTGATGATTTTCACCAACTGCTCCTGCATGTAAGCCGGAGAATGCTTAAAACCGCTCTCCACCCAATGGAATATAAGCCCCAGCAACGCATTAAGCGAATAGATAATCAACAGTTCTTCATCGATGTCTTTTCTTGTATAGACAAGCTCTTCAGTGGAGATCTTCTTCAGCGCGATAAACATTTTCTCCCGGAGCGCCATTAGCATGTCGCTCTTCATAAACACGGTGTAAATCGCGGAATGCTCATAGATATGCTCGAAAAGCATAACGGAATGCGCCTTGAGCTGATCGACGTGGAAGAACTCTACCTTCTCGTACGGCGCGCGGAAGGAGAGCAATAATTTCTCGATCAGGTCGGAAATAATATCGTCAAGCAGTGCGTCCTTGCTTTCATAATTGGAATAGAACGTCCCGCGGTTATAATTCGCAAGCTCCACGATTTCCGTAATGGATATCGCCTTGAACGGCTTGTCCGCCATTAGCGTCAGCAGCGCATGCCGTAAGGCCGCCCGGCTGCGGACGATGCGGCGGTCCGTTTTTTTCCCTTTGTCGATCATGCCTGTTATTCCTTTCTTTCCGACTTATTAAACAAAATTAGCTGAATTGTTCGTTACCTGACAAACTCACCATTTTTACTGATTGTAATCCCTTTCAATACTTCATTATACTCGAAGTAACGGATGTTCTCTATTGAACATGTGTTAATTATCTTTTTGGAACAGCCAGGATGATTTATCAAATGAAGTTAAATAATTAAGAAAATGATGGAGGGATTTCGTCATGAGATTATCCGGAAAAGTTGCTGTTGTTACTGGTGCCGCTTCAGGCATGGGTAAAGCCATCGCGGAATTGTATGCTGCAGAAGGGGCGAAAGTTGCTGTGTCCGACCTTCGCGTTGAAGCCGCGCAAGCCGTTGTGGACGGGATTACCACCAAAGGCGGTATTGCTTTCGCAATTGCGGCTAACGTCGCTAATGAAGATGACGTCCAATCGCTTATTGATATAACCGTCGAGAAGTACGGAACAGTAGATATTCTCGTTAACAACGCCGGCATTATGGACAACTTCGTACCAGCCGGAGACCTGACGGACGAGCTGTGGGAACGTGTTTTCGCAATCAATACAACGGGCCCGATGAGAACGATCCGCAAAGTTCTTCCGATCTATCTGGAGAAACAAAGAGGTGTCATCGTTAACATCGCTTCCGCAGGCGGCTTGATGGGCTCCCGCGCCGGTGCGGCTTATACAGCTGCGAAGCATGCGGTCGTCGGTCTTACGAAGAACGTCGGTTTCCAATATGCGCCTAAAGGCATCCGCTGTAATGCCATCGCGCCAGGTGGCGTCAATACCAACATTGGCACATCCATCACGAGCCCGAACCCATTCGGTATGGAAAGAGCGATGGCCGGCATCAACCTCAACCCGCGCGCAGGCGAGCCGGAAGAGATCGCGAAAGTGGCGTTATTCCTCGCCTCCGATGATGCAAGCTTCGTAAACGGAACAGTTGTAACGGCCGATGCTGGCTGGACCGCTTATTAAGATACATCACAATTTAGGAGCAGGTCGCCGCGGCGCCTGCTCCTATCCATACATTTCACTAATGTTTTCCGTTTGTTTAATGGTAGTCTCTAAATTTTCGAGTGTTTTTTTCTAATCATATTCCTTTAGTGTGATCCCCTTAGCGGCTTTGGCAATCATTTTTACAACCATTTTAAACATGGCGGTCATCAGGAATGGCACTCGCAGCATCCAATTGCGCAGCAAGATTTTGAAATGTGAGTTTTCGACCATACTTTCCGCTGCAAAAAGTCCTACCTTCTGGTTCTTCTCCGCAAATGTTCTCATCTCTTGTTCGTAGAGGGCAGAAGCTTTGGCGTAATCACCTTGAGCAGCCTTCAGCTTCTCCGGCGAGTACATAAGCTCCGACTAGCGCAAGGCTAGTACCTTGACCGGAAAGTGGGGACGGGCAATATGCCGCATCACCTACGAGCGTAACACGACCTTTGGACCATGTCGGCATTTGGATCTGGCAAATCTCATCAAAGTAAAAATCTGGCGCGTCTTTCATCGCATGCAGCAGATGCTGTGTTTCCCAGCCCATTTCGTTACCGAAGACGCTGTTGATAAGATTTTTTTGTTCTTCCGCATCATGTCTGTCGTACGTTAAGCTCCCCGATTTGAATATGAATAATCCTTTCGCTTCGGTATTGTCACGTGCGCTATATATGCCCACCGTTTTGCCGGGAATCGTATAGAACTGCTGATTGTGATCAAGATTGAGATAATTATCAGTGGTAAAGATCGCGATATAGCAGCCAAGCGTACGCTTAAACTGTGCTTCTTCGCCAAAAGTCAGCCTTCGAACGTTGGAATGAAGACCATCCGCGCCAATCACCATATCGAAAATCTGCGGCTTGCTATGGGCAAATCGAACCTCTGCACCCGCTTCAGTTTCTTGAATGGCTGTAATCGAATCCCCCCAAATGTAGTTAGCCTTATCCTTTGTTAAATTGTACAAGATGTCACCCAGATCGTCGCGCATGATTTCGATGTCCATGCCCTTCTCGTTCCCAATACTCGCCTCACTTAATCGACCTTCAATCTTGCCGCTGCTGTTCACAAAATAAACACCTGTCATGTGTGTGTCTGCCGCACGAACTTGTTCGAGAATGCCCATTCGTTCAAGCACTGATATGGCCGCTCCACGGATATCTACCCCGTAACCGCCCTTACGCAAGGCGGGGGCACGTTCTACAATCGTCACTTCGAAACCGTAGCGGTGCAGCCAATAGGCAAGTGCTGGCCCTGCAATGCTAGCTCCGGAAATTAGAATTCGTTTTGATTGTGTCATATTCGTCTCACTCCTATTATTTATTGAAAATAAGTCAAAATAAAATCAGTCACTCATAACTGTGTATTGTATAAACAGTATATATCGCATACAATTAAAAAACAATAGGAATTTTGCAAAGGGAAAATGACACCTAAAGCAAGAATCTTGACTTTAATTTTTGATTTGTTTAAGTTAGGTAAATTCAGATGTAATTTTGAACGTTGTACTGTCTAAAGCAGAAATGCAGTAATGAAGGAGGGCGATTCTATGGATAACGAATTTGAAGGAGGTCTGCCACGCGGTGTGGCTCTCAGTTGGGGGCTAGTCAAACCGCCCCAGAGAGGACCGAAACGGGAAATGAGTCTGAAGCAAATCGTTGATTCGGCCATTGCCATAGCAGATAAGGACGGGCTTTCCGCCGTTTCTATGAATCGAGTCGCTGCATCCTTGGGATATACGACCATGTCTATCTACCGGTACGTTCCAAGCAAGGATGATCTTGTGCTTCTTATGCAGGACGCCGTGTGCGATATCTTCATCTCAGCAGAAAGCGAATCTGCACATTGGCGTGAAAATATGTTCAATTTTGTTCGGACCATTGTCCTCTGTTACCTTGACCATCCGTGGCTTTGCGATATCCCTATCTCGGGTGTCCCGATGACGCCAAACAACTTGCGGATTGTTGACTGGGCTTTGCAGATAATGAATGAACTTCCTTTAAATCATCAAGAAAAAATTTCAATTGTCGTCTTATTAACAAATCAAGCACGTGTTTACGGCTTTTTTAAACGGGATATAGATCGGGCGATCCGGACAGGCGTTAACACGGGACCGGTCCCTGGAGTCGACTATAGTGCAATGCTTAAACAACTGGTTACCTCCGAACGCTACCCTTATCTGCAGCCAGTCGTTCAAGCGGGGGCATATTCCGCCGAAGAGAAGAGCGAGGACGACAATAAGAACTTATATGGGTATGAATTCGATTTCGGTCTCGAAAGAATCCTAGACGGAATTGAGCATTACGTCATTTCGAAGACATGATGGGGCCGGGTTTATCTGCTCAAGAGCATGTGAAGAGTCTATAACAATCAACTTCTTGCTTATGCAAAACATAACCAGCTTACGCCAGCCTTAGTCGAGAGGGCAAATGGGCTATAGTGGTTACCAATGTTGTATTCTCTACAACAATTCACACGACAAACGGCTATTTCGCAACTTGAAGTTGCAGTTTGTACAACATTTCGAGCCCATTTCTTGTGAAATAGCCTACAGAGGACCAAATTGTTGTACATAATGCAACAACGAAGGGAGAGAAGCGAGAATTAGGCAGCAATTGTTGCACTTTTTACAACATCATTCAAACGTTGTGCAACTTGCCTTCCTAATTCTCCATTTCTCACAAAAACCAGAAAACAAAACCCAGGCAAATATGGTCAATCAACGAAAGATTAGACATGCATCCACAGCATGTATCCACAATCTCACTCAGCTCAGCAATATCCATAGCACCCCAAAACATATAAATGCTTATCTGTAAAAAAAGGGCCCGTACGGAAGTTATCCACTTCCATACGGGCCCTTTTTAATAAAGAGGGTTCAATGCGATTGTCCGGTATCATCATCTTGCCGATATAACATCGCGATCGCTCACTTTTTAGATATATAAATTTAACCTTATCTTATTCTCACACACGGGATCTTGAACTGTCAAAACGGCTAAAGTACGGATTATGGCTATTTATGTTGAACCCCTACAGTGTCAAGCCACCATCCACCAGAATAATGGAGCCGGTCATATAGCTTGAAGCGTCAGAGGCGAGAAACGCCACGACCTCCGCAATTTCTTCAGGCTCGGCATACCGTCCCATCCGCATGTTCGAGAACTCCTCCGGCACATAACCACTCTCCTGAAGCTGCTGCGGCACACTTGCCGTAAGTCCGGTCGCCACGCCGCCCGGACAAATCGCGTTGACCCTAATGCCCTTTTTCACATATTCGAGCGCTGCTCCCTTGGTCAGTCCAACTACGGCATGCTTGCTTGCGGAATACGCAGAGATACTGTGCTCCGGTCGCAGACCAGCCGTGGAGGCGGTATTAATGATATTGCCGTAACCTTGCTTGCCCATCACCTTCAAAGCGTACTTCATGCCGAGAAAAACACCTTTGAGATTGACATTCATAATCCGGTCAAAATGCTCTTCATCAATATCCTGCAGCAGCGAGAACTTCTGGATAATTCCCGCATTGTTGAACAGGCAATCAATTTTGCCATACGTCTCAAGCGTTTGGTTCAGGTACCTCTGCACATCCTCACTTTTAGATACATCCGCCTGCACGAAGATGCCTTCTCCGCCTTGTTCCTTGATCAAACGCAGCGTTTCCTGACCAGCTTCCTCATTAAAATCAACTATCGTAACCTTGGCTCCGCCAGCAGCCAGCTTAAGCGCGCTGGCTCTTCCAATTCCTCCGGCTGCTCCGGTCACGATGATGACCTTGCCTTGATGCGATAATGAGCCTGCGGATTGTGCTTTTGGCGCGGCCAACACCGGCTTGGCGGGAGCCTTTACGATGTCCACTGAGGCCAAATCGGCTTTCAAAGATCCCAGCCTATCCTCAGACAAGCTTACCTGGGGGATCGCCGCCAGTTGATCGAGTGTATGCATCGACGCCATCTTGAAAGTCGGCTCGCTAACAAATTCCGGCAGATGCTTGGCCAGAATTGCCGCCGCTTGTTCGTTGGCCAGAAGCTCGCCGATTGTCCATTTTTCATTGAAAGACATGTTAAATAACCTCCTTAAATGATTCCCACAAATTAATTAATGATAGTTGAACTATCACTATAATATACAATATATCACTACCTTGATTCCTATACAACTTCTAGTGATTGGCAGAGTAATTGACAGATGCTATCAAGTTTGTTAGCATGTCTACACAATCAATCAAGAAGGACGGAGAAGTGAAATATTGAACGCAAAGATCAGATATGAGCAGGAACGCCGCAGCATCAAATCGATGCGCGAGGAAAGCATTATGGCGGCAGCCAAAAAGCTGTTTGTCCGCAAAGGCTTTGATAAAACAACGATGCAGGAGATTGCGGATGAAGTGCCTCTCGGCATCGCCACCGTTTTCCGTTATTACTCTAAAAAAGAGAAGCTGATCGTGGCGATCGCAAGCGCCATCATCGCTTCCCAATGGGAAGCCTTCCGCTCCGTGAGCGAAATGAGCGGTTCCTGCATGGACAAGCTCGGCTATCTATTTGATCTGTTCATATCCTTCCATGAGGAAGAGCATCGCGAGAACATACAGCTTATTGAAGCTTTTGAAAGCTGGGCTTCCTTGGCTCATGAGCAGGAAGATATACTGGAGGAATACCATGCGGTATTCGAGAGTAATAAACAACTGTTTAGAGTGATTATTGAACAGGGCCGCACCGACGGCTCCATCCGCAACGATATTTCCGTCGACGATACCTTGATGACCCTGATCAACGTTTTCGGAAGCTTCGCCAAAAAAGTATCCATGTCCTACAATCTGGTTATTTTCAAAGAAAATACTGGAACGACTGTCCAACTGCAAGTGTTGAAGAATGTTTTTTTGGACTATTTGCAGCCGCCGAGCAACGCTTGATATAACGAGAAGTGGCGATAACCTTCTGGTCATCGCCACTTCTTATTAACGCATTTTTGAATAGTAAATCTTGCAGATGTTTTTGCTTGGCTATGGTGTGAAAATTTGCTTTTCGCCACTTTCCAGCCAGTGAATCCATACACTTTGTGTTGGAATGGTCTCATTCATATAAACAAAGGCCTGAGATGAATAATTCCCAACGATTTCTAGTTTATTCCCAAATACAGTTTTTTGCACGAGACGATCTGGAGAAAGCCAATCAAATTGCGTCATTTCTAATAGAGCAGCTTGCTTATGCAGCGGCGAAAAGAAATTGTAATATTTCTCGATGGTTTCTTTTTGCTGATCCCAAGTTTTAAGATTCAAGTGATATAAAGGAGGTACCGTATACAGCAATTCGGTTAGCGAACGTGATTTGATCTTGTCACTAATTTTTAAACTCCCCATCCCCCAATGATGTGTTGTGATCACAGAATCGTGATAGACAAGCTCATACAATGGAAATTGGAACTGCGGATCGATATAAATTTTATCAAAAATTGGCTTTAATGGTACGGGTTTAATAAAGACATCCGGGCCCTCAGGAGGCCAGTAAGAACCGAGATAATACTTGGATGATTTATTTCCCAAGTCTTTATCCATCCAGGCGCCGAGCGCCGGAGTTGTCATTCCATGAGCAAATGCCACTGATGAAGCCGTATACCATTCGCCCTTTTCCGTGCCCACTACCATCTGCTGATTAGCAAACCAATTTAATCGTTTGATTTTGGCATTCATATCGTCTTGCTCAGTTGCAGGATGCTCGGATGAATAATCCTCATGCAACTGGCCGTCGCCATCCGCATCAACGAACCATGAGTTCAATTTGATATTATTCATAATGGTCGAATACCGTTTTTCAATATAAGGCATCGTGACAAGCGGGCTTGCCGTATAGCCTTTCTTTTGGAAGCCGGGGACTTTTTTGCCGTTGGCATTAACGATAGCCCCATGATCATACAACCATTGATCAAAAATAGCTGTCGTAAATGAGGGATCTGCCGGGTTCACTGGATCTAGAACCGTATTGTAGGAATCATAGGTTCCTGCTAAATATCCCATCGACACCGCTTGTTTCACAAACTCAGGGTGTTTGTAGGCCATCTGCCAATCGGATACGCCCAGCCATAGACGGTCCAAACCAGCAGTTTGAAACTGTTTTAGCATTTTTGTGGAAATCCCATCCCCTCAAGAATCCACTGGCGTAAATAGTCCTGGAAACGCATCGAAAAGTAACAAGTTATTTCGCTGGTAGAGCTCCGTCTCCGTTAAAATGGAAGCAGATTTACTCAACAAAGTCTGTACGTTCGGATCTAGATGGATGTCCTTCCATGCTTCCTCCTGATAGAACTCTCTCTTGCTCAGTACATCATCCAAGCTTCTTATGACGGACATTTTCTGAAATTGATCAGCATAATTTGCCGAAGCAATGGCTGAGAGCGCATTCTGTCCCTCTTTATCAAGCAGCTGCCAAACTCGTTTTCCAGGAGAGAGACTGCTCGACTTAGCTTGGTCAGCAATTAATTTAGCAAGTTTACCCCAATCCGTAACGTCCTCCGGTGATAAATTTCCGCTTCCCCACATGTACACATGAGCAGCTCCGAGCAGCTTCTGGACAGCTGGATTTTGCTTGATTTTATCCTGCAGCGTTACGAATTGTTTCCTGTCCATGAGGGTTTGACGAAAGATTTTTGCAGGTTCACTCAAATTCTCCATTCCCAAGTAAATGGCGACTCCATATGGCTGATGAACGGACTTAGCAGTGAAATCATGCTTCATACCTAGCCCTAATTGATCATGATCGTTCGTAAAATAAACAGAATCATTGAACGGGTTGTCAACTCGATAAGTAAGCGTGAAGTCCTCACCTTGCACTCCCCAAAAAGGCATGGAAAACGCTTCGTTAAGTGACGATTCACCGCTATCTGTTAGGAATTGAATCCATTCCTTGTCCTTCGTTGGCACGTAACGACCTTCTCCAAGTGGAAGCAGCAGGGCCTTGCTGTTCAACTCTTTTCCGATAATTGGCCATGTGATTGATGTTTCTTTGGTGGACTCCACCTTTACTTTTACCGATTGATTAACAACTTGAATAAGTACCTTTAAACCATCCGAAGGATCTTCCCAACTGGCGCTTCGACTGCCCAACTTCAAGTTTTGAATCTTGATTGCTTGCTGAGCTTGAGAAATCGTTATCAATGACTTACCAGGCTTTCCTATCTTGAACTCCCAGGTACTTGGGACAATACGAACCGTCATGTCACTCGTTTGTAAATCGACTTGCGATCCGGTTATCGGCTGTTCGTCCGGTAAAGGTTCTATTTGAGATGCATCCGCGGTATCTAAATTCCCAATTTTAGTAGTATCCCTGATCTTGTCGGCTAATTGTGGGGAAGATGAGGGTTGAACGGAAACCGGATCAGGGCTTTTTCGATCTATGATAGTGTACATGCAGAAACCTACAACCACCGTAATAGCACCTATTAAACTAAAAATACGATACTTAATTCGCATTACTATATACATCTCCTGACTATTCCAATGTTTGTCCCTTTAACGTCATTACTGTGAATTCTGACCGACAATTAAAGCGTATAGGAATTCGAGTCATTCCTATGCCACGTGTTGTATAAACCTGTAGCCGGCTGTTGGGGATTTGATACAAACCGTTTGAATATTTGCTCCCATGAGGAGGCGTGTATAACGCCCCAATCAAAGGGATACAGATTTGTCCTCCATGACTATGTCCTGACAATTGAAGATCTACTGGAAATCGGCCATATTGATCGGCAAAATCAGGCTCATGTGCGAGGAGAATGGTGCAAGAGTCCTCAGGTATGTGAAGTAACGCGGCATCGATATCTGGAGTTCCGACCCAAGGATCATCTACGCCGGCTACATAAAGTTTATCCTTACCCTTTCTAACTACAGCGTGCTCGTTATGCAGTACTTGGAATCCTGCTTGTGATAACCCACGAGTAACAGCTTGCCGATTTCCAAAAGCATCGTGATTGCCCAAAACGGCATATTGTCCAAAGGGGGCTTGCAGCTGGGATAACGCAGCTACTGCTTCTGAAATGACCGTTACGGACCGATCCACAAGATCACCCGTAAAGCAAATCAGATCTGGTTTTATTTGCCGGACACTCGCCACCAATTCCGATAAATGTTCTGGTTTCGAGTGGAAACCTAGGTGTAAGTCACTAAAATGAACAATTCGAAATTGGTGAAAGGATGAAGGGAGGTTTGCGAGCACAACATCTACATGTTTGATTTCAATCCAATAGGGTTCGATCCAACGTGAATATATACCTGATAAACCAGCAGCTCCAAACAGCCCCAAAGTCCCCTGAACACTCTTCTTCAGAAAATCTCGTCGACTAATAGGCTTTGAAGTTAATCGCATACTACCTCCGATCTGTAAATCTGTACGAATCACAAGAACAATCATAGTTTCCGTATGTTACATCAATATGACAAAACAAAAAAAGACATCGCAACATGATCCTGTCGCAATGCCTTATTACTCCTTCTTACACACTGGCAATGAAAAATGAAACTCAATTTCTCCATTCTGAACATGGAGCCCAAACCGTGAATCATGTTTTTGCAAAATGGTTCTTGCAATCGACAAGCCTAAACCCGTTCCGCTAAGCAGCTTATTGCGGGAACTCTCCATAACGTAAAATGGTTCCCATACGTTATCCCATTGAGATGGCTCCTCATTCGTAACACCATTGGCAATTGTGAAAAGCAGATCGCTTTCCCTATTTCCAATCGTGATCTGGATCTGTCCATCGGAAGAATATTTCAAAGCATTGGAAATAAAATTGTTAAGCACCATCTCTATCTTCTGCTCATCTGCCAATACCCATGAATCTTGAAGCGAGCTGTCATCCACAGAAATTTCAACATGCTGCTGCTGAATTGAAATATGATGCTTCTGCATTATTTTATGAAACAAAGGCCTGAAATCAAAGGACGTTATCTGATATTGTTCTGTTTGCAGCTTGGAAAGCTCAAGTAATTTGCTAATCAAACTCGAAATATCATCGGTTTGCTGCTGGATGACATCCAAATAAGTACCGTCGTCCATGCCATCTTTGATTCCCATTGTGTAGGCTTTAATTAAAGAGATCGGAGTTTTCAATTCATGTGAGATATTGGCAATAAAGTCGCGTAAATTTTGATTTTTCTCTTCCATGGCTTGATGCGCATGCTTTAATTTATCACTCATCTGATTCATGCTCATCGCTAAGGACTCAATTTCATCACCGGTTTGAATATCCACTTTTGTGAACGATAACTTTGAAATCCCTTCTGCGGCTTCTTGTATTTGGGTCAGTGGTCGAACAATTTGTTTCGTAAATAGCCCTGACAATAGAATCAACAGCAGCAGCTCTCCAATATAGACATAAATGTTGAACTGATTAACGATAACTAGTGTATCTGTTGAATGCGATATCGATTCACCTACAACGAATATGTATTTATCTTTTTTCAAAAAGGTAACGAGAAAGCTCGATTTCAATTTTTCTTGATTGTATATTTTTCTAACCATGATGTTTTCATTAAGTTTGGCAATGCTTTCTTCCGTTATCCAGAATTTGCTCAGCGTAATTCCTTTTTTGTTCAATTTATCACTAATAATCGTGTTTAAGTTATCATTTTTTTCAGATATGGATGTATATACAACGGTTACACCATGCTTATTTTCAATGTCATCGACATCGCGCAGTAACTGACTTGTATCCATGATTTCAAGTTGTTCAGTTAGTAAAGCTAGCGCATGCTTTTTTTGGTACAAGAGATATTTGGATAAGAAGAACGTATTCATCCCAAAAGAAAAGATAGAAACAATAACAAACACCAGTGAAATTCGCAAAATTAACTTTTTATTTAACTTATTCATTCGTTTCTTCCAAACTGTAACCCATTCCTCGATGGGTCTTGATCCGATGATCGCCGACTTTCTCCCTTAACCTCCGGATATGCGTATCCACCGTTCGTTCTTCCCCAATGTAATCGAAACCCCAAATACCGTCTAACAAGGCTTTCCTAGAGATGATAATCCCTCTGTTTTCAATCAAATATTTCATGATATGAAACTCTTTATTGGTAGCCTGCAAGTCCTTGTCATTTCTGAAAATCTTTTGACCTTCCATATCAATTTTTAAATCCCCAATGAAAATTTGCGTATCCATATGCAATAGTTTTTTGGCCCTCAAAATCAATACCCGCGGGTCAAACGGCTTACTCACATACTCATCAGCGCCCGATTGCAAGGCAATCAGTTCATCTTCAGTCTCGTCTTTTGCTGTTAACAATAGTACTTTCGTTTTACTTTGTTTTTTAATTTCCTTGCAAACCTGAATACCGTTCACCTTAGGCATCATCCAATCGAGAATCGCTAAATCAATTTTATTCATATAGAAAATCTCTAATGCCTCTTCACCGTCCTGTGCAAGAAAGGTCTTAAAGGATTCTTTTTCAAAATAAGCCTTTAAAATCTTAATCATGAAGGGTTCGTCATCGGCGATTAATATATTCATAAAAGACTCCTTTCGAGCAAAAGAATTCTAAAAAATGGGGAAATGCTGATGTCTGGAGGTCAACCTTATTGGGATGTATGTATTTTATCATAATAATGTGCTTCCAAATCTATTGTGTTTATTTCATTATTCTGCCCGAAACCTTACTAGGTAAAAAATAATTATAATTATTCTTAGAGAGGCAAGGAAGCTCTTCATTGTGATACTCTGGAAGTACTTTAAGGAAACGGAGGGGTTACGTGTGGTAGATTTTATCCGAGTTAGATCTTTGCGCGGCTAATTGAATAGCGCTTAAGATTCTGTCTGTGTACAGAGGACTCAGGATAAGTTTGTCCATTTATAACCCTGAATTGATACTTTCTATCGGTGATCAAACAACGCGGCTTGAAGTAAGGTGAAACATCCTTATCGACCAAATCGTGGATTGTTTTCTTTCGTCCGATACGATAGTCATTGTCCTCAACTACAGACAACACAAGCACCTTGCTTGTGTTGTTTCTTTTTTACTCCATAATTTGAAAGGATGATGAACGATGGAACAACTGAGGCATGCTTACCCTCTGTCAAAAGATGATTTCGTCTACCTCTCTGCCCAGCAGAAGCGAGGAGCTCACTCAAATGATTCGCGAACGCGTTTTCCAGAAATACATGCAATGTGAAATCGTGATTCCATATGAACAAGGCCGATTAGTGGCCTATTTCAATGAACATGCCCAAGTTCATTCAACGAACTATGAGCCGAATGGTACCCGTCTTAAGTTGGATTGCCGAGTATCCGATTTTGAACAGTATCGAGATGACTTCCTCCAGCTTTGATTTATGAGATTCTCCCTTTAGCCAAGGAGTTAATTCTTCAGCCCAATAAAAGAATAATGAAAGACTTGGCATAAAAAAGAACAAAAACCACGTAGCATCAAGGCTTCGCGGTTTTTGGGGAGTGATGTAAATATTCATTGTTTTCCGGCTATCATTTTCAAGGCTGCCGACAATGCTCATTGGTGTTTATGGTTTTCTTTAGTTTTGAGGATCATTCCATACCTTTCATAACTTTATAAATTTCATTAATCAGGTATACAAATCATTTTTATTGCTAGTGTAAAATTGAGGTGCCATTTGTTGGACCGGGTACATGTGACGGGATGTTTCTACGTAAGGCATGGTTGGCTGCCCAGGGGACAAAGGATAAGATGTTCCCTGATACGGTTGGCGGAAAAAGAAGGGATTACCAAATGGGACTCCAAAGCCAAACGGGCTTCCAAAGCCTCCAAAGCCAATTGGGCTTCCAAAGCCTCCAAAGCCAATCGGGCTTCCAAAGCCTCCAAAACCAAATGGGCTTCCAAAGCCCCCAAAGCCAAACGGGCTTCCAAAACCTCCAAAACCAAACGGACTTCCAAAACCTCCATGTCCAAAACCTCCGTGCCCAAAACCTCCGTGCCCAAAACCTCCGTGAAAGCCCATATTTGTTGTCCTCCGTTTATGATGATATAGAAACATTTAACGATGTATTGTATGGGCTTCTGTCATAACAAGTTCGTAGTTAGATGTAAAATAGGCGGCCTTTTGGATTATCACTGATAGGAGGACACTGCGGCAGATTATCACACTCCCAGGTATTGAACTCTTTTGTCAAATCGCTCAACAGGCTACCAATGTTATGCCGGCAGCCTGTGTCATGTTGCTATCGTTTCCTGTTAATCATTCTCATTAGTATATTTTTAATTCTATTTCTTTTCTTCACGATTTCAAATGGTCGCATCATATCGTAATCTTCATGTTCGAGCATGTGACAATGCCATACAAAAAGTCCAGCGAAAGGTTCGAATCTCGCGATAAAAGAGGTAACGTAACCAGCGGGAGCACGAATCGTATCTTTAAAGCCCCTCTCGTTAGGTTCAGGAGGAACCGCAGGTCCTGTAAACTTAAGTTTACCTGTGGCTTGGAAATGAGCATCGTCAAAAGGCTGACGCTCTAGAATTTGCATGTCAACGACATGTAGATGAATGGGGTGGTCATCCGTAGACAGATTAATTAACCGCCAGATCTCAACAGTTCCTAAGTCCATTTTCTCGGATATAGGATCATTCCACATTTTACTGTCAAGTAAGTTTAGCGATCTTCCATATTCATCCTCCACCCTAACGAGTGTGAGATCTCTTGTCCTTGTTGCCATCTCTCTAGAAAGGAAATCAATTTTCGTTAATTGATCCGGTAGCGAACTGGTATCTTTGCCTTTTAACGGAGTGGTTACTCTAAACTGTATCACATCGGTTGTTTCGGGGGAGGCACCCTTGAAGACATTTTTAAGAATGATCGTCTTGCCAAAGGATCGAGAAAAATCAACGATCACATCCGCACGTTCGGTCGTTAGAAGGAGGATCTCATTCATTTTCACTGGTTTCTCCAGTAAGCCGCGATCTGTTCCAATTTGATAGAATGGCTGTCCAGAGTCCAATTTGAATGTAATAGCTCGACTATTACAGTAATTTAACATCCGAAATCGGTATTTTCGCGGTTCTACTTCAAGATAGGGGGATACTTTGCCGTTTACCAAAATGTAATCTGCGTCAAAAGGTGTGACAATTGAAGGATATGGAAGACGATGATTGTGTTTATCGGGAGTAGCGGGGTAAAAGAGCGAACCGTCCGGGTTAAACGAGCGATCCTGAATCATTAGAGGGATTTCATATTTTCCCACAGGTAGATTCAGGGATTGTTCATGCTTATCACGAATGATAAAAAAACCTCCAAGTCCCGCATAATTGTTCAATCTAGTAATACCCATGGTGTGGTCATGATAAAACAACGTAGTGGCTTCAAGGTTGGGATACTCGCATACTTTTCTTTGAAACATAGGCCCTGTTTGTTCAAAATTTCTCGTAAACCAAGCATCAGGGTAACCATCACTATGATCATGCTGTTTTCCGCCGTGTAAATGAACTACGGTCCTAACCTGTGGAACTGTTTTTTCTGCACCATGAATGGTCGTATCGATGGGGAGAAAATGCTTTTTGGGCAGATCATTCATCCATTTGACATATGACGTTTCACCCTTCATTACATCGAAAGTAGGGCCCGGGTACATACCATTGTAGCCCCATAAGCGGGTAGGCCCTAGATCACGATGTAGTTTTTGTGTAAATTCCCTCATGGTCACTTCAAAATACGAACCTTTCTTGTCTCGTTTTATCGGGGAAATGGTTTTGGGAATCGGCAGTTTATCGACGAATTTTTGAAGTTTTACTTTTACGGGCATATGAGTGGAGACCTCCTCACGGTTAATACCTTAAGAAAGCGTATGAACGACAGATGTCCCACTATGTTTAATTGTCGATTTTTCATTGATCTATTCCAAAACAATTAATGATTTTATAGATGCATCATGGGCATGACTATACTTAAAACGGTTCCCGCCTCACCTTTTCCTATCTGCGTACATAATCTATTATCAAAAAAGCGGCCCAGAGGTGGATTAGGATGATCTATTTTTGTCCCCAGTACGGTGTTTGGCGTGAATACAGCACGCCATGTAGTCACTGGCTTCGTGTGAACTATTACGCTGGAAATAAGGATTCAACTATCATAGATGAATGGAACGCTGTTCCCGCTCCTCCTCCCCCTCAGTCTGCAATCCGTTTCAGTGGACCCCAAAACAAGTGCACTCCTAATTTTGGATATGGAGACCACTATATGTAATAATCCTCGTTGTATTGCCTCCATCTCTACAATTAATCAACTACTGGCGAGAAGTCGTGAATGTGGCATGCTTGTCGTCTATAGCCTTACACATACGGGAAGCATATCGGATATTGCCGCGCAGATAGCCCCCTTGCCAAGTGATCCTGTTGTGAAATCAAACGTTGATAAGTTCTACAAAACTGATTTAGAACAAATATTACATGAGCATGGCATTAAAACCGTTCTGATTACCGGTTATGCCGCTAATGGCGCAGTCCTTCATACAGCCACTAGTGCTGCATTCCGGGGATACAATGTCATTATTCCAGTTGATGGAATGTCAGCTCTCAATCCTTATGCTGAACAGTATACCGCTTGGCATATGTTAAATAGCCCTGGAACCCGAAACCGGGCCATTTTAACAAAAATCAATCTGATACATTTTAGTCATCCATACCGGCGATCCGAGGACTGGGAACTCGGAGTCATGAAGCTCTGGATCTGACTTCCTTTGAGTGACTAGTCACAGCACGCTTCGATCCTGTAAAATAAAGATATCAATCTATCCGATCGGAGAAACCCTCATGTCAAAGGTCTTCCCTGAGCAGCAAACCCTGTCTAACATTTTCCCTTGTTTCCAAGCTATCCCAGCTGATGAGTGGGCAGCCGCGAAACCTCAACTTAGAACATTTTCTGTTAAATCGACCTTATTTCGTAAAGAGGATGCCGCTGAGTATGCTTTGTTCCTCATTGCAGGAACAGTACAGATCTCAAATGTGACCGAAGAGGGACATGAAACGCTTTCCAACCGGCTGTCGACCGGTGATATTTGCGCCATTATGGTGCTAAGCGGTTTAAGCGAGCGCGAATACCCCGGCACCATTAAGGCGGAGACCGAGGTGACAGCCCTATTCGTGGCGAAGAGCTCGTTTATACGATGGATTCAGGTGTATGCTCCTATTCGGAATGCGGTATTTGGCAACATCTTGGATGGGTTGATCCGTATGGGCAGCATCCTTTCAAGTAAAATGGCGCAGCCGTTGGACTCTCGGCTCGCCGGAACCTTGTTGAGGCTGACGTTGGAGCAGCAGCCGACCGTCCGGATTACACATCAGCAGTTAGCTGTTGAACTAGGGTCCGCTCGTGAAGTAGTCAGCCGCGTTTTGAGCCGAATGCAAAAGAAAAGTTGGATCGCTATGGGACGGGGTTGGGTATCAGTTCTGCAGCGGGGAGCATTGATGGAGCTCGTTGGTGACCAGGTCACAGAAGGCAAGAGCATCTCATGGTAAAGTAAAGTCAGTCGGGCCAGACTGAGGTTTACCCATTACATGGATAGGAGGCTTATCACAATGAGAATTCCATTATCTAAAGGGGATGTCGCCCCTGATTTCACGTTCACAGGTGTCGACGGAGTTCCTCTCCAGTTGTCCGATCTTCGTGGCCGCAAGGTGCTGCTCGCGTTCTTTCGCAACGCCGCCTGTGCGATGTGCAACTTGCGGGTGCGGCATTTCATCCGGCGCTACAACCATTGGAGCCTGCAAGGACTGGAGATAGTAGCGGTGTTCGAGTCTCCGGAAACTAACATGTCCCAGAATGTCAACCTGCAGGAAGCGCCTTTCCCGTTGATTGCTGATCCTCAAGCCGATCTCTATGACCAATACAGCGTCGAAGTGTCCGAGGATAAGGTGCAAGCGACGATGACTGATACGAATACACAAAATTTCGTAGCTGAGGCGGCGGCTGAAGGTTTTGCTTTGATTCGGGAGGAAGGATCCAACTTCTATCGCATCCCGGCCGAATTCTTGATCGACGACAACGGCATCATACAGGAAGCGCATTACGGCCAACTTGTGACAGATCACTTACCGCTCGACGTAATTGACCGTTTTGCTGCTGGTAATTACAGAGCAGTCGATTCAGAAGTGTCTGTTGAATCTAAAGTGAAGCCGGTATAGAACATGTTATTTACTTAGGTTAAACCGCGAATAAGACTTTAACGTCGGCACACACCCGATGTTAAGGTTTTTTTCTTTTGCGATTTCTGCGAAAACTTCATTATTTTTTACCTAACAAAATTCAGATTGTTATTATCATGTAATCTAATCAGTTTCTTATTATATAGTTTTAACTTGGTTTCAAAATTGGCTCTATTTTGCTCAATCGTGTTGCCAAGGTTGTTTTACCACTAGCTACAGTTCCAATAATGAGAACTTTTTTCATATTTATTTAACTCCTCACGTTGGCAATATCACTAATCATGACTCACTTTATTTGGGCAATGAGCTTTGTTAGATTGGTATAGCTGGTCGACACGCATCCCATCGGATCCGTCCGGCACATGTCCTGCTCCACCACATACCACTCCACACCGTAAGCTTCTCCCCATATCAAAATCGGGGCATGGGCATGCTGTATTTCCTTTGCAACGACAACCGTGTGCCCGAGGCCGTCCGCGAAGAAGCCCGGAAATGGGGGTTACCGGCTGACGAATATACAGATTTCGGAGGCTGGTCTCCACAACTTTACATTCGCGAAGCGCGAAGAATGATTTCGGATCTAGTGATGACCGAGGACGACTGTCGTGGCTACCGCAAAGTGTCCGATTCTGTAGGGGTCGCCGCCTATCAGATGGACTCTCACAACTGCCGGCGCATCGTCATTGATGGCCGTTGTATCAATGAAGGCAACGTTGAGGTTCGACCTTCGGCCCCTATCCCATTTCGTACCGATCCATCATTCCCAAGGGTGAAGAGTGCCTCAACTTGCTAGTGCCTGTCTGCCTCTCCTCCTCCCATATCGCGTACGGCTCGATCCGGATGGAGCCGGTGTTCATGACCCTAGGACAATCGGCTGCTACCGCAGCGGCGTTAGCCATCCAGCACGGCACATCGGTTCAGGATGTCGATTATGCCGAATTGCGCAATCGCTTGTTAGAGGACCGACAAGTATTGGAAAGCTAGTTGCGGCTTGAACGAAAAGAAAAGAGGCTATTCAAGAAGCAATTTTGTGCTTTTGGGATAGCCTCTTTTTATGCTATTTAAAATGCTTTTTGTTGCTCAGGTAACCTCCGCCAATCTCAGAATCTTACGTCAAATGGATCTGGCTCCCGCCTTTTATTTCAACAATCTGATTGTCGACTTGAAGCCATACAGATAACGCGGAGGGATTATACACAAATTGACATGAAGCGGAGAATTTGAGATTTTGAAAGGCTTGCAGATAATCCACGATCTCCACATTGGTCGCATACCAGATATCCGACCTGTTCCCGATAAACGCACAGAAGCCTTCTATCAATGGCCAATTCTGATCATGATCGAACTCATAGCTGTGCCCCCATACATACATCATGTACAGATATTGCTTTTTATTTAAGTTTACAAAAGTTTCCGCCACATTCATCAAGTCCCCATTGTGATGGCATGTGGGTTTCCACTCGAACAAATCGTCTGGCATCGCAAATTGCCCTGTACTCTGTGTAGTTCTTGCATACTCCACTCCCAGGTAAGGCAGCATCTCTTTGATAGTCATGTTGTAAGAGCCGTTGGGATAGGACATGCCCCTTACTGTATACCCAACCAAACGCTCCAATCTCTTCCTGTCTTCGACGATTTCTTCTATGATTTGCGCCTTCGGACACCTTGCAATTGTAGGATGCGTCAACGTATGTGCCGAAACCTCATGTCCACGATACAGCGCAGCAACCTCCTCTTCCGCAATACGGCCATCTGTGCCAAGAATCCCCGAGTTCAGATGGAATGTCCCTTTTATGCCATGTTTATTGAAAATTCCCACTAACTTGACGTCCGCGGTTTGACCGTCATCATAACTCATTATCAGTACTTTATGCTTTCCCCCAGGAAAAGCCATCATGATCTTTGGCATATTTACAGCCCCTTCCCTATGTAATGACTGCTAATATCCATAACCCCAACATGGAGCCGATCATGCTCATCCGAAAATGTGAATGTAACCTTAAGGCTATCTGGACTTAAGGATGGATGCGGGTGTCCAGGATGCATGCCACGGCATGGCAGCTCGCATAGCGGCTCGGACTGTTTCGTAGCCGTGTTGATGAGCACGATTTTGGAAATGGCCGTCTCCTGCGTATCCGCTACCGCATACCGACCGTCAGGACTGATGCCGACATGCCAATACCTGTAGTCTCCGTTAATGAACTCGTGCTGCTCGCCCCGACGATCCACGAAAAACACGCCTGTCGGTTTATCCGGACTATGCGGATATTTAACAAAGTACAATCCGCGTCGAACGCCCACATTTCATGCCCCACATATTCGACTGGCCGTCCGCTCTCCTCCAGTTTCTGCGTAAAGAGATTGCGCATGTCTCCAGTTCGCGTATCGACCACCCAGAGACGATCCGGAATTTGCTCCGTAGCTGACGGGGCTGAACTGCCGCTCGCTCCTTGCTCCGTTTTACTGCAGCCAGTTAAGGCCTCCCAGCGTCATTGCCAAAACCGTTGAACCTAACACCCATCGTTTTGTTCTCTTCATACTCTTCATACGATGACCTCCCACATGGATTGATTATATCACAAGGCGTTTAGCGCCATTATGAACGGAGCTAATAACTGACGTTAAATAAGCTAGCCTTTGACCGAGCCAATAGGTTTCTGCTTGTGGGATAGCCTTTTTATCCTTCAACGGCGAACTTTTTTTTCGAAAATTAACATGATAAATCTTTTCTAATTGGGACAATCTAACTTTTAGAGGTGACGGAGATATGAACAAAACTCAATTAAAACTAACATCGACGGAAATCGGAGCTTTATGGGGGCAATACGTAAATGGCACAATGGTAAATTGTGTGAATAAATATATGCTTTCCACTATAGAAGATACGTCCATTAGAGAGGTTTTTGACGATGCAATAAAAATAACTGAGAATCAAATGCAGCAGGTTTCGACTTTTATTCTTAACGATGGATTTCCGTTACCCATAGGGTTTACGGATGAAGATATCAACCCCAATATAAGCAGGTTATTTTCAGATATTTTTTGTTTAGATTATTTGTATCTCATGACAATACATGGTTTAAACGGTCACATATATTCGCTTACTACATCAGTTAGAAAAGATCTAAGGGATTTTTTTGATTCCTGTTTGGTGGATGGAAAAAATATGTACAATCGTACCGTTGATTTATTACTTGAAAAGGGGCATTTTCAAAGAGACCCGTATTTTTTCCCCCGTGCAAACCCAGAGTTTATTGATAGTAAAAAATATCTCGATGGTTTTTGGGGAGATAAACGTCCTCTTTCAGCCATAGAAATAGGTAATATTTCACTTAACTTAAAGAAAAGTATTATGGCAAAAACACTTGGAATTGCATTTAGTCAAATTGCCGGAACCAAAGAAATAAGGGAATTTCTAACAGATGCAGTTCAAACGTCAAATGACCACATTCAATTGCTAAGTAAAAAACTAAAGGATGATAATTTACCTGTTCCGATGTCATGGGAAACGGAAATAACCGAATCTACTGATTCACCGTTTTCAGATAAACTTATCATGTATCATACTGGTTTTTTGTTTCTGACTTCTCAATCATACCATGGATTAGGACTAGCGGGTTCCATGAGGTCTGATCTAATTCTTGATTATGAGAGAATAATTCTCAAAGACCTAACCGTATCAAAAAATTGGTTTGATCTCATGATAAAAAATAAATGGTTAGAACAACCTCCAATTGCACCAAACAGAAAAGAAATTGCTAAAGACCAATAACTATCCAGCAAATTATACCGAAAAGCCCTCTTGTAGATGTTCATAAGAGGGCTTTTCGGTATAGTGGAAAATTAAAATCGTGTGGGTTTGCAGAATCATGAGCGAAACATGCTTATTTGGAAAAACTTATTCTCTCTCAATTTGAGAGAGATAATACGCATATTCCAACGGTCTACTATAAATTTTGCGTTTATAACACTTAAGGTTTTTGTATATATCTTTTTGGGGTTTTCCGTTAAGTTCAATAATCCATAACTTACTTTGTTCGTCTAATACAAAATCGACACTCAATTCTCCCAATGAACCCATATGAGTTTCTGCTTCTTGTGCGGCCTTTACACTTATCTCATGCAGAGATCGGAGGATTTCATTGATATTTTCCAGCGAAACTAATTGGGGAAGAATTTCAACCACATCATAAATGGTTTCACACATACTCGTGTTAAAGTAATTCTCATAAGCCACTCTACTTGTTATGGCGGAAACCGTCCATTCTCCAAGAATATCTTTTTGAACAAGGACCCGGATATCAACATACTGATGATCAAGTTGACTCAAACGAATCCCTTGCTGAACCATGTATTTCTTTGGTCCGAGAAATTCATTCAGTTTTTCCTGAACGCTTTCATCTTTTCTACAAATATATCTTGGATTCAAGCTGTGCAAAGAGATGTGAATATCTCCATTATCCGTTAGTTCAACCCGATACACAGACTTCCCCTCAGATCCGTAAGAAGGCTTAATGTATACTAGTTTATATTTCTCTAATAGTTCTGATATATTCACTTCATTATATAAAAATGTGTCTGGTACATAGGGTTTAAGAATGGACTGTTTTAATAGGTTATAGAGATCCCATTTATTAAAAAAATTGATATTGTTGAAACATTTGTTTCTACCAATCGCCTTCTCTAGGCGTTGAATGGTTACTAATTTTTTGTTAAAACACCGGTTATAAACGACATGAGGAAAAGGAAACGAGCTTTGTTTCCATATACCCTTTTTCAGGCTAAGTCCAATAATACGTTGTTCCTTCCAAAGAATATCTGCTGGAGTAAAGGCGTAAAGCTTCAGGTTTAGACTGTGATAACGTCTGTAAAGCTCCAAAATTCTTTTTCTACTGCTTCTTTTCGTTACCAGAATACCTATTAAAGGGCGACTCTCCAATCTCATCACTCCTATGCCTTCGATCCCTTTTACTATTTAATGCGAGCATAGACAAATTGGTATGGGACAATCACATAGGAGAATAGAAATTAGCGAATTTATTACTACTCTATTTGCCTATTTTTCAGTTGATAGGTATCTGCTGTGTTTATCTTTTTAAGCTTTTAATATGATACAGTACTTTGATAATAGGGAGATGAGACTATGGGAAGATGTAATTGTCCACCAGGACCTCCAGGACCAGAAGGACCGCGAGGGCCACAAGGACCTCCAGGACTAGTAGGACCGCAATTGCTTCAAGAGCTTGGAGGAGCAATAGCAGCAGTTGGACCCACTGGACTTGCAGGAGCACTTGGACCCACTGGTCTAACAGGACTTGTAGGAGCAATTGGCGAAGCTGGACCCGCTGGACTTGCAGGAGCACTTGGACCAGCTGGACTTGCAGGAATTGCAGGAGCAATTGGCGCAGCCGGACTGGCAGGACCAACTGGACCTGCTGGACCAGCTGGAGCAACAGGACCCCAAGGTCTGCCTGGACCAACGGGAGCTACTGGTCCGGCAGGACCACCAGGGGGAGGATTAATTCCATTTTCAACGGGTATTATCATAAGTGGTGCTACAGTAGTATCAGCAGCTCCAATTTTAATGGGTTTTGGTAGTCACACGGTTGAAGTTATTGGCGCTACTGGAGAATCAACTATGCCACCCGAAGCAGGTGGTTTTGCTTTCCCAATTCCCTTTGCAGGTACCGTTCAAAATTTACAAATAAGTGTAGATTTATTGGTTGCTTCTGTGGTTTCTATAAATACTCTCGGTCTTCAATATGATTTTACAGTATTCCGAGCACCGTCAGTTCCTAATAATGGGATTGATCATAGTTCATCACCTTACGTAACCACTCCGCTGACTAGTTCGGTTAGATTCGGATTTCCGAATACGGTCATTACACCTGGTAACCCATCCGGTTTCCGAACCGCAACGAATATAAATGTTGGGGGGTCATTAGTAGTTGCTGCGGGTGATCGTATTGGTATTCGTGTAAGGACGCTTGCGTCGACGGATCCCTCAGCAGCTGATATTACCCAACTCTCATTTAGCGCTAGTTTATCTTATACTCCTTCTTAAGAAGCCTCCAGCATTGTCATGATAGATTAGCCTGTTGATAAAGTTCAACAGGCTATATTTTTTTCTCATTTTTTGATATATCACAGCATTAATTTGATATACACGCCCCTATCCATTTTTCATAGTTTCTCAATATTTCCATCTCTATATATTTTTTTAATATTTTTCGGCTAACCCTTAACAAATTCATCCTAATCTATAGAATGAGTCTTTCTCATAGGAAGACAACAATATAGAAGAAGGTGAATTTCTTGTTTATTGTAAAACCATTTAATTCACCAAAACTGCATCCCCATCTACGCCCGCTCAGCAAAAAGTAACGATTAATACATCAACCGGCAGCTTTCAGTTGAAGTTTATTTTGCACCGGTAGATAATCCGATTCAACCGCTCATTGATGTTGTGAACAATGCCAAATACAACTTATACTTCGATTATTTTTCCTTTACAGATGATAACCTAAGAACGGCGATCATTAATGCTAAAACTAGTGGAGTTAATGTTGAGGGTATTTTCGATTTGAGCCAATATGGTTCTTGAGGGGTATCTATCTTGAAGATGGTTACACGAATCAATGAGGACTTCCGCCAATAAGGGAGGTCCTACTTTAGTGGAAGTCTACCTCTTTGGTAGCTAGATGCAAAATGAAGAAGCTGACCCTCTAATGTATTCATCAAATTCTTGGGCCAGCCCCCTTTCTTATATTTTACCAATTTCGATCTGTGTTCATTACTTCGCATCGTGAAAAATAATACCCAAACTGTATCTTGTACCTGTTGTAACAGTACTTACACCGTGTCGAAGAGTCGTTCTATAGTAGCCGCGCGTTCCCAAAACCGGACGATGATTAGTTGGAAAAATTAAGCCTTCTCCTTGTTTCAACGTGATGACATGGCCTCTGCTTTGCGCCCTCGGACGCTGCTCCACCAACAGTAACTCCCCGCCTGTGAAATCTTCTTCTCTTTGATTAAGAGCGAATACGACCTGAAAAGGAAAGAATACTTTCCCATACAAATCCTGATGCAGACAATTGTATCCCCCCGCTTCATATTTAAGGATCAATGGGGTTGAACGAGTCTGCCCCTCTAGATGGCATTGATCGAGGAATTCCGCTAATGTTGCCGGATAAGTAGCATTGTGACCTACTTGTTCTAGCCAGCGATTAGCTGTTATGGCAAGTTCCGGATACAATCCTTCGCGCAGCTGTTGAAGCATAAATGGAAGAGGAGCGTTGTAATACTTGTACTCCCCGATCCCAAAGCGGTAACGGGCCATGTCTATGGTCGCACGAAAGTTACCTTCTTCCTCGTAAGTGCTTATGATCTCCTTACATTCCGTATGGCTTAACAGGCCAGGTAGTTTGGCATAACCGTGCTCGTCCAGCGATTGCTGGATGAAATTCCAATCCAGATCGGCTAATCTTTGTGATAGATTCTCAGGCATGCTGTAAGCCCCCCTTCGTTTTCATACAGTATAACCCCGAGAATCAGCTTTTGTACGCGTTCTAGAATGAAACAGCAAGATAACGAAATTGCTATATGTCGTTTTATGTTACAACTACAATAGGGGGGTGAGTTGTCATACATGAGTGAAAATCGCATTGAGAACAACGAAAATCAATCCTTTTACACATTAATAGGGGCTGATCGCCGTCCATATCAAAGCGGAACTCCAGCGGGCGAAATCATTTGAAATTCCTCGAAAAAGCTTTTCTTTTTTTATCGTTTTTCGTTAGTTGAAGTCCAGATCGTCTTTATCCACCGAAAGCGATGCAATAACCATTATTATCTCGGATGGTCATTTCACTCCAACCTTCGGACCAATGAGGTCCATTGACAATTTCCACACCCTTAGATCGGAATTCTTCATATAAATGTTTCAATCCCACTGGGCTCGTATAGCAGAAGGCATCGAAATATAGTCCCCCCTCAACGGACGAATTGGGTCGAACATCTCTTATCTGTTTTGCCTCGTGTAGTATAAATGTCACAGCCCCATGGTTCATATGCATATGACCACCAATATTTTCTTCGGTGAAGCCAATTCTTTTGTAAAAATTAATTGAATCCTGTAGATTAGCAACAAGCAAAACAATAGACGGCCCTTTCAAGTTAACCGAAATTTCGCTATTCTGTCCCACTTTCATCCCCACTCTCAATTTAAGGATATCACCGAAACTATAATACCATATTTAGGTAATTTCTTCCGCTGAAGAAGTTATAAGAATAAATCCTTTTTATCTGTTTGAGAATTGAGATACCGTCTTTATGTATTTCTGCAATTTTAAAAAATCTTTAAATATTCCTTTACAGGAATATTCCCATTGTGGTATATTCAATACACAAAGAAGAAAAACAATTTGGAGGAGGATTATATGAACAACGCTCAAGAAACGAACAACACGCTCACATCCATTGTTGGTCAAGATCTCCGTGTCACCCGAGTCTTTCATGCGCCGCGGGAACTGGTTTTCAAGGCTTGGACAGATCCGGAGCATTTGCCGAAATGGTGGGGACCCAAAGGCTTTACGACAACGGTTCAAGAAATCGATGTGAGACCCGGCGGAGTATGGCGTTATGTTATGCATGGTCCGGACGGCGTCGATTATGACAATAAAATTGTCTACCATGAGATCGTGACCCCTGAGCGACTCGTATACGCCCATGGCGGGGGCGATGATGAGGAACCATTTCATGTGACGGTCACGTTTGCGGAGCAAGCTAATACAACGACAGAGCTCACGATGACGGCGCGCTTCAAATCCGCCGCTGATCTAGAGAAAGCGGTCATGGAATATGGTGCCGTCGAAGGCGCCAAATCAACAATGGATCGTCTCGCAGAACAACTGTCCACTATGTAAGAAACCAAAATCAAATCAAATTTATCATTCGAAGGGAGTACTAACTTTATGAAAAAAACGAAAATTATGTATTGGATTTTTACAGGATTGTTGATCGCCTTGATGGGCCTTGGTGCTATCCCGGATATCCTCTATGCATCAGATGCGGTTACCTTATTTGCTCATTTAGGCTATCCCTCTTACCTCCTGCCCTTTCTGGGCGTGGCCAAATTATTAGGTCTTGCAGCGATACTGATTCCCGGCTTTCCTAGATTGAAGGAATGGGCGTACGCGGGCTTGCATTTGACCTTGTAGGTGCAATGTATTCAAGTATCGCGGTAGGTGATCCTGTCGGCGGCTTGGCGTTTTTTATCCTCGGATTTGTTATTATCGGCGGGTCTTATGTGTGTTATCATAAGAAACAAAGAGCTGCATCACTAAACCAGCCACCCCGCTTAGCGGCATAAACCGAACTTCACAAGAACTCCCTTGAACGGTTTGTGTTGAAGGAAGGAGCGCATGAACATGGGCTTGAACACAACACCCTGGAGCGCACTAGCAGAGCCCAACCGATTGTACATCGTCGAACTCCTGCGCAGCGGTCCCCTCACCGTAGGGGAAATCGCCGAGCGCCTCAGCCTCCAGCAGCCACAAGTTTCCAAACATCTCCGCGTCCTAAGCGACGCGGGGTTTGTTGAAGTACAGCCCAGTGCCAATCGGCGCATTTATAAGCTTCGGGCCCAGCCCTTCAAAGAAATGAACAACTGGCTGGAATCTTACCGCCGCATGTGGGAAGAGCGCTTCGATCGTTTGGACGAATATTTGGACGAATTGCAGGGAAAGGGGAAGAAGTAGGGATTCTCCCCCGTTCCCGCACAAAAAGACAAAAACCGCGCACCATCAAGGCTTAGCGATTTTTGTCTTTTTTTAGTTTCTAAGGTAATATCTTGCCTGCAGAAGTCTACTCACTCAGATTGAAAAATTTTTCATCAATGGCATGATAAAAGAAATGACACCCATGCCCATTTTAAAAAAACTGCCTATGTTACCAAAGAGACCTCCACCCCCACCAGTACCTGCTGCAGCACCACCTTTACCAAGACCACCCAGTAATCCGCCAAGGCCACCTTTCCCCCCGCCACCAAGAAGGCCAAGCATGCTTCCTAATCCGCCTCCGCCAAGTAAGCTTCCCAGACCTCCTAAACTCGATATTTGTGCTTTGGCTTTGGCTTTATTTCGGGGGAGTTTCCGATTTGCCTTGAAGCCTTGAAGAATAACTTGGTCGCCATGTATTTGGTCTAGAACTCCGTAATACATAGAACCGTTCTTGAGCACTACACATACTGGTGTTCCTAAGTTCTCTCTAACTTGCGAAGAGATTGAGGGCAACGATGCAGGGGTGGCTTTTTGCCCGGCTTTGACGCGTCCGTACCTTTTTTTACGCTGCTGTAAAGTTTTCATTCCCAGCTCACTCATCCTTTTAAATGAAATCATACTTCTTGTCATCTTATGTTGATTTGTTAGGTTTGGACTATGCTCTTTTAAAGATGAGTCATTATTGAAGCAATGTTTTCAAACTTTTAGGCAAATAAACAAGAAAAAGACAGCTTACGCCATCCTTCGTCGTTTTGTATAGGTTGATGCAGCTCAAATTACGTATATGTTTAAACATTTGTTTGCTAGTCCGTGTAATGTTGTATTTTCTACAACTTTAGACAGGAAAATCCATGTTTTCCCCGCGATTGTTGTAAAAAATACAACATTTCTAGCCAAAAGTAGCTCTATGACACGGAAATAGGATAAATTGTTGTACAGCGTACAACATCTGGAGCTTTCATAGAAAAAATCAAGCAAATTGTTGCACGAAGTACAACTTCGCGAATCCTGGGCGCGATTGAATACGGGCATCCGTCATAACCAGTTCGTAGTTAGATGTAAACTAGGCTTGTCGGATTCAGCAAAACCTGGTCTATACTGAATTATGGGGTACCCAAAAACATAGCCGTAAGGAAATCCCAGATACATTGGTGTGATCATAGGATAGGGTGCATAAGAATGGCTGAGAATAGGGCCAAAGAATTGCGTTCCTGGATAAAAGCTTTGGTTGTTAATTTGGAGACCCGTTATTCCAGGTGGCCATATGGTTCCAATATTCCCAATTGCCTCTGGTCGCCCAAATTTCATTTCTTTTTCAATGTTTTCCATTAGCATTCAGTCGCTCACCCAACTTATATGATGGTATGATGCTAGCATATGCTTGATTAGGTGATACAGTTCCTATAAGCTCATTATCTCATCCTCACAGAATCGGTTTCCTTTCGTTGAACAATGTGAAAAAACGGACCTATCGCATCATTTCGCGAAAGGCCCGTTTTTATTTTCTCGATTTTTCTCGATATTCTCGGTATTGGATTAAGGAATATTAAATTGAATATTAAATTACGAAAGCGGTTGTGATGATGACTAAAAGAATAAAAAGAACCAAGATAAATGCTACGTTACGTCCATGACCATATTCTGCGCTCATGTTTACTCATTCCTCTCGGTGATTTTTCTTCACTACGTTATATCTATACGTTCGGTACATCGTGCTTGATTGGACGTTTGTCACGGGGTGGCAAATGAACTTGAGAGTGAAATGGCTGCCAAATTGGGCAGTATTGAAAAGGCTTGAAAGGTCATATATCCAATCACCTAATAACTACAGACATATGATAAAACTAGATTTTATCTTAAAGGAGGTATGAAGGCAGGTGGAGAGAATATTTCCGATTTGTGAGGCAAATTGTAGGCCTTACCTAGGAAGTCCAATTTGTGCAGTTTTGCATGATGGAACGCATTATTACGGGACTATTGAGGGTATTGATGGTAATCAATTGATTATTAACGGCTATAGGGGAGAACCGGGTGAAGTTGGCATATACGGTTTGAACAAAAATCCGGCCGGCAAAAAACAGTCCGGCAAAAAAGCCAAGCAAGTAAAAACATCCGCTTTTTTTCCTGGTTTCGGTTTTGAAAGATTCTTCTTTCCATTTGCAGCACTGGCTTTTTTATTTGCCTTTCCGTTTTTCGGGTTCCCGTTTTTCTTTTAATTCAATAAGTAAGTAAATGTTAAGCAAGGATAAACGACTCCGTCGTCCTTCAGGGACGAGCGCGTTTGTCAAGGTAGATGCGAAGCAAAAGTATAAAACTTATACTTTCCTATCTACTAAACAAAAAAAGACGGCGGCCATTGCTGGCTTCCGTCTTTTCTTTTAAGGAATATTAAATTACAAATGCTGTTGTGATGATAACCAAAAGAATAAAAAGAACCAAAATAAATGCTACGTTGCGCCCAGTACCATAACCTTCACCATAACCTACGCTCATGTATACTCATTCCCTTCTGTAATTTTTCACTACCGTATAATTATACGTACGGTACATAAGGTATGCTTGTATACATGCCACGGAGGCAACCGCCATTTGTTTGGTACGAAGAAAAGACCGACTACTCAAAGGAGCCTTCCCTCCTGCTACAGAAACTTGTTGCGATACTCAGTCGGTGTCAATCCGTACTGCTTCTTGAAGCTCTCCCGGAAATGATCCTGATCGGTATATCCAATCCTATCGCAGATTTCGTATATTTTTATGGTAGGATCCTTCAGCAATCGCGCCGCCTCCTCCATACGGAGACGAATAATGGCGTGGTTGATCGTCACTCCGGTTACTTCTTTAAACAGTAAATTCAAATATTTATCACTTAATCCGACTGCAGCCGCTACATCTGACAGCGTCAGTTCCTTGCGCGTGTATCCTTCCTTCACAACCTGCATCGCCTGCTCAACCAGCTTCTTCTTTTTCAAGCTTCCGGTCCATTCCACATGAGGCAGCGCTTCCGTCAAATTCGGAAGTTTTTCCTTGACGGCTTGTTCCGCGATCGTCAATGCGTGACGCTCTTCCCGTTCTTTGGACAGTACTTCTACTGCATTCACAAGCACTTTTTCAATTGCCTCAGGGTCGATCGGTTTCAGTACATAATCCAGCACTTGAAGCTTAATCGCCTGCCGAGCATGCTCAAATTCATTCAGCCCTGATAAAATGATACAGCGGATATCCGGTTTACGAGATTTTACGGCTTCTATCAACTCTAATCCATTCATCTTTGGCATCCCAATATCGGTCAGGAGAAGGTCCGGTTCCTCGTGCTCTAGCCAGTCTAGTACCTCTTCCCCATTCTCAACGGCCCCAAGCAGAACGATACCTAATGCCTGCCAATTGATAGCGTTCACCAAAGTTTCACGAACAATTTTCACATCTTCCGCAATCAGCAGCTTAAACATGCGCAGCATCCTTTCTGGCTGCCGGCCGCTCCGGGCGATAAGGCATAACGACTTCGACGCTGGTACCCGTACCCTCGCCCACTTCCACATAACGCAAACCATACCCCTCCCCGTCATGCAGTTGTATTCTCCGGTGAACATTCAATGTGCCATAGCCGCTTCCTGCTTCATTCGATTCATTAGTATCTAGCACAGGCGGCTGCCTAAGCATACGATTCATCTTATCCGCATCACAGCCACGACCGTTGTCTTCGACACGGAGTACAAGTCCCTCCCGCTCCAATCTAGCAGAAATAGCGATCCGGCAGCCGGACTTGCGATCTGCAAACCCGTGAATGATAGCGTTTTCCGCGAGCGGCTGCAAAATAAGATGCACGATCGTTGCCGATAATAGATCGCCCGGTATTTGTATATCCACGTGCAAATCATTCATCATCATCTTTTGAATATGGAGATAGGCCTCGACCTGCTTCATCTCTTCTTCCAGTGAAATCCAGGTTTGACCCCGATTCAGACCGTAACGAAATACGTTGGCAAGGGAACGAACGATCTGACTCGTCTCCCGATCTCCTGTCATAATGGCTCGGCAGTTAATCAAATCCAAGGTGTTATATAAGAAATGGGGATTAATCTGAGCATGCAACAGCTCCAATTGAAGCTGGCGGCGTTCAATCTCTTCGGTAAAAGATTTCTCGATCAGACTATGAATGGTGACGAGCATAGACGCGAACTTCTGGTTCAGCTCATCGACTTCATAGATCCCCGTGTTTAGATAAGGAAGCGCTTCTTTAAACTCCACCACTTCCGGACGTTGGATCGCGGTAACCAGCTTGGTGATGGGAACAGTGACCCGCACGACAATTCTTCGGAGCCAGAAGCCTGCAATGAGTAAGGCCGCCGCTGCTGTCGCAGCGCCAAATGCCGATATGGCAAAGGTGTACCGGCTGAAATGGCTCTCTGGAACTACCGCAAGCAGCTTCCACCCGTTATCCAAGGTCTCAAACATAACCCGATGATTCTCACCGTCGATCTTCGTAATGATCGAACCCTTGGCATCAGCAAGTGCACGGACATATTGAAGCTCACTCGCGTCATCGAGAAAATTATAGCGTTCACTGTAAATGACCCGGTCCGATTCATCCAGAAGCAAATGAAAGCCTTCATCAAGCCGCGCATTGTTGAAGATTCCTCTAATGCTGCCCGTATCTGCGCCTACGATGACCATACCTACGCTTCGACCGTCTTTGAGGCTCGTTTTTTTACGCGCTGAATAGATCATAGCCGTATCTGCATCTGACTTCTGGCTCCACCATACGATCTGTCGTTCCCCGCGGTTCAGGCTTTGAAACCACTTTTGATTCTGCAAATCATTATTCTTATAAATCCCCGTTATCGGGGAAAAATGTTCCGTAGCCATGGCGTAAAGTCCGCTGCCCGGTTCTAGCGCGACAGAAACGACATACGATTGCTGTACAACATTGCCTGATCCGAAGTCATTTAGAAGAGACAATAGAGAGAGATTTTGCAAATTTGCTTCCAACGTATAGAAATCACTAACAGCCTCGAAGGGCATCTGATACGTGCTCATGAGCAGATTTTCAATCGATTGATTACTCATCAGGAAAGCAGCTACATTGTTCATTGTGTTAAGCTGATATTCCATATTACGGTAAACAAATTTGGTTGATTGCTCTGCCATCTTCAGTGTATGGTCGTTCTGTACCCGGATGAGGATGTAACTGGCCGCCGTGGCAAATAGGGCGATGAAGGTCACAATCAACACGAAAATGGGAAGACTGAGCCGAGACAATAACCCTGAATGACCGCTGCGTTTCTTGAAGCGAATCGCCATGAATGACACCCTCCTTCTCCGGTATGATGGCAAAAGCCCCCTCATCAGCAGGTGCCGAACGAGGGGCTCTCCAAAACTTATTTACCTGATTTCTTTTTGAAGGAAGCTTCCAGCTCGGTAAGAATCTGAGTGCCGCCTTGTGATTTCCATTTCTCTGCGAATTCATCGAATTTCTTGATGTCTGCGCCCATAATAATTTGTGTAAAGACAGAATCGCGCAGGGTGTTCAGCTCCACGAGCTTGGTGATTTTCGTCGGAGAATCCAAGTAATTGGAAGCATCTGTAATCTGGAATTTATTGTTAATGGCAACATCCAACGCCTGCGAATGGCGCAGTGGCAGTGATTCCAGATAACGTGGCCAGCCTTTCAAGCCAGGAGCAAACAGGTAGCTTTGAATACCCCGGAAGTTCCCATTCTTATCCTGCTGCGTCTTAGGATCGATCAGATCGGTAACTACCTTCATCTTCCCATTGTCGATCTTGTAATCTTCCCCTTCAATACCCCATACAGTGAGCATTTGATTCTCAAGCGACAAGGAATTCTCAATGATGGCCAGCACCTTTTTCGGATCTTTCGTCTTCGCGCTGATCGCGTTCATTTGGCCGAATGGAGCGCCTGCTGGAGCTACCGCTTTGCCATCTGGACCGACAAGCGAGCTGTTCAAAGACAAGTATTTGAACGGTACATTGGACTGATCTGGTAACTTGCCGTCAGAAGCCAATTTACCGCTTTTCTTAAGCTCGTTAGTTTCCACTTGCGTGTCATAATCATTCGGTGTGGACCACCAGCCCATCCAGGAGAACAGTTTTCCGCTGTAAAGCTTCGCACGCAGCTGCTCTTCCTTGATCGTGGCGAACTCTTTATCGATAAGTCCCTCTGCGTACATTTTTTGCAAATACTGCAGGGCCTCTTTCATTTTCGGATCAATATCATAATTGCTGAATTTACCGTCTTTCTCCGTGAAATAACCCGGTGTTATGCCAAATGCGCCAAAAATATGATCAAATGAATTGTTCGCATATTTCTGCTGACCAATCTGTGCCGTATAGCCGCCGAGCGGGATGACATCCGGTTTCTCTGCTTTTACTTTTTTGAGCAAATTGTAGTACTCATCCAGTGTTTTTGGGACTTGAGCGCCCATTCCCTCCACGTAGTCCTTGCGCAGCACCACATTCCAGCGATAGCCCGCCCCTGGTCCTCCTTGATAAGGAATACCATAAATTTTACCGTTTACTTTCGCTTGTTCGAATACCTCCTTGGGCACTTCCTTGAGGATATTCGGTGTATCTTTCTCATTAATGAGACTCGTCAGATCGACGAAAGCGCCTTGCTGAGCATACTTTTGGAAATCGTCAGCGAAATCAATACGTACGACATCGGGAATATCCCCGCTGGACATTTTGAGATTAAGCTTCGTTTTATACTGCTGAACGTCCACCATCTCCGGCGTGATTTTGATATTCAGCTTTTTCTCTACGGCTTGCTTCACGGCATCCTTCGAAGGATCATAAGGCTTGGATATATCTTGGGCCTTCAGCCATTTTAGTTCATAAGGCTCCTCTACTTTCGGTGCCGCCGATGCCGTATTTGCGGAAGACGCTGGAGTAGTCGGTGACGGATCACCCGTTTTACTGCAGCCTGCGAGGGTTACGGTTCCGGCTAATAGGGCAGCAAGTGCGCTGTACGACCAAACTTTCAATTGATTTGACATGACAAATCGACCTCCTTGAATTATATTTTATTTTTGCCCCAATGGGAATGAAGCCGACAAACAAATTAACTAGCCTTTAACAGATCCGATCAACATCCCCTGCTCGAAATGCTTTTGAATAAAAGGGTAAATAATGAGCATCGGCAGGGCCACGATCACAATCGCTGCCATCTGGATGCCGATCGTCGGCGGAGGCGTAGAGCCTGCCGCTTCAAGCAGCTCCGGCGGAAGGCTGGAACTGGCAATGATGGTGCGGAGGATAAGCTGCACAGGCGCTTTGTGCCAATCCGTCACATAGAGCATGGCGTTGAAGAAATCATTCCAATAAACGACCAAGTACAAGAGTCCGATCGTTGCGATAACCGGTTTGGATAGCGGCAGCACAATCTGCCACAGGATTCTGAACTCCGAGGCGCCGTCAATGGAAGCCGATTCACGCAGGCTCTCGGGAATGCTTTCGAAGAACGATTTCATAATAATCATATTGAAAGCGCTGTAGGCCATGACCAGAATAAGCACATAGTTCGTGTTTAACAAACCTAACTGCTTAATGGTGATATAGGTAGGAATCATCCCGCCTTTGAACAGCATGGTGAATACGAAGATGAGCATGAAGATTCGCCTGCCGGGCAGTTTTTTCTCTGCAAGTGCGTAGGCGGCTGTTGTTGTCAGAAACAAGGCGAGCAGAACGCCCCCCGCTGTGTTGCGGATCGTATTGCCGTAGGCTGTGAAGATCAGCGAGCCTTCTTTTAACAAATACGTATAGTACTCAAAACTGAGCGAGCTCGGAAACAAAATCAGGCCGTTCTTCTCGCTGAAAATATGATACGGTGTCACGGAAACCGAAATCACGTACCAAAAAGGAATTACAATAATAATCGTCATTACCGTCAGAACCAAATAGTTCGTAGTGACAAAGGCACTCTCGCCTTTCGTTAGCTTCATCGCATTCTTCCCCTTTGTCAGAAAATACCGGAATCATTGATCCGCTTGGCAATTTGATTGGCAACCAGCATCATCACTAGTCCAATAAAACCCTTGATCACGTCCGCTGCGGCAGCAAGGCTCAAATTAAATTGCTCGATGCCTACACGGTAAATGTACGTATCCAGAATATCTCCGACTTCAAAGACCATCGGATTGTACAAGTTGATGACCTGATCCAGCCCTGCGCTCATGATATATCCGACTCTCAGGATGAAGATGACGATAATGGTCCCGGTAATTCCCGGTAAAGTTACGTGCACAATTCGCTGAAAACGCGTTGCTCCATCCACAATGGCGGCTTCATATACCTCTGGGTTCAGCCCAGCGATCGCAGCCATATAGATGATGGCCGCCCATCCCATCTCCTTCATCGCATCCGTGACGACCAGAATGGTCCGGAAGTAAGCGGGTTCGACGAGCAGATAGGCCGGATCGCCGCCAAAAAACGCTATGATCTTGTTAATGACCCCAGTTTCCGGCGAAAGGAGCAGCGTGATGATCCCTCCATAGACGACCCAAGATACAAACCTCGGCAAGTAGACGGCTGTTTGGAGCGACTTTTTGAACCATACCACGCGTATTTCATTAAGTGCAAGCGCTAACAAAATGGGGCAAAGAAAACCGCTGATCATTTTATACAAGCTAATAAGCAGCGTATTCTTGAAGGCATTCAGGAACATCTCCGATTCGAACAGCATCCGGAAATATTTGAATCCGACCCACTGGCTTCCAGAGAAACCCTGGATAGCGTTGTAATCCATGAAGGCAATAGTTATCCCGTAAAGTGGGAGATAATCAAAAATGAAAACCCATGCTAATGCGGGAACCAGCAGAACATAGAGCAGCTTGTATTTCCAAATCCTCCTTATCTGCCTATGTAACGGCGGCTCTTTTGTATCGGTGATCTTGGCGGTCACCAGTTCCATCCCGCTTCCCTCCTGTCCGATCTCTATATCTAGCCTCTCTCGATAAAGAAAGTGTTTACATGTATTAGCTTATCGGAAATCGGCTAGCCGGAAAACAGGAGTGGAGGACAATAATACAGGGGAAAAGTCTTAAAAAGTCGGATTAAAACCCGGAAGCAAGGAGCGAATCTCAATGATGGTAGAAAAAGTGAAACCTGCCGGTAGCTGAAAAGGCTGCCGATCAATTTACTGTCGGCAGCCTTCTCCTGATGCTTATTAAACTATTGTCTTCGATATCAATCATCATTTTGTCATGGGCAGCCTGATCTCTATCAAGGTCCCTTCATTAACCCTGCTCTTATACGTAATATTGCCTTGGTGTTGTTTAATAATCCTATGACAGATCATGAGACCGAGTCCTGTTCCCTTTTCTTTCAAACTATAAAAAGGCTGACCCAATCGAGGCAGCAGTTCCTCAGGGATCCCGCAACCTTGATCTTTTATAGAAATCATACATACATCATCTGATTCTTTTCTCAAACTGATGTCGATCTCCCCGCCACTTGGCATTGACTCTATGGCATTCTTTAAAATATTCAGAAACACTTGCTTTAATTGATTTTTTTCGCATGTAATGGGGAATTTGGATTCTTCATAATTACGTTTAAATTCAATATTGTTCAGCAGGGTCTGAGGAGACAGAAATTCGAGCGTATATTCAATCAATTCCTGTATATCCGTGCGGGCAAGCTGAACAGCTTGAGGCTTTGCCAAAGAAAGAAGTTCACTAGTAATGGTTTCAATGCGTTCAAGTTCACTGAGGAGCAAATCACTAAACTTTATCAAATGATTCTCCCTTTTGTAAACCTGAAGAAATCCTTTTATGGTTGTGAGGGGATTTCGAATTTCGTGTGCCACTCCTGCGGCCAGTCTCCCCGACAACGGACAGCTTCTCAGATTGCAAAAGAATTTCTTCCGCTTTTTTGCGTTCGGAGATATCCCGGCTGATAATGACGATATGCTTGATCGTACCTTCTTCTCCCTTAACTGACCGAAGGCGGGACTCTAATTCGATCCAACTGCCTTCTTTATGTTTGAATCGGATCTCCATCGAGTGGGATTCCTTATCTTCGAACATCTTCTTTATCGTACTCTTAAAACTCCACACATCGTCTGGATGTATCAGCATACATAATTCAATACCTTCCAATTCAAAGCCTTTATATCCCAAAACGAGCTCGTGAGAAGGTGAAAAGTAACTAGCCGAATGATCCTTATCCATCACCATGATCAGGTCGGACGTATTCTCAGCGATTAGCCGGTATTTCGATTCACTTGCTTCTAGTGTCTTCTCCATAAGGTTTTTTTCTGTAATGATTCTACGAAGCCTCTCATTGGATTCAATGAGTAAGCCCCCAAAGATTACTCCTAACATTACAAACAATAAATACTGAATGTGAAAGAGTGGCCGGTTTACTAAAATATGAAATGAAAATACCGTAATTAAATAGAGAACAATATATGTTCCAAAAAAAGTCGCGATTTTTTTAAGAGGTGTGAATCGTGAACAATATACATGTAAGACAGAGAAAACACTCATGATTAATGTCCACCCAATGATGGCAGGAACCCAATTGCCGCTTGAAAATAGTCTAGTCATCAGGGAAAATAAACCTGTAATTAATCCAGATACCGGTCCAAGATAGGCAAAAACCAGAATTACGGGGGCATATCTGATGTCATAAGAATAACCTTGTTGCTTAACCGACAAAATAACTAGGATTACGGAAACAAGCCCGGCATATACGCCTGCCCAGATGTGCATTTGCTTAAGTGGCTGATGATTAATGAAAGAACGGATAACTAAGGGCGTACTAACTAAGAGTGAAAATATGGAGAGATTAACAATGTAGTCATAAAGAATCATTATACCCTCACCCGCATATTAGTTTTTATCATGAATATTCATATCTATCATAAACCATGGTGATGAGTATTTCTATAAAGGCCCAGAAAAAAGCGTTCACCAAGTAGAGTGAACGCTTAATTACTTCAAAACTTTTGATATCGGTAGACTCTTTTGGATTAGGCATTTGAAGAATTTTACAAAGGCAACTATGAGCAAAGAAAACGCGATGAATCATATTAAATACTGAAGAACATGAGGAGGTTATATCATCGATTCCGAAAAAATACACCGACATTTCCTTGCTCAACAATCGTAAATCCATGTTGGAGCAAACATAATACAGCATCTTTGACTGGGGCACCTACTTTAATAAATCTCTGGCAAGGTTTTGCACTTCCGATAATCCGGAATCTGCCGATATTCGCAAAATTTTTTTTAGATCGAACAATAATTACGACATCTGGAAAGCAGGCCACGATATCAACTCCTACGAAGGGATATCATATGGTATTCATCTTCGCATTATAGCTCTTGGGCAAATACTAAGGACTTGAGGAGGTAAACGGTGGGAGATTACTTTGAATGTAAACTCAAAACTAACAATGCGGAAGAAACGTCAGTGACGACCGTCTGGAGATAATAAGTTTTGAAGCCATGGGGCACAATAATTCGGGCACCGGAAAACCAACAAAATAAGTAAAAGCAAATAAGAAGAAGGATACAATTTGAATGAACCTTCGAATAAAGTCTTTTATACAAGATACAGGATTGATATGGAAAACCCCGCTAGCTGCTGCACTCTCATGGGAGTTAGCTAAATGGGCAGGATCGAAGCATCCATATCTGGCTCCGCTTACAGTGATACTATGCATTCAGATAACAGTTAGCAAATCCATTCAATTTGCTTGGCAGCGCATTTTGGGTACGATTCTCGGCGTTGCACTAACTTCCTCATTCGTATCTTTTTTAGGGTTAACTGGCTGGAGTATTGGACTTATGATCCTTTTGGGATCGGTTTTCGTCAAGTTATTGAAGTTGGATAATGTCGTTATGAGTCAAGTTACTCTTAGCATTCTGTTAGTGATGTACTTTCAAAGTCAAATGCCTACTTATCCTTTTGATCGCATTCGTGATACCGTTATCGGAGCTGCAGTTGCTTTACTCATCCAAATATTATTATTCCCACCCGATTCCGTTAAGAAAGCTAAAAACCTTATGAGTAAATTTGCGGACCATTTAACTACATATTTTTTCAAGACTGCTCAATGGGTTGAAGCCGGTTGCTCCTCGATGGAATCACGGGACATGGAAAAAGAAATTCAACAGTTATTCCAAGAACTGCATCAAGCCACGACTGAAATGGATAAGGCGAATCAAAGTCTAAGTTATCATCTTTTCGCTTCAGAAAAACGTGATACTCTTAAGCGACAAACTCAGCATTTGCAACAACTCCGGCTAGGCTTTGCCAATCTCTCAGATATGATCCGGATATTTACTGAATGGTCCGAAAGTAAGCACTGGAGGGCGGAGGATCAACAGATTTGGGCAGATCATTTATATACGATTGCCTTATATGTGAAAGAATGGAATTCACATCTCGATAACCTAACCAATTCCAACCTCACTTTTAGTACTCCTGTCCTTAATATCAAAACACCTTTCACTCTAGAGAAATATCAGTACCCTCTTGCTTTGTATAATAATGCTAACCAGATTATTCAAGATTTCCAAAAGATAAGTTTAACGAAAAGCTCCCGTTAAAGGCCAGATATTCCTTACACAAGGAATATCTGGCTTATTTCTTTTTTTGAAACACAAGTAGAGTGAACAGGATTAGCAACAGGATTGATAAGGTCTTTTATTTATGGCTGGATTAATATGGATCATAGATCAGTAATATATATGGACTATAGGAGAAAATGCGAAATAATCATTAGTTGGAGGAGGGGACTATGGACGAAAGATCAATTGGAAAAAGCACGATGAGGAAGGAATCTTGGGAAAAGGTAACCGGAACAGCCCAATATACGGATGACTTCTTGAAAATTGGATTACTACACGCCAAATTAGCGGTCAGTCCTCACGCCCATGCAAAAATCATATCCATTGATTCGTCGGAGGCCAGGAAAGTTCCAGGTGTGAAAGCAGTCTTTATAGGTAAAGATCATCCAATTCTAACGGGTTCACCTTTAGAAGACCGCCCTCCCCTTGCCATTGATAAAGTCAGATATTATGGTGAACCAGTTGCAATCGTCGTTGCGGAACAAGAACACGCGGCTGAGATGGCAGCACTGCTAATCAAAGTGGATTATGAGCTATTACCTGTCCTCCTCTCCCCAATGGAAGCCTATCAACAAGGTGCTCCTCTCCTTCATGAGCATCTTGCCACTTACAAACGCCACGAAGAGGTCTACCCGGAGCCTGGAACTAACATTGCAAATCGAACCAAAATACGCAAAGGGAATATGAAGGAAGGTTGGGAAAATAGTGATCATATCATTGATGTTCACGTTACCTTACCGCAGTCAGACCATGCCGCTGTGGAAACACGGTGCTGTACAGCGGAAATTGGGCCTGATGGAAAAGTGATTATCTCTTCCGCTTCACAATCCCCCTATGTCATTCGAAGATCAATCAGTCATTCTTTTCACATTCCTCTTCAAAAAGTTATCGTTCATACACCTTTGGTCGGAGGATCGTTCGGTGGAAAAGCCGCCATTCAGTTGGAATTTCTCGCCTATTTGGCTTCCAGTGCCGTTGGAGGAAAAACCGTTAAACTCGTTAATTCCAGAGAACAGGATATGATTTCTTCACCCGTTCATATTGGACTAGACGCTAAAATTAGACTTGGTTGTACAAACGAAGGGAAACTCAAGGCGGCAGAAATTCTATATTTGTATGACAGTGGAGCCTATTCGGATCGGGGAGCAGTGATGAGTCGCGCGGGAGCTACCGATTGTACGGGGCCTTATCGAATTGATAATGTTCAATGCGACTCTTTATGTATGTATACAAACCATCCATACGCTACGTCATTTCGTGGATTCGGTCATCCGGAGTTAACATTTGCGATGGAAAGAAGCATGGATGTATTGGCGGAACGATTGGATATGGATCCTTTGGAGCTTCGTTTCATAAACGCTATCGGAATAGGGGATACCACGCCGACACAAACCATTCTGAACAGAAGCAACTTGGGCAATTTGCCCATGTGCATTGCAAAATTGAAATCTTTAATTCACTGGGATAACTCGCCCATAATAAAGCATGAAGGTCACTTCATCAAGGCGAAAGGAGTGAGCTGCTTCTGGAAAAATTCAAGTACACCGACAGATGCAGGTGCTGGGGCTATTATTATGTTTAATCCCGACGGAAGTGTCAATCTGCTTTGTGGAGCCGTGGAAATCGGTCAAGGTACGAGGACCGCGCTTACTCAAATTTTGTCCGAACGGTTAAGCATGGATGATCGGATGATACACATTTCCATGGATGTGAATACCGAAATTGATCCCCAACATTGGAAAACCGTGGCGAGCAGAAGCACATTTTTGGTTGGCAATGCTGTTCTTGCGGCAGCTGAGGATGCCATCATACAGCTAAAAGATATAGCATCTCAAGTACTAGAATGCTCTCCGGACGAGTTGGATGTTGGTAAGGGAAGAGTATTCTTCAAAAATGGTTCCGACATCGGGTTAGACGTTGAAAAAATCGCCAATGGATATAAATTCCCTGATGGCCACACGATAGGTGGACAGGTAATCGGACGCGGGAGTTACGCCATGCGAAATTTAACGTTGCTGGATCCGGAAACTGGTAAAGGAAACCCCGGTCCCGAGTGGACGGTAGGCGCTCAGGCAGTTGAAGTAGAATTGGACACGAGAGAGTATACTTATAAAATCATGAATGCGGCAACTGTCATCGACGCTGGTAAGGTAATCAATCCAGAATTCGCCCGGAGCCAAATCACTGGCGGTATGAGCATAGGCCTGAGTCTAGCCAGTCGGGAAGTATTTCTTAGTAATGATAGCGGGGCCATATTAAATCCGCAACTACGGACATACAAGTTGATTCGCTATGGGGAGCAGCCGAAGTACTTCGTTGATTTTGTCGAGACTCCTCATTTAGAAGCGCCTTACGGATTGCGTGGAATAGGCGAACATGGTGTGATTGGAATGCCTGCCGCATTGGCGAACAGCTTGTCGACTGCCATCGGTGTAGGACTTAATCAATTACCTCTAACGCCCGAAGTGATCTGGAGGACGATCCATGATTCCTTTTGACTTTGAGTATTATAAACCTGCTTCAGTTCAGAAGGCCGTGGAATTATTTCAGTATCTGCAAACACAGGGGAAAAATCCTCTGTATTATTCCGGTGGAACAGAAGTTATTACATTTGCCCGTAGAAACTTCATTCATCCAAGAGCAGTTGTCGATTTGAAGGCCATTCCGGAGAGCAACGTTATTGAATTACAAAAAGATAGTCTTGTTATCGGATCTTGCGTCTCGTTATCGAGTTTATCCGCATCGAATCTGTTCCCGTTACTGAGCGAAGCCGCCCAAGGAGTCGCGGATCAAACTGCCCGGAATAAAATTACGCTCGGAGGGAACATTTGCGGCGAAATCTATTATCGGGAGGCTGTACTCCCGCTGTTGTTGGCAGATAGCCGTATGGTTATAGCAGGACCAGAAGGGTTTAAAGTGACTAATATACATCATGTATTCTCACAACGGATGAGATTGGAGAAGAATGAATTTCTATTACAAACGATCACAGATCGTGAATATTTAACTTTGCCATATATTCATTTAAAAAAAAGGCAAATCGGCAACGTAGGCTATCCTCTCGTTTCCGTGGCTGCGTTAAAAAAGGAAAAACAGATTCGTATAGCATTTAGCGGCGTTTGCGCATTCCCTTTTCGATCTATTGAAATCGAACAAATAGTAAACAACTCAAGATTGTCCTTAGCAGAAAGAATTGATCAGATCATCTGGAACCTTCCGGCTCCCGTTTTAAATAATACGGAAGGCTCTGCCGATTATCGAACTTTTGTGCTCAAGAATACGTTATTCGAAACAGTAAAAAAGTTGGAAGGGAGGTAAAGTATGACACTACAGGAATCAAGTATGTATCCAGTGAAATTTCAAATTAACGGAGAAAGAAAGACAATACAGGCACGAGGTGCAGATACATTGCTGCATGTACTTCGAGAAGGTCTCGGTTTAACGGGGAGTAAATCCGGTTGTGACAATGGCGATTGTGGATCTTGTACAATATTGATTAACGATCTCCCAATGAAAGCCTGCCTCATACTCGCAGTGGAAGCGGAAGGGCAGCATATAACAACGATTGAGGGATTGAAACATTCTCCTGTACAACAGGCCTTTGTTCAAAAGCAGGCGTTCCAATGCGGGTACTGCACTCCCGGGTTTATTATGAACTGTCATGGTTTGGCGAATTTACATCCAAATGCAAACGAGGAAATGGTTCAGTTATGGCTTGAGTCCAACATTTGCAGGTGCACGTCTTATGTAGAAATTCATGAAGTAATGAAAACGATCTTTGCTTTTGATAGTCGTATAGAACCAAAATCGTTTGGGGATTGAAGAAAATACTTCATCATTTGTGTGGATACCTATGTCAAATTCCTATTTTGAAGGATTTACAACGATAAATGGCATGCATCCACATACTCATCATTATAATGGAACCACGGGAAATGAAGTTGACTAGACTGTCAGGAAGGTGGCAAAACTAGAATATTCATCTATAATCGATGAATGTTTTAAAAGAAAATGTATGTAAGAGAACTTTCCTATGTTTATTCCTACATGAAGGTAAAGTTCTCTTTGGGTTTTTTAGGATCTTTTATTTCCCCTGTAAAAGCTTTTTAATCTCCGTCAAATCTTCTTTCACTTCATTCCTAAATTCAGCAAAATCTGCCTCAAGTCTATGCAGATGACCCTGCATATCATCAATTTCTTGCTCCGCTTTATAATTGATTGCAAAATCAATTATAGCTTCTTGTTTATCTCTTGCTGACTGTCTATTCTGACTCATCATGATAATTGGAGCTTGGAATCCAGCAAGAAAGGATAATAAAAGATTTAACAAAATAAAAGGCGGTTCATCAAAATGAATAACCTTAGTGATCGCCAATGTGTTTAAGATAACCCACGCTACCAAAAATACAACGAAAATATTAATAAATTTCCAGCTTCCAACAAACTCCGCTACACTATCGGCAAGTTTATCTGACCATTTTGTTGATTTTTCATAATCTTCGTTTAAATGTTCATGTATATTGCTTTGAAAATTTTCAACCAATTGTTGAATTCGTCCTGCGTAATCCTTTAAATCCTTTGTGTTTTCCTTCTCCATGTTATCACCGTTCCCATTTGAATTTGTCCATGCAAATCACTCATATCCCCCTACCCATTCCAAAAGGATATTATCAACAATAGTTTACCACAATCTATTCCACTATCCTGCCCGTTTAGTTCAATCGCCGCGAGGGCCATCACATTACATACCCGCCTGACAAAGAATCGTTCATTCAGTTAATCCCCCACCCCACCCAGCTAAAAAAACCTGAGGCTCTGCCTCAGGTCCTTTGTGTGCTAATCCATATGTTTGAGCTTGGGGAGGGAATTGGATATAGGGCTCCAACCGCCCATATCCGCTCCATGATCATCTTCTTTTCTCTGCAGACCGATTTTGGAAGCTGTCGCAGAGCTAACGAACCGTGCACACGCAATTGTCCTCATCATGCGCATACTCGAATGGCTAACGAATCGCAGCCTCGTTACGTTAGCGAAAAAGCGTGATTTGGGGCTGTCTTTCCTGCAATAGCGTTTTCTCGATTCGTTAGACTATCAAAAGCCCGCTTTTGGGCTTCATAACGTTTTCTGAGTTCGTTAGCGTTTGTCCACAATGAATCGACAGCCGACTTTGCACAATTGCAGAAGTTTTTGAATGGCCACCTTAGAAAGGGGATACCCTTAAGCTCTACCTCGAAACTTATACTTTCTATTATGTTAAAAAAAGCGTTCACCCAGAAGAGTGAACACCTAACTGCTTCAAAACTTTAACACCGCTGTCATATGCTCGTTCGTAATCGCCCAATGGGATGTCGTCCAGTATTTCTCTTTATTTTCCACATAAATGATTTGTGGTGATTCGTGCTTAACTCCCAGATCTTCGGCAATCTGATTGGAAATAGGGCGGGATTCAATGACTTTTACCAACAAATATTCAACATCTCTGTTTGGATCAGCCGCTAAGTACTGCTTGATTTCATTCATCGCGTTAGCGCTAACCGGACATGTAGTGCTATGTTTGAATATAACTTGTCCCCGTTCAGACTGATTGCTCCAACACATCTTTCCATTCGTCCAACGTCGCGATTTCTTTCCATTGCATGGATAAAGTCACTCCTTTTCTTTGTCATAAGATAGATCGTTAGTACCGTTACATGGATTGGATCTTTTCATGTACCGCCTCATGCTCCAGGAACTTCTCGCAGTCGATTGCAGCCATACAACCGCTGCCTGCAGCCGTTATGGCTTGGCGATACTTGTGGTCCTGCACGTCCCCGCAGGCGAATACGCCGGGAATATTCGTTTCGGAACTTCCAGCAGTCACAACGATGTACCCAAGTTCGTCTATCTCCAGTTGGTCATTCAAAAAACCGGTGTTCGGTGTATGGCCAATCGCTACGAAAATACCGTCAGTTTCGATGACTTCTTCAGCACCGGACGCAATATCTTTCACCTTTAGCCCGGTCACTCCTTTGTTATCGGAGACGACCTCAAGCGGCGTCTTGTCCAAGCTCCATGTAATTTTACTATTGCTGCGGGCGCGATCCTGCATGATTTTCGAGGCGCGCAACTCGCTACGGCGATGTACAACTTGAACTTCTGAGGCGAAGCGCGTCAGGAAATTCGCTTCTTCTATGGCAGAGTCGCCGCCGCCGACAACGATGATTTTCTTGCCGCGGTAGAAGAAACCGTCGCATGTTGCACAGGTGCTTACACCGCGGCCGATGTTTTCCTTCTCGCGCGGAATACCAAGCAATCTGGCCGATGCCCCGGTGGAAATGATCAACGTCTCCGCCATCAGCTCTCCAACGCCTTCCGCCTTCAGCTTAAACGGTCTTTGCGACAAATCGAGTTCGTTTACCCAACCTGTGCGAAACTCGGCGCCGAAGCGTTCCGCCTGCTTGCGCATGTTGTCCATCAGTTCCGGACCCATGATTCCATCTGGAAATCCGGGAAAATTCTCAACTTCCGTCGTCGTCGTCAGCTGCCCGCCCGGCTCCGGTCCTTCAATCACCAGCGGGTTCATGTTAGCTCTCGCCAAATAAATCGCCGCCGTCAAACCGGACGGCCCTGTTCCAATAATGATCGATTTATATGCCATTGTCGTCTCCTCCTTATTTCGCAATTGTCTTTATTCAAGTATTCAATTGAATAATAGACTCCATTTATTTCATTGTCAATACTTAGAAAAACACGAAATGAGGGAATGCCATTATAGAGAAAAACAAAAAACCCTTCGGTATCTGCCGAAGGATTGGATCTGTTACTATTCCTTGAATGGGTTACTCCTGTTTGGATATCGCCCCAAAATATTCGACAACGACCTCACGGAATTCCAGAGCAGCCCGCGAGATGTACCGACTTTTGTGCCGTAATAAAGCAATCTCCCGTACCAATTCGTGTTCCTCTATTTGGAGATAGTGGATATGTTCCCGTGAATTCATTGCCGTGCTTGGTATGAAGGCAATGCCAATTTCGGCTTCCACTAGAGCGCTTAGCCTGGCAGGCTCGTTTCCCTCATACACATAGTTAGGTGCAAATCCAGCCGATTTACATACGGAATCTACTAAATCGCGAGTACTGTAGCCTCTCTTTACTCCGACGAACCATTCATCCTTAAGTTCTGTCAAGGTTACGCTGCTTCGGTCTGCCAGCCGATGCCCCTTTGGAACAGCTACAAGGATGGGGTCGATAAACACGATTTGACATTCAATGTCATCCCCTTGTATGGGAGGTGAGGACAAGCAGAAATCGACCTCTCCTCTATGAAGAAGCGTAACCATTTCCTGAGTGCTCAGCATTTGTACATGAAATTGAATATGGGGATGCTTTTTCCGAAACTCTCGAAGGATATTTGGCAACGTGCTTGCGTTGGTCACCGCCAATTCGATTATGCCATGTTCCGGGCTGGACAAATCGCTAATCTCTTGCTTCCCCTGTTCCAATTCAAACAAAGCCCTTTCCGCACGGCGAAGGAATCTGCTTCCGAACTCATTCAATCGCAGTTTCCTCCCAGTTCGATCGAATAGAGGAACCCCTAGATCCTCTTCCAGGCGTTGAATCGTTTTGCTTAGTGAAGATTGCGTAACATGCAGACTTCGTGCAGCTTCGGTCACATGTTCCAATCGAGCTACCGCGAGAAAGTATTGCAGTTGTAGTAGTTCCATTTCATCCCCTCGATTCATTCCTTCAAGTCAATGAAATCATAACATAAAATGCGTTGGAATAAATAATCGATTTCAAGTAGGATGACATCAATACACTTAGAGGGGTGACCAAAAATGAATGCTCGCAGCAGGTGGTTGATGATTTCCGTTGGCCTTGGGATACTATTGAACCCATTAAATTCTTCCATGGTCTCAGTTGCTATTCCAAGACTTCAAAATGTGTTCCAACTTGACTTTACAGTAGTTTCCTGGATTATTTTTTCTTTCTATATTGCAAGTGCTATCGCTCAACCTGTCATGGGAAAAGCCAGCGATTTATTCGGTCGCAGGAAGATATTTCTTATCGGGCTTGTTGTAGCCTTCGTTGCATCCTTATTAGCTCCACTATCACCAAGTTTTGGGTGGCTCATCGTGTTCCGCATTGTGCAATCCATTGGAACAAGCATGATGGTTGCAGTTGGAATGGCCATTGTGCGAATTCATATTACGGAGAAACAAGCGACCGCATTGTCTGTTTTGTCCATATTTCTATCCGGAGCGGCAGCAATTGGACCCTTTATTGGTGGGGTCATCATTCACTGGTGGGGCTGGTCTGCGATCTTTTTCGTCAATATTCCGTTCGTGGTGGTGAGCTTTCTATTATCTTGGAGGCATATTCCTAAGGACGAACCGTCAACATCCTCCCAACGGGGCATGTCCTTTCGAAAATGGTTTGATTTGATTGATGCGTCAGGGATCCTGCTATTTACTGTGGGTCTGGTTGCCCTGCTTACCTCCTTACTTTCAGCAAAATCATCTGGGCAAATCTCATTAAGTAACGTTATTGTCGGGCTGATAAGCCTCGTTTCACTGGGGGCTTTTGTACGACATGAGTTAAAAACGAAGTCTCCCTTTATTCCTTTGCGCACATTCGCCAAATATCCTGCGATGACTTGGGTTAATGTCGAATTCATGCTCGTTAACGTACTTTTTTACTCGCTCTTTTTCGGGCTTCCGTCCTACTTGCAAATGGTACGCCATGTCAGCGAGTTCCAAACAGGGATTCTCATGCTAAGCTTAGGCTTATGCTCGCTAGTTACTTCACCAATAGCAGGACGATGGATCGATAAATCAGGTCCCAGGCCGGCATTGCTGGTGTCCGCAATTCTGATGACATTGGGGTCGGTGTGGCTCGTGACATTGAATCAAAATTCACCGGTAATCAGTGTATGTTTGGCTTTGGCAGCATTCGGTATTAGCAACGGGTTGAACAATGTCGGTATGCAGGCGGCCTTGTTCAAGAGTTCTCCAAAAGAAATTATAGGTGTAGCATCCGGATTATTTAATACATCAAGATACCTGGGAACCATTCTCTCTTCATTGCTGATTGGCATCGTAATGGGAAATAAGTTCAGCTTCGAGGGATTTCAAGTGCTTGGGATTATCCTCACGGTCATTGCATTGTCTTTGGTATTCATGAATCGGCGACGCCGGGAGTCAGGGAAATTGGATGAGTCCGTAGGTTCAGTGTCTTGACAACTGTCAACATTAAGGATTGCTCCTCGTGGGATGGAGCCTGGCAAGAAACGCATAAGCAACACGGGGATCAAGCCATCTCCATGTGGGACTCCCGTGCTCAATCCTTTGCCGGGAACGCCCTCGGAAATACGGGTTAAGGACCGACAGAGCAAGTCATGGGGTGGCTGGATCAGCTCGGCGTACGTTTTGAGGGCGCCACGGTACTTGACATCGGTTCCGGCCCGGGAGCTTTTGCCATTCCCTTTGCCCTGCGTTCCGCTCAAGTGACGGCTGTTGAACCGTCTTCGTCCATGATCGAACTTCTGATGGGCGGGGAACAGCCAGCCATGCGTTTGGATATCGTCTACATGTTGAATCTCCTCTATGCCCGTCAATATCAATTCGACTTTCGCGTGTTCGAAGAAAAGCGGGAGGATACGATGGCACCTGAGCAGGCGTTGGCATACATCCTGCAATTGTTGCCCGGTTTCCGTATCCCGATTCAAGCCGACACGAAACAAAAGGTACAAAGCTTTATAGCAAAAACGTATCTGAATGAGGTGCCGATTCGGACGGCGACACGCCTTGGCCAAATTCTTTGCTGGTTTTATTCTTAATAATAATTTACAAATAAAGTTTTGAAGTGATGACTTTGGTCAAAAAGGCTGAATTACAAATAAGTTTTGAAGTACTTCTTACAACCAATTGCATCGTATATGGGCGTTAATTTACCTGCGCAGAACAATTGAGGAAGTCGCACCGTATCCCGACGATCCGTCTGGTCTGCTCACCTGGTTCCCCGAGGGAGTTCAATAAAAGCAGCGGCAGTCTAGCCTGACCGCTCTTGCCGGTTAAAACTCAACTACATTCTAAACACCATCGACACCCCCAACATGATCAGACCAACGGCTCCTAGCATAACCAACTGTAACAAGAATCATAATATGTACTTTGGTAATGGAAGAAGTCTTTTAAACTCTCCAGTAATGGATATGTTTTCCGTTTACTTGCTCTGCACAGCAAGCCAATCCATGAGAGATACTTGCTTACCCTCCACCACGACCGACTTCCCGTCATAATCCAGGTGACAGTCATCGTTCAGGGCATATATCCAGGAGAAATGCCCTATGTAGTTAAACGGCTCTCCCTTTTCATCCGCAAACAAGCCATGGATGTCCACAACCTTATCAAAGAACGAGAGATGCACATTCTTCGCACCGGCCTTAATCAAGCGCTTATAAGTCGGTATTACAGTTTCCTCCGGTTTTACAATCAAATCATCCTTGGAATGGGTAAACCAAATCGGCACATGCTTAATCGCCTCGATATCCGCATCACTGATAACGTCATTGAACAGCGCTTCGCAAACAGGATATGCAGCAGCGAAGAAATCCGGATAGTCCAGCACCATACGCATGGTCATAAATCCCCCATTGGAGCAGCCGCCGATATAGATCCGGTTAGTGTCGATTGCCGCATCATTCCTGAAAATGAACTCATCAATCAGAGCCTTCAAAGTCACCCCATACTTGGACTTACCTGATCTGCCGTACTGTCCGCTGCCGTCGTTCATCCAGAAGGTCGGTGTCTGCGGTACCAACATGTAAGCTCCGCCAAATTTCGCTTGGATTGCATCGCTGGCCAGGTTCACCACCTTGTTGCCCGTATAAGCGATGGTCGGATCCTGTCCGCCCTCTCCAGCTCCGTGCAACCAGATGATGAGTGGCCGCCTGCCGTTTCCAGTCTGCGGCACGAAGTAGCCATACTTTAGCGGCTCCTCTTCATAGGAGGAAATGCCGTGCAGGAACTTCTCCGCCTGTTTCATGGTATTGCCTGCACACAGATCGAATACCAATCCCGTCAGCCTCTCTTCCTCCGCTGGAATTTCCGCAATCTGTGTAATTCGATAATCGCTGAAGATAAACTCGTTGAAGTCGCTCGGACAGGCAATTGCCGCGGATAAGGAATCGAGCGGCCCATACTTCATTTCCAAAGTCACGAATTCCCCTTCCTCTCTCCGTACACCATGGATACAGGAAGGATATGCGGCTTTCACCACGCAGTAGCCCTTGCTTAACTCCTTTTCCGTCTTCTCTAACCAGTTCCTCGAAAGCTTCAGGATCTCGCCCTTCTTGTCCTTCCGCTCCACATATACACTAAAGCATTCCGGCTTCACTTCTTCAGCCTTCACGTTCACCGATATGGGCAGCACCAGTTTGGTAACGTATGGACCATGATCTGTTATCTCGATAATTGAGTAGTAACTTCTTCCCATAGCAAATTCCTCCTTTTTCTCAAATGAAATGTTTGACTCCCGCCAGAAATTGTCTCGCGCGGAAACATAGCGGGTCCGGGATTCCAATTCCAGCCCCATCAAGGAATGAGAGCGTATTTTCATTCTACCGTAAACATATGGAGGCTCACATCCAATATGACGACCTTTTTATTTCATTTTTGCGATCATTTGATGCCATTCAATAGCAGATAGGACAACATAGCCATCCATATCTAGTAGCGCGATCCGTCGGGATGTCATAATGTTCTTGTCAAAATCGGGAATGTCCTCAAGTTCTTGTCATCTGATTTTACAAGCTAAAATAAAAAAGCTCCCGCCTCTTAAAAGTAAAAGACGAGAGCATGATTCCCATGATACAGTTGCCACAAATGTGACGTTTTACCGTTGATAACGGGGCCTCCCCGATAAATTCCCGAGAATATATTTTCGTGAACCTTCTCATTCGAAATGAACAGGTTCACAAAATCATCTACAACCTCAACTTCAACCTCAATCATCATTGCCCTCATCCTCCAAGAAAGGTTAGTTTGTCAGTTCTACAATCTTTGTCGCGATATTCTTGCAAAACTCGCTGTCATGCTCCACGAATAGAATGGTTGGGTTATACTCAAGCAGCAGTTCTTCGATTTGCATACGCGAGATGACGTCAATAAAGTTAAGCGGTTCGTCCCAAATATGCAAATGCACTTGCTCGCTCAGGCTTTTGGCGATCAGCACCTTTTTCTTCTGGCCGCCGCTAAACGCCGACATATCCTTTTCAAACTGGGGTCTGGAGAAATCAAGCTTCCTAAGAATCGATTTAAACAAACTTTCGTCAATTCCATGCTCCCTAGCATAGTCCGACAAATTTCCACGAAGGTGGGAAGTATCCTGCGATACGTACGATATTCGAAGCTGGCTATCCTTCCGTAAGCTTCCGGTGTAGCTTAGCCCCTCACCACATATCAGCTTGAGAATCGAAGATTTTCCCGAACCGTTCGGGCCTATTAGCGCAATGGATTCGCCTGGCTCAATCGTAAAGCTTACATTCTCGCATACCTGTCTTTCCCCGTAATAAATCGAAACCGCATCCAGCTCCACAAGTTGAGGCTTATGATAAGAGAGCTGCGTAATCTCCAGACTTTCTGAGCTTTCAATATTTTTCAGAAGCTTGGATTTCTCTTCGATGGCCGATTGCTGCCTTTGTTCAATCGATTTCGAGCGCTTCATCATTTTGGCGGCTTTGTGGCCTACATAGCCTTTGTCGATTTTGGAGCCGGAATTTCTTGTGCCGTTTTTGCTTTTTTCTACTGCATGCGCCCAATCCCCAGTACGTCTGGACGAATCGGACAACCGTTTGATGTCCTTACGGAGTTTTTCGTCCGTCGCAAGTTCGAACTGATCCTGCCTCCGCTTATTTTCCCACCAGCTCGAAAAATTGCCTTTCTGGATCTCGATATTGGTTTTGTTGATGGAGAGAATGTGATCGACGCAATGATCGAGAAACGCTCTGTCATGAGATATAAGAATGAACCCGCTCTTTGATCTCAAATATTGACTTACAAGCTTCCTCGCATTCATATCTAGGTGGTTTGTCGGCTCGTCAATGAGCAGGAAGCTGTTTTCCTTAATGAACAAGGTCGCTAGCAGCACCTTGGTCTGTTCTCCGTTGGACAACGAATTGAAAGGGCGATACAAAACGTCCTCGGACACTTTTAGTAGCGAAAACTCCCGTATTAATTGCCAGTGCTCATAGTCCGGGAAAATATCTTCAATTACTTCATACGTTAGACTTTCCTTGCGCTCTACATGGAATGGAAAATATTCAAACTCTACCTGCGACGAAATATAGCCGCTGTATTCATGCTTTCCGAGCAATAGTTGGAGAAACGTCGTTTTCCCCCGGCCATTTCTCCCTGTAAAGCCCAATTTCCAGTCAGTATCCATCATAAAACTGACGTTTTCAAAGATGTTGTCGTAGCTGCCTTCATAGGCAAACGTTAGGTTTGATACGTTAATAGTAGACACTCCGATATCCTCCTTTGTCGAAAAAAAAAATTAAGCTGCAAGAAAGTTACCTTTCCTGCAGCTCAAAAAAATACGACAAATTCAACCCGGGCCAGGGTATGAAAAAGGATATAGTTTGAGTGAAAAGAATAAGGTAACTTTCTTGCCAATAAGAAATAAAACAAACACTGTTCTATTCTTAGAAAAAGGGCAAGAAATATTACATTATCCTCTTCATCTCCAATCGTTAAATGTAGCTGAATATTATCATATTCTTTTCCTTGTTGCAACTTCCTTTAGGGACCTCCGAACTCTTTTTTCTTCATTCTTATGCCCAATATGATGAAAGCGACATAGATTAGGATGGCAATCGAATCGATTAACGTATCCGTAAGTGCCGAAACATCATAAAATGCCGTTACGCCAAGAATGACCATCAGACGAACGAGCAGAAGTGACGCGATCGTCCATGCAGCAGACCGGATCTTCGATCGCTCGCTTTGAAATGACAGGATAATGAATACAATGCCGAAGACCAGATTCTCTGCGGTGATAATGTGCCAGACATACCTAAATATTATCCGTGTATCCAAGGCTATATCATTCACAAAGAGCGTCGGCAATACAGCGGATTGCCCGTTCCAAGCGTGCGTAACGGCAAACAGTATCGCAAGAACGCCAGCAATCAGATAATAATAATTCTTAATTTTTATGTCCATCACAATCCTCCTTAGTTATTCCAGGATCCTTCTTGTGAAGATCCCGGTAAATCTCCCGAACGAACACTGCCAGCCGCTGATCACTTTCATGATTAAAGTCCCTTAGCGTTTCAACTGCTACGTCGAGCAACTGACTGACCTTTTCAAGATGTGCAATTTTCTTGCGCGTTTCTGCTTTTTTGGCATCAAGGAATTCAGCGACCTCTTGGCAATAAGCAGGATCTACACTCTGCATTCTGTGGAACTGAAACTTCCCCTTGATTTCTTCTAGTGAAAAGCCCGCATACTGCATGATTTGAATATTCATCAAATCGACGAGGTCGTCCTTAGAATACCTGCGGTAAGAATTGTGTTCCCGGGACGGCGATACGATTCCAATACGGTCATAGTACCGAAGCGTATCCTTCGGAATACCAAGTATCCGTGAAACCTCTTTTATAGAATATTGTTTTTCCATACATTCACAATAACATTGGAGTAAACTCCAATGTCAATTCGTTTCTACTATTTTTTTCACGCGGTATTCAAGCAATCCTTACAACTATCCTGCCCGTTTAATCACCCCGGGTTGACTGACTTGCTTCCATACGACTACTAAGGACTTCCTCAATACAAGAAAATATAATAAGCGTTCACCCAATAAAGTGAACGCCTACTTTACTTCAAAACTTTATTGTCTACTTCAAAACTTTGTTTTGAAGTACTTTTTACAATCGCGCATGCTGGTCATTCAACCAAATCTCACTTCATTTTTTTATAAGCATCTAAAAGATTGATCATTCTTTGTCTAAGCTCTTCTGGATATACATATTCCATGATCGAATAGGGCGTTCCACCTTCCTCATAGCGCACATCCACGTTAGCACCAGTTTTAAGAAGCAATTCAAGATTCTCAGCGGTTTTATCTGTGTAGTTTCCAAACATTGGACGTAGTGCAGCTAAAAGTGGAGTATATCCACGATCAGAATTTACATTTACATCAGCGCCTGCATCAATAAGCATTTTGACAAGATCGGGTCTTTGTCTAGAACTCATAATAATTAACGGAGTTAATTTCGAATGATTAGAAAGGTTCACATTAGCTCCTGATTTTATAAAGACTGGTACAAGATCTTGAGCAAAAGTAGTGGCATAATGTAGAGATGTATCTCCCGTTTCTTTATCTTGGATATTAATATCGATTGGAAATTTTAAAAACTCTGGAATAATAACTTTCGCAACAGAAGAATCGTGGGTAAAAGCGCTTTGCATTACTTGCAAAAATAAAAGATCTCGTTGTTCTTTATTGACAGATTTTAAAATGTTATAAACTCCAGTGCTATTCTTTTGAACCGCTTGATCATATAGCGAATTTACTACGTTTTTAACCCCTTCTCTGGTCTCGATTATATGAAATTCAACTTTCTTGTATCCCGATACATCACCATTGGTACTAACGTCAAAATTTTGTAGCCCTTCGCGAAAATCGTTGTCAACACGTAGGGAGCCTAACACTTGTTGTTTGTCATCGTAAAAAGTAAGCTCTCCTTTTACATAGGTTATTCCTGGATGATCGACATTAATTTGACCAAAAACATGCGTCGTCACTTTAAACTCGCTCGGAATCGTCACGAGATTACCGATAGAGATAAATGGAGAGCTTGAGTCCGATACGTTTAAGGGTCCGTACTTGATTTGAATAACGTTTTGTTGATCATCAAAACCAACAACACCGCCCATACTTTCTGCAATGTACCTTACGGGAACATAAGCATGGCCATTATAATTTAATGTTGTATAATCGCTATCTAATTGTTTGGTTTGACCATTAAATTCGTACGTGACTGAAAACAAGTACGCTTGTATCGTATCTGACGCATAAACAGCAGTTGTTACGGTTAAACCAATTCCGCAAATTAGACCAAGAACAAATTTTCTCAGAATCCATCACCCCCAATTTTTAATTCTAATGAATTAGACGATTCGAGCAAGCATTAAGTTTCCATTTTATAACAATGCCTCTGGTTGTTATGTTTATTAGTCTCCTTTTAATTTCTTCATATGGGACATGTAACCTAACCTTCGTCACAATAAAAGCTCCTCCGCTTTGTTTTCATTTAATTACCAACACATGGTGAAATTAAGGGAATTAATGGAAAATCAAACCTTATTGATCAGCATACTTTGTGATAAAATGGAATACGGAGGTCCACGCAGACCTCTCTTTTCTTTTAAACCATTAGAAATATTGGAAGAGCACATCGACTAATGTAGGCAGATAAAAATAATTCGAATTTTTTTCGAAAAATGATAGAAATTGCATGTCCTTTGGCATCAAACATTGTAGAGGGATTATGAAAGGATGGCAAGTCATTGGAAAAGGTTGCGTTAAGAAGTCAAGAACCCATACTCTTTATCGAATCTCAGAAATCAATTGGCTTGAGTATGGAGACAAATGATGAGCAACAGGAACTCGTACATCGCGCGCGCTCTGGTGATCGTGAGGCATTTGGTGAATTAGTACGTTATCATCGAAGTAAAGCTCTCGGATGGGCGAATACAATAACGCAAGACAAATGCATTGCCGAAGATATCGTGCAGGAAGCACTCATAAGGGCATTCATGCACATCGGTACTTTAATGAATGCGGAGCGCTTTGTTCCTTGGCTGCAACGTATCGTACGAAATCAGGCATATATGAAAATGCGACGCGGTGGACCCTACGGTAAGGAACGCCCGTTCTCAGACTTCAGCCAAAAATCTGGAGACACGTCGGTTGTGGATACCGATTGGACCGACATCGACGAAATCTTATTACACCTATCTCGCTCTGCTACTGAAGAAGCACGGTTTCGTGATGATCCGGCGGTTTCATTAGTAAGAGCGGATATGTTGCAGTGTTTACGAGATTTGCTTTCATGCCTTGGCAAGCGTGAAAGAGCTATGTTTGAAGCTCATTTTTTTGACGAACTGACGCCTACCGAGATTGCCTCACTGTTCCAAACAACGACTGCCAACGTTTACAACACCTTGTCCAGATCCAAATCCAAGGTCTATAGAGAGCGGATCCGTATTTCCCTTAACGGATATGTGCAGAAGCGAGCAACACTTGGTCTCCCGAAACGTGTCATCCTGACCTCTCCCCCAATCTAACATTATCATGAAGGTGGTTACCTTAATATGATTTCTGAACAACTTATCAATCGTGATTGGACGAAGACATTGACTTCTGCTGCTAGTGCCGTTTATGGATCGGTCAGTTACACCGATAAAAAAAACCTCTCACTTATAGACGTTATGGGGCTCACTGGTCATGCCTTCCGACTTAATATCGATCCAACCGAAGTTAACGTAGCAGGTCCAACCTCTTTTCCTGGCGGTTATATTCTTCGCAGAAACTTATGCAACTTAGGTTATACCAGCAATATGGGAGAAGCCTCTACTCCTGTATCTCCTGATAAGCTGGAGCAAACGATAGCACTTATCCAGCGATCTGTTGACAAAGGCTATCCAGCTATTGCTTTTGATCTATTTATTCCAGAATTCGGACTGATTTACGGTTACGACGACGAGCAGCAAATGTTTAATGCAAAGGATGTCTCCCAGGAAGGCACAATTTCATACGCAGATTTCGGTCGACCCAAAATTCCAGTATTATTCTTAGTCACAATCGAAGATAGCCTTCCCCACTCCAAGTACGAGATGCTCCGAATGGCACTGGATATGATTGTGGATCACTCTCGTGGGCGGGAATGGACATATAATTTCAAAGATCGTTATGCTCAGGGTCTAAAAGGGTATGATGCATGGATCCAAGTCATGGAGAATCGAAACGCCGACGAGTTCGGTAATGCTTACAACATAGCGGTTGCAGCCGATGCGAGAGAATTTGCATTCCAGTTCCTTCGGGAAATGACCATCAAATGGGACAGCAGCAATGTCGTTGAACGAACTGTACGAAGCAAAGCTGCAGAAGCAGCCACTCATTATGAAGCAGTGGCAGAAGCATTAAGCGGTTTGCGCGAAATGTTCCCTTTCCCAGAAGGTGGTAAGCCAAAGGATCCAATAATAGCAAATAGGGCCATTGAACTATTAAAAAGTGCGAGGGAAGCGGAGACTAAGGGTGTAGAGGTGTTAGAGAAGCTTCTGTCATTTATGAAGGCATATCACTCCGATATTTGGATTAAACCAACATCTAATTGATTTATAACTCAACTTAAATACAAAAACGAAAGGATGATTCAAATGGAAATTACAGATAAGAAAGTTATAGATTCGAAGAATGGATTAGAATTACAAGACTTAAGAGATCAGAGAATACATATGGCTACATTTAAGGGATCAGATTTCAATGGAATAGATATGAGGGACACTACATTTGCTGATACTAACTTCGTAAGTTCCAAATGGGAACATATTTACTTTTCTAATTTGTATATAAATATGATTCAGATGGGTGGAACGTTATTTGAGAATATTATTCGTCCCAAAGATCAAATAAGTCGATTGGATGGAGAACATGGAACAGATGGATGGGTCAATTTAGAGCCAGTGAGATTTAAAAACAGTGACTTATCTACAGCGATTTTTGAGGCATGTAAGCTTCAAAACGTTGAAATTAATAATTGCGATATCGAAGGACTAAGAATTAATGGAATTTTGATTAAAGACCTATTAGAACACTACGAGAATAAGAAGTAATTGAAGGTATTTAGAGGAAGTCCCCCTGACGATATTCTTATTTGGTTATTGCCTCAGTTTCCCATTTAAATAACTTTATTAGGTCAATGATTCCCCCTTTTAACCTTCGTGTGAAGGCTGCCGTCATGTCGTGATTGAACTATCGTTTCCGTTAGTTCAACGGTGTGGTCAAACAGCTGAGTAAGATCCCTGTGTAGTTTCAATTACTTAAACAAAAAAGATTGGTTGGACACTAAATAACCTGATTTTATTTGTAGTCAATAACTTATGTAATCGCTGTGAGATGATGACTTCTCTATTTGCTGAACAACGATAAGCATCACTTGTTCCGAAAATTTCTTTGGTATAACAAATATCTTGATTGGACCATGTTTTTTTCTCAAAATATAAAAGCCCTTTTCTTAAGTTAATATCATAAGTATCACATTGTAGACATTTTTCCCCTTTCTGTTCAACAAGAGTTGGCTGAGTAACTTCCCCCAGTCCAATTTCGAGTTGTAAATTAAAATACCCCTCGATTTCTTGCTTAGTTTTAATATCATAAATTTTTGCTGTTGAATAACCAATAATACTATTTTCCTCAAGTAAAGTCTTAAGCCGATGAGAAATAAATATCTCAGAATTTGGCGGATTCGATATCGATAAATCATTTTTTTGAATGTATTTTCTATTAACATATATTTTTTCCCGAAACATTTTGCGGAATATCTTCCCACAAAATTGGCATTTATGAAAAAGCGACTCCTCTGACTCTGAAACATCCGCATTCCCATCGATAATTAACTGTAGTGCCTCAGCAAATTCCTTTTCCTTTTTACTAAAAGAATATTCTCTCGAATAAATTTCATAGGGTATTTTAAGTTCATCTACTTTTATCATAAATTCTGATAACTCTTGCTGCCCATTAATAAAATTGTATGCTACAACTGAACCAAAAGAGCCGAATGGATCGTTCTCATCCACTCAGCTCTTAGGGTTATTTTACAATAATTTGTATCACATCACTTACCGTTGTTCCACTTCCATTCATAAACTCGCCGCGATATTGATAAATGCCAGGAGCCTTTCCCGAAATTTGTGTAATTGCCGATTGGGCACTTGGTGTGTGTGAAGATAATGATTGCGTTTCAATAAGCTCGTCATTTTCATATAATCGATATTGTGTTGCGTTCGTGCCCCACCACATATTAGCAGTAATGGTATAGTTCCCATCTTGATCCCAGTTATCGCTGGACAACACAGGTTTGCCGGGATTCGCATTAGTCACGGTGACGGTGTTTGGAGCGCATGAAGTCGTTCCATACAAATTCGATAACTCACATGTATACACATAGGTTCCGTTTGGCTTACCTTGAATAGGTATGATGGAAGCCTGGACTGCTGGCGATGCATCGGCCAGTGATTTCGATTGGATCAGTTGACCATTCTCGTACAACTTATACAGTGAGCCATTGTTTCCCCACCACATATTCATCGTAACCTCATAATTGCCATCATGTAAGCCTGTCGCAACACCGCTATTATTCGATAGCATCGGTTTACCTGGCACCCCGTTCGCAAGCAATACCGGACTGACGGAATGCCGTTCGAACTTGACTGCATCAGCCCTCGTATAGATCATATCGGCAGGAAGGGTTGGCGGATCTATTGTTGTTTGAGTCTCCCTGGTTAAACGAACATACTCGCTGCCATCTCCTGTAAAGTCGAACGTTCCCAGATTAACCCAACCCGACGAGCCGACTGTCGCATCGATATACGTGACCTCGGTAACCGACTGATGCTTCAACTCCACTTTGACATGATTATCGTTTGCCGTCGTATGGACGAGTTTGTAGATAGAGACCGTATATCTTCCCTCAGGAAACTGGGCCTTCCACGTCGCCGATGATCCTTGAACTGTAGAGTAACGGGACTTAACACCAATTTTGTATCCGGCTAAATTACTTTGGCTCCAAGACCCTTCCGTAGCGTATAACCCGGTCGTATTCGTGCTGTCGACAATAACCGTTAGGTCCTTGATCGTGATTATCAAAGGCGGTGTTGTTAAGGTCACACCGTCAATCGTTACAGTAGCCCACACCGCAATGTGATCCGTGGCTCCATCGAGGCTTTGAAGGGTCAACAAACCGCTGCTGTCCACTGCAGCCAGATCGCTTCTATCAACAAAATACTGCACAGTTGCATGTGCCAGATCACCGATCAGGCCGTTAGCCAAATAGCCGGTTACGCTCAGCCGAGCACCTTGAGTCATCTGCAGTTCGTCCCGATCCGACAGGATGGCCACCGACGCCAACGGCGGAATCCTATTCGGGTCCACCCACATCATCGCATCGGCAACTACCCGTGACTTGTTGGCCTTGTTGGTTAATTCGACATACCCGCTATCGCCTGCTGCAAAAGGGTAAGCTCCCAGGAACACCCACGACCCATTGGCTGTTGTCTCATCAACGGTAACCGTCTCGGAGCCCCCGCTATAATAAACAGTAAAAGAAGCATTCGTTGCCCAATTTTCGCTCGTGGCGGTTATTTGCGGAAGCTTGTAATACACGCTATAAGTGACACTTTCCGGCAGCTCCGGCCGCCAGAGAATCTTGCTAGTCGCTGTACCTGCAGTCGATTTGGCATACACATAGTTATCGTAGTAATAGTCATTAGCCGTAGTATCCCGTATCCAGACGCCTTCTGTCTCCGCCTCCGTATTATCGACAATGATGGTTGACCCCTCCTGCCAATCCGGTTGGACCGGAGTTACCGCTACCCGATCAGGCAGATATAGCGTTCGCTTGCGGGTCTGTTTTCCGTCCGATTCCACATAGTAAGTGAAGGTTTGGGATAAATTGTTCACCCGTATCGACCATTCCATCGGATAGATCGTATCTGGAACGGTCGTGTATGTGGCCCCGCCATCCAAGGAGTAATGGATCGTCGCTTGTTTCGTCGTTTTTGCCTCCACATAAGCATCGTAGGACGTTTCGTCGGGCTTGACGATTAGCATGCCTTTAACAGCATCTATTGGACTGTGAACATCGAAGAAATAGCTTGCATCCGATGTATCAGCCGTTCTGAGCTGGTGCAGCGGCACATCAATGCCCAGTCCCTCCACAATGATAGCTGTTATTCCCTTGCTTGAAACCGTGGCCTGAATGATTCCACCTCTCATAACCGCTTGCTCTGGTGTGCCATTATCGCGGATGATGGTCACGGTATAATCTTGCGCCGGATTAAACCCGATCATTTGTGCATTCAATTCGATTGGAGTGTGCACTTCAGCGGTCGATTCGTTGCTTAATCCGATGTAGAACTTATTTCCGCTCTCACCCGTTATCCAGTTCAATTGTGGATGGTTGGTCTGGATAATCCCTTTGGGCATCCAGAGCCAAACGTTCGAATTGCCATAAAATTGACCTGGTTTATTCCCATAGAGGTGATATTTGAACCATAAAAAATTAGTTTCGAATACAGAAGGAAATGAAATACTCCCATTCGATTTCAGTGATTGTTCACTGATCAGATAATCCATCGTTTGCCCGAGCTGCGCCGGCATATGGTGATAATAGATGGATGTAGCCCCGCTTGGACCTTCAAGAGAAAAATCCGGTTCAAGTTGACTAACGGCGAAGCCCTTATAGTAATAACCTGGATAGCTGGAATATCGTCCGATGACCGCATTATGAGCGATATCCTGCAGCAGTTTGTCGCCTGTGTAGAGCGACAATCTCAGCATGAATGGAGCCTCCTGCGCATTCATCCGATAATAGCCGGTTGTACTTCCCGCCTCAAATGTCAACCCGTTGGGTGAAACAAGCCAACTGTCCGCTTGTACGCCCCCGGCTACATCTTCTGGGAGCTTGCTCCTAGGATAATCGTATTTACCGCTTGCCGGCCAATGGAATGACTCCGCGTAATTATACGTCTCCGGCTGCGGAATCGTAACGGTGCCTCCGGGAACCGGTCGAGCAACGAACATGGTAGCGTACTGTTTGGCTTCCTTGTACGCGGCATTCAAGTATTTGGGATCCTTCGTTTCCTCGTAAAGCTCCAAGATCTCCATCCACAGCTTGCTATAATAATAAATAAACTCATTTTTACTCACATTCACAGATTCAGGAGTATCGATATTTTTAATAATATAGCTGTCGGCTGCATCCTTGGCAGCCTGTAAATACTGCGCATCCCCGGTCATACGATACATCATAAGGGGCTGAATGACAGGTCCGCGATCTTTCTGATCCGGATTGCGCACAAGGTACTCTTGTTGTCCTAACGCTTGAATTCCAGGCGATGTGCCCATCATCTGATTGACAGCGGCTACGCTTGAAACATCGAACGGCAAGGTTGCCATTTTCCATAACGACGGTACGCCATATACGGGCTTCTGTGTCGGTGACCAACCGATACCATTTCGCGATACACCGTACTGGATGGACGGCAGCGCCCTCGTATCGTAAAGTTGGTCGTCTCCGGTCAAATAGTAAGCTCCCAGAAGAACCGCATTCGATGTTGTTCGAACGCTATCCTCGTTCTCGATGTCAATGAAGCCCTTGGCTCGGTTCCACCACCCGCTGGGCGACGGAACATAACTGACAGAGTCGTCACCCTGAGGTTCAATCTTGAGCAGATCGATCATATTGAACATCGCATCCGTAAGCGACTGTTCAGCGACATTTTCCCGGTAGGCCGAATAACCGTATTCACTGCGGAGAATATCCCCGTAGGCCTTATATAGACTGCTGCTTTGAGCGATTAGCCCCATATGAAATTGATATGTGCTTTCCGCAGTCATTTGCGAATAAGTCCCTAGTTGAGGAGCATACAGGATCGGCTGCACGCTGCCTTCGTTGTTGACAAGACTCATGCCAAGCCGTTGTTTCGTAACGCCTCCCGTCGGTTCAAATTCGACCGGAAGCTCGTCCGACGGTACAAATACGCCATACGTCAAAGCGTTTCCCGCGCCGTCATTCTTTTCAACCAGACTCATCGGAGCGCTCAGCTCTCTTAAGCTTGTTGATTCCACTGAACCTACCATTTTGGCATGCGATCTGAAACCATTTAACACTTCATTGATGCCAGAGATTTGCTCTGTGGTGAAAGACTGATAGCCGATCACATAATTGCCATCCCTATGAGGTGTAAAGACGAAGGACACATCTGGTTTGTCCCCGGACAAGGACCAGTTCACTTGTAAATCGTAATCGCTTCCAAGAGAAGAATCGGTTAATACTGCCGTGTGGCTATCTGGGAAATTAATCCCGTCGAATGTAATCCAGCGTTTGTTCATCGTATCGTAGTAATTGGTACGACTTCCTGCATTCCCATCCAACAAGACCCATTGTTCTTCAAGTCTTTCCGCCACATTATTGATTGCCACCCAGTTCCCCGTAACCGCGTCCTTGTAGAACAGATCACGAACGATAGATTTGCCTCCATCCCAAGCAGCTTCATAGAAAGTTGCCTTATAGTTAGCGTTCTCGATGCTGCCTTTGTTCGTATAACTGAGATTCGCCAATGTGCGGCTGCGCAGCGGAGGCAGCGGTGGAGCCTGCTGCCGAATATTTCCTTCGAACTTGACCGCATCTGCCCGCGTAATGATGGTGCCCGTCGTTGGCTGCGTTCGAGTCAATCTGACAAATTCGGTGTCATTGCCGCTGAAATCATACGTTCCCAAATCAACCCATCCGGCAGCTGGTCCCGACGAGGGCCTGAGATCCATAAACATGACATCCGTAATCCCATTGTGCACAATTTCGATTTTGACATTACTATCTGCTTTATCCACCCAATTAAGCTTGTTGAACGATATTCTCGCCGTTCCTGCTTCCAAACGCGGATTCCATGTGATGCTTCTTCCCACCGCATCCGTATAGTTGGAACTGGAGTTATTATACCCCTTCACTCCTGTACTAGTGCTCCAATAAGGAGCCGAGTATCCGTTATTCTTGTTCTCCACATCGGTGGTGACGACACCATCAATCGTGATGCTTCCATCATCAATAATGATCGTCTTATGAGGCTCTTTCTGCTGAATATTCCCTTCGAACTTGACCGCATCAGCACGCGTAAGTATCGTACTGGTGCTGCTGGTAGACCGTGTCAATTTAACGAATTCTTCACCCACACCGGAAAAGTAATACTCTCCCAAATCAACCCATCCCGCAGGTGCTCCGAATGAAGGCCGCAGATCCATAAATCGTACATCCGTCATTCCGTTATGAACGATTTCTATTTTTACATTACTATCCGCTTTGTCCTCCCAGTTAAGCTTGTAGAACGATATTCTCGCCGTTCCTGCTGCCAAACGTGGATTCCACGATATAGTTCTGCCTACCGTACTCGTATATTGGGAACTGGAATAATTATACCCCTTCACCCCTGTACTTGTGGTCCAATTCGGAGCCGAATATCCGTTATTCACGTTATCCGCATCAGGGGTCACAACCCCATCGATCGTGATGCTCCCGTCATCGATGATGATGGTCTTAAACGGTACAGTGTCCGCACTAGCAGTCCTTATTCCGAATAGGCTTAAAGGAACTATTATCGTCATGATGAAAACGATTAAGAAAAACAGCTTCCTTTTTATCATACAACTCACATCCTCCCATAAATTGACAACGCTTTCAAAACAATAATACCCTCCTTTGCTCGAATGATCGTAAAGAAGCAATTAGCCTTATCCGTCTGGCTAATCCCGCTCCGTCTTTTTTATCATAGCATGTCACATTACCGTGAAATTTCTTTAATTTCTAGAATTTCTTATAAGATTTTAAGTAAAAAAAGAAACCTACACGGTATTAGACTGCTCAACTGCAATCAGATACGTTGTAGGTCTTACAATGGGAACAAAGCCGATTTTAACTATGATAATGGCGGCTGCACCAACAACAACTTCCCAAGCTGGATCACCGTTTGATCGTACCATTCCAGATGCTGCCGAATATGCTCCATGCTTCGTTCATTGCCGGATGCCTCAAACACTGCCGCTTTGTCTGTCTTCTCGTTATCGACTTCGAAGCGAACCGTATGGTTCCCATTCGGAAGCTCCGGCAAGAATACATACTGATTCCGATTATGATCGTTGTACGGTGTGAATCGGTCGACAACGAAGGGCTCCCCGCCATCCACCGTCACCTTCAGTCTGCCGGAATCAGGTCCCCCGATATCGAACAGCCCGATGTGAGTGCCTTCGAATTGCACCGTGAAAGCCTCACTAGGATCGACTGCTCGCCATAGGCCGGGGAACAACCAATCGTACTTGCGGGCCAGCGCAAAATCATCGGGAGTCACGTAGGACCATCCTGCCGATAACTGGGCATGGCCATCCAGCGGCAGCATTGCTGCGAACTCCCAGGGGTTGGCCGGGACCAGAGGATCCTGAGGCAGGTTATGTTCAACACTTCCCGAACTAACCTGAAGTTCACGAATCCGCTCAAACGAACGGGTGATCGTATCCGTATAAATCTGGTGTCCTTCTGGAATTGTCGGATGGATAGAATCATGCGTAAAAACAATGGCTCCGGGAATGGACTTGTCTGCCCCTGAGGTAAAAATGAGCTTTCCCTCCGACACCAAATGACTGACCGCTACGCCTAGATGAATCGAAGGAATACCGTAATAATCGGCCACTTCCTCTTGCATTAGAGCCCCCTTCTGGTATTCCCCGGACTGAAATAGGGCCACATCCCGCTCTTTCAGCGTATAAACGAACAGGATATCGGTAAACCGGCCCCGCTTGCGGATTTGACGGACGATCCCTTCGATCCGAGCCTTTGACTCGGGCACTCCGCCATCGTTACCGACAAATTCAACAAACACTAGATCAGGCTGGTGACGCAGCACATCCCTCTCCAAACGGGCGCAGCCCAAATCCGATCCAGTTCCGTCAATGCCTGCATTCACAGAACGGATATCCGCCTTGGGATATTGCCCACGAAGCCAATCCGCCGTCATGACCCTGTATCCTTCAGAACGCGTATTACTGCCGCCAAAATAGACGATTGTCACGGTTTCCCCATTTTCCAACTTCTGAATTACATTAGGGAGCCCTCTTCGAGGGAATAATTCCTTCATCGCTACTTCACCTGACCTCACTTATCGTTGTAGGAGCAAACAATTTTACAGCAAACACTTCATGATAAGGCGAACCGTAAGTTGCGCAGAAGTTAATCCGAATTCGGGTTACACCTTTCGCATCCACCTTATGTTTATTCAACGTGAGATAATTGCCACGGATTACGATTTCCCTCTTGGTTCCGTCTTCTAAGGTCAAGATCACATCATAATCTTTGATAAGGGACTCGATCGGATCGTCGAAATGCTCCAAATCCAGCTGCGAATTGAAAACAAGATGGATTTCGTCCAGATTTTTTGGGTTTACAAAACTGAATTCCAACCATTCCTGTCCTTCTGTACGTTCGGAAATCCAGCCGTTCGGCAGACCATAAGGTCTAGAGTAGCCGTTGACGACATTATCGGGATTATACATATTTTGGGATGGCAGCAGGTCCTTAAAGCAAATGCTCTTATTAAATTTCTTCAGCCTGGACGGCTCTTCCGGCCTATAATGGAAGCTAACCGCTCCTGTCATTTTCTCTTCGTTGCCGTATACGGCAAGGCTCGCCGTACCTTCCAATACGATGTAAATTTTGTCGTCCGCCGGCTTCTCGCAGCCTAAGTCCAGCGTAATCCAGTCGTCATGACCGGCTGCAATAGCCAAGCGGTAGTCTTTCAACTGGCTGGTGGGGATGTAGTTTTCCTTCCGTTCCCCGCCAAACAGCTTCACATGCAGAGTTTCCGAATGCTCGGAAACATTTTTAATTTTGATCCGTACACTCTCTGCCACGGATGTCTGAATCGGCAAGACCAAACATAACCCTTGCTCCAAGGGAATCGCTTCGGTTGGATGAAGATTGTCATAGCTGCGCTGAGACGAGGCACGAATATGTAATCCGTCAGCGAAGTACGGATCCAATTCCTCATTAAGCCCTACAATCGTTTGCCCGTCTCGAAGCAGAAGCGCCTGCAGCTCCCCCATATGAGCTTCGACTATCGCTGCGGGGTCTACCTCATATTTCAAGCATAACGAAGCGGCCGTTCCAACCGCCTGACCCATACAACCGCAGGTTGCCATTACCCTTGTTGATCCAAAAGCAACATGGGTAGCGCTTATATTGCGACCAGCGAACATGAGATTAGGTATATTTTGGGAAAATAAACTACGGAACGGAATATTGTACAATCCAGGCACGAAATTCCATGCTGTAGCCGGCCCCTCATCGTAGATGCCCTTAGCAGCATGCAAATCCATATACCATCCCCCGACGGATACAGCATCTTCGAAATGCGGCTTTGCTGTAAGATCGTTCTGAGACAACATGTGATTCCCAATAAATCGCCTCGATTCCCGCTTTCCCGGAATTGGGCATACATAATCCAAGATGAGATTGTCCACATTATCAAATTCACCGCTATTTTTGATATAATCCCAAATCCCGTAAACCAATTTCCGCAGCTCTAATGCGATGTCTTCATTGTTTTTGATAACATCCATATGCCCGCCGTATTCCAGCCACCACAATCCGCCAAGCCCGTTGATTTTTCTAGGAAAAGCCCGATGGTTCAAGCCTTTTCTGATACTATCGAAAAAGGCCAACTTCGTAATATCATACGCAAAGCCAGGCCTCTTGTACGGAACGGAATATTCTACGTCACGGGCTTGAAACAGGATCGTGTCTCCCATGGTGTAATGGTCAGCCACTTCAGGAGCCAAGTCCTCCATGAATTCATGCTTCGCTTCTCTCCCCCATCGGAAGAGAGCACCTGCCTGATATCCAACAACCCCGTCTCCGGAGCAATCGATGTAGGTTCGGCTTTCAAAACGGAATTTCCTTTCGGAAGCCAATTGAAGGCCCTCTACCCATTTGATTCTGCCGTTCTCCATTCCCGTTTCATGCACGCATGTATTCAGAAATAGAGCAATGTTAGGCTCATCATAGACCATATCCAACAAGACCGTATCCGAAAGCGAAAGCATAAGCTTCTTGTTATATAACGGATTATAGTGGAAAATCTTCAGCTTGAGTTCTTCCACCAACCCGCCCTCACGCGCATAATAGGATGGACTTTTTCCAAGATAGGCCGACCCGTTGATATGAACCCTAACCTCGCTGCTGGCATTCCCCCCAAGTACTGGTCTGTCATTAATAAGTGAAACTTGCAGCCCTTGACGAGCGGCAGCAATGGCGGCGCATAGCCCAGCAATACCACCGCCTACGACGGTTACATCCGCTTTAATAAGCTCCATTTTGATAACCTCCATGATTAGATACATCTATCATGGTAATCCTTTTGACCCCCGTTTTTTTACATGATTTCGAGAAAAAATCATACATTTTTTGCAACCTTATTTGGATTCATACCTTGTCATTTTTATCCGATATTGCTTAGGTGTATCCCCCGTATATTCTTTAAATAATTTGCAAAAATACCCTTCATTTACTATGCCTACTTCCTCGCACAATTCCAATAAAGAATAATCCTGAACATTTAACAGTTCGAGAGCCAATTGCATTTTTTTGCGATTGATGTAGCTGATAACGCCTTCGTTCATTGTTTTTTTGAATAAACTGCTAAAATACGATGGAGCTAAATTCACATCCTCGGCAATAGCCTCCAACGTTAAACGCTGTTTCAGGTTTTTCTCTATAAACCGCATGGCACTCATGATTTCTGCGCGATATAAAAGTTGGCCAGCGTGTACGTATTCGAATGTGAAGTCGCTAATATACGCAAGCTGCTCCCGAAATGCCATAAATTCGATGGGAAACTCTGCTACATCCGTGGTTAACGTGTTCCCTGATTTAAATTTCGCAGTAATGTCTCTGTAGAAGTCTCGAAGCATAGGAGCCATGATGGACTTATGAATTTTATGATCCGTAACAAATTGGTTTAAATCAGCAAATTCTTTCTCCAGCTCTTCTTTGGAAACCTGTCTTTGCACCCATACAAGAAAATCAGCCAGTTTCTGCTGAAAGTCCTCTCTTCTATCGTTCCGGTAATGGAACCGATGCGCGGGTGTTTTGACTACTTTCTCTGCATGATAATAGAAATCCTCACTCACATTTTGAGCTTCCGTGTAAGCTTGTTTGATGGATTCCCAGCCTCGATGCGGACCGCCAAAAGCGACGGATACCCTTTGATTCAAATATTGATGCAAATGGGATACGATCTGACTCCCCAATGTCTGGCAAGCGTATTCCGTATCCATATCACTGCGATTATTTTCCCAGGAAAGAAATCCAATAAAACGATTATCGGAGAGATCCGTAGCTACACCCCTGCCACAATTCATCACCGTTTCTTCAATTACATTCGTAATCGCATATTTCAAGATGTTTTGGTCAACCGCTGAATATTCATTGCGGAAACTTTCATACAGATTCATTTCAACAATAAAGCAGCAATAGTTGGCTTGAAAGAAATGGAACTGCATACGATTAGCGAAATCGGATGCCCGATGAGAAGGTATTTCGCCTCTGATCAGCTCGTTAAAAAATTGCTTGCGGACTCTATATTTATTTTCAAGAACGGATACGTTTAAAGATTGGAATTCCTCTTCTTTTTTCTTAACCTCATCCAAAATTCCGGCTGCCTTATCCAAAGCTCGATCCAAATCCGCTTCCCGGAGCGGAACCTTAACAATGTACTCCAATACGTTGGCATGAATAGCTCTCTGTGCGTATTCAAAAGACGAATAGGCGGTCAAAAGAATGTATTGAGTATGAGGCAGCTCCGGCTTTAACTGCTCAATCATGGATATTCCATCCATTCTCGGCATAACGATATCGGATATCACGATATCAGGCTTAAGCTTTAAGATCTCCTCTATCCCATTCAGCCCATTATTCGCTTTGCCCACCAAATGGAACCGTCTTTCCTTATGGGAAAGCTCGCTAAAAAACAGTTCCAATCTTTGGATGATTAGATCTTCATCGTCGACGATGAAGCAGGTGTAGTCTCTCACCATCATGCATCTCCTTTAAACAATCCTGCCGGGAATACGGCGCGTACACGGGTTATTTCCTTCGGTATGCTTATGATTTGGAGCCCGAACTGTTCCCCGTAATGAAGTCTTATTCGACCATGAATATTATTTAACCCGATTCTTTTCCTTTTTACTTCCAGATCATTAGGTTCTGAAATTAAAATATGCTTTATTTTATCCGTTGGAATTCCCTCGCCTTGATCAACTACTTCTATCATGACGATGCCGCCCTCCCTGTACGCATGAATAGTAATAGGGCCTTCGATCCCCCCTCCGTTATAGCCGTGGAAGATACTATTCTCCACAATGGGCTGCAGCAGCATCCGAAAAACTGGAAAATCCATTAACCCATCTTCGATATTCTCAATCAAGTGGAAGTGCCTGTTATAACGGATGTTCTGGATCGCGATATAGTCCGATACATTTTGCAATTCCTGACGTAGTGAAACCTTCTCCGAAGCGTCGGCTATCCCGTATTCCAATAATGAAATGAGAGACGCGATCACCACATCTACCTTCTCTATTTGTCCGAGTCGTATGACATTGCTGATAGAACCAAGCGTATTATATAGAAAATGGGGGTTTATTTGAGACTGCAGCACTTGGATTTCCAGCTTCCGCTCAAGTTCATTATGAAGCTCCGCTCGCCGAATCAGCTCCCACAATTTGCTGCAGCATACGGTCGAAGGCTCGGGAAAGGTCGCCGAATTCATCATTTCGGTTAATCGTCATTGTCGTTGTCAGATCGCCTTGCTCTACCCGTTTCATTTTTGTTTTGAGCGCATAGAGCGGATTCCTTATATATTTGGCAATAAAAAAGGAAATGAACAGACTTAATAGAAGACCTGCAGCTAGAAGCCCGATATAATAGGTTTCCAATCTGGACAACGCAGCTTCCAAGCGAGATTCATCGTTGATCGAGATGATGGACCAATTGAATTTCGCCGTCGGTTTCTTCAGAATGGAGACTGGCATGCCATCCTTGGTATGCAGTTGAAGGCTTGTTCCCGTCGTATCAAGGATTTGTTCCGCCGACGTTTCCCCGATTGAAAACGTATGATCTTGAATATTCAGGGGTCCTCTATTTTCCGAAAATCCAGCAATTATTTTACCCGATGTGGTGATCAGGGCTAGATTCATTTGTTCTTTTTTATTAATCGTAAACAAGGTTTCTTCAATGGCATTAAGATCCAAATCTACAGCAATGGCCATTGGAAGCGGGGAACCGTTTAGATATCGAACCATCGTAACTGTCCAGCCGGAATACTTAGATTTATAAGGATCACTGACAATTGTAGTCCATTTGTTCTTGTCGGCCGCATCAAACAAAGGTTTTCTGTCAGATAAAGGTTCATCGAAAATTCGAGTAGGCGTACTTCCGCCTAGAATGGATAAATCGCTTTTGATCAAGTAAATGTTACTGACGTAATTACTATTGAGCTCATATAGCTCTCTTAATTGCTTTTTAATCACTTCCATATTGTTAATGTTTGCTTTCACCGATGTTTCGACCGAGAACAAGATCGTCTGGAAGGAGGAAAAATTAACCGTTAAATACTGGTCTACCTTGTCCAGTATCTGATTTGTGTAATAAATGTCATTGGTTCTTATTTCCTTTTGGACATATCGATAGGACAATTGGCTTATCAAGACTATGCAGCTTAATACAAACGCAAACACGATAAAAAATAATTTTAAAGGCAAGCTGATTCTTCTTCGCATCGGTCATCTTCCTTTTAACATCTGTATTAAACTAAGAATAGCATATGACAACAAAGAGAGGGGCTATTGATCGCCACTCTCTTTGTTTATTTATTTGATTATGCCTGCTTCTTTAAACTGTTTGGTCACTGTATCCTTATATTTCTGCATGTCAAATTTGGTATCCAACGTTTTGAGGAAATTATCCCAGTTGGAAAGAGGGTCTTTGCCCATCATAAATTTGACCAAGCTTTCATTAATGAAACGTTGGCGGTCAGCTGCCAATGTATCGCTCGGGTCTGTAGTCAATAAATTCCCAGGCAAAGTAGGCGCCACATATTTCTGGTTGTCATTAAAAGCTTCTGTCGTCTTTGGATTCTGGAAGCTGAAATACTCGGCATCATCGCCACGACGCGCCATTTTATAATGTTCGACCCACTGGTACTTTTCTCTCATATCCTTCGATAACTCGGGGGTTTTGTTTTTGACCTTGCCGTCCACCAGGTCCCAATGAATCCCTTTAAGTCCGTATGCGAAATACGGGTATGCTTCTTTGTCCGTAAAGAGATATTCCAGCATAGACAAGATCCGAATGATTTTGTCCTTGTCCGCTTTCTTGGAAATGGCCCATGAATTGACTTGGAACGATTTTCTCTCCAATATTTGATCGCCGTAAGGCCCTTTCATTGGAGGAATGACGATCCATTCCGGTACCTCTCCGCCGATTTCTTTCATTTTCTGTTGGGCATCCGGTTCCAGCCTACGGGCATCTCTGATCATGAAGCCGACTTTACCCTTATATAACTTTTGATCCAACAAATCGGGCGTATTCATCGTCACCCAGTCTGGATCCACAACTTTGGCTGTCATCATTTTATTGATATAAGCCAACGCCTCCTTCATTTTGGGATCGGTAAACAGGAACACCGGTTTATTGTCTTTCACTTCAATAGCTGAAGGTGGATTGACACCAAACATCCACATTAAATAATCGAACCCGTAGGTTTGCAAAGTGCCCTCTTTATTCATACCGCCAATGAAGCCATACGTATCGTTCTTGCCGTTGCCGTCCGGGTCTTTCTCCGTAAAGGCTTTCATCACTTCGAACAGCTCGTCAGGGTTTGTTGGCACTTTCATATTCAACTTTTTCAGCCAATCATTTCGGAGGAAAAGGCTTCTTACACCATTTACATTATCATAACCTGGAACTCCTATTGTTTTTCCTTGATAGGTCACCGCATCCCAGGAGTCTTTACCAAAACGCTTTTTCAATTCGGGAAATTGATCCAGATACGGCGTCAAGTCTGCAAGAACGCCTTGGTCATAATATTGCGCGAGATCGGACCGACTCTTCAAGAAGAGCATATCTGGAATATCTCCACCTGCAATGAGCGTATTCAATTTGGTCGTTGCTTGCCCCGCTTGGGGAATCATCATATCCAGTTCGATATTTACCGCCTTCTCTAACATTTGGCGTTGGACATCTTCTTCACGAGGAGGAATCGGAGCAGCAGCGTTGAAAGTACCTTGGTTAAACATCGAGATTTTCATTTTGTTCGCAAACTTGTTAGCCCCAGATTGAGGGCTGCTTGAAGCTGTCGGCTTAACTTCTTCTCGGTCCCCGCATCCTGACAATAGCGTTCCCAGCCCTACTATAGCAGCCAGAATAGTAAATGAAATCTTATTACGTTGCATATTGACCTCTCCTTTTGCTTGTATATATATTATCACGGTTTCCCCGTAACAACCTAGGTAGGCACTGCCTTTGCCGTTTAACCTTTAATCGATCCCATGAGCATACCTTTAGTAAAATGCTTTTGCATAAATGGGTAAACGATCAAAATCGGAACCGTAGTCACGACTACAGCAGCCATTTGCACAGCGAACTTACTAACCATTCCGGTACTGGCAATCGAATCAGCGCTTTGCGTCGCGGCGTTAAGCAGAATGTTGCGCAAGACCACTTGAAGCGGCATTAAGTTCGAATCATTCAAGTAAACAATTGCATCGAAATAACTGTTCCAATGCCCCACTGCGTAAAATAGGGAAATCGTGGCAAGGACGGGCATGGACAGGGGCAAAATGATCCTCCATAGCGACTGAAGTTCACTTGCGCCGTCTACCCTCGCCGACTCCTCGATTTCAGCAGGCAATTGCTCGAAAAAGCCTTTAATGATTACCAGATTAAATGCACTAATGAGATGCGGAATAATCAATACCCACGGACTGTTTAGCAATCCCAGAGAGCGGATTAGCAAATACGACGGAATTAATCCTCCGCTAAACATCATGGTAAACACAATGAATAGTAAAAATGATTTGCGTCCCGGCAAATATTTTTTGGATAACGGATAAGCAGCTATGATCGTAAAAAACACATTAAGCGCAGTGCCTACAATCGTTCGAAACAACGTAATTTTATATGCTTGCCCTATACCATGAGAAATGAATACTTCTTTATAGGCCACAAAGGTAAAGGATTCTGGTATAATAACAATTCCTCTTCTTAACACTTCCGATTCTGGCGTCACTGAAACAGCAACCACATATAGAAAGGGAAGTAAGCAAATTAGGGCTAGCAAAATAAGAATCATATAAACGACTGCTTGCCATACTTTTTCCCCGATTGTCAAATTGATCATTTTGAAAACCACCTCACCAAATTTGCCCATCGAATTTCTTGGCGAGCTTGTTCGCAGCCAAAACTAACACAAATCCGATGACAGCTTTAAACAATCCCACAGCAGTAGCCAAACCAATCTTAAGACGCTCCAACCCTTCACGGTATACCCATGTGTCGATAATATCGATCTTCTCCTGGTTAAAGCTGTTGGCAAACATGAATATTTGATCAAAGCCAGCGTCCAGAATATGACTTAATTTAAGGATCAGCATCAGAATAATGACTCCTCGAATGCCGGGTAATGTGACATGCCATAGCTGTCTCCACTTGGAAGCGCCATCAATTCGAGCTGCCTCATATAAGCTAGGATCAATTCCTGCTAATGCGGCAAGGTACAATATTGCTCCCCATCCAATATCCTTCCATATTTCAGATAAGATGATCAGCAATCTGCCCCAAGCAGGTTCCGTTAGAAAGGAGATAGGTTGAACACCATTTTGCTTTAGTAGCATGTTAAAAAGACCATCTCCTGGGGCTAATAACGCCACCATCAATCCATAAACAATGACCCATGACAGAAAATGGGGCAAATAAGTAATCGTTTGTACGACTTTCTTAAACCATTGGGTGTACACCTCATTGAGAAGTAAAGCTAGTACAATGGGAGCGGAGAAACCGAACAATAACTTATACAGCGATATGATAATCGTATTTCTCATGATATCCCAGAAATAAACGCCGTTAATAAAATCTTTAAAATTTTTCAATCCAACCCACGGGCTATCCCATAGTCCCAAGGCCAAGTTGTAGTTTTTAAAAGCAATAATGATTCCCGCCATAGGAATGTATTTGAATACGGCAAAGTAAACTAATGCCGGGAATAAAAGAGCATACATCACTTTATACTTTAGTATCGTTCTTATCCATGAATTCCGCTTTTGGGGGAGGGGAATGGCGTCCGCTGCCAATTTCGCTTGCATATCATCACCTCGTCTTTATTTATATTTGTATAATAGCATCCCCCTATCGGATAAATTTCTGTAATTTCAAGAATTTCTTATAAGATATTAAGTAAGTGGGGCCTTGGATAATTCCAATACAATAGGTATGAAAAAACGGACAGAGTGACCTGCACCGTTTCTAGGTGCTTTCACTTGTCCGTAAATTTTTTTCATATTCACTGCAATCCGTACTTCAAAACTTTATTTATTACTTCAAGAATTTATTGTCCTTCAACAATCTTCTTTTCTTCTGTAGTACAAAAGCTTTTTTTAACTTTAGTTCTATTTTATAAATCTTGAGATAATCGAACCATATCCCTACACTGTATTCCGTATCTGCACTCTCCTTTAATCCTGAATAAAATTCGGAACCGGAGAGATCGAAACAACCCCGCCGCCGGAACGGATCGATTGTGTGGCCGCACAACCAACAGCAACACTCATCCTGCCAGCGAGCGGCGATGCGAGCGGTTCTTTACCATACAGAATCATATCGACGAAATCCTGGCATATTCGCGGATCGGCCCCACTGTGTGATCCTTCCGCCTTTTTGATCTCGTACGTCCGGTCGGACAGCTCGCGCTGCGTATTGGAGCGGCGCGTCTTGACGTATACTTTCCCATCAGGCTCGGAATTTTCCATCCGTCCTTCCGTTCCAATGAACGTATAATTGCGGTGGTAATCCGGCGTGAAATGGCACTGCAAATAGGATGCTTTGATTCCGCCCTCCAGTTCCATAATGACCATGTTATTGTCCTCAACGTCTACTTCCTTGCGAAACGCGCATTGAATGAGCGTCCCCGCACTTGCTTCCGTACAAGTAGACCGCTCATCACACCTAGGACAAGTCAAATCGTTCGGCTTTTCTCCGCCGTAAAAGTCAAGCCCGCCGAACGCCGATACTTTCGTAGTGTTCCGGCCTGTAATCCAGTGGATGATGTCGATATCGTGGGAGCCTTTTTGCAAAAGCAGAGAAGTCGAGTTTTTTGCATTAGCATGCCAGTCGTGGTAATAGAAGCTGCCTCCCCATCCAACGAAGTGGCGAACCCATACTGCCTTGATTTCCCCTATAACGCCGGAATCAACGATTTCTTTCATCGTTTGGAACATATTCATGTAACGCATATTGAAGCCTACCATCAATTGCTTGCCCGACTGTTTCCACTCTTTCAAAATGCGGTCACAGCCTTCTACCGTGATTGCCAACGGCTTCTCACAAAATACATGCTTTCCAGCCTTCAGCGCAGCCACCGCATGCTCCTCGTGGCAAAAATCCGGGGACGTGACGGCAATCGCATCAATATCATCACGTTCCAGCAGTTCCAGGTAATTCGTGGTGACAAACGCATCCGGATTAATAGTCTCTTGAAATTCTTTCAGCTTCTCCGGGTAAATGTCCGCTCCCGCTACGACAACAGACTTCCCATTCGGCTGATGCCAATACTTAGCTATTCCTCCACGCCCACTTACGCCAACAATTCCGATTCTGATCTGATCCATACCATTTCCCCCCTCTTTAAAGTCAGTTAATCTGGTAAAACGTTAATACCGGTTTCTCTACCAGGAACAAAGTCGGCGGATGACATTTTTCTTCTGAACTCCTGTGGAGTCATCCGATTTTGTTTTTTGAAAAACCTAATAAACGCCATGCTCGATTGATAGCCCGCTCTCATTGCGATATCCTGAATTTTTAATTTGTTACCCTTCAGCAGCTCCTTCGCCTTCACATTGCGAATATCTGCAATGTAATCAGATAGCGAAATCCCCGTCGTCTGCTTATAAAAACGGGAAAAATAAGAAGGATTGAAGTTCACCTGCGCCGCCAGTTTAGGAAGCGCCAGGTCTCCCGCCAAATGCGCCTCAATATACGCATGGACTTTATCGATCCACTCTCGCGCATTTCCGTTCGTCATAGTTCGCTTATACTCGAAAATCGCAGATGCAATCTGCCTGTATTGCTGTTGCAGCTCTTCCAACGAGCTGACTCCTCCAAGCTGAACCCTTTTATATATCTCTAAAGCCATTTCCAGCTCGTCAGTCATTTGGCATGCCACGATGTTCGATACAAAAATGGCATGAAGCTCGTTGAGGCATTCCAGCTTGTGCAGCCGAAACGTTGAATCAGCCGCAAAAAAAACTTCCAATTCTTGAAACAGCTTGAAAAATTCCGCTTCGTTTCCACTCTGCAAATGATTGTCTAATAAACGAATTTTATACAACTGAAAATAATCCGTGTTGTACTCTGCTTTCGTTTCATCTGTATCCTGCTGTATGGCCATCTCAGCAGAAGCTTTCCTTTCTTCGAAAGCTTGATGAAGCCCGCTCCATCCTGCCGTTAAACTTTGCAGCGCCAGATCGATCCGGATATCCAGCAGTTTTCGGCACGTTTGCCGAATCGGTTCCAGCGCGCTGCAAATGAAGGAAGCGTTCTCATTTTCACCGTATTCATCGTTGTGCGGTTGAAATAGAAGCATAAATTGGGAGTCCTTGCAGCACATTGTGATCAAACGGGCACACTGTCCCATATATGTTTCCATAATGTTTTGAAGTGCGGAGAGCAGTCCAGCCTTGTCTTGATCCTTAATACCGTCCCACTCTCGAACATTTCCCAACACCATCAGTAGAGGCAAATCGGTCCGAACAGGTAGATCCATCTCTGACAATGCTTTGCTTACATCGTTCACATTTGTTTTCGCTTCGCTTAGCAACTCCCATACAATTGCTTCTCGGGAAGTTGTATCGGCCAAAGTCACTTGCTTGTCAGCGCCGTAAATTAAAGTTTTAACGACATTTTCTTCGTTCAGGCTGTAAATCGCTTTTTCAACGGTTAGAACGATTTTTTCGTCGCCTTCAATTTTCAAAATATAATCGAAACCACCGAGGGAAATCGCGCTGCGCACATACTCAAAGTCATCGTATGCCGTCAGAAAGATCACCTTGCAGTTTGGCCAATTAACGCGAATCTCCTTGAGCAGATCAACACCTTGCATACCGGGCATTCTAATATCGCTTAGCACGATGTCAATTTCTTCCGTTCTCAGGATGTCGAGCGCTTTGGTTCCGGAATATGCCTTGTACAGCTTCAGGTTCAAATGCGTGTTGTCTTGCAGCAACCCTACCAAGCCGTCCGCTACAATGGGCATATCATCAACGACGAGCAGTCGATACATCGGATCCCCCTCCCTGCCATGGCCTAAGTTTCATCCGTACGTGCAGTCCGCCTAGAATCGATCTCTCGAACGTAAGGCCGCAGTCTTCCCCGTACCGCATTTGAATGCGTTTGTGAACGTTCACGATGCCGATCGAGCTTTCGATTTCATCCGCCTCATTATTCAATTTCTCGTTCAGAAGTGTGATTGCCTGATCATCCAAACCGCTACCGTCATCCTCTACATGAATGTACAATTCGTCGCCACTCTTTTCAAAATGAATCCATAGAACCCCGTCGCCCTCTTGCTGCTCAAAAACATGTTTGTACACGTTCTCAATAATGGGTTGCAAGACGATTCGAATGACAGTCCCCCCGCTTACAATCCAATTCGGCACCTGGAACTCAACTTTAATGCGATTGCCGAGGCATACGCTCTGGATATCCACATAAGTGCGGGCATGCTTAATTTCCAATTCCAACGGGATTTCATCCGACTTGTCGTGAGTCACAAATTGGAAATAGTTTCCCATATATAAACAGAATTGATAGGCTTGTTCGGTGTCAACCTTCTTGATCAGCCGGCACAGGACAAAATAGCAATTATACAAAAAATGAGGGTTGATTTGCGATTGCAGCCACTTCAATTCTGATCGTTGACTTCTGATCTTTTGCTCGTAAACCTCCTGGATTAAGCATTTTAACCGTTCTACCATTTTGTTAAAACCCTGATATAAATAACCGAACTCATCTTTTTGATCGGCCGGTAATGTCGGATACGTATGAATGTCCCGCATTCTGTTGAATGCTTGAATAAGCTTCCTCATCGGGCGTAAGATCACTTTATTAATGGAATAGGAAAAAAAGATAATAATTAACACGGATACACAGGACATGACCCAAAACCAGTTTCTGAGGGTAGTCAACGGACCGAGCAAATACGCTTCCGGTGTAAATGTAACAAGATAGGTATTAATCGCAGGTGAAAATTTGTACGATACGATGGTTCGTTTTTTATTAAGAGTAATTGTCGACAAGCCGCTCTGAATTCCCTTTTCCTGTCGACTTTGCAAGAAAGACTGTAACCCCTGCACTTCGATTTTGCTCACTTGGTCACCGATTGACCAATTCTGCTGCAGATTGATGAGCATCGCATTGCCTTGACCCGGTCTTGCCACGGAATTTAGCATCTCGTGCATTTGCTTAATCGACAATTCGATTCCAAGTACGAATATTGGTTTTCGCTTCGCGTTCGCCGGATATGCCAGACTTAAGAATAGACGATCGTTCCAGTAGATCAATGGCCCGCCTCTACTCTGCTGCTGCAGCGCTGCAAATTCCGGTTCGTTGATGCCCTCCTCGTAATTGACAGGCGTTACGGTTCTTTCGATTAAGGGGACATATGCTTTGGCATCCGCTATGTACAGGCTAGAGTACTTCATTAAGTAAAGCCGCCTCTGTAGAGCATTGACAAGCGCTATCCGCTCATACTGGCTAATTTGGTCGCCGACTGAGCTAAGGTTTCGAAGGTCCTGATCAACGACGTATTCGGGAAGAGAATCGGATATCCGGCTAATTTCACTCTCGAGCATGTTCATAAAATAATCTGTTCTTGCTTGAATGGACTCGGACATTTCGTATCGGATTCCTTCCGATCCCTGCAAGTTAATTCTTAACGTAATCAAATAAAGAGGCGTTATCACTAGAAAAAAAGTGAGAAACAGCTTTAGAAAGATCGAAGGGGGTTTCATTGATTTCAACTGATTCATTATGTTCATAACATCTACCCCCGCTCAGCTCGTACTATGAAATTAGCTTCATCCTCTCTTATCATGACATGGGTGAAAACGTTTAGGCAATAAAACATGCACAGGAAATTTTAGACTCCCATTATTCTTTAACGCTTCCCATGACAATTCCTTTTATAAAAAAGCGTTGCAAAAACGGGTATATCATCAGAATGGGAAAAGCTGCCACGAATATTTGTGCGGCGGTGCTTGTTCTGTCGGATAGCTGCTTCAAAATGTCCAGGTCATCCGAGGAAATGAAACGAAAATCTTTCTTAATAATGATCGTCTGCAAAAAGGTTTGCAGCGGGTAATGTTCGGGACGATTCATAAGCACAAGCCCGTCAAACCAACTATTCCAATGTCCTACGATCGTGAACAGGCCGATTGTCGCTAAAGCCGGCGCCGATAATGGCAAATAAATCCTGAAAAGGGTGACGAAATGGTTGGCGCCGTCCATTTTAGCCGACTCCTCCAACTCCTTGGGCAGCCCACGATAAAAGTTTAACAGCAAAATGACGTTAAAAACCGGTACAGCCGAAGGTAAAACTAGCGCCCAAATCGTATCTATAAGCCCAGTCGCTTTAATCGTCATATACCAAGGAATCAATCCTCCGCTGAACAAAATCGTGATGACAAAATACCAGGCATATACAGTCCGAAAGCGAAAATGACTCGGCTCCTTTGATAACGGATACGCCGCCAACACGGTTAACAGCATACTGATGGATGTACCTAACAACACCCTTTTCATCGTAATCAAGAACGCCGTGAAATACTGCGGTTTGTTCAAAATATTTTCATAGGCTGCGGTCGTAAATTCAACGGGCCATAGCGATACTGTCCCTGCAGCGGCAGCTGAGCCCGAGCTGAAAGACAGAGCAAGAATATGAATCATCGGCAGAATGCATAGCAAGGAGAGTGCGCCAAGAAAGAGATAGTTGATCATCAAGAATAGCAATCTGCTCCGAGTGATATGGTGTGTCACAAGGCCTTCCTCCTTTCCCCTTAAAAAATTCTGTAATTAGCTAACCGGTAAGCGAGGAAATATGACACCGATATGAAAACCAGGGATACGACCGATTTAAAGAGTCCGATAGCTGTCGCGACGCCGTATTGGAACTGTTCCAAGCCGATCCGATAGACGAGTGTATCAATAATATCTCCGCTTTCATATACTTGCGGACTGTACAAATTAAAAATTTGGTCAAAGCCTGCATTCAATACGTTTCCCAAACTTAATGTCGCTAGTAAGATAATGACGGGAAGCATCCCTGGCAGTGTAATGTGCCATGTTTGTCTCCACCTGCCTGCGCCGTCCATGGAGGCGGCCTCGTATAGGGAGGGATTAATTGACGTCAGTGCCGCTAAATAGACAATTGTACTGAAACCGAATTCTTTCCACGTGTCCGAAAGCACGATAACGAAAGGAAACCAGTGGTTGTTCCCCAGAAAGTAGACGGGGGAGATTCCGCACATAGCCAGCACCTGATTGACAAGCCCTGTCGAAGGCGAAAGAATATCGATCAAAATGCCTCCCAGCAGCACCCAAGACAAAAAATGCGGCAAATAAACAAGTGTTTGAAACACTCTTTTGAACAGCACCTTACGAACCTCATTCAATAAGAGGGATACGATGAGCGGCACGATCAAACCAGCTGCCATTTTCATTAACGCAATGCTAATTGTATTGTACATGATGCGCCCAATATCGGGGTATTCTATGAAAAATTGGAAGTTCTTCCACCCTACCTTCGGTGAATGAAATATCCCTTTTGTTGGAATGAACTTTTCGAAAGCGATTGTAACCCCAAATATGGGTATGTAGCTATAAATAAAGAGAATAATAACACTAGGAAAAATCATCAGATGCAGCGGCCATTCTCGTATCCACCGTTTACCCAGCAAGCTTTACACCACCATATCCGTTCTTATTATTAATAAAGAAAGACGGCAGGAGGGCCTCCCCTCCTACCCCGTTATAACTTGCCGCCATTATTTTTGCTTCGCATACCAATCATTGACTTCCTTCGTAATCTTCTCGCCACCAAGGTTATTCCAATCGGTAACGAACTTGTCGAATTCATCAATGGATACTTGATTCATAATGATTTTGGTGAACACTTCTTTCTCTTTTGAATCCAATACCGCTTTTTTATCCTGCATCGTTTGCGTCGGTGCTCCAAAGAATTGGTCCTGCTCATAACGATTATCCTTCAAATATTGATTCATGATCGAGAAGGATCCCCCCGGCTTGGAGATCATCCAGTGCAACCAGCCGCTCATGTCACCCTTCAAATAGTTCTGCACCGCATTATAACGATTCGTCATATCCGGATCGTTTTTCAAAATGCTCGGATCTTTCGACTCGATCGCTTTTGGCAGAATGCCTCCTGCTTTAACATTGCCGTCTTGTGCGAAAAGGCGGATCGGATTGACTTTGAAATAAAGCTTACCCTTATCTTCAAGCTCTTTCCCGTTAATATACACTCTCTCTTTATCTGTCATGCTGATCTGCAATTTAATCCACTGGTTTAAAATCTGAATGACCGCTTCCGGGTTTTTGCATTTTTTTGAAACCACCACATACCCGTTAACGCCTAAACCGACCTGTGATTTGGCAGGTGTTCCATCCATAGACGGCAGCCCGTACACTTGCCAGTCCTGGACCAACTTGCCATCCTTAATCGCGGCGCTTGCTAGCGGCCATGCGCTTAAATAGAACGCACCGTAAGCCATCCCGATTTTATTAGCAGCTACCAGTTCATTTTCTTTATCCGGATCTTTGGTACCGAATTCCGGATCGATTTGACTTGATTTGTACATATCCTGCAGTTGTTTCAAAGCGACTTTCATCTGCGGTTGTATACTTCCGTAGACCAGCTTACCGTCTGCGCCCTTCTGCCAGATGCCCGGATATGCATGGTAACCGTTAAAAAATCCAGTCAGTCCATAATCATCGAAAAGATCCTTCTGCAAGGTCAGTCCAAACGATTTGCCCGTTCCCCCCGGATCCTTCTTCGTAAACTCCTCGGAAATTTTCAATACATCCTGCATCGTTTTCGGCTCCGGAAGGTTGAGCTTATCGAGCCAATCCTTGCGCACCCACAAGTAGCTCGATGAATTGTACGGACTATCAGTCAGCGGTATCGCCATCAGTTTACCGTCCACTTTCGCGGATTTCATCTGGTTTCCGCCATCTTTGGTGAACCATTCTTTGGTTTCGCTGCTAGCGTATTTGTCGAATACAGCGCTCATATCCATCAGCATATCCGCGTCAATTAGCTGTTGTAGTTGAACCTGGTCACCAACGGAGAAAAAATCGGGAATATCGTTGGATGCAATCATCATGTTAAGCTTTTGAGCAAACTGCTTCGAATCCGCAACCCACATATTCTTAATACGAATACCCAAATCTTGCTCGTAGGCGTCGTATACGGAGTTTTTGTCCATCGACTCGCCCGAATCCCATTTAATATCTGATGGATTACTGCGAACAGTCGTCAACTCAACGATTTTCTTTTCCGAACTAGCCGACGACGTTGGTGTCGAAGGGCTTTTTGTTACATCTTGGGAGGTTGCGGAACTACAAGCGCTTGCAAGTATAAGCGTACATGCGACGAGGCCAACAGACGTTGTTTTCTTCCACTTATTCATTGTGTGTCCCCCTAAATAATTTTCATTAAGAATCCGCTTTCACAAATAATAATAAAGCTACTGGGTAATGAAATCCATCTACCTGTTTTTACTTTGTATACGTTTGTTTACTTGTTTCCTCGTTCACAAACTCTAAACCACGATCGCCGCTATATGTAATTATAAAACGGTCAAGCAAACCCTTTTTCTTAACCTTCGTGCGGTTCTCTGCTTCTTTTCTTGACCCCTCTCTGGTCTTCTTAATTTGCTCTTCAGTCCATGATTCTGCCCAAATTATACGATTACCCTTCACCCAATAATGGGATCTGCAGCGATAGGACCAATCACAGATAGTGCTCCGTTCAGTGCATTTAGATCCGCAATTTGAATATTTGAGAAGTACTCATCTTTTACTCCATCCGCAAATGATACTCTGTCATAGATATGATCGTTCTTTTCGGGTGTGCCCATTGTGATTCGAACTTGACCAATTAAAGAATCATCCAGTAATTGAACACCAATTCCAGCATCGATGTAGGGCTTATTGTTCAATTCCAAGTGATTAATTATTGATCTTTTGGTACTTCCTTCATCCATGGAGATAAAGTAAAAATCTGCCGAAACGAGATCCCTAACGTCTCTCGTAGGTAATCTACTTTTAGCTTTCCTGCATTTAATTGCTCCTCCAGGCTGCTTAAAAAAGCGTTCCCCCCAGTAGAGAGAACGCCTAATCACTTCAAATCTTTTTTTATTTACATCAAGACTTTATTTGTTACTTCAGAACGTTGTTTGTTACTTCAGTGTCCATAATCACTACTTTATTTACGAGAATATCTACCGTTCCATATTTCTGTACGTTGTGCCGCCAAGCGCCTGAACTTCAGCTTCTAGAGCCACGTTGACTGCAATTGCAAATGCACTACCGCGGTGATTCCGTCCACAGGTCAGAAACAACTTTAGCGTCTTCTGAAACAAAGGAAAATGGTCGTGAGTATGTCTCGTAGAGGAAACTGTTGGGATAATGCTTGTATAGAAAGATTTTTCAGTCATCTCAAATCCGAGTGCTTCCATCTCCACACTTTTGAATCCGAGGAACAACTTATTCAAGTAATTGAAGAATGGGTAACTTCAAATCGCCTTGACGGTCCTTTTGCACGTAAACCCTTACGTTTAGCATGTGGGAGGGAATTTGATATGGGGCTCCAACCGTTTCTTGAAATCGTGTTTCTTTGAAGTGATTTAGCGGTAATAACACGATTTTAAATACGATCGCGGGTCAAAGTATAAAGCCGATGTGGGGGGCATCGTATATCAAAATGATTTATTCTGTTATAGATGTACTCTTGATCAGATCAGTCTATTTGAACGAAAAAAATAGGCTGCTAGATTTATCCAACCAAAATCTGCTGCACCCTAGTAAAAACGAGCTCTCATATATAAATTGTCCTACCCATTTGGATACGACTACCGCAGCCAAGCCGTTATCGACCACGTTACTCGCCGTTCTCCCGCTAGCGAGCATGCGGTCTGTCGCGGCGATCAATGCCACTCCTTCAAAAAGAAGATTTCCAGATTAGCAGTGCTATCAACACTACGAGCGATACGTCCGCATCCCTTACCATTCCTATGGAAACTCAACATCAAGATCAGCAAACATAGCACTCGTTAGATTTTTCCAAACGATATCTGCTGGAAAAAATTCAAAAAAGGCGAACTCGAACCTTTCAAATAAATCAAATCGATTCTGATTGAAATATCAACTTCGGGAATAATCTCAACACGAGACAATAGACCGTTTTCAAACTCATTCCTGACACAATGCTCAGGCAAGAAACTGATCCCCATGCCCTTCAGAATGAGCACCTTAGCCGCTTCCATGCTGTCGACTTCCATTACGATGTTAGGATTCATATTCTCAAAAAGCCGAGTAATCATTAGCCAGTCCATGGAGCCATAGTCAAAGAAAATGAGAGGAAACTGGCTGATTTCATTGATTGCAGCGCTTCCCTTTTCTAATAGAGGGTGTCCTGGAGGTACGAACAATCCGATGGGGTCTTTATGAAACAAAATATTGTCAATATTAGGATGAGTAACAGTGCGGACAATACCCAAATCGACTTCTTTATTCAAGACCTTCTCCAGAATCACGTTGGAATGACCTGTCATAATTTTTATCTTCACATCTGGAAATTTTTCACTAAACAGTGGCAGGATGTCCGGTACCAGATAATTCGAAACGGAAATAGCGCAGCCGATTTTTAATTCATAGGATACCGCCAAATTTTGCTGAAGTTTGATTTTGATTTCCTGATAAGTCGTCAAGATCAGCTGTGCATAAGGAAGAAACTGTTTCCCATTTTCTGTGATCAGGATATGTTTCCCTTCCCTAAAAAAAAGCTGACTTCCCAACTCCCGTTCTAAGGTTTGTATCCGCGCCGAAACAGAAGGCTGCGTCAAAAACAGCGCTTGAGCTGCTTTATTGAAGCTGCCTAAATGGTGTACGTAAACAAAAGCTTCAATGTTTTCTATATTCAGAATGCCCCCGCCTTTCAATAGATTCATTTTATAGAATATAACATAAGTATATAGTCAAAATACTTAGTTTCTTTTATTGATTCAGTGTTAGGAAGTAGGCTAATTCTATTCCTTTGTTTTTACTTACAAATTTTTCTTTTTCCATTGTTAATTATAGACACTCTTTCATCCAAACGATGAATACAACCGCTTTTCCTCAACGTATTTTTTGTGCCGATTTGCAATTATCGACAGTCAAAATCTTTATACAACACATATTCCTGGTTAGCGATATCTACAACCTTTTTAGCCAAAATATGAGTCGGGTCAATCACTTTAATCTCTTCAGTATCACTTAAAACAATCGGAATCTCGGTGCAACCCGCAATAACCGCTTCCGCTCCTTTTTCAATCATTATTTGAGCTGCGTTAATTAATAAACTTTTACCTTTTGCAATATCTCCGGCTTTTACTGCATAAATGCCTTCCATTATCTTTGCTTGTGTAATCTCGTCAGGCTCCAGTACATCTAGTCCTCTTTCACGGAGGGACTTCTGATAAAGCATGATTTTCATAGTGCCATCTGTCGCTAACAACGCAACGCATCTTAGGCCGACTTCATGAATGTATCTAGCCGTCTCATTTGGCATATTAATAATCGGAACTTCAATCGTATCTTGAATTTCTTGTAAATAATAATGTGCAGTATTGCAAGCTATTACGAGTAAATCTGCCCCAGCCTTTTCTAATGTCTTGGCTGATTGTTTCATATAGGGGAGTGGGTCATTACCTTTACCCATAATTGCTGATGTACGGTCAGGAATCTGCGGATAGTTATCAACAATTAAATGAATATGTTCCTGATCATTCTGGGCAGGAGTTAATCGTATAATTTTGTTCATCAAATCGACCGTGGCAAGCGGACCCATTCCTCCCATAATCCCAACAGTTCTTATCATGATGTACCTCCACCTTTTACTCTTGCGTATTTAAATTATAATTCCAGAGTAGGGGGTGTCGTATATCGAAAGGATTTATTCAAATATAGAAATTCTTTATATCTGCAGTAAACAAACGGAAAAACTGTTGAAGATCTGTATAAACCAAATCTCCAACAGCCAAGAATAAATAAGCATTTAGCTTACATCACTTTCAGTGTTGAATATCCTTCAGGGTCAAGTCTGCTTTTTCGCTATCAAATTTGCCTTCCCATTTGGATATTACGACTGCAGCTAAGCCATTACCAATTACGTTAACGGGGTTCTCCCCATATCTAGAATACGGTCAATTCCAGCAATTAACCTTCAAGAGGAAGGCCTACGGAATCCAGGGTCGCGAGAAGAACCACCAAGGAAGCACCTGACACCCAAGACACCCCTGTAGGGATCACAAAGGAAGTAATCGATTTTGGACATCCAAAAGCGTTCCATTTTCTCTATAAGTCTTGGGAGAACTGTTTCTGAACTTGCTGAGGAAAACGCCAATATTATTTCATCCTTTAGTAATTTTAATATCGATACAATGCTAGTACCACAACAGTTTGGCAACAATCCCCAACACGACTAGCACAAACACAGAAATACTCAAATAGAGCACAAGTACTAACTTTCCAATTTAGAGACTGTTACTCCAATCAACGCAAAAACACCAATTGGAGCCAATTTCATGATTTGATTAGTCACCTAGAACATCGCCTTCCATAACCGGCTTATTCTTTTCACCAATTACAGAAATACCAATTCCAAACAAAACAGAGAAGAAAACAATTGCAAGCAAATCACCGTTACCCATTGCTTGTATAATGTTTGTCGGAACAACGAAGAGCAATCCAATCCCGCTACACCCGCCCATTGACATTTCATCTTCCACGTAATAAAATATTTTTACGTAACACACACTTTGTATTGGAGGCAATCCACTCCATGCTAAAAGATATTCAAGACAGTTATTACATCGAGTCCCCAGAGCAAGCTACCGTCTTGTTGAATCCTATTCGCGGGGAGATCATTGCTCAGCTGCTGGAACCTGGTTCTGCTGCTGAAGTGGCTCGAACGCTCGGGGAAACGGCCCAACGCATTAACTATCACCTCAAAGCTTTGGAAAAAGCTGGCTTGGTTGAGCGTGTAGGCACTCGTCAGGTGCGTAATCTGGTCGAAGTCTTGTACAGAGCGATAGCCAAAACATTCGTACTGGCCGAATCGTTAAGTATGAAGCCTGAAACCTTGCAGAGGTTGAAGGACCAAAGCTCTTTGGCTCACCTTGTGACAACATCCGAGCGGATTCGAAGAGATGCAATGCTGCTTATGGAACAATCCGATGTAGGCGAAATGATTCCCAGTGCAACACTTCAACTGCAGGTACATCTGACTGATGAACAGCAAAGGCAAACATTCGTTGAGGAGTACGCTGCAATGGTACAGCAATTGGTCGATCGATATTCGGGCTGCAAAGACAATAATAATGCCTATCAAGTCTTGTTAGCCGTATATCCCAAACCGAAAGAATGAGGAGGCAACCGCCATGAGCCATGAGCAACAAACAAGTAAGTCGCAGAATGACGAAGTACCTGCAACACCTGTTATTGCTTGGGAGCAAGCCGCCCAACATACTCCAGAAACCTCAGGAAGCAACGTGATCTCGATCGATTCTTATCGTCGTCAAGGCACCTCGCCTAATGAATCAGAAGCTACCTTCACCGTTCGTGAATTTCAAACCACCCATGGCGAAGAACCGATCCGTTTAATCATGGTATCCTCTGGTTTTGGTCAAAAACGTACTGTCCACAGTCATACCGTCCAAAGCAAAGCTTCTTAAATATAATACTTAAAAATGAAAGGATGATTCCTATGAGTTTCATACCTATGGTAGTCGAACAATCTTCGCGCGGTGAGCGCTCTTACGATATTTATTCCCGACTGTTGAAAGACAGAATTATCTTCCTGGGTACGGAGGTTAATGATCAAGTAGCCAATGCAATTGTTGCCCAGTTGTTATTCCTTTCCGCGGAAGATCCGGAGAAAGATATTTCTCTTTACATTAATTCACCCGGCGGTTCCACTTCTGCAGGACTCGCCATCTACGATACGATGCATTTCATTAAGCCTGACGTTTCCACCATCTGCGTAGGTATGGCCGCTTCCATGGGAGCTATTCTCTTAACGGCAGGTGCACCTGGCAAAAGGTTCGCTCTCCCTAATGCCGAGGTCATGATTCACCAGCCATGGGGAGGCGCTCAAGGCCAAGCCAGCGATATTCACATTCGTGCCCAGCACATTCTCAAAACACGGAGAACACTCAATCGTATACTTGCTGATACAACTAAGCAGCCGATCGAGAAGATTGAATTAGACACTGACCGTGATTACTTCCTAACCGCTGAAGATGCAAAAACATATGGATTGATTGATAAGGTAATTGAGAAAATCTAATCGTTCAACCTATAAATTAATATTGAATAAACCCCAGCCACTGGCTGGGGTTTATTCAATATTAAATGAGCAAGCATTCCCTTGCTTTAAGAATAACGAAACCCTGCGAATTAGCGAGCATACGTTAGAATAACATTGCTAACAGAGGGAGGGAACGTAGAGGCGTTAATTAGTTATAATGCAGCAAAAATTCCATTTTGGAGGAACGACGATCCGCTATTTTGCTGTTTCGGGCATGATTGTCATCATTTCCTAACACATAGAGCACTCACGTTTGAGTGTATACCGTATCCACCACACCTGCATACGCCTCTAATCCACCTTAACCCTTTACCGCTGAACCTTTAATTCCTTCTACGATATATTTCTGCCTCTTATATCCTAAGTATTCCTTCTCGGGAAATCGTCAGCTTTTCGTACCCCGTATCCGTAATCAGATACGTATCTTCTATACCCACCACTCCGCGACCGGGGAAGGTGAATTTGGGTTCGATCGCGATGACCATGCCAGGCGCCAGCGGGTACTTGAAGCCTTTGGCGAGAACGGGCAGTTCATCGATTTCGAGCCCGATGCCATGACCAAGGAATTTCACTTGGTCGGCGCCGTACCCCATGAAGTGGGCGCTTAGCCCCGCTTCATGCATTTGATCCAGCGCGAGCAGATACAGATGCTCGGCAATAACGCCAGGCTGCAGCCTGGCCTCCGTGGCTCGGAGCACCTGCTCCGCCACGTCGTAGGCCCGCTGCAGCTCAGGGTCTAGATCGCCGATCACGAGCGTGCGCGTCTGATCGATCAAATAGCCGTCGATCGAGCAGCCGATATCGACGAGAATCGGTTCGCCGCGCCCGATCAGCGCGCGGCCCGAGCTTTGCGGGCTGGACGGGTGAAGCCCCGTGCCCCCGGCCCGTCAAAATAGGTGGGCACCGCTGCCGCCGCGCCTGCCGCTACCATTCCGGTTATCAACTCGGAATTGTACGCGCGCATGCGCATCAGCCCTTGGTGCCCGCGCAGCCGGAGCTGATGCTCGATGAGCGCCATCAGCTCAAACTCCGCCATCCCCTCACGAATGTGGGGGATGACCGCTTCCAGCGCTGCGTCGACGACGCGCGCAGCCGCTCGAATCGCCGTGACTTCGTCCGGCGATTTGATCATCCGCTGCTCGCGCACGAGCAGCGAGCCGTCCTCCCAGGCCGCGCCGGGCAGCGCGGCCTGCAGCCGCAAGTACAGCTGGACGGGTAACACGTCCAGCTCAGTCGCGATCCGCAGCACTCCAGAAGCCGCGGATCCACATCCACCCGCGCAGCGCGCGCGAAGACGCTCGCCCAGCGTCTTCAAAGACCCCAGCGCTTCCACGGCCGCTGACGCTTCCTCCTCCGCTCGGACCAAACTTCGGCGTACGAGGTAAAGCGCGTCTCCCTCCGCCGGAATAAACAAATACCCCGTCTGCATCGATCCGCAGTAGTAATATATATCGACGTTGTTCGTGACTAAGAAGCCCGACCAACCCCGCTCGATCATCTCACGCTGCAGCGCCTGCTGCCGTTGCTCGAAAATAGTCATATGTATCTCTCCTCGTAACCCTGAATTCACACCTCACCCTCTCATTATACTTACATATATGGTCAAAACACCATCTCCGCCGAAGACTTAATCGTCCACGTAATCGGCTGCAAAACCGTATAAGTCCGCGGAAACTCCAAGCGAATAAACATAATCACACCAGGACGATCCAGCGTTACGGTGTAGCCATTCCCCGCATTCACATACGTATAAGGAAAAACTTCATTATCATTAATAATCTTAAATAAGTCCACGACAACCCTGCTGCGCAAAAACGTATTCGGCAGCGGATCATTCACCTCATTTAATCTTAAATTAGCCTGCAAATATTGCATGGCTACATCTCTAGCCTTCGTCTCATCAATACTGTGAATACCGCTTGCTAGCTTTACTTGATCACTTTGCTGAGCCGCCGCATGCACCGAATTATTCAATGCATGCTTCCCGTGAAAAAGCGTATGCATCGCTAATTCTTCATCCGTTTGCAGCCCATATAGCGACATAAAAACGACGCTCATCAAGACTATCAAAAGCAGTTTGTACAAGACATCACCTCGGGTCCCTTAAGGCACATACTCACTCATCTTCATGCCTGTTGCCCCCATCCGATCCGAGCTGGAAGGAATCGTAATTCCGACAAGCTGATCAATGACAAAAAGTCGATGATACGGATACGTCATCTTCAAACTCAATCCCGTTCCTCGCCAAACGGGCATTCCCGGATCCATGCCCCCGACCCCCGTTGTCGTATTTACCTTGTAAACGAGATCTCCCGGAATGAAGCCTCTTTCCGCCATCCGATCCTTTGATTCCTGAATCATCGTGCTATTGATATAGCCGTGCCTGCCATTAGCACCGATTTCAAGCAAATAATCGACTTCTTTTTGCAAAACAGCCTGCCGAACAATAATGACATGCTTATAAACCGGAGCAAACATAAACCAACAAAGCATAGTCGCAAATAAGATAAACACCAATATCTGCTTCATGGATTAATCCGTTCAATCGTCCCATTGATTCTTGCTCCGCTGTTGCTTACTTGCCTCCGAGTCCCTGTGCTGCCACCAACCACACTGTTATATATGACAATCACCACCATAATCAACATCACCGTAACGAGGATCGTTCTCACAACAAATCTTCCCTCCTTACGGCCTTAATGCCGTAATATCCGTATTTGCCTGCGTTCCGTGATTCGAAATATTCCGTCTCATCCCTGTCGACCCATCATTAATAATCGATGTAAAAAGCAATGCCACGACAATTAGCATCATAACTGTGATCAATATATTCCTCATAACTTCCCTCTCCCTTTAGTTAATCGCATTAAATAATCGCTGGCCTTCAGCAATCCACGGGTACATGAATACCCGAAATGTGTTCAAAATCGGCAATCCCGCTAATACAAACAAAAGATAAGACACGGTTTCTTTTTTACTATCTCGAACTAGTTCCATTTTTTCTTTGTAATCCTGAATTCTTTGCTTTAACAACTCGTAATAGCTGCCATGTTCATTCAACCTCAAAGCATTCAGCGTTTCTCCAAAGCTGTGTGCTTCATCTGTCCCTAGTCTGATTTTAAAATGATTAATAGCTTCTTCCGAGCCTTGATACCATTCATTCAACATCAATTGAAAGTGCGGCCGAATGGAGCGCGTTTGTGAAACACATAGAGACAGCTTGGCATGTAAATTCAGCCCAGAATCGTTGTAATAGAGAAGATGATGACTAATTATGTAAATCTCTCGGACTATTCGATGGGCTCGTTTTTCCTTTAATTGAGCCAGTACCTTTTTGTCAAAAAACAAAAAAATAAGTAAGCAGGCCGCCCCCGCCATGACATAAATCGGCTGCACATTCAATGTTAGCATCGGATACTCCAGAGCCAAGTACCCAACAGCACCAAGCATAAGTGAGCACCCCATTCCTATCCTTCTCACACCTTCATATAGGTTAGCGTTCATCCAAATCCCGCATCCCAGCAGCAGTTGACGCTTTTCCTGCACGATTTTCGTACTCATACCTAAGCATGAGAACATCCATGAAGGAAGTTTTGTTTCTTGCAGCGTTCTTTTGACATGTAGTGATCTCCACCTCTTCTTACGTGCAGGCATATGCATGAAAAAGTGATAAAAAATCGTCATGAAAAGAAGAAAGAGCAGCAAATTAGAAACCATCTGCAGATTGGCTAGTTGTGTGCTTTCAATAATCACGGAAGCAACTCCCTCACATTCTTCGCATAGATAAGTAGATGCCCATTAAAAACGAGACAAAAATGAGCAGAAGCGCATCCAGAATCATGTTTCGCCCGCCAGGATCAACAATATAATACAAATAAGCGTTCTCTGTGTTTACCTTGAAATTAATAAATAAGAATAAGGCAAGAAACAATATCGGCGTAAAATTAGCAATACGTATCTCCAAAAGTCGATTTCTTTCCAACTGATCGAATCGCTGCGCTTTCCGCATATCGACAATCAACTCTTTTAGGCTTTCTCCGACAAAGCTCCCTTCCGTCAAAGCAACACGCATAACACCGACAAAATAATCGGCCCATGTATGGCCCAATGTGAGTGAGAAAATGCGCAAGCTCTCCTCCGTATCCCTTTGGGTCATGAGATTACGATATAATTGCTCGAATACAGGCTTGATCGGATAAAGAATGCGATTCTCCTCTAAACAATACTTAAGAGCCATTTTCATATTTTTATTTGGATCGACCATATAGTACTGATAGAACACTTCAACGGCGGGAAGGAACTCCAGTCGGGTTTGCAGTCTGACACTGACCAGCTTTAACCGAAGCAGCATATAAGGAAGTGAAACACAGATCGATGTGACGATTACGACTCCTTTTAACGTCTGAAAAAACAACGTCCCCGCCAATAATCCTGCTAAAAATAAAACGAAACTAACTGTCATAATGCCTCGCATGCTCATTTTAGATTCGACGGATTCCATCATTTCCTTTATATGCTTAAATAAAGAGCTCCTATTTCCCAAATATTCGCTGAATCTAGCGACGAACGTGGAGGTTTTGACATAATGCAGCCTATATCTGGCCTTGCGTTGTCGGATAACTACGTGTAAAAGCGATTGTATTAGTACAAAAACTAGAACGAATAACAATAATAGAAAGACATATTTGGCGAAAATCATTGCTGTGACTCGCCTACTTTCTCAATAAAACCGAGTTCCCTCAACAAAGCAAACCCCTCTTTGTCGTTCTTGCCTATTTTCCGCGATGCATGATGCGACAATTTCCCGGGAAATGTCCATTCCTCTGTCGACTTGTCATAAACTGCGAGATCCGTGACGCAAACCTCTTCATTTTCATATCGATATTCGACGATTCGCACAATCTTTCTTTTTCCATCAACGACAGCCATCTCCATACCGATTTGTGTCACAAACTCTGTAATCCGTTTCGTTAGACGAAGTGGATTCATCCCCCTGCCATCGAGCATACACATATCTGTAATCGCATCAGGTACATCCTCAAGCTCACTCACATGTACCGAAGTAATACTGCCCTCGTGCCCCCGCGTACAAGCCCTCACATAAAGATTGGCATCATCATCCCGAATTTCAGCGTGACAAATGCGCTTTGGCGATTGCCTCAATGCCAATTTAAAAGCTTGCAGTCCAGAATGCCGAGGATCCTCCTCGTCAATTTCGTATTCGACGATATTTTTATGCGGAAAATCGCGCTTTAAATTCAACTCGAATCTCGATTCGATCGTAATAATTCGTTCATTATCGTCCATTTCGGCAATTATCGCCTTGATTAAATTCGTTTTCCCCGAGTTAGTTGGGCCAATAACCACCATATTGAAATAAGATCGGATCAAGATCAGAATCAGCTTCTCCATCCTTTTATCCATCGTGGCTAGTTCTGCAGCGGCAAGGGATGCCAAATCAAACCGTTTAATCGTGTAAAAACGAATCGTTAAGGTCGGTTCAGCCGTGAACCCGAACCCAGTCATCGTAACGCGGGATCCATCCCGCAGAACAACCTCTGCCCATCGCTTCCTGGGATTCAAAGTGTCATTGTTAAAAAGAACTAAATTCTGCTGAATCCTCTCTAATTCACGCACAGAAGGCAACGTATAGGCAGACGGCATTGCCATCCCGCCACGCACTTCAAAAATCTGTCTCCCCACAACCTGAATTTCTTCAAGTCCTTCCTTGTGTTTGAGTACTAGTTCAAGAACGTTAAGCCCAATAATCTCTGCAAAAATGGCTTCCGGCAAAGTCGTATAACCAATCGTCCTCGGAGGGACATCCGAAAGCCTTCTTTTCGAAACCAGATCATGAATTATCGCAAGAAGCTTGCCTCGATCCTCCTCATAACCAAGAATCGCACGATTCAACGTCTCGTTATACAGCTGCTTTTCGGCCTCCGTCCTGCCCTTCATCGTAACAAGCTCACTTCGAATATCCTGCACCCATTGGTTAAAAAGAGCATCCCCCTGCATCTGCGGTTCAGTTCTCTCTCCACCGACAGCACCGCTAACCATACTTGCTCTCAGACTTCCCTCGCCATCTTCTTCTCCTAAAGAGCCCTGTGACCGCCTTCCCTGATCTTCCCCAAAGCCAAATCTCACCGAGTTATTATCTGATCTTCTTTTCTTTTCCAGCTCCGTACCTAAAGCCAAATCAACCACTGCACCCTCGCTTTTGCGTTCATGCATGTAAGTAATGATTGAAAACCTTTCCTCGCTCACTCCCTTCACCTCTTCCCTGCTTGATTTAAGTTGCAGCTCGTCTGCCTGTTATGATCTTCTGCAGCCATGTTACTTGTCGTAAACTCACCTTCCTTGGCAGCTTATAGTAGTCAATGAATTTTCGAGAAACTGCCCTAACCTCCTCATGCATGGCGTGGGTTGGTACGAACATGTCCAACAATTTGCCTTGATTACAACGCGAAAGCGCATCAGCATGCCGAGATACTTGACCAATCAGATGCAGCTGTGTTTCCTTGCGAATATCTTTAATCGTGAACTCACTATGCTTGGCATGACGATCCGTTTGAACAGCCATTAACTCAAAGCCATCCGGTTGAAGACCAAAAACAGCGCCAACCTGCCTGATCCACCTCGAAAAATCCTCTTGAAAATGCGCGATATCCGCTGTCGTTACGACAATTTTGCTATCTGCTTCCAAGAGTCCACAAACCGTAGCAGCATTGTCCCAATAAGCGCTCACTTCGATGATACATACATCAAAAGTGGCTCGTGCCACACGCAACAAATGAATAATCTCGGATGGCGTAAAAAACTCCGCCTGCTCTCGAAGCATATTCCCATATAAGATATGCAGCCCATGTGCCTCTTTCGGCTTATCGCAAACCTGCTGCAGCCTTTCCGGTGTAAGACTTTGCGCCTTCAGCTCCGCTCTCAGACCATCCAACGTAAAAACATGCTCATCTCGACCTAAATAACGATGAAGCTTAGAGCTTTTTAGATTAAGGCACATATATCCGACATTCATTGATGTCTCTAAGGCTAGCGCGTGTGCTACACCAAAAGAAGCTAAGGTCGTACCTATGTTAGGTGTAGATCCGATAAAAGTAATTAACTTTCCTGACGATTGTTGATTCGTATGATCTACCCCAGAACCATCAACCCAAGCCCGAATATCGTCAGCAATAACAGCGGTGCTGCGCCCTGGCTGGACATAATCAAGCTTCATCAGCTTGCACATTTTTAAATATTTTTCATTTATGGAAGCATCGTGATAGTTCGAGAGCAGAACTATAATTTTTAAACCTGAATACTGCTGCTGTAATTCCTCTAGAAACTCTTCAAAATCCCCAAAATCCATCTCCCGATCCGAAATGATCGTATGCGAGTAAGGCATCTCCGTTAATTTACGACGTAAATCATCCGGAGCCGAGCAGATCATCCAGCTTAACGGCTTCGAATAAACGACATTCGTAATCTCATCGATTAATCGTTGATCCGTTGATAGCAGTCCTATATGCAAATTTCATACCTCCTTTCATTCTCCTGCCAAAATTGAAGAGGAACTGAACGCGATGACTAACCTCGCTTTCTTCGAGCTGCATAATTGATCAATCTGAAGCCACTCACTCTCCGCTAAATTAAGGTTGATCTGATCGATAGCCCCGTTCGCTTCCAATCGGGAAGCATACATCTTTTCCTTATCGCCTTCCACTTTGGATAGCAGATTAGAGTTCTTCGGATTATCCACCTCCACATTCGCCGATGATTTCACAGAAGCAACCGTAATTTCCTTCTCATCAAAAAGCCTGCGCGAGCTACTATCAGCTCCAGAAACATAAATTCGCACTCGATCCCCGGCACGAATACCATTTGAAACCGACAGCAAATATTCCTTGGGAATTTGAAAAGTAGCCTGCTGCTCATTAGGGAGCAGATGATAACGATTTACTTTCCATTTCAAAATAGGCTCCTGCTTACCAAGCGGTATCAACGTCTCAAGCCCAACCACCTCCGTCAGTTTCGTCATCATGCCTTCTGTGTAACTTCCCTTCTGAACTGCTCTAAATTCCACCATATCCTCACGAATCAAGACACCGGCCCGAATAAAATCCTTCGGAACCGCAACCTGAACAGTCTGCTGCAGCTCGACCTGATTCACCTGCATGATATACACCCCATACACAAGCAACCCCGCCATAACCGCAGCAACCAAACTAATAAGCAGGCTCCTCCTGCGATTCAAAACCTCACCCCCTTTTTCTCGCCAAAACAAAAAAAGAACGCAAACCCCGGACATTCATCCGAAATCTGCGTTCTTCGCAAATAAAACATAGCATACGATCTTCCATTTTTCAACATATTTTTAAAAAACTAAGATTTCTACCTAATGTCATATGACATTTTGGCACTAGATTAATTGACACGTGAAACAGTAGGATACGGCTATTACATGGAAGGGACGATGATTCATTCATGAAAAAGAAGATCATAGGCTTCATCCAAAATGGCTACTTCTTACTGTTCACATTTGCGACAGGATTATTTTACTTTTGTTTTTATCTAATTACCCTTACCCTAGGTTTAGGTCTTTCTTTTACAGTGGTAGGTATTCCACTACTCACACAAGTACTGCGAACCACGCCGACCTTCGTGCAATACGAACGGATACAAACGAAGATCTATACCGATATCAGCACTCCGCCTTACGAACGGAAAATAAGACTAGAGGTGTCTTTCTGGGGGCAAGCCAAAAAGGAGCTTCAAGATCCCCGTAACTGGATCGCTATCTGTTGGTTGATGTTGAAATTTTTGATTGGACTTCTTTGTCTCCTAAGTGTAGCCATCCTCTATGTAACGCCTCTTTTGTTTATCCTAGCTCCGTTGCTCCTTCTTTTTTTGGACATACACATCATGGGTATAACGATAGGTACATTCACGAAATCTCTTCTTGTTTCGGCTATTGGGATTCTTCTTACTTTTGTGAGCGCTTGGTTAGCAAATGGGTTGGTACGATTAATCGGCGGTTACACACGTCTAATGATCAAAAGGTTAAACCAATCCCACGACTAGCCAAGGATAAACGACTCCGTCGTCCTTCTGGGACGAGCGCGTTTGTCAAGGTAGATGCGAAGCAAAAGTATAAAACTTATACTTTCTTATCTACTGAGAAAAGTGTCGTTTGATAAAAATTTGTTCTATACTGGTTAGGAACAGCAAGAATCTGAAGGTTTAGTAGGGGATGATGGACTTGTTTGAAACCGTAAAACAGTGGTTCTGGTATGACTGGATTATGCTCATATTCCGACTTATTGGTAGTAGTTCTCTCATGATTACCACCGTACATTTGCATGCTGACATACCGCTGCCGCTGTGGGCTTTGATTTTTTGGCAGATTATTGCTTTTTCCGTTCCTTGGCTTTGTTTGTTGCTCAACTATAAGTATTATCTACTTACAGAGATCATTTTTTCGGGCGGACTAATCTTGTATTTAACTTCTTTGTTCCCGGAAGCTTATCTCGCATTTCTGACATATGCTTTCCTGATTGCAGTGAACAGCGCTCACCAATCCTATCGATGGTCAGGGCCCGTCACGATCTTTCTCATACCTCTTTTCATAAATTTGCTTTCTCATCAAAACAATTATTGGATCATGATGAGCCACTTCGGACTCGCTTATGCCATTGGGTTTACCTTTCATTTACTGGTGGTCAATCATCGGCAAAGTCAGGTCATCCGTGAACAGAATACCGTTTTAGAACAGTATTTGTCCCAAATCGAACGCATCACGCTAGCTGAAGAACGCAATCGGCTATCCAAGGATCTTCATGATACGGTTGGACATTCCTATACCTCTATTATCATGGGATTAGAAACATTGCGTCCGGAACTTTCTATGGAAGCCGGGGAACAGAAACTCAATTCTCTGTTGAATTTAGCTCGCAAGGGCATAGAGGAAGTCAGAGGATACTTGCATCAATTAGAGTCACCACAGGAGACGCTTCCGCTGCTCCAGTCGTTACAACAATTACGAGAAGAATTTCAGGCACATGCCAAAGTGAGCGTTCGCTTCCGAACTTTTGGTGAGGAGTACCCGTTACCCAAGCAAGCCAAAATGGCCTTCTTTCGTTGCTTGCAGGAATCGTTAACTAACGCTGTACGTCATGGGCAGTCTACGGAAATTACCGTTTCACTGCAATTTGAGCAGCGGCACACTAGACTCGAAGTACAGGACAACGGTACAGGGATGGAGAAATGGCAGGATGGCTTCGGCTTGAACGCGATGAAAGAGCGAGCCATGAATCTACATGGGCAAGTCTCTGTTTATACAAAGCATGGTGAAGGAACGCTCGTTACCTGCACATTGCCAAGGCAAGTGGAATTATCGGATGAGGTCATTCGCTTACTGATCGTCGATGACCAACCCTTCATCAGAGAAAGCCTCCGGACCATTCTGGAGGTACACAAGGATTTGCAAGTGGTGGGATTGGCCGAGGATGGCGAACAAGCCATTGAGCTATGCGAACAGTTTCAGCCTCAGTTAGTGCTTATGGATTTGGATTTGCCCAACATGGATGGGATTTCAGCATCAAAAAAAATAAAGCAATCTTGGCCTCACATCCGTATTCTGATTCTGACCACATTTCAAGATACGGAACAGGCCCTGGATGTTCTGCGAAGCGGAGCGGATGGTTACTTATTGAAATCGATTGAACCGCGTGAGCTTGCTGAGAACATTCGACTTATCTATCGTGGTGGCACACTGATTGATCAGGAGATGTCCCATAAATTGTTTGAGAAGCTCGAAATGGACAAGAATGAAATTCTATTATTTAAACCGAAAACAACCGAGAATTACGACCTAACTCCACGGGAAATCGAAATTTTACAGCTTGTATCTAAGGGTCTACGTTATAAAACCATCGCTTCGAAATTATACTTATCTGACGGTACAGTGAGAAATTATGCCTCAACGGCCTATATGAAATTGGGGGTTCGCAACCGGGAAGAAGCTATACAGAAGGCATTGGAAGCCGGATTTCTCTCATAAATCCAGGCTTTCTTTCCTTACCTTCTCATTCACTTCGTGAGCCTACAATTGGACCTGGCCAGGAGACTTGGCTCTCGATACAATGTCTCCAATCCCCCTCGCTTCTTTACCCAGCAGCTCATCCGTTCGCAGACATTTCAAACCCTTCATTTGAATTTCTTCCAAAACTTCTTTCAGAACTGCTATCATGTGCCGCGGTGCTTCTTCATCTGCTCCAAGTGTATCGCCGCTATCGTGTAGAACGACGATGGAACCAGGCTTAATCCTTTTCAACAAGGCACGCTTCATTTTTTCAGCGCTGACCGATAATTTCCAATCTCCTACAATAACCGACCACAGTGCGATCCGATAAGACTTTCTCATTAAAAGGAGATCGCCTAGATTGAGAAGCCCCCAGGGCGGGCGGTAAAAGGTCGGCCGCTCTCCTGTGGTTCGCTCGACAATATCAGCTGTGCGATCTGCTTGCTCCCGTTTAGTCGTCCATGGGGACAAAATCCAGTTGGAAGTGTGCGTATAATTATGAATGCCGATTTGGTGCCCCTCCCGGTACATTCGCTGAATCAGCTTCCGGGTATTTTTCGGCCTTGCTGCCCAGTACGAAGAAGGTGGCCTTTACCTCACGCTCTTTTAACAAGTCCAGTAATTTAGGCGTATAGCAAGGGTCAGGACCATCATCGAAAGTAAAGGCAATTCCCCTCGCCACTTTTCCTTTGGAGTGAACGCCCCACCTACATATTCGGGTAAGTATAAAGGGAACTATCATATAGAGAATCATCATATCTATGGATAAATTAATTAGCTTTTGTATCATGAGACCGCCTCTTTCTTCCTTTGACCCTGCAGATCCTGGCTGCCATCAAGAGATGATGGTTTCGAATCCTTTTTCCGTACCGTAAAACGTTCCTTCAGAGACTGTTTGCTTACCACTATCATTATGGGAGATAACTTCTCGATGCTGTGCCCGACTCGCTGTTTCCCTTCCGGATGCAGCATACGAAGAAGAAAGCGAAGATACATCGCATAAAATCGTTGCTGCCATTTGGACTCGATGGAATGGTGTTCAAAGCCTATTCCGTGAATGATCCCCCGGTGAAGCAACGTGATCCCGGTTAAGGCTTGGACTTTCACCAGTTCCGGATTGCTATCCAGCTCCTGACTTATTTGCTTCATTGCAATTCGAAACAAGCGTGCAGTACTCAACCCGGCTCGATCTGCACCGACCGTACGTGTAAGCCTCAGCACCTGCCGATTATCCAAATGAAGTTCGCCCACCCAATCTCCGGCGAGTATCCGACGCCCGTCTTGACAGGTAATACTGTTCCCGCGATGCTGCCTGACCACCAATTTACATATGCCATATTCCAACACAGACTCGCTTCGAAATCTGTTTAAGAAGTCAAACACGTGCTCCCACATCATCCAAAGGGACTGTAAGGATGTTTTCCTAAGTGACGCTGTCATAATCTTCCCCCACTCTCATTTGATATGCATATTCCTTTAATGCTAGACTAGCTGTAATTCTAAATCATATGTTGTTATCACTTTATTTTCCAGCTATCGCTTTCCAATTACGCACATCGGTTAGTTCAGCTTTAACCTGATCCCATAAGCTTCCTTCCTTTCTTGTTCGGTTTGGAATTGGACCAATGGAGATATTAGAAATCACTTACAACTCTTATGCTAGTTCTTGTGATGTAAAATCGGCTAGTGCCATAATGTCATATGACAAACTTTCTCGATAAACGTTATCGGACAAGGGTCATTCCACATCAAAAACACCCTATCGTCTATTTCCGGAAGGACTTTAGAAGGTAGGATGCTTGTTTATTCGTTTATTCTGATGGCCAAGTACTTTATGAGCCGCTTGTGATCAACTTGACGTTGAATGTGGATATTTCTCACTCCATCTAAACAAAAAGAACGCAACCCCCGGACTACATCCGAAATTTGCGTTCTTCTAAAATCTAATTTACTGGGGGCTACGGCCTGCATCAAAATGTTTGTGCCTTGGCCTCTCTAGTGAACCACTATCCCTTTCACTCAGAAATGCACATACGTCAGGAAAATATTTCATCCCGTTAACTTTCGGTTAATTGGATGAAATTTTTCCTACATCCGTTTCTGAGCTGTTGGGATAGTGGGCACAGGCTTGGCTTCCATGAATTGATCACCAGCATTGATAATTCTTGCTGCTCAATCTCACACCACTATCCCTTTCACTCAAAATTGAACATACGTCAGGAAAATATTTCATCCCGTTAACATTCGGTTAATTGGATGAAATTTTTCCCACATCCATTTCTGAGCTGTGGGGATAGTGGGCATAGGCTTTGCTTCTCACAAGTTAGCCTTGTACTTCCGCAAGCGTAGGGAGCGCAGGAATCGCTCCCCTGCGCGTCGTAGTAATTGCGCCTACGCGGTTGGCGAAGGCGAATACCTGCTCAGCGGCTCCTGCATCAGCGAGCGCGTCAACGATGTTAGCTGGCGTAGCGCCAAGCGCCACCAGCTGATAAAGCATGCCGCCGACAAAACTGTCGCCGGCGCCAGTCGTGTCCACGGCTGCCACAGGCGTGCCGGGGATGACGACATCCTGCCGTGCGGTCACGACACGGCAGCCCTCTGGGCCTAAAGTGATGATAATCACTTTAGGTCCGCGCTGCAGCAGCTGCTGCGCACCAGTGGTCGCGTCAACGCCGAGGAGGAATTCGATTTCCTCCTCGCTGACTTTGACCACATCCGCAAGCGGCAGCTGCGCAAGGATTTCTGCCCGAGCTGCGTCAGCGCTCGGCCACAGCGCCAAGCGCACATTGGGGTCGTACGACACCAATGCGCCAAAATCTCTCGCTCGGCGCGCTGCGTCCAGCGTCGCGGTGCGGCAAGGCTCGGCGATCAGTGATACCGAGCCGAAATGATAAACCGCGGCATCCTCCAGCCACTGCGCCTGGACTTCGTCTGCGCGCAGCAGCATGTCCGCCGCCGGGTCGCGGAAAAACAAGAAATCGCGCTCACCATCCGCGCGCAGTGAAACAAACGCCAGACCGGTCTTCGCCTCATCGGTCTGCACAACGGCCGTATGCACGCCGACTTCGTTAAGCGTGCGCACCAAAAAATCGCCGAATGGATCGCGGCCGATTTTGCCAATAAACCTTGCGTCGCCGCCTAGCTTGGCGACCGCCGCAGCAACATTGGCCGGCGCTCCGCCCGCCGCCCGCTGGAAGCCCGTAACGTCTGCCAGCGCTTGTCCGTTTACCTCCGGTATGAAATCAATCAAAAGCTCACCCAAACATACGATACACGTTTTCCCCATTGTTCCATCAATCCCCTTTACTTTGATATCCTAATGCGTTCATCACATAGGCTGTTGTTTGCGCAATTAACGTCTGCGCATCCGGTCGCTCCTCCGTAAACATAAGCTCAAAAAACTCCCTCTGCTTATAAAAAAATATGGAGCCCAGTACAAACATGAGCGTACTATCCAAGGATTCAAAATGAAAAATCCCGTCCTGCCTGCCTTTCTCTAGTAAATCCCTTACCTTTTTCCATAAAGGATACACGAGCTCTCTCATTTTTTCCACACGTGGGGTGATCGTAATAATCTCCATTTGCATAATAGTAATCATTTGAGGATCAGTACTTCTGATCTCTATTACGCCCTGAATAATCGTCCGGATACCTATAATGGGATCCTCAACGGCAAAAAAATCAATTAACTTATTTTTAGGGAAAAACTGATTAAATATCTCATAGAAAACGCTCTCTTTTCCGCCAAAATAATAGGAAACCAGAGCCACATTGGCCCCGGCCTCCTCACATATTTGACGAACACTTGTCGCATCATAACCATTCTTCGCAAACAGCTTCTTTGCTGCCAAAAGAATCTTCATTTTCATATCTAATTCGGGTTCAGCCATTCAATCAATGCCCTCCTCGTTATTGGGCTAAGCGGTTTGTGGACGTTGTTCCATGGCAGGCACAGCCTTTGCCTTTTTCGCAGATACAACCAAGATATCGATAACTAGTGCAGCTGCAGCAATAAGAAACAAGAATCCGACTTCCTTCGCTACACCTGGCCCGCCAAACAAGATATTCATTAACCCATTCACGGCATAGGTAGCTGGGAAAGCATTACTAATTGTATGGTAAAAATGCGACAAAAGCTCTCTCGGCACAATAGCGCCAGAAGACACCAATTGTAAGGACAACATCGCGATGTTAAATAGCATACCTGCGTTCCCAAACAATGTCAAAAACATTTGTGCGACGAGCGCAAAGGTGAGTAAGAATAAGGTTTCGAACGCCCAAAGAGAGACAAAGCCTTTCTCCACATGCCCGCCTAAGGAAACGACCATCGTTGCACTGATCAGCCCTACAATAACAACAGCTATGACAGTCACAACGATTCGTGCAGTCATTTTGCCCATTTTAGTTACAGATGCACCTAGAATATTCGTTGATACATTAAAATTCATTCCCATGATCATGGTACCCACAATCGAAGCAAGCACCAGCATCATAGGAAGCATTTGATTCGGCATATCCTTTACTTTATTCGTGCTTTGAATGTCAGAGGTCACCTTAGTTGCAAGTCCTTGTGCGATTTGCCCTGCTTGCTCGGCTGGCAATTTAGGATTCATCTGTGTAAGAACGGCTGATGCCCCAGCCGCTACGGCCTCTTTGTTCACAGACGCTGTGACGTTCCCGGCTACAGCCTGCATCACAGACTTCGTCATCGAAGGATTAGACTCATTAATTGTATATGTAATGGGGACCGTCTGTCCTGGGGTTTGAAGCTGTTTGGAAAAATCAGCCGAGATGTGCATAACCATCTGGACCTGACGATCATTTAACAGATTCTGTGCTTGTTCATTAGAAGCCACTAGCTCTGTTTGAAACGGCAGGTTTCCTTGCAGGTTCTGAACAATTTTGCTCCCCAAACCTTGATCCTCATTAACGATCGCGATCTTCAATTGGCTCGTGTTATCGGATACTCCCGCGTAACCCGTCATCCAAATCAAGCTAAACAACAACTGAAACGTAATGGCTGTGATAATCCCGACCTTTGTCGTTGCTTGTTTTAGAAATGCACCTAGTGCGTGTTTCATTTTAATCACTCCTCTTCCTTAAACGATCGTTTAAATTAAACGTTTGTTTAAATTATAGGTTGGAGTTGAAAAGTTGTCAAGATATGACTTCATCACGTAAAAAAAAGTCTAACGACAAGAAAATACCCTCATTAGCGACAAGAAAGTCCCTACAACCATATAATGAGTGGAATTTCACGACATGAAAATCACTCGAATATGAACAGTCATTTTTAATTCCACATGGGGGAGACGAATACGTATTTATTGGCGCGCATCACCATTTCGGTAATGTCGTTAAGGGCATTAACTTTCTGCCGTTCCACGGGACTCAGCTCGGAGAAGTCCAGGCGCTCTTTTCTCAATTTCTCCCATGCCCGCACGACATCGCCGTCGACCGTCTGGAACGCTTCTTGGTAGACATCGAATACACGTACGTCGTCGTCCGGATTATGCAAGTGAATAACGATGCTACGAATAACAACAAGGGTCTCGCTGCTGACGATGATCCACGAGGCCCGGTCGTTCGCTTGCTGATGAGAAAAAGCAGGGTTGAAGATCGCCCATTGATGATTCTGAAAGAACGTTACTCAAGGGGCGAAATCACCGAAGAGGAATACAAGGAAAAGCGAATGAGATAAAAGATAGGGGCAGATGAAATTTCAGTCCCTCATTTTTGCAATTACCTCGATTTTCTGTTAGTGGCTTCACAAAATCAACAAATCGCAACATCCGGATTTTCCGGCAACTCGAGCCCTATGCGGTAGTGATGGATTTGGCCCGGCCGACCAGTCGACCGCTGCTGAACATAAACTTTTATCGTGAAAATGAAGAAATCCGCGGTTTACGTGGATCTGCCCCTTCCTGCCTTGAGATACGGGAGCGCAGCCTTCGTTATATAAAAATGAGGAAACAGATTTGTAAGAAAGATATCCAACAATTGTAAAATTAAATAGACTCCCGGATGCTCTTAGGAAGGCTTTTAACAACCAAATCGTAAGAGTGGTCAATCATTTCAAAGATAAACGACTCTGGCAAAGAACCCTCGAGAATAATCGTATTCCAGTGCTGTTTGTTCATATGATACCCCGGTCGAACGTCCTCATGCTGCTCTCTCAAGTTTTCCGCAATCACCGGGTCGCATTTTAGGACTAAGTACCCTTTTTTCTCAAAAAAAAGAGCGAATATTTTACCTGCAATTTTTATAGCGATTGGATCGGGTCCCGAGGGATAATCCTTACTCGTTCCTTTTTTGTTTAGACAGTATTCAATTAAATTATTTTTCAAACCGGCTTATCTCCTTCGTAAATGACATTGTATAGAAACTACTTATAACTCCATGTCTACTTGTGATGTTCTGCAATGATTCTTTCAGCATCACGGTAATAAGAATCCGATAATCCCCTTATAGAAGCCGCGAAGCGCTGGTAACCAGCATTCTCTACATCTTCAGCTTGAAGTCTATATTTTACTGCAAGGTCTCTTACTGGCTGTCCAGTCGGATCTACCCAATGGCCCCCTCGAGAATTTAATAATTTAAGGGTGAATCCTCTTCGCATTTTATCTGCATCTTTAGTATATAAGGCGTCTGCAACAACTTCATTGATCCATAAACCATCAAGGTCAGGCGGAGAATAAACCAGTACCCCACCTATATGTGTAAGTGCCACTTCAAAATGGCCAGATTCATTACATAACGATTTAGTTAGCTCTAACCAACTACTGAAATCTTCTTCCGAGAAACTTCCATCTTTCTTCATTCCCAGTGGAGTTTTCCAATCATCAAGTAGCCGATATGCATTTGTGGCAATAGCCTTTTCCTGATCATTAAGTTCAGTATCAGTTTGTGATTCCTTCTTAGAACGATAAACCAAGCGAATCACTTCACAGAAAAACTTCGAGTCAGAGGCCTACAGCATTTAAAACCGACCCCACCGAAGACACGGGCCTTCTCAAGCAGCAGCTCAATTCAATTTCTTCCAGGATAGCAAGTTTCTCCAATGCTGAGTATTGTCGTCTAGGCAAAATAAAGCTCCCCTTTCAGTAGCAGGTTTTTATATTTCACCTGTTTACCTTAAGAGGAGCATATCAGTCTCGGCGATCTACTCCTGTTTAAACCTAATGTTTGCATTAACACTAGAATGATCCCAAAAACATAACGGTGCTATGACGGCTCTTCCCATCCGGCATTTAATCTCATCAATCGGGCCCCCGAAACATCAATTGTATGGTACTATGCCGATGATGCTCTTCAGGTTTGATACGGATAACAATCAATAATTGTGAAATGACTGCTGTCCGGTCATCCCTGCTTCCAGATAGATTGAAAATTCACGAAGGAAAAATAGTAAACAAATCTCTTAATTCATGAAGCATAACTTCCTGATATTCGTTGCTAGCATGATAGAGCTCGCCGATCTCCCGATATGTTTGGTTCAATTTCTCCTTATAACCGGCTTCCTGTTTATCTGGATTGTTCTTTTTAAACCGATCCATTACGGCCTGAATATAGGTTGGACGCGCTCCCCATCTGCCTAGAACATCTCCGGACCCATTCAAGAAAACCGCTATCGGTTGCGCTCGCCCGCCATCCGTGAGAAAGAGATCCATGGTTTCCATATGCTCTTCCATGAGCAACACTTCAGTCGAAATGCGGCTCTGCTCCATAACTCGAAACAGTATGGGGACGTTCCAGATGACGTCCGGGCACCAATCCGTGCATAGAATCAAACAGTGCAGGTCGGAGCGATTGTTTAAAGCGGTAAAGAATGCTTTCTGGTCTTCTTGCGTCCATGTGAAATTCTCGTAAACGGAGATAAACTGCTCTTTGGTATTCGGGATATTACTGTTTTCTATCGCCCGAATCTGCATGTCATCCATGAACTGTTGAGGAGAAATCCCTTGACCGATTTTGTGTGTTAAGTTCAATCGTGCTTCCATTTCTTCACGCACCTTCTTCATTATTTTTGGGAAACGGCACTTTTAATTGCATTCACAATCACTGCTGAGATCCTCCAGTGACCGGTGCTGTTTTTACAGATAAGGCTAAATAACTCATTTTCGAGCATTTCCTTTAATACAAATTTCATTCATTCCTATTTTAATTTACCACCCAATTCTTTTATTATCTGTAACCCAGATTACAATTGGCCAACAAAATCGCGGGTATTCAAAACTTACTGTCAAATATTCACTCATTGAAAACGCTTCGATGACGAGTCGCGTTTATTATGTCAGAAACGCCTTAACAGAGGTTCAAAAAATGTGATGAATATTGAAGTGATTGTTAACTCGTTTTTATCATGAAGAGACCATTTGCCTCCACCGTTTCCACGATGCTGTAAATGATCGCTCTTGCCTTGGCTCCGCGCGGCGTGTTGCTAAACTTTCTTCCAATCACAGTCGACTTAATCAAGCGTTCGCTTCGATTATTTCTAACGTTGTGCATGAAAAAAAGCGGAGCAAGGATTCATCTCCCCTACGCCGCTACACATGCCACCATATTATATTTATTTGACCCACTTCACAACATCATCAAACGGTCTACGTGTTTTCGGTCCCGGCTCTTTTTTGCGATAACCGAAGGCAATCATGACCGAGATGGTAAAGTGTCCGTCTTCCAGCAGCCCTTCCTCGTCTAACAGCTGGTTCATTTTCTCAATGTCAAAGCCTTCGATCGGACATGAGTCAATGCCGATTTGCGCCGCAGCCGTCATCATGTTCGCAAGCGGTATATACGTCTGCTTGACGGCCCAATCGGTAAGAAAGCGTTCATGATCCAGGAGCTTGAAATCATGTCTCTGGAACTCTTCAAGTATTTCAAGCCGCCTTGTTAGGTATTCCTTCGGAACGTCTCTGACCTGCTGCTCTTTCAAGTAGGCGGAGTCATATCTTATATCCAGTGGGGTCCGGGCCAGAATAATGACGAAATGACTGGCCTCCGGCAGTTTGCTGGCCGCTCCATACGAAGAGTTTTTTATTTTGTTCCGAAGCTGTTCGTTTTGAACAACAACAAATCTCCACGGCTCAGTGCTAAACGAGCTGGGCGAGAGCCGACCCGTTTCCAAAATAAATTCAAAGTCGTCGTCGGAGATAGTTTTGCTAGGATCGAATTCTTTGGTTGCATGCCGAAAACGATGAACTTCCAAAATTTCTTCCTTGGTCATTGTCATGATATATTCTCTCCTTCTTAACTTACTTTAATATAGAACCCCCGTTGCCATGTAGATCTTAACGCCTCGACGGCTTCACAGAGCAACTGCGGATCAAAGTCCTCCTCTAGCGTGATGCGGGCGTACCAACATGAATGAAGCGAAGCGTAGGTGCGGGTAGGAACGGATTCAGCTGCGGACACACACTCTGGTCTGCAACGTTTGCATGTACGATACCAATAATCTTTTGCTTCCTCCAAACGATAAAATATTCGGACATTTTTTTACGGCGTTCTCAATCAAATTCTGCAGTATACGCTTCAAGTGTCTCGTGGGCATAAGAACCCCTAGGGATCGTTCCGGAGCAAGCACCCGAAGCTGTAGCAACTTGGGTTCAACTGCGGCGAAAATCGCGGAAGCAGCTCGATCAGACATGTCAGTTCTTATCGTACGGCAAGATAATTATACATGTGATCATCCAATATAAAGCTTCGCTTCTTCAGACTTGTTCTTATCATAATCGATTATTCTACTCACAAATGAATGATGCAAAAAACGTTACAGCTTTTTTAGCTTTCGCTAAATTTCCTCCGGGCTTTGACGCTTGATTATAATTCTCAAAAAAATCGGAGTTATGTAATATAGTTTACAATTCTCCATTTTTATTTTTGAAATTGTGTAAAACGGCAGAACTATGTAAAGTAGATTACTGACACCGATTCGGCCGGCATGTTAATCTGCAAGAATCAGGCAGCATGCATCGGTACGTATTGATCATAACTACATAACCAATTGACATCTGTAAACTATATTACAGAACCATTATTTTATAATTGCTACATTGTTACGATGAAAGACTAAAAAGAGGTGTGAAACCAACATTGAAGAAGGATTGGAATTGGAAGTTCAGGCCATAAACTCAAACAATTCGTATGCATCTGCCGTTTTTGGAAAATTCTTAGAAGACTTTCGAAACAAAGGTGCAGGCAAGGGACTAAACATCTGTAATGTGTCACCGGATTTCACATTGGAAAACGCGACTGGAAAATGGATCACGTTATCAGAGGAATTGATTAAAGGTCCTATCATTTTCATTTTCCACAGAGGAGAATGGTGTCCATTTTGTAATTTGCAATTAAAAGCCTATGAACGCATCATGACTGATATTAAGTCAGCGGGTGCCCAACTTATAACTATCAGTCCTCAGACGCCAGATAATTCTTTATCGCTAAAAGAAAAGCAAGGACTGAGTTATATTGTGGTAAGTGATCGCCAAAATAAAGTGGCTGAAATGTATAACTTGAAATATACACTCCCCGATTTCATGCAAGGCATTTTAAGCATGTTACCGAATATAAATGGAGATGATTCGTTTGAACTACCTGTCCCTGCGACTTATGTCATCGATCAGAACAGCCGAATCAATGCCTGCGTTTCAGATATTAATCACAGAAAGAGAATGGAGCCGTCAGAAGTTTTGGAAATCGTGACGTCTCTATAATTGAGAATCCTAGGATGCATTGGCATCATGAGTTTAGAGCATGATGAATGGACAAAGACTTCTATAAGATTGAGATACCTATTTCCTGAAATGGAGGATTGTTACATGGAGGAATGCCAAATGAATAAATTATGGTATTTATCTCAAATCAGCATTTTTGAAGAAATGACCAGTGAAGAAATGAAGGAAATTGATTTACTAAATACCATTCGCCATTTCCATTGGGTACCGAAAGACACATTGGTTCAAACACCTGATACTATTCTCGAAAGTCTTTCTTTCGTCAAAGAAGGCAAGCTTAAAGTATACAAATTAAATGACAGTGGGAAACAGTTCACTCTAGGTATATTGACTCATGGGAACATGTTTGGGGAAATCAATTCCTTCTCGTTTGGTACTAAAGATGTTTACATTGAAGCCATAGAACCAACACTGGTTTGCTCAATATCCGAAGCGCAATTCGACCGACTTATGATAAGCAGACCGAGGCTGGCGTTGAAATTTCTAAAAGCGGTCAGTGAACGGTTGAAGGAAAGAGAAGAACAGTTAGAACAAATTGCATTTAACGGTCTCCGCGAACGGGTGATTCATCTGTTGACGATGCTTAGTTCAAAATTTGGTATCATCGTAGATGGTTATGCTTTAATCGATCTCCCTCTTACGCACCAAGAGATAGCCAACATGCTTGGTGTAACTCGGGAAGCCGTCAGTGGAGTCATGAGTGGGCTTGTGAAGGATGGAGTTATCAAAACGTCTCGTAAGTCTGTTCAGGTAGATGCCGCGATGCTGATACCCGGCGATACCTGAACCAGCATCTCTTGCACGGCATTCACCCAGCCCAGACTTGCATCGAGTTGAACCGGCACAGTCGGCATGTTCATTGACACGCTCATTCCCCGCCAATCATTGTGTAGTGTGAAGAAATTGGGCAGCAGGCTTGATCTTGATAAGAAAAATGACACCATATTGATGTCTAAATCTGATCTTTTATCGATATTTGCCTGTAAATCAATTTTGAATCCTTCAATATCTAACGCACCTCAATTGTAAGTTGGTGATTCAACAGACTACGGCATCCAATCGTGAGTCGGCTGCCGTCATGTCATGATTGAACTCGGTTTGCAATAGGTAAGCATTTGATGTCATCTCCAGCTTTTCCCCTGCTCCACACCGGACGTGCCAGTTTCCCAGCATCCGTCGTTCCCTCTAACTGAATTTACTAAATCATAAGTTGCCGATGATGCTCTTCAGGTTTGATACGGACAACAATCAATAATTGTGAAATGACTGCTGTCCGGTCATCCCTGCTTCCAGATAGATTGAAAATTCACGAAGGAAAGGTAGTAAACAAATCTCTTAATTCATGAACAATAACTTCCTGATATTCGTTGCTAGCATGATAGAGCTCGCCGATCTCCCGATATATTTGGTTCGATTTCTCCTTATAATCGGCTTTCTGTTTATCTGGATTGTTCTTTTTAAACCGATCCATCACGGCCTGAATATAGGCTGGACGCGCTCCCCATCTGCCTAGAACATCTTGTTCAGACTCAGGCCTGCTCGATAGCCGCCTTCAATCGATCTTTCGGTTGCACCCCGACGAGTTGGTTCACGACTTGCCCGTCTTTGAATATTAACAGGGTGGGGATACTCATGACGTTGTATTTGGCCGCGGATTCCGGATTATCGTCCACGTTGATTTTTACGATTTTGGCTTTATCGCCGATCTCGGCGGACAGTTCGTCCAGTACCGGAGCGATTATTTTACAAGGTCCGCACCAAGGCGCCCAGAAATCGACGAGCACAGTGCCCGCTGCGGTCTCATTTTGGAAAGTAGCATCTGTTATCGGTTGAACTGACATGGCATATGCCTCCCTTAGGAATGATTGGTTGATTCGTTATGCGAAAATATTAAGCGTGCTGCTCGGACAAGAACCGTTCCGCATCCAGCGCGGCCATACAGCCGGTGCCTGCCGACGTAATGGCTTGGCGGTAAATGCGGTCCTGCACGTCGCCGCAGGCGAAAACGTCAGGTATAGCGGTTTGGGATGTGCCCGGAATGACTTGCAGGTAACCGAGCTCATCGGTTGGCAGCTGCCCGCCCAAGAAGCCCGTATTCGGCGTGTGGCCGATCGCCAGGAAAATCCCGTCGGCTTCCAGCAGCTCCTCTTCGCCTGTTTCGTTGTTACGAACTTTCAGTCCGCTTACGCCCATCGGCCCCGCCGTTACTTCGAGCGGTGTCCGGTTCAGGCTCCAAGCGATCTTCTCGTTACCGCGCGCGTGATCCTGCATGATCTTGGAAGCCTTCAGTTCATTGCGGCGATGCACGACGCGAACTTCGGACGCGAACCGGGTCAGGAATTGTGCCTCCTCCATCGCGGTATCTCCGCCGCCAATCACGATGATTCTCTTGTTGCGGAAGAAGAAGCCGTCGCAGGTCGCACAGGTGCTGACACCTCTGCCGATATTCTCGGTTTCGCCGGGGATGCCCAGCTTCTTGGCCGATGCGCCTGTCGAAATAATCAACGAATCAGCCGTCAATTGACCGCCGTCCTCCAAGAACAGCGTGAACGGCCGCTTGGACATGTCCACTTTCGTCACCCGTCCCGGCTGAATCGTAGCGCCGAAGCGCAGCGCTTGCTTGCGCATGTTATCCATCAGTTCGGGACCCAAAATCCCGTCCGGGAACCCCGGGAAGTTATCGACCTCGGTTGTTGTCGTCAATTGGCCGCCGGGTTGAATTCCTTCAATAACAAGTGGAGCAACATTCGCTCTTGCCAGATAGATCGCCGCCGTTAGACCAGGACCTGTACCAATAATAATCGTTTTATAATGCATAGAAAGGCCTCCTCTTCTGTTTTCATCCATATCGCGGAGCATTTAAATTGTTTACAAATAAATATGAAGCAAAATTTACTTTGTCTGCAACTATATTGTATACAAATTAAATAGTTGCAATTGTGTGCGTCGTTGTCTAGACTTTCCCTCACTTCCACAACTCACCTGCATGTTCATCAAACATTCGTCCTATATTAATTATCCACCGCCTTCTACCATGTGAGAAACAGCCGCCTGGACGGCGGTAAAGACTGCACGCAATTTATGGAGACATTGTAGTCAAATTCCTCAATAGTGAATTGATCATAAGGTTTAAATCGAAGAGGTAGCGGCATTGTTAATGAGAATATCAATGCCTCCGAAAGCGGTGATCGTGTCTGTTACGGCACTTTTAATTGCATTCACGTCACTGCTTAGATCCACCAGTGACCGGGTACTATTTTTCCAGATAAGGCTAATTAACTCATTTTCGAGCATCTCCTCTAATACAAATTTCGTTCATTCCTATTTTAATTTACCACCCAATTCTTTTATTATCTGTAACCCAGATTACAATTGGCCAACAAAATCGCGGCTATTCAAAACTTACTGTCAAATATCCTTAGGAGCATACCAACTTTGATATGAATAGAGACCTAATGCAATTAATTGTTAAGATTTCCGATACGAGAAACTTCACAAAAGCAGGAAAAGAACTCTATATGACGCAGCCTGCGGTCAGCCGTGAGGTGGCAGCACTTGAAGCTGATTTGGGGGTAAAGCTTATTGCCCGCGATCGTCGTTATGGCGTTTATTTCACGGATATCGGGGAACGTATTTTGGGAATTTTCAAAGAGATTTGGACCTACTTTGAGAGAATTGATCAAGAGATTACTCGCGAAAAAGGACTTGATACGGGCATTGTGAGGATCGGCGCTTTTCCTTTAGCCTCCTCCTACTTCATTCCCAAAATTATAAGCAGTATAGCTGAGAAGTATCCGAAAATTGAATTCACACTTCATGAGGGAACCATTACTGAAATAAAGGAACGGCTTGAATCCAGGGAGGTTGATGTTGGACTTATCGTTCCTTCCGGCCATCACGATGAACTCATAACATTCCCTTTGTACCGTGAAGAAATATACACGGTATTTAAGGAGAATGATCCTCTTGCCGCGAAGTCCGTTATTAAGGCGGTCGATCTCATGGATCAACCCTTGATTATTTGCAATGCCGGCTGTAAACCTCCCATAATGGATTGGTTTGAGCAATCCGGAAAACAACCTCAAATAAAATATGTACTCAATAATTACATGACAACATTAAATATGGTCCAGGAAGGATTAGGTATTGGAATCATGTCTGAACTGGCTACAATAAATCTTCCTACTAACGTATCTTACGTAAGTTGTGCCCGAAGTGTCATCGTGAAATTAATCTTGCCGTATCCTCATTAAAGGATTCTTCGATCGCTGTGCAGCTGTTTATTAGAACGGCGCTTCAACTATTCCAAAGTCGCTCAGGCTCTAAGGTGAATCTTCAATGACTTTAATACCAGAATGCGGAACCCAATATCTGCTTTCTGGTACGACTTCCTAAAAAATAAAACATGAATTCATGAAGCATTCTTCTTATTACACATAGCCATAGCTTCCCTTATCGTCACAAAAAATAAAGCTTAGGCCAAGAGAATCTGGCCATAAGCTTTTAGGTGATAATGGGAGTCGAATATGGATATTTTCGCAGAATATTGATTCGTCCGTTGTATCTGTGTTACGAACTGCTCATACTCAATTATGACAGCTTTATTACACGAATACAGATTCCAGATATCCCCTCACTTGAACAGGTGTCTTTGCATACTTACTGTGCAAATGTCCCAATTTCACTCCGTTTTTATAAATGAGTAAACTTGGAATTCCCATAACCTCGTTTTCTTCCGCAACCGTCTGGAATTGTTCCACATCGATTGCATAGAAATCCTTATCTCTATTTTCCGCTACTATATCACCAATAAACCGGTCCATGTTTTTGCAATCGGGACACCAGGTTGCGTCGAACTTAACTATCGTATATTGATCCCGATTAACCAAATCGCGAAAACGTTCTGCCGATTGCAGTCTTTCCATTATTAGTCGCTCCTTATAAAGTGATTTCATATTACACATTTAATTATTCCATAGAGTATCAATACATAATACTCGCCTAATTCCTAATTAACTTATCGGATGTTTCTTCCAAAAATCGTTCGCAATCCATCGCAGCAATTGCACCGCTGCCGGCCGAAGTAATCGCTTGCCGGTAATGAGGATCCTGTACGTCACCGCAAGCGAATACGCCTGGAATACTGGTTTCCGATGTTCTGGGCTTTACAATCAAATATCCTTGTCTATCGGTCAGAAGTTGTCCGTCAAGAAACTCGGTATTCGGATGATGGCCAATCGCTACGAAAATTCCATCCACTTCGAAGATTTCTTCGTCGCCGGTTTGATTATCGCGCACCTTAAGTCCAGACACTCCCTTCTCGCCCGGGATAACCTCGAGAGGTGTCCGATCTAAACTCCATTCGATTTTTTCATTGTGTCGTGCCCGGTCCTGCATGATTTGAGAAGCTTTCAGTTGGTTTCTTCTGTGCACGACACGGACTTCTTTGGCGAACCTCGTCAAGAAATGCGCTTCTTCCATCGCGGAATCGCCTCCGCCTACAACGATTACCTTTTTGCCTCGAAAGAAAAAGCCGTCGCATGTAGCACAAGTGCTCACGCCTCTTCCGATATAATTATGCTCGTACGGTATGTGAAGTAAATTCGCGGTAGCCCCTGTCGAGAGGATGACGCTCTCGGAGATAAGCGTCTCACCGCTTTCCAAGAACAAACGAAACGGACGGCTCTGTAGATCGACTCGGCTCACCCGCCCGGATTTAAACTTGGCTCCGAATCGCTACGCTTGTTTTCGCATATTATCCATCAGATCCGTTCCCAAAATCCCTTCTGGAAAGCCGGGGAAGTTTTCAACTTCTGTTGTCGTGGTCAGTTGTCCGCCGGGTTGGGTACCTTCGATAACAAGAGGCTCCAGATTCGCCCTTGCCAGGTAGATCGCTGCGGTTAAACCAGCTGGTCCAGTACCGATTACAATTGTTTTGTACATGATAAGCAACTCCATATTTAGATTATATAAAATAATATTGCAAACAATTTAATGGGGTAAAGATGTACAAGTAGCGTTAATTTCGAGCTTGAGAACAATACACCTTTATTTACCGCTAACACGAATAACATTGTCCGATAAATGATTGATGGTTTCGTTCAATGTCCTCAGTTCATCTGTCGACATGCCGCTGGCTGAGAGTAGTGATAAGGGAATACATAACGCCTTTCCCTTCAATGCTGTACCTGTGTTGTAAGCTTGATCATAACTACTCTTTCATCTTCCTTCGAACGTTCCCGACGAATTAGCCTCATACGTCAGGATGGCAAGGCCTGCGAACCCACCTTGGATGTAAGACCTTCCGCCTGAGCTTGCGTTCCGTTTCTGGTGGAATAGTACCGAGCAAACCTTACGGAATAACCCAATATGTAGAGAACCACCAGGGAAGCGAGAACATTCAGGACGATCAGAGACACGTACAAGTCAAATAAGTAGCTTAGGAGACCGACTCCCACGATGGGAACAATAAATCCGATGTAACCCGCAAAGTAATAAGTCGTTATCACCTTCGGCCGCTCCGATGCATTCGGAAGCTCGCCCGCCAGTCGCAAGCTAATCTGGAACGTCCAACCGCTGCCCAGCGCCTGAACGAGCACCCCGATCCACATTAGGCTTATGCTTCCCGACGTCCCGGAGAGAACGACAAGCCAGGCTCCGCAAGCCAATAAAGCGATACCGATCCGAAGGCGTACGACCGGCTGTTTGAACCAAGGCAGCATTTGCATCATCGTGCCGCCCCCCATAAGTAGTAGAATCAGGAGACCGGACACGGCAAGGTTGGAAGTGTGAATCACGTTTTTCACGAACGAAGGAATCAAGGAGAGAACGGTTCCGTTCAAGGTAAAAAGCGTGAAAACGGGTAGCGCACTAAACGACCAGAAATGAGGCTTAATGTCGTTAGACACCCCGAGCGAGATCGATGTCGCTCGACGGCGTTCCTTCCGAGCTTGAAAATCCTCGTCCTGCAACGTTTCCAGACTGACCCAAGCGCTCAGCAACAGAACGGTCAAAAGCCAAAACGGTGCGCGCAGCGGCATCAGATGCAGATACTCGATGATCAAACCGGCCAAGGCAGGTCCTAGACCGAAACCAACGGAAACGGCCATACCCGATAACAGAATCGCCTTGCCCGCTTTCTCTTTGGACGTATGCTTCAACAAGAACGCGACTGCGGTGCCCGTAAAGCTTCCATAAGCGATTCCTTCCAGCATTCTCGCCCCGTAAACGAGCCAGGCCTGATGGCTTGCCATAAAGAGAAGCGTGGCCAGGATCGACAACAGGATGCTGATGCGAAGAACCCGCTTCAGCCCCCAACCGCTTCCTCTGGAGCCGATAATGAGCAAAGTGGGCAGCAGGAAGATCGCATACATAGCGAATAAAATGGTGATTTGCAGACTGCTTAATCGGTACTGCTCCTGATACAACGGAAATAAAGGCGCCGTAAAGGAAGTTCCGGTGGACATCATGAAGATGACCCATAACATTTTTTTCATAGAGAACGACCTCTCTTTAATTGGATGATGATTTTATTGCTTTCTTTTTACTGAGGACCGGATGGCATTCGCCATACCAGTCCTCTATCATTACTTTGCCCAATAAGGGGCAATCTCTCCGGAGTCAATCACGCCCATTACGCGGTCGATAGCCGCCTGCATCTGCCTCATTAATCCGCTTCAGCCACTCGCTCCGCCCAGGCATTGACCTCTTCAAGCCGTATACGCTGCTTGAGAGCCAACACAGGAATCTATGTCCGTCTGCAATAGCCATCCACCCATAAATCGTTGTTTGCGAATAATTGATGTACGCAACCGGACTTCCTGACAATCTGCGAAGCAGCGTCAATTGGCCGATATGGCTGGTCGCGTCCGCTAACGGTCCATGAACAAGCTTTTCGACAATGCTTTGCTCCGGTATAAATTGCAAGATGGCTTGATCCAATTGTTCGACTATTTTATAAAATCGCTCCACTTCTTCCTACCAACCTTTAGATTCACTTTCGCGAGCTCTTCAAATAAAATTACATCCCGGCCTAGTGCGTTTGTTAATTTAAAATCCACCGCCTTTTCGCCTGGTTGCTTCCCGGAAGCGATCCCTGATTTCTGAAGTTCCTCAATCATTTGACCGATCCTGATCTGCGCTTCAATCGGTGAATTGGCCTTAAACTGCTGAGTGGCCGTTTCCAGCTGTTCGGTTAAATTTTGGTTGCTCATCGTTCTGAAACCTCCAATATCGAATGGATAGCTTGATTATAAATTCAAATTAAAGCGGAGTTCAGTGAAGTAGATTACAGTTCTCCATCATAGTTTGAAATACGAAATACGAAAGAACAATGTAAAGTAGATTACTGACACCGATTCGGCCGGCATGTTAATCTGCAAGAATCAGGGAGCCTGCCATGAACAATGGGTTATCAATTAACCGCATCTTTTTCCTGGCGGGAGAAAATTCTCTAATTAAAAAATAAGAATGCAAACGTGAAAGGAGAATATGGATGAAGATACTCGTTTTAGGAGGAACAGCGTTTTTCGGTCGCCGGTTAGTCCATTTATTACTCGGGGACCGCCACGATGTGACCATTGCAACAAGAGGTCAGACACCGGATGATTTTGGCGACGCCGTGACCCGAATAAAGGTGGACCGGACGAATCAAGATGCCATGATGGAAGCGTTCGGGAATTGTTATTATGATGTCGTCTACGATCAAATCTGCTTTAATCCTCAAGATGCCAAAATTGCCCTGGAAGTGTTTGGAAACCGCGTTAAGCGGTATGTATTAACCTCAAGTATGGCGGTTTATAACAGTAAAGATACCGAAATTACCGAAGACGATTTCATGCCGGAACAATACAGCTATGATTTAGACGCTCAGAAATATGATTATGCCGAAGGAAAACGTCAAGCCGAAGCCTATTTCTTCCGGAATGCGGTATTTCCCGTCGTTGCGGTTCGCGTAGCCATGGTCATATCGGGAACCGACGATTATACAGGCCGTTTTGATTACTATGTGAGGCATGTTGCTGAACATAAATCGATTGGCGTGTTGGAATCCGAGCAACCTATTACTTATGTGACAGCGTGGGATGCGGCCGAATTTCTTAATTTTATCGGAGCCAAATCTGATTTTGTCGGACCAATCAATGCAGCGAATAGCGGTTACTTAAGCATCCAAGAAGTCTGTTATGAGATAGGGGATTACTTGAATACGACCCCGCTGTTTCATGTAGGCCGACATGAAGAACAAACTTTATCCCCCTACGCCATGTTTCCTTATACTTGGAAGATATTGAATGCCAGAGCATCATCTTTAGGATTTGAATTTCCGCCAATCCAAAAATCGCTTTCGCTTATGGTCCAGGACAGTATTTCTAGATGGGAAAGAAGCTTAAAAGATGAATTTGATGCACTCCAGGCTCAAAACCGTAATATGTCGCCAGATGCCGCGGCGACATTTGCCAGATTGATTCAAGACCTTCGAGATCAAGGTGCAGGCAAAGGACTGAATATCGGAGATAAGGCTCCCGATTTTACCCTGGAAGATGCTACGGGCAAACCCGTCACATTATCTGAAGAACTAGCCAAGGGCCCCGTCATCATTGTGTTCTATCGGGGTGAATGGTGTCCGTACTGCAATTTGCAATTGAAGGCCTATGAGCGCATCATGAATGAGATTAAAGCTGCCGGTGCTCAATTGATTGCCATTAGCCCGCAAACACCGGATCATTCTCTTTCCATGAAAGAAAGACATGAACTGAGCTTCTTCGTCCTTAGCGATTCGAACAACAAAACTGCGGAAAACTACAATCTTAAATATAAGCTGCCTGACTTTATGCAAGCCATTCAGAAAAGATCTGGTATTGAGCTACATCAATATAACGGTGACCATACTTTTGAGCTTCCTGTCACAGCCACATATATTATCGATAAAAAAGGAACCGTCATAGCAGGTGCTTCAGATTTAAACCATAGAACGCGGATGGAACCGTCCGAAGCCTTAAAAATAGTCCGTTCGTTGCAATAATGTTATTGCAACGAACGCCAATGACTTTGCCACCATTATTTTGGAGGACCGATATATCCGATGAACAAGCTTTGGTATTTATCGCAAATAAGTATTTTTGAAGAAATGTCACGAGAAGAAATTAGAGAGATCGATCAGCTAGATACTATCCATCATTTCAATTGGATCACAAAAAACACATTGGTCCAAACCCCGGAGTCCACGCGCGAGGGACTCTATTTCGTCAAGGAGGGCAAGCTTAGACTCTATAAACTGAACGACAGCGGAAAACAGTTCACGCTTGGCATTCTTACAAGAGGAAATATATTCGGAGAGTTAAATTCATTCTCGTTCGGAACCAGGGGGGTTTATATTGAAACGATGGAATCGTCGCTTCTTTGCACCATGTCCGAGCCTCAGTTCGAACGGCTGATGATCAATCGGCCTCAGCTCGCGCTCAAATTTCTTAAAACACTCAGTGACCGGTTAAAGGAACGGGAGGATCAATTGGAACAGCTTGCGCTTCATGGTCTTAGAAAACGCGTGCTCCATCTCCTTTCCACACTGAGCGCCAAATTCGGCGTCATTCAAGACGGATATGCCCTGATCGATCTGCCACTTTCCCATCAAGAGATTGCCAATATGCTCGGTGCTAGCCGCGAAGCGGTCAGTAGCGTGATGAGCGAGCTTGCCAAGGAGGGCGTCGTTAAGACATCACGCCTGTCTGTTCAACTTGCTGTTACAATACTTGAAGAAAATATTCCTCGAAACTCTACACATTGATATGCAAAGATCACCGGAGTTCCGGTGGTCTTTGCTGGATCATCGATATGGGACCGGACGGAGGCAGCAAGGGTCGACAGGTGGTGTTCGAGGGGCACGCCTTCGCAGATCATCCATGTGGAGCAGTCGATCACGGGAAGGTTCTTGGCATAATGCATCCAATCACTTTGATAAAAGGTAAAACTCAACCAGGTCTGCCGGCAGAATCGGGCAGCTTTTCGCTTAATTAACGGATTCTATTTGAAGATTGCGAACGTTCGTTTTAGAATGTAATGAAACTGAAGATGCTTGCCGACGGTTTAGACAAACGGCGTGGACTATACGATGTCATTTACGAAGGAGGTGAGCTGGTTTGAAAAATAATTTCATCGAATACTGTCTAAACAAAAAAGGAGCGATTAAGGATTATCCCTTGGGAACCGATCCACTCGCGATAAAAATTGCAGGTAAAATATTCGCTCTTTTTTATGAGGAAAAAGGGTACTTGAACCTAAAATGCGACCCGGTGGTTGCGGAAAACTTGAGAGAGCAGCATGAAGACGTTCGACCGGGGTATCATCTGAACAAACAGCACTGGAATACGATTATTCTCGGGTTCTTTGCCAGAGTCGGAAATCTTTGCAATGATTGACCACTCTTACGATTTGGTTGTTAAAAGCCTTCCTAAGAGCACCCTTCTCCCATTCGGTAACTCCACTTCAAGCAGCCCTTCCTCACCTCGAGCGGTGAATACCTGACGCCAACGCAACAGACTCTTCTTTGGTTTGTCATGTCCAATGGCATCTAGATGAAAGCCTGCCTCCAAGAAGATCTCCATCAGCGGTTGACCAGTGAGATACGCCCGTACTGCAGCGACTTTAAAAGCCACACAAATGACCCGCAAGAGGGGCACTTTTTTCAAAGTGTCCATCTTACGGGTACAGTTCAAAGGATGATCAGCAGCCTTGCCCCGTTTGTGACTATTTACTAAATAACCTGGCTGCATTATAATCCATTCGTTTGCGAGTGGTATCAGCTGTGCTACTACTACCCTTTATTCCAATTTTTCCTTACCTGCGTGACTACGTACATAATCGGGATATATCCATAAATAAAATAAAGTCCGACGTCTGAATAAAACTCGGAAATCCATCGAAATATGCTACGGTCCTTCAAAAAATACTCTAATATCAGAATTCCGACCAGAAGAGCAAGCAAGCTCGCACGCGGTTTGATCTGAAAAACGTTTTTCATTCCACGGCATGCCGCCCATAAGCTTAAAGATATGCCTGCTATTATTTTTATCAACCATATTGAAATGGCCAGATATTCTATTCTCTGGAACACAGGTCCCTCAATAATCTTGAGCATATTAAGCGTCGGCCAAAAGATTTCGCGCAGTTGCCCTTCACTAAAATACATAAACGTTATGATTATTATCATCAAATACAGTAATGTAACAAAAAAAACCGTCAAATGTGCCCATTTTTGAGATTTTTCCGTGATTTAATGAATGGGTAAAAGAGCAGAAGAGCTTCAAATCCCATGAATTGATATAGCATGCTTTTAGAAGAGAGTAGTATGTCGGTTATTGAATGGTTAAAAAGAGGCATCAAGTTTAACGGATCTGTATACGGCAAAACTAACAAATTCTCTGGAAAAATGAAAATAAATGAAATTAGTAATCCCAAAAAACTTAGTCCGGTAACGGACCGAAACCCGCCGGATACGGTATAGTATATAAACAACACCAAAATGGTGCTTATGGGTAAAATTTTTATTGAGGGAAACACCCAGACTTGAATAACTTCAATATAGCCTTTGAATTCAATAAAAGCTCCAAAAAAAAAATAAAGAACGATTGCGAAATTGATTATGTTCCCTGCAATTTTCCCGAAACATGTAGTATTGATTGTAGTTACATCTAGACCTTCTTGATTAGAACGTAAAATTCTATATATCATCCATAAGATTAAATGAATGCTAAACCCTACTAAAACAACAGAAATGTAAGCATTATATCCTGCATGTTCGGCAACTTCTCGTTGGAAATTCAGAACTCCGACCCCGACCATACTGACATACATAAGAGGTACAATTAAGAAGGGAGATATTAAGTATTTTTCGTCAACGGGATTTTTCATATACAAAACACCTCACTAAACTGTACTTCCAGACACCGTTCAACTACTGCCAGTATTGGCAATTTTAACCTGTACACTTACTGTTGTTTTTATTACTTGATAAATTTTTTCAAAATCTTGGGCACTCCATTCCTTAGACCGACTTCTTACTAAGTTGCCCAAGCCGACTGGATCAACCTTATTTTCCTTCAATAGTGACAGGAATTTTTCAATTTCTTTTTTAAAATAAGAACCCATCGTTTTTTCAAGCTGTGTAAGCTGCTCTTCTGATCTCAAATCCACCCAATCCGGGACATTCTGAAGTTCCGTCACCAATTTCAACCGAATTGAAATAGAAGGGATTGGATTAACTTTGTTCACAATATAGTTTGCCTTTGAATGCATGCTTCTCAATAAAATAAAATCTTCATCACCCTGTTTGTTTGATGCCTTTCCTGCAACTGGAACCTTGTAGTTTCCATTCTTCGAATTCTGAATAAGCATTTTTAATAAGAAAGCGTCCTTCATGCTAATTTCGGTTATCTCTTTATCACTTCTAAATAAAGCCAGACCATCGATTATTACTTCTCCGTTGTCTATTTTAAAATACGGTAAAAACATGTCTCGTCCTTCACCATAATAATTAAGCGAGGATACATGAAGGTTCATCAACGGTAAATTTCCGTTTCTCATGTTTTGCTCAATCATATCCGATAAAAAAAAAGGTTCATGGTTTTTTTTGGTGATTTCCAACAGTTCCGAAGCGTCCCGATCTACGACTCCAAGCTGAAGCCGCGATGAAATTTTAGGATCGCGGAGAAAATGATGGATTATAGTCCCAGTCCCTTTTTCTGCACGCGTTTTTCCGAATAACACCATCCTTAGCTGTCCCCTTTCAAGGGGATCATTTGTCCGCGTATTTAGTAGTGGCAGAGCGCCAATATTAGAGTTGGATTCCGTATGTAAAACTTCTAGTTCTGTTCTTCCCTTTTCTTTAAAGTGAGAAATTAGAACAGCGCTTTTTATGCCATTCGCAACGGTATCAAAGCTAATTGTATGGACAAGACAAATCTTATTCACAATTTTGGGATCGACACAAGCCGATAAAACAGTAAACAAAATGATAACCAGAAAAATTTTCCTCCTATACATAATGGCCTTCTTTCCATAATTTATTCTTCATCTAATTCATTTTTCTGTTTAACTGGTTTAGGCGAATACTTAACTGAAGATTTTGGTCTTAAATGTTGAGGTCTTTTATTCAGAATTTGAAAAGATGAACGTATAAAACTGTCTTTAAAAGACATAATCCTAAAAGGAAAAATCGGAACAGCGTAAGGAGAGCCTAATGATTTTATACGAGTAATATGGATGAACAGAAAACCCACCCCGATAAATAAGCCAATTTCCCCCCATATCGCTGACAGAATGATGAAAGGAAAGCGTAAAAATCGTATCGTATTTGACATCTTATATATCGGTGTCGTAAATGAGGCTAAAGCCGATAGCGCGACAAGAATTAGTAAAATATTACTTGTTAAAGCTGCAGCGACCGCAGCTTGACCGATAACAATTCCTCCGACAATACCTAAGGTTTGTCCAATTTTTGTTGGTAATCTGGCCCCTGCTTCCCGAAGAAATTCAATTGTTATTTCTAAAAAAAGCACTTCAAAGAAGGGAGGAAATGGAACGTTTTGTCTGGAAAAAATAAGGGGACTAAGCAAATCTTTTGGAATGACTTCATAATGATATGTGGTTATCGCAACATACATTGACGTGGTAAACAGCGAAAAAATGACACCAAAGATTCGAATCAATCGAAAAAAAGAACCTAATATCCATGGCAAATAATAATCTTCCGCGGAAATAAAAAAATCAAACAATGTAGAGGGTCCCGTAATAATATAAGGTGATCCGTCGCTAATGACCGCGACTTGCCCGCTAATAAGTGAATACACCACTCGGTCCCTGCGTTCCGTGGATACAAACAATGGAAATGGTGTCAAAGAATTGTCTGACATCATTTGGTCCAGTAAGGACGAATCAAACACGAAATCGATATCAATATCAGTAAGCCTTTGCTCAACAGTTTGAATATACTGTTCATTTGTCAACCCATCGATATAAATTATTGCGACTTTTGTTTTTGAAGTTGTACCAACGATGATTTCTTTTATAATCAAGTTTGGGATATTGATTTGTGTTCTTAGCAAACCGATGTTTGTATCCAGGTCCTCTACGAAACCGACTTTAGGGCCGACGACGCTAAACTCGTTTTCTGTATCATTGTTTTCTCGTAATCCATGATTGTCGGCTAAATTAACCAATGCACACTTTTGATCGTTTTCATGAAGTTGAACGATCGCATAACCTTTCAGCAGTTTGAATTGAATATTTGTTAAATCGTCGGTAATCTCTATATCATTAATGGGAATCCAGTCCTTAATCTCCTCAATTTCCTTGATTTCGGAATCCAATGAGCGATTTTGCAACACAAGAATCAAATGTTGCTGCATCCACTTCGCATCGATTAAGGTACTATAATAGAAAATACTCACTTCTTGTTTACCAAGTAAAATCACTGTTTTCTTAAAGTCACTCGATTGTCCGGATAATTTTAATAATTGATCGAGGTTTTTAAATTCTGTTTTCATTGCGAATAAATCCTTTCTAGATAAAGTATCCAAAATGTTCTTTATAGGGACATGCTATTTTATGGAAAAAACTCTTTTTTTATACAAGGAGTGGAATCACAAAAAATTTCGACTGATCAAGGTCGGCGAGCATTGATCTGTACGTCGTTCAGTCAGGCCGTTGGATGGGTACTGGCGGCGGCTACGGAAAAAAGCGTAGCAATAAGTCGTAGAAGTCGGTCAAATTTTCGTTCTTTGCTTTCTGTTGACCATGTCGCCAGTTTGCTTTGCATTTCACTGATTATCAAAGGTCTTCACCTCACTATGGTCAGTTAATGAGCCAAGCAAACCACCTAAATTGTCTCCCTTCGCCGTGTGACCGGCTTTCCCGCCCTCGGACTACTACGGAGACTCCGTCATTCTACATGTCCAACTTTTCAAACTTGCGGCTCCACATCAATCGATACCTTCTGGTCCACTCTTCCACTTCGGAAATCACCACCGGATTTAGTCGATAGATGCGCTGCTTCGCCTGCTTCTCCATCGTGACGACGTTCGCCTCGAGCAGCACCTTGAGATGCTGCGACACCGCAGGAGCGCTGATCTGAAAATGTCCGTAAATTTCCGTAGCGTGAGTTGCCAATAACTCGATGATCCGGCGCCGTCGTGCAGCCCTTGACAGCGAAAAACCATGTGACGTATTGTTTTAATCGCTCCTGTTCCCTAATTAAATTAAAACTAAGTTTCACTTGCACACTAAGATCAATTCAAGTATGTAATTTACTTCACATAACTTTTTTTTTGTAATGGTTATAATAAATTTATGTCCCGTGAACACAGGAACATGGAAGATTGAAAATCGAAAAATATGGTAAGGAGAGGCATCATGGAAACCTTGGAGGAACAGGCGAAGACTATACAGGGAGTGTCCAAATGAAAGCGATTGTGGTGACGGACGAGGCCGCGGGAACTGCCGGGATGAAGCTGGTGGAGCGACCGAAACCGGACGTGGCGAGACTCGCCAGCCTTTCGGGCGCGAGCTACGGCGATGTCGTTGTTCAGGTTCATGCATCGGGATTCACCTGGGATGAGCTGACGTGGCCCTCGACCTGGACCGATCACCTCGGGCGGGACCGAACGCCGTCGATCCCCGGCCACGAGGTGGCCGGAGTGGTCACCGCCCTCAGAGGCACAAGGAAATGTGCTTCCATGTTCGCAGGGTAGTTGTCATTTGCGAGCCTGGTTCGGCGAGCAGTTTCGTTTCGTTCAATTTGGTAATTGTTCTTCGTTCCCTTCATTTGATTTGAGGTTCAGCTTCTTCATGCGCTTCTGGTACAAAATGTCCAACTTTTCAAACTTGCGACTTCACATCAATCGATACTTTCTGGTTCCACTCTTCCACTTCGGAAATCGCCACCGGATTCAGTCGATGAAAATCGAAAAATATGGTAAGGAGATGTATCATGGAAACCTTGGAGAAAGATTTATTCACTGCACTACGCGAACGGCGCTCCATTTATGGAATTAGCAAAGAATCACCAATTTCGGATCAAAGTATCCAAGAAATAATCGAGGAAACCGTTAAACATACACCATCGGCGTTTAACAATCAAACTACCCGCGTTGTTCTGCTCTTGGGTGAACAACATAACAAGTTATGGGATATTACGACCGAAATTCTCAAAGCAGACATTCCTGCCGAACAATTTTCTTCTACTCAGGAAAAAATGAACGGATTTCGGAACGGATACGGTACAGTGCTTTTCTTTGAAGATCAGTCAATTATTGATAGTTTTATGAAACAATATCCATCTTATCAAGAACACTTCCCGATTTGGTCACAGCAAACAAATGGAATGCACCAATTGGTGATCTGGATGGCGCTGGAGGCTGAAGGGCTGGGTGTAAACCTACAGCATTACAATCCATTGATTGATGAACGGGTAAAAGCAGAATGGAAGTTGCCGGAAAGCTGGAAACTGATTGCCCAAATGCCGTTCGGTAAACCGTCTGCCGCAGCAGGTGAAAAGAAATTTAATCCGGTACAAGAACGTATAAAAGTTTTTAAATAAACTTAACCTTGAGGCTGTCTCAATGACGGTCTCTTTCTTTAATAACATGATATCCCATTTTATATAAATAAGGATATCCGCGCTAGCTCGGCCAATTCCCGAAAATAGACATGATGAAGCTGTGAACGTCAATTCGTCAATAAGCGTTATATTGAGTGTACTGATATTCTTCACTTATAGTTCGAAGTAAATAGTGCAGAGTCATTGTTCGTTCGGGACTCCAGATTCTGATGGGCAATAGCGATAGCCCATTGATTCGTGTACGTTCCACTTCTCGAAGGCAAGTTAATCTGCAAAACAAAAAAAGTGAAGGTGAAAAATATGGTGAAATATAAGGCATGGACATTTCTGATCGGGGCTAATCTGTTTTGGGCCGGTAATATCATTTTTGGAAAATTGATTGTAGCTGAATTACCTGCTGAATGGACAGTCTTTCTAAGGTGGGTCGTCGCACTGATTCTTCTTATTCCCATTGCCCAATTTATTGAGAAGCCTTCATGGAATCAAATATGGAGGAATAACTGGGTGTTGATCATTTTGCTAGCTACTTTATCCATTGTGCTCTACACTTATCTCTCGTATGCTTCATTGCAGTTCACATCTGCGACGAACAGCGCTCTATTTACTACCCTTGCGCCTGGCTTGATTATGCTCTTTTCGTTGATTTTCCTGAGAGAAAAAGTAAGTGCCTTTCAGTTCATTGGATTAATCACCTCGTTTATTGGTGTTCTGATTGTGTTGACGAAAGGCAACCTGCTGCAGTTGTTTCATACTCAGTATAACGAGGGCGATGCGATCATGCTATTGGCCGTCTTATGTTGGACTGCTTATTCATTGCTTTTAAAAAAAGCAAAAGGTATTCCGCCTGTGACATTGGTTGCGATGATTGCGCTGGTCGGTGCTATTCTGATGATTCCTTTTTTATTTTTCCAGCCGATTCACTCCGACAAAATCACTTCTTTGGGGATCGTAGGGGTTATATACATGGGAGTGTTCCCGTCAGTCGGTTCGTTTATCTTTTGGAATCAAGGAGTTAAGATACTAGGTGCGAGCAAGGCCGGCATAACGATGAATCTGATTCCTGTCTTTACAGCAATTATTTCAGTTATCTTGGGGCATGCTTTGGAGATGTCGCAGATGCTCGGGGGACTCATGACGATTGCCGGTATGTTATTGATTGCAATAAAACGGAAACAGGTATCACAGATTAGCGCTCCCGTAGCTCAACAGCTAGGCCTAAAGGAAACAATTTAAAATCCGTGACCATCTTCAATTCCGGTTTGCAACAGTCTGGCTCTATCTGCCCTATTACAGTAACTTTGAACACTTTGTTTGGCCGTTGATCCAAACCTTAATCAGGTTTTCTAATGAAAGCCGTAACTTAATTGAAGGTTTGCATTCTAAGACTTGGTACATGCATTGCAGTATATTGGAGTTGAAATTTATCGGCGAATAATCATGTCGCCATTTAAACAAATTTAGGAGTGGAAAAATGGAAAAATTACTTGTTATCAATGCGCATGCCAATGTTGATGCCCCTGATTCAGTTAGTCTTGAAGTCGGCAAATATTTTATTGAGAACTACCGCAAGATGAATCCGAACGAATTGATTGAGCAAATTGATCTTTATGGTGAAGAAATTCCGGAAATAAACAGCACCGTTCTGAGCGCTTGGGAGAAATTTGAATCGGGTGGAGAGTTGACGAACGAAGAGAACCGCGTTACCAGCAAAATGAACGAAATTTTGCACCAATTCAAGAGCGCGAAAAAATACGTGATCATCATGCCGCTTCACAACTTCAATATTCCCTCCCGGCTTAAGGATTACATGGATAACATCATGATTGCCCGTGAAACCTTCAAATATACAAAAAATGGAAACGGAGTAGGTTTACTAACTGACGGACGTAGTCTACTCGTGATTCAAGGAAGTGGCGCTATCTACACGAATAACGATTGGTATACAGATAACGAATTCTCACACAAGTACCTCAAATCTATGTTTAACTTCCTCGGCATAGAGGATTACCAAATTATCCGAGCTCAAGGTACAAGCAAGCTTGACAAAGCGGACGTGTTGGATAAAGCAAAAAATGAGGCTCATGAAGCGGCAGCGCGTCTGGCAAAGAAAGTAACTGTCTAGCCGTGTCTAATGCCATTTGTGACCATCGCTATAGTCGAAGATAATCGAGTAGGAGGGAGAGATTAACTCCCGACCTCTCACACCACCGTATATACCGTTCGGTATACGGCGGTTCACGAAATATTCCGTAAGAATTTGTATCTATCTGATAAATTCTTCAATCCATTGGTTTTCCAGTATTGGTTATCCAGTGATCTGTGAAGAATTGGACTACAAGCTACACGCCAATATCCCTTTCGGGTATTTCCCCATTCGAAGGCTTTATCTTTAGGAACTCCTAAAGATAGAAGCCTTTTTACTTTGGTTTTAGGTTTCTTCCATTGTTTCCAGAGACACATTCGCAGACGTCTCCGTATCCACTCGTCTAGTCCTTGAAAGATGGATGGTGTATCCGCTAAAGCAAAGTAACCACACCATCCAGTCAGGTATTGATTCAGTTCTTTAATTCGTTGCTCCAACGAAAGTGGTCTTTTCCGCGAGGTAATCTCCCGATTTTTCGTTTTCATTTTCTGCGAAGCAATTCGAATCTTAGGGTCATTGTTCCATGTAAAGCTGCAACGTTTTTTGGTCGTCGGTTGGTATGGTCTTAGAAAACGCGTTCTCCATCTCCTTTCCACACTGAGCGACAAATTCGGCGTCATTTAAAACGGATATGCTCTGATCGACCTGCCTCTTTCCCATCAAGAGATTGCCAATATGCTCGGTGCTAACCGCGAAGCGGTCAGTGGCGTGATAAGCGAGCTTGCCAAGGAAGGCGTCGTTAAGACATCACGCCTGTCTGTTCAACTTGCTGTTACAATACTTGAAGAAAATATTCCTCGAAACTCTACACATTGATATGCAAAGACCACCGGATTTCCGGTGGTCTTTGCTTTTACTTTAAGGATATATGTTAAATGCGAACCGGAGCGGCAGCCAGTCGTACAGGAAGCGGCGGCTGAATGCCGGAAGCAGCTCCGGCGGTACCCCGAGCAACGGTGTCTCGAAGAAGAAGACCAGCACGAAGAGCAGCATGCCCGCGACGCCCAGCCAGTCTGACGACGGTCGTCTGGACCAGGAAGAACACGAAACAGACGAACAATAAGTACCAGCCGATGGCCTCGTAGTCGGGAATATGCAGGCCGAACATTTGGCCGGCGATCCAGAGAATGCTGAGCGCAGCCATGCCCATCAGGATTTAGGATACGCGGATGCCGAAGCGATGCAGGCGGAACCCGTTTGCGGTCGCCCTGTTCGCCGTTACGAAGAGCATCATCGTCGAGACCATCGCGGCGAACCAGGCGAGCTACGTCAGCACGACGGGTGCGTGGAGCCCCAAGCATCTTATCGCTTAATAAATAAGGAATGCTATTATCACAATTTGGACAGGCATCAACCAGTTTTATCTGGTGAATCGGACAGTATTGTAGACGTGCAAGATATGGAACAAATTAGGTGTTCATTCTTCACCTCTGTTCCTGCCTGCCCTGTATACTGCCCAAGCCATCATCTCCTTCGTGTATCTTCTTCTCTCACACTTAGCCAAGGGTGAAATCCTGCGAATTCATGAGACTGAGTGAGAAAACTGAATCATTTCGAGGAAGCGTGATTAAATCCTAGCTTATCACCTTTATTAACTACATAATTGACAACAAAACGATCAAGGGTTAGTGTGCTCCGTGGATCAATAAAAACGCATCAACAGTTTTAAACTGCCCCCGTCAAGTAGACAGTAGAAAAAATAAAATGCGGTTAAACGGCCTTTGTCCTGAATTCCATGGGATTGAGGCCGTTTCGTTTTGCCTGTAATCGCTCGTTATTGTTAAAACTCAGTATGATTCAAGTATGCACTGATTTTTTGTGAATGAACCGAGATCTGCATTCGACCGGTTCGAAGGACGCCTTTTTGGGACAAGTCCTTCAAAATCGTGGTCACCGATTCGCGCGTTACGCCGATCATATTGGCAATTTCTTGGTGGGTCAAAGGAAAATCGATTTTGACGAAGCCGTCGTTTTCCGTGCCGAACTGCTCGGATAATTTAAGCAGCAAATGCAGCACGCGATCTTCGATATTACCGATGGCCAGCTTTTCACATAGCTCCTCTTTCTCCTTCAGCTGATTGCTTAAAACCTTCAGAAATCGCATGGCCAGCTCCGGTCTTTTCAGGAGGAACTTTTCGAAATGCTCGCGCAGAACGGAGCAGATCAAAGTCTCTTCGATCGTTTCGATGTACATGTCGTGCGTTCCGAGCGATAAGGAGTCGATTTCGCCGAACATATTGCCGCTCCCCAGGATCGCAGCCGTAAACTGCTTGCCTTCTGCGTTCACTTTGTACATCCGGAGCTTGCCTGTTTTTACGAAAAACAAGCCGTCGCGATGATATTCAGGAGTTTGGATAAGCGTGCCTTTGGGAACTGCATTAAAATGGGAAATCGGAGCCATCATATCGAGTTCCTTAAAATCCTCCGGAGAGAGAGAGTCAAAAATGCTGATTCTCGATAAATACCAAAGCTTATCCATGCGGTTTCAATGCCTCCTTCAATTTCTGGCGGTCAAACGAATGAAATACGTGCGTACCGGCTACGATGAACGGCGTCGCGATACCGCCGAGACGAAGCATTTCGGCGAAAGCCTCCTTGTCGGTTCCGACACTCTTGTATTGGTAAGGAATTCCTTCCTGTTGAAAGAACTTTATGGCTTCGGCGCATGCGGCGCAATGATCGGCACCATACAATACGACATTCTTCATTTCCATCTCCCCCTTGCTCCCGCTGAGGTCATAAGAACCGGCCAGTCACGGCCGGGCTATTGAATAAGCCGATTGATTTGTTTGAAAAAAACAGGGGATAATTTCCTTCCGAATACCCGCTGATATTGCAAAATTCCTTTACCGCCTGCCAATATCATGATCGCAAGCGGTTCGATTTCCGCTGCAGAGTCGATGCCGCCTTCTTCCTGAATCGCTTTAAGAATTTGGATCAGGATAAAAAGTTCCTTTTCGCTCACTTCTTTTACTTTGTTCTGCAGCGAATCAGGCAGCGATTCGAAATCCGCTTGCAGGGAAGATAGGGGACATATATCCTGCATTCCGAAGCAAGACAACCGATCGGAAAAATAATGCTCCAGCCTCTCTTCTGGCGGTAATGAAGCGATACGAAGCAACAGCTGTTCCAAACGCTCCATCATTCGCTCCAGGATTGCGGCTCCTAAGTCCTCCTTTTTTTCGAAATGGTAATGAATGCTCGCTTTGGTCACGCCAAGCGGCTTCGATAAATCGTCGTAGCTAATGGCAACAAAGCCTTTTTCTTGAATCAGCTTGAACGCCAACGAAATGATTTGATTTTTTCTGCTCTCCATGACTGTATTCTAACTATTTAGTTGGTAAGGAGCACATTTTAAACAACTCCTGCGGTATGATGGCCGAAACGGGAGAGAGTCAAGCGAAAGCGAAAACGGGCTGATCAAGGTGTCTTGACCAGCCCATCTTCCTATTGTCAAACGGTGTTTACGCCGCTTCGAAATTAAAGGGTGATGATTTGGTAATCGTCCGCAATCAATTTCGTTATGCTGAGGTGTCCTTCAACTTCGGCGAAAGTCGGGAGGCCGGCGGATTTGGCATCCTCGGTCACGCCGAAAACGTTCGCGCAGAAATTGCAAACTCCGGCGATGAGGCCCAGCCCTTTAGCGGCTTTGTAAAGGGGATTGAACATGTGGGATGGATCCTCCAGCGTTTTGACCCAGGTCGTACCTTGGCCGTCGAAATAAATTTTGACATCGAAATTAGCCTCGTGCAGCTCTTGGCCATACAGCAGGGCATGAGACACTCTTCCCCCTTCATTCTCCGTGGCGTGTACGATAATAGCTACTTTTTTCATGATGAACACTCCTTGTTTTTGTGATTTGTATTTCATGTGTTTATCATAACCGGAATGAGACGAATCCTTCTGCGAAATATTTCACATTACGGATGTGATTTTTCGGGTTGTGCCTTATGTATAGATATGGGTTTCCCGCAGTAAAATAACATGGCTCATCATTCTAGCCCTGGAGTCGGTATATGAAGCTGAACAATCGCCTTAAATCCGAACAGCATGTATCCGAACTACAACCTGAGCTGGAAAATCCGGATCAACTGAAGCAGCTATCCGCACAATCGAGCGATTTTAAGACGACGACGGTTTTACTGGGAAAGCAAGAAGTAGTCATTTCCTATTACAAAACATTAGTCGATGAGAAGCTGCTCCAGCAGGTTATACTTGCGATGCAGACTCGTGCGCTGGATTCGGAATTCAAACGGATCGAGGATATTAAGGTTTGGATTCCGATTGATGATATCGAGATTACCGATCAGATCAAAAACATTCAATTTAGGCTCCTGAAAGGGTATGCGATTGTGATCTTATTTAACATTTCTTATTGTAAATTGGTCTAATAAAAGATATTAGTATTTTATATCTTATCCCAAGAAGCTAAAATAAATTTATAAATACTAACCTTTGCTACTCTTGCTATAATTGAAAGGATGAGCCAAAATGGCAGGAATATCGCACAAACAAATCTCGATTGACATTGTGCCACTAAGAGCAGAGGATCGTAACAGCTGGAACATCTTGGCTAGAGGTTATAAAACCTTTTACGAGACTGATCTCCACGACTCAATATATGATGAGGTGTGGCACCGATTGTTGAATGCTGATGGTATATATGGTTTTGGCGGGCACTTACAAGGAAATTTGGTCGGTATAGCCCACTACCAGTTCCATCGCACTATCTGGATGGAAGATGCCTGCTATCTGCAAGATCTATTCGTCGACGAGGCTTCCCGGGGGCATGGGGTGGCTCGGGCACTCATTGAACGGGTAGCGCAATCGGCGCGAGAAAATAACGCTTCCCGATTCTACTGGCATACTCGTCAAGACAATACCACAGCTCGTTTGCTCTATGACAAGGTTGCCAATTACAAGGGTTTCATTCGTTATGATTATCCGCTTGAGTAAAACCACTACTTTGTAATCTCAGATAAGGTTGTTCCTAAATAATAGTTGAACAGGCTCCCGGAAATGCCGGCAGCCTGCTCTTCATGATACTATCGTTACCTATTAGTTCAGTCCATGGTTGTCGTCAATTATCCAATGAACAAGCCAAGCACCATGAGGATCATCCGGACTGGATCATCTAATGGAAGCGAGACCGGCTCCGTCGTGCAAAATAGGGCCATTTACCATTTCACGTTCGAATAATCCCTTCTGGCCGACGACGACGAGCAGTGCTCCGCACTCGGAAACAGCGCCACGAGCTGGGGGGCGAAATCGACATCGTGATTAAAAAGTCATCGCATGCTTTTCTGCATCCGATATACCCTTGCGAATAATTTCATCTGCTCGCTCTCGGTCAAAATCATGTCCTTCCACATATAATACTTCTAGATTATGAATACCTATGATGTTAAGCACTTGTTTTAAATACGGGTGACTATGATCCAATTTCGTTAAAGGTCCTTGCGAATAAATACCGCCGCTAACTTGAATATGAATGGCTTTTTTATCCATTAAATGTCCGACAGGACCATTTTCGGTGTAATGAAATGTTTTTCCGGCCACCACAATGGAATCGATAAATTCTTTTAATCGTGGTGGAATACTCCAGTTCCACATAGGAGATACAAATACGTATTTATCAGCGCTCGTTACTCGATCTATAAATTGATTTAAAGCATTGATTTTTTGCTGCTCGACTTCACTCAACTCTGAAAATGGCATTCCCCCTCGACGCATTTTCTCCCAACTGTTAAGGATATCGCGATCTACGATTGGAAATTCCTCTTCATATAAATTTATTTCCTGAATCTCATCATTTGCATGAGTTTCGCAATAAGCTTTAAGAAAAGCTTGTCCTACTCGATGACCAACTGAGTTTTCAATTGATTTTGGATTAGCAGTAATGTATAGAACTTGTGCCATGTTAAATCAAACGCTCCCTTTTCTTAAATTGATGAAATCCCAAATAAATGGCATTTTCTTTCTTTTAGCGTTGTTATATTTTGCAGCCAATCTTAAAGCAGCTTCTTTATTGTGTCAGGTCTTTTTGTCGTCATGGGTAGAATTGGGATGACTCCATTGTTATTCTTGACAACATAAGAATGCCCTCACGCACGGGAAAATACGAAAAGCTACCAGGGGGCGCATTGAGATCTCAGCCGTCAGAATTGGCGAAGATATTATATAGACAGTCACTGACGACGGCTCAGGCATTTCTTGTGAGCGGCCGTTACATTCTTGTACTAAAATGTTTTTTCACAATCCCCCAAAGAATCTTACCCGTTAGCACCATAAAAAAGGAGTTGCCGCACCCGCAGCAACCCCATTCTTAAACTTGAGCACCTGTTAGCGAACCATGTCCCCTGATGCCGAGAAATATCATCTTAAGTTTATCGCCACTCAACAATCTCATCGAGATGTTGTCTTGTTTGTGGACGTTTGGGATCCTTTTGACGATATCCGAAAGCGACCATACAGGCTACACCGAAATCGTCGCCGTTAATGATACCCTCATTTTGTAAAATAGCGGTCACCTGCTTTTTATCAAAACCTTCGATCGGACAGGAATCAATACCGATTTGAGCCGCGGCTGTCATCATGTTTCCCAATGCTATATAGGTTTGTCTGATTGACCATTCAAAAAGGAGACGGTCATTATCTTCGAGTTCTGTTTCGACGAAGGATTTGTAGAAATCGTACCAATCTTGCACAACTTCTTCAGGCATATGATGAATGTCTTTCCACATTTTATTCACGTGAACCGAGTCAGGCCGTAAGCCTTCTTCTCTTCTGGCCAATATAACTACAAAATGGCTGGCAGTGGGCAGTTGTCCCGTGGCACCGCCAGATACAGGTTTCAATTTTTCGCGAAGAGCTGCATTCTGGATCACGACAAACTTCCACGGCTCGAAGCCAAATGAACTTGGAGACAGTCTTCCTGTCTCCAAAATAAAGTGAAAATCTTCATCCGAAATCTTTTTGTTGGCATCAAATGCCTTGCTAGCATGCCGAAAACGATAAGCTTTCAAAATTTCTTCCTTGGTCTTTGTCATGTTATATTCTCCTTCTTAACTAACATTTAATATAGATGCATAGCTGCCCCATGTACAACAGCCGCCTGCGTCTGCCTCATTAATCTGCTTCATCCGCTCGCTCCGCCCACGGAAATCCAATACTAAGCATCGCTTCTTCAGACTTGTTTTTACCATAATCGATTATTCTGCTCACAAATGTATGATGCAAAAATCGTTACAGTTTTTTTAGCTCTCGCAAAATTTCCTCCGGGCTTTGACGCTGCATGAAATTCGGATTGACATAAGCGGAGCGAATAATGGCGCTCTCATCAATCATGAAAGTAGCCGGAACCGGCAAAACCCATTTCGAGGTATTATTATACTCCGCAAGATCGACTCCGATACCTTCCATGAGTTCTCTTACTCCCTGCGGAACATCGAAGAGCAGATTGTACTTGGCCGTTACCAAGCCGTTCGGATCACTAAGGACTTGAAATTCCAATCCTTCCTTTTCCTGAAGGGATAACGAATGCGTTTGTTAATTTAAAGTCCACCGCCTTTTCGCCTGGTTGCTTCCCGGAAGCGATCCCCGATTTCTGAAGTTCCTCAATCATTTGACCGATTTTGATCTGCGCTTCAATCGGTGCATTAGCCTTAAACTGCTGTGTGGCCACTTCCAGTTGTTCGGTTAAATTTTGGTTGCTCACCATTCTGAAACCTCCAATATCGAATGTAGCTTGATTATAATTCTAAAAAAATCGGAGTTCTGTAATGTAGTTAACAGTTCTCCATTTTATTTTTGAAATTGTGTAAAACGGCAGAACAATGCAATGTAGATGATAGATGCCGATGGTTGGCATGTTTATCTGTAAACTAAACCGCCAAGTACCATTGAGTTATCAGTCAATTTTATTTTGTCTTGGATGGCAGGAGAAAATTCGCTCAATTAATAAAATAAGAATGCAAACGTGAAAGGAGAATATGGATGAAAATACTCGTTTTAGGAGGAACAGCGTTTTTCGGTCGCCGGTTAGTCCGTTTATTACTCGGGGATGGCCATGATGTGACCATTGCAACAAGAGGTCAGACACCGGATGATTTTGGCGACGCCGTGACCCGAATAAAGGTGGACCGGACGAATCAGGATGCCATGATGGAAGCGTTCGGCAATTGTTATTATGATGTCGTCTACGATCAAATATGCTTTAATCCTCAAGATGCTAAAATTGTCTTGGAAGCGTTTGGAAACCGCGTTAAGCGGTCGATTATGAAGCTATGTGGTAAACTCGCCCGAATTTTAGTTGGTATGGCACGCACCGGTCAGGCGTACATCCCTCATAAAACACTGCCTCTTCAGCAAGCTGCTTAAACAACCATTGCGTTGCACGTAGATTGGCTTATTCGCAGGATTTCAAAAAGAAAGCACGGAGTAACGGATACATTGAACCAAAGGGCACCGACCCGTAACGATAGCAAGACCGGCCTTCACCCCTTGGACATTGCGGATTGGTGCATCGAGCAATTTTGCCTTATATAAGCTGCCGGCTATTCTGAAGCATTTCGTTGAACTTTATCCGAACGTCCAAATCCATCTGAATACCGGGCTCAGCTCCGATATTTTCCGGTTGCTGCAGAACGATGAGGTCCAAATCGCGTTCATTCGCGGCGATTATCAATGGATTGCGGAGAAATATTTGATTAACGAGGAACGGATCTGTTTGATCGACACCTGGTGGCAAGAACAGTTCAGCACACCTCCACAAATGACGATGCAAGTCGACAGCGTGGAAACGTGCAAGGAGCTAGTGAAGCACGGATTAGGCTATGTCATTATCCCGCGGATATGCCTGACGGAAGAGGACGATCTCCACACCATCGACTTAGCCCGGAAGGACGGACAATTTCTTCTGCGCAAAACATGGATGATCTATCGGGAGTCTGCCATGGAGCTCGCATCGTTGAATCAGTTCGTCAATGATGTGAAATCATGCTTTCCCCAAACATAAAAGACCGAAGGACAGCTGCTCGCGCAGCCTGAACTTCGGTCATAAAGCAAAAAAACCTTGATTTAACAAGGTTCTTTTGCGAGGATTTTCTTGTCGTTAGACTATAGATTAGACCGCTATTTCAGCGATGATCTCTTCATCCAAAGATAATTGGATTTGATCCCAAAAAACTCGCATCTGGTACTGATTGAACAAATATTGCACGATGGCTTCAAGCAGATTCCCTTGCGTGAGGATTTGACTGCGACCTTCGGCGAATATTTCGGCCGAGAAACCTAAGTCCTCGTCCCACATCAGCTCAACATCTACATCATTTGGCTTGAGACGTTTGCGTTCCGCCATATACAAGCAAATCGCATTAACGATTTCTTGTTCCGTTAATCGCATGCTTCTTACCTCTCCTGATCCTGATTCAACTTCCTTCTTTGTCTAAAGAAAGAAACGATCTTCATAACAACAGCTACCAGGGCAACAATGGCAAGTACGTTCACTAATAATCCAAGTATATTGCCAAGTGCTCCCATGCCTCCAAATAAGCCTCCGAACAACAGACCCGCCATTCCCCCGATGAGCAACCCTTTCATTAAACCCCCGCTGAAAAATCCAGGTTTTGTTGCTGGCGTTGCAGCGCCGGGCGTTTTTGACGTCGAATTACTAGGTTCGTTTTTAGAAACGTTACTTGAAGGCGCTTTTTGTTGATCTGTCGGTGTGTAGCTTTTGCGCGGCGCTTTATAAGAAGATTTCGCTTCTACCAGCGTTGGCACGGTAAAGGAGAAAACCAACATACTAGCCATAATCAGCATTACAAATTTTTTGAACATCGTGTCATGACCCTCCAGGTGTATAGTTAATATGAAAGTTTTAGCACTTTCGTCCCATTCTATACGTTTCACCTGAGATTTGGTTTCAGAAGTGCCGCAGCCAGGAGTCATTCTCATAAACTAATTCTTTGACATAAAGGTTAAACGAAAATTTCATAAAAACCAATGACAATCAGTAGAAGACATCCCATCAGTTCTGAATATTTCCCAAACCACGATTTCGCTATCTGACTGCCCAACCGAACGCCAATGTCTACTGTTAAAAGTGAAAATATACCGACTGAAAGGGCCGAAAACAACGGAGAAACCCCGCTGACGCCAGCAGCCAAACCGCTCGCCATACAGTTGACTGACAATGCAAATCCTAACGAAATCGATTCGCCCCATGATATGATGTGATTCCCGTCCTTATCTGATCTTTCGGCCATACGTGTCATTTGTTCACCTAATTCGGCATCAGAAACCAACTTTCTGCGCTTTTTTAAACTTGAACGAAGCCCCCAGGCACCAATGAAGACAACAACAAGACCTCCGATCAGATTGCCCCAGGATGGGGAGATCAGATGAGACAAGTATATACCTGCTGACATGGCCAAATATGTCGCAGCCAATGATAACAAGGCAATTAGCAGATTTGACAATAGCGGTACTTTGGTTGAACGCGCCCCAAATGATAAGCCGATTCCTAAATTATCTAAATTTGCAGCAATTCCGATGGCTATGATTGAAAACCAATGCATCTCTCCGCCCCCTAGATTGATCTGTCATTTTACTATATGCGCGAAGAGCCCAGAGGGAACTTTTAGCTGAAAGCAACTCCATAAGTATACCAACTTTCAAAATAGCCTGCTAATGGCAAATTTCGCGGATCGTTGGATTGGCAACAAAAAAAAGTAATCCACTCCGGTCGAAAGTCCCTGAGCTGGATTACTTTTTTATTGATGATCAGCGAATTATTACCTACAAAGTCCACGAGTAATAATCACAAGCAAAATGAACAGAACGAGAATAATTCCTACTGAGTTATAGTTATAAGAGCAAACTTTGGCTACAGGGTGGTGTACAGCAACCGGTTTAGGGAAAACAAACGATGTTTGTTGGTAAGATGCGTGCAAATGAATATCATTGTGTACCGGGCTTTGCATAATTGGAGCTGGCATCGGCATCGGCATCGGCATCGGCATTGGCATTGGCATTGGCATTGGAGCTGGCATTGGAGTTGGCATCGGCATCGGAGCCATCGGGTACGTTGGAGTTTTAACATGTTCCATGAAAGAGCACCTCCTCATAGTTTTCCTTAGGGAAAACTTTCATTGTAAATTTAACGGTTTTAAACTGCTTTGTTTTGTTTAGGTTGGGTGAATAGCTTACAACATCAGTCTATGGGGGTGCACCTACCTTGAACACGGTAAATACCCAGATCCAAATAAAATGGTTGGGTGTCATGGGCGAACGAGCATACATGCAAAAAAAAAACTGCTCCATTAGCGGAACAGTCCTCTCCTATTTACACGTAAGGATTATTATCTTTTTCGAAGCCAATTGTTGTTTTGGCGCCATGTCCGGGATACACAATGACGTCATCATCGAGTAGAAACAGCTTATCTTGGATGGAATCCATCAGCACGTTGTTATCCCCACCGAGAAGGTCCGTTCGACCTACCGATAGTTTGAACAGCACATCTCCACTGAACAGGTGCTTCTCGTATAAGAAGCTCACACTTCCCGGTGAATGACGGGGGTATGGAATACCTTAAGCTTAATGCCAAGAAACTCGAGCGTTTGCCCTTCGTCTAGCGCATATTCAGCCGGTTCCGTTTCAATCGGAGCACCGAGATCAGGCCAGCGAGCAGAGCCATTTTTCTTCGGATTCGTCAGCCAATCGGCTTCTAGATCGTGAATATACACAGGGCAGCGTTTGAGCTTACGGATCTCATCAACACCGCCGATATGGTCAAAATGAGCATGCGTGAGGAGAATCGCAACGATATCCAAATCGGCAATCTTTTTGATAAGTGATTTAGGATTCATGCCAGGATCTATGATAATGCCTTTTTTCGTTTCTGGATCCGATAATAAATACGCATTCGTACTTACCGGTCCTAGAACAAATGATTCAATTTTAATCATATGTATTCACCTTAGAACGACTCGATTAATTCACGAAGTTCCTTCACAATAACAGCATGATATCCGTTACCTTCACCATATTGACGGCCCATTTCGGCTCTGGCTATTTGAATTTTTTCGTTATAATCTGCCGCTTCACGATCTGGATTTTCTTTTTTGAATTGGTTCATGACAGCTTGCACGTGTTTCGGACGCGGACCCCATTGTCCCAATACAAAACCGCCTGTATCTGTAAAAATAACAATTGGAATCGCACGACCGCCACCCGTTAGGAACTGGTCAATTACGTCGTAATTTTGTTCAATAATAAGTACTTCCGTCGGAATACCGCTGTTCTCCAGCGCTTTGAACACGACAGGTACGTTGCGAACTACGTCGCCGCACCAGTCCGCAGCAACGATCAGACAGCGCAGATCATCCCGATTGTTTAGAGAATCAAAATACTCCTTATCCTCTTCGTTATCCCATTCAAATCCATTGTAATAAGCTAAAAATTGCTCTTGATTTTTCTCCATGCTGTCAATGAATTGCTGGGGCTTTAAGCCTGTGCGCAGCTTGTTTGCAAGATTCTTACTCATCGCTAATCATCCTCTCTTATCGTCATTCGTTTCTTTTATTGTAGCAAATTGCAAGCAAAAGCTCCAAATCTTTACGGCTTATATCTTCGATTTTCTTTTCAAAATTAATTGGTAGCCCACATATAAAAGAGTTAAGATAACAGCCGCGATAATTAATGGCTTAATATACGGTCCTGCCATTTGGTTAATCGCTTGCCAGTTATCTTTGAGCTTCATGCCCAAGTAGACATAAAGAATGGAATATGGAATTAAAGCTAGTCCTGTATAAAGTGTAAACTTGCCTAGCGGCATTTTGGCCATACCACCAGGAAGCGATATCGCATGACGAACAATGGGAATGAATCTGGCTGTGAAAATCATACCTGTTCCATAGCGGTTAAACCAAGATTCTGCAACATCAATGTGATGCTTGCTGATAAGCAAAAATTTACCGTACTTCTCAAGGAAGGGTCTGCCACCGTAGCGTCCGATCCAATAGAGCACCACTTGGGCTAAGGTACCGCCAATCACTGCGCAAATAATTGCACCTATAAAATTAATTTCACCTTTTGATACCAGATAGCCTGCATAAGCCAAGAGCAGTTCGTTAGGGATAACTTCCAGCATTAATCCGAGGAAAATCCCCCAGTACCCAAGCCCTTCCAAATAAAGCAATACATTGTGAATCATCTCACTCATTCTTGAAACCTCTCTCCACTTAGAATATCCGTTTCTAGTCTATAAAACATTCTAACACAGACGGGCTCTTATCAACCAGTTTCACGCTCTTTTTGCCACAGATCATAATCATGCGCTGACAAGCCTCCGCATAAGATGTACAAGAACCTTGTACAGGAGGCGGACCAACGATGTCCCGAGTATGGATTATTAAGCGTAAGCAACTCTATCTGGCAGCCGCTGCTCTGCTGCTGCTCCTCTCCGGCTTGCTGTATATGAACCGTGGAAGCATCGTTTCAACGGCAGCCGAACCGACTGCGGAAAGAATGATTCACATGGTTGTCGGAGAGTTCAAATCAACCACGGCAGACGGTAAAACAATCGAAGCCTATCGATGGGATCCGGGAACCGTCGTTGTCCAAAAGGGTGAGAGAATCAAGCTTAGCATCTATGGCGTGAACGGTCAGAGCCATCCTTTTCTCATCGAAGGGCTAAATATTAGCGGTGAAGTCAAGAAAGGGAAAGAAACTGTTGTACATTTTACAGCCAATCAAGAAGGGACCTACCGCATCATTTGTTTGACGCACACGGATATTGCCCATAGCGGTCCGATGATCGGCTATATCGTGGTAGATTAGCCCCCTTTTCTGCCGAAAACCTTATCTGCTCTTTGATTTCTTAACTCCTCTCGCGGCGTTCTGATATCAGGAGTGGCAATAAGGTTTTTTTTCGTTTACACTGTTGCAAAGTTCAATGATTTTAATGAAGAAGGTGCTGGGGTCTTGAAAACTCATATTCTAGTTGTCGATGACGATGCTCACATTCGGGAATTGCTCCGTTTTTTATTTTCAAAGGAAGGCTATGCGGTGTTTGAAGCCAGTGACGGAGAACAAGCGTCCAAGGTGATGGAAACCGAGCAAATTCATTTGGCGGTGGTCGACGTCATGATGCCGCTGCGCGATGGCCTGGAACTATGTTCGGAGATCCGCGAGCATTATGATATTCCTGTCCTTCTTTTAACAGCCAAAGGAGAAATCGAAGATAAAGAGAAAGGCTACCTGTCTGGGACCGATGACTATATGGTCAAACCCTTTGAGCCCAAGGAACTGTTGTTCCGGGCGAGAGCTTTACTGCGGCGTTACCAGCTTGTCTCCTCTGAGGTGATTACCTTGAACCAAACGATCATCAATCGGAAAAGCTATGAAGTAACCGCAAAGGGCCAAACTCTTCTTCTTCCCCTCAAAGAATTTCAGCTTTTGGCCCAATTAGCCAGTCATCCAGGACGCATATTCACACGGGAGCAGCTGATTCAAATGCTCTGGGGAACGGATTATGAAGGCGACAGCCGTACCATTGATGTTCATATTAAGCGTTTGCGGGAACGGTTCAGTGAGATGACCGATGATTTCTTCATTACAACCGTACGGGGACTTGGGTATAAGCTCGAGGTGACCGAACGGTGAAGACACTCTATACACGCATCGTTGTTACCTTCATTGTCATTGCTATGGTCAGCAGTATGCTCGCCCTGCTCCTCTCCAATAGCTATTACTTGGCCAAATTAAGAGACAAAAACGAAGAACAAATTTGGAAGATCACGAACGAAATTCGTACGTTGTATGAACAAATGCCTGATCTGGAGCCGGCAACCTACTTCACACATATCGCCAACATGGGATTTCAACTTTATGTCGTTAACGATCGGATGGAAGGAACCTTCTACGGGACTCCGTTCAAGCATACCCAAATGGATCCCGAGCAGATAAGGCTTGTCTTAGCCGGAGAACCGTATCGGGGCGTTTTGCAAGAGCGTCATTTTCTTATGGTGACCGGTTTTTTTGAAGATAGCCTTCGAAATAGCATAGGGGTCCCTATTCAAGTAAAGGGAAAACCTTATGCGCTATTTGTGAGGCCTAATTTGGAGCAGCAAATTGGCGGCGTACGTATCCTCATGGCCTTTCTGTTAGGGCTTACGTTTCTTTTTAGCATTATCTTAATCATAATTTTCTCACAATATATTGTTAAGCCTGTCAAAAAGCTAACCGAAGCTACGAAACGGATCGTCGGAGGTAACTTTGAGATTACCATGGACGTTTCTAGGCAAGATGAAATTGGAGAGCTGGCAAGAGATTTCACCTACATGGCTCAATCGCTCAAACAGCTGGATGACATGCGTCAGGAGTTCGTAGGCAACGTTTCCCATGAAATTCAGTCTCCGTTAACATCCATCCAAGGCTTCGCTCAGTCGATTTTGGACAAGGAAACCTCCGAGGAAGAAAAAGAACGGTATCTTCATATTATTTTAGAAGAAAGTAAACGATTGTCCTCGCTTAGTAAGCAGCTGCTAACGCTGGCCTCTTTAGACAAAGAAAGCCATGTCATCAAGCGAAGCGTCTATCGACTAGATGAGCAAATTCGCCAGATTCTAATTGTCACCGAGTGGCAATGGACTGAGAAAGAGATAGCGATCGAACTAGAACTGCCGGAGACAGACATCTCTGCGGACGCCCAGCTGCTCCATCAAGTTTGGCTGAACTTCATTACGAACAGCATCAAGTTTTCGAGGCCTGGGGATACATTACGGATCGAGATTCAGAAGCTGGAGACGGAAATCCTCATTCAGATCAGTGATACAGGGATTGGGATTCCGGAATCTGAGCTACCGCATATCTTTGATCGCTTCTACAAAGCAGATAAGGCCAGAAACCGTGCTCGTTCCGGCAGCGGCTTGGGATTATCGATTGCACAGAAAATTATCCAGCTCCATCATGGAAGCATTGATGTGCAGAGCGAAGTCGATAAAGGCACTACGTTTACCGTGCACCTGCCAAGATTGTAATTGAACATTCATCGTTGCTATCGACTGCCTGTCTACACTTTCGTCTTTCTCATCGCGTTAGGCGTCGATTACAACATTGTGTAACTATAATCCTGTACCCAAATGGGCGGCTTAGGTTCTTGTCCCCAGTGGCTCTGCGCCCTCTCCATGCATACAAATAGCATAGAGGGAGTGTGGATACTGTCATGACCAATAATAAGCCGAGTGAAAAACATAAGCAGCAGTTCCCCAGTGCTCGCGGAATTCGGAGAGCTTGCAGCAAGGAATTATACCGTACAATCAAGCGCTTGAAAGTATGGATTTCCCCCGAGCAGGTTAGGGCTGCAGAAGAGCTCTATGTGAAAAAGGTGATGCTGAATCTTCCATTCATTACGGAGAATGGCAGCAACCGCAAAGCGCTTTCCGATTGGTTCGACGAAAACGTAGGGCCAGAAATTGCCCCGCTTTGGAATGTGGAGCTTGAAGTACTCAACCATGCGTTTCGTGACGCATTCGGTGGTTAAAGCAAAGAAGGCCATGGGTATGTTAGACATACGCCATGACCTTCTTTTTCATATGAACAATTAGTGATATTCAGGCAGCCATTTGCCGTGTGCTTCAATTAACTCATCGCACATTGCAACGATATCGTCCATCGACAGCTCTGCTGAAGTATGTGGATCCAGCATAGCTGCATGATATATATGCTCGCGTTTACGTGTGATTGCAGCTTCAATCGTCAGTAATTGTGTATTGATATTCGTGCGGTTGAGCGCCGCTAACTGTGGAGGCAGATCGCCAACGAAGGTTGGTGTAACACCATTGCGGTCTACTAAACAAGGAACTTCAACGCATGCTTCGCGCGGCAAGTTCGTAATTAAACCGGTATTCATCACGTTTCCGCCGATTTTGAACGGAATATCGGTCTCAATCGCTTCGAAAATATACGAAGCATATTCGTGTGAACGCTCATGCGTCAAATTCGCATCATTCACGAGATCCTCGCGCATTTGTTTCCATCTGCTAATTTGCTCGATACAACGGCGTGGATACTCGTCGAGCGGAATATTAAAGCGGTCAACCAGCTCTGGATAATTACGTTTAATGAAATACGGATGATACTCAGCGTTATGCTCGGACGACTCCGTGATATAATGACCAAATTTCAGCATCATTTCAAAGCGAACCATGTCTTTATGCTTCTCTTTCTGCTTCTCCGCAGCCCGCTTCTTAATCTCAGGATAAAGGTCAACACCATCCTTAGTTACTTCCAGCAGCCACGCCATATGGTTAATACCGGCGATTTTGGCTTTCACGCCTTCCTTTTCCAAGCCCAGACTTTTGAAAAGCTCCGGAATACACGCTTGTACACTGTGACATAAGCCAACTGTGCGAACACCGCCGTATGTGTTCATCACATTGGTTAATACCGCCATTGGATTCGTATAGTTGAGGAACAGGGCATCTGGACAGACCTCGCGAATATCCGCTGCGAAATCCAGCATCACTGGAATCGTACGCAGATTTCGGAAAATACCGCCGATACCGACCGTATCGGCAATCGTTTGACGCAAACCGTACTTTTTAGGGATTTCAAAATCGGTTATTGTACATGGATCATAGCCACCTACTTGGATAGCATTCACCACATATTTAGCTCCGCTTAGAGCTTCCTTACGGTCTGTATATGTTTTGATAACTGACGTACTTCCGCTTGTTTTTTTGATGTTATTCAGCATGTTGGCTGAATCCTGCAGACGTTCATGATCAATATCAAAGAGAGCGATTTCAAAGCCTTGCAGCGCGGGTGTGTGCAAACAATCACCAAGTACATTTTTGGCAAAAACCGTACTTCCGGCACCTAGAAAAGTAATCTTGGACATGTGTGAATCTCCTCCATAGTGAGTTCTTTTTTCTTATCTTCACTATAGCGCAGGACGACTCCCAAAGACATGGATTGAATGAACTCCTATATGGACATTTGTAGTTTATTCATGTACCCTAGAAACAAAAACTAAAAGAGGCTTCTATGAATCAGGATCATTCCTATTTCGCCATTCATATCAATCCGCTCCATAGTACCAATGAATTATCCGTGCTTTTTAGCGGAGAAGGCAAGCCTATTCCTTTACATAAAATGGGACCGGCTGTGCATGATTATTACCTTATTCATACTGTATATGCGGGTGAAGGCACGTTCGAGATGCATAACCGCACTTATCGATGCTCCGCCGGAGACACCTTCGTTATTTATCCCGGAGAGTTATTCAGCTATATCGCAGACAGCCATCAGCCCTGGCACTATACGTGGGTTGCCTTTTCAGGCCGCGCAGCAGGAACCTTGCTTTCGCAAATTGGCGTTTCACCCCATCAGGCTGTCATTTCGGGGAGCAACCCCCACTCTATACGTCATTATTACCGACACATTCGCACCAGTTTTCAGCATTCTGACACTCCTGTGCTTGTGGATATGGAATCCGCTGCTTGGCTTCGCCTCTTAATTCGGGAACTCGGGCGCATGAACAGCCACCAAATTGATGTTAAACCAACGACCGAAACCGATATTGAGCGTCAGGTCGGTCAAGCCATCCGATATTTAGAACTGCAATACACACAGCCGGTATCTATCGAGGAGCTCGCACACACACTAGGCTATCATCGTACGTATTTATGTAAAATGTTCAAACAATCTACAGGCTTATCCCCTATGCAGTATCTGTTAAAAATTCGTATGGAACGTGCCCAACAGCTGTTGGAGACTTCCATGACGATAGACCAAGTAGCATCTTCCGTAGGGTTTAACGATGCCCTCTATTTTTCAAAACAATTTCGCAAATGGAGTGGATCAGCACCTTCGGTTTATCGCAAAGAACAGAAAATTTAAAAGTAAAAAAGCCTCCAATAGATTGGACAAAATAATCATTTAAGGAATGATCCGCATAAAAAAACTGCTGACAAGGACGAATCCTTATCAGCAGTTTATTCGTATATTAAATTTCAATATCAACAATCAAGCTATCTTCTCTGCCTACTTCTCTAATATATGCAGCAACCGCTTGGTGCTCCGGATTTGGACCATAAGCTTCAAGAGCTGCTCTATCCTCAAAACGTACAGATAAAACAACCTGGTACCCTTTGTTCTTCTCTGAAAAGTTAATGCCCGCTTGGATATCTACAATACCTGTTAGATGTTCTTTTAACGCTTTAAATCTATCAACGACTTCTTGGAGCTGCTCCTGCGTCGTCGTTTCACCGAATTTTACAAGTACAATATGATCGATCATGATATAAAACCTACTTTCCCTAAAATGATTTCGTACGTTTATGCGTAACGTTCGATTAAGCTCGGAATCCGAGATTAACGTCTTTCATCATATCAGGAAGGCGTCTAATCGTCGATAAGGAGTCGACATATTACATTTCTAACCGTTGATATTCCTCTGAAATCGTTTTTTGATAAAAGTCCAAACCGCACCCAGAGCAAGCACGATAAGTACCGCAAACTTTTTAAGAAAAAGAATAATGACGGCCAGTATCCCTACTTTCTTAGCGACTGCTAGCCCTGCTCCGCCTAAAATGAGCGCGCTTAATCCATACTCTGACATCTTATCCTTAGCTGGGTTGAAATCTTCATATTTTTCTCCCGTTTTCATGTTCAGCTTGGGCAACAATTTCTCAGCAAGCACCTTTTTATCTGCTTCTCTATGAGTTGGATCAGAGACCAAAATAACAGATATATTGCCCTCTCGCGACAAAATACGCGTATTGTAATTAAGAAATGTTACTTTCTTGTCATCCTCAGCCAACAAGGACCAAGTGAGCCCATGTGTCTTTTCATCATAAAAAGGTTCAATATCCCAACCCTTCACATAAATCTTTTCCCCATCCTGACGCTGTTTATTTGCCGCTTCTGTTCCCTTTTTATAGCTGTTAAGCAGTTCTTTAGCATCTATCTTTGTTTTTTCATCATCTTTGATGTGACCGGATTTCTTATATTCCAAAATGACTGTCCATGTCTGATCCTGACTCTTCGGAAAAATACTGCCAATCTCGTCCCCCGTGACATTGTCATGGTTGTCTTTACTCATTTTCTTTGTGTTCTCCGCGTCAAGAAAAACAAAATCCGAATCAAGATCAATAGTGGCTATTTGCCCCAAATCAACGGTTTTGCCGCCTTCAATCCACGCGTATTTACTCTCTGCAGCTGCTGCGCTGCTGCTCACCACCAAACATACAATCAGTGTCATCCAACATAATCGTTTTTTCATCCATAATCCTCCATACCCGCTCAAATGTTATTTATATTTTCAATAATCTACCATTTTTAGAGTATAGCATGAACAGATTGATTTAATAACCATTATTTTACTAAATTCGACAAAAAAGATAGACAGTCGGAATATAAATCATCCCAACTGTCTATTACTTCGCGTCATTCCCATATAAGCCGTCTTAATTAAACTTCCCAATCGTTCCTCAGCTTCTCATAAAGCTGGGCTAAGTATGCAGCAGGATCCAGTGTAAACCCTAGGTCATGACCTAACTTCTTAGCAAAATGCTGCGCAATCGGTAAGGCTAACTCCTGTAGTTTTGCATCATGCATTGTTGGTATTCGTTCGACCCAGGCTTGCAAAAGCTGCCAGTCTACCACAGTGATCTCTTGTCTTTTGGCTTCCTCTATATCCAGAGTGAGGATGGGATAATTCTTTTTGGAGATTGCCTTATCGATATGTTTTCGACGTTTCATTCGCTCAAAACGAGCTTCAATCACAACAATGGTTCCTGCTACCATATCACCGATGCGCTTATCTTTTGCGCTAAAGATGATGCTGACTGCACCAATGAAGTAGAATGTTGGCATCATATCCAACAGACGAAACAAGTTACGAATCAAGATTGATAATAAGGTTGCAGACTGCCCGTTATTTTGGAGCACGCGAAGTCCTAGGATTCTTTTCCCTGGCGTTTGCCCTCCCATGAAAGCTTCTGTGAAGACAAAATAGCCTAAGTTCACTACAACCCAAAGAATGAGGGCAATCGCGATCAAATAATCTGCAAGAGCAGGCAGCCAATCACCCGAATATAACCTGCTTATCAAAATAGCAAATACGAATAAAAGGCCATTCATCACAAGCAAAATCAAGCAATCAATTAAATGCGCTAACGTCCTGCTGCCAATGCCTGCGGTTTGAAATTGCAATTGCACCTGCTCAGGTGTCACGATGGTTAATTCTTTATCCAGAGACTCGTTCATAGCATCTCCTCATGATTTCAAAATTATGGTAACGAATGTCATTGATATGCTAAAATGAACAAGCAAAACACTGAGATTAAGCTTACGATGCAAAGTTTTCTACGAAAACTCAACGCTTATGCTTACGATGAAAGTTTTGTTAAAGCAAAACTCAAAGCCCATGCTTACGATGCAAGTTTTCTACGAAAACTCTTAGGAGGTTCCCCCCATGAATATCTCGCGCTTCATTCGAGAACATAAATCACAATGGACAGAGCTTGAGCAGCTGCTGATTCAGCTTAGTAAACGGAAGAGCCGTTTGCAGGCCAGCCATGTGAATAGATTCACTGAGCTTTACAAAGTCGCATCCGCACATCTTGCTACCTTACAAACACACGTGCCTACGGATGAAACAACCCTCTATTTGAATCATCTCGTATCCCAAGCCCATAATGCAATGTATAAAGAAAATAACAAAAGCAGTAAACAGATGAAGGAGTTTTTCCTCCACTACTTTCCATCGTTAATACACGCGAGAAGTCTTTTTGTCGGCTTTGCTTTTTTCTTATTTTTGCTTGGCGGGCTGCTGGGCTTCCTGTCCGTATGGAACGATCCGCTCAATCTATCCATGATCATGCCTGGGACAATGGCCGACAGTATTGATCCTTCCAAAACTGCCGATCCACGCGGGGACCTGCACTCCCCACTCGTATCCACAGCCATTATGACGAACAACATTCGGGTAGCTGTTCTCGCCTTCATAAGCGGTGTAACGCTCGGAGTCGGGACTATCTATTTAATGATAAGCAACGGACTTATTGTAGGAGCATTGGCTGCGGTCTTCATGCAATCTGGGAAAAGCTATGTATTCTGGGCCTACATACTGCCGCATGGCATTATTGAGCTCACCGCTATTTTCATCGCTGGCGGCGCCGGTTTATATATGGGGTATCGCTTCTTCGTCCCAGGGCCCTATCCGCGTAAGCTGCGTTTTCTGGAGTCGGCCAAGGAATCCGCCCAGACTTCTGATCGGCACGATTCCTTTATTCATCATTGCAGGGATTATTGAAGGTTACATTACACCGTCTACGATGTCACTTGAGGTCAAATATCTCATAGCCGGAGTGACTTTATTGTTACTCGCGCTTTATTACGGTTATGGCATTAGTAAACGATCTAAACAAAAACAATTAACGCTATAAACGATCTCGCGATTTCAAATCCAAATAGGCATTAACAGCGCTAAGCGTCAGTTGGTCGGCAGGGACATCCATCACCGGGATGCCTCGGCTGGCCATTTTAGTTACATACGCATAACGGTCTGTCGTAAATTGGTGGGCAATACTTTGCCGATAAGCCTGACGGCTATCCTCAGCGCGAATACGTACCCATTGATGAAGAAGCGGATCCTGCAAGGACAAGAGCAGAACATGGTGGCTTCTGCGCAATCGCTGCACATAAGGCAGCAGCTCTTGATCATACAGATAACTTTCCATATCGGAAAATAGCACGACAAGCGAGCGTTTTTTCAGAAAACGCAGCACATGAGAGAAGGCAATCTGTGTGTTCGACTCCACGAAATCCGTACGCAGATCATAAACGGCTCTCGTTAACTCCTGAAGATGGGAAAGCCCTTTTCCAGCTGGCACGTACACTTTCACTTGGCTTGCATAAGCAATTAACGCTACTTGATCCCCTTGCTTAAGAGCTACGGCAGCGAGTGTTAATGCTGCTTCCAGTGTCCGATCAAGCTTCACTTGTCCCTCAAGCTCGATAGCCATTTGCCGACCACAGTCGAGCACTAGAGTCACGATCTTCCCTTTTTCCGGCTGAAAAAGATTCGTCATCAGCTTCGTCGTGCGAGCCGACGCTTTCCAATTGATATGCCTAATATCGTCGCCCTGCACATAATCACGGATATAATGAAACTCCGAGCCGCTGCGCTGCTTTTTGTAAAGCCGCTGGCCTTCTAAAATTAATGCATCCTGTACAGCACCTAGTACACCTCGTACCTGAGATAAATCTGGATAGATATCAATCTTATCTACTTGTTTCAATCGCACTTGCTTCTTCCAAAGCCCCATACCTCCGAAGTAGCGCAAATATACGTATTCGAAAACGTATTCCCCTCTCTCGAGAGCCAGCGTTGTATAAAAGAAAGTGGCTGAAGTTCCTCGGAAGGCACCGCTCATATGATTACGGACCATGCTGAATGTTTGCGGCAAATGATCCATTAATTCAACGTGAACAGACGTTAATTCCTTGGATTCAAGCTCAAGACCCACCTCAAAGCTGTTTCTGACATCCATCTGCTCCGGAAGATTGCGCCGGATTCCCCAACTGCTGCGTTTAGGAAGCAGCAACAAATCAACGCCACTTAGCACGCAGAGCAGGGCATTCCAGCTCCAGAAGACAGGTAGAGCGGCATCAAAAATAGAAGCTATTAATGTGACTACAGCACCTGCGAATACGAGTCCAATGAATCGGTTCGTTGGCAGGATAAAATCCTGAAGCAGAAAGTTATCGAGGAACCGGAATAGAGCCGAGCGTCTCTTGGATGATGTGGTCACTTGTTCCGCCCTCCAATTCCGCTTGCGGTGTTAACAGAAGTCTGTGTCGCAGCGCAGGCCGCGCTACAAGCTTGATATCGTCAGGCGTCACATACGTTCGTCCATCCAGCAAAGCCCAAGCTTTGCTAGCCATCAGCACAGCAATTCCCGCTCGGGGACTAGCCCCAAGCTGTACGCGTTTGGACTCACGGGTTTTGCGAATAATTGTAGCAATATAGGTGTATAAGGATTCCTCCACAACGACATCGGAAAGCCGGCGCTGCAGCTCCGAGATGCGTTCTGGGGTCAGAATGGCCGCGAGTGACTCCTCTTGATGCTGCCCGAATGGTACGTGGCTGCGTAGAATTTCTACTTCAGCTTCTTCGCCAGGATAATCAAGCACCAGCTTGAACAAGAAACGATCGAGCTGAGCTTCCGGAAGCGGATAGGTACCCTCGTACTCGACTGGATTTTGAGTAGCAACGACAAAAAAAGGATTAGGCAGCTTATACGTATTCCCCTGAATCGTTACCTGACGCTCTTCCATCGCTTCAAGCAGAGCCGCTTGTGTCTTCGGTCCGGAACGGTTAATTTCATCAGCCAATAGAACATTCGTGAAAATAGGACCTTGAATCGTTGTGAATGAATGATCCTGCATATGGTAAATGACACTGCCCGTAATATCACCGGGCATCAGGTCTGGCGTAAATTGAATACGGCGGTAGTCGCAGCCTGATAATTCCGCAAGGGTGCGCGCCATCTTGGTCTTTCCTAAACCTGGCACACCTTCCAGCAGTACATGACCGCCAGCCAATAGTGCGGTTACGAGCAGCCTTATATTCAGCTTTTGGCCGAACAAACGCTGCTCCATCGATTGGATTAATTCGTTCATTGCGCTCACTCCTTCTCCAAGTAGGCGATCATCTCGCCCATCTCCCGCGTTCGCTGCACGAACGCTTGGGTGGTTGGGCCCCGCTGCTTCGCAGCGCGGGGCCCAGCTGAGCCGCCGCTAGCAGGCGGCTCTTCCAGCAGGCGCGCGAGCAGCGCCGCCTGCGCCTCAGACATACGGCCGCGTGCAGCATCCGCGGCCTGCAAAGCACTTGCGCTGGGGCTGAGCCCCCAGCGCTGATGCAGCAGCTGCCGCAGGAACAGCTGCTGGTGCGCAAGCGCCTCGTGCTGATAGCCGAGGCGCTCGTACCAAGCGGCGACGGCGTGCACGCCTTCGTCGCCGCGGCGAACCGTCCACGCCCGCGGCGTGTAGACGGGGCCAAAGCGCTTGCCGCGCAGCCAGAGCCACAGCAGCAGCGCGAGACCAAGCTGCACGCTCGCGAGCACGAGCCACGCGGGGTAGACGGCAAGCAGTCCGGGCTTCGTCCCGAAGCCGTGATGGGTCTCATCGACCCACACGGCGTCCCACGACTTCACGAACAGCGGCCAGATCAATTCGAAATGGGACTCCTGATCAATCGTCCCATTCTGCATCCAGTTCGGGGTCACCACCACGGTGATGCTGCCCGAACCTTCTTCTATACGGCTGGCGAGCACGCCGTATTCATCTTCGAACAGCACCCGCCCGCCACCGGGCTTAATCCGGTACGGTGTATCCACCCGCCCCGTCAGCAAGCCACCGGCTGACGAATAATCCGGCGAGACCCTAATCGTCGAGACAGATGCACTTTCTTTGTTGTTTTCCTTCGCCGTACTTCCCGGCCCAATTTCCCCCGCCAACACAGTCCCCCAAGGCTCCCACCCTTCAGGATTGCGATCAAACAGAACAACATCATTGCCCTTCCGAACCCAATCGAGCAGCTGCTCGCGATCGGCCTTTGACACACCAGACGGCTGTACAGCAACCAGCAGCATCGCTTCACCGTTAGGCAGATTTTTCCAGCTCAAACGCCATTCCTTAACTGCCTTCTGCTTCGTACTCAGCAGTTCTTTCCAAGCCTTCGTACCGTCGATATCCGCCGAGAAAGACAGATAAGGAAGTTGGTCTGGGAGCTTGGGCTTCACGAGCCAGTAACCTAATCCGAGAAATAGCAGGATACTGAGTGCTAGTCCCGCATGCAGCTTATTCAGCCCTCTCATGTGCAGCCCCCTCCTCCCTGCTGATAACAACGGCAACCTGTTCATACATGGAAGTAAACTGCTCCTCCGTTACAACTTCCTTGCCATACCAAATACGTTCAAATATAAGCGAGCTAGCATGGAACAAAGGGACTAGGGAAGAAGCTGAACCTCCCAGCTCCTCCGCATACTCCCAGTTTGTCTTCCATTTCTCCACACGAATCATTCGTTTAGCTTCCATAAAGAACAGAAGTGATAGAAAGACCGAGCGCACACCCTCTCGCAAGTCCCCTGCTCCCCTCAGCTCCGCTGCTTGCTGCCAATAGAAGCGATAAGAACGGCTTATTTCCCCTACAGGCAAATAAGCGTCAGATCGGATTCTCTTTTGCCAAATAATTTGCTTCACGAACCAATAAATCGCGAATGCAGCAATACCCAGCAGCGTAACGACAACACCAACGGTCAGCCAGTTCGTTACCGAATCAGAAACTTGAAAATCAGGCAGCCAGCTCTGTATTTTTCGAAAAAGCGGCTTCAACCAAGCCCAAATCGAGCCGTTCTCTTTGACCTTATAAGCTGTGTATTCGCTTTGATTTAAGATTTGTTCTAATTGCCCTTTATCCTGTTGCAAAGAAGTCGCTAAAACGGTGTTAATCATTCTTTTTATCCAAGTCTATCGGAGGACGATCTTCAAACGTATCAAACGGCTCCAGTTCTTCCGTTGGTTCCGATGAAGAAGTTTGTAGGGTACTTTCAATCAACGATTCTAGTCCTAGACCCTCATTACGAACCTTGAGATCGAAGAAGCTAACTGCATAAGGCAGCACCCATAGAGGTGTAACCAAGATTGAAATTAAACTTTGCAATAACTGCCCGCCAAGTCCCAAACCAAAAATTGCAACAATAATCAAATCAATGACGGCTACGAAAAGATACAAAATGAGCGTAAGTACAAAATACATCAAAAATAAGCGCCAGAAGCTCTTGCGAGTCAACTTCCAACTGCGGCCTAGACCAATAGACTCTTCATCCAGCGCGACAAAAGGCAAATAATAACACCAGCGAATAAAAAAATAGGAAAAGGTAAAGATCGCTCCAAGACCAAGGATGACGAAGAATATGATGGATAGTACAACTGCACCTCCACCCAATCCTCCTACCGAACTAGATAAGTTTCCTCCTATTGCAAAGACGATAACAAAAATGACAATTATAATTGCGAGACCTATGTATATTCCGAACATGATAAGTGCATCCAAAAACGTGCTTCCTGCTAATGGCCAAAATCGGCGGAAAGATTTGCGCAATAGCCCCCCGACTCCCGTTGTCTCTTCGCCGAAGAGGCTTGCTTTAACCAAATGTAAGACGGAAGCTATCGAAGCTGGCATAAGGCCAAGAATCATGATTGGAATAAGAACCAACAAGAGGAGAAGTACTTTCCCTACGTCTATCGGCGTCTGTTTATTTTGCATGAAAGCACCGGATCCAAACAAATCTTGCATGGATGCTCCGCTGCGGATCTGGTCAAGAATGGATGATGGCGTACTTACCGCCGCCTCTTGATACGTAAGCAGTTGCTCCAGTAAGTAAAATGGACCATACAAGATCAACATGATCAATGTCAATGTCACAAAATGCTTACGGTACAACTGGAAACTGCGATCTAATATTCTTCCAATTCCCATTGGTCTTAATGATGCGTTTTGCATGCAGAACCCCCTAAATGTTGGTAATTCAAATACTCTTTGACTATTATACACCAAACTCTCAAATTTCTGACCATCAATTTCACACCAAAAAAACTAGATCAATACCCATCATCGATCTAGTTCTACTCGGTTTCGTCCACCAGATTTCGCGCGATAGAGGGCATGATCTGCTCTGGAAACCATATCTTCAAGCACCATCGTACCGAACTCCAGTGTAGGAGAATATTCTGCTATGCCTATGCTCGCTGTCAGTTGTACGGTAACCTGCTCATCCGAGTATGGTTCTTCCATGATATGCTGTCTCAGATCCTCCGCTAAGGTTACACTTTCTTGTGTATTTTTACGCATGGCAAGCAGGATAAACTCTTCACCTCCATAACGTGCAACGATCGTATCTGTTCCTGAATGCTGCTGTAGTATAGAAGCAACGTGATGAAGAACGCGATCACCTATTAAATGCCCGAAGGTATCATTGATTTTCTTGAAATGGTCAATATCGAACATCATAACGGAGCACATTTGCCCAGCAGCAATACAGGCTTGAAGCTGTTTATTTCCTTCTTGCATCATATAACGGCGATTAGGAATCTCAGTCAGTTGATCCACCAATGCAGAATGCTCCAGTAGAGAAATATTCGCCTTAAGCTTATCAGACATTAAGTTGAATGTATTGACCAACATACGCAATTCAATAGGAGCCATTCTAATTTTATCCACATCAATCTGGTAGTCGTAGTTCCCGTTCTGAATAATCTTGGTTCCGCGAAGCAAGTATCGAATCGGTCTCTCAATTCTAGATGCAATCGTAACGGCAGCACCGATACTAAGAATAAGTGCTACAAATGAAATGATAATAATCGCTATACTTAATTGATTTACTTTCTGAAATACTTCTCTCTGCGTGATTTCACCTACGACAACCCAGTTTTTTCCCGCAGACCATTTATACTGGCCATATACCCTTTCACCGCGAAATCCGATGTAGGAATCATTCGAAGTACTCCCTGTCTTGGCTCTTTGCATAATTTCAGTTTTCATCGGGACATTGACGAATTCTTCGCTTTTGCTTGTATCATTTGAGGCTGTAACAATATTCCCTTCCGAATCCAACACATAAACTTCCCCAGTTTCACCAAAGCTTAGCTGCTTCATTAAACTATTCATCATTTCCAGTGTTACTATTCCCAGCACAGCACCTTTGAAATCATTATGGTCGCCAAGCACGGGGGCAGAGAACGTTATGACAGGCTTTCCTGAATCTTTGGATATGATAACGCCGGAGATAAAGCTTTTCTTCTCAAGCGCTTGTTTAAAATACTGCCTATCTCCCACATAATACGAAACAGCTGGATCTGCATCCGAACGAATAAACCCGTCTTTTTCCACGTAAGTTATCGACAAGAATTCAGAATTCACACGTGAATAATCTTGAAATTCTCGTTTTAAATCGCCTATACGATGAAATTTAGCATGATCCGAAATGGCGAAGCGTTTAATTGTATCCAGTTTTTCCTGATTCCATCTTTCAATATACAGACTTTGCAAGGTGATTACTTGCTTTAACTGGTTTTCTGCTTCATCTAAACGATCTTTCTTCTCTATAAAATAAAAAGGGACAATTATGGAGAGGGCTAGTGTCACAATGACAACTACGATCCATAATTGAAACCTCATTTTTATCGTTTGATTAGTAAAATAGGAAAACATGGGTCTCATTCAGATTATTGCTCCTCTTCATCCCTTATTTCTTCATTATACCCTTATATTAGGACAAGAACAGACAATTTTCTCCTTTTTTTGTAACATAAAAAAAGCTCTCATCCGAATAGATTCGATCTTCATTTTCGAACTGCAGCGCATTGAAAAGCGTGCTTTTTTCGCTTATGCTAATTTGTAAGCAGAAATGAGGTCATTTTCCCTATGAAAATTCTTGTACTCACCGAAAAACCAAGCGTCGCCAAAGAAATTGCCCGTGTCCTTGGATGCAACCAAAAGCAAAAACACCATTATGAAGGTGCCAAATATGTCGTCACTTGGGCACTGGGCCATCTCGTTACCCTTGCCGAGCCCGATGATTATGATCCCAAGTACAAAACTTGGAATCTGGAAGATCTCCCCATCATCCCTGAGCGCATGAAGCTTAAGGTGATGAAGGAAACATCGCAGCAATACCGTGCGATCGAACAGCTCAGCCGCAGGGGTGACCTTGCCGAGCTGGTCATTGCGACAGATGCGGGGCGCGAAGGCGAGCTCGTCGCGCGCTGGATTATGGAGCTGATCCGCTGGAAGAAGCCGTTCAAACGGCTTTGGATCTCGTCGCAGACGGATCAGGCGATTCGCGAAGGCTTCGCGCAGCTGAAGCCGGGCACGGACTACAACCGGCTGTACCAAGCAGCCGTCTGCCGTTCCGAGGCCGATTGGCTAATCGGCCTGAACGTGACCCGCGCGCTGACCAGCAAGTTCGGCGCGTCCTTGTCGGCTGGGCGTGTGCAGACGCCCACGCTTGCCATGATGATCAACCGCGAGGCGGAAATCCGGGATTTCCGGTCCGTCGACTATTGGTTGATCGAAGCCGATCTGGGCTCTTTCCGCGCGGTGTGGCGCGACCCCAAAACAGGCGATACGCGCATTTTTGACCGTGAGCGCGCAGACGCCTTAAAAGCAAAGCTGCAGGGCCACAGCGGCAGAATCCTGCACGTGCAAAAAACCGAGAAGCAAATTCCGCATCCGCTTGCTTATGACCTAACCGAATTGCAGCGCGATGCCAACCGCAAATTTGGTTTTTCAGCTAAGCAGACGTCGAATGTGCTGCAAAGATTGTATGAGCAGTACAAGTTGGTCACCTATCCGCGTACGGATTCACGTTACTTGACCTCGGACATGGTGCCGACCCTGCTTGGCAGACTTAAGGGCGCAGCTATTGGCCCCTATGCAGCACTAGCTGCTCCTTTTATACGCAAACCGTTAACGATTACGAAACGCATTGTCGATGATTCCAAGGTCAGCGACCACCATGCGATTATTCCTACGGGGGAAGCCATTTCACTCGTAACCTTAAGCGCTGACGAACGCCGTCTTTATGATCTCATTTTGCGGAGATTCCTAGCCTTGTTCTGCGGTCCCTGCCGCTATGATGAAACGAAGCTGACTGTGGAAATAGCCGGAGAAAAGCTCTATGCATCGGGTAAAGTGGTTAAAGAAGCCGGTTGGAAAGACGTCTATGGAGCCACTGATTTCACGGATCCAGATCGGGAAGAAACCGAGTCTGATGACGACTCTGCTCAGCTGCTGCCCCAAGCTGCCGAGAAAGACGCCGTAACCGTCCGCAACGCCCGTCAATTAAGCCGCCAGACGAAACCGCCCGCTAGGTACAACGAGGCTTCCTTGCTTTCTCAAATGGAAAAATGGGGCCTCGGAACGCCCGCTACACGCGCTGACATTATTGAGAAGCTGGTGTCCTCCGACACCATTGAACGTCAAGGCTCCTTGCTCGTTCCGACTGGCAAAGGCACTCAGCTCATAGAGCTCGCTTCGGAAGACTGCGTTCTCCTGAGCTTACAGCTCGCTGGGAGCTTGAGCTAGAACGCATTTCCAAGGGCAAAGGAAGCATGGAGCAATTCCTGAGCGGCATTCGCAAAAAAGCAGCCGAGCTGGTCGATGAGGTCAAGAAAAGCTCTGCGGCCTATAAGCCGCATAATTTAACGGGCAGCAAATGTCCGGATTGCGGGGAGTTTCTTCAAGAGGTAAAAGGGAAACGAGGCCGTTATCTCGTTTGTTCCAGCCGCGAATGTTCCTATAAGCGCGAAGCTGACGGACAATTGACCAACCACCGTTGCCCGCAGTGTCACAAAAAAATGGAAATCCACACCGGCAAATCCGGCAAGTATTTTCAATGTCGTCCATGCAACGTCGTGGAGAAAATAGACAACGAATCCACCGGCGGCGGCCGTCGCGCCTCTGCCAAAGCCAACCGTCAGCTGATCGAGAAGTTTTCCGATCAAACCCAGCTGGGCAGCTCGCTGGCTGACAAATTGATGGCTGCGCTGCAGCAGAAGAAAGACGAGTAGCGTGCATGCAACCAATGGGGTATCTACCTTGAAGATGCTCACACATATCCATGTAAAGATGTATTTGAATATACATTGAAAGGCGCCAAATCGTTTATACGAAGCTCGAGAGAAGTTGACAAACCGAGTCTTTATTGCAGGACACATAAAATACCCCAGTGCGCCATTATTAAAGCTCCTGGAGTATTTTATATTGCAATGAGAGGCACCGAAGGACACTATCTTTTATCTATTGTTTTTCGCGTATAGCCAGTTATAGTAACTAGCATGCTTGATCTCATCGGTCATGATTTCAAAGATCATATTGCGATATACTGGTCGAATGTTCAAATATAGGGTACGATACTTTTCAAACGCCTTTAATTCACCGAATAAGGCATTCTCAATACCGCTTAAGTAATCGCTAACATGTTCAATCGGTTCCGTCGCTTCTATTACGGTAGGTGATGTACCCGTAAGTTGCGTATAAATATTTCGAAACATTTGATTGTGTTTTCTCTCGTCATCTCTAATGCCTGTAATAACTTCCTTTTCTTTCTCCGTAGGAGCAAGCCTTATCAACTTTTGATAGAAGAGCTCATCATTTCTTTCCCCAGCAATGGATTGAAGAATTAAATTCAGCACCATATCTTCACTACGTGCGAAATGCCCCAGGTAACCTTGATACGGGACGTAAGTGGGCGCTTGTAATGTGTAATACATGTTTTAACACTTCTCCTTTGGCGTAAACTACACATTAGAATATTCATTCACCACCATTTCGTTCAAAAATAATTTAGGTTAAAAGGAGCTATCATAGTGCTTCAATATTTAGGTTTCATAGGTTCATTTCCAATTCGTTCTTACAGCATTTTGTTTGTTCTTGCCATTATATTGGGCTATGGGGTAACTCTTACTTTGGCTAAATTGCAAAAGAAGCATGAGCTCGCAAATCATCTTTCAAATTTATTAATCCCTATGATGATCGGTGCCATTATTGGTTCAAGATTTTGGCAAGTTTTCTTGTTTGATTGGGGTTATTATTCCCAGCATCTTGAAGAGATTATTGCCATTTGGCATGGCGGCCTTTCGATTCAAGGGGGAATTGTCGGAGCCGTGTTGGTGGGGATTTGGTATGTTCGAAAACATAAATTATCTTTTTGGGAATTAGCTGACTTGTGTGCTCCCGGATTAATATTAGGGCAAAGTATTGGACGAGATGCAAATCTTATGAATGGAGATGCTTTCGGGGATCCTACGGGTGGAAACTGGGGGATTCTTTATCCTGAAGGCACTATTGCAAGAGATACATACGGGGATAAGCCTCTTTACCCTGCAGAAGTATGGGAAGGGCAAATGGACATTATTATTTTTGCCCTTGTCGTGATTCTTCTTCAGCGAAAAATGAAACGAGGATACTTATTTTTAATCACAAACTCAGTCTATAACGCCGGTCGATTTATGTTGGAAATGCTTAGAGGAGATACTCCAAAATATTTATTTCAATGGACAACCGCACAATGGACTGCTGTAGGTGTCATTTTATTATGTATCGTTGCTGGCATATATCTTCACTACAATGATAAAAAGCGCTCTGAGGCAACCGAATTATGAAAAGGAATTCATAACCTCGCTTGAGGGTTACATAGAACATTACTAAGTAGCAACAAAAATAAGTATGTGTAAATCAATCAAACTTATATTAAGCAAAAAATCATTAACCCACGGGGGCTAATGATTTTTTATTTATTCGGTTAACTTCCCTTTCCAGGATATAATTCCGCCCTGTAAATGAGATAATTTGTTAAAACCATTCTTTTTTAGAACTCTTGCTGCTTGTTTGCTCCTCATTCCACTCCGACAATATAAATATACATGATTATTTTTTTGAATTTCGCTAACTCTTTGTTTCATTTGGGATAACGGTATATTGATCGCACCTGGGATGAATCCTTGCTTTACTTCGCTAGGTTCACGTACATCAATCAGAACATAATTACGCCTTCCCTTCAATTCTTCCTGAAATTGATCCGGTGATAGATTGTTTAGACCCTTTAAGCTTGCAAACCTGGAATAAATAAACCAGACTAAAAACGCTAACGCCACGATATTAAAGATGGATGTATAATCCATACGCTAACCTCTTTCCTGATCCTCTTACCGGCTTTTAACTAACAATTCAACGGCCTGTTTGACCATTCTGCTCGAATCTCTTCCAGCTTCTATTTCCTCCAGAATACACTGTTCCAAATTGACCGCAACAATGAGGGCAATGGCTTTGTCCGCGGCGCTCCTGACTGCTGAAATTTGGCTAACAACATCCTTGCAATCCTGTTCTTCCTCCATCATCTTTAAAATACCCCGGATTTGTCCTTCAACACGCCTTAATCTCTTTTTCACATCATCATCGTATTTCATATTCTGCCTTCCTTTCATTGATACCTGTATAGGTATATTATTGCTGATATGACTCACGAAAACAATATGAAGGTAGGCGAAGAAAAGGCTTAAATAAACAAATTTACTTTAGCATCAGCGGCATCACCCAAATATGCCGCAACACCCGCATATTGAATGCCGTCGAGCAATTCTTCCTGCTGCAAACCGAGCAAGTCCATTGTCATTGTACAAGCAACCAGTTTAACGCCTTGCTCTTGAGCTAACTCAATTAATTGCGGAAGCGACAACGCATTATGCTTTTTCATTACATGCTTAATCATTTTTGGCCCCATGCCACCGAAATTCATTTTGGAAATTCCAAGCTTTTCAGCTCCGCGAGGCATCATTTTTCCAAACATTTTCTCCAGGAATCCCTTTTTCACCGCAATTTTTTGATCTTTACGAAGTACGTTCAGTCCCCAAAAGGTAAAGAAAATCGTGACTTCGTGATCATATGCGGCAGCTCCATTCGCGATAATAAATGCGGCAATAGCTTTATCCAGCTCTCCGCTAAAAAGGACAATTGTTGTTTTCTCTTTGTTGTCTTCCATGCTTCCCACATCCTCCATTTATACATATACACGTATAGGTATATTGAGTATTCAAAAAAAATTTGACACCCAATTTTTAGATAACTTACTTATCAATTAGATAAGTCACGATCCTTTTTTTACCGTAAATGTAAAAACCCCATTTTCTTCTTTTGCATCAATGAGCTCGTGTTTGGTCTGATTGACCCAGGCCTGGAAATCCTTCATCGACCCTTTATCCGTCGTTTGCAATTCCATAACTTGTCCTGACTCCAAAGAATCGATGCCCTTTTTTGCTTTAACAATCGGCAGTGGACATGCCAATCCTTTGGCGTCAACAATCAAATCTACCATATTAAACTCCTCCTTATGATTTGTAAATTCAGTTAGTCCTTTTCTTCACAATGAACCCACTGAGACATACCGGGTATTACATTCTTAATATTATTAAATCCTCGCTCCGTTAGCATATGGCATGCCATATCACTACGATTCCCGGTACGACATACGACGTAATATTCATTATGTGGATCAAACTGCGTCATCTTCACTTCGAGTTCACCTAAAGGGAGTGATATAGCCCCAGGAATCCGTCCGAAAGCATATTCTGCCGGCTCTCTTACATCAAGTATATTGAGTTTCTCTCCGGCTTCTACTCTTGCTTGTAACTCATCATTCGTTGCCGTATTAGGAAATTTCATCTCCACTTTGGTTCCGGATGCTTCAGCTTTGCGAATGAAATGACGATAGATGCCGTTATCCTCCTTTAACCCAATGTATTGGTGTCCTGTGCGACTTGCCCAGCCCTTTAGGTCTGCTATCGATCCTTTATCCGTCGCACGAATTTCTAATACTTCGCCAGGATTCATATCATCTATTGCCTTTTTGGTACGAACCACCGGAAGTGGACAAGCCAGTCCTTCACACTCGAGCGTGCGATCTACATGCAATGCAGTCATAAGTTAAAGACCTCCATTATTCTTTATTTGAATTGATTTATTTCCCATACTCCACTTCGCCAGACCATTCGGACATGCCACCAGTCATATTCGTAACGTGATAACCCATAGAAGATAAATAATCACAAGCCATTCCGCTTCGATTACCGCTGCGGCAAACAATGATCGTTTCTTGTTTTGGCTTTATTTCGTTAAGTGCTCGAGCGATCTGGCTAAGAGGAATATGTTTGGCGCCATATATATGTCCAGATTCCCATTCGTCGTGATCCCGGACATCAAGGATGGTTACATTGTCTTTCTGTTTGATTCGCTCTAGAACTTCGTGTGGCAATAGCTCTTTATAAGTTTTATTAGGCATTTTGATTCCTCCATATCATCATTTTGTTTTGTCATCATGAACGGCACAACGGTTTGGTCCAATTTCCATTTCTCGCTGTTCCTCAGTTGTCGGACTTATTTTCCCCATGTTCGTTTGGCGTATTTCCTGATAGGCATTCGGTTGTGGCGGCAGATTCTCAGAAACGGTGCGTCTGAATTCGGATTCGTCGTGTATGTTTAAACCAGGATTTTCTTTAAACAAATCGCCAAGACGTGCAGCTACTTGCCCTCTATCACCTAATTCCGCAATTGTACCAAAGTGGGCAGGAAGCACGATTAGATCTTCAGACAGCTGTTTATATCGCTCATACAATGTCGTTCTGAGGTCAGCGACCCAATCTTCTGCTTTCCCAGCCAAGTCAGGGCGGCCAATCGACTTCACGAATAGAATATCCCCGGAAAGCAAATATTGATTATCAATAATAAGTGATGTGCTTCCAATCGTATGACCCGGAGAATAAATCGGCTGGATGTTAATTTCTGTTTGGCCAACGACAAGATGGCTGCTTTCTTCAAGCTTCTCATAGTGGAACACAACCTCTGTCGCATCTTTTGGCGGAAGCCAGTAATATCCTCCCGTTTTCTCAGCTAGTTGCCGGCCGCCTGAAATATGATCGGCATGAAGGTGCGTATCCATGGTATGTTTGATGACGGCATGATTTTCATTGGCAAAATCCTCATACACCGCGGTAGTCCGAACCGCATCAATAACGGCAGCTTCACCATTAGAAATCACCATGTAAGACAGACAACCTTTGCCTAACCGTATAAATTGATACAGGGTGCCCCCGTCTTTCAAATTAGCAATTTTAACAGGCTCGAGATACTCACTCCAAGATTTCATACCATCAATTAAATAAGAAATGTTTTGTTTTCCGCTTTCGACCAACTGTTCAGCTACAAACTTGGATGAACCCTCTTTCGCGCAAACAACCAAAACCTCTTGGTCATCCGGAATTTGATCAAGAATTTCATCTACACCATCAAGAAGTTCGAAATAAGGCACGTTGATAATATGGACGTTCTTACCTTCTATTTTCCAATCGTTGAAGTCACTTTCATTCCGAACATCTAAAATAAAAATAGGCGTTTGTTTCAAAACCTTTTTTGCTAGCTTTGCAGCATTCATTCCATGTATCTGTTTATCATTCATTTATTGTTCCCCTCCGAAGGTTAAAGTCAGTTGATTCTAAAGTGAAATAGAATACCAAATTTTAAAGACAGTTGCCGTTATCAAAGCAGCCAGAATCCATTGAAGAATCTTCGTGTTGATTTTCTTACTGAGCTTAGCTCCAATCGGTGATGCAATCGTACTTGCAACGACAAGTACGATTGATGGAACCATAAGCATATGCCCTCCCAATAGTTTTCCGGTCGTAGATCCAATTGAGGATATAAAAGTTATAGCTAAGGATGAAGCGATAGCAACCCTCGTTGGGATCTTAAGAACCACTAACATTACCGGCACCGTTATGAAGGCACCCGCCGCGCCTACGATCCCTGATACCGTCCCAATGATTAAAGCTAAAATAACTGCTAATGGTTTATTAAATGTAACTTCACTTACATCTTGGACATCTGTTCCTCGTTTAGGTAAAAACATCATAATCGCGGCAATCAGCGCCAAAATGGCATAGATGAGATTGATGATTGAACTTGATAATGCGTTGGATACAAAGCTCCCCATAAAGCTGCCAATGATAATTGAAGACCCCATATAAAGCACTAAGGCTTTATTTAGAAATCCCCCTTTTCGAAACACAAGCATTCCCATTAAACTTGCAAAGAACACCTGTATGGCACTAATTGCAGATACTTCCTGTGCGGTAAAAGCAGTAAATCCTAGTGCCACTGGTATAAATAACAACATCGGATAGTTAATAATGGAACCGCCAATTCCCACCATTCCTGAAATAAACGAGCCCAAAAATCCAATTATGAAAATAGTTATGATCCATGTTAAATCCATAAGGCACTGCCTTTCCACATTACATATTAAGTCAACCATATACCCATATGGGTATATAAAATTGCAAAAAAAATTCTCTTACCTCATACCTATTAGTTCGGAAATTTTTACACCACCTTTATAAATCATCGTCATTACTTATACCCGTATGGGTATATCGCTACTATAAACAAGATTTTCATTTTCGTCAACTCCAGAAATTACAAACTCATTTGATTGATTGTTTGACTTAGAACAGGACAACATATTCAATGTGTGTTGTGGCGGGGCTTAATTGGATTAGCACCAATTGTTACAGGAACAATTCGTTACTGTCCAATGAATGCGGTTTTGAGAATATCGAATTGCATGGCTAATAGTAAGTCTTGAAATTAAAACAAATTGTTAAAAAACAGAAGGAAAGCTCAGAATCTGAGTTTTCCTTCTGTTTCTAATTTTACAGGACCAAGATACAAATTTAAGTTTAATTATCACTAAAACTATGTCGATCAAGCCTGCCCCTGTCTTTCTGAAAATAGCTATGCATAAAGAACTCAATGATGCCAAAAACCAATGCAACTATCACCATAGTCGTAAAGTTTATGGACCAATGAAAAAAGAATTTCTCGACCAACCAAAAGAAAACAAAGGCTAGTCCTACATCTGCTAAGGTAGCAACCCCATTGTTGGTAACTCTTAATAACAATTGATCAATTGCAACATAAGACATAAGAGAAAAAGTATAAGTTGCAAAGAACGCCTCGATGAGTGTGGCTTGCGTTAAATACATCAATAGAGGGATTAAAAAAACTCCATTTAACAGTAACTTCAAAAACAGTTTCCCAAGCATTCGCAACATTTTCTTTCCTTCTTTCACACAGAATGTACTTCTATATCTTAATATGGCTTCTTCGCGGCCGGAATATTAAATGGTAATTTCCACCCAATGGATTATGTGTCCCTCTCCAAACAAAAAAACCAAGCGAGACTGTCGTCATCGCTTGGTTTAACTCTATTTACTACTCACAGCTACTGTACCTTTTACCGCTAGTTGAAGCTGCTCCAAACTCGTAATTCCTAAACTAATGAGCGCTTCTCCCGCTTCCATGTGGACATTCGCTAGCATATGCATACTCGTATTGGGTACAAGTGATTTTCGGAATTCATGAAACAAGACTGCGTTATACGTTTTAAGAACCGTCATGAATTCTACCGTTGGAGGGATAAATGAACGGATCTCGGAAGCTTTCCAGAAAAAATCCCTCACTAACATAATATCTGCACCCGTACGCGTCAATTTTCGAATCATTGCAAAAAATTCATCGATCAATATCTGTTTATCAGGCCTCATGTGACCATCCTCCAATTCAGCGTCTTCTCGTTCAAAAACCGTCTACTTGAAGGATATCACAAATAGTACTTTTGATCTACCTATATAGTTTAATATACCTACATTATTGAAAATTTTTCTGTTTTGGCAACAGCTTATGCCGATAAGAGAGAAACATATCCAGTACAAAAAACACCACACCCAAATTAATCGCTAAGTCAGCTAAATTCATCACACCATGGCCAGATCGAAACACGATGAAGTCGGTCACTTTGCCAAATAATAATCGTTCGATGCCATTGCCAATAGCCCCGCCTACGAAAAATGCGGCACCAACCTCTTTGAAGAATCCTTGAAAGCTTCCTTTTTTCCGGTAATACAAAATAACAGCAATAATCACAACAGCAAGAATTCCTAAATAACGAGCTGAGCCCTGCAGCGAACTGCCCGCTGCTCCACTATTTTGATAATGCGTAAATGAAATCAAGTCTTTATAAAACGGCATAGATTCGCCTACTTTTAAAATAGACCGAATCCACACCTTCGTAAGTTGATCCACAGCTGTCACTACAAATATGATGAGATAAAATAACATTAGACGCCTCCTTCCGCAAATATCACCTCATAATTCTATTTTACATGATGACACCACTCGACTGCGAATGTTGCCAATAGCACTTACAAAAAAGCAAACATAAATAACTATCCCAGACTCAGTCTGAGATAGCTAATTGCTCCCTCTTTTACCATCCTATCAGGTTAAGGACAGAAGTGTTTTTAGCAGCTCTTCGGGTGAGTTTACCAAGTAATCGGGCTTTCCACTGAGCAGTAATTGCTGAGAATCATAGCCCCAAGTAACGGCAACTATGGGAACGCCTAGTTTCCTGCAAGCCTCGATATCCCTTAATTCATCTCCAACATAAATCATCCGAGAAGGGGAAGTCCCCCATTGTTTCATTACTTTGCGAATGGAATGATGCTTGCCAAAAATATGCTTAGCCGAAATGATTTCCTTGAAGGCGCCATCCAGCTTGTTATTTTTAAGAATCTGACGAATATTCACCTCGGAATTGGAAGAGAGTATAGAGCTTTTCATCCCTTGCGAGGACACGCTGGCAATAACCTCTTTCATCCCAGGCACAATGTGAAGTGTACGAATATTTTCTTGATAGAGCTGTCTTCCGGCTGTTACTAGCTTTGGAATTTGGAGTACCGGAACACCTAAGTGATCCATCCGCTCAGAGATCGAAAGTGATCTCAGAAGCGCAAGGTCTTGATCTCGAATCCTGCGAAATTGATACTGCACGGCCATTTCATTATAAAGCTTAACTAGCAACGCTCTAGAATCGACCAGTGTCCCATCAAAATCAAAGAGGATGTGTTTTACCATTCTGTCGTATATAGATATACGGCCGGTCCCTCGGGTGGCACTTGGCGAATTTGATTGTGAATAAACTCCTCAAGCGGATCCACAGCGATATGCGGATTGCTCACGACACGTACATCTTCCCATACACAGGATACACCATTCCCATGTTCATCGGCATCACCGGCAAACATTTTACATCCATTGCAAAACTGCTCTTTCTGTTGATCGTCAAGCTTCACAATTTTATTACGAAGACAGCAGTAAATTTCATTCTCTGTATTACATACATTAACATGGGTGATTAGAGCCATTGACTGTCAACTCCTTGCGGCACTATTTGTGTGTAATAGTAAGTTTATCGCGCTACTATTAAGTGTATGACAGTTTTTTGTAAACGAAATAATTTTTTTTCTAACAAACGGCTTAAATTTGTTACAATAGAAAAATACTACGATTCTCTTGGAGGAACCCTCATGCAAAACTGGATGCATTATGCCATTCCTTTCCTATTTATTGGCTTTTTTATTTATCGAAGAGTGAAGCGAACGATTGGTTTTCAAAAGTTATCCCGGGGCAGACTTAAATTCCGACTCACTCTCTTTAGTATCCTCGGAGTCCTCATTTTCCTGCTAGGCTTTGTCCACCCCATCCATTTCATTGGTTATATCATCGGCTTAGCGGCTGGTATTGTACTTGGGCTCACCGCGATTCGCCACACCCTTTTCGAACATCGAACAGACGGATGGTACTATCGCACCCACCTATGGGTCGAAATTACGGTTCTGGTACTATTTCTTGGCCGGATCGTCTATCGCCTGGCATTTATCAGTCTTTCAACGAACCCTGCAACCAACCCAGCAAACATGAATCCGATAGATCCAACTCAATTTACCAAAGACCCCATAACCGCAGGTGTCTTCTTCATTATCGTGTCTTACTACATTTTATTTTTTGGCTATCTGCTTCGCGAAGAGGATAAATTGGGCCCCGCACCATTAGACACAGCTGATTCAAGCGACCTTCCGAGCCCACAGTCAAACATTAATGTGGTTAAGTAATCCCTACCTTCAAAAAAGAAGAGGCTGACTCAAAAGGTTAATAACCTAGCGAGCAGCCTCTATTTTGTATCGATTCGGAGCGAAATCTAACAGGATTTCCTCCTGTTCATTTGGCGTTAATGATTAAAATTATTAATGAGGAAGGGCGCGCGAAAGATGCAGCTGGCAACATTGAACTCGTTATTTGTTGTTTACACTTTAACGATATCTGAACAAATAACATTTGTATGAACGATGGATGAATTGGAATAATAAGGACTTAACATAAACAAAGGAGTTCGAAATCCCTTGGTTGCGATTTTATACTCGGTTTTATGGCTACTAGCTGCTCTTTGGTTTGCGGACCGAAACTGGGAGCAGTACTATCCAACACTCCTCTTCGCTGCGTTAAGTAATGGTCTCTATGAGTTGATCTGTTATAATTATCAACTTTGGCAAATGGAGCCTAATGGTCTTCCGGTTGCCACGATTCCGATCCTATTGCTTATTCTGATTGGCATGCCTGTATCGACTTGGATATACCTATCGAACTACCCGCGAAATCGCAAACTTCCTTCCCAGGCTTATTACATCATTTTTTTCACTGGTATTTTTGTGTTGCTTGAATTTGTAGCTGTAAAATGTGGATCAATCACATATCACAACGGATGGAACTTACTTTGGTCATCTTTTTTCGATATGATCATGTTTATCATGCTGCGTATTCATTATCGCAAACCGTTATTGGGCTTGCTCATGTCGGTACCCTATACTGGATTATTGATGATAATTTTTAAAGTAGGTTTTGATAAAATGAAATGAACCTCGTGCTTCACAATGAATAAAGCAGGCCGCCGCAGCGCCTGCTTTATTTGTGTTAAACATTCAGAACAGCTTGCTTCGAGCTGACACTTCGGAATTTAATAAAACTAATGATCCGCCAAGTCGCGATGTAGCCAAAGGTTATCAGGTTGCACATAAAGCTAAGTGTGCTTGGATCAATTGATTTTATAGTCGCAATCGCGAGGAAACGCAGTGCAAATATCACAATTAGCAGCACAAAAACCGTTTTGTTACGCTTAATAAATGTGTTGCCATTGTCTCGAACTTCAAAATTGGTCGTCATGATAAGCGGAATCGAAACAACCATACCAATCAACAAAGCAATGATGACTTGCTCTTCACTGATATGCAGTGATGGATCGAACAATTGCATAAGTGAAGTAGAAATGTATAAGATAGGCAGCAGTAAGGTTACTCCCGATTTTTTTAGCGGCTTACGCATGCCGCTTAATTGTCCACGCAAGATAAAAAAGAAAATCAAAGCCGAAATCATCAAAGATACTGTTGAATTCATAGTAATGAACACTCCCTTAAAGGATTTTATAGTCTTATTATCACCTTTAAGAGTGTGTTTCAAAAGTGAATCAAGTCATTGGATCGAGGTGACAATCGTCATATTCGTATTCGTTCTGTCCTAGGAGTCAATCCAATCTGAATTGATTATTGTTCATAATTTCTTCTATGACCTGTTCCAAGTCCTCTGCGCTTTTTTTACTTGTATCAAGCAAATGTTTGGCGTCTAATCCTGATTTGTTGAACTCTTCCATTAGTATCAGGCATCGTTCTCCCATTTGATGTTCTTTCTTTCTCAATTGGTCTCTTTTTAAAAGCGTCTCAATATCTGTCCACAAAACCACATAGACAACATTAACATTAAATTCCGCCAGCTTATCTTTTAACCAATGAACATCTTCTGGAAAAGTAACATAATCGACAACAACATCAACACCGTAGGTAACGAAATTTTCAGTTAGACTCAAGATATTATTCCAAATGAGTGATAGCTCATCTTTGCTTTCCCATGGCTTCTTACGACCATTTACATGCATATGGCTTATATGATCTCCTGAAATATAGGCACTGTTTTTCAATGCATTTACCAATGCACTTGAAGTCGTTGATTTTCCAATTCCCGCTGGTCCCGACAAAACATAAACGGTTTGCATGAATAATCCCCTATCCTTTTGTTTATTAAGCACTTATTTTTTGTTAGAAAATCGTTCGAAATTTATATTAAGAATGACTTAGGATACACTAACTCACCTTTTATTTGTTGGGTTGCCGTTCCTTCTTTTAAATCACAGAACATAAAGACTTCATCAGGTACACGAAATTGCTTCAGTTCAAAACCATAATTCTTCGCTGGTTTAAATCCAAATTTAGGATAATAAGTGGGATGTCCTATCAAGAAAACAAATTCATAACCTAATTCTGCACACCTTTTTAAACCCTCTTGAATGAGTTTGCTGCCTACTCCTCTTTTCTGGTGACTTGGCATCACTGCAATAGGAGCAAGTACAATGACTTCATGACTATTTTCTTCGTCGACTACTTCGGCTTTACTAAATATAACGTGGCCTACAATATGATGATTTTCTTCTGCAATAAGAGATAATTCAAGGATAAATTGGTCCGATAATCTAATTCTTTCAACCAGCCTGGATTCATCTTCCCTGTTCTGAAAAGCCAAATAATTCAACTGAAACACTTCTTCATAGTCACTAATTCTTTCCGTTCTGATTTCCATTAATGGATATCCCCTCCTCTTAATTCATTTGTTAATAATTTTACCACGCATTCTGCCCACCATTTTGGAAAGTTTCTGTATGATTAGAACTCTCCTGTTTCTAAAAGAACAAATAAGCGCGGAAAACGCGCTTAATCGTACAGCTTCGAGCTAATAAGCGCGAAAAACGCGCTATTATTGAAAGTTCATCGAGCCGAAGCTCGTTGAAAGAGTCTAAGTGGCATCTTGAATAATTTCCTATACAGTAAAGAAAGACCTGAGGCTTTGCCTCAGGTCCTTTGTGTGCTAATCCATATGTTTGAGCTTGGGGAGGGAATTGGATATAGGGCTCCAACCGCCCATATCCGCTTTCTCCATGATCATCTTTTTTTCTCTGCAGACCGATTTTGGAAGCTGTCGCAGAGCTAACGAACCGTGCACACGCAATTGTCCTCATCATGCGCATACTCGAATGGCTATCGAATCGCAGCCTCGTTACGTTAGCGAAAAAGCGTGATTTGGGGCTGTCTTTCCTGCAATAGCGTTTTCTCGATTCGTTAGACTATCAAAAGCCCGCTTTTGGGCTTCATAACGTTTTCTGAGTTCGTTAGCGTTTGTCCACAATGAATCGACAGCCGACTTTGCACAATTGCAGAAGTTTCTGAATGGCCACCTTAGAAAGGGGATACCCTTAAGCTCTACCTCGAAACTTATACTTTCTATTATGTTAAAAAAACAAGGACCGCTGCACGAGGCAACTGCTCCTTGTTTTCGTTTTAATAATGTCCGTGTTCCGTTAGAAGGGTTTGAACACCATTAGTAAAATCGAGATGAAAACGGCAAAATTCGCGACCCCCTCCAACCTGGCGGAGCGTTTGCGGCTCACTCTGTACGCGTCAGGCAGATCATCGCCCTGCGTCTGCTGCAGCAGCGTAAGCTGCTGCTTGATGCCGGCGGGAAGCAGGCCAGCAAAGATGACAAGAATGACAATGAAGATAGCAATCGAGACCACATACCACACCTCTCGGAACAAATAGGTTTCCATAAAGCCAAGCGCTAGGCCTGTAAGAAGCAGCAGTGTACCGCCGAATTTCAGCAGGATCGCCATCTTCTGCAGCAGCGCAAGTGCGAACTTGGCCTGAACCACTGTCCGGGCGCTGCTCATAATCAAGGGATAGCTTATGACTGCGGCTATAGCCGTCACGGCGGAGATGATATGGATGAATAACAGGTAAATATACATGTAATGCCCCCCTTAATTTGGAAAATGCTCTGCTAATGATGGTACGGTTCTATGCTGTTTTGGCTCTTTGTTCTTCTCGATACAACATCCAACCTATAACGAGTCCATATACTGCAGTAATTATATGAATCCAGGAAGGTGTTTTATCTACTGCATTCGTTATTACCAATATTGCATCTATTATAGGCACTAAGATGGAAGTTAATATAATAACAAGTAATGCTTTTCTCATACGAAGTACCATCAAGGCTAGTAGGAAGATACCAATAAACAGATCACGATCGGCTTTTATTTGAACAAGATATCGATCAGCATTGTCATGCAGTGGTATACCAAAACCTCGAATCGCAGCTTCTGGCTGGATAAAACCTCTTACTCCTAAAAACAACATCAACAGCGTAACAACACCCACTAACCAATATGTTACTGACTTTGGTCCCCAATAAGTTTCACTCATTTATCTGTCTCCTTTTTCCATTTTATTTGATTGACTTTATTGTATATCGGTAATAATATTCTGTTAAGAACGCACTTTAAAGTACGGCACTTACTTAGAGTAAGGGAGTGATTTATCAATGATTCATCAGCGCGAATGCCCAATCGAAACAGTTATTCATGTTTTAGGTGGAAAATGGAAGCCGATGATTTTATGGCATTTGATGGAATCCACTAAGCGGTATAACGATCTGGAAAAGCTAATACCTGACGTCTCCCAAAAAATGCTTACGCAGCATCTTCGAGACCTGGAACAAGAAGGCGTGATCGAAAGAACGGTATACCCTACCGTCCCTCCAAAAGTAGAATATTCACTTAGTGGTTATGGTAAAACATTGATCCCTGTAGCAGAGGTGATGTGTGCTTGGGGAGAAAATCATAATGAGCGGAAACAAGAAGAACCAGCCTCTTAAGCTGGTTTTTTTTCTGCCATTTTTCATGCTTATGCCTAAATAATCAAAAAAACACCGCCGGATTTCTCCAATGATGTTTCGCTCTAAATCAGTGCAATTAGAAAATTAAAGGTCGGGAGTTTCATGGATGATCATGATATTGGTTCATTAGATCCAACAATTTGGCTGCAGCATCATCAGAGAAGATGAGCTTGAGATTCGCATCCGATTCCTCGGCTGATTTGGACGAATATACGTACATTTTCTGTTCGTAGGCTTCGACAGCTTTATTGACATCGCTATGCTGAACGATCGACAACGCCAGTTCCATGGCATCCCGCATCGCTAAGTTCACGCCTTCTCCGGCAAAAGGAGACATCAGATGCGCCGCATCACCGATCAGCGTCACGCCCGGTTTGTGGATCCACTTGAGACCGACTGGCAGCATATATATGCGTCTAGGGAGCATAGGGCCATTAGCGGCTCGGATATAATTCTTAAGCGACTCGTCCCAATCGTTAAAATGTTGCAACAGCTGCCGTTTCACTTCCTCTGGCTGATCGAACGGAATGCCGCAAGTATCCAGCCAATCTCGTTCAATTTGAAATGCCAAATACACGCAGATGCGGCCGTCTCCATTCAGCTGCCCCAGTATACCCTTATGATCCGCAAGGGCAAACAGTTTTCCTCGTCTGTTAAAAGCAGCGATCTCCGGATGAGCGATAGCGGCATTATCCAGGTAGAACTCAATCATGCTTAGACCGGTATATTCAGGTACAGAATCCGTAAGAAGCGGACGAATGCGGGAGAAGGCGCCGTCTGCAGCTATGACAAGATGGACATGATCAACATGCCCGTTCTCAAAGCGAAGTTCATGCATGCCATTTTCCAAAGGAATCGCTTGGATCAAATTGTGTCCCCAGTGAATGCAATCAGAGTCGACGGAGTTTAAAAGCAGCTCGCGCAGCGTTCCGCGATCTATTTCTGGACGATCCCCTTCATTGGATTCAGCTATCTCGTCCAAATAGATTTTACCTGTTTTATCAAGAACGCGAAAGTCTTGCCCTTCATACCGGGCGAGCGCTTTAAATTGTTCTAATAAACCCGCCTCTCTTAGTACCTTTTGTCCAGAATCGTGGTGAATGTCTAATGAACCGCCTTGCTGGCGGCTGGCGCGGGATAGCTCGCGTTCATAGACGACGGCTTTTACGCCGTGCTGCTGTAGGATCCGGGCTAACGTCAACCCTCCTGGACCTGCCCCTACGATTGCAATGCGTTGTTGTTCTTTTGCATTTATTGTTTTCATGATTATCAACACCTCGGAATTAAAATGATTTGTTCAACTTCCGATAGCATACGATGATTGTATAAACTGAATATATACGGATTATGGAGGCGGCATTCTGCAAATGATATGCTAATGGATATCATTAGAAGGAATGAAACCGACATGGAGCCATACAATCTCGCCGATGTGAACGGCGACATCGCGGTTAATCATGAAGCATTGCGTTTAATTTTCCGCAATTGTGCGGTTAATCGTGACGCTTCCGGTCGTGATTCTGATCATAGGGCTTATTCGCAGCAAATCGCTGCCCGCATCCTGACGAAAAAACCTCCGAACGCGGTTCACCTACGTTCGGAGGTTTTTTCGGCGTCAACGCCGCTCGCTTCATTTCAGTTCCATCCCTTAGCGATAACTGTTTTCTTTTTATGATTAAACATCCTATCAAATAAACTCAATTTCTTTTTTCGTTTGAGAGTAAGTTTAATACCTTCAATCAGTAGTCTTGATCTCAATTCGTCGCGACGATTGAGCGTGTGTAACCTCTTTATGAACTGCTTGTCCATGTTGACTATCCCTCCCAAGTATCTGTAAATGAGAAGCAAGACTTCTGAATCTGATATATATATATTATAAGTTTTAATTGGATAAAAGTTTGTCACATTATAGATGAGCGAAACGCTTAATTTGTCGACATTTAGGCAGCACAAAGAGATCGGAAGTACCCTCCCGACCCCAAGTGTCCTGTATCTACTAATGCTCATGCAATTGGTGTACCGTTTTTAACAGGTTCATCCGGTTTTAAGAGAACCACGTCACCTTCTGCTGGAACACCGCCAATGACCAACACCTCAGATTTAAAACCTGCGATGCGTCTAACAGGAAAATTCATGACGGCGATGACTTGTCGTCCAATAAGCTGTTCGCATTCATATCTTTGTGTAATCTGAGCAGAGGAGCGTTTAATACCCATCTCTCCAAAATCGATTTCTAATTTTATTGCAGGTTTTCGAGCTTCCGGAAAAAGTTCTGCTTTAATTACAGTACCGACACGGATATCTAATTTCATAAAATCCTCAATTGTAACCACGATTGCTGCCTCCATTTTTGTCAATTAAGCTATATATGTGTTCAGCAAAAGCCGAAGCTGTTGCATAACAAACCCTACATGTTTACTGTCTCTGCTCAATCTGCTTGCCATTACGCTACCTTCAATTCTTGGAACTAAAGTATGGGCCACATAAGCCCGTTTCGTGGGTTATTACATATGTCCAGTTAAACTCTTTATCTACAATATAAATATCAGCTTCATCCATGAGCTCATCAGCCGTTATCATCGATAAATTTTCAATCATGTAGGCCTCGTCTTTATACTGATAAAATACATAACAAGCATTCTTCTCTGTTTGATTAAAGGCTCTATTAGCGTCTTGACTCCTCAAGCACTCTCTTTTCTTATAACTAAACAAGTGCCATAAATAACCACAGTATCCTCTGTCATCATGGAGAAAAATAGATTTTTTCTCATCATCACTTAGATGATTGGCGAAGTGCAATTCCCATTGCTCTCTTAAGTAAGGTCTCCCATTCGGCATTTGTTGCATTTTCACTTGTTTGTTGTTACATAAATCAACTATATTCACTGGGTCCCTCCACAAAATAAATCAATCATGTCTGTATTTCTTCAAATCTCGTTTCCCGTTACAAAGAATTTAGTGCATTTACGATTTTATCTCTAGTTCCTCTTAAACGTTTTTCTGCACCATTAGGGAATAGCGGTTCGCTCCAGGTGAATCCGTCACCTTTGTATCTTGGAATAATGTGCATATGATAGTGTGTTAAGTCGTTAAATACTCCGCCGTTCTGGCATATAGAAATGCCGTCTGGCTGAAATATTTGTTTTAATATCTTAGATATTTTCATTGAAGTTTCCATTATGTAGTAGGCAGTGCCAATATCCATATCTTCGACGTCCCAAAAATGTGTTTGGGGAGTATTAGCGTATGACCTTCGTTAAAAGGAGCGATATCAAGAACACAGGCTATCAACTCATTCTCGAAAATAATATTTACGTTTGGCTCCATCCCATTAGAAATTCGACACCCGAGGCAATCCATTCGTATCGCTCCTTTCTTAAGAGTTCCACTATTTTCTTTTGTAAAATGTCTGACTTCAATAATACCACATTATTCCAAATCGAATAGCACACCACTGACCTTTAACTGAGCAAAGGGCTCCATGTAACAGGATCTGGTCCGAGAAATGACAAGACTTCAGCCATTAATTTAGTCAACTATGCTGCGCGTTAAATTAGAAAAGGCAGCCGTCTATCGGCTGCCTTTTCTTACCCTTCCAGCACATCCGCTCCCAAATCGCCCGCAACCTCCATCATTTTGGGGATCACTGCTTCATTGGTTCCAGATACGTAAATATCTCCCTGATAATGCCGGAATGGAATCTTTGTACCGCCGTAGCTCCACATAAAGAAATCTCCCTCAATAGACATGCTGGTAGTACCTGTCACCGTAAACACGGATGTATAGGAAAAGTCCGGTTTAGAGGTAAAATACTGTTTGCACTCTTCCAAAGATATTGTTTTCTCCGAATTGTCCTTTTCCTGAAGTGCTCTTGTAATCCGATAGCGTTGACTCATTTGAAACTCCTCCAATATAAAAATAACCCATGTGTAGAAACATGGGGGTTCTCAACCATCTGAGATTGTTACTTAAGCAAGCATTCTCTTATTTTTCAAGAAATCCAGTTGAAGGGTTCGTTATAAAAAAACCTTCTTCAGGCACATGAAAATATTGAATCCAAACCCCATCTAAAAGGTTTTCTCGCTTATCTAGTAAAATTTCAATGTCTTTGTCTGTTTCTACGATTTCATCATGTTCAGTAGGTGTATCCAACTTCACATCATAATGAGCATGATTTCCATGATTCAGCGTAATAAATACACGAATCATCTTCCCTGCAGCTTCTTCACTACTCAGCATATTTTTTAAAACCTTAGCGGCATTTCGATTGATTTTACATTTCATGTTGGATGACCCCTATTCATTTTTATACTGTAATACTATTAGTTACAGAATGTTTTGTCAAGATATCTGAATGATAGCTTCCAATTTCTCTTTGTCATCAAGCAAACTCCTTGAAGTTAGATTGACCATGATACCTTTGTTTATCTTATTCCCCTGAGTTAGTGCCGTTATTCTTTGCGTTATTTCTTTCGCGGAACGACATGCCGCTAAATTGGATTAAATACGCTAATTAATGAATTTGCGGAACGTATAGGCGTTATTCGTTGAAATTAAGCTATCCGAAGGTACAAAACAAAGACATAGCGCATCGTCGTTCCTCATAAGCTCGAATTCGTGCTAATTTCAAGTAAATAGCGCTTCTACGTTCCTTTAAGTGGAGCCTACCCTTGGAAAATGGATAGACCTATCTATGAAGAGGCTAGAGGCTAGCCCCTCTATTGTATTTATCTACTTTGGGACAGCCCGTGACCATGACCATGCATATGGACTATCAACAGCCGTGGTCGCGTACATCTACTCCTCAGTAACACTAGCGAACTGCGTGCTGTACAGCCGCGCGTACAGCCCATCCAGCGCAAGCAGCTCGCTGTGCGTGCCCCGCTCCACGACGCTGCCCGCTTCGATCACCAGAATGTGATCAGCAGCCAGCACCGTGGAGAGCCGGTGCGCGATCACCAGCGTCGTGCGCCCTTGCATCAGCTCCTCGAGCGCCGCCTGCACATAGGACTCGGACTCCGAGTCCAAGTGCGACGTCGCCTCATCGAGGATGAGGATGCGCGGGCGCTTCAGGATCGCGCGGGCAATCGCGATCCGCTGGCGCTCGCCGCCGGAGAGCCGGTGACCGCGCTCTCCCACCATCGTGTCGTACCCTTCGGGAAGCGACACGATAAAGTCGTGGATGTAGGCCTGCCGACACGCGGCCTCCATCTCCTCACGCGTAGCGTCCTCCCGCGCGAAGCGCAGGTTGTCGCCGATCGTCGCGTGGAACAGAAACGACTCCTGCGTCACGTACGCGATTTGCGCTCGCAGCGAAGCCAGCTGAACGTCGCGGACGTTCACGCCATCGACCTCGACGACACCCGACGTCGAGTCATACAGCCGCGCGATCATGCCGATCAGCGTCGATTTCCCCGCGCCGCTCGGCCCGACGAGCGCTACCATCTCACCCGGCTGCGCCTCGAACGTGACATCCCGCAGCGCATACTGCCCTGGCTTATAAGCGAAGGAAACCTGCTTATAAGCCACACGCCCCTCGACCTGGTCAAGCGGCCGCGCCCCATAAGCATCCATGACATCGGGAACCATGTCCTGGTATTCGAAGATGCGCTGGAATACGCCCAGCGCAGTAGCCACCTCGACATGTAGGTTCAGCAGCATACCTACAGGCATGTACAACCGGCCAAGATACGCCGCGAAGGCGACGATCGAGCCCAGCGTCATGCTGCCGGATATGACAGAGTAGCCGCCGTACATATAAATAATCGCTGTGCCTAACGGCCCCAGCGTGCTCGTCGCCATCCCGAACCAGCGGCCCACCAGATTTAGCCGCAGCTCCAAATCCATCACCTTCTGGTTCATAGCCGTAAACTCGATTTCCTGCTGCTTCTCCCTGCCGAAAATACGCGTCAACAAAGCACCGGAAATCCCGAAGTTTTCGCTAAGCTGAGAAGTAATATCCGAACGCACTTTCTGTGTTTCCGTACGCAGCTCCTTCCGAACCTTGGATACTTTTTTCACAGGTAGCACAAACAATGGAAGAATAAGCACAGAGATAATGGCTAGTTTCCAATCAAGCGCAAACAAAATACCAATGGTCGAAACTACAATGACTATCTGTGTGATCGAGGACACAACCAGCGAAGTCACCACACTTTGCACAGCTTGTACATCCCCCGTGATCCGCTGAACAATTTCCCCCGACCGAGCCTCCGTAAAGAAAGCCATCGATTGCCGCTGCAAATTATGAAACAAGGATTGTCCCAAATCCCGAATAACTCCTTGGGTTACTTTGGTATTGAGATGATTTTGCCACACACCAAGTACACCGCTTACGACAGGCAGAAATATCATTAACAACGCCATCCCTGCCAGAAGCTTCATATTACCCAGCGGGATCGCTTTATCAATAATTTCTTTCATAACAAGAGGTGGGATTAAACCAATCACGGCTGCGAACAGCGCCAAACCAATAATCGCCAGCAATTGTCCCCAGTACCCCTTGAACAACCGCAAAATCCTTTTTACCGAAACATCCTTTAACTTCGCTTTAGGCCGATTCCTATCGGAAAGCCGCCCCATACTACCTGGTCCCACGATTCATCTCTCCGTTCTACCTAAGCTGCCTTCTAAATGGGAAAAGCATGCTCGATTGCCTTGGATACTTCATCTGCCATCTTCAACACGCTGTACAGCGATGTCGTTTGTAGAACACTATACTGTCTAGGCCCGTCAGCATTGACGATAGCCGCGATCGTATAATCCCCGACTTGAGGCAGCACCTTCCCTACTGACTTTCCCGGAGCCAATGGCTGATTAGACACCTGATACATGCCCACTGACAGCTTCTGTCCCAAACAAGCATCAATCGCTATTACCACACAGCCAAGCGGAATTTCCTGCAAACGCGCTGCTAAGTTACTCGCATCACAAGGTGCTTCAAGTGTTCCTATCACATGCGGATACCCCAGTTCCACAAGTCTGCTCCCGACAAGCGGGCCCAGTGCATCACCTGTTGATCGATCAGTTCCTATACATACAAAAGCCAACGAATCCGGCTTCATCACCGACTTATTCCCAATCGCCTTGAGAAAGATGGCCAACTGTTCGCCATTCATCTTTTTCCAATACTGCTCCCGCGGTTTAGTCCCTTCTTCCCCCATCAGATCCTCCCTTAACACGCATCCAGCAAAATTTCCCCTCACTCCTGATGAATGATATAATGCGGTCAACTCTATTCTTTCAAGATTATGCTTACGATGCAAGTTTTGCTAAGCAAAACTTTAAGGAGGCACACCATGTCCACCCTAGGAATGATCGCGATCCTGACCCTCCTCTACTGGCTTTATATCACTTTCGATGTGCATAAAGGTATACATTTGCTGCATACACTGCCCAAATCCACGAAACTCCCGGACAAGCCTCCCCTCGTTTCGGTCATTATCGCCGCCAAAGAAGAGGAGAGTACCATCCTAGAAACCGTCCGGCATCTTCTCACGCAAAATTATCCGCGCCTCGAGATCATCGCCGTCAATGACCGCTCTCAGGACGCTACCGGTGTCCGGCTTGAGAGCTGCGGAAGTGGTCACAGCACAAAACGGATATACACACACCGCTGCAAATCATTCACATCACCTCTCTGCCTGAAGGCTGGCTTGGCAAAAACCATGCCCTCTACCAAGGGTATCAGCAAGCGAGAGGCCAATATTTGCTTTTTACAGATGCCGATGTCATTTTTGCACCAGGAACGATTTCAGATGCGGTTACTTATATGAAGGAACATGACGTACAGCATCTCACGTTGACTCCTAACATGATTGCTCGAAGCTCGCTACTTAGAGGGTTCGTTCATTTCTTCCTCTTCTCTTTTTCCTTATTCGTTCGCCCGTGGCGTGCCAACCTTGACAGCGCCCGTGAACCGGGCATCGGAATTGGTGCCTTTAACATGGTTAGCCGCAGCGCTTATGAAGCGATTGGCACGCACAAATCGATCGCCCTAAGACCTGATGATGACCTTCAATTAGGCATCTCCCTCAAACGAGCTGGATTTAAGCAAAAGGTTCTGTCCGGCAAACACATTCTACAAGTCGAATGGTACCGCTCCCTCAAGGAAGCGATCATCGGTCTGGAGAAAAACCTTTTCTCCGGCTTTTCGCTACAGCTACTCCATTGCTTTACTCGCTTGTTTGGGACAGCTCATCTTTTTTATATTCCCTTGGCTCGGCCTGATCTTCCTTTGGGACTGGAGAGGAGCCGCCTATGCTGTCGCTGTCATTTTACAAATATGGCTATACCGCAAGCTAATGTTCCGCCTCATGAGCAAACGCGGGGATGAAGCTTTCCTGCTTCCTGTCAGCGCCTCCCTGCTCCTTTATACGATCGTCCGCTCCGTTTGGCTAACTTGGAAACAAGGTGGCATCAATTGGAGAGGAACGTTCTACTCCTTGCGCGAATTAAAAAAGAAGTAAATTCAGAAAGGATGATAGCTGCTATGCCTCATGCGCGTTTCCGCATTCTTACTTACACCGCGATGCTCATCTGTCTGCTCTCAGCAGCCCTTATCTTCCCAGCATCTACTTCCGCACAAGGTACCGTTCAAACCCAAAGCCGAACGATTGCTTATAATGGCAAGTCGTTTACTGTACAATGGGTCACCGTCGATCTCACCGATCCTTACTTGCGCGTTAAGCCTGTAACGGCTGAGGACGGCATTGGTCATGATGAGCCCTTCTCCTCCATGTTAACGAGGAACCATGCAATTGCAGGGATCAATGGGACTTTTTTTGACGCCTATGAAAAGGATGATACCCAGCGCTACCCGAATGGTTTACTCATTGGCTCTGGTAAAATCATGCACTCCGGCGTTAATCCTGCCCTTCTCGTTCATGCCGACAAAACCGCTAGCTTACAGCGAATCCAAACGGAGCACCAAATAAGCGTTACTCATCAGAGCAAAGCCTACACATTCACAGCTTGGGGTGTGAACAAATATTACGGTGATTCCGCCAATGATCAAGTCGTCTGGTACACGCGCGCCTTTGGGCCGACTATCGATTTTCCTAACTCAACCAAAGTTGTCCTCCGCGAGGGCAAAGTTACAGCCGTAACGACGCAAAGTGTCGATATGCCAGAAGATGGACAAGTGTTCCTACTCGGAAATAGTGCCAATAATAAGACACACGTGCTGCCTAATATCCATATTGGCGATACCGTGAAGCTGACTTCATCACTTCATAATCAAGATACCGGAGCAAGCTCCATGCTTACATCGGTTGATGCTGCTATTGGAGCAGGACCTCATCTGCTTACCAATGGCGCTGTTGATTTGGACTTTGAACGGGATGGCTTTACCGATCCAAAAATCACAACGAGTGCGAACGTACGCAGCTTCATTGGGTTAGACGCTTCCCATCAATTTGTCATGGGGACACTTTCCACAGCTACGGTGGCAGATATGGCGCAGGTTCTTCTAAAGCTAGGTTTAACAGATGCGATGAATATGGATGGTGGTGCAAGTTCATCCCTGTATGCAAATGGCTCCATGCTGCGAAGTCCCGGTAGGGCGCTGAGCAATGCACTTGTCGTTGAGCGTCTAGATCATCCACAAATCCAATTAGAGGTAAATGGACAATTCGTACATGAGTTCAGAGGGTATTTATTGCAAGAAACAAGTATGGTACCCTTCCGGGGCATTCTAGAAAGAATTGGTGCTAAATTCGAATGGAACGGGACAACTCGTACATTAGCCGTTCATCATGGTTCTACTAATCTTGAGCTTCGGCCGGATCATTCCGTGATGACGGTGAATGGGCAATCGGTCGTACTCCCTGAAGCTCCTACCATACTAGATGGTCATATTTATATGCCCTTACGAGCCATTATTGAATCCTTAGGCGGACAGATCCAGTGGGATCCACAGCTTTACCGGGTTTCACTTCGTTTTTAGTGCACGCGATTCATTCGTACAATTCGGTAATACAGTTGGCTGCTCACCTCTTGCTCCACTTCCAAATAACCTTCCACATGCACATAATCACCCAATATAAAGGTGGAGGCATCGGCAGACCCGGAGTGTGTTAGAAAGAGGAGAGCGGCTTTATCATTTCCAACCACGAATCCCGTTTGCTCATTCACTTGAAACTTATCTAGAACCGTCCCATGGTGCGACCTTGCGATATGATGAAAGCGCCAAGACTGATCCTCTTTTATTAGAAAATAAAGCACGCGATTTCGCTGATTATTACTGAATTCCCTCGTCACGCCAATCATGCAAACCTTCTCGCCTATGCGAAGATACTCATCGACAACATACGATTTCAATCGCAATCGATGCACATTTTTATGCTGAATATAGGCTTCCATCTCTTCAATCGACCTTTGATCCTTCGGATCCTGTTTCGTTGCGTAAAAGACTTCTTTTATAAACGTATCCGTCTGTAAGCTTCTAGCCCCTTTGAATTGATTATACGTAAGGAAAAATCGATCAATGACTCCCCGAATCTCCTCTGGTATGGCAGGACCTTTTTCCACGATATACATGCTATTTGCTTTATTCGAATGTCTTTTTTTATAAAACCAACTTTTCCAGACACTTAATTGCATGCGGTTCGTGTCACCTGCTTTCTTCCAAACATTTCTTCATTATAGGCTAAAAACCATAAAATTTCGATAAAAATCGCAATATTTCGCATAAAAAAAGAACATCTGCCTTCTATGCTTTCATTCGAAAGATTCATAGAAAACAAATGCCCATGGAATTAATCCTTTTTTCACCACATGGCTTACTTACAAAACTCTTTTGGCTCCCACATATCTGGATCCCCAGTATGAACTGGCGAGACTATCTATCCTTACACCTCTTGACGTTGTCGCCGAAATGAATTGATCATTTCCCAGATAAATCCCTACGTGGTTCACACTTCCTGCAGCAAAAAACACAAGATCTCCAGCCTTCAAGTCCATAACCCTGGTTCCTGCTTCATCGTACATTTGGACCGCAGTTCTGGGTAGATCAATACCTTTAGCTTCGTACAAATAGCGTACAAATCCGGAACAATCAAACCCTCTGGGTGTTGTGCCTCCCCAAACGTATGGCGTTCCCATGAACGTATTTGCTGTTTGCACGATTTGATCAGACATGGACGGTATAACTGCCGCTGCTACCTTTGGAGCTGGTGCTGGTGCTGGTGGCGGTGCAATCCAAGCTGGTTTGTGCGACTTGCCATCGACATTCACCATTGCAATACGATTCGCCTCATTCCATTCAATCGGAGAACCGAATGTTTCAGTGATGAAACGTAAGGGTACATAAGTATTACCTTGATAAAGCGTCGGACTGCTTTCCAGACTAATCTTCTTGCTGTTAACGATCGCTTGCTTCTCGTCGGTTGTCAGTTGAATCATCTGCTGCTTGTTCACCAACGTGACCACAATTTCGCTTTCTTGCTTCGCCCAGCCTACTTGATAACCCAATTTCTCAGATAATACGCGTAGAGGAACTTGCAATGTTCCTGTGTTGTCAATAAATGGCTGTACTTCTGGGAACTGAACCAACTCATCATTGACCTGGACTTTTACATTAGATGCAGATGATGCTGCTTGAACCGATGGAGCCGTAAACATGGATACTGCTGCGCAAACAAGTGCGCATGAACAAATAAAGCTTTTTGTAAAAAGTTTCAAAAATTGTTCCTCCTTGAAGCCTCCGAGGTTAGTTGACGGGTTCGGGAAGAGGTTTCCCTAGCGCGCTCAGTTTATTAAAACAGCTGAGCATTCATTCACCCCAAATAAAGAAGTCCCCCGTACCAGAGCTTTTGCTGCTCCGAGATTCGGCATTTTTTGTCTATGTTAGACTAGCATAATTTGACTGTTAGTTTCAACTTTTGCGCAGTGGTAATAGTATCCAAGAAATTATAAGTGCAAGACAAAATCTGAAATAAAGGAGGCAATCAACAGAACGGCCATGACTCCCCCTGCAAGATGTGCACGCCATATGAAGTTATCGTCTGGTGTCTTATATTTTGACAGTTTAGCGGTATTACGAAGTGTGCGAAAGTAAAGAATAGCCCCTACAATCACGAGAATAATCTCAATAGCCGCACTCACCCACGGCCACTGCCACAGACTAAATCCTACTAATGGAAGTCCTCCAACATTCCCCGGTAAGAATGGCATATCTGCACGATGAACGAGAAGATCAAGTATCCAGTGACTGAAGGTAAGCACTCCTATAGCTGCGCCTCCTCTTTTCCCCCATAATTTCCAAGCCAATAATCCCGATAAGATAGCAATGAGCAGCGCCCCAACTAATGAGTGTGTGTAATCAGCGTGAATAATCCCTTCCCCATAACCCGTACCCAGGCTTGTATCGATCGTTTCAATACTAGAAAGAAATAAGGGTACAAATACAACGTCAAGCAGCTGAGTACTAAGTATGAGCGCCCAGATCGGCACCTCCGGTGTTCTTGCTTTCAATGCTGCAGCAAGCCCAAAATGTCCAGCAAACATTTACATTCCCTCCCTTTTCGAACGCTTGAGAACACGGCTTTCAAGCCATCCACCTAAAACTGTAAATAAGAGCATAAATACAATAAATGACATGTCGAGACCCATTCCTTTCTGAATACTAATATAATTAGTATTTTAACTAATATAATTAGTTTATGCAAGTGCTTTTTCAGCACAAAAAAGAAGAAGCCTGAACGTCATCGTTCAAGCTTCGATTTCATGCATATGTGATTATGTCTTGAGACATGTCTAATTCGATATCGGTCCACGTCCGTTTCAATGCGATAATGTTGAAATTATCACTTTGAGAAGTTATTACGCTTTTGATTTCGCTTGTTGAATGATTCCTCTATTCGCTCCCATTAGAACCAGGTCAGACCGCCATTGAATCTCCAGAGTAATAAAGTGACTGGCTCCGTACGAAAATCAGTTGTCAGAGTCACAGGCTTGGATTAGCCTTGGCAAGTGAATCATGCAAAAAGTACATCAAATTTCATAACAATGATCTCATTTCTCAATATTCCTGCATTTTGTACATCAAAATCAGCTGAATTCGAACGTTTGGGCTCACTTTGGGAGATTTTGCTGTACTTTCTGCAGCTTCTGCCTCTCAAAAGTACGTTTATATTCAAAATACATGCACTTTTTGCATCTGTATTAGCTCAAAATCAGGCTCATCTACTCCGTTGAATTCAAGGACCGCTTGCTTGTCCTCCACGGGTTATCCTTCGATGCCTTCACGTACGGGATGCTAGTTCTTTTCAGCTTATCCTTAAATTTTCACCGGTGTGATGCACGTCCTACTCGGGTTTAACCTTCGAAGCCGTCACGTATGGTCGAACCCCTGCGGATTCTCATCCCTTCCCGCACAAACAACTAAAGTTGTACTACGTACAACTTTAATCAACCAAATCAAGCATTTTCTCTGCACATGTTGCAAAAAATGCAACAATTTAGACCCAAAGTGGCCTTTTAGTACGAATTAAGGCTAAATTGTTGTACAGCATACAACATCTCTTGCTTAGAGAGTAGAAAGCCAAAGAAATTGTTGCACGAAGTACAACTTCCCACTTATAGACAAGAAAAAGCACTCATACAGGCTTCCTAAATCCGACCGCCCCCTTCACCCTAAACCATACAGCGAACCCAACCGCGTTAAATAGGGTGGAATCCCTTCGTTTACCCCAAAAGAAAAAAAACCACCCGAAGGTGGTCTTTCTTTCACTTGCTGTTAAGCGGGCGGCGGGAATCGAACCCGCGCGATCAGCTTGGAAGGCTGAAGTTCTACCATTAAACTACGCCCGCGTATTAATAAAGGGATTGATGGTCGGGACGACACGATTTGAACATGCGACCCCCTGCTCCCAAAGCAGGTGCTCTACCAAGCTGAGCTACGTCCCGATGCGTTTTATGAAAATGGCGCGCCCTGAGAGATTCGAACTCCCGACCTTTTGATTCGTAGTCAAATACTCTATCCAGCTGAGCTAAGGGCGCAAATGAGTTGGAGCGGAAGACGGGGATCGAACCCGCGACCCTCGCCTTGGCAAGGCGATGCTCTACCGCTGAGCCACTTCCGCATCGTATAATTGCATGTCATTCTCGCTAACGTTTCTCCGAGGCGACAAGGAATAATATATCAGGAATTGAGGACAAATGCAAATGTTTTTTCTTACCTTTTTTTATTTGATGAAAATACCGCCAAACGGCAGTACTTCTCTGGCAATGCGGCGCAGTAAACTGTCATTTTTCATATGCTCATCTAATTTGCGATCTGGCTTACAGGGCTGCATGAGAACGTGACCATGTCCCGTTATTTCCCAATGATAATTCATATGCTGACTGGCCAATGTATTGCCGTACACACATAGACGCAGCTGAGCGTTCCGCGGATAGGCAACAAGACAGCTTGTATCGACATATAAGGGCTGCTTGGCATCCAATGCCATTTGATAAATCGGTCCTGCAGTCAGAAGTCCTAGTTTGCCTGGACCTTTAAACTGCATTTTCACGAAATCCTGCGTAATCAGTGTATTCTTAACATTTTGCAGATGAGAAGAGTAGCTGACTCCCTCTGTGTAAAACAAAACATGTCGGAATTCATACAGAAGATCATCATCCGTTCCTATAGGTATAACAGCCATGCTATAGCCTTCAGGCAGCCCTAGCATGACATTGGCAGGACCATGCAGCCGTGACTGGACAAAACGCTTCTTCCTATACATACTCGGCAACTTCATGAAAGAATCTTCTCTCTGCTCAGACTTCCCTTGAAAAGCGACAATTTGGCTCGGATGCAGCACATGAACAGACTCATTCTGTTCGATGCGCAACGTGGCTATCTTCGCATGTGAGCTTACTTCCTCGAAAGATACCTCCATACACACCGGACCCCCTCATAGACTACATCTATCTCATTCCGCGCTTCTGTCTCCGCCAAACCATGAATCGAAACACGCGGCCAAGCACAAAATAAAAAACAATTAGCAAAACAGCCGTCACAACCATATAGGTTAATTTCCGATTTCGCTTATCTTTATCTAAAGCAACTTGTTCCATGGCCTTCAAACGTTCTTGCAATTGTTCATTTTCCCTTTTAAGCGTTTCGTTTTGCCCTAGAAGCCGTTCCTCAGTTTCTTGCGAATGCCGTATGGCTTCGGAAAGCTTGTCCTTCTGATCCTCTAATTGCTGCTTCGTACTCTCATAGTCTTTCTGAATTTGTTGCACATTCTCTGGCAATTGATAGATGTCTTTCACCCGATCTAGCCACGAGGCTTGGACAGCAGAAGCTGGATACATAAATCCGAACAAGATAACAAGGATGCCAAAGACTTTTACAGCCCCCGCCAAATATCGTGTCTGCATCTGCCGTTCCTCCCCATATTCATATCGACATATTCTTCTATTTTACAGCAAAAGTCACCCCTTCACCACTTCTGCAGCAGCTATTGGATATCGCAAGATCGTCTTCATTTTCGAAGGATCTACTTTTCTCGGGTCTGATAAATAAATCTCATGATGGAGGCCGCGGATGCATTGACTATGTTCAGCTAAGAAATCCTCGATTTGCTTCAAAGTTTCCGGTTCTGTTGCATAGGGCCCCACATGAAGCATTTGCACACACGTTCCCTCATGCAAGGTTTCATACTTGATATCCGAAATAACGTTCAGTCCCTTTTTCTTCGACATCGCGGTTGAAAGGGCTTCTTCGACACTTTCTGCCCTCACATAATCAGGCATTCGAATCAATAGCTTCCAGTTCCACTCATCCCTTGGTACATCTAGGGCTTTTCTATCCCCATCCACCCACCATAAGCCCTCCAGCTTGGCCACAGTAAAGTCTTTCTCCTCTTTCTTATAAATACCTTTGATGCTGTAGGAAAGCGTGTAAAGTGCTTCAGTGGCATTTGAGAAGGCTATGTCATCCGGATCCCCTTGTCCTTGAATTGTGACATACCAGATAGGATCAAATTCGACCCATTGCGGTTTCGTGGGAGCTGTGTAATAGCTTTTATACGTTCTAGCTAAATCTAACTTATCCATGCTGCACATCCTTCACATTTTTCTCCTAGTATATAAAAGGATTCCTGACAGCTGCATGTCAGCAAACATAAAAAAACTTACCCTTCGCCAAATTTCGCGAAACAGGTAAGTCTCAACCTCATAAAAAGTCGTATGTAATTATTCCGCTGCTGGTGGCGTGAACGAACGCTGAGCAAACTCCGCATCCAACATGAAGAAGGCGTTACTGTCTTTATCAATACGTTTCAATTTATTAATAATGCTGTCGAACATGGCTTCTTCCTCTACCTGCTCATCAATGAACCATTTCAAGAACTGCATAGTCGCATGTTCTCTATCGTTCAATGCCAGGTCTGATAGATGATAAATACGTCTTGTTACTTCTTGCTCGTGTTGATAAGCATGTTCAAAAGCATCTAAGATCGATTTGTACTCATTGACAGGCGTATCCATACCGGCAAAGCTAACCTTTTTTCCACGGTCATTTATGAATTTGAAAATTTTCATCGCATGGAATTTCTCTTCCTCAGCTTGTACAATAAAAAAGTTGGAAAAGCCGTCTAAGCTTTCCGCAGCACAATAACCAGCAATAGCCAAGTAGACGTGCGCGGAGTAAAACTCATAGTTCATCTGCTCATTGAGCGCTTCTGTAAGTGTATCGTTTAACATAGATGCACACACCTTTCTGTATGGTTATCTCTTGCGTATTCCCCATATATACAAGATTACCAGAACTCCGCATACAAATACAAACGGAAGAAACAATTTTAGAAGGGTTAGGTTCAAGCCATCACGCTTTCTGCCCTGGATTCAGCAATAATTTGTTTGATCTGAGCATAAAGTAAGTCAGGCGAAGCTGCGCACAGCAGTTCCTTTTTACCGATCATGGCGATACATTCTTTTTTACAATGCTTACAATTGCCTAAGCAATCTTTCTTTTTTTGCTTTAGGTCTGGATATTCATTTTTCAGGGACTTATATATTTGTTTGGATCCGAATTTTTCATTTCTACAGCAGTATTTAATCGTTTTCAATTCGATCTCTCCCCGCCATCGTCATTTACCACTATCCTTGATATTAGTGATAATAATAATCAATGTCAACTTAAAATTGGGTGAGCTTGTACAAAAAAAGAGTTTTCCTTAGTCCTCATAAAGGATTAAAGAAAACTCTTTGGGATGCGGTCAAGAGGACTCGAACCTCCACGGGGGGTTAGCCCACACGGACCTGAACCGTGCGCGTCTGCCAATTCCGCCATGACCGCGAAATCAGGGATCTTTAGACATTAGTCTAAAGATCCCTGTACTTACTGAGTCATGTAGGATTCGAACCTACGACACCCTGATTAAAAGTCAGGTGCTCTACCAACTGAGCTAATGACTCATGTCCAGAAATAAAAAAATGGCGGAGCTGACGGGATTCGAACCCGCGGTCTCCTGCGTGACAGGCAGGCATGTTGGGCCACTACACCACAGCTCCACACTATGTAAAACAACTCTCAGAAAGAGTTTGGTTGCGGGGGCAGGATTTGAACCTGCGGCCTTCGGGTTATGAGCCCGACGAGCTACCGGGCTGCTCCACCCCGCGACATTACTAGCATGATATTTGATTAGGAATATATGGTGGAGGCTGACGGGATCGAACCGCCGACCCTCTGCTTGTAAGGCAGATGCTCTCCCAGCTGAGCTAAGCCTCCATGGGATAAAACTAGAAAATTGATGGTGACCCGTAGGGGACTCGAACCCCTGTTACCTCCGTGAAAGGGAGGTGTCTTAACCACTTGACCAACGGGCCGCGTAAACAGGCTTTTCTTATGTAAAAGTTATTGGTGGCGGAGAGAGAGGGATTTGAACCCTCGAGACGCTTGTGACGCCTACACGATTTCCAATCGTGCTCCTTCGGCCAGCTCGGACACCTCTCCATGAAAAGCCTGATATGTTATAAAAAATGGCTCCCCGAACAGGACTCGAACCTGTGACAACTCGATTAACAGTCGAGTGCTCTACCAACTGAGCTATCAGGGAAAACTGCTTGGCAACGTTCTACTCTCCCAGAACCCTGCGGTTCAAGTACCATCGACGCTGGAGGGCTTAACGGTCGTGTTCGAGATGGGAACGCGTGGGTCCCCTCCGCCATCATCACCAAACAGTCAAAGCGTGTTTGCGCCTTGAAAACTAGATACGAAACTTGCGTAAAGGTTTGAATTGCTTAGGTTTTCTGGGCCCCAATCAAGTATTCGGAATTCGCTACAAAGCTTATCTTCACTTGGTTGGGAATTGGTTAAGCCCTCGACCGATTAGTATTCGTCAGCTGCATGCATTGCTGCACTTCCACCTCGAACCTATCAACCTCGTCGTCTACAAGGGGTCTTACATACTGGGAAATCTCATCTTGAGGGGGGCTTCGCGCTTAGATGCTTTCAGCGCTTATCCCCTCCGTACATAGCTACCCAGCGATGCCTCTGGCGAGACAACTGGTACACCAGCGGTACGTCCATCCCGGTCCTCTCGTACTAAGGACAGCTCCTCTCAAATTTCCTACGCCCGCGACAGATAGGGACCGAACTGTCTCACGACGTTCTGAACCCAGCTCGCGTACCGCTTTAATGGGCGAACAGCCCAACCCTTGGGACCTACTTCAGCCCCAGGATGCGATGAGCCGACATCGAGGTGCCAAACCTCCCCGTCGATGTGGACTCTTGGGGGAGATAAGCCTGTTATCCCCAGGGTAGCTTTTATCCGTTGAGCGATGGCCCTTCCATTCGGTACCACCGGATCACTAAGTCCGACTTTCGTCCCTGCTCGACTTGTAGGTCTCGCAGTCAAGCTCCCTTATGCCTTTGCACTCTGCGAATGATTTCCAACCATTCTGAGGGAACCTTTAAACGCCTCCGTTACATTTTAGGAGGCGACCGCCCCAGTCAAACTGCCCACCTGACACTGTCCCCATACCGGTTTACGGTACCAGGTTAGAACTCCGATACGATCAGGGTGGTATCCCAACGGCGCCTCCACCCAAGCTGGCGCTCAGGCTTCAAAGGCTCCCACCTATCCTGTACAGATCGTACCAAAGTCCAATATCAAGCTGCAGTAAAGCTCCATGGGGTCTTTCCGTCTTGTCGCGGGTAACCTGCATCTTCACAGGTATTAAAATTTCACCGGATCTCTCGTTGAGACAGCGCCCAAGTCGTTACGCCATTCGTGCGGGTCAGAATTTACCTGACAAGGAATTTCGCTACCTTAGGACCGTTATAGTTACGGCCGCCGTTTACTGGGGCTTCAATTCATAGCTTCGGGGTTGCCCCCTAACCACTCCTCTTAACCTTCCAGCACCGGGCAGGCGTCAGCCCGTATACTTCGCCTTGCGGCTTCGCACAGACCTGTGTTTTTGCTAAACAGTCGCTTGGGCCTTTTCACTGCGGCCCCCTCGGGCTATTCACCCTACCGAGGCACCCCTTCTCCCGAAGTTACGGGGTCATTTTGCCGAGTTCCTTAACGAGAGTTCTTCCGCGCGCCTTAGAATTCTCTTCTCACCCACCTGTGTCGGTTTGCGGTACGGGCACCTTCGCCTGGCTAGAAGCTTTTCTTGGCAGTGTGAACTCATGACCTTCGGTACTTAAAGTTTCCCTCCCCATCACAGCCCAGCCTTACGGTTAGCGGATTTGCCTACTAACCAGCCTCACTGCTTGGACGAGCATCCATCAGCTCGCGTCACTATCCTTCTGCGTCACTCCATCGCTCATAACGGCTACGGTGGTACAGGAATTTCCACCTGTTGTCCATCGACTACGCCTTTCGGCCTCGCCTTAGGTCCCGACTTACCCTGAGCGGACGAGCCTTCCTCAGGAACCCTTAGGTTTTCGGCGGATCAGATTCTCACTGATCTTTTCGTTACTTATACCGGCATTCTCACTTGTATGCGCTCCACCTGTCCTTACGGTCAGAATTCAACGTACATACAACGCTCCCCTACCCATGCACAAAGTGCAAGCCATAGCTTCGGTGGCGTGTTTAGCCCCGTTACATTTTCGGCGCAGAGTCACTCGACCAGTGAGCTATTACGCACTCTTTCAATGGTGGCTGCTTCTAAGCCAACATCCTGGTTGTCTGTGCAACTCCACATCCTTTCCCACTTAACACACACTTGGGGACCTTAGCTGATGGTCTGGGCTGTTTCCCTTTTGACAATGGATCTTAGCACTCACTGTCTGACTCCCGGATTTAAGTTTGTGGCATTCAGAGTTTGACTGGACTTGGTAACCCTTGGCGGGCCCCGCACCCAATCAGTGCTTTACCTCCACAACTCAACATCCGAGGCTAGCCCTAAAGCTATTTCGGGGAGAACCAGCTATCTCCGAGTTCGATTGGAATTTCTCCGCTACCCCCACCTCATCCCCGCATTTTTCAACATGCGTGGGTTCGGGCCTCCAGTGAGTGTTACCTCACCTTCACCCTGGACAGGGGTAGATCACACGGTTTCGGGTCTACGTCCACGTACTCAAGCGCCCTATTCAGACTCGCTTTCGCTGCGGCTCCGCCTTTTCAGCTTAACCTCGCACGGGAACGTAACTCGCCGGTTCATTCTACAAAAGGCACGCCATCACACATATAGAGTGCTCTGACTTTTTGTAAGCACACGGTTTCAGGTTCTTTTTCACTCCGCTTCCGCGGTGCTTTTCACCTTTCCCTCACGGTACTGCTTCACTATCGGTCACTAGGGAGTATTTAGCCTTGGCAGATGGTCCTGCCGGATTCCGACGGGGTTTCACGTGACCCGCCGTACTCAGGATACCTCTAGGGGTTTCGTTCGATTTTGGCTACAGGGCTTTTACCTTCTATGCCGGACCTTTCCAGATCGCTTCGCCTACCGAACTAACCCCATATCGAGGTCCTACAACCCCAAGGAGCAAGCTCCTTGGTTTGGGCTATTCCGCTTTCGCTCGCCGCTACTGACGGAATCACTTTTGTTTTCTTTTCCTCCAGGTACTTAGATGTTTCAGTTCCCTGGGTATGCCTCCAATGCAGCTATGTATTCACTGCATGGTAACTGCGCATTACCACAGCTGGGTTCCCCCATTCGGACATCCCCGGATCAAAGCCTGCTTACGGCTCCCCGAGGCATTTCGTCGTTCGCCACGTCCTTCTTCGGCTCCTAGTGCCTAGGCATCCTCCGTGTGCTCTTTCTAGCTTAACCACTAAAAAAAGTTATTGATTCTTGTATAGTCCGAAGACTACACAAACCTAAGTTCTTACTTTACGTTTTGTATCGTTATCTAGTTTTCAAGGAACAAAAGTTGAAGGTAAATTTATCCTTCAAAACTGAACACGAGTGAGTAAGCTGTTTTGTGCTTTCGCACTTGACTGGTCTTATCAAGACCGAGTCTCCATAGAAAGGAGGTGATCCAGCCGCACCTTCCGATACGGCTACCTTGTTACGACTTCACCCCAATCATCTACCCCACCTTCGGCGGCTGGCTCCCTTGCGGGTTACCCCACCGACTTCGGGTGTTGTAAACTCTCGTGGTGTGACGGGCGGTGTGTACAAGACCCGGGAACGTATTCACCGCGGCATGCTGATCCGCGATTACTAGCAATTCCGACTTCATGCAGGCGAGTTGCAGCCTGCAATCCGAACTGAGATCGGCTTTTAAGGATTGGCTCCACCTCGCGGCTTCGCTTCCCGTTGTACCGACCATTGTAGTACGTGTGTAGCCCAGGTCATAAGGGGCATGATGATTTGACGTCATCCCCACCTTCCTCCGGTTTGTCACCGGCAGTCATCTTAGAGTGCCCACCCAAAGTGCTGGCAACTAAGATCAAGGGTTGCGCTCGTTGCGGGACTTAACCCAACATCTCACGACACGAGCTGACGACAACCATGCACCACCTGTCTTGGGTACTCCGAAGAGGGGCACTATCTCTAGTGCTTACACCCAGATGTCAAGACCTGGTAAGGTTCTTCGCGTTGCTTCGAATTAAACCACATACTCCACTGCTTGTGCGGGTCCCCGTCAATTCCTTTGAGTTTCACTCTTGCGAGCGTACTCCCCAGGCGGCATACTTACTGTGTTAACTTCGGCACCGAGGAATCGAATCCCCAACACCTAGTATGCATCGTTTACGGCGTGGACTACCAGGGTATCTAATCCTGTTTGCTCCCCACGCTTTCGCGCCTCAGCGTCAGTTATAGGCCAGAAAGTCGCCTTCGCCACTGGTGTTCCTCCACATCTCTACGCATTTCACCGCTACACGTGGAATTCCACTTTCCTCTCCTACACTCAAGTCAACCAGTTTTGGATGCGAACCGGGGTTGAGCCCCGGGCTTAAACACCCAACTTAATTGACCGCCTGCGCGCGCTTTACGCCCAATAATTCCGGACAACGCTTGCCCCCTACGTATTACCGCGGCTGCTGGCACGTAGTTAGCCGGGGCTTTCTTCTCCTATACCGTCACACAAAGAGCAGTTACTCTCCTTGCTGTTCGTCTAGGGCAACAGAGCTTTACGATCCGAAAACCTTCATCACTCACGCGGCGTTGCTCCGTCAGACTTGCGTCCATTGCGGAAGATTCCCTACTGCTGCCTCCCGTAGGAGTCTGGGCCGTGTCTCAGTCCCAGTGTGGCCGTTCACCCTCTCAGGTCGGCTACGCATCGTCGCCTTGGTAGGCCGTTACCCTACCAACTAGCTAATGCGCCGCAGGCCCATCTATAAGCCACAGATTGCTCCGTGTTTCATAATTCTCTCATGCGAGAAAACCAATTATCCGGTCTTAGCTATCGTTTCCGATAGTTATCCCGATCTTATAGGCAGGTTACCTACGTGTTACTCACCCGTCCGCCGCTAGCTTACCCCGAAGGATAAACCCGCTCGACTTGCATGTATTAGGCACGCCGCCAGCGTTCGTCCTGAGCCAGGATCAAACTCTCCATAATAGTAAAACTATTTGAAAGCTTAATTGCTCATTTGCGTTGCTAGCGAGATTTTGCAATCTCTTTTCGAACGATTTCTCGTTCGTGCTTACTCACTCGTTGTTCAGTTTTCAAAGATCAATTTCTTTCTTTCTCTGCCGTGTTACCGAAGCAGCGAGAAGTAATATACCACAGCTCGTCCATCAATTGCAAGCACTATTTTTCTTGTCAATTTCTGTCGCTCTCTGTCGGAAAGCTATAGTAACATAGGTTGCTGTTTGAATGCAAGTTCCATTTAATGACTCATGGTGATTTGCCGCTTCAAAGCAACGAGGAATAATGTAACACGTAGAGAAACCAAATACAACCCTTTTGGAAATGTTCCATAATTGCAATTGTTTTGAATTGTTCCTACATAAGAGTCCAAACAAAAAGGATGCAGTCCTCTGCATCCTTTGGAGCTAGTATTCCATTCTATCTATAGAAGGAAAATTCAAGGGGGGGGAATCTACAACTCTAGTAAAAGGGTTGCCTTATCTAGCCGATTAGCAACGACTCAGCGCTTAGATTGAAAGAATTCGATTCGCTCTCCGTCTAAACCATTAAAGAAGAAGTATCCGGAGCCATTCGGAAGAGTCGTAATCTCAGTATCCAACTGCTCGACTCCCAATCCTTTGATTCTTGTAAATTCCGCTTCAATGTCATCCACAGTAAAAGCCAAATGGTGAACCTTGCCTTCTTGCGGTAAACCCGCGTTATAACCTTCTATTAATTCAACTTCAGTTTCATTCAATGCTTCAAAGCCAAGAAAACCGAGTTTGATTACACCGTTTGTATGCAGCAAGGTACTTTTGTGTTTAAGTCCAATCACTTCTTCATAGAAACGAATCGACGCTTCCAAGTTCGCTACCATGACACCAACATGCTCCATTTTCAAAACTGCCATCTGTACAAAACCTCCTCTATTCATCTCCTTCTATTGTAACGAAAAGAGTACGAGAGGGCTAGACCGTCTTTAAGTGATAAGGAGCGTTTCCATTTCGCCATCCAACGAGAAGAGCGTTACTTCTTTATTCGTAATATTGACCAAACCAATGTCATCAAATACTTTTCTCACCTGAGCATTGGATAAATGATTCATTATGGTTTGGGCCGCTATCTGTAAATGATCCTGGTACATAGATTCAAAAAACATAAGAACTTCTTTTTCTCCGACAAGGATTTTTGCGTGCATCATCCCATCAACACCCCCAATATCAATGTTTCAATTGTATATTTGGGAATCTAGGAAAGTGTCAGAACTTTATTAGGTTTATGTTAGGTTCGTAGATTTCGCCATAGAAACAAAGTCAGTGTATACTAGAGTATAATGAAGATGAAGTAGGGGAGTACGAAATATGAGATTACTAAAGCTTCTTCAAATCTATGAAGTGGATGGGATTACACCCAAGCATCGATCGGAACGATTCAATTTCGATGAAATTCAAGGGCAGACATTTCGAGAAATGAACCCCACTGAAGTTGGGTGCCCAATGATCTTATCAGGCGTCCATCATTATATACCTTTCAAAACAACTAGAGTTCAAGCAATAGATCGGGACGGATTGGATTTCCGGGTACTGACACGCAATACCATCTATCATTTTGAAGTTTATACGGAACGCCAAGCCACGTAGCCTTTGGAAGGTTAGTGGTTTTTTTGTTCTTTCATATAATAACAATTTCTTTACTTCTCAAAATCTACCATTTCCCCTTATACTAATAGATGGGTTTATTAACCGCGGTTCTATTAATTTGAAGGAGGAATTTTTAACACATGAAAAAAACATTGACTACCCGCCTTACTGCGCTTGCTCTTGTTACCGTTCTTACTAGCTCTTTCGCTAGCAGCCTAGCATTTGCCGAAACAGCAGCCCCCTCTTCTCCCGTTTCAATGAAATCAGATATGCGTCTTGCCATTGATAACGGCGCAATTGAGGGCTACGGGGATACGGACTATCGTGGTGCGAATGCCGCTACTCGCGCTGAAGTGGTAACAATGATTAACCGTGCTGCCAAACTGAAAAGTGCAGATCTTGGTTCTGTCACGTTTACGGACCTTGCGAATTGGCAAAAACAAGCGGTTGCGAATGCCGTCGCTGCTAAACTCATTAGCGGCTTCGCCGACGGAACGTTTCACCCGAACGCTGCCGTTACTCGTCAAGAACTAGCTGAATTGATCGTTAAAGTCGTAACTGGCGGCCAATTGCCAAAAGTGAACGAGAATGTGTTGAACTACTTCAAAGATTCCTCATCCATCGCTAAAGAATCCCGCCCTTATGTCGCTTATGCCGTCATCAGCGGAATTTTCACACCTACCCTTGACGGTAACTTCAACCCAACAGCGGAAGTAACGCGTGATGAAGTAGCTAAGGCGCTTAAGCCTATTTTATTTAAAGTGGTTGATATTTTAACAACGAACGATATTCACGGCAAAATCGAAGTCGGCTTCGATAAAAAGCGTAATCAAGGTCAAGGAGGTATCGAAACACTCGGAGGTATCGTGACTGATTTCCGTGCTGTAAATCCAAAAGGAACAGTCGTTGTTGACGGCGGTGACGCATGGCAAGGTACGCTGATCTCCAATACGACGAATGGTCAATCCGTGATGGATACGATGGCGCAAGTGCAGTATGATGCCGCGGCTATCGGAAACCATGAGTTCGACTTCGGTCGTGACGTTCTGATCGACAATATTAAGAAAGCTAAATTCCCTATTCTAGGGGCAAATATTATCGATGATAAAACGGGTAAACGCGTCGATTGGACACAGCCTTACGTGATTGTTGAAAAAGATGGCCTGAAAATCGGTATCATCGGCTTCGCAACGCCACAAACGACAACAACAACGAAATCAACAAACATTGAAGGCCTTTCCTTTGTAAATCCAGTTCCTATGGCTAAAGAATTGTCTGCAGAGCTGCGCGCTAAAGGTGTCGACATCATTATGGTTACCTCCCACCTACCAGGTGAGCAAAACCAAAAGTCTGCTGAAATCATCAGCGAGCTTGCTGATCTTGCAAAAGGCACTGGGAATGGTACTCTAGATGCGATCGTTGGCGGTCACTCCCACATGCGCGTTGCCGGTATCGTGAATGGTATTCCAGTTGTTGAGGCTCAAAGCTGGCTGTATGCGGTTGGGCACATTCAACTATTTGTAGACAAATCCACAAAGCAAGTCGTATCTTCGAACGCAAGCTTGCTAGAAACATATACGAACCTAACAACGGCTGATGCGAAGATTCACCAAACGGTTGAAGATTATAAAGCCAAAATTTCGGCGAAATCCGGAGAAGTTGAAGTTGTTGCTGCAGAGCCGCTAACTCGTAAATCTTTCCGTTTTGATGTCAATGGCGGAGTTGATCGTGACGGTGCTTCCCAATTAGGAAACAGCATCACAGATGCTATGCGTGCTTCTGAGAAATCCGATATTGCTTTCACTAATATTGGTGGTATTCGCGCTGATGTTGACAAAGGCGAGCTGACGTATGGCAAAATGTTTGAAGTGTTCCCTTTCGGCAATTACAACGTTACAGGTACAATGACTGCTGCGCAAATCAAAAAGGCACTCGAAGTTACGGACAAGTATACGAATCTTCCGGCTATTCAATTCTCAGGCTTAAAAGTAGAATGGGACAGCACGAAGCCACTAGGTGAGAAATATTCCAAAATCACTCTGGTTGATGGCACTCCTGTCTATGTCGATGGCAAGTTTAATACAGACCGCACGTTCAAAGTAACAACCAATGATTTCATGGCTACTGGCAGCGGCGATGGCTTTACCGTATTTGGTGAAGTGAAGGATTGGAAAGATGGCGCCATCATGCTGGACGCTTGGGTGAGTTACGCTAATTCCCTAAAAGCGGCTGGTAAAGAGTTGTCGGTTAAGGACGATGGTCGCGATGTGCGTTTGGATTTGAAGAAATAAGCTATCATTTAATGATCTCATCAAATAAAAAGGACCTTTGACCGCATCCAAGTATGGATAGGGTCAAAGGTCTTTCTATTTGGTCAACCACACACGCATCAGGGACAGCAATTGGCTTAAATTAAGCGGCTTGCTTATATAATCAGAGGCTCCTGCTTGCAGGCAAATGTCTCTATCCTGTTTCATTGCTTTGGCCGTCAAAGCAATGATCGGCACTTTCTCAAATCGGGTATCTTTCCTAATCATTCGCATGGCTTCGTAACCGTCCATCACAGGCATCATAATATCCATAAGTATGAGGTCGATATCTTGATCTTTCTTCATGATTTCCAAACATTCTTGTCCATTATGGGCAACGATAACCAGTATTCCTTCTTTCTCAAAAGCATTGCTTAGTGCGAACACATTCCGAACGTCGTCGTCGACGACAAGCACCTTTCTTCCGCTGAAATTGTTCCTCTCTGCTGGATCAGCAGCTTTCTTATAGGCATCCCTAAGCAGGAAGTCACTTATCATTGGGGAAGTCGCAGCTGCTGCTTCCTTCTGCATGGATTCAGTTTCGTTAAAAGCTTGCTCCAAGGAAGGAACATAAAGCGTGAAGCTGCTGCCTACCCCCTCTTCACTTTGCATCGTAACCCTGCCACCAAGAAGTCGGGCTAATTCACGGCTTATCGATAAACCAAGGCCTGTCCCGCCATATTTACGATTCGTTGTTCCATCCGCTTGGCGAAACGGCTCAAAGATCAATTGCTGCTTCTCAGGAGATATTCCAATCCCTGTATCTTTTACGGATATGGCTAGAACTTGTTTATGTTTAGCCAATGGCAGAACCTCTCTAATCTGCTCCTCGCTGCACATACCCAAATTCACCTGAACGGAGCCCTTGTGTGTAAATTTAAAGGCATTAGAGAGTAGATTTTTAATAATTTGGCTTAATCGTTGCTCATCTGTATAGAAAATGTCTGGAACCTGAACATCGCGTACGATGCTGAAAGTGAGATTTTGCTGTTCAGCCACCTTTGCAAATTGACTTCGCAATATATCAGGAAGCTCGGATACATTCATTTCACAGACGTGAATATCTAATTTGCCGGCTTCAACTTTGGATAGATCAAGAATATCGTTGATCAGATGCAGAAGATCATTTCCTGAAGAATGAATCACACGGGCGTACTCTTGCTCTTCTTTGGTCAACGAACCCTGTTTATTTTCTTGCAGCATTTGGGAAAGGATAAGCACACTATTTAATGGAGTACGGAGTTCGTGTGACATATTCGCCAAAAATTCCGATTTATATTGCGAACTTTGCTGCAGCTGAATCGCATGTTCTTCAAAAGACGCTTTAATATTCTCTAATTCCCGTGACCTTACTTCCGCATAGCGATTCTGTTCTTCCAACTGTTCATTCGTCATGTGCAGTTCTTCTTGCTGTGTTTGAAGTTCTTCCGTCATGATCTGGTATTCTTTTAGAAGCCGCTCAACTTCCACACGCGTTTGCACACTATGTACAATTGTACCTAGTACTTCGAGAATATCTTCAAGCAGCTCAAGCTGCAGCGGAGTAAATTTATCAAAGGAGGCCAGCTCCATAACCGCAATAACTTCATTGTTATGTAAAATAGGTACGATCAGAACACTTTGAGCCTTCGCCGTTCCGAGTCCAGACGCTAGGGTAATGTAACTGTCTGGTACTTTGGTTAGGTGAAACATTCGCTTCTCAACTGCACATTGACCGACTAGTCCTTCACCTAATTGGAAGTGATGAACCCCAATGCCATCGCTCCCCCCCATGACCGCATAAGAAGCCAACTTAACCATAGATTCCTTGCCTTCATAAGAAGAACGAAGATAAAGAAGACCGAAAGAAGCATCAAACAGCTCAGACCGCTTTACTAATAAAGGATTTACCAAGCGTCTCCAGATCCGAAATCCCTTGAAGCATATGTACGACTTCCGTTAATTTTCGCTGCTGCCACTCCATCTCTTCTTGATTCTCAAGCAGAACATTCGTTGCTTCAGCAAGATCCCTCACCTCATCATTTATCGTGACATGTATACGCTTAGAACGATCTCTCTTCGATGAACTTAAATTCATAATACTTCTTGTTACTTGTTTAATCGTCCCTACGATAGATCGGGAAATTAATATTGAAGCCGCTATTGAAAATATAAGAACAAGCGCTAACATGACGAATAAAGACTTAGTAAGCATCTGATTCTGTGCATCTAAGTGCGCCGCTCTTTGCTTCGTAAATCCCATTTCAACACTGCGAAAGCGATCCAACTGTGAGCGGATATCATCAATAATTTGCTTCCCAAGTAAATAGTTATAATCCGAATACTTTTCGTTGCTAGGATTATTTCTTATCGAAGACAGGGAGTTTCCTCCGCTCTGCTGCAGCCATCGTTCGATTGATGCCTTAATAGATGAAAGATTTTGCTCCTGTATGATATTATCTCGCGTTAGCTGACTGAGACGACTGTAGGATTCCCTCCATTTCGACTCTCCTAGGTTGTAGGGTTCTAAATAGCTGAGAATACCCGTAAGTAAATAGCCCCGCTGCCCGCTTTCCATATCCATCACATATTTTTCGATACGATTCGTTTCATTATGGACGGCAAAATCATGCTCGATGATATAATTTCTATCTTTCTGCATGGAGGTCACCTGAAAATTGACTAATACAAATGAAATGGTTAAACAGACAATGATGAACATATACCCAATCATAATCTTGGAACGGATACCAAATCTATTTTTCCCCATCATGCTGCAGTTCCTTCCCCTAGTAAGAATTTTCCTTATACGTTTATTATACTATGTTCTCCAAAAAATGGGATATGGAGATTATCTAGACTTTACTACATTAACGAGGTAATGTATTATTATAGTAACGCATTAAACTAACCTTACTAAAATGAATTAGGAGTGATTCGTATGAGTCGGACAATTAAAAACATTCGCCCTCGCAGCGTTCTTTCACGCATGAAGCCATATTCTCCTGGGAAACCCATTTGGGAAGTTCAACGAGAATTAGGTATCGAAAAGGTCACCAAGCTTGCTTCTAACGAAAATCCTTTAGGTCCTTCACCATGGGCACTAACAGCCATTCAATCTTATCTGACCGATATCCATCGCTACCCAGACGCCGACACGGTTGATCTTAGGGGGGCAATTGCCGAGAAATTACAGTTTTCTTCTGATGAAGTCCTCATAACCAATGGAGCCGATGAACTAATTACGCTTATTTCGGAAACATTTCTGGAACCAGGGGATGAGATTATTGTTCCTTCTCCAACGTTTAGCGAATATGAATTCGGGGCTAATCTAATGGGCGCTCGTGTCGTGCAAGTACCGCTTCGCGAAAATTACCGCTATGATGTTGACGATATACTCGCTGCTGTAACGGAACAAACCAAGCTGCTTTATATTTGCTCGCCTAACAATCCAACCGGCACATATATGAAGAAACAGGATTTATGCCGGCTTATGGATGAGCTCCCTTCCCATGTTCTTGTTATTTTCGACGGGGCTTATAGTCACTTTGTAACAGTGGATGATTATAGTGATGGGTTGGAGCTTGTGCGTTTGGGCTACCCCATCGTCGTCACACAAACCTTTTCCAAAATATACGGATTGGCTGGTATTCGTGTTGGGTATGGCATCGCGTCCCCAAGTATTTTGCATAATATCCGTCAGGTCAAAGAACCTTTCAATGTGAATGCATTAGCACAAGTTGGCGCTACTGCGGCGATTAAGGATGATCAGCATCTTAATGCGACACGTGAGATGAATGCTCGCGGGAGAGAGCAGTTATATGAAGGCTTGCAGGCAATGGGATTGAATTTCACACGCAGCATGAGTAATTTCCTATTGGTCGAGCTTGGACCGGAAGCTAAAAACATCTATGAAAAGCTGATGAATAAAGGCATTATTATTCGTTATGGCGGAGCTTGGAACCTCCCTAATCATGTGCGGATTTCAGTTGGGACGTCCGAAGATCATACAATATTAATCGAGGCGCTTAGCGAGATATTCATTAAGCAAACCTGATTTGATAGCCACAGCTCAAAAATGCCTTTAACGGATCCGAGACCTACCGCCAATTGTTTGCGTGCAATCAAATATGCTACAATACTAACAATTATTGTCTCATGGGGGTAAGCGAAGCGATGCTTAAGGAATTTAAAGATTTTGCATTCAAAGGGAACATGGTAGATTTGGCTGTTGGGGTTATTATTGGCGGGGCTTTTGGGAAGGTTATTACTTCGATTGTAAATGATTTGATTATGCCGCTTGTTGGGCTGTTAATTGGCAAAGTGAAGTTCAATGATCTATTTATTTCATTAAATGGCAAGCATTACGATACCCTTAAAGATGCGGTTGCAGCTAGTGCGCCTACCTTTAATTACGGACAATTTATTTCGACCTTCCTAGACTTTCTAATTGTTGCTTTTGTTATTTTCCTTGTTATCAAACAGCTTAGCAAGTTCCGCAAGAAGGAAGAGCCGAAAGAAAAAGTGGTAACATCCAAATCTTGTCCGCACTGCTTGTCCGAAATTCCTGTACAAGCTACTCGCTGTAAGTTCTGTACTTCAGAGCTGTCATCAGGTGCTGCAGTTTCCGGTAGTATTCAATAATGCTAAAAGCCCGAATCATGTTGATGATTCGGGCTTTTTTGTGCGCAGATCGGCGATCTCGCCTTGCTCGAAGGCATTCGTCTGCAGCAGGTCGAGCAGCTGCCTCGCTGTCGCTTCGGGCGATTGCAGTTCGCCCTGCTCTTTGAGCTGGACGAACCGGCTCACCTGCGGGAAGTCCTCTTCCGCAGCAGCGCGGATCTCCCGCTGCATATCCGTGTCAACCACACCCGGTGCGATGGAGTAAATCTCCACCGGGTGCGGTTGGTTCATCTGCTCGACGCCCACGCAGCGCGTCAGCATATCGAGCCCGGCTTTGGCGGTGCAGTAGGCACCCCAGCCGGGATAGGGCTTCTTCCCCGCGCCCGAGGAGATGCCCACGATCCGCTTCATGATCGGCCACGCCTGCGTGAGCCGAATGAAGCTGTTCGTCAGCAGCGCGGGCGCGATGAGATTGACCTGCAGGCTGCGCTGCAGGTCGTCATGGTCTGCTCGGCCGATCGACGTCATCGGCTCGAGCATGCCAGCATTATTGATGAGCGTGATGGCATCCGCTCCATCCACCGTGCTGAGGATTCGCTCCATGAGCGAATCTAGGCCTTGCGTGTCCGCCAAGTCGTAAGCGTGGAAGGTAAGTGTACCTTCCGCGCGCAGCGCCTCTTGGCGCAAAGCTTCACTGTCGCTGCGGGAAATGCAGTGAATCGCAGCTCCCTGCTGCAGTAGCTGCTGGATGATCGCAACGCCGAGTCCTTTTGAACCGCCTGTAATGATATACGTATCCATTTACGGCACCTTTACGACAAACGGAACTGTTATCACTTGACCATCCCGTTGAAATTCGCCCCATATTTTATAGATACCACTCTTCGGAAAGGATGTTTTGAATTTGGCTTCTGGCCCTGCCGATTTCTCATCTACAGGATGTACATGCAGATATTGGTCCGCTTTCTCATCAAGAATAACCACATGCCCTACAGCACCTAAATAGGGCTGCAAATTGGTTATTGGCTTTTTCGTAGCGGCATCCTTGAAAGTATAGGTCAAATCCAGGTCCATTCCCGCCATGAGATGATCAACCGCCAGTGATATCTCCATACCATTCACCGTTGCGGTAAGTTTGCTGTCAGGCTGCAAAGCTGTGGCTGGCGCAGCCTCTCCGCTTGCTTTTATGACGTAACTTTTAACGATTTGCGCCTGTCCGCTAGGCTTAAAATCAGCAAACAACTTATAGTTGCCCCCTGCAGGAAGCGCTGCACGAATCGTGAACAACCCCTTACCTTGATAAGTCGGGTGTAAGTGTTTGTAGTAAGCAAGATCTTGGTTAACAAGGATCAGATGCATCTTTTTCTCATGGTTCAGATCAAAATCATCTATAGATTTTCCATTTTTATCAAGGATCTGTACCGTCATCTCAGTTTCTTGTTTAGCTTGAACAGGGTCGGGAGAAAGCTTAAATACAGCCTGAATGCCTTCTTTATCCGCCGCCGATCCACTACTTTCGTGACCAGCGTGTCCCTGCTCTTTATTTTCTGAATGCACGGAGTGATCGGTGGTTGCGGCTTTACCGCAAGCACTCAACAAAATAGCCAATGTGAGGAGAATTACGCCTATTTTCTTCATTATTGCACCACGTCGTAGCCTTGCTCTTCGATCGCATCTTTGATGGCTCCCACACTAAGCTTAGTCTCATCGAACTGTACTTCGACTTCCTTGTTAGCCAGATTCACCTTACCTTCTGCACCTAGCTCCTTCACCGCTTTCTCAACCGAATTCACACAGTGATTACAGGACATTCCTTCAACTTTTAAAATAATACTAGACATATTCAACGCTCCTTCTATTATGTAAAATTATTTCATTAGGGTATTCAATGTTTGAGCCGTTCATCCACAACGGCGAGGTCGCCTTCTTGAATACCGTTATACATTTTATAGTATACCCCCCTACCCTATAATGTCAAGTATCCATAACCAAAAAAAGAACCCGTTGCCTGATCGCAACGAATTCTTCTCGCTTTAGGCTGCTAGTTGAGCACGCCCAAACTGCTCATTTCATCTTCCATCTCTCGTTTTAACGACAGTTTATCATGCTCCTCCATAAATGCGGCATCTACGCCATTCATAATGAGCTTAACCAGCTCGGGTGTCGTAAAGCCAAAGCGGTCTTTGAGCACCCGGTATTCATTCGTAATATTGGTACCCGAAACACTGGGGTTATCCGTATTAATCGTTACGACTAGCCCTTGCTCCAAATATTCGCGAATCGGATACGCTTCCCAACCGGAGACAGCCTTCGTTTGGATGTTGCATGTCGGGCACATTTCGAGCGGGATACGGCGATCCTTGACCATTTCCAATATAGCTTTGTTCTCCTTCAATCGAACACCGTGCCCAATTCGAACAGCGCCGAGGTTCGTAACGGCTTCATACACGTTCATCGCTCCGGCCGCTTCTCCGGCATGGATTGTGACAGGAATACCAAGTCTTCCTGACTCCGCAAAAACCTCTCGGAAACATTCCGGCGGATACGACGCCTCATCACCAGCTAAGTCGACAGCGACTAAGCCTTTCCCTACATACTTAGCAGCCGCTTCGATCACTTCCAGGTTGCTTTCGCAAGAATGATTTCTCATGCAGATCGCAATGACGCCGGTTCTTACACCGAAATCACGCTGCCCCCGCTTCATTCCCTCTACCACATGATGAATCGTTTCCTCAACCGTCAAACCGTTGTTCCTATGGAGCTGCGGTGCAAAACGAACTTCCACATATCTGCAATTATGCTCAGCAGACTGTTCGACGACCTCATAGGCAACCCGTTCCAAGGCTTCAGCAGATTGTAAAAACCGTGTAGTAAAATCAAATTTACTTAGATATTCAATGAGACTTCCGCACTCCTCACCTACTCGCATATGTGGGATGAGTCCATTTTTATCATAAACAGGAAGTTCAATGCCTTGCCTACGAGCGAGATCCAGAATCGTCTCTGGCTTCACACTGCCATCCAAGTGCAAGTGAAGATCAACCTTGGGTAATCTCGCTAATAGATCGTTAGCCCGCATGTTATTCATCTTCCATCTCTCCTTTTTCTTTTAATCTGGTAATGCGCTTTTAAAGAATTTTTATAACTTTAACCGAATGTCATGGACATGTCAATATACATGACAAATGTTGGTTTTATCAATATATGCGTCAGATATAATGACATTGCATGGATTTCTGGAAATAAAAAAAGATCCACACTAAGAGCGATCATTCTCCCCACTGTGGATCTTCTATTTATTTCTCCTTACGATGAATCACTTTCAACGCTTCCCGCACGCTCAGCGGCGAAAGCTCCGTACTTGCAACGAAAGACTGTACCGCCGCAGGGTCTGTCTTCGAATACTCACGAAGCGCCCAGCCTATTGCTTTGCGGATGAAGAATTCCTTCGAATCGGCCATACGCTTGATGCAGCTAAAAAGAAGTGGTACATCCGTCCGTTGTTTATACTTTAGCTGGAACAATATCACCGTTCTTTGCAGCCACATATGATCCGAAGCTAGCCACTTATCCACATAGGATGGAATCAACTCAGGAAATCTCTGCAGGTGAAAGCCGATTAAGTGATCAGCGATCATATCCACGGTGTCCCACCAAGATTTGGTCACGACGAAATACTCCAAGACATCGATATGCTCTCGATCAGTGGTTTTTCGCAGCTGGGCAAGGATCAATAATGCCGTGTAGGCAAACTCGCGCTCCGGCAATTCCCAGAGCTCTTTGGCAACTTTGACCCCCTCCTCCCCTTGAGGGAAGCCATGTTCCTTCGTGTATTGCTTGGTCAATGCTACTCGTTCTGGATTTCGAATCCCGAGAAATGGGAAATGATTTTTCATGTAGGCTTCCATGCTCGGCGCATTTGCCGTGCTGCGGTGAGCTCTTAACCAAGCTTCTAGCTTGTCCGTATATGGGGATGCCATCGGTAACGTACCTCCTTTTTAACCTATCAACTATTCGCTTTATTGTAGCAATTCCAAAGTAATTCGGGTATGCTTATAGCAGAATTTTTCATATAGACTACTTATCGGATCGGAGAGAACTACATGACTTACAAATTAGTTGCTGCTGACTTAGATGATACGCTACTGCGTGATGATCTAACCATCTCACAAGAAACTATTGATGCTATGCATCAGGCTGTCGCCAAAGGCGTAACCGTAACGATTGCAACGGGAAGAAGCTTCCCATCCGCCGCCAAAATTGCCAACCAGATCGGACTTAATGTTCCGATTATCACTTATCAAGGAGCCTTAATCAAGAATCTACTTGATGAAGAAGTCCTCTACGAGCGTACAGTTCCAGTGGAAAGCGCCCGTCTACTGCTTGATTTCTGCGAAAAGCGCAATCTTCATCTACAGCTTTACCATGGGGATCAGCTTTATGCAGGTGAAGATAACGAAAAGATTAAAGCCTACGTGCGTCTTTCCAAGACGCCTTATATCATTGGTGATCTGCGCCAATGGATTGATATTCCACAGCCAAAGATGCTTATCGTCGATACGCCGGAAGTTTGCGACCAGCTGCGCGAAGAGCTGCTGCCCCTGCTAGGTGACAAGCTGCACATTACGAAGTCCAAACCGCACTACTTGGAATTCATGCACAAGGAAGGCACCAAAGGACATGCGATCACTTTCCTTGCTGAGCATATCGGCTGCTCCTTAGATGACGTCATTGCCCTTGGTGATGCTTGGAATGACCGTGAAATGCTCGAAGTCGCTGGACTTGGGGTCGCCATGGACAATGCGCTGCCTCAGCTCAAGGAGCTGGCGAACTACGTAACGAAGAGCAATAACGATGATGGCGTCAGACATGTTATTGAAAAGTTTATTTTGAATACGTAAGTGTAGCTAATCGCACGTACGAGTTAAACCGATTCCATCTGCATGATTCACATGCCGGAGTCGGTTTTTTATTTAAAATCGCTTGTTATTTGGACATATCTTGTCCCTCCGGCTTATATATTACAATAGAATCAGACTATCTCCGGAGGTGTCTCCACATGAAAAATTTCCCGTTAACGCTGCGCTCTCTCTTTGAACGTTCACAAACCTTGTTCCCCAAAAAAGAGGTTGTTTCACGTACAAGCACCGGCATCCATCGGTATACATACGCCGATTTCGGGAGACGAGCGAAGCAGTTATCCAGCTCCTTGCAAGCACTTGGCGTGAAACCCGGAGATCGGGTTGCTACTTTTGCCTGGAATCATCATTGGCATCTGGAGGCTTATTTCGCCATCCCCTGTATGGAGGCTGTGCTGCATACCGTCAACATCCGCCTCCCCGCTGAGCATATTGCCTATATTCTTAATCATGCGGAAGATCGTTTCCTCTTCGTTGATGAAACCTTACTCCCTATTATCGAGAAGATTCAGGATCAACTTACGACGATAGAAGGCTATATTTTGATGACGGACAAAAAGGAAATGCCGCCTACTTCTTTACATCCCGTCTATTTATATGAGAACATGATAGAGGGCGGCGACCCGCACTATACATACGCTTCCGACATTAATGAAAGCGCTCCCGCAGGCATCTGCTATACATCTGCGACAACAGGCAATCCCAAGGGCGTGGTGTATTCTCATCGCGGGATCTATCTGCATTCACTCTCCATTGGTCTGTCGGATACACTAGGACTTTCTGAACGTGACACCGTCCTGCCTATTGTGCCGATGTTTCACGTTAATGCTTGGGGACTCCCGTTCGCATCTGTCTGGTTCGGCAGCAAACAAGTGCTTCCGGGTCCTTCTCCGACACCTGACATCCTGCTCCGTTTGATCGCGGACGAGAAAGTGACGATTGCTGCTGGTGTTCCTACGGTATGGACGGCCGCACTTAAGGTGCAGGAATTACTGCAAGCAGATTTATCATCCCTTCGCGCCGTTGTCTGTGGCGGTTCTGCTGCCCCGCGCAGTCTGATTGAAAGCTACGAACAGCGGCTCAAGGTTCCCTTCTATCATGCCTATGGGATGACAGAGACGTGTCCTCTCGTTACCGTTGCCCGCCTCAAAAGCTATCAAGAAGATGCCTCTTACGACGAACAGTACGATGCAAGGGCTACTCAGGGCTTACTTGTGCCAGGGCTTGATATGAAAATCATTGGACCTCGGGGCGAGGTAGCTTGGGATGGGAAGGAAATGGGCGAAATCCTACTTCGTGGACCATGGGTAGCTACGGAATACTACAAAGATGCCCGAACGCAGGAATCGTTCCAGGACGGTTGGTTTTATAGCGGAGATATCGCGGTTATTGATCCTGAGGGATTTGTGAAGCTGGTGGATAGGGCCAAGGATCTGGTCAAAAGCGGTGGGGAATGGATCTCATCTCTCGACTTAGAAAACGCATTAATGGCGCATCCGAATGTGTTCGAAGCTTGTGTCATCGGCGTGCCGCATCCCAAATGGGCTGAACGGCCGCTCGCCTTCGTCGTCCTGAAGGACGCTGTGTTACAAACTGATGACGTCAAAGAGGAATTACTCGATTTTCTGAAAAACAAATTCACGAAGTGGTGGATTCCAGACGATGTTGTGTTCCTCCACGAAATACCTAAATCGTCGGTAGGTAAGTTTATGAAACGCGAGCTTCGCGAGAAATATCAAGCCTATTTTACAGGAGATTAGATAGCCATGAACAATTTCGAATTAGAAGGCTTCCGCTTTTATACACCAACGAAAGTTCGTTTCTGTGAAACCGATGCGAACGGACACTTAAGTCACCTTTCTTCCGTCATTTACATGGAGCAAGCCCGCTGTGAGTATATGAACGGTTTGGGTTTATTTTATGCAAATTCAGATGGTAATCTGGCTGATAAAACCTTCTTTCTCGTCAGCCAAAGCGTCGAATACAAGTCGCAAGCACATTTTAACGATGAACTCGACATTTATATGAAAGTGAGCCGGATCGGCACTTCGTCGATTGAAACACAGTATGCCATTGTTAAGCGGGCGAATAAGCAGCTTGTGAGCTTCGCTACCAGCACTGGCGTTTATATCGATGTTCATACGCAAAAAAGCACTCCGCTCCCCGAAGATTTAGCAAGCCGGATCGAGCAATTCGAGGCTACGTTCATCGAGTAGCAATTGCAGTACCAGTACCAGTAACAATAGCAATAGCAATAGCAATGGCAGCACATTCACAGCATTAATCATTAGCAGCGTAAATTGACGATGAAGGGCGCGATGGATATGTTCGAGGCAACCTTGCTGAAGGATAAAGTCATTCTTATTACAGGCGGCGGTACTGGTCTAGGCCGTGCTATGGGCGAGAAATTCCTGACTCTAGGTGCTAAACTCGCGATTACCAGCCGACGCGAGGAGGTGCTCGCTAAAGCAACAGCCGAAATGGGCACTGACGGCAAAGAAGTATTCTACAAAAGCTGTGACGTACGTGACCCGCTTCAAATTGCCGAGATGGTGGCCGCTGTGGAACAGCACTACGGCCGTATTGATGTACTGATTAATAATGCGGCCGGCAACTTCGCCAGCCCGACAGATAAATTATCTCCGCGCGCCGTGGATGCGGTGCTGGATATCGTCCTTCACGGGACGTTCTACACCACGTTAGAAGTGGGTAAAAGATGGATCGAGCAAGGCGTCGGCGGTACGATGCTGAACATCGTCACCTCTTACGCCTCCACCGGATCGGCCTTCGTTGTACCGTCGGCTGCGGCCAAGGCCGGCGTGCTTGCGCTGACGCGCTCGCTTGCCGTCGAGTGGGCGCGGCACGGCATCCGGCAAGTCGCCATCGCGCCGGGGCTCTTCCCGACCGACGGCGCGTGGAGCCGACTGGCTCCGACGCCCGAGCTGTCGGAGAAGCTCTTGAACCGCGTGCCGCTGCGGCGGGTCGGGGAGAAGGATGAGCTCGCGAACCTCGCGGCTTATCTGATCTCGGACTACGCCGCCTACATTAACGGCGAAGTGGTCACGATCGACGGCGGCGAATGGCTGCAGGGCGCCGGGCAGTTCAACGATCTGCTCGAGGTGACCGAGGAGCAGTGGGTTGAGCTTGCGGAGATGACGCGCAAGGGCAAGTCCTGAGCGTAGGTATGATCATTTCTCATTTGCGTAATGTTGTATTTCGTACAACATTACGCAAGTTAATCCGTGTTTTCCCCGCTAATGTTGCAAAAAATACAGCATTTTTAACCAAAAAGTAGCTTTTCAGCGATAAATAGGCAAAATTGTTGCATGTTATACAACATCTTCTGCTTTTCTAGTGAAAATCAAGGAAATTGTTGTACGAAGTACAACTTGCCTTCCTTTTTCCCTACCTGTTTACCTGTTTACCTGTTTACCTGTTTACCCATTTACCTGTTTCCTGTTTCCTGTTTACCCGTTTATCTACTCACCACTCTCCCCTCCTCTATTCACTTTACCAATTTACCCACTCATCGCCTATGCGTCCTACCTATTCACATACTCACCATGTTCCTACTCCCTAATTACCTTTACCAATACCTCTACCTACTCCCCCGACTCACTTATTAGCCTTTGCCAATTTTCTATTTACACGCTCTCCTGCTTCCCTACTCTCTTTCTTCCCTATTTCTCTTTACCTATTATCCTATTTTCCTATCTCCCTACTCACCTACTTCCCCAGTTTCTCACACCAAAAGGTAAAAATGAGGAAATCAACATTACCTACCAAGTGATCATACATTTCTCCACAATCTTTCTCGGACAAAATCCGTTACCTCGCAAGCTTCAGAGAGGATAGCTGCCAAAAAACCGTCAGGCTACCTGTGATAAGACCACCTGACGGTTTTTGGAGTTAATATGAACTTATATTCAACCAACCAGCATATGTTGGGGATTTCAGTTGAAATATTTTGCAGATTATTCTCAAGGGCACCTTTAATCATGATTGTGTCTTTATGCTTCATTCAAGCGGACTGATTCGAACAAACCAAATTCCTACCGCAAGATTTGGCTTTATACAGCGCCTTATCCGCTTCTTCTTTGATATTCCCATTGGTATCAGGGTACGTGGCAACACCCACTGATACAGTGATCTGTATGACCTTCCCCTCATTAAGCAGAAATTCATTGTTTTTAACAGCCATTCTAATACGCTCCCCAATGATTAAGGCATGTTTATGAGGACAATCGTATAGCAAGATAGCGAACTCTTCCCCTCCTATACGTGAGACGATATCGAAAGATCGAGAAACTTCTTTTAGCAATTTGCCCAATTGTTTTAACACGGTATCACCATTAGGATGACCGTAGGTATCATTCACTTTTTTAAAATGATCGATATCAATAATCATCAAAGTCAAGGCTTCGTTCTTATCCTTTGCTTCCAGCAGTAACGAATTAAATGCTTCATCAAAGGTACGATGGTTATTGAGCTCTGTCAGAAAATCAAACGTAGCTGCCTTTTCAATCATCAGGAAATGGGTTTTCGCTTTAATCAGAAATTGTGTCAAATAAGCGGTGAAAATGCCGCCTAAAGTCATCATGATCAAATAGATGAGGGACGGAATCGTCCCCTTTGTCCCTAGATTGATATGAAAAATGATGATCGTAAAAAGATTGCTAACCATTAGAGAATACGTCCACTTTTTCCAATAGCTCAGGTTTCTTGTACAAATCAACCCAAGCATGATCGACATTAAAAGAGTGTTCGAAGCGGCGAAGATGGTAGCAGGACTTAGCGTGCCAAAAGCCAATAAACGCATAAGGGACATAATGATCCCAGTAACAACGGCAGAGTAAACTCCACCGAATAGCGCTGCTATTATAATCGCCAGCTGTCTAAAATCTAAAATCGTACCGTTCAGCTTAACCGTGAATTCCATTAGTATAATACCTAATATGCCAGTTAAAACGCCTATATGAAGTTTCGTATACAGAGTTGTAGGCGTGCCCAAGTTCCAATCCTTATAAATCACTTGGCTGGCCAAAAACAAATAAGCGGTGACGATAGAGAAGTTGGCAATCAAAGCCTGTAATGTTTCAAAAGATACGTCATTCATGCTATCCACCCCCTATAATCGTAGCATAATTTTGTTAGCAAACTATGAGGACGAGCTTGAGGGATTGGCATAAACACAAATAAAAATCGCCACCCTCAGGACTCTTTTTGGAATCCAAGGATGGCAATTTTTTATAATATCTCCGTACACTTAATGTAATTACCCTTTGACTGCTCCAGCCGTCATCCCCTTCATAATCTGCTCCTGGAAAAGCAAGAACACGATAATGGTAGGCAATACGGCAATGGCAAGCGCAGCCATCGTCAATTCGTAATCGGTCATATATCCCGTAGCAAAAGCGGATAAACTCAGCGGAACTGTCTTAAGCGCAGGCTTGCTGATAAAGACTAGCGCGAACGCGAAATCATTCCAAAAGCGTAAAAATCCTAAGATCGCAACCGTAGATAGCGCCGGCAAGCTAAGCGGAAGCATCATCCGAAAGAAAATGCCCCAATAGCCCGTACCATCGATTAACGCCGCTTCCTCAATTTCCTTGGGAATCGTAATTAAATAAGCCGCGATGACGAAGATGGCTAGTGGCAGTTCAAAGGCCGCATAAGGTAAAATGAGTGCACCGTACGTGTTCAGAAGGCCTATTTTTTTCATAATAATAAAAAGGGGTACAAGTGTGCTGTGGATCGGAATCAGCATTCCGAGCAGGAATAAGCCCATAAAAAATGGCTTCCATTTGAATTCAAAACGCGATAAAACAAAGGCTGCCAGTGCTCCAATAACTAGGGTCAGCACGAGTGAGACCACCGTTACTACGGTAGAGTTCCAGAGCGAGAGACCCATACCCGATACTTTCCATGCCCGGACGATATTGTCCCATTTCCAAACAGTCGGCAGTAAAAAGGGCCGCGAATGAAATTCCTCATTGGACTTTAAAGCACTCATAAATAACCAAATCAGCGGGTAAAGCGTGACAAGTGCATACAGGGTCAAACAGACGTTGATGACACCGCGCCCCCACCCTCTTCGCCTCTTACCTCCAGCGGGAAAACCCGTCTGCATCGATACAACCTGCTCCATAGATGTCCCTCCTGAGAGAATTTATTTCCTAACGGTAATCTCGTTTCATGAGATATTGGCTGCCAACGATTAAGATCAAGCTAAGAATAATAATGGCCGTGGAAATGGCGCTGCCAAAACCGAAACGATATACATTGAATGTGCTGTTGTACATATAAGAAGCAAGCAGTTCCGTGGAGTGAGCCGGTCCACCGCCTGTCATGACATAGATAAGATCGAACGCCTTCAAGCTTCCGGATATGCAAAGCACGACGGCCACCTTGACGGTATCCCAAATCATAGGCAGTGTCACTGCAAACAATTTGCGCACCGGACCCACACCATCAAGCTGAGCAGCATCGTCAATCTCCGGTGAAATATTTTGTAGAGCGGCAATGAACATAATCATGTAGGGACCAATATAATTCCAGATGATCGGCACCATGAGCGCGAACATCGATACTTTCGGATCGGAGAGCCAAGATTTCTTCCAGCTATCAAGCCCAATGCCCTCTAGTAGGAAGTTGAGAATACCGATTTGCGGGTGGTAAATGTACCCCCAGATGATCCCGACAACAACCGAGGACAGCACCATGGGCATGAAGACAGAAGCTCGAATAACTCGTTGAAATAGTGTGCTGCGCATAAGTAGAAGCGCTAATACCATAGCGATCGGTACCTGACCGAAAACGGAAGCTGCAACGATTAGCATGTTATTTTTAAAAGCTTTCCAGAAGATTGGATCTTTGAACACTTCTACATAGTTGTCAAATCCGATAAATTTGGCTGCACCAATACCTTTCCAGTCGAAAAAGCCGTAGTAGGCCGACCAGAAAATCGGTACAATGACAAAAAACAGATAGAGTACTAAGGCCGGAAGCAGCCCTATGGTAATGAATCCTCTGATTCTAGCGGATACGGTCATAACTTCCCTCCTTGCTATCTTTTTTGAAAAAAGGCTCCAGCCGGGCTTTGGCTGGAGTCCTGTGGCCGTACTTTATTTGCCGACGGCTTTAGCTTGCGCGTCTTGAATTTTTTTGGCAATATCCTCAGGCTTGCCACCCATGAGGAGCTCTTGAAGACCATTGTTCACGACATCGGCACTAGCGGAGCTAAGCTTGCCATCGTAAACTGGCGTTTTCTTGACCGTGTTCATCATTTTGTACACTTCTGCAAACAAGGATGATACTTTGGTTGTATCCAAGTCTACTTTGTAGCTTACGAGCTGATTGCTTTCCAAGATGGCTTTCTGTGCTTCTGGGCCAGACAGAGCATAGATCAATTCATAGGCGGCCGCTTTCTGAGCGCCTGTAACTTTCTTGCTCATCCCTAGACCTGTTCCCACTACGCCTGAAAGGGAGTTCGGATCACCTTTGCCGTTAGGCACGGTTGGCAGTACGGTAACAGCCATGTTAGCTAATGCTTCTTTGGATGTATTCGACGCTAAGTTCGGCAATGCCCAACCACCATCGATCATCATGGCCGCTTTACCTTGCGCAAACATTTGTTCCATTTGTGTATTATCAATGCTGTTGAAGCCTTCTTGGAAAGCGCCAGCTTTGCCAAGCTGTTGAAGATACGTCAGAGCTTGTACGAATTCTGGATCCGTAAATTTGGCACCATTCTGATCCACTGCTTTCAGGAACCAATCCGTACCTGTTACACGGTCTGCAAGTGAGCTGAGAATGCTGGACTGCGCAACCCATGCCGCTTTATTGCCCAGTGCGATTGGCGTAACATTATTCTTCTTGAACGTATCCACCAGCTTCATGAGATCGTCCCATGTCTTAGGCGGCTGTACATTATATTTGTTAAAGATTTCTTTGTTGTAGTAAAGGATCGAAGTCGGAGATAGAGCCATCGGTGCGCTGTAGGTTTTGCCTGAGATCGTGAAATCATCAAAGGACCCTGGCATAAAACCGTTCTTCCATTCCGTTTTGCTATCCAGCAGCTCATTAATCGGCTGAATCAAGTCACCACCGACGAATTCCTTCGTCATAACACCTGGCCACATGACGAATAGATCTGGCATTTCATTAGCGGCAGCTACCGTTTTTAACCGTGGACGGTAACCATCGGGCGGAATTCCCTGAATATCTAATTCGACATTCGGGTGATCCTTCTTGAATTTTTCCATATATTCACGCATGGTTTTGGCGCGAAGATCTTCGCCTGTATAGTTGTGCCAAATCGATAATTTTACTTTCTCAGCTGGTTTGGCTGCATCCGTCGATTTGGGAGCCGTGGTACCTGCTGCACCCTCTTTTGTTCCACTAGAACCACAACCGGCCAATAAGGCTAGTGACATCGTAGCCGCCAGTGTAACGATCAATGACTTTTTCATTTGTTTAGACCTCCTAAAAGTTTTCGTAAATACGTAAGCTCAAGCTCTCTCTATGAACTTTAGTATAGAGGACATATTCAGGAGGCGGTACGGGAGAAACTTCGGCGCAGAGGGGGACATTATTCAGTCTTTATTCCCTTGTCGAAATTCAGACGGCGTTCTTCCCGTATACTTTTTGAACTGCTGCGTAAAGTATTTGATATCTTCATAACCCACTCTTCTGGCAATATCGCTGACTTTGGTCTGAGTGCCCTGGAGGATATCCACGGCGCGTTTCATCCGTTCCTGGGTGACGAATTCGATATACGTACAGCCTGTCTCCCGCTTGAACACCTCGCTAAAATGATTGGGATTCACATGCACGAATCCAGCCACCTGTTGAAGCGAAATCGGCTGATGCAGATTGTCCCGGATATAGGCAATGGACTTGTGAATATACGCGTAGCGATTCTGGTCCAAGCCCTGATGAAAACGCGTCATCACGGCAGAAAGCACCTTAAAGACTTCTTCTTCGGGACGTCCTTCCCCCTCATAGGCAGGCAGTGTGCTAAGAGGAATCGTCTCCTCTTGGGAAGAACTGGCCCGTTCAAGCCATCGATGACCCGCTATGATCATCGACTGCAAATAGCCCTGAACCGTAAGCGGCGTCGCTGCGGCATCTTCCATCAGAGCCCGCACCTTCTGGTTCACCCAGTGTCTCAGCTCTGTAGCATTGCCGCTCATCAAAATCGCGGTAAGCTCCGCTTCCTCCTTCTCGGTGCAAACCGTGCGACCTCCGCTGCGCTCCTTGATATCTTCCACCGTAAACAGTCCTTGTGCACCGAGCAGCCCTTGGTAAGCAAAAACTTCTTTCGCCGCACGATACGATTCCCGAAGCCCTTCGTAATTCTGCGTTACGGTTCCGAGTGCTGCAAAAGCCGAGCATTTGAGCGTTTCGGTAACGCGCTTAAGCGCCTTTGTCAGCCCAGCTTGATCGGTCATCCCGACTTCGTGGCGCACGACAAGCAGCAAATGGTCCTTTTTCATGAGCGTAACGCACGGGAGCAGCTCGAAAAGGATATTCTCTGCGGCTCCTTGCAGAAGCTCCATGATAGGCGTCTCCCCCCATCCAGAAACAGAGATAAGGAGAACTTGCATCGCTGCAGACTCACCTGACTCTGGGTGAACATCTACACCATTCTTGCGAAACCATGCTTGCAGCTGCTCATGAGCTTCTCTATCATCGTTCAAGCCACGACCCAGCACCCGTTCCAACAACTGATTGCGCAGTGCAGCCTGTTGAAGATTATCCTGTTTGATCGACTCCCATTTATCCATAATGTTCTGTTTCGCTTTCAGCGCAGCTTTAATAATCTCTTCCGGACGGCTTGTCTTCAACAAGTAATCGGTCACACCTTCGCGCAGTGCCTGCTGGGCATAACTGAAGTCATCGTACCCCGTAAGAATAACGATCTCCGTGTCCGGCAATATCGCTTTCACCTCACGCGCAAGCTCAATACCGTCCATACCTGACATACGAATATCGGTCAGTATAATATGCGGCTTCTCTGCAGGAATGCGCTCTAAAGCCTCTTCAGCAGAAGCGGCGGCCGGAAGCAGTTCAAGACCGAGCTCTTTCCAATCAATAACGGTACAAAGACCTGTTCGTATAATAACCTCATCGTCTACAATCAAGATTCTCATGTCGCTAATTCTCCCATCCTAAGAGGAATTGAAAATGAAATGCTCGTCCCAACACCGGGCGTACTCTCAACAACAAGCCCAGACTCTACGCCATAATGCAGTAATAATCTCCGGTGAACATTGATGAGTCCGTAGCTGGTAACAGCTATCTTCGATTCTTTAGCGACTTCGCTTAGCATACCCAGTTGACGATTGGCCAAAGCAAGCTGATCTTGAATCGCGCGTTGCTTCGTCTCATCCATACCTATTCCCGTATCCTCAACTACGAATTTCATTTGACGATCCCGCAGTTCTCCGTGCACATAGATGTGACCTTTCGCTTTTTTCTTCTGGATACCATGAATAAGGCTGTTCTCAATCAAAGGCTGTAGAAGCAGCTTCAACATCGAATTATGCACCATCGCGGGATCGATAAAAAATTCAATCTCAAACTGGTCTGGAAACCGAATAGCTTGTATATAAGCATAATTTTGTGCATGAGAAATTTCCTGCTGAACAGCGCAAAACTCCTCGCCCTTATTCAAACTGAATCTTAAGAAATCACTGAGCGCACCAACCATTTCAGCAATTTGACGATCCTTATTCATCAAAGCGATCCAGTGGATGGAGGAGAGTGTATTATACAGAAAGTGCGGATTGATCTGCGCCTGCAGAGCCATAATATCCGCTTCCTTTTTCATCGCTTCGTTCAGCTGTACTTGATCCTTCAGTCTGCCTATCCGTTCACTCAGCTTATTATAACTGTGGACAAGCAGCCCGACTTCGTCGACGCTTTTCACCTCATAGGTAGGAATCGTCTCGTCTGGATTCAGATCCTTCAGATATTTGGTCAGCTTCATCAAAGGCTTCGTTACCCATTGCAAGAAGTAGAGTACCATCCCCATAGCGAGCAACAGGGCAATTACGATCGTAACAGCTGTCACCGTGAGCACGTAACCATTTTGCTTTTGATAGATCTGTGTAGGAATGAAACCGACCAATTTCCAACCTAATCGAGGAATCGGATTATACAAAACCGTATGCGGTTGTTCCCCTTTTTTCACATTAAGCACACCGTTTGCAGCTGCTAGCTCCCCCATTTTCGGAAAAACTTCACCGACGGTTCGTGCTAACCAACTCGGATCGCCCCCCGAAATGATCTGATCATATTGATCTAACAAAAGAACGAACCCATTGCTTTCCCAGCCCGCACCTGTCAAATAACGCTCGATCTCTGCCTGATCTAACGAAACGATCAAAGTACCTATCGTCTTAAAAGTACTGAAATCACGTATAGGTCTGACGAGTGAAATAACCTTCTTTGGTCCGTCCGATGTTTGGTTTTCATACAGTGGAGACCACCATTTGGAAGCTGGCTTGTAAACGGATTCATATTGTTGTAAGAGAGGATATAATCCTGAATTGGTTATGGTCGTTGTTGAAAGAGCAGGATTGCCGTTTTTCGGAGTAATCGTAATGTTGGAAATATATTTTTTGGAATACGACAAATTCCATAGGGTGCCAACAATAAGGGAATAGCTGTTGACGTCTCCTTCTTCGTTATCGAGATACGTTTGAATATCCTTTTGCCCGATCAGAAAGACCGACATATTCTCAACGTCTTGAATAATAAAATCAAGCTTATCCGACATCTGCTTCAGTGTGTTCATCCCCGCCTGCTTCGCTTTCTCTTCCGATACCGATGTTGCGATGCTATAGGAAACGATCCCCATTGAAAGCAGCGGTAATATAACTGCGAATAAAATAAGCAAAGACAGCTTACGTTTCAGGGATTTGGCAAACCAGCGTCTCATGGATGATCCCTCCTTCGGTCCTGCAATGATCTTTTTTACATAGTACCATGAGCATTGGCAGAAAATCATACTTTTTTTTAGTCAAACAAACTTTTTGTTTGACATTCAAACCGTTTGTGTTACTATTTTGCTCAGAATAACCTTACACGGGGAGATGACAGGCGTGGAATCAATTCAAGATGAATTCGGGTTTTTGACCGAACTTGTGACAGGACTTGCCGCTCAATTCGGAGACAATTGTGAAGTCGTGCTGCATGACTTGACAGGTCCTTACGATAGCTCCATCGTCGCAATTGCGAATGGTCACATTACTGGACGCAAAGTCGGAGATCCCGGAACGAATCTGGGTTTGGAACTGCTGCGGGGCAATCATGTAAACGGCAACAAGTTTAACTACTTAACGCAAACCAAAGATGGACGCATTCTGCGCTCTAGTTCGATGTATATGAAAAATAAAGCAGGCACTATCATTGGCTCGCTATGCATTAACTACGATATCACGGAGCTTATGATCGCTGGGAAAACGCTGCAGACACTGATAAGTCCTGGGGAACAAACAGAAGTAAAAGAATCATTCGTTACGAGTGTAACCGATCTGCTCGATGCCCTTATTCAAGAAGCACAAGAGCAAGTAGGCAAACCCGTGGCCGTCATGACCAAGGAAGACAAAATGCGCATGATTCAGCTTCTGGATGCCAAAGGTGCTTTTCTGATTAAAAAAGGCGGCGAGAAGATTTGCACGTATTTGAATATTTCAAAGTATACCCTATATAGTCACTTAGAAGAAGGCAAAAAAACCGTGAAAGAGAGTGTGGAGGGATGATGAACAAGATGGAGAGCTTGGAAACATTGGAGACAACAGAAACATTAGAGACACCTTGCCTGCTTATTGACGCAGATCGCATGGATCGTAACATTCAAGCAATGGCTAATGTTATCAGTCAACATCATGTGAAGCTGCGTCCGCATGCGAAGACGCATAAGCTCCCATCCGTCGCACTTCAACAAATTGCGGCTGGCGCAGTCGGTATCACGGTAGCAAAAGTGTCCGAAGCTGAGGTAATGGCGGCAGGTGGCGTTGCCAATATATTCATCGCTTACCCGCTTGTAACCGCAAGCAAGATTGAAAGAGCGATTCGTTTAAGCGAGCGGATCGAGCTGATCGTCGGCGTCGATAGCTTGGCAGGTGCTCAGCAATTAGAGCAGTGCGCAAGCCGACTTGGCCACTCGCTGCAAGTCCGGCTAGAAATCGATACCGGCTTCCGCAGAACCGGTGTACTCTACGAGCAGGCTCCTGCGCTCGCCGCGGAGATCGCCCGCATGCCGCATTTGCGGCTGACCGGCATCTACACATTTCGCGGCTCCCTGCTGGCAGGGAAGCCTACCCTCGACGTCGCGGCCGCCGGTGAAGAAGAAGGCACGCTGATGGCGCAACTGGCCGAGCGTCTTAGAGCGCAGGGCATCGCTATCACGGACGTTAGCGTCGGATCCACACCGACGGCCGCTTCCGCCGCTGCGGTAGAAGGCGTGACGGAGGTCCGGCCCGGCACCTACGTGTACCACGATCGGATGCAGGCCCGCTTAGGCGTCTGCGGCATCGAAGACTGCGCAGGCAGCGTGCTCGTCACCGTCGTAAGCCGCCCGTCGGCGGATCTCGCGATCATCGACGGCGGTAGCAAAACCTTCGCTACCGATGTGCAGCCGGATACACACCCGCTTCAGCTGCGGGGCTTCGGCCACATCATGAATCTAGAAGATGCGATTCTCGTTCGCATGTCCGAAGAGCATGGCATGCTTGAACTTGGGCCTCTCGCCCAAGCGGCCAACCTGCAGGTAGGCGACAAGCTGCGTATTATTCCTAATCACATTTGCAGCACCGTCAACCTGCACAATCAGGTTTTTATGCAGCGCGGCGATGCGTATGAGCGCCTTCCGGTGCTGGCACGAGGTATGTTGGAGTAAGAGTCAGGCAGACAGTCTCGATTTAATCATCATTTAACTTGGAGGTCAACACTATGTCCCAAATTGAACAACGTTTACAAGAGCTAGGCATCACGCTCCCCCCATCCCCTGAACCGCGTTTCACTTATATTCCCTGCAATCAGACAGGGAATCTCATTTACTTATCCGGTCAGGATTGCCGTATTAACGGTGAACTTATGTACGAAGGCAAACTTGGCCGCGAAGTAACGATCGAGCAAGGGCAAGCGGCAGCCCGTCAAACCATTATCAATTGCTTAGCGGTTATGAAGGGCTATCTTGGAGACTTGGATCGTGTTGTCAAAATCGTGAAAATGCTCGGTTTCGTCAACAGCGCTCCGGGATTTGGCGATCAGCCCTATGTCATTAACGGCGCTTCTGATTTGTTAGTGGCTGTGTTCGGTGAGAAGGGCAAACATGCTCGCTCAGCGATTGGTACAAGTGATCTGCCTTTTCACACACCGGTGGAAATTGAACTTATCGTAGAAGTGCGCGATTAGTATCGAGCTCAACAAAATAAAGGACCGAGGCGCTGCCTCAGGTCCTTGTTTTATGCTAAAAGCTAGTTGCGACTGCTTCATTCCGCAAAAGGGACGTAGAAGCCTTATTTGACGAAAAACGCCCATTTCATCCGGGCAAGAGGAACGAGGAGCCGCTATTTCGCTGCTTCGAGTCCTGAGAAGCCTTATTTCCCTAAAATAAGGTCCTCACGTTCCGTTAGATTCGACTTTCAGCACATTTTTCCCGAAATAGGGTCTTGTCGTTCCTCTTGAGCACTCTTAAGTACTCTCTTAAGTACTCTTAAAAACTCTTAAGCCACTCTAAAGCAGCCAAATTAGTCAGCCCATCCTACCAAACCGAGGAATTCCCCAAAATTCGGAGTTCGCCATTCGCCTCACACTCGGAATCTTCCGATTAAAGTTTGCAAATCAGCAGCCATGCTGTTCAGCACGGTCGCCGAGGAGAAAATCTCCTCCATGCTCGCGTACTGACCCTCGATGTTGGAAGATACATTCCTCGCTCCCGCAGCGGTCTGTCCAGCAACTTCATCGATCGCGCGAATCACATCTACGGCTGCGCGTGTTTTCTCGGAAATCGCGGCCGAACTGCCCGCCACTTCCTCGATCTGCCTCGCAACTTCGTCCATCGCATCGCGAATACGTTTGAAGGTATCTCGCGCTACGCCGACCACCTCAAGCCCCGTCTGCACCTCTCGGCTCCCAGCTTCGGTGGAACTGACAACCTCTCTTGTTTCATCCTGAATGCTGGAAACAAGATTAGCGACCTCCTCCGCAGCTGCAGTCGTCTGCATGGATAACTTGCGGACCTCGTCGGCGACGACCGCAAAGCCTTTACCAGCGGCTCCGGCACGTGCCGCTTCAATGGATGCATTGAGCGCGAGCATGTTCGTCTGCCGCGCGATCCCTGCAATCATTGCGTTCGCATTGACGATTTGTTCAGAACGATGACCGAGCCGCTGTACCGATTCAGCAAGCTCCATCATCTTTTGATAAATAGCATTCATCTGCGTTATCGCTGTCTCGACAGCCGCATTGCCCTCCCCTGCCTCTTGCTGTGCGAGGAAAGACTGATGGTTAGCCGATTGCGTAACGCTTGCAATTTGAATGACGGCTGCTGACATTTCCTCCATGATGGAGACTCCCAAGTGGACACTTCGCACTTGCGCATCCGTACCTTGCGAAATGTCCTGTACCGTATACGTAATGCGTTCCGAAGACTCGCTTACTTGTTCAGAATTGCTGCTAAGCGCTTCCGAAGCGGCAGCGACGTGCTGGGCACTGCTCCCTACCTGACTAATTAAGCTATGCAGATTGGCTTTCATTTGATTAAAAGCGGTAGCCAAATGTCGTAATTCGTCCCTATTCCTCACGTTAATGTCATTAACCGTTAAATCACATGCCGCAATTCGCTCGGCTGCTTGTACCATAGAACGTATGGGATTAACGATCATGCGGGACAGCAGGAGGCCGATGGCCAAGGCGAAAAGAAAGGCTGCTACACTAACCCAGATCAACGTTTGAACGGTAGATACAACCACATCATGATTGCGGGCAGAAGCTTCCTCTTGGACTTTCCTTTCCAGCTCTTCAATCTTCGCGGCAGCTTGCGTCAATGTTTCCGTTGTCGGAATAGCCCATTGCATCGCTTCCGCTTTGGCTAGAGCCACATTCCCTTTGTCGGCGTATTCCGTCACTTTCTTCACTAAGCGAGCAAACGTCATGTTCGAATCTGCCAAGGATTGGATAGCACTCTGCTCATCCTCGTTCTTCGAAACCTCTCCCATCTGAGTAATGATTGATGAAAGTGTTACATTCATTTCTGTCAAAAGCTTTTCTTTGTCCTTCGATGGATCTAACACGTACCCAAACAACATACTGTTCTGTATTTGCGTTTTCTCTTTGATCTCAGAAACATTGCGAAGAATAGTGACATTATCATTCAAAAGCTTGGAATAGGAGCTATCCACTTTATTCAAGTATGTATACGACATGCCGCTCGTTACTGCAACGAGTAAAGATACAATAATAAATGTGCCCACAATCTTGCTTCTCAAAGAAACTGAAAATATTCGCTTTCTCCAGCTAGCCGAATTATGATTTGCCATGACTATGTCCTCCTGAGACGTCAGTAATCGCTTTCATTTATTACAGGATAACAGGCTGTCGTTAAATCGCGACAGCCTGTTTCACATTATTACCTATAACCAAATGAGATGAAACGTCTTGGTGTTTAAGATCATTATTTGGAATTCATGTATTTACGCATATCGAAGGCCACAGCCGCAACGATAATAATACCTTTAATAATCAACTGCCAGTAAGGACTAATTCCGATAAACGTCAAACCATAGTTGATAACGCTGAAAATTAATACCCCTGCAAGAACACCAGGTACAGTCCCGATACCACCGGAAGTGGATACGCCGCCGACTACGCAAGCTGCGATCGCATCAAGCTCGTACATATTCCCGTAGTTATTCGTTGCGCCACCCGTTCTTGCTGCTTCCAGTACCCCTGCCAGACCATACAAAGCGCCAGCAATTGCGTAGATGTAGATAAGGTAACGATTTACGTTAATACCCGAAACGACTGCTGCGTGAATGTTGCCGCCGATGGCGTACATATATTTCCCCAGCTTCGTTTTGTTGAACACAATCCAAACGATGATAGCTACAACAATGGCAATAATGACAATGTAAGGTATGGAATACGTAGAACCGGTTCCGATCGCGCCTGTCCCCAACTGACTGAAATCTGGTCTCAATCCGCCAATCGGCTGTGACTGATTCGGTTTCATATCAAAGTATAAGGAGTTAGCTCCGTATACAGCAACCATCGTACCCAAAGTTGCAATGAACGGTGGAACCTTGAATTTTGCAACAATGATCCCGTTGATCAGACCTATCAATAGACCAGCTACAATCGCAATAACGATCGGCACGATCAATGGCAGCTCAGGCAAATTCGGGAAAAATCTTCGACCATACTCCTGTGTTTGCAGCATGGAAGCGGAGATAACGGCGGTCAAGCCGACGATACGTCCAGTCGAAAGGTCCGTTCCCCCTGTGATCAAGATGAATGCCGCACCTAAGGCGATAATGACGCGCGTGGATGACTGAAGTAGAATATCACGAAGGATATTTACCGATAAAAAGCGTGGATCATATATCGCGATACCGACAACTAACACGACTAGCACGATGTAGATTGCGTATTTGGTCACGAACCCACTAATGTCTCTGGATTTCATTGTTTCTGTCTTTGTACTCATGGTTCTTGGCCCCCTCCATTATGCCATATGCTGTGCAGCAAGGCGCATGATCTCTTCTTCAGTTGCTTTATTTCCTTCTACAATGCCTGTAAGGCGTCCTTCACACATGACCATGATTCGGTCTGACATCCCTAACAGTTCGGGCATTTCAGAAGAGATCATGATAATACTTTTCCCCTGCTTCGCAAGGTCAGCGATGATGGAGTAAATTTCGAATTTAGCACCTACGTCAATTCCCCGTGTCGGTTCATCAAGCAGGAGCACGTCTGGCTCTGTAAGCAGCCATCTGGCAAGCAGCACCTTTTGTTGGTTTCCACCTGACAGGTTCTTGATCAGCGCGTGCATATTCGGCGTCTTGACCCGAAGCATTTCGATACTTCGTTCGACTTCTACTTTGCGTTTAGCTTCGTTAATGAAGCCTAGTGGATTCATATATCTGCCCAAATTTGCAATCACGGTGTTCTCAAGAACGGATAGTACGGGGAAAATACCCGTTACACGGCGCTCTTCCGTGAGCAAAGCGATTTTCTGCTTGATAGCATCAATTGGCGACTTGAGCTTCACTTGCTTGCCATGCATCGAAATGCTGCCTGAAGCAACACCTCTCATCCCGAACAAAGCTTCAATCAGCTCCGTCCGCTGAGCACCAACAAGACCGCCGACTCCGAGAATTTCTCCCTTCCGAAGATCAAAGGATACATTCTTGAATGATCTTGGAATGACAGATGTAAGTCCTTCGACTTTCATTAATACACCGTTTGGCACATTGCTGCGCTCTGGGAAACGCTCCTTCAAATCCCTTCCGACCATCTTCGATATAATCATGTCAGTCGTTAACTCCGATGATGCCCACGTACCGATCTTGGTACCGTCGCGCATAATCGTCACTTCATCAGAAATTTCAAGAATTTCTTCCATTTTATGTGAAATATAGATGATCGAAACGCCACGACTTCTCAGGTCGCGAATGATGCGAAACAGCTGCTCAACTTCGTTACCCGTAAGTGAAGAAGTAGGCTCATCCATAACAATGACTTTCGAATTGAATGACACAGCCTTGGCAATTTCAATGGATTGCACCTTAGAAACAGATAACGTTCCTACCAGTGTATCCGGCTTAATATCCATCTGTAGCTGTTTGAACAAGCTCTCTGTATCTTTACGCATCTTCTTGTGATCCACTAATTTCAAAGGTCCAATCCCTTTTAGCGGAAATCGGCCCAGCCATATATTCTCCATTACGTTACGATGAGGAACGGGATGCAGCTCTTGATGGATCATGGAAATGCCGTTTGTTAAAGCATCTTTCGAACTTTGAATGGAAACAACTTCGCCATTCAGTTTGATTTCTCCGCCATCCGGTTTATAAATACCGAACAAGCATTTCATCAGCGTCGATTTGCCCGCACCGTTCTCTCCCATCAGCGCATGCACGCTTCCCGGGCGAACCTTGAGGGTAACGTTATCCAGCGCTTTGACGCCGGGGAATTCTTTGGAGATTTGATTCATTTCCAATAAATAGTCATGTACAGTCATGGTAACTCCCCCTACAGCTCACGATAATCCCCACAAAGTGAAGCCTTCTTCGTTGTCTCTTTACCTTTGCATGGGTTCCCAAATAAGGAAGGCAAGAGCGCCCGCGTAGTAATCATCGCTGCTCTTGCCCGCTTCTATTCGGATTACTTCGCTTCGTTCATGTTATCTTTCGTAATCTTTTTGTAGGAAATCCATACATATTTACCGTCTGTTACATCGTAGCCAGTTGTTTCTTTGCTAGGCGTTTTGCCGTTAGCAAGTGCTGTTGCAACATTCGTTGTTGCCGCACCTTGGTTTTTCGCATCGTTCAGAACAGTTCCTAGCAAAGTTCCATCGCTAAGCGCTTGAAGTGCAGGAGCTGTAGCATCTACGCCTACGACTGGCAGGAATTTACCATCTTTGAAATAGCCTTTTGCTTTCAAAGCTTCGATAGCGCCAAGTGCCATATCATCGTTGTTCGCAAGAACAGCTTCGATTTTGCTTTCGTTGGAAGCTAGGAAAGCTGCCATTTTTTCTTGACCTTTAACGCGGTCCCACATAGCTGTATCTTCCGCTACTTTTTCTACACCCAGACCAGCATCTGTGATCGCTTGGATGGAGAACTTCGTGCGAAGCTCAGCATCTTGATGTCCTGGCTCGCCTTTCAGCATAACGTATTGGATTTTACCGTCATGGTTTTTGTCCGCTTCAGGATGAGCTTTGAAGTAGTCAACCAGCAGTTGGCCTTCCATCGTACCCGATTGCTCTGCTTTAGCGCCTACATAGTAAACTTTATCCCATTTCTTCATGTCGTCAGCAAGTGGCTCACGGTTCAAGAATACAACTGGAACGTTGGCCGCTTTTGCTTTATCGATGATAACGCCTGCCGCTGTACGGTCAACTGCGTTAATCGCTAGAGCGTTTACTTTTTTCGTGATGAAAAGATCGACTTTATCATTTTGTGTTGGTTGTGAGTTCTGGCTGTCAACGATATCAACTGTTGCTTTATCTTTAGCTGCATCAGCGATCGCGGCACGAACACCAGACATGAATGTATCGTCAAATTTGTAGATGGCTACACCAATTGTTGGTTTTTTTGCTGTATCTGCTGGTTTTGCCGTTGCTGCTGCGCCGGTAGATGCCGCTGGAGCTGGTGAAGGTGTTGCTTTAGTGCCACAGCCTGCTACGGTTGCAACCAAAGCGCCTGCTACTGCAAGTGTAATCAATTTTTTCAAGGTAAGACCCTCCCTAAAAGGTGTGTTGTTTATTATTTACATTCCTTACTATACTGGATCAAAACACCAAAACAAATGCAATATCCTCATGTGTTCTATCGAAATTCTCATCACTTTATAAACGGGAATAACAGCTTTTGATTGTCCGACCAGAACATATTATTCAGATCAATAGCTTTAATCCCTGTATCCACGCGGCTGGGCACCTTCTTCCCTTTCGAAGCTTCAACTGCGTTCTTTACACCTAAATACCCGATACTGAATGGATTCTGAATGATTGTCGCTTGAATGACACCCTCCTGCAGCAGTTCCAACTCTTCGGACGTACTATCAAATGTAATGATTTTCACTTTGTCCTGAAGGTCCATACTCTGAATGGCATGCGCAACGCCAATGGACGAGATTTCATTCAGAGCCACAATCCCGTCTAATTGGGGATGCTTCTCTATCATGCTATGGGTTAGCTGCGCGGCAAGCTCATAGTCAGTCAGACTGTAAACCTTCTCAATTACCTTCACATCCGGATATTTGGATAATTCCTCCAAAAGGCCCTGTTCCCGAAGCTCTGTGTTGCGCTCTCCTTGCATAAAGCTAACAATTGCAATATCACCGCTTGTCCCAGCCAGCTTGATCAGCTGTTTGCCAGCCAATTGCCCAGCTTCATAATTATTTGCCCCAATAAAGCTCTTCGCTTTACGATTCTCCACTTCGGAGTCGATTGTGATGACAGGAATTCCCCGCGTTGACGCATCATCCACAACCCCGGACAATTCCTTATAACCGTTAGCTGCCAACACAATGGCATCCGGTCCGCTGCTGATCGATTGCTCCATTAAGGCAATTTGACCCTTCACATCCGCTTCATCGCCTGGTGCACGGAAATCCAGCGCAACATCAAACTCCTTCGCGGCCACCTCGGCGCCCATCTTCACCGTTTTCCAGTAATCGCCGTTTTGACTGCGGAGTATAACCTCCAAATGTTTCTTTTGCTCGGTTGGAATGGTCTCCGTTTGCTTGGTACAGGAGGACATGGAGATGACGGCTACCAGGACGGCAAATAGAAGGGGTCTTATTTTCATTGTTTTATCCATGGCTTCTCCTTCCTATTCATCTTCCATAACTACTGGAATCCAAACCTTGACGGTAGTTCCTTCTTCCAGCTCACTTTCAACCTTAACCCCATACTCCGTACCGAAATATAACTGGATACGCTCATGTACATTTCGCAGCCCTACACCGGACCCTTTTTCACTTTTCACATGACCGGTCAGGATGTTTTTGAGCGTTTCTTCTGACATACCAACACCGTTATCCCGAATCTCAAATAAGATCTTCTCATCGACCTTGCCGACCGATATGTGAATAAGACCTTCGTCTACCATATATTCAATGCCATGATAGAGTGCGTTTTCCACAAATGGTTGTAAAATCAGCTTCAGCGTCTTGTAGGTAAGTACCTCTTCATCCACCTGAATCTCGTAATCGAACTTATCTTTATACCGCATCTTCTGGATAATCAAATAATTCCTAATGTGCTCGATTTCTTCTCCGATTGTAATGATATTCTTCCCCTTGCTCAGGGATATCCGAAAAAACTTGGACAAGGACGTAATGGTTTTGACGACGTCTTCATTCTTCCCATTACCGACCATGCGAACAACGGAATTGAGTGTATTGTACAAAAAATGCGGATTAATCTGAGACTGCAATACCTCCAGCTCATTCTTCCGCTTCGTCTCCTGCTCATGGATGCTTTGATCCATCAGCTCACGAACCCGTGAGACCATCAGATTGAATCTCCGTGAAAGCTGCTCCACTTCATCAGCGCCCCGAACATGAATATACGTGTCAAAATGGCCCTTTTCGACCATTTCCATCGACTTCTTCAGTCGCTTAATGGGCTGCGAAATACGTGCAGACATGAAGGACGAAATCAATAATATGAAAACAAGAACAATGACGAGAAGCCAAATCATGAACGTACTGATTTCCTTGCGTGTTGTAACCATTTCATCCATGTAGGAGACGCCAATAATTTTCCAACCGATGTTATTAACCGTCCTGACCACATTGAACCGCGACTCGCCATCGCTGACATCCATGTATTTTCCATACGAGAATTTGAGCGCTTGCTCTACATTTTCATACTTCAAACCAATATAAATAAGCTGCTGCTGCGGGTGATAGACAATGTTGCCGGCAGAGTCGTCGATGATGTAAACATAGCCCTTTTTGCCGAGAGAAACCGTACGAAACACGTCATCCAGCGTCTTGAAGTTAACATCTACGAGCAGCACAGCCTCAACCCATTTCCCATCCTTTTGAATGGAAACCCCTTTGCTCATGGAAACGACCCACTTGTATGGATCCTTGAACAAATTCTGTATATGCGGGAGGGAAAAAGTGAGATGGTTAGGATTATCCAGCGCAGACTTAAACCACGACTGCTCGAGAAGTCGCGTATTTTTGCGCATCTCGGTCGTGGGAATGCCCGTTACTAGTCCACCATCTGCTGTAAAAAGGTGAATGGACACGATATCCTCGCGCGTACTCGCGATCGTTTCCAACTGCTCGAGCAGCTTGTCCGAAGGAATGCCGTGGCTCTTAGCGATTTTCGCATCGACCACCTCGAAGGTATCCGCCATGCCTTTAATATAGTGTTCCAAGTTAAACTGTACCTGCTCAATCACTTGCTGTGTATTCAGAAAAGCACTCTCTTCCGCTGTTCTAGAAAATTTATTATAAAGCACCAGCGAGACGATCAACATGACGATCACCGTAATCAAAATAAACGACATCGTAATCGTAAATTGAATGCTTTTCACCCTCATCGTGTCCAGCAAAACAGTATATAAGGCCTCGAACATCGTTCTCACTTTGCGTTTCAAAACATTACCCCCCCCTTTAACACTAAAGCCCTTTGGAACTGTTATTTCGGTACTCTTTGGGGGAAACACCGACATTTTTACGGAACGAAAAGCTGAAATAATTGGCATCGGCATAGCCAACCTTCTCCGCGATTTCCAGCGCCTTCATATCCGTAGAACGCAAGAGCTCCTTGGCTGCTTCCATACGAATATGGTTCAAATAGTTCACGAAAGTCATTTTCGTCTCTTTCTTGAAAATACTGCTGAAATATCCCGCGCTGATATGCAGGTGGCCGCACACTTTATTAATCGTGATATCACCTTCGTGATAGTGGCTCTTCGTATAATCTTTGGCCATTTCGACCAGGTTTTTGTACGTATATTGACGGTCCGACGCGATATGATTCATCATGCTCGCACATAATTCGGCAAGCCAATGCTTGGCTTCTTCCAAGGAAGTGAATTTATTTATTTCTGTAAAAGGAATAAAATGATCGCCAAATACCTCATCGACGTTAAGGTTAGAGTCCTTGGCCGCTTTCAGGATACAAGTCAATATTTCGAGTAAATAAATTTGGTAGTCCTTAACGGAAACACCACCCTCTATCCCTTGAAAAAGCTCATCCATCGTCTCCCGAATCTCCTGACTCGTCCCGACCTTAATGCAGCGCGTCAAGGCATGCTCCTTCACATCGTCAAAACGAATCTTCTCCACGTTTCGCTTCTCCACATCATCGATGTAGATCATGCGGTTGTTGCCTAAGATAAGTCGGTAATCCAGCGCCAACACCGCATCTTCATATGAATAGCTCATCTTGGTTACGTCTTTCATAACGGTTCCGATCCCAACGGTAAGCGTAAACTTCAAATATTTCTCTACATTCTGACGCACTTCTTCCAGCACTTTCATCGTTTCTTGAAGCGCGGCTTCTCTGTCTATGCTCTCTCTAGCGGCTAGTACAACCACTTGATCGTTATGCATGAAAACAAGGCCAAGACGCCGTTTATCGACAATCTCCTCCGTAATATTCAGCAAGGCAAAATATTTCAGCGCCTGATCCTCGGAGTATTTCAAAGAAACGGACTTCGCCAATTCGCTGCGATTCTCCAAATCCTCTTCATGAATAAGCACCCCGTCGATGCTCAGCACCGCTACAACATAGCTATTGCCAGTAAGCTCAATCCCGTAGTTCGCGGCCTTCTCGTAGACTTCATCACGCGGGAGTTTCCGGTTCATTAACGTTGCTAAGAAATTTTCCTTAAGCACAGGCATGCTCTTACGGTAATGCTCCTTCAGCAGCTGTACATTTTCCCGATGAGACACTTCCTCTTGAATCTGCTCCTTCACCTTCAGCAAGGCATTGATCAGCTCTTGCGCGGAAAAAGGCTTCAGCACATATTCATCAATGTGCAGCTTAATCGCCTTTTGGGCATATTCGAACTCATCATGCCCCGTAAGGATGATGAGCTTAATCGTCGGAAAACGCTCCCGGACCGCCTCAGCTAGTTGGAGCCCATTCATGAACGGCATCTGAATATCCGTTACAACCACGTCCGGCTGCAGCCGCTCAACCATTTCCAGCGCTTCCCTGCCGTTCTCCGCTTTCTCAACCACTTCAAAGCCAATCGCTTCCCAATTTATCTCACGGACGACACCTTCCCGCACGTCCTCTTCGTCATCAACTAGTAGCAGCTTGTACATGCTCGTCCTCCTAAAGCTCTTCTTATAAAAAGCTTACTTCATAAGCGCTTCTCGTAAGCGTATTCTTAATCACCATCATTGTACTAACTGCCTATGGAATACACAACTAGTTGGTGCGTGATGGAGGAAATAATGGTAAAAATCACCTTTTGTCTGTTAAGATTAAGTAAGAGTAAAGCAAACCCACTAAAAATGCATCAAACTGGGACAATCCCCTGCTTAGCATGGTGCGGCCTTACGGTATTAAACATTAATTGAGCTGTTACTGGACTGGGGCTTTTAAGAACAAACTCCAATCAGCCGTCGCTGGAGAGAACCCTTTGCGATGATTAAGGGAACCTGAGTACGCTATTTCATGCAAAATGCTTGTTTTCGGCCCCAAAGGGAACTACGAGGCGCTATTTAGTCCAAATTGGAGGAAATTACAGCGATTTTCGAGGAATAGCGGAACGTGGTTCCGCTTAGGACCCTGAAAAGAGCTAAACGTAAGAAATAGCGCTTCTACGTTCCCTCAATAGATAGGAAGTGCAGTAAAACCGCTCACAAGACAGGAATTGCAATAAAACTGCTCGCACTAACAAGGAGGAAAACCATGGATTTCGCACAAATAGGACGAATCGCTTCACTTATTAAAGAAAACGTAGGTAAAGTCATTGTTGGAAAGGACGATACCGTCGAGCTTATGGTCATCGCCCTCATTGCTTCCGGGCATGTGCTGCTTGAGGATGTTCCCGGTACAGGGAAAACGCAGCTAGCCAAAGCGCTGGCCCGCTCCCTCGATGGCACAATGAAGCGCATCCAGTTCACGCCCGACTTGCTGCCGTCAGATGTAAGCGGAATCAATTTCTTCAACCAGAAGCTGGGCGAATTCGAATTCCGCCCAGGGCCGCTATTCGCTCACATCGTGCTAGCCGATGAGATTAACCGAGCGACCCCGCGCACGCAGTCCAGCTTGCTGGAAAGCATGGAGGAACGCCAGGTGAGCATCGACGGTGAAACGCGCATGCTCGAAGCTCCGTTCCTCGTCATCGCCACGCAGAACCCTGTCGAGAATCAGGGGACGTTCCCCCTCCCGGAAGCTCAGCTCGACCGCTTCCTGATGAAGCTCTCCCTCGGCTATCCATCCGCAGCCGAGCAGGTTCAGATCTTGAAGCGCTATCAGCAGCATGATCCACTTGATCAGCTGCTGCCGGTTGTGGGCCGTGCTGAGCTGCTCGAAGCTCAGCACTTGTTCACACAGGTGCGCGTCAGCGACGAGCTGCTGCAGTACATCGTGCAGCTCGCGGAAGCGACGCGCACGCATGCGGATGCCGCGCTTGGCGTCAGCCCGCGCGGCGTTCGCGCCTTGATGAAGTCGGCGCAGGTGTACGCGGCGCTTCGCGGCCGCGACTACGTGCTGCCTGACGACATCAAAGCGCTGGCTGGGCCCGTCTGGGCGCATCGCATCTTGCTGCGTACGCGATCGCGCCAACAAGACCAGCAGGTGCATGCGCTGCTGGTCAGTATCCTTGCAGCTACCCCCGTTCCTACGGAAGTGAAGCTGGGGTAGCCGATGAGCATTAGCTGGATTCTCATCATCACTGTCGCTCTGTTCCTCCTCCAGCATCTGCTATTTGCCCGCTGGGGGTTTCGCGGGCTTCGCATTGAGCGAGCCTTCAGTACGACACATTGCCATGCCGGGGACGACATTGTCATGATCGAAACGATCGTTAATCGTAAGCTGGCTCCAATTCCTTGGCTTCGCTTGGAATCAACGATTCACGCGGGGCTCCACTTTGCGAAGATGAGCAATCTCGCAGTGAGCAGCGGAGCTCTTTTCCAGAATCATCGCAGTCTGTTCAGCCTTATGCCCTATACAAGAATAGTCCGACGCCACGGGGTACACTGTGCGAAGCGAGGTTGGTATAAGCTCGAAACGGTGGCAGCTTCCATCGGCGATCTAGTTGGTGTGCAAGCTGCTTCTTCCATCCACCGCATGCCGCTGGAGTTCCTTGTTTACCCTCGCTTGGTAAGCAGAGATGACATCCCGCTCCTCTCCAGCCGATGGCAAGGCGATATCACCGTCAAACGCTGGATTATGCCTGATCCGTTCCTCGTTTCCGGCGCACGGGAATATCGTTTTGGTGATACGATGAACAGCATCCACTGGAAGGCGACAGCACGCAGTCAGAAACTCCAAGTATATAATCGAGATTTCACCGCTGACCCCAGGCTGCTCTTGGCCGTAAATACGCAAATAACGGAAACGATGTGGGATGCCGTGACTGATCCCGAGCTTGTTGAGAAAGCTCTCTCATACGCGGCTACACTTGCTGAATACGCGGTGAGTCAAGGTATTCCTGTCGGCTTCGGCTACAACGGCTCTCTACAGGGGCAGCCTGGAGTTCCCGTGTACCTCGCTCCCGAGGGTGGTTGGCCACATTTGGAACACCTATTCGAAACGATGGCGAAGCTGGCCATCACCTGCTCACGCTCCTTCGAAGACTTCCTCGATCATGGAATCGAGCAAGAAGGGACCGCGATGGACATCATCCTACTGACTTCCTTCGTGTCTAAGGGGATCAAGGAAAGTATTGCCCGACTTGAATCGTTTGGACATTCTGTCTTTATCATCCCCTTACAGCACGGACTTCTTGAACTGAACGGAAAGGAGGTAGGTGTTTCCAATGTTAGCGCCCATTCAACCGCCTTCTCGACGAGCTAATTTTAATTTTCTTGTGAGAGAATTCAGCTTAGCGATCTTATACGGTTTACTCGAACTCATTATCTTCTTTCCCATTATAGTTCTAATCCAGGTCTATCTGTCAGAGACCTTACTCTGGATGACTTGCTTTCAGTTCCTGCTCTGTTATGTGTTGGGTTGCTTCTTTGGACGAATGAAATGGCTATCTCGTACATTCTACGAGCTAATGCTTTGTGCAGGAGCAGGTTCAACGATAGCCTTCCTCCTGCAAGGCAACAACAACTGGCATAGCTGGACCTGCGCAGCCGCCGGGTTACTACTTGTCTATCGCGGTATTCGCTGCACCAAGGATGGATGGTTCTCGCTCTTCCCAGCGAGCATATTTGTTACCGCAGGTTTGGTTTATTTCATAGGTGTCCCCATTATGGGACGGTTCGTTCTTTTCCAGCCATATATAGGTTGGATGAATGGATTCGGTTTCTGTTCGCTGGTTATTTTTCTCTTAGCTGCGAATCGCGCTCAACTCCTTAACGCCACGTTAGCAGGCAATGAACGTGCTGCAGCATCGTCACTATCTGAGTCAGTGAAGCGCTCAAGCCGCATTTGGTTAATCACATTAATTGCTTGTATCGCAGTTGTTGCCTACTTTCAACAATTGCAACAAGGAATTGGCTCCTTTCTCCGTGCTTCGATCGCTTGGCTGCTGCGCCTCTTGCTGTCCGAGCCATCATCTGATCAACCGCCCGAGCCAATTCCTTCAGCACAACCATTGCCGCTTCCGCCTCCTGCTCCAACTGGTGAACCAAGCTGGTTTGACATGCTGCTTCACTATGCCCAGGTTATTTTCGGCTATCTCATTGTCATCGCCCTTATCCTTGGTGCCATTTATATCATCATTGCCAAGCTGACACCTGCTCTGGTCTCGCTTATCCGGCGCTTGATGAACCGTTCATTTAGCAGCAAGAAAGGTGAGGGAGCCGAAGGTTTCACGGATGAAAAAGAGAATCTTCTTGCGTGGAAAGAACTACCCCGAATTTGGTGGCAGCAAACGACGAGGCGTTGGTCGAGGGGGAAAACAAATGAACCAAAATGGTCACATTTGCCAAACAATCGGGAGCGCATCCGTTTCCTTTATCGTGTTTTGATCCAGCAAGCAGCTGAGGGAGGCTATACTTACAACAAAGCCCATACCCCAAATGAAACAGAACGGGAGCTATCCAGCCAATATCAGCTGTCCAACCAAGCCGTTCATGCCATCACTTCTGCTTATAACCAAGCACGATATACAGATGACAATGTATCTGATTCAGAGCTTAATCAAGTACTACAAACTCTCGACCCTCAAATTCGCATTCACTTAAAATGAACACCTTCAACCTAAACTGATAGCATGAAGTTTCATCACTAAAGTGAAGAATCCCAGCACTCCCTACACTCTAACGATGACATTCATCGTCTCAGACGCTACTTCCGAGGGAAATCAACTTTTCCCTCAGCCTTAGTGATGTTTTTCATCACTAAACTGAAGAATCCCAGCACTCCCTACACTCTAACGATGACATTCATCGTCTCAGACGCTACTTCCGAGGGAAATCACCTTTTCCCTCAGCCTTAGTGATGTTTTTCATCACTAAACTGACGAATCCCAGCAGTCCCTACACTTTAACGATGAAATTCATCGTCTCAGACGCTACTTCCAAGGGAAATCACTCTATCCCTTAGCTTTATTGATATCTTTCATCACTACAGTGACGAATCCGAGCACTCCAAACATTTTAACGATGTTTAACATCGTCTCAACCTTAACAAGCCCGCTCCATCTCGCCATCGCTTAGTCATCCCATAGCTCTCCGATGCCAAACAAAGAGGCTGTGCAGCAAACCACTGCTCAGCCTCTTCCTTTTATTTTTACGCAACATTTATCCGATTCTTCGCAATCCCACACAGCACCCCAGCATTCACATTCAAAAAATCAGTCACATTTTTGCACCCAGCTGCATATATATAATTGTTTGAATACATTCGATGAGGTGGTTTTGAGATGTTAGCAATAAAAACCGGTTGTGAAAAAGAAGAAGTCGTTAACACATTATGCGAAATGGGATTGGATCAAATCGCAAGATGGATCATGGTATTACCCGAAGACAGGTGGGAAAACATGTTTCTTTCAACATGGCCAACACTTGCCAAAAAATGCGGCTTCAATAGATAGCTGCTTTTACATAAACATACGAAAGACCATGTTCGCATTTTGCTCTGTGCAATCCTTGCATAGAGCTTTTTTGTCGTCATGGCAGTCAAACTCCATTAGCCGTTTGGTGACCATCTTTTTAGCTTATGAATATTGCGTGTAAAAAGGCCTGTAAGAAACCGCGGAAAACCAAACTCGACCAGCTTCTGCTTCACCAGATCCTTCATCTGCTCTACGGTTAAATCAGGCATTGTGAATTCACCATTTTGGTAGCAATGACTGCAGTATACCTTGCTCTTCATCCCAGACTTCTCTGTTCCTCCGCCTTGCTCATCACGAGCGAGTGGCATCCCGCAGCTTTGACAGTTTTTGTAGGTGTCCATGTTGTTTTACTCCTCCTAAAAGCTTCTCCTATTATCATATCAACAAAGCATTTAATTGCAATGAAAAGCTGGCGATTATTTTCAAGCGCTTTCATAGCAGGATAGTAGCCCTTCGCAAGCGAATCTACTAAGGATAGACTGTCAATATCAACTCATATAGTAAAGTAAAACTTTAAGGAGGACTGTTGTGAAGCCCGTCACAGTGAAAGATTTGGTTGAGCGTTTCTCGCTCGAAGTACTTGCCGAACATTCGGAACTGCACCGTCCGATTACCAAAACAAAGGCACATCGCCCGGGACTTGAATTTGTCGGCTATTTTGAATATTTCCCGCAAGCTCACGTTCAGCTTTTAGGCAGGAAAGAAATTACCTATTTGCACAGTCTCAGCGAGAATGAAAGAAATCTTCATATCGGTAATATTGTCAAATATCACCCGCCTTGTTTCGTCGTGACGAGAGACCAGGAAGGTTTGAAATATTTAACCAAATATTGCGAAGAAGAGAAAATCCCGCTCCTCCGTACGGCTTCCCCTACGAGTAAGTTTCAGGACTTAGTGGATTTGTATTTGAGTAAATCGCTCGCTCAGGAGATTGCCGTTCACGGTGTTTGCGTCAATGTCTCGGGGATTGGCATTCTGCTTCGCGGTAAGTCAGGGGTTGGCAAGAGCGAAACTGCCCATACGTTAATTCGCAGAGGGCATCGCCTTGTTGCCGATGATATTGTCGTACTGAAGAAAATCAGCCCCGAAACCCTGCTCGGTACCCACAATGGGAAAACGAAGGAATTCCTGGCGCTGCGCAGCATCGGACTGATTAACGTCTCGCGGCTTTACGGCCGCAAAGCTTTTCAGGACGAAACGCGGATCGTGCTCGATATTGAGCTTACGAAGTGGCAGGAGGACGCGCTCAACAACGATTTGGAGCTTGAACCCTGTTTCACCGAGTATATGGATATTAAAATTCCACACATTGAAATCCAACTTCAGCCTGGACGTGATGTTGCCGGACTCGTTGAAGCCGCGGCTAACAACTGGTATTTGCGTCAGCAAGGGTACCGTGCTGCCGAGGAATTCATGCAGCGTCTGCAAAATGACAACGATTAAAAGAAGCCGCCCCCATCCTAGGACGAGGCGGCTTCTTCATTTAGCTTTTTCTCTTTTCGTTAACCAAGTCGGGGTATTGATCCTTATCGTGATATCATCGTGGTCACTGCTGTCCAGATTTTTCCATGCTCGTTCTTGCCATAGCTGATACGGATACAGGATGAGTGAAAGTCCCACCATTAGGAGAAGTATGTGATAATGTTTCAGACTGATAAGGTCCGCTATGCCAAGCTTTTCCTCAATCCGATGAAAAACAAAGGCATAAAAGGCATCTAACACCAGATTAGCAACAATATATAACCAAAACCGACCAAATGTAAAGTGAAAAACCCACATCGTTCCGACAAGAAAAATCCCATAGGCAAAGGCTGTATTTGTCACATGGCCCCATGGAACAATGGCATCTATTAATATCCACCACTTATATGTATAGCCAATCTCATACACGATCGTGACCAACAGAACCGAGAAAATACAGACAGGCATATACCTGTGAATACTTTGCTTCTTCATCAAAAATAAAGATAACCAGGGCAGCACAAATCCTGACCAAAGCAGCAATTTATTTAGTATGTGGACAACCTCCCCTGCGGTTTAGCTGATTTTACCATTTCCTTATCTTGTGTACTTTATGTATGGTTTAGGCTCGGTCAGCTCTGTTATTGGCTTTTCGACAATGCGGGGTACCGTCCCAAAACAACCTTTCGAATCGAAAGCTGTTACTGGAGGTGCTTCTTATGCGCAAAAGATTAACAATCACGATACTTTCTATTACCCTAGTCGTTTTGATGCTTTGTGGGTGGACGGCCTATGCGGCGACTTCACCTAACACATCGACTTCGACTTCCGTCCTGGGGACATTTAAATCCATCACTTCGGATGCTGTCATTGTAAACACTAATACCGGTGATCAAACTATCGCTTTGGCGAAATCCGTGTGGGTTTACCGTAATGATCAAAAGGCCCAACTGGCTGATTTAAAGCCTGGGGATCAGATCGAATTAATCGTCAATAGCAAGCAGCAGGCTGCCTATGTAAAAGCGACCTCAACTGGAGCTGGAGCTCCAGTGACTGAAGCTGTACCAGCGACACCTGTGACCCCTGAGCCTACGTCGACACCAGCACCGTCAGCAACGAGCGGGCAAGCTGCAGCAGCTGTGCCAAATCAACCTGTACCTAGCACACAACCGCCTTCCCAGAACAATGAGGTTTATCCTAACTTGGAGGACATCGATCTGAAGGTGGATGGCAAGCATTTCAAACTGCATATTACCCAAACCAATGGTGCAAAGGGTACCTTGTATGATTTGAATATTAAGCCTGAAAATAGCGGTACGATTCATCTCAAAGGGGACCAAGCAGCCGCTTGGATCAAAATGCTCCTAGCTTCCATCGACCTCAAATCTTCTAATGCTGAGCAGGCCTTAACACAACTGCTTGCCGAGCACTATAACTTGGATGCTAGCAAACTAAATGTCCATCTGAAAACGAAATGGGAGCAAGTGCAAGCGCCCAACAACACGTTAAAACAGCAGGATTCCCATGAGGGTGAAACTGCACAACAAGATGAAGATAAAAATGAAAATGAGGATAAGAACAAAGATACAAAAAAAGACGACAATAGCAAAAACAAAGTCGAAAACAACAACAACAACAACAACAACAACAACAACAATAATTACAACAAAGAAAATGACAACAAAGAAATTAACAACTCTAAATCCAAAGCCCATGGTAACAATGAAAATTCAAGAAAAAATGATGATCGCAAAAAGAGTGAAAAGCAGAACCGCAGCAACCACAATGATGACTAGCTTTTAACACCGTCACGCTGGTAACGATCACCGCTCCCGATAGAAGATGCTAAACATACATCAAAATTGTGGCGGAAGGGTTCCTTTCCAACTTATCCTGCAAAAAGTGCATCAAATTTAAGTCTCAATAGCTCATTGAGCCCATAACGGAAATTTTTGATGCACTTTTTGCAGCAACTACCTGCTTTTCCTGAGCTTACACGTAAAAATGATGCACTTTTTGCAGCTTCTCATTCCGTAGAAGGCTCAAGCAGCCTCTTCTCATCTGAAAGGCAGCTCCAAAGCCATCACAATAAAAGCCGCCGATATCCATGAAGGATTCGACGGCTTTTTGCTGTTTTATCTTTATCTTTATCTTTATCTTTATCTTTTCTTCCCTTTGCCATGTCCGTGCTCACGTTTCACTACCTCGTCGATCACATTAGAAGAGTCCGATGAACTCGATTCCTCCGTCGTTAAGGTCCCAGCCCCCACAATCGGCATATCAAAAGGAACAATAGGTGCTTGGGCCAAGGCCCTGCTCATCATCTCGCGAAACAAAACAGCAGGGACAGCACCGCCGGATGTCGTTAAGTAATGCTCTTTATCCGTCCGGTCATAACCCACCCACACCGCAGCCGTCAGCTCTGGAGTGTAACCAACGAACCACGCATCTTTAGCGCTTCCGCTGCTTAAACCTTCGAATTCCTTCGTCTGCGGCAGCTGCGTTGTGCCCGACTTACCAGCAACGGGGCGATTCATAGCGGCATTCTTGCCTGTCCCCTGCGCAACAGCCACTTGCAGCATGGTAGTCATCGCATAGGCTGTTTCCGGCTGCATCACGGGAGTCCCCTTCGGGCTTGCCCCAACGAGCAAATGACCGCTGCTCGTTTCGATCTTCATGATCGTATGCGCTGGATGCAGAACCCCCTTGGCGGCGAAGGCGCTGAATGCTTGTGCCATCTGCAGCGGTGATACCCCTTCAGAGAGTCCGCCAAGTGCAATGCCAAGCTGACGATCCTGAGCTGGTAAAGATATGCCCAGGGATTTAGCAAATTGGAGTCCACGATCAATCCCTATCTCGTGAAGCAGCCACACAGCCGGCACGTTCCAAGAAGAAACAACCGCCTCCTGCATCGTCACCTGTCCTCTTGTCCGATGATCCCAATCTTGTGGCTGGTAGCCTTCGATGTTTAAGGGGCCATCAAATAAGATGGAAGATGGCTTATAACCGCTGTCCAACGCGGGTCCATAGACAACAATCGGCTTAAAAGATGAGCCTGGCTGTCTCTTTAACTGCGTTGCACGACTGAACCCACGGAAGACGCCTTCTCCTCGTCCTCCAGCTAGGGCACGAATCCCGCCAGTTCGCTGATCTACAATGGCAGCGCCGCTTTGAATGAGCTGATCTGGTTTGCTTTCCGGAAATAGACTCTCGTCTTTAAAAACATCCGCAACAGCATTCTGCACCAAGGGGTCTAGCTCCGTCGTGATTCGCAAGCCCCCCGTCAGCAGCTGTTCTTCTGTAAAACCATACTCATGAACAGCTTCATTAATGACTGCATCAACATAAGCCGGATAGCGTCCCTTCAAGTCGTTGCCTTTATCGGACTTAACGACACCAAGCGGTGAAGATTTGGCTTTCTCGTAGTCCTGCTCAGTGATTTTACCTTCATCACGCATCAATACAAGCACAGTATTCCTTCGCTCGAGTGCCTGACCTTCATCCTGGAAAGGGGAGTACCGGCTAGGAGCCTTAGGAAGAGCGGCAAGAACGGCTGCCTCAGGCAAGGTTAGATCCTTCACATTTTTATTAAAATACGTTCTAGCCGCCCCCTGTACCCCCCAGCTGCCTTCCCCGAAATAAATGCTGTTTAAGTACAACTCCAGAATTTCATTTTTACTGTAGGTTGTATCTATTTTTATCGCATATGCGGCTTCTCTGAGCTTTCGGCCCAGTGTTTTGTCTGCATTGAGAAACAGATTACGAGCCAGCTGCTGCGTGATCGTACTGGCTCCTTCCGAATAGCTGCCTCGCAGCACATCACGAGCGACTGCACGGAAGATTGATCTCATATCGATACCCGTGTGCTCATAGAATCTCTTATCTTCCACAGCCACAACCGCATCCGTTAACACCTTCGGCAATTGTGAAAACTGGACAGGCTCAATTTTTGAAGCTGATAGCTGCGAAGCCGGTTTACCGTATTTGTCCAGCACAAGTGTTGCCTCTGGCAGCGGCTGGTTTAACTTCGATACATCAAGCCCACGAATGTAGGAATAGCATGCAACGAATACGATCACACATCCAGTTAGCACAATACCGCTGCAAATTTGCCAAAACCTTTTCTTCTTCCAAAATGATTTAAACATCTTACCTTCCTCCTTACGTACGCTTATATATATTCGCAGGATTCTTTCAGTTAGCGACGCACGAGGGAAAGGAACCCTTACCCATAAACGACGTAAAAAAGCCCTCCAGTACATTAACAACTGAAGGGCCCATCATTTAAAATATATGATTTGTTAAGCGATTGAGGTCGGCGCTCCGAAAATACTGGTGTATCCGCTGATACTGCTCAGGATACGCTCCGCTTCCTCATCGTTCATGGAACCATATCGTTCCACGGCATCGACGATTTTAGGAAACAAATGGATGTCTCCTGCGCTTGCGAATCCGCTCACACCAGGGAACGACAACACAAAATGCACACAAGCATCAATAATCTGCTGTTGGTCAAAAGGTTCATACCAGGTCGAGTAAGAACGCTTCTCCCCTTCCGCCCATGGTGCCTTAGCGATCGCTTTGATGACCCTTACAGCCGTATTTTGCTTATTCGCTTCCTCCATGAGTGCATCGAAAGCTTCCCGATACTCCGGCAAACTATACATATAATAATTGAGAGGCAGGAGCACGGTTGCGAAAGGAAATCTATGTAACGCTTCCAAATGTACCGTTGGTGCATCATGCCCATGTCCAGTTATCCCAATCTCCTTAACAATACCTTCAGCTTGCGCTTCAAGGGCTGCCTCCAGTGAACCGCCCTTACCCGTGCAGCGGTCTAACTCCTCCAAAGAGCCTACCGCATGCAGTTGAAGTAAATCTACAGAATCAACCCGCATCCGTTCCAGAGAGCGATAAATTTCTTCTTTCGCTTCCTTCTTCGTTCTTTGCCCTGTTTTCGTAGCTAGGAAAATATCCTTGCGAATTTGACTGATCATAGGACCCATACGTACTTCGGCATCCCCATAACTGGCAGCGGTATCAAAATGGTTAACCCCATGCTGCAAGGCAAAAGAAATGGATGCATCGGCTTCCTCTTGCGTCACATTTCCGAGACTTGCTGCACCAAACATAACGACTGAGCTTTCGTAATTCAAACGACCTATGGTTCGTTTCAACATGAATGAAGTGCTCCTTCCTTAATGTTCTTACTCTTCCTCACCATAACATGTACGAGGCCAAAAATACAGGCTTCACCCAACCATGATGCAAAAAAAAAGCTTTTGGATACAAGCATCCAAAAACTTTTTACTCATCCCTCAAAGTATGTCCCTTAATACGTTGCCCCCTGCAAGAACTTAACTCGTTCACCCATTGGCGGAATTTCGTTGCCATCCACAATAACTTCAACAACCACAGGACCTCCATGAGAAAGCCACTCTTGCACGTGCTCTCCTTGTAGTTGATCCAGCGATCTAACCTCGGCATGACGCAAGCCAAGCGATTGGGCAACACCCGCAATACTAACTCTCTCTTGCGAGAAGTCCTCCAGACACCTTTTGTATTGCAGCATGTGTCCATGATAGACCATCCCGAGACGGGCATTGTTAATGACGACAAATAGGATCGGAAGATTATATTCCTTAGCAGTTAGCACTTCGAGACCATGCATGAAGAAACAGCCATCGCCTGTAATACAGATCGTCGGTCGCGTCGGTTCCGCCAATTGAGCTCCTAATGAGCCTCCGATTCCAGAGCCCATGCCTCCGAAATTGATATCAATATCGAACTCTTGTCCGCTCTCGATCAATATGTTTTGGATCGAATAGGTCATGAATTCACCGATATCTAGGAAGAATCGAGCATTCTTCGGTGCTGTTGCACTGAGACGACGGATCGCCGATAACGTATTCCATTTCTCTTCGCCTTGTTCGGAAACTGCCGCTGCTTCGCCTAGCCCTTGGAATACCTCGCTTGCATACGATTTATCTTGTCCATCAGTCGAAAGCTGCTCTAACAATTCAGCAATGACAAGCTTTATTTCACCAAGTACAGGATACTGGGTTTCGTAGCACTTACCTAATTCATTTTGATCGTAATCGATGTGAATGAGCTCTCTACCCGCAACCAATCGCGGTTCCCAGTTGCTTGTTGCTAGCTCGCCTAAGCTTGAACCGATGATCAGCAGTACCTCATGATCATTACTGTTCAAATAATCACTCGCTTTGATATTCGCTGATAAGCCATAAATCCCTAAGGAAAGCGGGTGATTTTCGGGAAAGGCTCCCTTACCGCGTGGTGTGGTTGCCACTTTCCACGCAAGTGTTTCAGCCAACTGTACGATGCTGTCAGAGGATGCCTTAGCGCCATTACCCAACAAAATCGCACCACGTAGACCAGCTGCTTGGATCCGCTCAGCAGCCGCCTGAGCTGCTGCCAAATCCATTGTAGGCTGCTGCACTGGAGGTAACGCTGGAAGCTCTCTTACGCCTATATCCGTCATTTGGATATCAATAGGAATCGCCAAATGCACAGGACCTGGCACGCCGCTAATCGCCGTGTGATAGGCCTCTGCCAGAATCTCCGGCAGTTGATTAGGGTCAAGAACCGTACGGCTCATCTTCGTAATCGATGCAAAGATCGGCTCCGCATACAGCTCTTGCGCGCCCCCCTTGCCCATTTTGCCTGATGGTACAGAGCCAGTAATGAATATGACAGGAAGCTTCTGCTTCCAAGCATTCGCAGCCGGAGTCACGAGGTTCGTCGCTCCCGGTCCGCTTGATGCCACGCAAATCGATGGAAGACCGGTAATTCTTGTATAAGCACCTGCCATGTAACCGGAGCTGTTCTCATGCTTAGCTACAATCGGCTCAAGCTCAGGAATGTCCAAAAGGGCGTCATAGATCGCATTGATTGAGCCTGCTGGAATACCGAACACATAGCGCACACCTTGCTGCACTAAAAATCTCAATCCTACTTCAATCGCCCGCATATTGGTTACTCCCTTCCTTTAGGTAAAGTAAATTTGAATACCGAACCTTGACCTTCCGTGCTCTCAAACCAAATCCGACCGCCATGCAGTTCGATCAGCTGTTTTGAAATCGCAAGACCTAGGCCTGTCCCGTTAATTTGATTATTGGCTTGATAAAATTTCGTGAAAATATTTTTCTGCTTCTCATAAGGGATGCCAATGCCACTATCATGGACTTCAACCGTAAGAACCGTTTCTTCGAAAATCGTTTTAATTGTTATCACACCCATAGGAGGTGTAAATTTAATCGCATTGGAAAGTAAATTCAATAGAATTTGCAGAATGCGTTGTTTATCAACGCTTACAACCGTATCCGTTTCGGCGTCTGACTCAACAACCAGAATCAGCTTCTTCTTATTGATCAGAGACTGTACGATAGTAACAGATTCCTTGATGATTTCTTTGAAATCAGCTTCCGTATACACCAATTCAAATTTACCGTTTTCCATTTTAGCAAAATCCAGCAATTCATTCACTTGATCCAGCAAACGCTCGATCGACTTGGACGCAATATCCAGTAAGTCCTTCTGCGAATCGTTGAGACCACCGAGAATCCCTTTGCTAAGGATATCTACGGACCCTTTAACCGCAGTAATTGGCGTACGCAGCTCATGCGAAAGTGTCGCGATGAAATCACTTTTCAACTCATTTAGATGCTCTAGCTCTCGTACTAGACCCTCTAACTTGAAGTTAGCGTGCTGCAGCTCTATGGAACGCTCATTGACGGAGTGATCCAATGTTTCCGTATGCTGGGCATTCGAAAGCGCGGTTGCTGTAGCATCAGAAATCGATTGGCAGAATTCTAATATGCTCGCTTCATACTTCCTCGGTTTCCCGATTGAAGGAATCGCCACGACACCATAAACGGAGCCTTTGGCAACGAGCGGAAACACCATAATACTCCGAATATCAAAAGAGACGAACGCTTTATGATTAGGCCGCGGATCCGCATAGACATCCTCGATTGCCGCTGATTTCTTCTGAGTAATGACTTCATACAAAAGGCGGTCATTTTCAATCGTTAACTTGACTTCTCTATGCTTAACCTTCCATTCGTCAACCGTTACATTCTCAGAAGACAATTGGTAGGGTTCAATCGTATGCTCTTTTTCATTATATAGATGAATCCCGATATCCTTAGACCCACTAGCTTTACGCATGTAATAGAAAAAAGTGTTCAGAACATCTTTGACCGACAATGACTCCGACAAAGCCTTCGTCGCGTCGAGAAGAAGCTGCTGCTTCTCCATCAGAAGCTGCCGTTGTTCGAACATACGGATATTGCGAATCGCTACACTAGCCATGTTAACAAAAGCTTCCGTAACTTCCATCTGCTCTTGGGTAATATTCATCGGCTTTCCGAAATCGTGAACGAAGACAAGCCCAAACACGTCATTTTCAACAATGACGGGAATGCCGAGGATTGATTTAATTTTTAACAATTGTCTCTTGGACTGATCCAATCTTAGATCAACACTCGTATCCGAGATATAGTCGCTAGCTTGATTGCGTAAAATATCCCTAACAAACTCATCTTCTCTAGGATCAATGAGCAGCTCAGTAATATCCACAGGCAATTTATTGCCTTTATATCCTTGAAAAGTGCCATCCGGCTGTTTCAAGAAAAAACCAACAAGATCTGCTTGCGTAATCTCTCCTGCTATCGCGTCAACGAAGACTTGCAGGATTTCTGACATTTCAAACTGAGAATTAATGACCTTCGTCATTTGAAATAACTTTTGAAAACTTTTCAATTCCATGACCATGCCCCACCCATTCCCCTTTTTATTAGCGAATCTTTATTTGATGTCTTCCATTGTTCTTTGCCCCAAGAAGTGCAGAATCAGCTTGCATAATGATTTGATCAAACGAGGTAGGGTCGAAATTATTCGTCAACCCAATGCTCACTGAAAATTCCTGTGATTTATGCGGTGCCAGGCTAACCTTCAAACCGTCCACAGCCTTAATAATGCTGTCTGCAATTTCGACACAGTTCACTTCATTTTGGAGTAGGACCAAGTACTCATCCCCGCCATACCGAAAGGCTAAATCATGCTCGCAAGAAATTTTCGACGATATGATCGTTGCCACTTCTCTCAAGACTTGATCCCCAACCAAATGACCATAGTTATCATTAATGTCCTTAAAATAATCCATATCGACCATCATAGCGGCTTGAAATTTCTTGGTTCCCTCTTTAATCATCCGAATGGTAATGTCCAAGTACGCTCGATTATATAAACCAGTTAGTGCGTCCACATACACCAATTTGGCTAATTGTTTATTGTCTTTCTTCAGGTTCTTAACCTTCGCTTTTTGGTGGAGCGCAATTTCAACCTTTCGTTCCAACACATCCAGATCGAATGGCTTGGTCAAATAATCAATGGCTCCTAATCGTAGTCCTTGCAAAATGTCTTCCTTTTGCGCATTTGCTGACAAGAAAATAATCGGAATATCAAAGTCGCTTTCGGCTGTTAATTGTTTGCATATTTCAAATCCAGTCACTTCAGGCATCATTACATCAAGTAAAATAAGATCAGGTGCCGTCTCTTTGACCATCGAGAAAGCCTCTTTACCATCCTCAACCGTGATGATTTCATAATGTAACGAATTTAAAAATATACGGAGTATATTTAAATTATGGGGTTCGTCATCGACGATAAGAATGCGACATTTCATTAATCTATCCCAGCTTTCATTCCTAAAATAGTTGCCTGTTGATAAGTTATTATCCATTCATTTGCATCTGCTCATCGATGATACTTAAGAAAATTCGCACCAATTCCTCATCAAACTGCTTGCCTGCGTGAATAAGAAGTTGTTCCCTGACTTCATGCACGTGCAGCGAATCTCGGTAAACTCTCGTAGAAGTCATTGCATCAAATGCATCTGCAATACTTACAATGCGTACAAGCAAGGGAATCTCTTCACCCTGCAGATTGTCTGGATATCCTCTCCCATCCATGCGTTCATGATGCCATTTTACAATTGGCAGAAGGTGCTCAACATCCGGCAAATCTTTTAACAGCTCATAGCCGATTACAGGATGCTGGCGAATGACGCTAAATTCTTCATCCGATAACCGCCCAGGTTTCATTAGAATATGATCGGGAATTGCTATTTTACCAATGTCATGCAAAAGAGCCCCTAACTTCAGTCGTTCCAGTTCAGTCTCGCTTACACCCGCTTTCGCTCCAAGCAAAGTAGAGTAGAAAGCAACATTATAACAATGATCAACCGTAAAGCTATCTTTAACCCTCAACGTATTAAAAAGATTCTCGTAGGCTTTCTGTTTCAGTACTTGTCTCCGGAATTGAATCTTTTTTATCAATTGCTCCATATGCAATTTAATGAGGTTGCACAGATGCAATTGATCCTCCGTAAGTTGAATATCAGAAGGAAATGAAAACATTAATGCCCCGTATGAAGGACCATGTTTTATATGAAAACCGTATATACACTCGTATTTACTCATGATAAGATATTTTTTTATATGTCCTTCTGCCTTATGTACAGACAAACGTATACCATCTGGATTTTGGAAAAAAAACTGCGTTTGGAGCACAATTTGTTGTAACTGTTCCATGACTGCGGTACTAATATTAACCGAATAAGATGCTGGGGTGCTCTGATGTTTCTCGTCTATAAGAAAGAGAGAGATATGCTCGCAGCCAATTGTTTTCTTGGCGATATCACTCAATTGTCCAATCGATTCGAAGATGGAATCAGAATTTATCACATTTTTAAAAAACAATGAATTCTGCATAGATGTACCTCTTATTCTTCTCAAGTAAACTTCCCCAACTATATAAGTAGTACTAGTTCTTCTTAATAAGGAGATTCTCCTCTATTATAAATAATATTTTCCATTATTTTAATATTTTTTTACTCCAATCGTAATAAAATTGCTCGCTTTTTGTTAATTTCTTGGATTTTTCTCTCGATTCCTGTCAGATCACTTGCGAAGTTTTCCTGCAAAAAAAGGAAAAAGGCCAGTCTATTTCTATGAAATAGGCTGACCTTACATAGTCATAAAGTTCTAGTTAGCTGACATAATCGGCTTAATGAGTGATAACAAGACCTGTGTGTCCTCTTTACTAATTTGGGAGAAGGGGTTGGACGGATTGCTGAGAGTTAGTAGAATCTGCTTGATGTCGATTGCTGTAATTCCTGTGAAGTAATTTTGTTTAAGCGCATTTTGTACCTGATAAGAAGAATAATTGTCTTGAATATAGACCGGTGTGCCATAAGGTGACAAGTGATTATTATAGTCCATTGTAAAGATGGATATAAAATTTGCTCCTTGCGGAATCGTTAGAGACGTAGGGATAGATAACCTCCATGGTGCCCCTTTTGTTACATGGCCTATTTCAACGGAACTCACATTATACCCTGTAAAATAAGCATAATAAGCCTTTATGTTCGTCTCATCGTTATCCTGATTCCAAGTGATATGTCCACGGATACTACGGTAGTGCTCGTCCCAATCTGTAAATTGAATCGTTGGGGGAAGCGGATAATAGGCAGGTATGTCATTCTCTTTGCCATTGTCTAGAACAGAGTATATCGCAATCTGAGTTGCGCCATTCGGGATTGTGATAGGCTCATTAATATTTAAACCGTTGTAATTCATTATATTATTGTTTTCTATACGAGGTTCCAAGGCAGTACCGATCAATTGTAATTTCGTTCCATATGCATCGCTAAAATAAATCGTTTGACCAGCTAGTTGAAGGAGTATATTACTGTTTGATGATACTTCCCATCTTAGCCAACCACCTATTTTCCCTGCTTGCGGGTAATACAGTTGCCCTTCGGAAATTCTCGGAACAGGTAAATTCGATGTTGTAGAGACAGATGTTAAGGGATCTGATAAACGATTATCATATATGGATACAATGGGCCAACTTCCAGGTTCTTCTCCAATGCTGTTATTTACGACTACGCCGATTTCTGCGACATCTGTTGGCAGCGTTGGCAAAGTAAACTGATAAGCTTTATCCGCCCTCTTTTCGACAACACCCAAATGATGGTATATATTTGATGCATTCTTTGTACGATAGTATACACGGTACCCTGTAACTTGAGATTCATTCATAGAACCAGTCCAATTCAGCACTCCATCAATAATTCCGCCGACCGGATTGGTATCTTTGAAGAGTAATTGACCAGGCGCATACATGGACGATTTCCATATTGGACTTGTTACTTGAGCCAAGACAGAGGATTCCGACTTCAACTCCAAACCTATTCTTGTCGCTCCCACTGGGATGGATTTCCCAACTGGCAACGTATAAATATTAGCTTGAGGATTAATACCAGAGTAAACATTACTAATTACCGTGTTATTGCTATCAAAGAAATTAATATTTATTTGGCTATCCGTTGGGATTGTACCGTATGTGCTCCAATAGACAGTCCCTTTAATTTGATCTAAAGAAGAGTATTCAAAGGGGTCGAAATAAAAATAATTCGTTATTCCAACTTGACCGTTGTTATGACCCAACGTCACGTCATGCTGGTAGTTACTACTAACTTGACCGCCGATATACGTATCATCGAAATATCCAGGAGCTGAGACGTAGATGTTATAATTTGCGACTGATAAATTTTCTAGTTTGCCATGACCGTTTCCGTCTAGCTGAATTCGTAATGGAAACGGTAAATTCGGAGAGGTAACAAGAACCTTAGCTGAGCTAATTGGTTGTGACTCTGTATTTTTTATGTTGACTTCAATAGAAGCATCTGAAATACCTGTGACACCCGGCAAAACCGCAGCAGAGACCTTATCAAGATTAGGTAACGTTAGCAACAATACGATTGTAATAATCAAAGCTGCAATCCATTTTGGATGACTTACTTTCATCTAACTCTCCCCTTAAACCAATAATCTGTTCATATTTCATTCGACATGATCTGACATTATCCTCTATTTGTATAGGTAAAAATAACCTCTTTCTCAGTTAATGAACAAATGAGAAAGAGGTTTTCATTTGGGTATATTCAATAAACTCAATTCCTCGAAAGTGAGTCTTGATCGCCTTCATCCACACTGAAAATGTCATCTTCACTTCCTTAACGGTATCCACTGTCATTCAAAATGCCGCTCCCAGCAGAGCTCCGCCAACAAAAAAAGCATAATCTAGCAGTGAACTCACTACTAGATTATGCTTTACTATGATCGGGATGACACGATTTGAACATGCGACCCCCTGCTCCCAAAGCAGGTGCTCTACCAAGCTGAGCTACATCCCGAAACTACTATGAATTTCTAAAAAAAATGGCGCGCCCTGAGAGATTCGAACTCCCGACCTTTTGATTCGTAGTCAAATACTCTATCCAGCTGAGCTAAGGGCGCTTAATAAAATGGAGCGGAAGACGGGGATCGAACCCGCGACCCTCGCCTTGGCAAGGCGATGCTCTACCGCTGAGCCACTTCCGCATAGGGATCCCCAAGGCGTATAGTACGACTTGGGGATGATTGATGCGCGTAGAGGGACTTGAACCCCCACGGTCACCCGCTAGATCCTAAGTCTAGTGCGTCTGCCAATTCCGCCATACGCGCATGCTGTAAATAAGGCTATATGAGAGACTTTGGTCTACGACCAAAGATCCATATATATGGTGAGTCATGTAGGATTCGAACCTACGACACCCTGATTAAAAGTCAGGTGCTCTACCAACTGAGCTAATGACTCGCATCATTGGTTGCGGGGGCAGGATTTGAACCTGCGGCCTTCGGGTTATGAGCCCGACGAGCTACCGGGCTGCTCCACCCCGCGTCATAGTTAGATGTGATCCCTACATTATTGCTAATACCCTTGCGGGTACTGCTTGGCAACGTTCTACTCTCCCAGAACCCTGCGGTTCAAGTACCATCGACGCTGGAGGGCTTAACGGTCGTGTTCGAGATGGGAACGCGTGGGTCCCCTCCGCCATCATCACCAAACAGTCAAAGCGTGGTTTGCGCCTTGAAAACTAGATACGAAACTTGCGTAAAGGTTTGAATTGCTTAGGTTTTCTGGGCCCCAATCAAGTATTCGGAATTCGCTACTAAGCTTATCTTCACTTGGTTGGGAATTGGTTAAGCCCTCGACCGATTAGTATTCGTCAGCTGCATACATTGCTGCACTTCCACCTCGAACCTATCAACCTCGTCGTCTACAAGGGGTCTTACATACTGGGAAATCTCATCTTGAGGGGGGCTTCGCGCTTAGATGCTTTCAGCGCTTATCCCCTCCGTACATAGCTACCCAGCGATGCCTCTGGCGAGACAACTGGTACACCAGCGGTACGTCCATCCCGGTCCTCTCGTACTAAGGACAGCTCCTCTCAAATTTCCTACGCCCGCGACAGATAGGGACCGAACTGTCTCACGACGTTCTGAACCCAGCTCGCGTACCGCTTTAATGGGCGAACAGCCCAACCCTTGGGACCTACTTCAGCCCCAGGATGCGATGAGCCGACATCGAGGTGCCAAACCTCCCCGTCGATGTGGACTCTTGGGGGAGATAAGCCTGTTATCCCCAGGGTAGCTTTTATCCGTTGAGCGATGGCCCTTCCATTCGGTACCACCGGATCACTAAGTCCGACTTTCGTCCCTGCTCGACTTGTAGGTCTCGCAGTCAAGCTCCCTTATGCCTTTGCACTCTGCGAATGATTTCCAACCATTCTGAGGGAACCTTTAAACGCCTCCGTTACATTTTAGGAGGCGACCGCCCCAGTCAAACTGCCCACCTGACACTGTCCCCATACCGGATCACGGTACCAGGTTAGAACTCCGATACGATCAGGGTGGTATCCCAACGGCGCCTCCACCCAAGCTGGCGCTCAGGTTTCAAAGGCTCCCACCTATCCTGTACAGATCGTACCAAAGTCCAATATCAAGCTGCAGTAAAGCTCCATGGGGTCTTTCCGTCTTGTCGCGGGTAACCTGCATCTTCACAGGTATTAAAATTTCACCGGATCTCTCGTTGAGACAGCGCCCAAGTCGTTACGCCATTCGTGCGGGTCAGAATTTACCTGACAAGGAATTTCGCTACCTTAGGACCGTTATAGTTACGGCCGCCGTTTACTGGGGCTTCAATTCATAGCTTCGGGTTGCCCCTAACCACTCCTCTTAACCTTCCAGCACCGGGCAGGCGTCAGCCCGTATACTTCGCCTTGCGGCTTCGCACAGACCTGTGTTTTTGCTAAACAGTCGCTTGGGCCTTTTCACTGCGGCCCCCTCGGGCTATTCACCCTACCGAGGCACCCCTTCTCCCGAAGTTACGGGGTCATTTTGCCGAGTTCCTTAACGAGAGTTCTTCCGCGCGCCTTAGAATTCTCTTCTCACCCACCTGTGTCGGTTTGCGGTACGGGCACCTTCGCCTGGCTAGAAGCTTTTCTTGGCAGTGTGAACTCATGACCTTCGGTACTTAAAGTTTCCCTCCCCATCACAGCCCAGCCTTACGATGTGCGGATTTGCCTACACATCAGCCTCACTGCTTGGACGAGCATCCATCAGCTCGCGTCACTATCCTTCTGCGTCACTCCATCGCTCATAACGGCTACGGTGGTACAGGAATTTCCACCTGTTGTCCATCGACTACGCCTTTCGGCCTCGCCTTAGGTCCCGACTTACCCTGAGCGGACGAGCCTTCCTCAGGAACCCTTAGGTTTTCGGCGGATCAGATTCTCACTGATCTTTTCGTTACTTATACCGGCATTCTCACTTGTATGCGCTCCACCTGTCCTTACGGTCAGAATTCAACGTACATACAACGCTCCCCTACCCATGCACATAGTGCAAGCCATAGCTTCGGTGACGTGTTTAGCCCCGTTACATTTTCGGCGCAGAGTCACTCGACCAGTGAGCTATTACGCACTCTTTCAATGGTGGCTGCTTCTAAGCCAACATCCTGGTTGTCTGTGCAACTCCACATCCTTTCCCACTTAACACACACTTGGGGACCTTAGCTGATGGTCTGGGCTGTTTCCCTTTTGACAATGGATCTTAGCACTCACTGTCTGACTCCCGGATTTAAGTTTGTGGCATTCAGAGTTTGACTGGACTTGGTAACCCTTGGCGGGCCCCGCACCCAATCAGTGCTTTACCTCCACAACTCAACATCCGAGGCTAGCCCTAAAGCTATTTCGGGGAGAACCAGCTATCTCCGAGTTCGATTGGAATTTCTCCGCTACCCCCACCTCATCCCCGCATTTTTCAACATGCGTGGGTTCGGGCCTCCAGTGAGTGTTACCTCACCTTCACCCTGGACAGGGGTAGATCACACGGTTTCGGGTCTACGTCCACGTACTAAAGCGCCCTATTCAGACTCGCTTTCGCTGCGGCTCCGTCTTTTCAACTTAACCTCGCACGGGAACGTAACTCGCCGGTTCATTCTACAAAAGGCACGCCATCACACATATAGAGTGCTCTGACTTTTTGTAAGCACACGGTTTCAGGTTCTTTTTCACTCCGCTTCCGCGGTGCTTTTCACCTTTCCCTCACGGTACTGCTTCACTATCGGTCACTAGGGAGTATTTAGCCTTGGCAGATGGTCCTGCCGGATTCCGACGGGGTTTCACGTGACCCGCCGTACTCAGGATACCTCTAGGGGATTCGTTCGATTTTGGCTACAGGGCTTTTACCTTCTATGCCGAACCTTTCCAGATCACTTCGCCTACCGAACTAACCCCATATCGAGGTCCTACAACCCCAAGGAGCAAGCTCCTTGGTTTGGGCTATTCCGCTTTCGCTCGCCGCTACTGACGGAATCACTTTTGTTTTCTTTTCCTCCAGGTACTTAGATGTTTCAGTTCCCTGGGTATGCCTCTACTAAAGCTATGTATTCACTTTAGAGTAACTGCGCATTACCACAGCTGGGTTCCCCCATTCGGACATCCCCGGATCAAAGCCTGCTTACGGCTCCCCGAGGCATTTCGTCGTTCGCCACGTCCTTCTTCGGCTCCTAGTGCCTAGGCATCCTCCGTGTGCTCTTTCTAGCTTAACCTAGAAAAACATTTAAAGAATTTTGCAAGATTCGTTAGAATCAAGCAACCTAAGTTCTTACTTTACGTTTGTTTCGTTATCTAGTTTTCAAGGAACAAGTAGTTGAAGGTAAATTCATCCTTCAAAACTGAACACGAGTGAGTAAGCGATTTTGTATCCGAAGATACTTGACTGGGTCTATCAGACCCGAGTCTCCATAGAAAGGAGGTGATCCAGCCGCACCTTCCGATACGGCTACCTTGTTACGACTTCACCCCAATCATCTACCCCACCTTCGGCGGCTGGCTCCCTTGCGGGTTACCCCACCGACTTCGGGTGTTGTAAACTCTCGTGGTGTGACGGGCGGTGTGTACAAGACCCGGGAACGTATTCACCGCGGCATGCTGATCCGCGATTACTAGCAATTCCGACTTCATGCAGGCGAGTTGCAGCCTGCAATCCGAACTGAGATCGGCTTATAAGGATTGGCTCCACCTCGCGGCTTCGCTTCCCGTTGTACCGACCATTGTAGTACGTGTGTAGCCCAGGTCATAAGGGGCATGATGATTTGACGTCATCCCCACCTTCCTCCGGTTTGTCACCGGCAGTCATCTTAGAGTGCCCACCCAAAGTGCTGGCAACTAAGATCAAGGGTTGCGCTCGTTGCGGGACTTAACCCAACATCTCACGACACGAGCTGACGACAACCATGCACCACCTGTCTTGGGTGCTCCGAAGAGGGGCACTATCTCTAGTGCTTACACCCAGATGTCAAGACCTGGTAAGGTTCTTCGCGTTGCTTCGAATTAAACCACATACTCCACTGCTTGTGCGGGTCCCCGTCAATTCCTTTGAGTTTCACTCTTGCGAGCGTACTCCCCAGGCGGCATACTTACTGTGTTAACTTCGGCACCGAGGAATCGAATCCCCAACACCTAGTATGCATCGTTTACGGCGTGGACTACCAGGGTATCTAATCCTGTTTGCTCCCCACGCTTTCGCGCCTCAGCGTCAGTTATAGGCCAGAAAGTCGCCTTCGCCACTGGTGTTCCTCCACATCTCTACGCATTTCACCGCTACACGTGGAATTCCACTTTCCTCTCCTACACTCAAGTCAACCAGTTTTGGATGCGAACCGGGGTTGAGCCCCGGGCTTAAACACCCAACTTAATTAACCGCCTGCGCGCGCTTTACGCCCAATAATTCCGGACAACGCTTGCCCCCTACGTATTACCGCGGCTGCTGGCACGTAGTTAGCCGGGGCTTTCTTCTCCTATACCGTCACACAAAAGGCAGTTACTCCTCTTGCTGTTCGTCTAGGGCAACAGAGCTTTACGATCCGAAAACCTTCATCACTCACGCGGCGTTGCTCCGTCAGACTTGCGTCCATTGCGGAAGATTCCCTACTGCTGCCTCCCGTAGGAGTCTGGGCCGTGTCTCAGTCCCAGTGTGGCCGTTCACCCTCTCAGGTCGGCTACGCATCGTCGCCTTGGTAGGCCGTTACCCTACCAACTAGCTAATGCGCCGCAGGCCCATCTATAAGCCACAGATTGCTCCGTGTTTCATAGTTCTCTCATGCGAGAAAACCAATTATCCGGTCTTAGCTATCGTTTCCGATAGTTATCCCGATCTTATAGGCAGGTTACCTACGTGTTACTCACCCGTCCGCCGCTAGCTTACCCCGAAGGGTAAACCCGCTCGACTTGCATGTATTAGGCACGCCGCCAGCGTTCGTCCTGAGCCAGGATCAAACTCTCCATAATAGTAAAACTATTTGAAAGCTTAATTGCTCATTTGCGTTGCTAGCGAGATTTTGCAATCTCTTTTTTGAACGATTTCTCGTTCGTGCTTACTCACTCGTTGTTCAGTTTTCAAAGATCAATTTCTTTCGTTCTCTGCCGTGTTACCGAAGCAGCGAGAAGTAATATACCATATTGAAATTTCATTTGCAAGCTTTTATTTTTATTTATCCATTCGTGAAGATGTTCAACACGTTCAGACTCATTAATAATAATCGATTGCCTTGCTTGTCCGTTTGGAACAAGAATCATAATATAGCACATACGATTTCGTAAAGCAACCTTTAATCATTATTTTATGAAGGAACCTTTCGAGGTGTCCGAACGTCTGACAACCGAAAGGTTCAGTATGACTATTTTATGAAAAGGTGTCCAAATCTATTTATCATTTTAACCTAATGCTTTTGAGCAATAAATCAAGGGGTTCCCTCTCTTCAGTTTCTCCGCGATGATCATGCTCCACAAGCTTATCCAACCGCGTTATTTGATGACCATAATCATACATAGCCGCAGCCACTACTGACAATCGCAGCATTCCTTTCGGCTGCTTATGATAACGGTCGATGAGTACTGTCATGAAGCGCTCGTTCTCTGCTTCCATTTCCAAACCCTCCGAGCAGTCATCCTTGAGCTTATCATCGAATTTCAACAGAACGTGCTCGTGGAACTTTATTAGCTTTTCCAAATGATCATCGAAATAGTCATCGATTGCCTCTGTACGGGACGTTTGAAAATAGTGCTCATCCACGGCTTCGAGAACCTCAAGCCCTTTGTACATCACGAGAAGCTTCTGCTTGTAAACAACGAGTTCACGAATGCGATTTAACCCGCTTCCCTTGATTTTCTTAATCTCTTCTTCCATGAGCCTGTACTTATCCGACAAAGACTTCAAGCTGCTGCGCAGGCTTTCTTTTTCCTCACGGAATACGGTCTCTTTCATTTCATTAGAGATAACCGTGCGAAGGAGGAGCGACATTTTGGCAAAAATAGTACGAATCTGTGCGGCGAATTGCTCTTTGGGCTTAGGTGGAAAGAAAAGGACATTCACTACGAATGCACAACCGATTCCAATCAAACTCAGCAGCAATCGATTGATGGCAAATTGCAACTCTCCTGAAGCCTCCATGACCGCTACAACGGTGACTAAGGTAAGACCGATCGTTTCCTCCATGCCCACTCTTAAACTTATGATGATAACAATAATACATACAATTCCAATAGCAATCACATTATTAGAAAAAAACATACCCGCAAGTAATGCCAATGCCGCGCCTAGAATATTCGTCTGCAGCTGCTCTAGGAAATAGCGCCAAGATCGGTAGATCGAAGGCTGCATAGCAAAAATTGCCGCTACTGCCGCAATAACAGGAGGAGAGAAATTGAGCCAAGCACTTATGTATAAGGCTAATGCTACAGCAATCCCCGTCTTCCACACGCGCGCACCGAAAACCATGAAACCCCACCTCATCCACAAAAATCATATTCAGTATTATCTTACACAGGTACGGATATGGATGCAAAGATGTGTTTTAGAGGGAACCACTGGGCAAGTTCCGCTTGAATGATACCTCCTTCGAGCAGCCATACTGTAAAGATAAATTCCAATGCTGCAGGAGGACCCCAATGATCAAACAAAAATGGCGAATTCCCTCTACGCAAGGGCTTGGTTTTATGCTGGAAAAAGGGCAAGTTGTCCGTATAACAGATGTAATGGGTGAGCAAATTGCCGACTTTGTTGCTTATCGTGCCGACGATACCAGTGTGCGTCTGGATCCAGGTGTTACTATGGATGTGCTGCGTACGATGAAGATAAAACCTGGAGATCTTCTCTATTCCAATACCTATAGCCCGCTACTCTCCGTTGTGGCTGATACCGTAGGGCAGCATGATTTCATTAACTCCCCCTGCCGCCCTGAAATGTATGAATTGCTATACGATAAACAAAACCATGCGAGCTGCTATCATAATTTGAATCAAGCTCTTGCTCAGTTCAACATTCCTATTCCGGATCAATACTATTCGTTGAACTTCTTTATGAACACGGTTATTCAGCCTTCTGGACAAATCAAGATAGAACGGCCGCTATCCAGAGCTGGCGACTATGTTGAGCTTCGTGCAGAGACGAACCTATTCGTGGCGGTATCTGCTTGTCCCTGTTCAGAAAGCGCCTGCAATGGATATGTTTGCACACCTATTGATGTGGAAATTAGAAACTAGAGACATTCACCCATTTTTCACCCATCGCATAGTATGCTCCGAATGGATGAGGGAGGGTGTTGACATGGTTAAATTAGTCTCCAAAGACTGGCTTGAGGATCATCAAGCGGATCTGCCGGAATGGCAGCAGGATGCTTTTCACAAATTTGGTCAAATGATTAATGATCCAGACCAGATGTACCCTTGCATACCCGGGCGTCTTGGTTATATCTCTAATAGTCTTCGTTTCGGATTTGCTGCAGATCCTACATCTGAAGAAGCCATCAATAATGTCGCAAAGCTCTTGCAGCAATACGGAGATTGTTCGCGTGAAACGGGTAAATATGCTTCTCTAGTCATTTTTTTTAATACACCTGACGAACTAGCCAACGGCTTTTCTATAGATATGTATGAACAACTGTTTTGGTCTATTTTAAGCCGGGTAAGCGCTATAGATCAGGCCCCATGGCCTTCCCATATTTCGTCTGATCCTTCCCATCCTTCTTGGGAGTTCTGTTTTGACGGGCATCCGTATTTCGCTTTTTGCGGGACTCCTGCGCATGAGATTCGGAAGAGCCGACGGACTCCATGTTTCCTCATCACATTCCAGCCCCGGTGGGTGTTCGAAGAAATCAACGATTCGACCCCTTTTGGCCGTAATATGAAAAAGTTGATTCGTCAGAAGTTAGTCGAGTACGATGGTGTTCCCGCGCATCCCTCTTTGAAATGGTACGGCCAATCCGATAATCTAGAGTGGGAGCAGTATTTTTTGCGTGATGATGAGAGTGTCGCTTCTCAATGCCCTTTCGCTTCAATGATAAAAAAAGTTTAAAGAGCAAAGAAAAACCAGCATGGGTTGATGAGACCGATGCTGGTTTATGTTCAATTTAGTGTACAGTTCCTGCCCTGTTATTGGGTGGCATTTGCGGCATTCCTTGTGCCGGAACGAAGCTGTTAAGCATTTTTTGCATATCTGAAGCTTCGAGTTGTGGAACTTGGTAGTAGGCATTTCTATTTTGATACAAGAAAATCTCATAGGCCATTTCTATAAAGTTCTGTACTTGAGAAGCCATAACACGACGTACGGCAGGGTTGGTCACTTCAACGGAAGTCATCGTTAATAGCGCAGCATGGGATTTCACAAGGCCTAGCATATGCGCGCTAATGCCTGCATCCTTCACATCAGCCAGAGATTGATTCGGCTTTTTGGGCTGTGTAGGCTTGATCCCGTAGATCGGCTGCGATAGATTTCGGATCATATACGTCTGCGTTTCTTGACTAGGTTTCTGCCCTGTTGAAAAGCACTCTGCCGTTATATTGTAATGGAATAGCGTAAAGTTGTACTGGCGATCCAAAATATCCAGAAGTTCGTTATCTTGGACGAATTGTCGGAAGATCATAAACTGGTCTAGCACATTGATCGTAGAGGCTAACACCTCGTGCAAATCAAAAAGCTCATGCCCCCCATGATTCATGTTCGGCATGCCTTGTGTCATATTGTTATTAGGCGTTTGCTGCTGCATCTCGAAGTCTCCTTTTATGAATGGAATAGTGACTTCGATAATATGAGTTATGTTGAGCGATTTTATTCATTTTGCAGGTAAATACCCCCGGCAGGATGCCGAGGGTTAGATATTTATGAGCTGCAGCCGCTAAGCTTTAGATTTGTCGCCATTGCTGCTGCTCGCGGCTTTGGCAGCTTTGGCTGCTGCTAATAGGCCTTTACTTTTATAAGGTTTTGGGGCACTCTTTGCTCTATTCGCACTAGCTTGCCATCGGTTCCAGCCCTTACTGTCTGTCCCTCTGCCGGTTCCGCCTTTCCCCTTCGCTTTACTCATGTATTCACTCTCAACAACGACGCCCACGTGGTTTCAAGCCATTGATCGAAGTCAGGCCCTTTATCGCCTTCATAAGTATCATATACGTCACTTCTGGTCTTCTGTAACTTCTCTTTAAACTCTTCAAACGTATGGCCTTCCGGCAAGCTCTTCTTAATGCGCACAAAAACTTTACCTGCACCTTTAATCAAGTCGCCTTTTTTCCTTGGCGGCAGCTGAACATCCTCACCAAATGCCCGGAGTTTGCGGTAAGCAGCTTCTTGAATGGGATAAACAGCATCGCTGCTCATCATACGCGCTAGTATGTTAATGGTTTGTTGGTCGTTATACTGGCCTAATGCTTCAACGGCTTCTAGACGTTCTCTCCAGTTGGAAGTACGATTGGCCGATTTTTTTAGTTCCTCAAAATTGGGAGGTATTTCGTTTTTTAATTCGATGGTCAAATGATTCAAGCTCCTTCTGTCTGCTGTTATTAGATTGATGTTACACTTTTTTGATGTGTAGCGCCAACTTTTTAGTGATTATATTTAAAATCGGTGCATCAAAGTACCATTTATACAGGATTTTATAACTTTTATCATATTATACGGGTATCTCTTTTTATCAACGATTTCAATAACCTCGTTTTTGAGGTGAATGAGATGTCCGATTTTTTAAGACTCGTTGGCGAGCGTTTAAGAATGGTTAGAAAGTTAAAGGGCTTAACACAAGATCAGTTGGCTGAAAAAACAGGCAAGGATAGTATGAGTAAATCTCACATTTCGGATATAGAAAGAGGGCAAAGAAATATTTCACTTCTTACGTTGGAAATTCTAATGAATGCCTTAGAAATCGATCCCAGCGAGTTGTTCAATTTTCAGAAGCTTGATGGTGAAGGAATTCATGAGAAAAAGCTGATCCTTGATATTCACAAAAGTATGCTCATGGAGAGAGGGCTTGATGAGGTTAAGTATGTCGTTCGGACAACGAATGATTTCCTGGATACTATAGATGCCAAGGAGTCTGGTAGGAAGAATAGGAAGAGTTAGGGTTTCGTGTTGATACACAACAATCCAAAAAATACAAAAAATAACAAAGTCAAGTGAATAGGTGAAGGTATTTGCACTTTGATAGAGAAATTGTATCATGCAATTAATCTGTCATTCGAGGAGCACTATACATGTCTTTCAATTCTAAGTGCAGTCTACTCAAATTGGTGATGCCGATAGCCTTATTTTTAACTGTCATTTCGGTTTCCGTTCCTAACGCACAAGCTGATGAGATGGCAAATGGTTGGAAAGATATTGTCGCCGGAGGTACATTTAGCTTAGGCGTTAAGGCAGACGGAACAGTCTGGTCTTGGGGCGAAAGTAATCGAAACGGCGTTTTTGGTAATGGAGAAAAAGGGGAACAAGCAAACAATTCTAAAGTACCTGTTCAGGTGAAGGGGCTAAACAATGTTAAAGCAATAGGTGCTGGTTCTATGCATGCACTAGCAGTTAAAAAGGATGGAACTGTCTGGACATGGGGCGATAATACCGATGGGCAAATCGGTGATGGTACGGAAACGAAACGAGAAAATGGGTCCGGCAAAGTAGGGATAGATAACAATAAAGGTGAACCCACTCAAGTTCAAGGATTATCGCATGTAGTAGCGGTATGGGGAGCATGGGCAAGAAGCTACGCCATTAAAGATGACGGCACGCTTTGGGCTTGGGGAGGACTCTATTATAAAAAATCTGACGGCACAATTGGAAATTATATAACTCCTGTACAATTAAGATTTGAAAACGTTGCTAGTATCTCTACTGGATACGGTGATAACTTGATAGTCTTGAAGAAAGATGGTACCATTTGGACGCTTGACCAAGGCAAAGTTGTACAGATTGAAGGTTTGAGCGATATTACAGCTGTTGCTGCCGCGGGAGCCGATTCCTATGCCCTAAAGAAAGACAACACCGTTTGGACGTTCGGCTCCAACGGGCGTGGTAAAATTGCCGGGGATGATACATCTAAGAAATCGGCCCCTAAAAAAGTAGAGGGTATCCAAGATGTTATTGATATCAAGGCAACAGGTGGTGGTCCTCTATACTTAAAAAAGGATCGTACGGTCTGGACTAGTGGTAAAAATACAGGCGGCCAGCTTGGAATCGGATCCTATGAGAACAGCGATGTTCCTGTACAGGTCAAAAATCTGATTAAAATTGAAAAGATCGCCGCTCATGGCACAGGGTTAAGGTCTATGGCTCTTAGGGAAGATGGAACTCTTTGGTCCTGGGGCAACGGCTTTACCGGAGACGGGACTCAGTGGTATAGAACGGAGCCAGTATGGATCAAAAGCAATAATGTGGAGCCTGTACCTCCAATCGATCTAATTAGCGTAAAGGTAGACGGATCAACGTTAACCTTCGAAGAGCAACCAACCATTATCAACGGAAGCACACTTGTACCTTTACGCAAAATTTTTGAAACCCTTGGGGCAGAAGTGAAATGGGATAACACCACCTCCACTATTACAGCTACCAAAGGGAATGATGTCATTACCCTAACCGTCGGTAAAGAGACAGCTACTATTAACACAAAAACCATTGCTTTGGAAGCACCTGCAACAATTTTAAATGGTAACATGCTCGTCCCTGTTCGTTTTATCGCGGAGTCCCTGGGTACTAAGGTAGAATGGGATCCTGAGACAACTACAGTGAAAATAACGAACAAATAATGATAGAGGCCATCCTCCTTATCTGGGGATGGCCTCTATTGCTTTTCCATTTTTATTATTGGTAAGAAGTAAAATCAAGCAAGCGATCTTGTTGAATTCTGTCCTTTTCTTTTGCCGTCAACACCGTAATAAAGACCTCTTCATCCATGTCAATTTCAGCGAACTGATAACCGGTGTTCTTCATCATTTCATTCAGGTCTTTTAGAATTTCAGTATCTAGATAATCATACATATACTTGGGATGTATCGTTTTCTTTTGTCCATTTAACATAAAGCTGACCGTTATTGGCCCCTCTTCGGTATCCCATGTTTCAACAATGTCAGATGGCAGAAACGAGCCGCGAGAGATAGCACTCCATTGTTTCAATGTTTCTACATAGAAGTTCTTATCCTTAGAGATAAAATCTGCTTCTGTGTACTCTAACCAAACTCGATCTTTATCCTGTTGTAGTACATAAAGATCTGCGAGCGCATCGTAGTACGCTTTTCCTGAATCAAACGGATCCCAATTCTTGGTTGCAAATCCTTTGTAGAACTCGAGAAACTTGTCATCAAACTGCTGATTTGTCAGAGTCTTGTCTTTTTGAAAGAAGCCCGCTTCCCTGTAGTAATGAGCAGCGTCTAGTAACCGCTCTTTCGGAGACAAGGCACTAAACTTTTCCTGATTTAACTGTGAAGTAGTTTTAATCTCTTGAAACGTGTTGACGATGTTTTGGTACTCTTCATTGACCTTGGAATACACCAAATCCCCTGTAAGCACAATGAGTCTAAAATAATTGTACTTCCCTTTAATGAGCGTCTGGACAACGGTGTAGTTGACTCCATTTTTCCCATTAACGGAATAAGAGAATTGGCTAGCTTCCAATCCGTTAATCTTCATTAAACGATCTGGACCATACTCCTTAATGTTTTGCGATTCCAGAGATTTTTTGATTAACTTATCATAATCCCCTAGTGATTTGATTGGCGATTGGGCATACGGCGTGTCTGTTATAGATAATATCACATTGTTTCCATTGACGATGAATATTTGAGAGAGTTCTATAGTAGGTGTTTTATTAAGCCACTGTCCACTTACTGTAATTTGGGACTTCCCATCAGGACTTATTACGTTATGAACGGGCATGAGGTAAATGGTCTTGCTCGAACTCTCCCAAGTTACATCATATTTGGATGCTTCTCCAACAAAACGTAAAGGAACGAAAATACTACCTTCGACATTCATAGGTACTGCCGGTAAAACATAGGGAGACCCATTCAAGTTAGCATTCAAATTATCTACTTGCAGGGTAATACGCAAACTTTCTTTCTCAGCTTCAATGGTTTTTGCCTCGTTATCCCAACGGATGGTAAAACCCAGCTTTTCAAATAGTGGTCTAAATTGTACTAGTGTCGTTCCAGCCTCTACTATTGGCGAATGATCAAATAAAACTCTCTCCTCATTGACCATAACAGTAATATCAGATGTGCTGTCCGACTTGTTAGGAGCCTTATTCACGGTTATACCTGATTGTTTAAGCTGCTGGAGCATGAACTTCGACTTCTCATTCAACTTATCCTCTTCTATAAATAACGTACGTAACGCCTTCATAGAGTTAATTGGTGTAATATCTGAAACAGGATTGTTGGTAACATCAAGCCACTTAATTGGCAACTTAGATAGCGAAGCAATATCTTGTATTTGATTTTTGCTGGCAAGAAGATCAGTGAGCCCCGTTAATCGAGATAAACAACTAATATCTTTAATTTGGTTATTACTTATGAGCAGCTGTTGTATTTTTGTCATATTGGAGATCGGGCAAATATTTTGGATTTGATTACCATCCAAAGCCAAAAACTCTAATTGATACAGATTTCGAAGAGGACTGATATCCGTGATCTCCTGGTTGGGTAAAAATAATTTTGTAAGATTAGAAGCCCGCTCCAATCCTTTCAAACTCTTAATCTTCTCTTTTCCTTTTGGATATAGAGAAGTTAATTTCTCTAAATTATCTAAATTTAGCGTCTGATCAGCTTCCAGCTTCAACTCATTTCTGATTTCCTTCTCTAAAATAGGATCTTCGATCTTAACATCGGAGTTAGCTGAATAAGATTGTGCAGGAAATAATAATGTTACTAAAATCAAACAAAAAGCGATGGAGCAAGCTTGAAATCTCATAAGTTTAATGTTCCTTTTCAATTATTTTTGTAAAAACCTTTTATTCCAATAAATGGATTGACTACATTAATTATAGTAAAAGAGATTCTGGCTGTATACTATATTTTACAATTATTCAAGGGAGCTAGCTCATGAATGTTGAAGACCTACAAAACAAAACAACGACCAGCTCACACTAATGCGAACTGACCGCTGTCTCATTTGCTATTCATTCTATCAGCCTCAATTTACGACAACACCCCTACAGTACTTGCATACAACTGCATCAATTGCAATTTCCTCGTTACAATAAGCGCACGACTTATGTGTTTGCAAATCAGTCACCGGAACCACCTTGCGCTTCTTCACGTTCATGAAAATCAATAAACCAACCACAACCACAATAACGGCCAACAACCAATAAATCATACCGAAACACCTCCTAGTTGATAAACAACTTCTGATGATTCCGTATAAGTATATTCGCTCATTCTTGTCCATTTGTCTTAGTTGTGAACAAGATTATAAACCATTTACATCCTTATGGTCCGTTGCTGTAATGACGTCATACTCGAGTGCTTATGCATATAGAGTAAAATCATGCACACCCTCACTTTCGTGTTGTTCTAAAGTACTTTTACTCGATGCATCATCCATAAATTTTAAACATAAACTAATAATAAAGCGCTTCCAAAACCATTGTCGTGGAGAATTTGTAGGAGACATTTATTAATAGGGAGTTGATGTCCATGTTCAACCCAAAAGAATGGACCAAACAACTGAAATACATTCAAGGCGTTGTAAGAACTATCTACATCAACGAACACACTGGACTACCAAAACTAAGTTGTACCTTCACCAAAGAGCAGCAGAAAGCCTTAGAACGTGAAGACAGAAAGTTATCACTCTCGTAATTAGAATAAGAACTTCAAATTTGAAAAAGAAAGAGGACCCCTTCCGGAGTCCTCTTAACTCTACCCTAGTACTTAACTACAATAATTATTAATCTAGATGAATACCAAAATGCTCTTGCAAGGCCGCTTTATACTGTTCTTCTGTCTCAGGAGTGAAAGTCCTTACCCCGTCGGATGTGAAGATACGAAACTCCCGGCCAGCCAGTGTTTTCCGTCCCTCCAGGGTGCGCATGGCTACCATTGGACTCTTGGTAAAAATCGAATCCGGGGCGTTCTCACACCAGAAGGTCGCAAAGATATAATCCTTCGGCAGCTGAGGCTCCTCCGTAAACGAGTAAATGCGGTTCCATTCCTTGTTCTTCTGCTCACAAAGCATCCAACCATAATAGGCATCGCGCTCGAGTCGATAACTCTCTTCTCCTTGATGCTGTTCAAGACCTTCTATCCATGCGATCGGCCTGCGAGGGACGATCCCGCCTACTCCGACATCGCACAAAAAAGCTGTGCCTTCTGCCTCTACCCTCAGGACGTGATGACGTCGTTTCGGTGGCGAATTCGGCTCATCGCGCCAAAATCGAGCGACCAAGTCAGTGACCGAATAACCAAGTTCCCGCAGTAGCCAGCCGAATAAAGCATTCAACTCGAAGCAGTACCCTCCGCGCCCGCGCACGACAATCTTCTGATATACATCCTGAGGATCCAACGATAAAGCTATGCGGTTCATAATGTCCAAATTTTCGTACGGAACCGTGTGCAGATGACACTCCTGCAGGTCGGCCAGTGTTTTTGCGCTGCCATCGAGCGAACCTTCAAAACCGATACGTTCCAGATAGGTCTGAATCTGACTATTTTTACTGAACATTTCGAACAACTCCATCCTTTGAGAGTCTCCCCGATTGCTATAGTTTATTTCTTTTTTCATTGATAGACAAGGTCGTGAGATTTAACAACAATATACGTTTAAAAATACCATCATTACCCTATTTCTGCCTTATATTCCGTTTAACTCTTCATAAAAAGCTTACAAAACGACAACGGTTTTCGAGCGACATTTTAGTTCTAATCCGTTAATCTATGAAAAAAGATTCATAGGAGGTTAACTTATGATTCAAAACTTAGAGTTATGTTTAACGGGATTGTTAATTATCTCCATCATGTTTCATCTTTTTATAGATATAGTCAAAAAGAATAAAATCATTAACTATCCAATTCAAGAAGAGGAATCCATCAAAGTTGTTTACCCACAGTACATCGACTGCAGCCGAAATATTAATCTTTCACTTGTTCCCAAAGAATATCTCTTTACGGATGGGCAGCTCAGTGAGATTCATTAATTAAAGGAGGCCATACTGTGTCAGACAAGGTAAACAGTGATGAAGTGTTGATGATGCTGCTGTCCCCCACTAACAATAACGAAGAAAATGAGCCATCAGAGAAACCGAAGCTCACCATGAAATTACTATATGAGCTTATTAAAAAGCTTAAGCAAGAGAACATGCTGCTTTCCAAACGTGTAGACGAATTAGAACAGCAATTGGATTTGCTGCATCAGATTCGAGATGAGGTGGCCACCACCCTAGACCTGCCAATGATCGAGGAACCCGAAATAACAGTCGGGATGGAAGCTGAGCTCGTTTCCGGCCTCCCGCAAACCATCCTAACCTCCCGCGCCGAACGTCATCCTTCTAAAAAGAATAAAAAGAATACGTTCTTTTGGACCTATTTATTGTCCCACTTAACCAATTTCCACTTCAATTAGCTTGAACTGCGTAACATCGACAATACCTCGGTTTGAAATCCGAATTTCAGGAATGACGGGTAATGCAATTAATGAGAATGTCATAAACGGGGCGTTCAATGGACAGCCAATTTGTTTCCACGCTTTTTCGAGCTCTGCAACCTCTTTAACGACCTCAAGCAATGATTTATCTGACATGAGGCCTCCGATGGTCATTGGTACTTGAGCCACCACTTTACCGTTCTCTACAACGATCATGCCGCCTCCCATTTTGACAAGCTCATTAGCTGCGAAAGCCATATCCTGCTCATTGATCCCCATAACAATTAGATTGTGACTGTCATGCGCCACTGTAGAGGCTACCGCACCTGCCTTCAATTGAAAGCCATGCGTAAAACCAAGTGAAATTTGACCCGTTCCACGGTGTCGTTCGATACAGGCTAAACTGATAATATCTTGCTCCGTATCTGGTTGAATGAACCCCTGCTCAACACCTAGAGCTGCAGTCATTTTCTCTGTTCTTGCACTGTTTTCAATAATGCGGATGACATTGACCTTCGTCTTATCCTGATGACTGCGACTTACAAGCTTGAAATCCTCTGCCGTAAGCTCCCGCTTAACGTTCATGGAATTACGAATGTGCTCAGGATAGACGAAATCCGGGAAAGCAACCGTAAGTTTGCCATTATCATAAACAACTTGGCCATCGGTAATGACAGTCGAAGGCTCGACCTTCTGTAAATCATCCAGCAATAAAATGTCAGCACATTTACCGGGAGTAATGCTGCCCAAATCTTTTTCCATTTTAAAATAGCGCGCCACATTAATCGTTACCATTTGGATCGCTGTTACTGGATCGACTCCCTCTTCGATCGCGCGGCGCACGACATGATTGAGATGCCCCTTCTCCACTAAAGTTTGCGGATTTACATCATCTGTGACAAGGGAAATATTGGCCGTGTTGACCTTATCCTCGGTTACCACCTTAATAACCTCTTTGACATCATGCCAGGCCGAACCTTCACGAATCATAAGGTGCATGCCCATGCGGACTTTATGAAGACCTTGTTCCCGAGTTACGGTTTCATGATCAGATGTTACACCGGATGCTATATAAGCCTGCAGCATACGATCATCATCACTTGGAAAATGTCCTGTGACGGTTTTACCACTTTTGATCGTTTCTTCAATCTCCCCGCACATTTTCGGATCGCCATAAATGACTCCAGGGAAATTCATGACTTCGCCCAGTCCGACCACGTTGTCCCACTGCAGTCCCTCTTTAATATCGGTCACTTCTAAGCTTGCACCTGCATCTTCCAAGTCCGTAGTCGCTGGTACGCAGGATGGGAAAGTCGTGAAAACTTTGAGCGGCAGCTGCTGCCCCTCTTCGTGCATCAGCCTTACACCTTCTGTTCCAAACACATTGGCAATTTCATGAGGGTCCATAAAAATCCCCGTTGTTCCTTTGGCTAATGCCGCTTTGGCGAACTCGGTAACGGAAAGCATCGTGCTTTCAACATGCATATGACCATCTAAAAATCCCGGAGACATATACTTCCCTGTGGCATCGATAACGACCGTTTGAGCCCCAATGGTGTGGTCTGCGTTCCCAACATACGCTATTCTCCCAGCCGCAACAGCAACATCAATACGCTCAAGTAATTCACCAGAATACACATTGACGAGTGTTCCATTCTTAATAACTACATCGGCAAAAGCTTCGCCTATTGCAACCTTAGCTAGTGTTCTGCTAACATCAATAAGCTTATTTCTCTTATACAGCGTACTTTTATTTTGAGTTCTTTTATTTTGAGTCATGGGTTCTGTACTCCTTTATGTAATTAAATTTTAATGACCTACTCCGATTAGGTGACAAGCGTCACATCCGCCTGATCATCGATTCATATTAAATTTACCATGAAAATGGTTTTTCTCAAGGTGCTTACGTTCAAACGAAAAAAGACCACCCGAAGGTGATCTTTTTCTTTAAAGCGGGCGGCGGGAATCGAACCCGCGCGATCAGCTTGGAAGGCTGAAGTTCTACCATTAAACTACGCCCGCGCGTCTATCGGGACGACACGATTTGAACATGCGACCCCCTGCTCCCAAAGCAGGTGCTCTACCAAGCTGAGCTACGTCCCGATAAGGTTATAACATATAAAAAAATGGCGCGCCCTGAGAGATTCGAACTCCCGACCTTTTGATTCGTAGTCAAATACTCTATCCAGCTGAGCTAAGGGCGCTTAATAAGATGGAGCGGAAGACGGGGATCGAACCCGCGACCCTCGCCTTGGCAAGGCGATGCTCTACCGCTGAGCCACTTCCGCATGGGTACCTCAGGAGTATGAATGCTACTGAGGATTGAATGCGCGTAGAGGGACTTGAACCCCCACGGTCACCCGCTAGATCCTAAGTCTAGTGCGTCTGCCAATTCCGCCATACGCGCATGCTGTAAATAAGGCAGTGAGTCATGTAGGATTCGAACCTACGACACCCTGATTAAAAGTCAGGTGCTCTACCAACTGAGCTAATGACTCATGTAATTTATTGGGGCCCCCGGAAAGTAATTGGAATTCGCTTTAGAGCTTACCTTCACTTTATGGGGTGTAGTACTGGGGATCAAGGATTTGAACCTTGGCATGACGGAGTCAAAGTCCGTTGCCTTACCGCTTGGCTAATCCCCAACGTAATTGGAAATGGAGGCTGATGGATTCGAACCACCGAACTCGAAGAGAGCAGATTTACAGTCTGCCGTGTTTAGCCACTTCACTAAGCCTCCACATATACAGCCTTACCGGACCCCGAAAAAGTAATAGCCGTTGCTACAAAACTTTGCTTCACTTTTTTGGGAATTGTGGTGCCGTCGAGAGGACTTGAACCCCCAACCTACTGATTACAAGTCAGTTGCTCTACCAGTTGAGCTACAACGGCATATATTTAAGTTATGGGGTCCCCGAAAAGTAATCGGAATTTACTCCAAAGCTTAACGTCACTTTTTGGGGTATTATGGCGGAGCTGACGGGATTCGAACCCGCGATCTCCTGCGTGACAGGCAGGCATGTTAGGCCACTACACCACAGCTCCATACTAGTTAAAATAACTCTGAGTAAGAGTTTGGTTGCGGGGGCAGGATTTGAACCTGCGGCCTTCGGGTTATGAGCCCGACGAGCTACCGGGCTGCTCCACCCCGCGTCATTGAAAGCATAATTTCTTTATGGGCCCCGAAAAAGTAATCGGCGTTGCTACAAAGCTTCACTTCACTTTTTTGGGTAGTATGGTGGAGGCTGACGGGATCGAACCGCCGACCCTCTGCTTGTAAGGCAGATGCTCTCCCAGCTGAGCTAAGCCTCCATGGGATAAAACTAGAAAATTGATGGTGACCCGTAGGGGACTCGAACCCCTGTTACCTCCGTGAAAGGGAGGTGTCTTAACCACTTGACCAACGGGCCAAACTTAAAAATTATCGACGGAGAGAGAGGGATTCGAACCCTCGCACCACTTACGCAGTCTAACCCCTTAGCAGAGGGTCCCCTTATAGCCACTTGGGTATCTCTCCATTATCTAGTAGCGGCAGAGGGGCTCGAACCCCCGACCTTACGGGTATGAACCGTACGCTCTAGCCAGCTGAGCTACGCCGCCATAAATGTCTTTCATTTATTTAAAGAAACGGAGAAGGAGGGATTCGAACCCTCGAGACGCTTGTGACGCCTACACGATTTCCAATCGTGCTCCTTCGGCCGCTCGGACACTTCTCCATATATATTATGGGGTCCCCAAAAAGTAATCGGAATATGCTACGAAGCATCACTTCACTTTTTGGGGGTTTGACTCCCCGAACAGGACTCGAACCTGTGACAACTCGATTAACAGTCGAGTGCTCTACCAACTGAGCTATCAGGGAATATGGTGGAGCCAAGCGGGATCGAACCGCTGACCTCCTGCTTGCAAGGCAGGCGCTCTCCCAGCTGAGCTATGGCCCCATAAAAGAAATTAATTGGTGGGCCCTAGTGGACTCGAACCACCGACCTCACCCTTATCAGGGGTGCGCTCTAACCAGCTGAGCTAAGGGCCCTAATGAGTAAAACAGTCTACAGGGTGGTAAAAAAAATACCCACTAGGGGTATTCTGCTTGGCAACGTTCTACTCTCCCAGAACCCTGCGGTTCAAGTACCATCGACGCTGGAGGGCTTAACGGTCGTGTTCGAGATGGGAACGCGTGGGTCCCCTCCGCCATCATCACCAAACAGTCAAAGCGTGTTTGCGCCTTGAAAACTAGATACGAAACTTGCGTAAAGGTTTGAATTGCTTAGGTTTTCTGGGCCCCAATCAAGTATTCGGAATTCGCTACAAAGCTTATCTTCACTTGGTTGGGAATTGGTTAAGCCCTCGACCGATTAGTATTCGTCAGCTGCATGCATTGCTGCACTTCCACCTCGAACCTATCAACCTCGTCGTCTACAAGGGGTCTTACATACTGGGAAATCTCATCTTGAGGGGGGCTTCGCGCTTAGATGCTTTCAGCGCTTATCCCCTCCGTACATAGCTACCCAGCGATGCCTCTGGCGAGACAACTGGTACACCAGCGGTACGTCCATCCCGGTCCTCTCGTACTAAGGACAGCTCCTCTCAAATTTCCTACGCCCGCGACAGATAGGGACCGAACTGTCTCACGACGTTCTGAACCCAGCTCGCGTACCGCTTTAATGGGCGAACAGCCCAACCCTTGGGACCTACTTCAGCCCCAGGATGCGATGAGCCGACATCGAGGTGCCAAACCTCCCCGTCGATGTGGACTCTTGGGGGAGATAAGCCTGTTATCCCCAGGGTAGCTTTTATCCGTTGAGCGATGGCCCTTCCATTCGGTACCACCGGATCACTAAGTCCGACTTTCGTCCCTGCTCGACTTGTAGGTCTCGCAGTCAAGCTCCCTTATGCCTTTGCACTCTGCGAATGATTTCCAACCATTCTGAGGGAACCTTTAAACGCCTCCGTTACATTTTAGGAGGCGACCGCCCCAGTCAAACTGCCCACCTGACACTGTCCCCATACCGGATCACGGTACCAGGTTAGAACTCCGATACGATCAGGGTGGTATCCCAACGGCGCCTCCACCCAAACTGGCGCTCAGGCTTCAAAGGCTCCCACCTATCCTGTACAGATCGTACCAAAGTCCAATATCAAGCTGCAGTAAAGCTCCATGGGGTCTTTCCGTCTTGTCGCGGGTAACCTGCATCTTCACAGGTATTAAAATTTCACCGGATCTCTCGTTGAGACAGCGCCCAAGTCGTTACGCCATTCGTGCGGGTCAGAATTTACCTGACAAGGAATTTCGCTACCTTAGGACCGTTATAGTTACGGCCGCCGTTTACTGGGGCTTCAATTCATAGCTTCGGGTTGCCCCTAACCACTCCTCTTAACCTTCCAGCACCGGGCAGGCGTCAGCCCGTATACTTCGCCTTGCGGCTTCGCACAGACCTGTGTTTTTGCTAAACAGTCGCTTGGGCCTTTTCACTGCGGCCCCCTCGGGCTATTCACCCTACCGAGGCACCCCTTCTCCCGAAGTTACGGGGTCATTTTGCCGAGTTCCTTAACGAGAGTTCTTCCGCGCGCCTTAGAATTCTCTTCTCACCCACCTGTGTCGGTTTGCGGTACGGGCACCTTCGCCTGGCTAGAAGCTTTTCTTGGCAGTGTGAACTCATGACCTTCGGTACTTAAAGTTTCCCTCCCCATCACAGCCCAGCCTTACGATGTGCGGATTTGCCTACACATCAGCCTCACTGCTTGGACGAGCATCCATCAGCTCGCGTCACTATCCTTCTGCGTCACTCCATCGCTCATAACGGCTACGGTGGTACAGGAATTTCCACCTGTTGTCCATCGACTACGCCTTTCGGCCTCGCCTTAGGTCCCGACTTACCCTGAGCGGACGAGCCTTCCTCAGGAACCCTTAGGTTTTCGGCGGATCAGATTCTCACTGATCTTTTCGTTACTTATACCGGCATTCTCACTTGTATGCGCTCCACCTGTCCTTACGGTCAGAATTCAACGTACATACAACGCTCCCCTACCCATGCACATAGTGCAAGCCATAGCTTCGGTGGCGTGTTTAGCCCCGTTACATTTTCGGCGCAG
>NZ_AP036016.1:272500-870000 GCF_055396115.1 Paenibacillus sp. WG02 | reverse complement strand
AGAAGAATCAGCATCCCAGCTACTGCATATCCAGCCATTTGATTCGGAGGAATCACCATGATGATGCAGATGAAGATGATCCACAAAAGCGCGACGACAGAAATGAATGTGCTGTATTTTCCGAGATTCCACGGTCCGAGATGCTTATCTTGAAATCTGCCTTCTGCTTTCGCTCTCAGCTTGAGATAGATCGGAATGCCGTAAGCCACATATAGGCCCACAACGCTAACCGCTGTTAGGAACGCAATCGTCGTGTAAGTCGCATCGGGATTCACCATTTTGATGATGTAGTCGATGAAAGCGAGCAGGAAGGAAAGGATAATGGCAAGCCAGATGGCTTTGGCAGGTGTACGGTATTTCTTTGATATCTGGGCCCATTGATGGCTCATCGGCATCCCTTTGTCACGAGAGAAGGCATACATCATACGTGAGAAAGAAGTGATAGAAGCTAGACCGCAGAACCACATCGCGGCGGTGACCAGCCATAGGATAACAGAACCGAATGTACCGCCAAGCGCTTGGCTGATGACATAGATGAACGCATTGCTTGAACCGGCAGCAGCACCGGCATCCTTGATGGACAAGGTAACAAAAGCAAGCATCACGAATCCAATGACAAACGAGTAGGCAACGGATGTGAAAATCCCCCAAGGCGCTCGCACACGAGGGTTGATGGTCTCTTCGATGGTATGAGCGGAGGCGTCGTAACCCGTAAATGTCCACTGAGCTTGCAAAAGTCCGATCAGAAAAGCAAACATATACGGTTTATCCGAGAATGTTTCGCCCACTTTGAACAAATAATCGACAGGATTCAAGTTTCCTTTGGTGAAAAAGGCAAGTGACAAAACCAGCACCGCCACCACAGCGATATGGTACCATGCGGAGAAGTCGTTTAGTCTTGAAACGATACGAATCCCGATATGATTCAGAATGCCATGCGTAAGTAAAATGATCGTGAAACAAATCAACACGGTTGTATTGTTAGATTCATAACCGAACACACTCGCGATGAGAGGATCGGCGAATAAGGCTACCGAATAATCGATACCAGCCACAATCCCGATTTGGCCGATCAGATTGATCCATGCGGTGTACCAGCCCCAGCGTTTGTTTTTCAAAATAGCCGCCCAGTGGTACAAGGCACCAGCCGTCGGAATCGCGGAAGCGAGCTCAGCCATGACTGCCGCTACGAACATGACAAAAAGGGCGACGATCGGCCAGCCAAAGCCCATCATACCCGCACCGCCATAGGTTAATCCGTGACCGTATAACGATACAGCGCCAGTAAGAATGGAAATGATGGAGAATGAAATCGCGAAATTGGAAAATCCACCCATACTGCGCAGCAGTTCTTGGGCATAACCGAACTTGTTCAAATCCCTTTTGTCTTTTTCATGATGATTGGAAGGTATGCTCATCTTTTATCCTCCTCATCAAATAAATACGATTTGTACAAACAAGTCACAAGTCTCATTTCCCTAGGAAACTTTCATGCTTGCTTTCATCGAATTCGCGAATGCTTTTGTTGGCGATTCTGACAATCCATAAAGCAAACAAACACGTTACCGCAATAATTACGATTCCTATCGTCAGTTCCATTCGGCCTCCACCTCCTTCTCCGGACTACCATGTAGAAAAGCTTCTTAACGAAGCACATTCTCAAGGGGAACACTTACGGTTAGATGTTAGATTTCCAAGTTGACACCGCTCGTCTTTTGCTCGAGCATTTTATTCACGATGGTGCCGATATGCGCACCGCCTTCCAGAGGAGGGGTACCTCCGCGATGAATGTTAGAAATCACTGTGCGGTCGCTCTCTACCGTACCTTTACGCGGTTTATAGCAGATGTAAGCACTTAGCGATTTTGACGAAACGAGTCCAGGTCTTTCCCCGATCAAAAGCACAAGCACCTCCGGCTGCACAATTTCGCCGATATGATCCATGACAGCGACCCTCCCGCCACGGACGAAAAACGGAGTACCTGTGGATAACCCATAAGCACTCAGCGAATCCAGTAATGAAGGATAGACATCGCCCAAATTGGCATCTACCGCGTTGGCGCTCAGTCCATCCGAAACGACAATCTGTACCTGCGGCTTCAACTTGCACCTTTTTTGAATTTCCGCGATTCCATCTTCGGTGATAATACGTCCCATATCGGGGCGTTTTAAATAGTTTTCCGTATTCTCGTAACGAGTCTCCACCGTAAACAAACCGAATTCGTCCAAAAGCGCCTGACTCGCTTCTCCATAAATGGAATCCACAGCAGCGGCATGGTCCCGGCGAAATTTCAGCACCTCTTTGGTAAGCGCCCTCGTACCAGTGCGCCATACGCCGATACGTGCCGGGGTGCTGGCTAGCAGCTCATTCATCCCTTCCTCCCATTTGGGAGCTGGTATTTTGGAGGAGAAGGTGTCCAATTCGGGGACTGGGGCTGAGTCCCGTTCAGAGTCCAGTTCAGACACCAGTGACACCTTTTCTACTTGAGTAGATCGCTGTGCTTCCTCATTAGAGCGAATGGCCGCCGGATTATCTGCAGCTTTTGATGTAGACAGCTTCTTCTCCAGCTCTGCCATCACCATATCGACAAGCTGATCCACGGGGACAGCTTTGTTCATGTTTGTTCCTCCTTAGAGTTTTGCAAGAGCAAAACTGGCTTCATAAGAATCAACAATGTTACATAAAAATAGTCGGATCTCCCGCCAGCGGTGTTAATCGGCCATTTTCCATGATCCCCATTTTCACCAGCCATTGTTCAAAAGCCGGGGCCGGACGCAGCCTCATCAATTCCCTCAATGTGGCGATATCGTGGTAGCTGGTAGATTGGTAATTGAGCATGCAGTCATCTGCCATGGCTACACCGATCAGGTAATTGACGCCTGCAGCGGAAAGCAGCACCGCCAAATTGTCCATATCGTTCTGATCCGCCTTCATATGGTTGGTGTAGCAAACATCTACACCCATCGGCAGCTGCTGAAGCTTGCCCATGAAATGGTCTTCCAAACCAGCCCGAATGACCTGCTTGCTGTCGTACAAATACTCAGGCCCGATGAAGCCCACAACCGTGTTGACAATAAACGGCTTATATTTTCGGGCAAGGCCATAACAGCGGGATTCGAGCGTGACCTGATCGATGCCGTGATGCGCTTCGGCTGACAACTCGGAGCCTTGGCCCGTTTCAAAATACCACAGATTCGGCCCCGTCCCTGTGCCTTCCCTGACAATAAGCTCATCGGCTTCATCCAGCAGCGCAACATCGATGCCGAACGCTTTATTGCCATCTTCCGTGCCGGCCAAGCTTTGAAACACCATGTCGGCAGGAGCGCCTTGGCGAATAGCGCGCATCTGGGTTTTTATATGTGCCAAGACACAATTCTGCGTAGGGATCTGCCACTTTTCCATCACTTCTTTGGTAACTTGCAAAATATTTTTGACACTATCTGCTGAATCAATTACCGGATTGATTCCGATAACTGCATCCCCGATCCCATAGCTCAAGGCTTCAAATAAAGCAGCCTTAATCCCCTGAATATTGTCCGTAGGATGATTGGGCTGGGCCCGCCCGGACAGCACTCCCTTTTGACCAATCGTAATGTTGCAATGCGTTGTAACTTCCATTTTCGATGCAGCTTGCACAAGATCAAGATTGCTCATTAATTTGGCAGCAGCGGCCACCATCTCACTCGTTAGGCCACGAGAAAGTCTGCGAATTTCATCATTCCCCGTTTCTTGCCGCAGCAAGTACTCACGCAGCTCAGCTACCGTCCAATTGCGAACCTCGGTGTATATCTTTTCATTCATCCCGTCCTCAATGATCCGCGACACCTCATCGATTTCCGGCGGCAGCAGTGGATGATTGCGGATATCGGCCAGCGTCAAATCGGACAGGACCAGCTTGGCAGCAATGCGCTCCTTCGCATCCTGTGCGGAGATGCCGGCCAACTGATCGCCTGACTTCTCCTCGTTTGCTTTCGCCATGACTTCCTTTAAATCTTTGAATTGAAAGGTTGTACCCAGCAACGTCGTTTTCAGGTTCACTGACTTATCCCCTCCGCTCTGTTGTGAAAGGCTAACGTCTTCACCACCACCGGAATCATGATCCCAGATATCGGCTCGCCCAAATCGATATAATCCCCATGCTCCACACGGATTTGATCGATGCAAATGACTTTCGGACGGTGTCCGCAGCGTCTAGCTAGAGATTGTCCGAGCGCCTTCGCGATATCCGTTTCACAGATGATCACCATAGCTTCGCTAGCAGGAAAATGTTGAATAAAGCTCAAATGCAGTCGATCCGCTAAGTGCTGAAGCGATGAATAAGTAAGGTTAATCATTCCTGTTAAAGCCAGCCCGAACGGAGGGGATTGATCCCGATCAAAGAGGCTTGCACCGCTTTTCATCAACGCATCTAGCGCATCCACTAGCAGCCCATTTTGTTCCAGTATCTGTGGAGATATATCAAGCCCCAGTACGGGCAGATTACGTATGGGTAACAGCGATGCATCCAAATGCACCGTAGCACCGCTGATCTCGGTACTCTGCATCCCTGCACCTATGACGGTCGCTCTGACCGTTTGATCAGCACGGATGAGTCGGATCGGATATTGGACCGATAATTCCTTCCATGTGTTTGCCAGCAATGGGCCAATATCTTGATGCACCGCCACATCCGCCAAGTTTTCCGGCATCTTCGCCTCCATCAGCAGGCCGATCCCTCCGGATACCATCCATTCTCCAATGGGAGGCATTGACGCAAGCGGCTCGCCGTTCAGCAAGGAGCGAAGCGATTCATCATGCTCAGGAAGGATCTGCCCGGCTAAATAATCCATCATGCAGTGGCACATTCCCATGCAGATCTCCTTAATGAACGTAAAGCTGACTGTGTCACCTGTTTTAACGTTGTATCCGTTCGTCTTCAGCCACGGACGAATCGATGGCGATACGTCTACAACCACACCGTTCGAATCTAATTGAATAAGCCTGCCGCCAACATGAAAGGTGACCGTTCCAACCAGTTTGCCTCTTTGGAAAATGGCCGCATTGGCTGTACCCCCGCCGATATCGATATTGGCGACTGCGCCTCGAATCTGCATCGAGCGGCGCTCCGCTCCAGCGCCTTTGCCAGCAAGCAGCCCTTCTAGATCAGCGCCTGCTGTTGCTACAACGAAATCGCCTGAACGTTCGGCGAGCAGATGCAGAATTTGTCTTGCGTTTGTTTTATTCGCTGTTTCGCCGGTAATGATCACGGCGCCGGATTTCAAATCCGCCGGACGAATTCCTGCCTGCTCGTACTCTTTGGTCACGATTTCCCATATGCTCTCCGCATTAATTTCATCGCCGCCCTTCAGCGGCGTGCTGTGGATCGGACTCGCATACAGCAATTCCCGCTCCGCGATCTCAAATCGAGGCAGGCTGAGGGCACCCGACGATCGCACTAATTTCAAACGACTTATAACCATCTTGGTTGTACTCGTTCCGATATCCAGGCCGACACTTGTGATCCACTGGTTGTTCATCTCCCCATTCACCTATCCTGCACCGCACCGGATAAAGACCCCACACCATCAACGATAACGCCTGCCGCCAGTTTCGAAAGAGGAATACGCGTCGTCATGCTCGCAGCTCGCATTTTCTGATAAGCCTCTTCTTCATTTAAGGCGTATACCTGCATCACGATGCCTTTCGCTTTTTCGATCACTTTGCGCTCTTCGATGGATTGCTTCAACTGCTTGATGTCCTGCTTCAGTGAATCCATCTTTTCTTTTTGACTCAAAGCAATTTCCACAGCGGGCAGCAAGTCTTCCTCTGACACCGGCTTGACCAAGAAAGCAGCGACACCCGCCTCACGGGCATCCTTCACTAATTCCTTCTGGCTGTACGCCGTAAGCAGCAAAACAGAGGTATCCTGCTGCAGCTTGCGAATAATTTGGGACGCCTTGATGCCATTCATGACTGGCATTTTAATATCCATGATGGCTAGGTTCGGTTTTAATCTGGCAACGAGCTCTACTGCTTCCTCGCCATTTTTGGCTTCTCCTGCGACCCAATATCCGCCCTCTTCCAGCATTTCGCGAATATCCATACGAATGATCGGATCATCATCCACAACAACGATGGCGTTTTTCATGGCTATTCGTCCTCCTTATGCTGCGCTTTGGAAAGCGGAAAAGTGATTTGAACATTCGTACCCTGTTCACCCGAAGTTATGTGAATGACACCGCCGAGATTTTCCTCGACAAGTGTCTCTGTGATTTTCAAGCCAAGATGACCCTTCCTGTCTGAATGGTTTGCCGCTTCGAATCCAACGCCATTGTCAGATACATGGACACAGACGATGGTGCCACTACATTGCAGGGAAATTTCAATAACCCCGGTACGTCTCTCCCCAAAAGCATGCAGAACACAGTTCTGGACAAGTTCATTGACGACAAGCGCAAGCGTCGTGGCAACGTCGGACTGTAAAATGAGCTCATCCCCCGAAATTTTCAGGTAAATGTTCTGATCCGGTTTGGAAGAGGACGAGATAATATTCTTCGTAATTCGGTCCACTACATCGTTGAAGTGAATCGTTTCAAGTCCTTCATAAGCAAGCATTTCATGAATGACAGCAATGCTGTTTATACGATTGATACTATCGCGATAAACTCTCTCCACTTCTTCAAGCTTGGTTCTTCGCATTTGTAAGCGGAGTAGACTGGAGACGGTCTGCAAATTATTTTTTACACGATGATGAATCTCTTTAATAACAGCGGATTTGATCACTAACTGCTTTTCTTTTTCTTTTATATCCGAAATGTCGCGAATGAGAATAATGCCGCCAACCTCCCGCTGATCCCGGTAGATCGACATTGCTTTTAGATCAAAAGATACATGCCCAATTTGCAGCTCCTGATGGATGAGTCCTTTGTGGCCAATAAGAGGGTTCCCTTCCAATCTGCCATAAAACAACTGGGCAATCGGGTACCCGTTAATCACGCCGGCATGACCAATTTCCTTCAACATTTCGGCAGCTCGGGGATTGGTATAAGTCACACACTCATTATCATCAAATAAAACAATGCCTTCGTGCATTAGCGACTGCATACTGCCTTGAGACATCGCCACAGTAAGCAGCGTTTCGCTCAGCTGTTCGGTTGTTTCCATTAATCTCGTCACATTTTTCTCCTGCTCGATCTTCTCGGAGATGTCTTTTTCCATGATCAAGGCGCCGATGACATTGCCGCTTTTTGAGCGGATTGGCACGACGTTCTGCTGAATAGCAATCTGCTCCTGTGAGATGCCTCTCGACCCGATCACGGATTGCCCGGAAAGCAAACAAAACATCACGGCAGGCTCATTTTGCGCAAAAGCATATTGTCCGACGACGGATGTTTTATACAGGGATGGGGCTGAGGATGGATGTGCCTCGGCAACCACAAGCGCCGAACCCTTGTCGGCGAGCGGGCAGTCAATAAATACATCCGATTCCGACACATCGGCTATCAATTGCAGCTGAGCGGCCATCTCCTTGATCGTCTGGGCTTCTTCCTCGCTTAATAACGTATGATTCCTGCACAATTCCATGATCGGTGCCACCATGAATCCCTCTTTACGTCGTGGATTTACTTCTGTACAAACTCCATAAGTCTTTCCTTCAGCTTTTGAATTCCCTCCGTGGATGCAGCCGATGTTAAAAAGATTTCACCTTCTGGCAATGACTGCCTTAGAAGGCTTATGGCTCTATCAATGTCTGCCTTCGGGTGATCAATTTTAGTCACGACCCCAAGTGTCAACATCGAAAACCCCTGTTCAAAACCGGGAGGAAAATAGTTTCTGTTCCGAGTAGCATCTTGCACAAGAACAACTGCTGCAGTCTCATGAGAGGTCGCTATTAGGGAGCGATAATATAAAGGATTCTCACTGTATTCACGGGTGTATCAATGATCCAATCTCGATAGATGAGACTTTGAGTTTTGGTCGCCGGTTCCGATTCCCCAAACAAGGCTTTGATTAACGTTGACTTTCCAGCTCGGACAGCGCCGATGATCATTACTTTTTTCATAAATTCATGACCTCGTTATGGGTGCAGTCGCAAATTTCAGCTTATCTTGCAAGAAAGCATTCACAGCCTCAATCGCCATCTCCACAGCGGCTACTTCACCCGTGAGCACGAGCGATCCCGTAAACCGATCCAAATAACCGATGCCCACACTAGCCGCTTTGGTCGCAATATCTGCAGCAATGATCGCCGTTTCCGTAGGGGTAAGCGTTAAAATCCCGATCGCATTTCTCTCTTCAATACCGAGCTTCGTATACAAAACCGGGTCTGGATTGGCAATCACATGAGCCAGTGTCAGTTGTTTGCCGGGCACATATTCCTGAATCACTCTTTGCTTCTGCTCTTCCATACTTCCTCCTCGGTTTCTTGCGCGACTTCATAGCTATCTACAATGCCTACGATCATTGCATCAATAGGAACCATTTTATCTGTGAACAAGGTTCGGGCCGGACTCCCTCTGGACACAATCACGTTCTCGCCAACACCAGCTCCAATGCGGTCTGCGGCAATGATCGGAGTGCCCGCTTCGCTGTCTCTGAAATCCATTGGCTGGATCACTAACAATTTCAAATTGTCCATGCCCACTTCTTTTTGCGTAGCCCATACACTGCCGATTACTTTTCCTAAAAACATAGGACCTCACCCTTCAGCTGCATATTCGATCGTGATGCCTTTCTCCTTCAGCATGTCATAGGCCAGTGAAGATATGATCGTTCTCTTGCCAACTCGCAGTGTGCGAAGCAATTTATTTTTGGATTCCTGCGTCACCCAATCCGCTGATATGAGCCTTCCTTCATAAACGATGTGCCCGCTATCCTCGGTGCGCTCGTCTTTTTCCATAGAGCTGCTGGGTCCTACGACTTTAGAGTCCGAACTGATTTTGTTCACAACCATTTCAGCCAGCAGCTTCAACGGACCAAATTCAACGCCATACATTTGCAGCTCCATTTTGTAATAATCAAAAAGGTTCACATAAGGCTTAGGCAGTGTTATTGCTTTGAGCGTCCGTCGGTCTGCCCTTTTTAATCCGGAAATATCATCGCCGATGAGCACAAATTTATTCTGAACCAACGTGGAAAAGATGATCTCCGATATGATGGTCCCTTTCATGCCAAGAGCGGCCCTTGCCGCATTATCAAGATCAATTTCCGGGATCACGATACCCTCATATTCGAGAGGCACCTCTAGTGGCGACGGGGCGAATTCGTCGGATGCAATCGTCTTGCCACGACCGCCGCATTCAATTTGATGCCTACCTAGCCAAGAAGAAGCTTCGCCATCCAGGAACAAAATATCATGATTAACCTGGTGATTATTTAACCATATAAAATGATCGGTAAAAGCCTCATGAGCCGTACTGTCGTAAAAAATGTAAAGCACCTTTGGCCGCTTGGCCGCTTGATTCTCCAATGAATCAATGAGCTCACGAACAATAGATTCGACCATTTGCTTGATCTCCACCTAAGCTGCCTCCTTTCGGCACGCGTGATTTCACCGTTTTTGCTGATCATCTGAACCTTATCCCCTGTATTCAAATGGGCAGCATTCGCTTCGTCAATGTCGATATGAAAATCCAGTGAAAAATGCGCGCTAACTCTCACGATCGTATCGGCAAAAATGACCGGCCGCTCCCCCATTGCTTGGACAATAATGCGGTCTCCTTGGTTGACCTGAAAGGTTTGGGCATCTTCAGGGGACATGTGGACATGATTCTTGGCAATGATCAGTCCCTGTTGCAAAACAATCGTTCCGCTCGCACCAACGAGTGTAATACTTGGTGTACCTTGGATATCACCGGATAACCGGACCGGAGGATGAACGCCAAGCGCATAACCATCTGAACGCGAGATCTCCACTTGGGTCGCTCCACGTGAAGGACCCAGAATGCGGACATGTTGGATGATTCCTTTCGGACCAACCAATGTCACGGTTTCGCGTGCAGCGAACTGACCTTTTTGGGATAACTCACGTTGAGGAGTTAATGCATAACCAGCGCCGAACAACGCTTCAACATGCTCGGGAGAGAGGTGAACATGCCGATTCGACACGCCGACTGGAATGAGCTTGAGCCCAATATCCTCGTTGCCAGGAAGGATTTTTGACTCCGAAGGGGCCAAGCGCCGCAAAGGGATTCCCCTATCTTTTAAAAAGTCAGCAGCAGCCGGTGTCAGCTTATCCCCATCCATAACCGGAAACGGATTAGGCAGGCCTTTAATCAGTTGCGTTCGCAGATGCGATTCCGTAATAAGCGTCATAGACGTTTTTAACCTTCTAGCTTAGGAAGAATGAACTCAATGTCTGAATGCGGACGAGGAATCACGTGAACCGAAACAAGCTCTCCCACTTTTTCCGCAGCTGCAGCACCTGCATCCGTGGCCGCTTTTACAGCGCCAACATCTCCTCTAACCATGACCGTGACCAGTCCTCCGCCAACATGAACTTTACCGACCAATCTCACATTCGCTGCCTTGACCATCGCGTCTGCCGCTTCAATTGAACCTACCAAGCCTTTCGTTTCCACCAAACCTAAAGCTGCCATTTCTCCTGCCATTTGGATTTCCTCCTTGGGTTATGGATGCAAATGCATTTCGGAAAGCACACTTTTAATGATCTGCGCAACTTCATCGCGCGTAATACCTAGTTTATTAGAGCTTTCCAAATTTTCCGCCACTAGCGCTACAACACGGTTCGTATCGGGCTCCTTCGGCATCTCTTTTATACCAAAAGCTACTCGCTTGATGTTCAGCAAATGTTGAGGTCCAATGTTATCGGATGTAATGTTGTTGCCATAGGAACCACAGCCCAGCGTCATCGATGGCATAATCCCCGTCGTTGCACCGATACCCCCGAACGTAGTGCCTGTATTCACCACAATGCGCGATGCTGGTTTCTCCAAACCGAACGCCTCAATGATCGACAAGTCCTCGGCATGAATGCCGAGTGTATGTCCAAGACCTCCAAGCTCCAACAGTTGGATACAGCGGTGGCAGCCTTCTTGCCAGTCGTTAACGGTATATAAAGCAATTACAGGACTGAGTTTCTCCATGGAAAATGGATACGCATGTCCTACCTCCGACTCTTCCGCGACCAGTACCCTTGCATCCTCTGGAACGGTTATGCCAGCCTTGCCAGCAATCACTTGCGGAGAACGGCCAACCACATGTGGGTTCATCCCTTTTCCAATGGTGAGGATCGAGCCGACCTTTTCTTTTTCTTGCTTGTTCAAAAAGTAAGCCCCTTGCCGCTCCAACTCCGCGACCAGCTCCGCTTTTACCGCTTGATCGACGACAAGCGCTTGTTCCGAAGCGCAAATCGTTCCGTAGTCGAACGTTTTGCTTTGCAAAATCAGGCTGACAGCTCGGGCGATATTTGCACTCCTGTGTATGTAAACCGGCACATTGCCGGGTCCGACACCGTATGCGGGCTTACCGGAGCTGTAAGCGGCCTTGACCATTGCGGTTCCGCCCGTTGCCAAAATGAGATCGGTCAGCTTATGCTTCATTAACTCGCCGCTCGCCTCAAGGGACGGAACCGATAGACAATGAATCAGCCCAGGGCGGGGCTCCTGCCTTCTCCGCTGCAGCCCGCATGACGGCTGCCGATTCCTGTGAACATCGCAGGGCCGATGGATGCGGACTGATTACGATGGCGTTTTTTGATTTAAGTGAAATCATACATTTGAACAAGACCGTCGATGTTGGGTTCGTTGAAGGTATAATGGCTGCAACAATACCGACGGGTTGAGCGATTTCCCAGACTTGCTTCACATCATCCTTGCGGATGATACCAACCGTTTGCATGTCCTTGATTGCCGAGTAGACATCTCTTGCAACGAAGAGATTTTTCGCCTTTTTATCGGCGACTTTTCCGAAGCCTGTCTCTTCTACGGCCATAACGCCCAGCCGCTCTGCTTCCGACTCCGCCGCTTGAGCCATGGCTGTTACAATGACGTCAATTTGCGATTGCGTCATTTTCTCCAGTTGTTTTTGTGCCGCCTTCGCCTCTTGAAGGAAATGGCGGACCTCCTGGATCGCTTGTAAATCGCTATCGAGCTTCATGTTATTAGCTCTCCCCCTCCATTCCCGCGAAAAGCCTCACCAGTTCGGCTTTGCTAACCAATTGGATATCCCGACCGGTTATTGGGAATCGGGGGGTATGATGCGCAAGCTCTCTGAGCTGTGCTACGGTCATTTTGCTCCAATTCGGTGTACTCACTTCCGGCGGCACTGGAGCCTTATTGAGCTCCTCCTCCTTTGGTGAAGCATTCGATTGGTTTTTAGCCCAAGCCTCCTGAATCATCGTGTGTACTGCAGGATCAGGTCGCGGTATAACATGTGTGGATAACAGCTTGCCCACTCGCTTCGCTTCTGCCGCACCTGCATCCACGGCAGCTTTGACCGCTGCAACATCGCCCAAAATATAGATCGTTACAATGCCGGCATCCACTTTTTCATAAGTCGTTACCTTCACATCCGCGGTTTTGGCTGCGGCGTCTGCTGCTGCAATCAAGGCAGGCAGACCGTATGTTTCGATCATGCCCAAAGACATCAATCTTCCATCCATTTGTAAACACCCGCTTCTTTTTACCCTATTTTCTTAGGCTCTCGAGCAATGCTTCGAACGGCCTCCGCGAACGCTTCGGCTGCTGCCGTACAAGCAGATTGACTGCCTGTCAATAATCCTCCCGCAAAATTCGTCTCCGTCGGAGGGCCATAAAACTTGCACATGCGTACATCGGCTGCCTTAAGTGCAGCATCGAGTCCGTAAACGGCTTCGAGAGGCGGAGCAATCAAATAGGCAAGAGGCTCTCCTTCTTGAATTTCCGCCAATGCGGACAGATAAGAACCGGTTCTGGAGACAACATGAGCATAGTAAGCATGCGTTCCCTCGTCGTTGAGAGAGTAAAAACAAGCTCCAGTCTCCATCACTTGGATAGCTGCATCTAGCCCGCTTCTCACTTCTGCAGGCGATGCACCGCCTATGATCCCTATAAATTCACCTGATAGCGGTCCAGAAGCATGACCTGATCCCGCATAAAATGAGCGAGCATATACCACTTCAACTGCTGCATTCTTCGTTGCTTCATCGATAGCCGTGTAGCCCACATCATCGATGCTGGACGTTAACAGACCGAGACTGCGAATGCCCGGCTTCAATTCCAACTGAAGAGCCAAGCCGGCATCCACATTAGGGATGATCCTGACAGCGAGCGGAATGGCTCGAATTGGTTGTTGTTTCACTCCTTTCACCTCTTCGCCTGAATGAATGAAAACAAAAAGGTGTCCAGGTGCAGAGAACGACGTGTCGCTCTTGGACCTAAGGCACCTTTGCCTGCTATTTATACTTTTGATTATGAATATGCGGGTTGTACAAGGAATATTCCGTTTCTGTTTTTCTCTCAGCAAATAGTTACTCTTTGCGGAAAAACTAGGCTAGTTTATCTGCATTTAAATGTGTACATAATAAGTGTAATTGAATATAATAATTACTAGTATAAACCCTTAATATATAAGCATTTTCAAGTGTAAAGGAGTGATGTAAAATGACATATACTTTTTCATCTGAACATTTCATGTATGATGGGGCTCGGTTGGTATATCGCCCTAATGTTAATCCCTTCGACTACGAGATTCAACAACTTATTCTGTTAAGACCGCACATTTTACAACTAAAATAGAACAAAACAAACTAGAATATAAAGAAGTTGAAAAGCTCTATCAGGATTATAAAAAGAATCCATTAACCATTAAACAGAAAGCTCAACTTGAAGTGAGAAATGTGTTCGAGGCATATGAGTTTATTTATGAACTAGACCCCTTTAAAGATTTCTCAGACATGGATGAGCTTACTTTCAAAAAATTACAACAATTACTAATGAAAGATTTAACCGGATACCCGGAGGGCTATAGGCAAATTCCTGTTGCACTTCAAGACGGCGATGGAAACATTAGTTATCAGCCTCCCGCTTTTAATCAGGTCCCCCATTTGATGAATGCCTTCTTCTCTTGGTTATATACTAGTGTAACAGGATGTATGAGTGCCTATGATTCTGAAATCATTCAAGAGAAAAAGCTTCATCCTCTATTGATATCGGGCATTACCCATCATTTGATCGGATACGTTCATCCATTTCCTGATGGGAACGGACGGACAGCTCGGGCATATTCAACCTTAGTAGGACTAATTCATAACGATCTCTCTAAGATTAAAGATGCATTTAGTGTTGAAGAATATTTCGACAAACGAATAGAAGATTATTATGATACTCTAATGATAGCTACACAAGGCGACCTTAAGCCCTTCCTCATTTTTTACCTTGAGTGTGTCAATGCATCGCTTACAAGAGTTCTGAATGAACTTCAAAGGTATGACAAAATTAAATACATGCGAGAGATACTTGGGAAGAGCCACGCAAGAACGATGTTTGAACTAATAGCTAGAATGGAAGATGGCGAGGTCTTTCATAGGCAGTTATTCGACGATACCTTAGATGCATCTTCATCAAGTATTGCCAAGAATTTATCAAAACTGAAAGATTTAGGGGTAATTAGACCTGGTGAAAATCGGGGAGAATATGTGATCTCTATTGTTGATTGAGATTTAAAAGAGATACGTCACAAGACGTATCTCCTTTTATCTGTAATACCTACTCAATTTCATCTTCATAGTCAGCTGCAAATTCATAATAAACCTCAACGAGATGATCATGAAAGCCCCAACCTACTCCCCCCGAATCCTGAACAATTCCTTTCAGCCTATCTCGAAATAGATGAAATAATCCGCTACCATTCTCAGCTTTTATTTTTTGAAGTACATTGCGATACATTGACCCCATACTATAATAATATGATTCGTACATGTCTCCATATTCGTTGGTAAAATCCACACCCAACTCTACGTAGTAGATCATTAAATCTATCGTTCTCGCTTCATTATTACAAAGCTTGCTGAATTCAGAAATAGCTTTTTTCGCTTCAGCCAATTTAAGCTTAGGTTCACCGCGCTCTGGGTAAAACTGATGTAATATTTTTTTGTGGCTTCATCAAACAACTGATCTTCTGTACTTTCAGGCTCCAGCATCATATGAATATAGCTCTTTACATCGCTACTTGATTTATAACAATCGACAATGATAGAGACTAGCTCATCAGCTTTATACGTTTTCAATTGTTTTTTAAGCTCCGGTATTGAAATCTTGGTCATAGTAACTCTCTTTCCTTTCTTTTAAGATAACTATTCTGTCTCAACTACAATTCCATCTTTTTTTGTAAAAGCCACACCCGCTCAATAAACTCCCCTGCCGACAAAGGTTTGCTTATCAAATACCCTTGAACGCCATCACAACCTTGCTCACGCAAGTAAGAAAGCTGTTCACTCGATTCGACTCCTTCGGCGATAACTTTCATGTTTAAGCTATGTGCCAATTTGATAATACCGCTTATAATCAATTCGTCTTTTGGAGACATGTTTAAGTTATCAATAAAAGACTTGTCCATTTTCAAATAATCAAATGAAAAATGCTTCAAATAGCTAAGCGAAGAGTAACCCACTCCAAAATCATCGATGGAAATAGAAATACCGAGCTCTTTTATTTCTTCCAGCACCCTCATCGTATGTTGGGTATTTTGCAACAGCATGCTCTCCGTTATCTCAATCTCCAGCCACTGAGGAGCTAGCTCCGTTTCCCGCAAAATTTGCCCAATCGTACGGACTAAATGCTCGTTCTGCAATTGAATCGAGGAAAGATTAACCGACATCACAATAGGAGGAAAACCCGCATCCTGCCAAGCTTTATTTTGCTTACATGCCGACCTTAGCACCCATTCTCCAATGGGCAGGATCAAGCCACTCTCCTCAGCGATCGGGATAAACTGAACAGGCGACATAGTTCCCAATGCTTGATTTTCCCATCGAATAAGGGCCTCTACTCCGTTTATTTGATCAGTAGTCAAATCGATCTTCGGTTGAAAATGCAAATAAAATTCTTCGCGCTCGATCGCTTTATGCAAATTAGAATGTATCTTGTGTTTGGCTTCATTAAGCTCTTGAATATTTTTCGAATATACGCTGTAGGTGTTTCCACCCGATTCTTTGGCTCGATACATAGAGGCATCTGCATTTTTGATCAGCGTTTCCACATCGGTCCCATGTTCAGGATATATACAAATCCCTATGCTGGTCGTTATATATAATTCTCTATTATGCAAATAAAAAGGTTCAGCTAATGCTTGTAAGATGGCATCGGCAACAGGTATTACCTCATCTGTATCACTTATATTCGGAAAAATAATCGTAAATTCATCGCCCCCCAGCCTAGATACGATAGATCCTTCCGGAACAGATTGGATAATGCGTTTGGATACATCAACTAATAGAAGATCACCTGTATGATGCCCCAGGGTATCATTTACATGTTTGAATTTATCCAGATCCAGAAACATTAATCCAGCTAAGGAGTTGTTACGAGCTTTATCAATTGTTTCCGCCATACATTCCTGAAAGTTGCTTCGGTTCGGCAGCCCGGTTATTTCATCGAAGTAAGCCATTCTATGAATAATCTGTTCCGCTTGCTTCTGCTCGGTAATATCCTTAGCAATTCCATAGACCCCAACAATTTGATCATTCACTACCGTCGGACCGCAAGTTATGAACATATCACGACTTGTACCCTCTTTCGTTAAAAAGCCCATCGTAAATTGTTGCGGATTTCCCAGCAGCGCTTGTTCTATACGATGTATCGCCTCTTGTTTCCCTGTAGAAATCACATATTCGAATAAATTAACATCCAATATAGACTCTGGGGAATAGCCAAGTAATTTTTCCAACATCGGGTTAATACTCGTAATTTTACCAGATAAATCTAACGTGAAAACAATATCTGGATTATGCTCAAATAAAGACTGATAGCGTTGTTTGCTTTCTTCTATTTTATAGATATGCTTGTTATAGGCTGAGATTAGGAAGTTAATAACTAGCATGAGAAAGACAGTAAGCATTGTCTCAGTAAGAAGATCGATCGTATTCGTAGACTGAACTAGATGATACAACGGAATGGATAGTATACAAACATGAAATATATAAATTTGCTTTAAAGCTATTTTATTAAAAAACGGAGCTTTATTTACAAACTTCTTGATTCCCGCAAGTATTAAAAAGTTAACATTTTCAAAAACGAAGGTAATACCCATAATTTGAATCAGGAGTGGTAATTGATTCATAAATTTCAATGTAATCGCCGAACATACCATACTAATAAAGTACATGCCTAAAGTTGAAAACAAGCGATACCAGTTAATTTTATAGAAAGGTTTGCTAGCTACCAAAAAAAACATTAATGTACTGAGTATGATCGGAATCGTGCTTGCTGAGATACCTTTTGAATACGTTAAATAAAGGATACTTAGTGTTCCAACGCTGTACCAAAGTCCATTTGGCAATTTTGTCGGAAACAGATCAACTATTAATATTAAGCAAATTATAATTATAGATTTCCAATCCTTATTGGATTGTAGAAATCCGAAGCCGATATAGAGCGTATATATTCCGGTCAAGAATAATGCCATGGTGTACCAATTTTTGTCCTTCATGCTACTCCCTCTTTGCAGCGGTTCCTAATAGAAATCGAACAAATCCGGAACCCACAAAAATATCTCCTATACTTATCGCATGTTTGAAAAAAGGGATCCAATCTCCCAACCACCAAAAATGGGATGTGTTCATTAATTGATGTCGAGGATCGTCAGCATCAAGAGAAAAACCATTAAAACCGGACATCATCATAGCCTTTTCTGATACTGGCATTAAACCACCGTGTATAATAAGCGCTAATAGATTAAGCCCAGCCCCAAAACATATAAAAATAATTCCCGGTAAATGCCTGTTCATCCATAGGCCTACGATTATTACAGCGAACGAGAGTTCAAGCAGAATAGGATAATTACGATGAGTACTATTACTCAACCAATAAATAAAAATTTGAAACGCAAAGGTACCGATCAGTAAATAAGGCATTCTGAAAGCAGTAAAGGAATTCACAACTGTCAATAAATTGCGTTTCAAGATGATACAAAGTATAATGCCAGCAATAATAAAGTAGATCATATTTGTTCATTCCTTTAAATAAAAGTGAAAGGAACTAGGTTTCGCCTAGCTCCTTTTTTGGATTATGGCGCCCATGGTTGCGATACAACGGATGAATAAACCATAGCTGCCAAAACCAGTGTCATAAGTAACCAATTCTTCCAATTTTTCATTGCGTTTCCTCCCCTTTGTTTGAAAAGAATGTCTATTCATATGGAAAAATCCATTAATGAAATTATACTTTTAATGGGTTTTTTATACAATGAAAATATTCAAAATATTCAATAATTCGATATAAAATGACATTCGAAACACTAAGCAAAGAAAGGGAATACCCATGAATTTGCAAGGAAGGTCCCTAGGTATTTAGATCCTACAATTACTTCAACTTTATCAATTTCCCCTCAGCTTTCCTTATATTCTCAGCCACCCTATATTTAACAATCCTACTTATTAAATCATAAGGAAGCGGCTTATCTATTGGAAATTGCACGGACCCTTTTGCTCCTTTATATTGGGATAACTCATCTTTAAAAGCTTCAATTCCGCTAGCTGCTGGATAAAATCCGATATGATTTTTATAAGCGGCGAAATGCACTAAGTTTCCATGTAAAGCAAACGTAGGCATTTGATAACTGATCTTTTCCTCTGCACCTGGGGCTGACTCTTTGATAACTTCTCGTAATCTGTTAAGGATCTCCTGAACCTCCGGTGGAAACATAGAAATATATGCATCAATAGATTCATAATTAATTTTGATTCCGTCCATGACTTCTCCTTCCATAGGCACCTATTTAGTAGTCTTATTATATCATCTTTTCCAGAATGTATAGGCAATCATACCCTAGCGTCAGATGGACATTCGGTTCCGGAATTTTAAGCTTGGTAGACTGGCAAACAGGTATAAAAAAACGGCTAATCCCCTAAAGGATTAACCGCTTGTTCATTAATGAATCAACCTCTATAGAAATCCCGAATCCAGCGATGCGGCTTGAGCTTCTCGATTTGTTCCTTTGTTAATCCTTGCCCATCTCCAACCCGCATATTATTCTCCACATTACGAACTGAGCGCATCCCCGGAATGACTGTTGAAACAGCAGGATGGCTGAGCACGTACCGCAGTGCGATTTCCGGCATGTTATCAATGGAAATATCCAGATCGGAAGCGATCTTCTGAACACGTTCATACACCTGTTGTTTGCGGTCACCTCGGAAATAGTTATTGCGGAAGTCACCCTCACTGAACGTCGTATCCGGGGTAATTCGCCCCGTCAAGCCGCCTTCATCCAGCGAAACTCTGACAATGACACCGACATTATGCTCGGCACAGGCAGGCAGCAGTTGATCCTCAGGGCTTTGATCAAAAATGTTATAAATGACCTGTACTGTATCTACAAGCCCAGATTCTATCAACTTGATGGCGTTGTTCGGTTGATGATCATTAATCGATACGCCAAAATAGCGGATTTTACCTTGCTCTTTAAGTTTGCGGATCCCTTCCAGCCAATCTCCTTGACCAACCCACTCGTCCGACCAGACATGAAACTGCTGCACATCGATCGTATCCAAGCCCAGATTTCGCAAACTTTGATCTGTACTAGCAATAACATGCTCTGCCGTAAACGCTTCTTCCACAGGAACCCCGTCCCGAGCAGGCCATTGTCTATTTTTTGGAGGAATTTTGGTAGCCACATAAATTGGCTTATCGTGGGCTTTTACAACTTGCCCGACCAGTCTTTCACTGTGACCATCTCCATAACCCAAGGCTGTATCGATAAAATTCAGCCCCAGCTCAATGGAACGATTCAGCGCATCGATCGATTCATCGTCGGATGCACCGATCCAAGCCGTCTTGCCGATGCCCCATGCACCATACCCGATTTCCGATATCTGTAATCCCGTTTTTCCAAGAGTTCTAAAGTTCACTTTCAGCCCTCCATCTATAATCTCTATCTTTCACTGCTATTATACAGGGAAACAAAAAGCCTGATAAGAACTGAAAAAGTTGTCAGTTAGTAACATTGGAGTAAGTATGGGACGGGAATTATTAATGCTTAAACGAATAAACCTCCCATCTCGAGAGGTTAACCACATTAATTAGAATTTTTAAGAATAATACTAACCATGAAGTCGTTTATTAGGGCATACTCGGATTCTTTGAATGAGAACATTTCCCCTTAAAACGCATGTTTTTATTTATTTAATTCCTTAATAAATTGCAGATATGTAAAAAATAAATGCCAGGCAAGAAAAAATCCACCAATAGCTAGGGCTAATAGAATAGTACCTGTCCAAATAAATCCTTTTCCTGAACGTACTATACTATTCCTAGACTTTCCGTATTTAAAAATTCCGCATGGATTCCATAATGGAGTTTTAAAGCTTCGCTTTCATAAAGAGACTGGATCATACGTATTTTATCGGTTCCTAGTCCAAACATGATTAATTTATAACCACCAAAACTAAGTTAGTCCTTTCCATTGCCAATAAAATACCTATTGACTTTTCACTTTATAAAGCCTATTATTATCTCATAACTAAGAATCTTAAATTTAAGACAATTTAAACTTAATTAACCACATTCGAAGGAGTTGTTGATATGTACGATATCGCAGTGATTGGCGCAGGTCCCGCTGGAGCAAGTGCAGCATTGTTTGCAGCAAAAGCAGGAAAGAATACTTTACTCCTCCATAATGATAAAAGCATGACAAAAAGGGCCTGGCTTGAAAATTTTTATGGCATTGAAGAAATTTCCGGCCCTGATCTTATCGATATTGGAAAGAAACAGGCCGTTAAATTTGGCGCTGCATTGCAGGAAGAGAAGGTTCAAAATATCGTTAAAATAGATGCAGGTTTTCGCATTGAAACCAATATCGGACAACATGAAGCAACATATATCATTATTGCAACAGGAGCTTTAACAGAGCTTGCGGAACATTTGGGCTTGAAAACAAAACCAGCAACCGAACCGCGAATTAAGACAGTCATTGAGGTTGATACAAATGGCCAAACAAGTTTGGATGGTATTTGGGCAGCAGGTACAGCAGCTGGCGTTAGCGTCCATGCCATCATCACTGCCGGTGACGGAGCTAGGGTGGCAATAAATGTCATTAGCGAAATGAATGGGGAAAGATACGTTGATCATGATATTTTGAAAACTTCTGAATAAAAATTTACCAACTTTACACAAATCATAAAAGGAGTGATTCACCATGCTTATCATTTTAAATAAAATTAATGAGCTTTCAAGAAAAGAAAGGGAAATCGGGTTAACGGAAATTGAAAAAGCAGAACAAGCCAATTTGCGAAAAGAATATCTTCAAATATTTCGTGGTTCAATAGACAGCTTGCTCTTGAATTCTACTATTATTGATCCGAACGGAGATAATGTTACCCCTGAAAGATTAAAACAAGAACAAGCCAAAATAGCTGAAAGATAAATGCTTCTTGAGTGATAGGAAACAAAATGTGTTAAAATTGAGGCGTACCCGTAAGGAAATTCATATTATTCAATGGAGGTTATACCATGGGCAAAATAGGAATATTTGGATTTGGGCGTATTGGCAGACAATTGTTAAGAGTGGCTTTACAGGATCAACTATTCGTTCCCGTGTCCATCTCCGATATTAAGGACGCAGCAACACTTGCCGCTCTGTTCGAAGTTGATACCAATTATAAGCGCTGGCACGAAGCCGTATCGGCACAAGAAGGCAGTATGGTGATCGGTGGACGCGAAATTCAGTTTATCGATTCATCGAAGGAAGTCCCTAATTGGAAAGAATTAGATGTAGATCTGGTAATTGACTGTACAGGCCGAGCTGTCACCCGAGCTGTTGCTCAGGTTCATTTGGATCGCGGGGCAAATAGAGTATTAGTTAGTGGGCCTAGCAAGAGCCTTGAAGATTGTGACGCTGTATTGCTGAAAGGGATAAATCTGGATAGTTTTGATCCGGAAAAGCATAAAATTATTAGCATGGCGAGTTGTACGACCAACGCATTGGCTCCAGTGGTCAAAATAGTCAAAGAAAACTTCGGCATTAAGTATGGTCTTTTCTCCACCGTCCATTCTTACACGAACACCCAGTCGCTAACGGATCAGCCTATGAAGGATCGCCGAGATTCGTGGGCTGCAGCTGAGAATATCATTCCTTCTTCATCAGGAGCTGCAAGAGCCCTTAAATTTATCTGGAATGATTTGCAGATTACTGGGAAAGCATACCGCATTCCAACGCGCACCGGAAGTATTGCTGAATTAAACCTTGTGACGGAAAAGCCGTGTACGGTACAGCAGGTAAATGATATTTTCCGTAGTGCTGCCAAAGATGGTCAATTAAAGGGAGTTCTTGATGTTCTGGAAGGTGAATGGGCATCGTCTCGTATCGTCGGCGACCCCCACTCCTCCATCATTGACCTTCCTTTGACCCAACTGCAGGGTGAAATCCTATCCGTTGCAACTTGGTACGATAATGAATGGGGTTATGCTTCACGATTAGCAGAAGTTGCAGCTTTTCTAGTTAATAAGTAAAATCGCTGCCATTGAATACGTAGGATCACCTCCGTTTATATAGAGGTGGTCCTACCGCAGCTTGAGAATTAATTATACGACATCCATACTGTATGACCCACAACCTCAAAACCCTGCTTATACCAAAAATTACGTGACTTTTCTAATGAATAAACATACATTTTCTTATTAGGGTATGTCAGTTTAAGCCAGTCCATGAAGAAAGCTGCATAGCCCTTCCGTTCAAATTCTTTCAGCACATCCAATGCTTCTATAAATACATAATCTGTTTTGTTCTTGATATCGATATAGAAGTCTTGTTCTAAGTATTTTTCATCATCGTTAAAATAATCTTTCTCCGCTTTCTGAATTAGCTGTTTCGCACTCGTGTATTCCCAAACCACGGCATACCCCACCATCGTATTTTCAACTTCAATGAGATATACATCGTTAGGCAGCTCCGAGCTTTCCTTCTTACTCAATTCCCCTGCATGGTACCCGGATTGCAATTCACTTAATATCGTTTGGAACTCTTGATCGAATGGTCTTTTCGTAATCGTAGGCATTATAAATCTCCTTTTCACTTGTCGCTAACGGAAGTATAACATACTTCTACACCACATCCCTTATGTTGGTTAATAGTGTTAACTATAGCTAATCATGTATAGCACATATACTATTAGACGCCGGGGAACAAAAAAACCTACAAACTCTGCTCCTTACAGAACAGCGCATGTAGGTTCTATATCTAATAGTCTCTTACTAAGTAAATAACTGCTGATAATTTAACCAAAAGGTTTGGATCAATTCTCTGGCCAAGCAGCATTCCGAAGCAGTTGATTGATCAGCAAGGCGGCTTCCCCGCGTGTTGTATTGGAACCCTTTTTGAAGGAGAATCCGTTACTCGCATTCAAAACATTCCGTTTTAAAGCCAAGGCCGTAGAATCACTCGCCCAATCATCCACTTTGATAGCTAATTCATTCATTCTCTTCACATAAAATGCACGTTCGGAGTCATCCAACTTAGAGGCGGAATTAATGAATCTCAGAGCATTACTTATCATCGTAATCGCTTCTTGATGTGTAATGCCTTTGTTAGGATGGAATGTTTCATCTTCATATCCGTTTATTAGGCCTGCGCTGACAGCTGTATGAACAGCTTTGCTAAACCAATCTTTAGAATTCACATCTGAGAATCGTTTATCGGAACTATTAACTGATTTTAGTCCGAGGCCTCTTCCTAGGAGGGTCGCAAACTCTGCACGTGTGACACTCGCATCAGCCCTGAAGGAGCCATCTTCAAAACCTTGAATAACATGACTTGAGGCTAAAGACTCGACATCAGCTTTTGCAAAATAGTCATCTTTTACATCTGCAAAATGCTTTTCAGATTTATAAACGGTATAGATTGAGTTTCCTTTTCTCCAAAGTGTTACGTATGCAGGCTTACCGTCTTTTTCTGGAGTAAAGGTTAAAGGAACAGAAACCAACTCGTTGGTCTTAGGGTCCCACACAGCACCGCTAATCTTTTCACCTGGTTTTAATTTATAATCAGTAGGTAAAAGGAGAATATGCCCAACAAATTCGGAAAAAGAATCGATTGTCGCAATAGTTTTATTAGTATCCATGAGAGAGAGTTCATAGGAAAGAGCTTTACCTATACTTACTCCCCCCTTAGAGGAAATGGTTTTCTCTAGATCCTGTTGGCTAGCCGTTGGTAAAGCATCGATACTAACCTTTAGGCTCATCTTATCCGTTCCGCCATTTGCTTTCACTGCTTCTTGCAATACATTAAATGGGATGCGTGCTGTTCCCAAGGTTGTATTTACAACTAGTACAGCATCGTCCATCTTACTTTTGATCTCATCTATCAAGCTAGCATTGATTTGGAAATCATACCCTTCAGCCTTCGTCTTTAAATCAATAGGAATTTCGCGTTTACCAGCTTTGGATTGATCTGCCGTCAGCTTCCTAATTTGATCAGGATCGACACTAGAAGAGATGCGGATAGTTCCATTCTGATTTACAATATCCCATTTTACGGTATCGACTGGACCTCCCCCAAAGCCTCCCCCGCCACCTCCACTTGAAAGTGTGTGAATTTGAATAATCGGACTATACCTACTACTATTACCTGCTGCATCAACAGCTTTAAGCGCATATGCATAATCGCTATTCGGAGTTAACTTGGTTAAATGGTAAAGTGTTGTAGTGTCTGATATTGTAGCTACTTCGCTGTACGTACTGCCCGTCACTGTGTACAGTTTGTATCCCGTAACACCCACATTATCGATTCCCGCAGCCCAATTTAAGGTTGCACTACTTGTAGTGATCTCAGTGGCGCTTGTAGTCATATTGGTTGGCCATTCCGGAGACTCTGTGTCAGCTGGAATTGGAGGTTCAAGTTGTGGAAGAACTACAACATCTGCATTTGTACTATATCCTCCATCGTTCGAGACATAGACAGCAGTAATAGTTGCGTTACCCTGTCGAATGCCTTTTATCACACCTTTTTCATCAATTTTAGCCACTCCAGAATCTGAAGTTACAAAATGTGAGAGATTCGTAACATCACGAGTCGTCTTATCGGAGTAAGTTGCAGATAGAACAGTATCAAGGGTTTCTCCAGCATGTAAAGTATAACTGTTAGTACTGAAATGAATAGAAGTAACCCTAGGTGGAGTTACATTAATAAATAGTTTTTGGTAGGCATCCTTGTATATTGCAATGATTGTCACAGGTCCAGACTTTGTTAAAGTGATGGAGCGATCCGGATTAACCCGCCCTTTACTAGCATCATCCAACACAAATAATGTATCACTTGTGACATCAGTATACGCCGACTTGTCTATTATAAATGCCTGAAATTCAGGGCGAATAGTCGTTCCCGCGGCAAAGCTTTTATTTTGCAAGGTAGTTTGGGTATTTTGAGAGAAAGCGGTGTTCGTTACATTAGGATCACTGGCTCCTACTACAATAACCGGTACAGATGAGGTTAAACCCTTATAAGTAGCTGATATTACTGTATATCCTAAATCTGTAGCGTTAGCTCTCTTATTAACCGGGTCAATGTTAAGTATCGAGCTATCCGAATAAGAATATGTAGCGTAAGAGGTAACATCATGAAATACCCCATTTTGATCAAATGCATTAACCATGAAATAATTGTTAGAATACCCTTTCAAGTATGTATCGAATGGAAAAGGCAGGGTTAAGCCTTTATATGATCCTTGCTCTACTTTAATGTTTTGAGAACGACTAATTCCATTACATACTGCTGTGATTGTAGTATTTCCTGGTGCTTTCGTTGTAATTTGAGCATATGCTTCAATACTAGCAATAGCGGGATTAGAAGAAGTTATTTGACATGACTTAAGGTCATAGCCTCCTGCCCCCGAATAGCCTTCTTTTTCAAACGGATTGCCATAGTACGCTGCAGTCCCCATTATATATTGTGTAAATGGAACATTATTGACTCCCGTATACATCGTGTTAGGCAAACCAATTGTAAAATCTTTAAATAATGAGCTACTACTTGAGTAGCTATATACGCCTGATGTCACTGAAACTTTGTCAAAGTTATTATAAAATCTTGTTTCTATATTAATGGCGTCAGGATTAAAATTTGTTCCGGTAATTGCATCGATATCAAATTGGTTTATAATCATGCTTGGGTCATAGCCAAACACAACTTTACTTGGTGAATAGCTTCCAACTGTATTAATTAACCTACCGAATCGATTTCGAAAATCAACTTTGATCTGAGAATCATAAGAATATACAGTACCGGTCACACGTCCTGTTGCAGGATTATATGTAATTGACGAAGGAACATACACATCAAAAGATGCATTCGAAATAATCGGACAAATTACCAAACCTGCAATAATCAATAAACAAACTCTACTAAATAATGTAACTACCCGATGAAACATACTCATAACACTCCTCTTAAATTACCAGAAATAAAAACATGAATTCTATGGCAGACTCTCTTTGCCCCCTCTTCCATTTAGCTATATGACCAATGACAATGCCTCGACTCAATTGAAGTATACTAAAATAAAACTGAATAAATTGTATTATTTTGTCTGATAACATCAAATTTTGATTAATTTAAAAATAAGCCCTCAAGAGCCATAGAATATGCTCAAGAAGGCTCACTCCTTCGAAAAAAAAGATTCGATGCATGCGTTATCCAGACAGGTTGCTTTGCGAGTTTGGCTGCCTTTAGAGACTAGAACAAGAAAAACCGCCCATTCACATCAGATCGTGATGATAGGCGGTAGCTTAATTATTATATAGAAGCTAGATTTTTATTAAAGGAATTGCGAGTTCGTTATGAACAAAATTCATGTCGGAATCTCTTGATATTAGAGTTAATTCATTTATTAGAGCAGTGGCTATAATGATAGCATCTGGAGTCTTTAGTTTTCGTCCTTTGCTTTTTTGATCCCTGCGAATAGTTCCAGCTAACTTGGCGTTTTCGGATGTTACTTCTACACATCTTTTAGAGGTAAATAGCTTTTCCGCTCGCAACTGTTCCTCAGGTTTTAAGCCGGAAAATACTTCACATTCAGTAATTGTAGAAAAATATATCGGCATTTTATCTCTTGAAGCTTGTTGAATAAAATCGATTACAGTATTCTCATTAACAAGAATTGCAATTGCAATATTAGTGTCAAGCAAATATCCTCGACTCATGAATCCCATTCCTCACGTGATCTTTTCACCTCATCGAGTAGTTCTTTGCCTCTTTCAGGAGATAACGTCCCAGCTGCTTCAAGAAGATCATCGATGGAATAATCATCATCTTGGGCTTCAACCGTTTGCTTTTCAAGATCAATAATAACACGGGCATTATTTATATTTAGCTTTTGAAGCATCGATTTAATTGCACTTGCCGTCTGAAAATCAATTTTTTTGGGGATCAAGGTTATCCCTCCAATACGATTTTATATATTCATTATACCACACGTTTTAAAGATCCAAACACCTGTGTTCCTACTTGGGTATATAAAAAAAGAGACTGCCTCTAAAAGCAGTCCCATTAAAAACTTGTTTAAACCCAAATCTCTTCCTCACATATGCAGCTGTTCCAATAAACGATACAGCAGCACAGCGGCTTCCGCTCGGGTCACTTGACGCTCCGGATGGAACTTGCCGTCATCATAGCCTTGCATCAAGTGGGATTCCGTCATCCGGTGAATCGCGGAATCCGCCCAAACCGGTAGGGAGGCCTGATCCTCGTAGCGCTTGATCGCGGAATCGGATGGAGCACCCTGCTGGTAACTGTTCATGATACGCTCCATCAGCACCGCCAGCTCCCGCTCGGGTCATACCCTGATCCGGCAGGAACTGCAGCGCGTCTCCCTCCTGATAGCCTTGAATCCAGCCTTTTTCGACGGCTGCCACGATGTGGGGTTTTGCCCAAGACGGGATGCGCTTGTCATCCTTGATTGCAGGTGCAGGCGCAGACTGAAGACCGAAGGTCTTGGAGAGCATCACCACGAACTGAGCTCGTGTCACCGTTGCTCCCGGAGCATACACGCCCTCCTCCATACCCGTTATTACTTCCATGCCTGCGAGCCGTTTCGTTTCAGTCTCAGCCCAATGGCCGGACATATCCTTGAAAACAACCGGCGGCTTAGCGATCACTGCAACTTGGCTAAAATGGTTCATTTCCGCCTGTAGGGTGCCGGTCTCCGTCACTTGACCGCCCACATAGATCCATCGCTGCTGCTCCTTGTGGTAGTAATAAAGGGCAGGCTGCTGACCAGTAGGAACCTTCTCTGCTGAGTAATGGATCGTTACGGATACCGGCTCGGAGATCTGGCTTCCAGCCGAGCTCGTGATGTCGATGATCTCGCTGGTCAGCTTGCCCGACACAGGAACAGTCTGACGTGCTAACGGGTCGGAAGAAACCGCCATGCGAATTTCTGACCCGGCCGGCATGGCACCGCTTGGAATCTGGATGTCCAGATATCCGCTTAATGCTCCGCGAACCACTTTTCCCAGCTCAACCGGAATCTGGATGACCGTCGACGGTGCTTGCGGCGCCGGAGGTATCTCAGGTACGTTCACTACTGGCCCCGGTGGAGAAACCGGAATGGTAGGCGACTCCTTTACATGAACCGTGCGTACCGCTTCTACGGCCATATTGCCGGAGCTGTCCGCCACATTGTAACGAACCGTATACGTTCCAGCCCGACTCGCATCCACATTCGAAGTGACCGTCATCCTCGAGGTCACGTTCCCTTCATATGCGTCTTGCGCCACAGCACCTGCATCCTGATACGTCCCGCCAACCGGCACGACGGCCGGATTATCCCCCAGCAGCGTAATGACCGGCTTCGCCGTATCCTGCACAGCGACGGTTCGTGTTGCCGTCGCGCTCATCCCAACCGAGTTGGTGACGGCATACTTCACCTCATACGTACCGAGATGACTCGGATCGACTGTCCCCGTCACAACAACCCGGCTGCTGATGCTACCTTCTAGTGCATCACTCGCCACAACCCCCGGATCCGCGTACACGCTGCCTGCTTCTAGCGGCATCGTCGCATCCCCCAACAGGGTCAGCGACGGAGTTCCTCGATAGATGCGCACAACAGCGGAGGATTCAGGGCTGATATTCCCTGCATGATCCATCGCCCTGGCGAATACCTGTGACTCGCCTTCGGCATCTACCGTTACGGCGCTTCCGGGATAGTCCGTCCATTCGCCGCCGGCTCCAAGCTTGTATTGGTACTTTTGAACGCCGCTCTCCAGATCCGTACTTCCCGATAGCGTAAAAGAAACAGGCCCATAGGTCCATCCAGCAACACCGGTTTGAATCGTCGGCGCCGTAGGAGAAGTATGATCGGAACCTCCCGGCAACACCTGTTCCAGCACGCGAACTGTGCGCATTGCTGTAAGGGAGGCATTGCCTGACGAGTCACTCACCCGATACTGCAGCGTATATTCGCCGGCTCGGTGGGTATCAACGGTACCCGTGACGACGATGGAAGCGGTCAGATCACCTTCCAACGTATCGTGAGCCGTTGCCCCCGGATCAGCAAACGGTGCCCCATATGCCAAGGTCACAGTGCTATCCCCAAGTAAGGTCACTACCGGCGGCGTCGTGTCGACCACGTTCACCACCCGAACCGCCTCTTGGGCAGCATTCCCGCTGCGGTCCGATACCCGATATACGACGGAATAGGTTCCCGGTCGATTCACATAAACGGACTGGCTTACCGTCATGCTGCCGGTCAAATCCCCGTCCTCGCCGTCGTAGGCCGAGGCTCCCGGATCAACGTAGGGGGTTCCCGCTTGCCAATCGAGCGGGTTGGCGCCATTCAGCACAATGTACGGCTGACCCCTGTCCACGACCTGAACCGTTCTTACCAATTCTACCGCCGTATTACCGGAGCTATCCGCCACGTTATAGCGAACCGTATACGTTCCGGCCCGGCTCACATACACATTCGAAGTGACCGTCATCCTCGAGGTCACGTTCCCTTCATATGCGTCCTGCGCCACAGCGCCTGCATCCTGATACGTCCCGCCAACCGGCACGACGGCCGGATTATCCCCCAGCAACGTAATGACTGGCTTCGCCGTATCCTGCACAACGACGGTTCGTGTTGCCGTCGCGCTCATCCCAACCGAGTTGGTGACGGCATACTGCACCTCATACGTACCGAGATGACTAGGATCGACTGTCCCCGTCACAACAACCCGGCTGCTGATGCTTCCTTCTAGCGCATCACTCGCCACAATCCCTGGATCCGCGTACACGCTGCCCGCTTCTAGCGTCATCGTCGCATCCCCCAACAGGGTCAGCGACGGAGTTCCTCGATAGATGCGCACAACAGCGGAGGATTCAGGGCTTATATGCCCCTCATGATCTAGCGCCCTGGCATATACCTGAATCTCCCCTTCGACATCCACCATTACGGCGCTGCCGGAGTAATCCATCCATTCGCCACCGGCTCCGAGCTTATACTGGTACTTCTGAACACCGCTCTCCGGAACCGTGCTTCCTGATAACGTAAAGGTAACAGGCCCATAAGTCCATCCGGTGCTGCTAGTTTGAATCGTAGGTGCAATCATACCTACTACGCCCGAGCCCGCAACCACCGAACCGATCCAGCCGCTGAGCACCGCATCACCATATACCACGCCGCTCACAGACTTCGGCGTGACCTCGAACCTGATCCAACTCCCCTGGTCCTCTGGACGTAGAACATACCAAGGAAGCGTCTGACCAGCGAGCTCCTGCCGGTTGCTTCCGTCAGCATCATCCGCCTTATACCACCGGTACGCAGCCTCGTCCTCCGGGTCGCCATCCGGGTCGTTATACGTGTAGTGGGCGTATACCGCCTTGCCCACAGTCCCCTCGCCCGTCCACGAGGGCAAACTTGCCACCGGAGCGGAATTCACACGGAAATCGACGATGCGCTGGTTGCCCGAATCAGCCACATAGGCCATTCCCCCAGTGGTAACGGCAAGGCCCGAGGGCAGGTTAAGCCCGTTCTCCCCTGCGCCGAAGCGTCCCCAAGATTTCAAATAGACACCCTCCGAGGTAAAAGCCTGAATCCGATGATTCATCCCATCGGCGACATACAGAATCCCATGCCCGTCTCCGGCTATGGCTTGCGGATAGAACAGCCTTCCCGGCCCGCCCCCCTTGACTCCGAACTGAAACAAATAGTTGCCGCTGCCGTCGAACACCTGAATCCGATGGTTCCCGGTATCAGTGATCCATACCTTGCCGTCCGGAGCTGCCCACACGGCGGCAGGATCGACAAACTGCCCCTGCTTAGAGCCTCTTCCTCCCCAAGTGCGAACAAACGTGCCATCCCCATCGAACACTTGGATGCGGTTATTCCCCGTATCCGCGACATAGATCGTTCCGTAGACATCTGCGGTAACGCCCCCGGGAGAGCTGAACTCACCTGGCTTGACGCCGAGCTGCCCCCACTCCCTCAAGTAATCCCCATTCTCGTCAAAAACCTGGATGCGATGGTTCCCACTATCGGATACAAAGACTTGGTCGCCGGTGCCAACCGCGACTCCTGCGGGACGGAGCAGCCCCCCTTGTTCGGAGCCGGTTCGACCCAGGGACGCCGAATACGTCCCCGCCCCGTCATAGATTTCAATCCGGTCATTGTACCGGTCAATCACATAAAGCCGCCCATGTGAGTCAAAGGCCAACTGCCCGGGGCCGTTCAGATAGCCGTGGCTGATGCCGTTGACGCCTGCTTTTGCATCCCAGATGGGATCTGCGAGCGCAAATGTGCCCCCTGAAGCGGCGATACATACCATGATTCCTAATGCAGCTACATATCTTTTCATCATATCAACCCGTTAATTCACAATGTTCAAAGATAAATCGTAACTTAAGCTCTGCGGGGCTCCCGAGGTGCTGGTGGTCATCGTAATCTTTTTATACACCAGTTCAATAACTTCTTCCGATTTAAACTGACTAGTGGCTTTCATCGAATAAGAGCTTGGAAAAGGGTTGGACAAGGAATACAGCATAACCTCCTGATTGCTCTCGTCGACGAAAGAGATTTCCGCCGGGCCTGCGACGTTCAAATCGCCAGTCAAAGCTTGTTTGAGCATCGGCAGCAAATAATGGTTCGTTTTCTCTTTCTTAATCGTCATTGGGCTCCATTCCGGTCTTCCAACCGTATAACCGCCTGACACTGGCCTGTTGACCTGAGTCGCCAATTGCAATTCTGCGGAATCCACCACGATCCATCCGTTTGCTGTTATCCCCGTCTTTGCCGGGTTCACACCCCGGCAACTCCGGGATATTTCAAATAGATCGTAATGATTTGCTCCCCTTTGTTCGGCGTACCAACGGCCGAGGCCGTACTTGGCGTCACCATACCCATCCAACCAATCACCCATGCCAACACGACATATAACACATATTTTCTCATCATAAACCCTCCAAAATGACAAATTTCATTCCAGAGTATAGGACAATTCTCGACATCGCGCATATATCCAAAGGTATAGTTCACCACATTCGCTCGAAAAAAATAACCGCGCAGGCCGAGGCCTACCGGTTATTGTCATTCAGCAGTTGCAGTTCCTTGGCTTGTGCGACAGCTTTAGTTCTGCGGTTGACATTCATTTTCCCCAAAATGTTATGAACATGCACCTTCGTCGTTCCCACAGCCAAACCCAGCTTCTGAGCGATTTCCCGATTCGTCATCCCGGTCGACATTAGGTTCAAGATTTCCATTTCCCTTTCGGTCAATGGCTCGATCAAGTTCCGGTTGCGCTCCCGCTGCAGATGGTCCGGTGCGGAGTGTTGTGCCGCTTCGGCCGATTCCCCAAACGGATAGAGCAGCCTGTAGACGTACACCGCTTGCGAAGCCAGCACCTCCAATACCTTAGAGCCCTGCGGTTGGAAAACATGCGCGGTCAGCCTGCTCTCTACGTACAGAACGCCGCACAGCGTTTCCTTCACGCAGACCGGCATCGCCAGCACCGAGAGGCATGGACGGTCAGCCCAGTAAGCATCATGGAAAAATGGACTCTCCCGCATGTCCCCATTGTAATTTACCGTCCCCTTCGTTCGCTCCACCCATTGAAAAATGGTGAGGGGAAGCTCCTTCGCCCCATATCCGGTGCCGGGTGGATAACAGGCATAAGCGGTATTAGACAAATCGGACCCCTTCACGAGCTGGCCGTTCCACTCCACAAGCAAGCAGGCTCTGTGCGCGCCGGATGTTTCCATGATAAGCTTCATCAACTGCCGAAACAGCTGGTCCAACTCCAATCCTTCGGTCATCGTCTGCGAGGCTTTCATCAGCGTAAAAAGATCGATTTCCTTCCCCAGCTGGCGAGAGGCATGCTCCGTTCCAGGAGTCGGCTCGGGTGCGTTCGCGGGTTCATCAGTGGTCTCCACCATCACCTGCATCCGTTCGTCGTCCTCGCGGGCGATGTGCTCTGCCTTGGCGACAGCCCCCCACTGGAGATAACCGTCATGCGCATCCTTTCGGTAAAGTGCGGCAATTTTCTTTTTCCCTTGATCGTTGTAAAATTTACCCGCAAGCTCATTGCCGACCGCTTCCTGCTCCGGCGATCCATGCTGCTTGGCCATGTGGATGGCTGATTCATAGAAGTCTGCAGCGAGCGCGTGCTTGCCCCGGACTCTGCACATCTCCGCTTCAACCAGCTGAGACCTGGCGGCATAATGGTTCGGTCCTTCTGCAGCCAACTGCTTCAGGTGCTGGGCATATCGCTTCGCCTGCTTCCACCAGCGTCTTCGAGCCTGGGAGGAGAGCCCGCTCCATCCGCCGCATACCGCTAACACAGCATAAAAGCCGAACTGCGGCGCATGCGGCGAGTGCATGGAGTTGACACGGTAAGGAGCAGCCAGCTCGGCATAGCGAAGCGCCTCCGAATAACGCCCGAATAAATAGCAAATCTGCAGCTTATACGTATAAAACTGAAATAACGTAATCGCCTTTCCGTCATCCTGATCCACCGATGCCAGGAAGTCATCCTCACTCAAGAAGCCGTCATGCAGCTGGAACACATCCCCGGTGAGGCCCTTGAGCGTTTTCGCCAGTTGGATGAAGATATGGACGTTCTTCGTCACGAGGTCATCCTTCGTAATTTCCAGCGGGGCCAAATAGCTTTTGTTCAGCTCCAGCATGTTGTCCATGCTTTCCTTCACATATGCGGCGTTGATATGAGCCCCAATCGCATAGCTCGCATACATATGGTCGCCCGACTGGAGCCCAAGCTTCAACGCTTCCTCCAGATACGGGTCGCCTTCCCGGGTCTGTCCGACCCATTGGCACAAAACGCCCCCGAACATCGTATAGGTTTGGCATTGGACAGAAGGAATCTTCAGCACATCAGCTAATGACACGGCAGCTTTGCCAATTTCATAGCCCAAGCGGTATTGCTGCATCGCAGCCCCTAGCAAAATGCCGAAGGCAACGTAGAACGTCGGTGCATAGCGCGATATGCCATGCTGCAGACTCAATCTAACAAAGTACGAGGTAAGCACGGCATACACCGGTTTATTGATAAAAAAAGTAGGCGCAACCAGAGCAAACATCAAATCCATCACAGCCTGAATCTGACTATCTTGCACTTCCTGGAGCAAAAGAAGCTTATCGATCTGCTTACTGACCTGCCATCTTGCCGTCATCACTTCTCGAAGGATTCGAAGAGTGTTCGGCTTCTCAGGGATACGGATCCCCGCTTCCTTCAAGCCACACAGCCCTAAAGATATGGCTTCTGCGTATTTGCCGCTCGAGGAGAGCTGATTCATCTGAATACGGTAGACCTGTGCCCTATCTTCAAAACGCTTTGCTTGACCGAGCAGGTCGAAGCACAGACGATCGGCCGTATCGAAGTTCCCGCTGAGATATTCGCACTCCGCCAGATTCATCCGAAGCTGGAAAAGCTCATTTGTACGGACGGGATCCACCCCCTCTAGGGCGTGGCGATAATAGTGAAGCGCGGACGCATAGGCGGAGGCTTCCTTCGCTTTATCTCCGGCCAGCAGATTCATCTCCGCCCGCCTTACTTTCTCTTCCAAGGCAGTGATGTGTTCGCTGCCTGCATTATAGTAGTCCGCCAAATCGTAGATGCGGTCCCAACGCTCCGTCGCGGTTCCCCGTTCATATATTGCCCTTCCCAGCTCCAGCAGACTTCTACTTCGTAAGTTGCTATCCAGCAAAGAGTAGGCAGCCTGCTGGATCCGGTCATGGTAGAATCGGTAGGCCTCGATATCTCCGCCATTTTGCTTCACTGGAAGAAGCAAGCCTTCTTGGACGGCAGGCGCCAATTCATTGGTCGCTTGCTCCGGAGTCGCTCCACTTAGGAGAGACAAGTCCTCCAGCTTAGGGCGGCTGCCGAGACAGGAAGCCAGCACGAGCAGTTGCCTGGTCGTATCCGGCAGGTTCTGGATTTTATGAACCAAATAATCCACGACCTGCTCGATCCCCGGAAGCTCTTCAAGCCGCTCCAGCATCCAATCCCAGCTGCCGCGGCTCCCTTGAAACGTGAGCCACTCCCGGTCCTTCATTTCTTGGAAGAGCCTTTTAAAGTAAAAAGGATTCCCTGCCGATTTGGCAAATAACGCCTCGGCTAACTCCATCCCCTGCTGTTTGTCAAGCTGCAGCGTGTCCGCAACCATCCGATGGAACACATCGATCTCGAGTGGCGATAGCTGTAGCGTACGGATCGTAATCCCGTGAGAAGCCTCATAGTCGTACAAGCTTCCGAGAAAAGAGCGGGGATCCGCTTCCGTATCCCTGTAGGCGCCGATCACCAGCAGATTTTGGCTAGCCGGATCGGTCAACAGCGTTTGCAGCAGCTGCCTACTAGCCCGGTCGGACCATTGCAGATCATCCAGAAACAGCACGAGCGGACGCTCCTTGGCCACCGACTGGATCAAGCCGCGTATCGCATGTTCCAGTCTGCGCCCGGCTTCGGCGGGAGGCAGCTTCTCTGCAGGAGGAAGCGTACCGATCGCCGTTTTCAGCTCGGGCAGCACCTCCAGCACGACCGAAGCGGCATTCCCCGCCGACTGGAGGAATCTGTCCCGCAGACGAGTAAGCACCTCATGCGGCTCCGTCAACAACTGGCTGACCAACTGGCTGAACGCCGCAATCATCGTCCCATAGGGCGTATTCCGCTGATACTGATCACATTTGCCCGAGATCCAGTAGGCCTTGCCGACCGCAATCGTCCGAAGCGCCGAATCGACAATCGCCGTCTTCCCGATGCCCGGAGGACCGCTGATCAGCACCAGCTCATTGCTGCCCAAGCAAGCACATCCGAAGGCATCCAGCAGCTCAGAGATTTCCTTCTCCCGGCCATATAGCTGCTCTTGGATCCGGAAAGTTCCTCGAGCATCCTCCCGCCCCAGCTCAAAATCCTGGATCGCGCCTGTCCGCCTCCACTGCTCCAGACATTGCGTCAGGTCTGCTCTCAGCCCGCTTGCCATCTGGTAACGCTGATCCGGATCCTTCTCCAGCAGCCTCTGCACCATCCGGCACAGCGGCTCCGGCAGCTCAGGCCGATACGTATGCGGGTGGACCGGAGCTACCGCGAGATGGGCATGCGTCCACGCGACCAAATGCTCAGCGACATACGGCAGCTTGCCTGTCAGCATTTCATAAAGAATCAGCCCGAGCGAATACAGATCCGATCGGCTGTCGACGCCCCGGTTCATCCGCCGGATTGCTCGGGGGACATATAGGCGGGGGTCAGCTCCGTCTGGTCCGTAAGTCTCTCGTTGATCACTTGCACTTGGAGCGTGCCGGCCTCCACCTCAATCGTCTCAGGGCTCAATCGGGCCGAGACCAAATTCTTCGCATGCAGCGCCTCCAGCTGCTCCGTAATTTGAATTGCCATGCTTATGATATCGGGCAAGTGAAGCTGTCCATCGTGTAGGTAGTCTCTTAGTAAACTCCCTTTTACCCGTTCCATGATCATCTATGCCTCCGTTGCAGCGTAACGCTGCACTTGTATTTATACACCTGATGTCATTTTATCATCCTCAGGATGGTTTGTCCTTGCACTATGGGAGATAAGACGAAGGATATTTTAGTGAAGAAGAAATAAGAACGACTTCGGAGTGGTTTCCGAGGTCGTTCTTTGTGTCATAATATTTCAAACGAGCCTCATTTGAGCGTAAGCATTGTTTCGCCCCTCTGAATCGAATTGCTCTTTCATTAAAGATAACCTAAAGTTATACTCTACTCTCGGCTCCAGTAGGCTGCTTATAGTGGGTGTTCGGTTACCGCATTAGTTGGATTGTGAAGGCATATGATGCTGTTGGTGATGATGATGATGGGTTTGCCCGGTATGGTGAGGATGCTGAGTATGGTGTTGATGATGATGCATGGGATCATGATGCATAGGATGATGATGCATAGGATGGTGATGCATAGGATGGTGATGCATGTAATGATGATGTGGGTAGTAGGCACCGTGGTGATGCATAGGATGGTACGCAAGATGGTGCATGGGATGATAGGCATGATGGTGTTGTTGGTGATAGGCGTGTTGAAGATGTGCATGGTAAGCATGGTGAGGATGTGTATAATGAGCATGTTCGTGATGTGGATGCATTGGATAATGCGCTCCCGGTGCTGCTGAAGGCTGCTGATAGATAGGGAGATTATCTCCTGTCAATATCGGAGCTTGTTGAACTGGATGGTAGGCCTCCGTCAATGTCGGAGCTTGTTGAGCAGGATGGTAGGTCTCCGTCCTTGTTCCAGCTTGATAAATAGGGAGGTTATCCTCCGTTGATAAATTACGATTTGTCATTTTCTTTCCCCTTTCTGAAGTAGGCATACGTCATCATATGCAAGGTTTCGCAAATAGGTCATTGTCTATATAAATTGGGCACATTTACCATGTTTTGTTAAAAATCCAGCTTTTTCGAACATAAATCCAATCTCCTACTTTCGCAATAATGGGTTTCTCCCGTAAACGATGCTGAAATTCTGCGAAGCAGGAGAAATCCGGATGAACATAACGATCTGACAGAAATGCTGATTTTGTACTGCCAATCATTCTGTTGTTATTCAGGACTTTAATGACTTGTTCCCCAGAAGTAATTCCGAGGCCATGTCCATGTCCATAAAAAAGGTCGTTTTCCATCAGGACGACGTTTTCTCCTTTCCACCAGGGTACCGAAGGTACAAAGTCGGGGTTCTCAAAATAGAGCACATCACCAACCACAGCTTCCTCATTACATGTCCGGTCGATTAGGTGCAATTTGCTGTTGGAATGCCAATCAAATAATAAAAGGTCCGCAAACAATATATCGAATTGTCTAGGATCTATGGATTCTAATAGGGCTTTGTACAAGACGACGATGACAGCCATTGAGCATTCGAATGCGTAAGAGCTGCCATTTGTAAATATATCCCTTATCGCATCTTGTGGAGCAACTCCGCTATTCAGCTGGAACCTCCCATGATTAGTTAAGTGCCAATACATCGGGTTACATAGCGTTTTTTTGAAATTTGCAAAATAGACACGAGCTTTATTCAGCTCTTTCGCGGCCTCCATAATCTGCGTTCGCATGTACAGTTCAAACAACAGGGTATCAACGGAATCATACCGATACTCAATAGGGCTGTTCTGCTTCTTTTGATAAATGGTTAGTTCTGACTCAGACATCGTACCTTCTCCAAAGGCTACATTGCTGGTACCTTCGATTAAGATCATGGACTTCTCCTCTTTATGAAAGATCTATAAGCGTGATTCACCTATTTTTATATGTGGAATATCGAAGTTATGTGAATGCGTAGCTTTTCCCGCTTGGGATAAACACCTTTCGAACGGATTATCTCGTTTAAAAATCGCTAAGAAGCAAAAGAGGGGCTGCCTCATAAGACGTTCATCTTTAGGCTGCCTCTGTTTTCACTGTTGCACTACATGGAAAACCTACCTTTAATTTGGTGAACTGGAGGAATTCCTGTTAGATTTCGCTCCGTATCGAAAAAAAATAAAGGCTGCTCGCTAGGTTATTAACCTTTTAGAGTCAGCCTCCTTTTCTAGGGACTATATGTTTCCGTGCTAATAAGTTTGCCACTCCCCCTCCCGCATCAACTCACTCCAATCCCACGCCAGCTGAGGTAAGCCTGAGAATGCAAGCCTGGAGCTGAAAACGGCGAATTAGGACAAGCTGGTCAGTGTTATAAGCGTGAGACAATTTGCGAGTTGGATAGAGACTGTTATAGTCCGCTAAACCTTGATTTTACTGGGTATGATGAAAGCTCCTCAATGTTGCCTTTGGTTTGGAGCCGATAGCTCGTGGGTACCATAAAAAGGAAGCTCCAAATAAACAGCTGAAGATCCCCTATCTGTTTTTCCTGTTTAACTCGGCTATACGTCAGCTGATATAATAAGAAGGAAAGGAGTGTGTAATGGATGAATCGAGTCATCGATCAATATATTCGCAGCGAGGAAGAGCGGGCTTGGGCTAGAAAAGCAGAGGAGCTGGCTGCCCTTTTTGCGGGGAGGGCCGCGAAGCATGACCAAGAGGGATCGTTTCCTTTTGAGAATTTCGCAGACCTGCGTGAGGCAGGGTACTTAAAGCTAACCGTCCCTCAAGAATTCGGCGGGAATGGACTCTCGCTTTACGCCCTCGTCATGCTGCAGGAGAGGCTCGCTTACGGGGACGGATCAACCGCATTGGCCGTTGGCTGGCATGTCGGTCAGATCCTTCATCTCCGGACAACCCGGAAATCGCCGGAGGCTATTTTTACCGCTTTGTGCCGTTCCGTCGTGAGCGACGGGACGATGATCAACACCTTCGCTAGCGAAGCAGCATCCGGCAGTCCCAGCCGCGGCGGTAAGCCCGAAACGACGGCAGTCCCTGCAGACGGCGGATGGCGGATTACGGGACGCAAAACGTTTAGTACGCTTTCCCCTATCCTCGATCGTTTTGTAGTATCGGCGTATATCCCGGATGAAGACTGTACAGACGACTTCCTGACTCATCAGACGGACCGGGTGACCTTGGTGGAAACCTGGGATACACTCGGGATGCGCGCGACCGGAAGCCACGATGTGGTGCTGGATGGTGTTTTTGTGGACAAAGACATGAGGCTCTCCGGAAAAGGCATGGATGACGGGGGCGGCTGGCTTCTGCATATTCCGGCCTGTTACATGGGCATTGCCATGGCGGCACGTGATTACGCCCTTGAATTTGCCCGCTCCTATCGGCCCAACCATATGAACGAACCGATCGCCGCACTCCCTTCCGTCCAGCATTCGATCGGAGAGATGGAAATCGAATTACGAACCGCACGCTCACTCCTTTATGCGGCGGCGGATCGCTGGGATCGGGAAAAGGAAGACCGATCCGCTTTGAAACCTGAGCTCGGCTTGGCCAAGTATGTTGCCACCAACAACGCCATCAAAATCGTGGACTTGGCGATGAGAATTGTCGGTGCCACGAGTTTGTCCCGCAATCGGCCTTTGGAACGGTATTACCGTGATGTTCGAGCAGGCCTGCATAATCCGCCAATGGATAGTACAGTGCTTCAAACCTTGGCTAAGGCCGCTTTAGCCGAGACACCCATGTGATCCGAGAGAGACGCTAAAACAAATCATCGAAAACCCGCGCCGGAGCCTCCCTATCCGCCTTCAAAAAGTATTCATATCTGCCGAATCTCGCCAGCGCCTCTTGGTCGGGCAGCCATACCCATTCGTCGATTTCGGTCTGGCATCGGTGGGCCCGAAACGCGGCTAGCTTTGCTTCCAGATGTGCGAGTACGTCGATTTTGATGACATCCTTACGGGAGTACCCGAACCGCTCCGGGCGCTCCATCGCGTCGCCGAACGTAATGAAATATAAAGCCCCCCGATGTCCTATTCGTTGAAACGCAGCCGTCGTCGCTTTTCCAATTGCGCAATGATCTGGATGTCCACCCAGCGTTTCGTGAAACGTAAGCACGACATCGGGATCCACTTCATTAATGAGAGCCGCAATCCGTGCTGTCAGGCTATCCTCATCGGCAAACTCCACTGTCTTGTCGCGGATATCCAGAAATAAGAGCTGCCGGATGCCCAGGCTCTCGCAAGCCTGCCGTAGTTCCATTTCGCGGGCAGCCGCCATCGATTCCCGGTTGAGATAGGGTGGGTTGCCCATACGTCGACCCATTTCACCCCGCGTGGCGCTCACCAGCGTAATGTCGACCCCCTCGCTAGCGTATTTGGCTAGAGTACCTCCACAAATAAACGACTCGTCGTCCGGATGGGCGAACACCGCGAGCAGCTTTTTGGCTTTATCGATATTGTTCATTCTGGAAACGGCTCCTTTCCCAAGTGCAGAGCAACATTCATCCGACCTCTGTCATCATAGCCGGCCAGCAAAAGACGACCACTTCCATCTACCTCATAATGCGTGAGCGCCTCCATTCGTAGCCAGCCATGCCCATCGAATCGTAGAGCGGCCCGAAAAGGGCCTTCCCCCGCTATAAAGGCATGAGTAACCTTAACCTTGAAATTGCGAACGAAGACAAATGAAGTCGCTTCGCTGTGGATATAAGCGTCAGTCCCGACGAAGGTCTGAAGCTCGGCTTCTACTTTCGACCTGATTATTTTGATCATCGCGTTTGGCTCTCTTTTCCGAAGGATTTAAATTGCTACATAATCGTAATCACAAAATAGCATCTTTTAGCCCAATATTCAAACGGGACAACCCTATTTTGGAAATGCCGAATTACATTTAATCCCCTATAATAACAGTTTGATTCGTTTGATCCCAGTTTACCTTCGCCCCTAGCGCTTCACTAACAAATCGAACGGGAACCAGTGTCGTACCATTGTGTAAACGAGGGGACACATCCAATTGAATGCCGCGACCATTAATGAAGGCTTCATTAGAGTCAATCTTTAAATTGATTTTACTACTCCCTTTACTCGCAGTAACTGACTGTGTTTCACCATCCCATGTAATGTCCGCACCCAGAGCAACAAAGATGCGACGCATAGGGACAAGAACTGTTCCATTTTCTAACACTGGCTGTTCATCTCCGTAATAACTTTGAACATACCCATTAACTTTGACAGTTATAACATTGCCATATTTAATGACAGCTCCACGGCTTTCCCCAGCTTTAATTACATTATAAACACTAGCATCCAATGGATTATTAATGAGATTAATTTCCCAAAGTTTTGGAAAATTGTTCAGTACATCAATATTAGAAATCTGATTATTGGCTAATGTTAATTTACTTAATCTAGTAAGTCCTGCAAGAGCAGATATATCCTTCACTTGATTGAAACTAATATTCAGACTATCTAATGCGGATAGGCCTTTTAATGGTTGGAGATCTACGATCTTATTCTCTGATAAACCTAAGCTTCGAAGTCTTTTAAGATTCCTCAATGGAGTCAAATCAGTAATGTTATTGTGATCTAGAAATAAAATATCTAACTTATTCAAACCAGAGAGAAAATCTATATTCTCTAAACGATTTGAACTAAGAGTTAAGAACGTTAATGAATCGATTTTCCCAAGTAGAGTAAAGTCTTTGATCGGATTAGCATCCAGAAAGAGAGTCGTTAACTTAGGTAATTTTTGAAGAGGCGTAAGATCAGTGACTTGATTACCGCTAAGATTCACACTCGGTAATCCTACCATTTTAGAAAGTGGTGTAAGATCTGAAACCTCATTACCAGATAGATCCAAACGTTTTAGTGACACAAGCTTATTGAGTGGTGAAATATCGGTAATACGATTTTGCGATAGTTGCAGATCGGTTAAACTAACCATACTTTGAAGGAAAGTTAAGTCTTGAAGATCAAAATGGCTGAGATCCAGATTCTCAACTTTATTTAAATTTTTTAAAATAGTTAGATCTTTAATCGGATTTTCGTCAAAACTCAGAATTCTTAAATCCGGCATATTTTTCAGCACACTTAAATCATTGATCTGATTCCTGTCAATAGAGAGAGCAGACATCCCTGATAATTTCTCAAGAGAGCTAATATCTTCAATACGATTACTACTTATAAAAAGAGCACTCAATTGGGTTAGTCCTGATAATGGAGAAATGTCCTCAATATGATTGTAATAAGCAGTTAGAGACTTTAGATTTTTCATACCTTGCAGTGCCGTTATATCTTTAATCTCATTACTGTAAATGTCTAATCTTTCAAGTTTAATTAGCTTTTTTAGAGGCTCAATATTATTAATCTTATTGTCATACAAAGAGAGACTTTTAAGATTCGTCAGCTCCTTCAAAGGTGTAATATCCGTTATTTCATTATGATTAAAATCGATAGATGTTAACTTTGTTAAGTTAGCAATTGGAGAAAGATCCGTAAGTTTATTCTCGCCAATATATAATGTAGTCAAGTTTGTTGCGTATTCTAATCCTTTTAGACTTTTGATTCCAAGCCAACTAGCTCCGGAAATATCACTCAATGACTCCATATCTTGAATGGTGATCGAACCGCTTGTTATCTCCAGTTTTTTTCTTAATAATGACTCTAAAGCAGGATCCTCAATGTTTACTGTACTTGTCGGTTCGGCTTTTGCAACGTTAGTCTGGCCTATTAGATTCACACCTAAGAATTGAATGAAAATGAGTAAGGATATTATTACTTTTGCTGTTATTCGCATATTATGCCTCCGTGTCTATTATATTTCCCTTAGAAATAAGAGTACAAAAAAGACCATAGAATCAAAAGTCCATGACCGAGTAATATAATACTGCCGATAACCAGCACGACAAAATCCAATGCCATATTTATCTCTTTTTTATGATGTGTACCAAATACATTACTAATGGCGTTCCTATAACTCCAACAATTAGAACCAAAATTTGTGCTTTTGATTCCATAATGGAGTTTTAAAGTTTCGGCTACTAAACCTTTTGACATATTTTCCACGGAAGGTTCTGTGAGCTTCAGCACTAGGAATAATAATCCTTCTACAAATGCCAAGGAGCCAAGCAGTAGAACTGACATCCAAATCATTTTTTTCAACTTATCTCCTCCTTCATAAGGGAGAGCGCATCATAAATGCAGTGCGGGTTAAAGATGGGAAGCGTATCGCTTGTAACTGCAAATATTGGCCACATCATCAATAAGAAGGTAGAATTAATGCTTAAACTGACCTCGTTTGCCTACATCTAGGAAATGTTGAACACCCCAAGAATGGCTTCCCTTCTTTCCCTTTCCTTGCAACCATAGGGGCACCACATGAACATATTATTTCTTTAGCAGTAGCAACTTGCGCTTGCGACTTTTGCATATCCGATCGAATAGCATTCTTCTCAAGTTGCAGCTTAGACTTCTTGTTGGTTGGCTGCCATTTACCCCATGTTTTTAATTTCTGTTCTACAACTGCTCCATGCCAGTAGTCAACTTTAAACTGCTCCGCTTCTTTTTTGGCCGGTTCTGTTAAATCCGATGTAGTGATAAGTAAGGATAAAATACAATCATGGTTTCTCTTAGCCCCGACCAGTTCCCTTACGATCTGCACGCCAACTGAATTATGGTTAGAATAGCATTTAGCTTGAACGGCTGTTTTCTCACCCCGTTGGTCAATAATGACAAGATCTACTCCACCATCCTTACCACCCACACCAACTTCCTTAACCTCAAAACCTTGATCACGAAAATACAGTGCAAGCAAACGTTCAAACTCCGCTCCAGATAAGCTTTCTAACGAACTACTTAAAATCTCTTGATCCGATCTATTTTGTAGCGTGCGCGGTCTTTGGGTTCTGCTGTTGCCTGAACTTTTTTTAGGTTTACTGACTCTTCCTTTTTTCTTACTAGAAAGTAAAGATACACAGACACTTATCATGACAAAAAAAAGTACCATACCTATAATCATGCCTGTGGTATTCCAGTTTTTAACCAAATTTTTTATTTCATCAAAATGATTTACACAAGTAAATAAAATGTAGACGGCTCCTATAAACCAAGCAATTGTCGCAAGCTTCTCGTGTACCCATTTACTTAGAAATCGGTAATAAAGTATAGCTCCTATTATCGAAAATAGAGCAATACACATTGCAATGAAAATTAATGGAGCAAGCAAATTTTGATTCATGTATTGAGATAGTTCATTATTCATTGGGTATAATTCCCTTCTATGCCTTAGGTAGGATGTCGCTAGGATCTGTTGGATAAATTCGACATAAAATTACACATTCCTTCCAACTTTGTAAGTTAGAAAAAACACCCTTTGATCAGGTTTACAAAAACGTTATTATTAAAAATTGAACATCCTTGAAATATTTGGTACTATCACGTAGGTAAATACTACTATATTTTAGGAGATGAAGAGGTAAATGAGGTTCAAACAAATCGGACTAATATTATTAACATTTATTGTAACATTGACTTTATCGCAGTCTGTTTACGCTCACTCGGGTAGAACAGATTCCAGTGGAGGGCATAATTGTTCAGCTAGCTCTCAGGCTAAAGGGTTGTGTTCTGGATATCACTATCACAATGGTGGGTCTTCATCCGGCAGCAGCTCATCATCTGGTGGATCAACTTCCAAGACTGCACCAGCAGCCCCAGTAGAAACTATTCCAAGTGGACATGTCAAAGTTGTAAAACCGACATACAGTATTTACGTAAATGGTACTTCAGTACCAAATTCATCCCTAAAATACCCCGTCATATCGTATAAAGATATTACTTATTTCCCTATGACTTTTAAGTTTACCCAAGCACTTGCTTTAGAAACAATATGGGATGCAAATACTGGATTTGTAATTCGAAAAACTTCTAATAAAGCTGGTAAACTTGAATTTGACTACGGTTCCACGAACACAAACCTGTATGCTAAGGAACCAGATTTTAACATCTATGTCAACGACAGCTGGATTGATAATGGTTCCGAGGAGTACCCTTTACTAGTATTAAACGATGTTACCTATTTCCCAATGACATGGCACTATGCAGTTGATGAACTAGGATTAACAATTAAGCTTGAAAATAATGCTTTTTATATATCCAAATAGTTGACTGCCTTCGGGCAGTTTTTCTTTTGTAAGCTAAAATGAACCCCATCTGCCTTAAGATTGGGTTCATTTACTATGTATTAATTATCTTTTTGAATCAGACTGACAATCAGATAAGGTTTTTTCACCAACTTAACACCAATTTTTACACTAATAGAGTCTTAACAGGTGCCCCATGCCGCGGACACAAAAAAAAGTCCCTACATCACCATTCACGGTGATGTAGGGATACTATTTTTCAAAGACTATTTCGTTGCGTCGATTTGTTTAAGTATTAGAAATTAAGGAATTGTCCACGACTACTCTCATTGATTAAATATTTGATAATTCGTTTCACTACATAATTTGCAGCTTCTTCGATTGAAAACTTGCTCATATCGATTACGATTTCCGGGTTCCCAGGTGTATTATTTGTGCTCGAACTACCTGTAACCGTTCTGTTTACATAAACTTCAATAAATTCTTGGCCAATGATGTCACGCGCGGCCTGATCGTTTTCGATCGAGGAATCATTCGATACCAATGCAATCAGTCCAGCATCGTTCATCAATTTGGCAACTTCTGCTAATCGCTGCAACGATTCTCCCTGGCCATTCTTGAGTAACATGGTGTGATGGCCTGTCGATACCAAACGTTTTTCAACTTCCTTCGCAAGGGCCGATTGATCTGAAACCAAACCCGTGAACCAAAGGGTCAAAGGATTTTGACCTTTTTGCTGAGCACGAACTTCTCTGGTGATTTCCGTATCTAACTGTACAACATTATCTGAGCCTTGAAGGGTTTGCTCGATCACTCCGCAAGCGGATGTCATATTGGTGACACGATCGATCAGAATAAATCCGCCAATGCTTTTATTTTGTTCAAAAGAATCAATAACGATTTTGTCTGATAAAGAAAACTCACATTTTGCCAATTCATTTTTGACAATATGATCGGTTGGAACCGTTTTTCCAGTATTAATTTCGATTTTATGCGTAATGGCCGTTACGGTACCTGGCAGTACTTTCGTACCTACTTTGACCAGATAGTTTTTACCTGGCGTCAGTACGGAATCGTCCATCCAAAGGATCGTGGCGTTAAAACTGTCCGCCTCTTGAATTTGACTATCCTTCGTGAATACACAGCCCCGCGAAACGTCGACTTCCCGATCCAATTGAATCGTTACGGGCTGCCCAGCATAGGCGTAATCCCGATCTTGATCTCCCACGAGAATCCGTTTAACTTTCGCCTTCTCATGACTAGGCAGCGTTGTCAGCTCATCGCCAACCGCGATAAGCCCACCCTCGATCTGCCCTTGGAAGCCGCGAAACGTATGGTCCGGACGGCATACACGTTGAATCGGCATCATAAATTGCTTCGCATTGTCGTTCTGATGAACGTCCACATTTTCCAAATACGGCAGCAAAGCAAGGCCTTCGTACCAAGGAGTATTTGGCGATTTTTTCGTAATGTTATCCCCTTCTGTTGCAGAGACAGGGATCACCTGAATGCTTTCAAAGTGAAACTCAGCGGTCAATTGCAAGAATTCTTGTTTGATCGCATCAAATATCTTAGGATCAAAATTCACTAAATCCATTTTATTCACGGCTAAAACAAGATGTTTAATGCCCATAAGTGCGCAAATCCGAGTGTGGCGCTTGGTTTGAGTAATAACCCCTTTTTTCGCGTCCACAAGAATGATAGCCAGATCCGCAAAAGATGCGCCAACGGCCATGTTACGGGTATATTCTTCGTGTCCAGGCGTATCCGCTACGATGAAAGAACGGTGGTCCGTCGTAAAATACCGATAAGCCACATCAATCGTAATGCCTTGCTCACGCTCGGCCAGCAGCCCGTCAAGAAGCAAGGAATAGTCAATTTTTCCGCCGCGGCTGCCAAGTCTGCTATCCAGTTCTAATGCTCTTTCTTGGTCGGCGAACAAAAGCTTTGCCTCGTAAAGCATATGTCCAATCAGGGTGGATTTTCCGTCGTCCACACTTCCACAAGTGATAAATTTAAGCAGACTCTTCATTTTAGAAATATCCCTCCCGTTTACGTCTTTCCATACTGCCAGCCGCTTCTTGGTCGATAACCCGCGTTGTCCGTTCGGATGACACCGCACCTAGAGTTTCTTCAATAATGGCATCAATTGTATCCGCCTCCGACTCAGCACCGCCAGTAAGAGGATAGCAGCCTAATGTGCGGAAGCGCATCTTCTTCATTTCAACTTTCTCATGAGGCTCAAGCTTCAACCGATCATCATCCACCATGACCATATGTCCATCACGATTGACGACGGGTCTTTCTTTTGCAAAGTAGAGCGGCACAATATCAATGTTTTCTCTGCGAATGTATTGCCATATATCTTTTTCTGTCCAATTCGATATTGGGAAGACGCGGATGCTTTCTCCTTTATTAATTCTTGTGTTGAAAAGCTTCCACATTTCCGGTCGTTGGTTTTTCGGATCCCATGCATGATTCTTATTCCGAAACGAAAAAATCCGCTCTTTCGCACGCGACTTTTCCTCGTCACGTCTTCCACCGCCGAACGCAGCCGTAAATCCGTATTTGTCCAATCCCTGTTTCAATGCTTGAGTTTTCATAATATCGGTGTACGCGGAACCATGATCAAATGGGTTGATCCCTTGTTTAACACCCTCCTCGTTCGAATGAACAATCATTTCGATCCCAAATTCTTTCGCTTTGCGATCGCGGAATTCGATCATTTCTTTAAACTTCCAGGTTGTATCAATATGCATGAAAGGAAATGGCGGCTTCTCGGGATAAAAAGCTTTCAGCGCCAAATGCAGCATCACCGAACTATCCTTCCCGATCGAATACAGCATCACGGGATTTTCACATTCCGCCGCTACTTCTCGAATAATATAAATCGCTTCAGCCTCAAGTTGATCCAGATGCGTCATTTCATCTATGGAATCAAGCAATTGTTTTTCCATGAAAAGGTGCCTCCTTTTAATTCTTACTAAATCCATCGGTATTTTCTTATATACTATCAGATTCTAGCTTTTATGCAAAGTGGAAGAAAGTGAAAAACTCTATATTTCTATTATTTTTCACGATTATTGTCGTAGTTTTTTTGAAAGCGTCGCTTTCTTAGCGAAATAGTCACTTTATGGCATTAAAGTTCACCTTGTTACGCTGGCATGGAAGGGTTCAGAAAAGCGTGGGAGACGAATCCCTGTTCATTTTATCCATGCGAATATTAGATATTCTACCGTAATGAATGAAAGTTTCTTCACATAAATATTGGGGACGCAACATTTCGCGTCCCCAATCAGTCCACAGCCCTATTAATCTTTTACTCCATCCCCATGTAAATCAATGGAACAAGTACAAAAAATGCCATAGAATCCAAAGTCCATGAATGAGTAATATGATGCCGCAAATAACCAGCACGACAAAAACCAATGCCATATAATTATTTCTTTTTTATGATGTGTACCAAATACATTACTAATGGCACTCCTATAACTCCAACAATTGGAACCAAAATTTGCGCCTTGATTCCTTAATGGAGTTTTAAAGCTTCGGCTGCTAAACTTGTAAACCCTTAATCTTATTTTCCAAAAAGCTCTTCTCTAGTCTGATATGAAGTAATTCGGTATCAAAATCCTGACCCATGGTATGAACCGCGGTAACAATGTCTTCAGCTGTTAGTATATGAATAGAATCTGCCTGGTCTGAGATATACTTTAAAATAACTTCTATAAACTCTTTGCATACTCCAATTCTTTGAATGAGTACATTTTCCTCTGCTACGAATTCATCGTATTTGATAACAATATCTTGAATGCCATTCGCCTCCACTATCGGTACCTGTATGCGTACCAGTAATAAATCAATTATATGGTACGTTATTGCGTATAGTCAATATTTAAATATGGCATCTCAAAGGTGACTCTACATGGCAAAAAAAATCGTAGTTAAAATCTCGAACCTAACCAAACAACATAAAATATCTTTACGTGAACTATCTAGATTAGCCGATGTGAGACATGCAGCCTTAAGTGAATTATCTAATGGAAAAAGAGAAAACGTGAATTTCAGTCATATTGTTAGAATTGCGGAGGCTCTGGATATTGAAGATATTCGGGAGATTATTGATCTTGTTGAGGTTGATAATGAGGATGACAGGTTAGGCTTGAGTGAAAGCAAGAAAACCTAGAGGCTGCAGCTTCTAGGTTTTCTATTTACAATATTTACATGTATTTAAAACTCAATAATCATTTTTTTGAAGTCGACCTTCAAACCAACAGCAGTCATGAAGTCTATACCTAATATTCCCTCAAAACCGTATGGATCCCTTGTTATACCCAATTGAAGCACATCCAGTATCAAACAATACATTTCTCATTTCAATTGTTTTCTCTTGATAAGTGCACGAATAAGAAACTAACGGAAGACCATTCTCAAGTCTAAGTTTCATCATGGTCTTCGAATTCCTGTAAAGTATTCCTCTATAACTTCAATTTCCTGTTTACTCGTATGAAAGACATAAAACTCACGATCAGGATTCTCCTTATGGTGGATTTTATAACCTTCCCAAGCATTTATAGGATTATCAAATTCTTCTACAACTGTCATTTCTTCAATCGTACGCAAACGATTCTTTGACACTGCTTTAATTGCTTCTACTAAAACAAATCGACTGGGGTAATGGTTGCAAATTTCAGACCATTTCATATCACACAGCCCCTTTAATATCAGTTTTATTTAGTATAACATACATTTACTGTTCCATATCGCTGTATAACGTTGCACGATAAACCTATATCCAACTACTCCAGAATCCTAACTCGACTTCAATCATTCACTCCCATAGCCTAACGCCTAGTACATTTCCAGCAAATCCACCTGATTATGGTCTAACTCCACTTTTACACGTCCCAATCGCCGCTGCTCGCGCCAAGTCATCAAGTCCTCTTCGGTTTCTAACTTCAACTCAGCAATTTCCATTGCGCGTTCAAACATTTATTTAGAGGTATACAAAACACTGTAAATCCCAAGACCACCAGGAACAATCGGCTTCTCCCGCTTCAACCATCTCTCCATAGTAAACTTCACATACGGCTTTTCCTCGGTACCACGTCTCGCCGGTCGTTCAATAATCTCCTTGCGCCTTACTACCTTCCAGTCAAGTACTTTGCCAAACCAATGAATCCCTACTTCACCTGAAGATCGGAACTCCTTAAGTGATTGATAGAGTGCTATGTACTCTATCTGTGTTAATAGCGTATGGTCTGAGATATTCTCTGCTTACTCTAGTATACAAAAAAAAGTACCCACAGTCTGAACACTTTTTCAAAGTGTCCAGACTGTGGGTACCAGTGTATTCAGCTTCTAGTTTTTTTTGTAATAATCTTTATTTACATGCACCGTATGCGAGTCAGAAAGCGAGTTTTATAGAGACTGTTATAGTCGGCTGGAGCCTTGATTTTACTGGGTTTTTGATGTTCGTATTATGTTCGCTTAGGCTGGTTTTGGTTGGTTTAGGAGAGGTTTTTTCACCAAATTTACACCAGTTTTACACCAATAGTTTCACAATAATAGAATGGTTTATTAAGAATAAGGTTTATTACCAATTTATCACCAACTTTACACCATTTTATTACCAAAATTATCACAATAGCTATACATGTACCCGTAGAAATATAAAATGGGTACATGTTAGGAACTGCATTTACCCCAAATTGAAAACACAAAAGTAATTGAAGCAAAACCAAACGGGTTGCAGAAAGAAAATCCCCACTAATCATCACGGAATCGAATTTAAGGGAATATCCGACTTTAGCCCCTTCTGCCACGATACATCTTTGATCGTATTATTTTACAAAAAACTCTCGGATTTTTTATATTCCCAAATCGTGATATCAATAGATATTTATAACTCAATGCCTCTATCTCTGGCTATTATAAAGTAATCTTTCATAATCCCATTTAGATTTGCCTTCCCCAAAGCAGTTAACTCAAATATGTACAATGTTGTTTGCGGAACTAAACCTGTATGTGTGTATGGCATAAGAATAAATTGATCTATTTCATATTCTTTATTAGAAGTATAGAACGCTCTAAAAACCTTTAAAGGATCAGTATTACCACATTCTACTACCTTCTTATCTTCCTTAGCGTAAATATCAGCTTTTCCGGCAGGGTACCATTGTTCTGTTAATGGGTTAGTTGATCCTTGATCAATCAACCATTTAGTGCCCCACCATTTGAGCATTCCATGTTCTAAACTTTCTTTTACGTTATCCGTAGTTGCCCTTAAATAGAATTCTCGATCTGTAGTTGGTGGATAAGATGTTGATGGTGGTTCTTGATATTCAGTATAACTATCTACATAAACATTGAAATGTTTCAAATTAAGCCATGTTGCAAGTAACTGGTAATACAAAGGTAATCCTCTTACGTAGCCTTTATGATTATCACTATAAAATAGGTTTTGAATTTGTATGATATCCCATTTTCCGGTTATAGGTTGCATATACTTTATCCTCCATATATAAATTTTCATTATTACATAGCTAATCTAATGTCTCTGTTGTTCAATGTCATCGAGGCATACATACCTCATCTCGTCTCGATGTGTTTTAGAAATTAAATTTTTGGAGAATAGCAACAAACTCATATCAAAGTTGATATGAGTCAAAAATCCTAACCAAGCTCTTTTATTGTTTCGCGTTAATGTAATATATAAATCACGACCCAGGAATTTGTAGGGTAAGCAATTTGAAATATGAACGGGGTATATTGGTTATGTGACAAATGAAATTCAGAAAGGTTTTAGCACCTATTAATATTTCTGAATAATTATTAAAAATACTTGTGAGATCTTCAATTTCTATATCTTTTGATTGGAGATCATATTCCATCAGGACATAGTCCAAGAATCTTAATAAATCATAATAATATAATGGATTACTCGTTACTCTCAGGACCAAATCATAATATGATTCAAAATAACTGGGTGGTGTCATATTAAATGATGGCATTTTCTGCGGCAATATAATATCGGGATATTGATTCTTCACCATACCATATGCCACCTTAAATGCTGTCTCAAACATTTCAGATCTTCTCTTATTCGAAATATCACTTGATGTAAGCCCTTCTTGAATTGTTTCCTTTTTCTCGCTATCCGAAAAATAGTAAATTTCCTTAGAGATATTAAATATAGATAACAAGAACAAAGTAACTAACTCATAGATTCCCCATTTAACTATGTCCGTTTGATCGTTACTTAATGGATTTTCTAAAGTTGTAGAAAGTTCACGTAACGCAGTTATAGTACGTTTAGATTTTGTATAATTATCAAGGATCCAATAATCAGAAGAAATAAATTTTGCGATTTTTTTATTAACTTGCTCATTTGGTAAATTTAACTTTGATAGATTATTGATTTTATTAAACTGTGTTTGAGGGTTCCAAGAACCCTTCCAGTTTTCACTTACAACACCAAAATCTTTTTCAAGTTTTTCAATAATAGATAAATCTAATATTTGTATTCCTGATTTCCGGGCATATTGCTTAACTGATGTTCTAGCTCCCCCTGCGACAAATATCATATCGTTTATTTCAAAATCCACCATAATACCCTTAATCCAAGAAATCCTTTTGTGGATTTCAACACCACCTGACTTACAATCTACCCAAGTTGTTTTCGAGGTGAAATCTTTATGGATATATATACCATAAACATCCAAATCGGTGATTTTATCGGCACTTTCATCAGAATGAGTTAGTATATCTATACCTATTCTTGTGTAATACCCCATAAAAAATAGTAGCCTCTTCATGCGGTATTCAAGTTTATAACCATTTGGAACAGTATTCTTATCACTTGGCGCAATAATTTCTGTTTCCGCGACATTATCTTTTTTATTTTTCCAATTTTTCTTTCCTAATTGCTGGCTTTTACCTTTGTTCGAGGTTTTTAATTTGGAACTATCCTCAAAAAATGCAGTTTGAACTTGTTTGTCAACAGGCAATTTTGGGGTATCAATTGGTTTGTCAAGAATTTCCTCGGATTTCTTCTTATTATCTAATTTATTATCAGTGAATGCATTTTTTTCATCGATATTTCCAGTCAATTATATGACCCCCTTTTACAATAATTCACCTCTTAACATTCTCAAAGCTTCATCGGTAACTTCCTTCATAGCCTCCGTTGATTCACCCATTAAAATACGATTTTCTTCAGGTGATAAACTGGAATTCAAATCCATAATGGAACCAAAGTTAGTTACTTCAGTATCCGAAGGTATCATATAATCTGGACTGGAAATGATTTTCAAGGCTTCTTCGGCTATATCTTTACGTAATAGCTCTAAACATGGTCCAGTTCTATTAACATAATTACCATAATACCTACTGTACTTACTTTTTGTTTTTTCCACAACCCTTACAATTCCTCGCTTCTCGAGCATTATATAATCTGTTGAATTGGCATTATGTGGACCGATGTCTCCGTTATTTATCAAGTAACTTAAAAAGTCTTTTGGATCCCATATAGTTGAATGTGGCGTGTAGTTCTCGCCAAATCTTATTGAAGCAAGTAATAACTTTACATCATCTAAGATGTCATCCTTGTAATCTTCTGGTTTCAAAAGATCGGCGCTAAATCCAAATTCCTTGTTGATGCCCCTTGTAGAGCTTATTGTCATAGGAGTTATCATTCCTATTTTTTTTGCAAGATTTAAGAATTCCATTGTTTCAGGCGCCATTCTCTCTAAAGGAAAACCTTGTGATTTCTGGATTATATCGATTATTTGTTTTATCTCTTCTTTTTCTTTCAAGTCAAGATGTGAAACTGCCATAGCAATTTTTTTATGGTCTTTACCCCATACATATTCATTACTAATAATGGCTCCTTGATTTCTTGATTTGTTAAGAATTTGAATTAACCTAAATTGGGCTTGTAAGGCGAGAGATAAGGATATATCTCTTTCCGAAAAGCTTTGCTTTGTGAGCATCTGAATGAGATCATCCTGAAGATAAGGAATCTTCTTTGTTTCATCCATTGTATCTACAACTATCCGCTCAACATCTGTTGGATCCGAATTTTCAAAAACCTGCCCAGAAATTTCTAAAACGCTGGATTGTTCAAACATGTATTCTACTAAACCAGTAATGTTGCCCACTGAGTCAGTAACAAGTTCAATCTTACCATCAGCTGCATCTGCCAGTTCTGGTAATATAAATCTTACTAACTCTTTTTTCCCTGTAATCCCTACACCATTAGCTATCACAAGCAACTTATTTATGTCATGAATTTCTTTATTCCCTCTTATAGCTCCGAGAAATCTACCTACTTTTCCCGCTAAGTTTAAGCTTCCCAATTGAGATAGTCCTGTCGAATCATTTTGAAATACTTTTAAGTGTTTTTGTGTTGCTACTGACCAGTACCCCGTTTTTATCTTTTGTTGGTCTGACATGATAGAATTCCCCCACTTATATATTGTATAATTACCAAATTTTTCATATACAATATTCGACAATCAAACTTAATTTCCCTTCTAACAATTAGCAAATCAAATAAAAAAGCCTCTAGCGATTCTTTCGCATAGAGACTCTTTCATACCGATTCTTTCGGATTTAAGCTAATTATATTCGAAAATGGTAAACATGTCCAGAAGTTATAGGAACTTTATTTTCAAACTAACATTATTGCCCTCTCTGATAACTTCAATACGATCAATTATCATTTTAGCCAACTTGTTTAACTCAGACTTTTCAACTTTTTCAACATTCCAAGCTTCTTTGAATGAGAACCTCATCTATTTCCGTATTATTCTTGTACGTTCTTAAAAGTAATTTCTCGAGGGCACTTTCCGGTAACAAATAGTTATCCGAATTGTTCCAGAAATTTAGATAGAATAAGTGGCATGAAAATTATACTTATTTCGGTCTCAGCTCAAATTATCGCTCACCCAACCAAAATGGAGCTCTATTCCGTTTATAAATACATTTCTTGAAAGTTGATTACTCTCCCCTTGAAGATCGAAAAGTTTGAGGAAGTTATGATAATCACCGATCCAAGATGAAGTGGCACTGAATGAATGAATAAGAACAATTGCTTTATTAGCATTTAACTTCTTAGCTTCTAATAAAGCAGATGCTGTCCGATGTAGTAATTGATATCGAATATTATCTAGTGACACCGAAGCAGGGATTTGTAAAGTTTCTTCTAGGAAAGCAAGTCGTTGTCTCTTCCCCTCACTCGACTCATTTAACCAATCTTTTACCGTTTCACCAAAAGGTTCTTCAACCTTTCCTTCAACCATAATGATGACCAGATCTTGATTTACCTTACCGAGGATAAAGAGGTCATTTTGTGATGGAGCTCTTTGATTATTTAAGTAGACCTGATATTCTGGAAAAGCGAACAGGATTATCATTGTTTTAAATTGAGAGTCATCGAATAATTTTTGAACTTTATCAGGAAAACCGTTAGTTTGTGTCCATGTATTGGCAAGTTCGTAGGCGGAGTATCCCTTTCTCCATTGTCTTTCTGGGTTGGCCATTTGTTTTTTCCAATCATCAAGATTACCGGTTGCAATATAAAATGTTTTCATCGCTTCCTCCGATTCAGTAATAAATCCTCAATGTTTTCCATGAAGAAACCCATGCGACCTACAGTTATTGTTGATGTCATATTATTCGAATATAGATGGAAGCTAATTGATCTCCAATAATAAATTCACTACCTATGAGGATCACCCTTTTTCTACTCATATTCTATCGACAGTCCTTATAACATCTACTAGCCTATTTATGGCTTGTTGCTTCAATGGAGGTTTAGGTAACCAGCTAAAAGGATGCGTGTAATCACCTTCCTTATCCGCCGCAAACACTAATTTTTGCTTATGCTCCTCTCCCCATCCCTTCAATCTTTGAACATCTTCCTTAAATGCATTCTTAAGAAAACCCATAATGATAAAAGAAGAGTTCTTGCATTGATTATAGAAATGATCTTTCTCACTTGCTTCTTGTTCGCACAGTATAGAAGGATTTATTTCATTTGCAGTCAGAAGATTAACTACCTTATTATGATAATTATTTATCTTATTCCCATCGGTTTCAATTAGGGAAGAGATGTTATAAATCGATAGATATCCTCTTGGTTTAGAAATACCCACTAACTCATAAGCTGTTCTTACAACTCCTATTAGACTCCGCATCGTGGCATCAGGTGAATCCTCACCTGTAATGAAGTCGATATTCCCTTCACCCTTAATAAATAAATCCCAATCTCTATGCTTACTCATTTTGTAAGAACCTGGATTCGTCATAAACACAGTTCCAAGTGCTGTATCCTCATCATTAAAGTGAATTTTGGTGTCCGTTCTTACTAATGCCACTCCATCTACATGCTTTATTCTTCGTATTGTAGCTGTTACTTTTTCCGGATATATTCTTAATGGCATTAACAAACACCCCCGTGCTTATAATCCTAATGACTTCATATGCCCAGATAGACTATGAGGGTACTCGACAGTAACACTCTCCTTGTCCTTCTGGACCCATAGCTTTGCGATCTTGAGATCGGACAAAGCCTTAGTTATTCGCCCAACCTGAAGACGAATTCTCGGAATGTCTGGATTTGCAATTACGAGAATCGTGTTTTCATCTATACTTTCATAGAGCTTCAACATTAGTTGAATTTGTTCTGCTAGATGAATACCGATTTGTGTTGAATCAAATACCGTATTTATATCGTGTCCCATGGCTTGATTTCCCCTTGCCTCGATAAGAAGCTTTCTTCCTAACTTTACTGCATGTAAATCAGCATCGTTCCTCGAATCAACGACTTTGAAGTCAAACCCTTGTTCCTGTAAATAGGAGTAAATAATATCTTCGCACTGATTCTTGCTTATGATGAATGGATCAGGATTATTTAGCTGGCTATTAATCGAAGGCATAAAAATTCCTCATTTCTCCATATAGTGTTGAAGAAGTAGCAATGTTTCAGCAGCTTTACCTCTAAGGAAGAAATCAAATCTATCTTCCTTGCCAGTCTCTTCAGCATTGATTAAGATTAATTTCCCTTTTGTGATAAAAGGGGGACTGATTGACTGGATGTACCTGCAAGCTCGTTCCGATTACCATCACAACATCTGCACTTTCAATGGCCTCCATGGATCGCTGCCATGCATCATTAGGTAAATTTTCACCAAATAATACAACAGAAGGCCTCAACTTCCCTCCACACTGACAAGGCCGCTCGTATATAAAGGCTTCCTCATCAGTTGCTTTTCCACATGAATGGCAACGGAACTCTTTAATAGATCCGTGCAGTTCCTGAACACTACTGCTTCCTGCAGCTTGATGAAGACCATCTACATTCTGCGTTGCAATTAATTTGATATGACCAACTTGCTCCCAGCGCGCTAAAATTTTGTGACCAGCATGAGGTAGAATATTTCTTAAATGGTTAACACGTGTTGTGTAAAAAGAATGAAACAGTGGATAATTGGTTTCCAAAGCTTTTACTGTCGCCACAGTTTTGGGATCTATTTGCTTCCACCAACCTGATGGAGAACGGAAGTCTGGCACTCCCGATTCAACCGAACACCCTGCTCCGGTTAGTACAACCATATTTTTTGAGCGGGTTATGATTTGAGCAACCTCTTTGTAAACCATATAATAATCTCCTTTCTTATCTGAAAGGTAACAAAGGAATTCAATACAAAATCAATATATCATAAACAATTTATAATCACTGTCGTATCTTGTAAGGGCTTTAGAAGACAGGGCTCAAACTTGGCGAATTGGTAATGGAATAAAAAACAGCCAGAGAAGGAATTTATATTTCCTTCTCTGGCTGTTAATCTTTTTTATATAAATTACTCAACTTCCGCAGCTTAGTTCTCCAAACAAACCCTTGATATAGCAAGGTAAACCAGAGATTCATTCGCGGAGTTGACAAAATACTGACGACTTTTCACGTTTAGTCTTTGCATGAGTTAATTGTATAAATAGCGCCATGAGTTGTTGTAGAGCCGTCTGGTAATCCAAATCCCTAACCTCATCTGCAAAAAGGAAAAACAGACCACCTAGCGACTTTTCGTCATTTTCATGGCGACGCTCGTATTCCATCACCAAATAACGGCTGAACACGACCGTCGTGTGGCTGACTAGCATGTCAAAAGAACGGCCCTGGAACTCGGTGCCAAGTTTAAGATAGCTCTTCGTAAATTTGAAAAACGTCTCGATACTCCAGCGCATACCATAGATTCGTACGATTTCGTCTTCACTTACGGTCAAGTCCGTGCTGATAATGGCCAGCCATTCACGGCGCTTGTTGCGATTTTGAACAAACACGAACTTAACGGGTAATCCGCAAGCGGTTTCGGCGATGACAGAGCCCAGAATTTCAGTTGGCTTTCCCTTTTGTTGCGTACAACTCTTTTAAGGTCATTAGTTTGCCGTTTAAGCGATAACGTTGCTTCAATTCTTTGACCATAGTATGATCCAAAAAAAAAATGGCACAAACCTGTTAAATCAGGCTGTGCCTCAAAATACCATTATGCAAACCAGGGCATTAATGTTTTTACAATAACGATCTCCCTGGGAACAGAATTTCTCATAGTAACAATTAAGTAAAGAAGTTCAATATTTACATAAAAGCGGCCAACCATTTTTCAATCGCCTCGTTCTTTCGATGTCCTTTGAATACATATTGTACTTGAAAGATCCGGTCTTAATTGTGGTGACGCGCTGCTTGTAGGGCATGAGGTGACAATTTTTTATTCAAACAATATTTAATTAGAAAAAATATATATTAATTCTTTATTAGCTCAACTTCACCAATCTTAATTTCAGAAATAGATTGAATTTCCTCAAGTGATTTTACAACCTGTTTACCTAAGGCAAAAGCCATTAACGGAGGAATTGCATCTCCGATTTGCTCATAACGATCCTGTTCAGGATCACTATGGAACTTTACATAATGACCTTCAAATTGATACCAATCGGGAAAAGACTGGAGACGTGCAGCTTCCCGCGGGGTTAAGCCTCTATCAAAATTAGGATGTATCATTTCATCTAAACAATGGGATGTCACTGTAAAGCAGGGTTGATCCTCACGAAGCCTACGATTTCTCGATCCGAATATTTTATTTGGAAAGAATTCCTTAACATCATTTTCTTTTCCTTCTAGTAAAAGCCTGTCCACAGCTGTCTTCATGCTCTCCCCTTGTAGAATTAGATGCATTCTTTTTCGCATTTTTTCTGTATGGTTTATTGCTTTATGTGAACTAATTGTAGTAGATATATCATAATCCAAATGATCTGGGATAAATGTATTGACCCCCCTCATACATCGAACAAATTCAGAACGGTGTTGTTCTTGAATATTATCAAAATTAAAGTCGTACACCTCTGATACTTGACCAAAGTCGATTTGAGGTAAATCAAACAAAGCGTCCTTTACAGTTACATAAGGCTTATCACCTTCTGGACCATGTGTAATCTCAGGGTAAGTATATTGCGCTTCATATTTACTATTTATTCCAACAAGGAAAATTCGTTCTCTGTTTTGTGGAACACCATAATCACTCGCTTTAAGTAAAACTTCCTTAGCATTTCTACTAGCGAGCTTATAAGAGCCCCCTGTCTTTCCGTCTATACGTTCAAACTCATCGCAAATATCTTCAAACATCTTCCCAGATATTCCTTGCGATTTTTTAGATAATAACCCTTTTACATTTTCAAATAATACCATCTTAGAATTTACTGAACGGGCTATCCGAACGATATTTAAAAATAAGTTATTACGCTCATCATCTTCTTTTCGATCTCCTTGCATAGAAAATGATTCACATGGTGCTCCACCTGTAACTATATCAACTGTGTCAGTATTAAACCTTTTAGCTAAAATTTCCATAATTAAATCATTAGATACCAGCCGTACATCACCATATATAAGTAATGTCTTGTCGCTCGGTTTAAAAAATTCATCCGAGTTTTCTAACTGACCATTTAGATAGTCCTCTAAAGGGAATATATCTGCATTATGAGTCGATTTATAAGTTTGAGTTGTCCAATAACTGAATTCAACTGCAATTAGCGGTTTGATACCAGCCCACTTAAAACCTGTACAAATTCCGCCTGGTCCTGAAAACAAGTCAATTGATGTATACGACATAAATTCCTCCTAAATATGAGAACATACATTTCATTATAACATCTTTCGTCGAAAAACACTTTAGTAATTCAAGAAAAAGAAGTCGAATTTTCTTAGTAATTTTATTGAAATAATTGATTAATTGCCCATTCTACTTTGTCAAGAATTTTATTTGAAAAAATATCGCAACCAATGGTGGCCAACCTGGCTTGGCAAATTCATAATCCACCACATGATGGGGAGATGGCGTAATTTATTCGCCTCGCCATAAGTAATAAGGAATTCAATGTTATTTTTGTCCCGAACGCGAATCAGGTATTGCTTGTTCATTGTCACACACCTCCATTAATTTATCTCGTACCCAAGATTTGTGCAAGTATCAAAGAGCTTGGTAATTGCATAACTAGTACCGAAATTTGGGATTAGTGCTGTAAGTACGCCTGTTACAATTGGAGCCGAAAAAGAAGTACCGCTCGTTATCCGCCGGGTATAAGTGCCAAATAAATAGCCACCCTGTGGTAGTAACCGAAAGGTGGTCTCATGTCTCGACCTGCCCGATCATTACCTTACTCAATTTAACAGCAAAGTCTTTCTTTTTCATTATTATCTATTTACACATAATATTTTAAGCTCTCGATGAAGCCTTTGATGCAATACCTCAGAAATTTGGCTACTCGCTTTATGATTAAAAATTAAATATAAAAAGTAAACACCCATCTATCGACAATGAATAAATGGGTGTTTGATACGAGGGGATTAGATAGCTCGGCATTTTTCTATATAGATCTAATTGCTAAACCTTAAAACCGTATTTGGAGGTTTAATACAAACTTAAGTTCACTTGTTAAACTGTCAATTATAATTTTTCCGATATCATATCTTGAACTACTTGGAGTATCAAATGCAGTGTGTGTATATAAGTATTTACTCAGCTTATTTCGGTCATAGATGTGGTAACACAAAACGTCAGCATCATCTTTGACTACGATATAACCCCCAGTAGCTTCGTCTAATCCATGCCACGGTGTTTGGGGAACCATTCCTAAAGCGCAAGCTATTAATAACTGTTTTACTTTATATTCGATGATTTCTTTGTCTTCACCAGTTTTTCTTATGAATGAATCTACAACATTAGGTATTTTTTTCCCTTTAACAAAATAGGATTCTTCAAAAAGAAGTGATAATACTTCTGGCATACGGTAATCTATCATTTGAAGATTTTTAGTAAACGTATTCGAGGAAATGCTTTCAAATTTGAGCTTAGCACCTTTTTGATAGATTTTAGCAATTCTGTCTTTTAACTTTGAACTACCCTCGATCTTGTTTATTTCATCTATATCACTATTGGTTAATGGAGCAACTGGCGATAACACGCTATATGTGATATTAGTTCCTCCTGAAGCATTTAGTAAAGTAGCTCGACCACCAATATATGATTTTACACTAAAACTTAAAATAGGATCTGTTGAAGTCAAAGCATCATGAACTTTGATAACTAAATCTCCCTTTAATCTACTTCCTGCTTTTAGAGAATGAATTTTCAAACGTCCAATAAAAGGTTCGATATTAGGTACTTCAAAAGTATGACCGCTACCATTTTTTATTCCTTGAAATAATTTATTAGTCTCCATCCTAAAATCACTGAACGGAACTGTATACGTCACGCCTCCAATAACAAAATCAACGTTTGACGTTGGTATATTTCGTAAATATTCGTTGTCACTTTGGAAAGCTGAAATGATATCGTATTTTACTTTTGGGTCTTTATCGAGATTTTCATCAGTTCCGTATATTTCTCCATTAGCCAACGAAAAAAGGAAAGCATATAATTCTGACCATTCACCCTTATTATATTTATGAGCCATTAAAACACCTCCGTATTTCTCTATTATCCCACAAAATAAAAACAAGAAAAAGATAGAGAGTTTAAACTATCGCGCGAGCGGAAATGACGAGAGAGTGTCTGGGTTATCTAATATGTAAATAAACGTGTATCCTTTCCCGTAGCCCTCATTCGTAATTGGTGCAATCAGATCAAGCACACGGAGATCTCTATATATCGTTCTTTCAGCTGTATCACACTTTACCGCAAGCTCCTTGGCTGTAATACCTGGATTGGCTTGTATCGCATTAAGCATTTTGAATAGTCGAATGACTTTATCGATCATCGATAACTCTCCCTAGAATTAGTTCTAAACCCCTATTTCTAATACATTCGATTCTATTTCCCACTATTCCCCAAAATCCTGCAACCGTCAAGCTAACAGTTTTGTTACAAACCTGTTCTCTCTGGTCCCAGTGCTTTAAATAGCTCCTCGCTTCCTTCCTGCCATACCATATAAATCTCTTTCGTACCTAAAGACAATTCAATAATCATAGTCTCGTGACATATAAATCTGACAATCCCGTTGATTTGATTAAAAAATTTATCATACACTCTTCCAGCGCTTTTCTCGATGCCGCTGATATTCAGTGGCTTTCTTTAATTTCAAATAAAATAGGCCTCTTAGTAAGAGACCCACAATGCATTACCCAGAATTAACTTATTAGGATAGCAAAATTTTTATCTTTTGATGAATCGTTCATATAGATGAAGATCATCTAATTTGTCTTTACTTGTAACTGTACTAGTATTTTGTCTGATATAGAAATCGCCCTCAAATCGAACTGGATGATCAGCACCTGTGATTTTCAGTACCAGTACAGTTTTATCATAGTAGCTAACAACCTCTAAATTCTCCAATATTTGTCCTTTATAATAAGCTGGTTGGATATCCAACTTAGTAAGTTCACCTTCAAAAACACGACGATAATGTTCTAGATTTTTATATCCCTTAGTGACCTCGCCATTAATTCCGGTAACATGGAAGTCACCGATCTTTATAGAATCAATATTATAATATTTTTTATATCTAATTGCGTCACTAGACTTATCAGCTACACCCATAATAATATATCCAGCTTCGTTTTTACCCTTGTTAGCCATAGCTGTGAGTGTCTTAATAACCTCTCGGTGTATAGTATTGGGGAAGCTATCATCGTGAAGAGGATGCAACCCAATTTTAAAATCATAGGAATTATCTTCTGTCCCTGATCTATTCAATAAAGTTTCTAGCTTCGTTATTCCTGAAATTGCTGTTGGGTCGTTACTTTCTCTAGTTATAAAATATCCTTCTAACATCCCTACTAAAGCGTTAATTGCTCTATTTCTAGTGCTTGTATCATCTCTAACCTCTGACAATTTCCCTTGTAACTCTCTTGCCCCTAATCCATTTAATTCATCTACGATTTTACTGTAGTTAACTATTTCTTTATTTCTTTTGATAAGTAATTCATAGAAAGCAGCATACACAATTTGAAATGCTCTATTTACATAACTTTTTTGGTTTGGGAACAATAAATTTGCAAATGATTTTCCAGATATCTTTATTGTTTTCTTGATCTCATCAAATACAATATCAAATAAACGCCTTACTTCTTCAACCCCACCATATTTTTTTATCTGATCGATTACTAATTTGTACTCTTGCGACTCAGGCGCAAAATAAACATTATCTAGTATCCTGGCAGCGTAATCAAATTCATTATTCGTCAACATACTAATTAATATATATGCAATAAGTTCCTCGTCCCTTGATTCCCGAATATTTTCTACGGTGATAATCCCATTTTCGCACCAGAAAATAGTAGGGATTTGAATACCGTACTTTAAACCTCTGTTGTTTAAACTTATTCTTTTCATAATATTAAGTGGCATAACATCATAATGAGATTCATCACCTCTTTTCGATTCAGCAATTGTTCGAACTAGTTTGGAAAATTCATTCAATATTCCTGCCTGCCGAATCTCTTGTCTTGATAGATGCTTTCCGTTTGAATTTATCCTCCTAAAAATTTCCTCAATGTCTCCGTGCTTATGCAACTTTGTAATTGAAAGAGGAATCTTATATCGTGCAATCTTAGTTGAGATCTCTCTCTCAAGCATAGGGCTCTTTTGTTTAATAACCCCTTTATCTTTTAGGTATTTTGTTTGAGCCGTTGACTCAAGATCGAAGAAATTTCCATTAAAACTATATTCCCCTTCTATGAAAGAAACCATAGCTTCAAGACGCTGCATTCCATCGATAATTTCGTATTTACCTTTTCCTTGATCATTAGTTTCGGCTACTAAAAAAAGTGGTACTGGAAAGCTATTGTACAAGGATTCAATATATTTTTCTTTTTCTTCCAATGACCAAACAAGTTTTCTTTGGTAGTTTCTATTAACTATTAAGAGTTGATTCGTATAGAGTTCATAAATGCTTTCGATTGATACATCAGTAATATTAAGTACTTCACTAATCTCCAAAATTACCCCTCCAAAATAAAATCTTGATCATTATTTTCTCTGCGCTTTAATTCCATAATCTCAAAACTACTCAGAAGTCTATATAGTTTAACTATTCGACATTTTTTGCCAATTGCCTTCTTTTAGTAACAAACAAACGAATCTATCAGAACTACTTAAGCTAACTCAATCCCCAAATAAAATAGGCCTCTTTTCCAAGAGACCCTAATACGCCGTTGTGCCAATTATTTTTCATTCCAAACAAGTAGTGAACAACACTCCACATGCACCGTATGCGGAAACATATCCACCGGTGTCACCTCCGCGACGCCGTAACCGCCATCGACGAGCACACGCAAGTCGCGCGCCAGTGTCGATGCGCTGCACGACACGTACACGACGCGCCGCGGCTGCAGCTCGAGGATCGTCGCCAGCAGCGCCGGGTCGCAGCCCTTGCGGGGCGGGTCCACCACGATCACGTCAGGCCGAACACCCTGACGGGTCCACTCGGGGAGGACCACTTCGGCTGGGCCTGCCTCGAAGTGCACGTTGGTCATGCCGTTTAACTCGGCATTCTTCCGTGCATCCGCGATCGCCTCCTCGACGATCTCAACCCCATACACCTGTCCCGCCTTCTGGGCGAGGAACAGGGAGATCGTTCCGATGCCGCAGTAGGCATCGACAACCGTCTCGCCGCCAGTCAGCGCGGCGTACTCCAAAGCCTTCCCGTACAAGACTTCCGTCTGGACGGGGTTCACTTGATAAAACGATCGCGCGGAAATTGCAAATTTCACATCGCCGATATAGTCATAGATGACTTCGCTGCCCCACAGGACGCGAGTCTCATCCCCAAAAATAACATTCGTCTGTTTCACATTAATGTTATGGCAAATGCTCTTCACGCCGGGCAGCGCGGCACGAATGCCAGCGACCCACTCGGCGACGCGAGGAATCTCGGCGCCATTCGTAACCAGCACGACCATAATCTCTCCCGTGCGGAAGCCGACTTTGACGACGACGTGGCGAAGCAGTCCGTCATTACGCTCTTCATTATAAGCGCGAACACCGAGACGCGCGCCGATCTCTTTCACACGAGCAACGACTTCGTCGTTCGACTCATGTTGGATCAAACACTCATCCATATTGATAATGCGATGGCTTCCCTGCGCATAGAATCCGCCGATGAGTCCGCCCTGCTCTTCCCCAAAAGGAACCTGAGCCTTGTTCCGATACCGCCATGGGTCGGTCATCCCCAGCGTAGGATGAACAACAATGCCTTCATCTGAAGCACCAGCATCAAGATGACCTAGTGTTGGCTCCCCCGCAACCTGCAGCTTCCCAATCCGCTGCAAATTATCCACCACCTGCTGGCGCTTCACGCGAAGCTGCGCCTCATAACTAAGGTGCTGCAGCTGACATCCGCCACATTCCTCATATATCCCACAATCCGGAACAATCCGGTCCGGACTCTCCTCAATCACTTCCACAAGCCCAGCATATCCATACTGCTTCTTCAAATGCTCCACCCGAACAAGTGCACGCTCACCGGGCAGCGCACCAGCGACAAAAAGGGTAAAGCCGTTCACACGGCCCACCCCTTCACCATCATGGCTGATCCCAATGATCTCAGCCTCATATTGCTGCCCAATCTGCACCGGCAGATCGGCCATCCAAGCCGGAGCCGCCTTCGCGACGGAACTCCCTGTCTTCCCAGTTCCTCTATCTTTACCTGACATAGAGCCAGATTTACCTTTTGCTCTCATAAGACCCTCACTTTAATAAAAAACTAAAATTAAACAATAGCTCAATCTCTGATCCCTACTCTACCTTGGCCGGGCGGTGCACGCAGGGGTAGTGTTTTACCTTCTGTTCATTACTCATGATCCCCATCCAACTGCCCGTTCCTCAATTGAAACGGCGTAGTCAACGTCTCTAAAAGCGTCTTCTTATAAATCGACTGCCCCGATTGATCCACAATAATCTGCAAATGACTCTTCAAATTCGTCATCACACAAGGCAGCGTGCCCCCGAACTCCCCATCCAGATTCAACTGGACGTAGTCCGGTGAATTAATCTCGATGTGATTCGTTTGGAAATAAATCAGATTCGGATCGCTCAGATGCTCACCGCGCAGTGCGAGCGTAACCACTCTTATGAACTCAGCAAGATTACACTTGCGCAAGATCAATACGTCAAAAAGTCCATCATTCATACTCGCTTCCGGAGCCAGCTTCTCGAAGCCGCCAACGGAGTTGGAGTTGCCGACGAGGAACATCATGACTTCCTCATGAAGCTCCATTTCGCCTGCCTTGACGTACAATTCGATCGGCTTCAGCCTAGGCAGTTTCTCCAGTCCCTTCATATAATAGGCCAACTGGCCGATCATGGTCTTGAGCTTGCTCGGGACTTCGTACGTCAGCTCGGTCATCGAGCCGCCGCCGGCGATATTAATGAAGTAGCGGTTGTTGATTTTGCCTACATCAATGTCGGTTGTGTACTGCTGCACGATCAGGTCGCAGGCGTACTCCAAATTCTTAGGAATGCCTAGCGCCCGGGCAAAATCGTTGGTCGTTCCCAGCGGCAAAATGCCAAGCGGGGGCCTGCCTTCCCTCTCGGCCATGCCGTTGACGACTTCGCACAGGGTACCGTCTCCGCCCGCAGCGATGATTAGATCGAAGCCTCGGCTAACGGCCTGTGCCGCTGCGAGTGTGGCGTCGCCTTCACCGATGGTGGCGTGAGCGGATGTTTCGAAACCGCCGCGCTCTAGGCGCTGAAGGATTTCTGGCAAACGTTTTTTCATTTCTTCCCGGCCAGAAGTCGGATTATAGATCAGTCTTGCTCTCTTGACCATTGCGTCTCATCACCTGTTTCGCCTTCTGCGATTTCTGAAGCAATCTGCTTCTCGATCCATTTGGAAATTAGCGGACTAGGCAGCAGCGCCCGTCCATTATACCGATATTCGAACCCTTCCATGCGGGAAGGGATGACTTGCGTCGTGAAATAGCCTTCACTTAGAAAAAGCGGCGCAACGACGATCATCTGGTCGGGCTTCTTCTGGGCCCACCAGGTCATCTTCCGTTTCACTTGATCTGGCAAAAGCATAGCGACATCCGCCTCGTCGTAGCCGCCTAACGCTTTCAACCGCTCAGCGAGCAGCTCTAAGCCTTGGCGCCACTTGAGATGGAAGCCCTTCTCTTTACTTCCGTGACCGATGAGCAGGACGATTTCCTGACTTGGCGATTCGGAAAGCTCTTTGATTTTCGCATAAATAATCTCAGCAATAACGGGGTCGTCATCAATTGGTGATGTGAAATGAATGCGCGCCTTGATTTCAAAAGGTTCCATATCGGTCTCGAGCAGTGGCTGTTCAATCACACCCAGGGCATAGCTGATTTCATCAATATGTGTACTCCCAGAGGACACGAACAGTGGAACGACGATAATATCGGTCACGCCCTGCGCCTCTAAACTGTAAATACCATCTTGAATTAATCGGCCTTCCACCAACTCCAGATAAGAAGCGTAGATCGGAACATTCATCGGCATCCTGACCGCAGACACGGCATCATCGACGAGCTGAACCCAGCCTTCATCCCGAGATCCATGGCTTATGACTAGCACACCATACACGCTCATTTTGTTTTCCCCACCCGTTCTACCCATGCCTATAATCCTATGCTAACGAATGTGTTCACACATGTCAATTGACCTGCAAATAAACAGGAAAAATCCCGCATTACGCAAGGTAACGCAGGATCTTGAATTCATTTTCGAACAAGCAACTTCATTAACGACCTAAACGATCCAGCGTCAGCACATAGCCGTCGTTTCCGTAGTTCAGGCATCTTTTGACACGAGAAATGGTTGCTGTTGATGCGCCCGTCTCGGCTTCGATCTGGTTATACGTACAGCCCTTGCGCAGCATGCGAGCAACCTCAAGGCGTTGAGAAAGCGATTGAATCTCGTTCACTGTGCATAGGTCATCAAAAAAGACATAGCACTCTTCAATATCTTTGAGCGTCAGCACGGCTTCAAAAAGCTGGTCTATTGCTTTATCATTTAATTTTTTTAATTGCATAGGTTGTCAACTCCCGGTAGAAAAGCATGTTAGCTTATAAGATCAGTTTAAGCTCCTGTGTATCATTCGACACGCCATGTATAAATCCTTCCTTTAGGATTGCGAAACGGTAAAATTTCTATGCGTTAATGAGGTGAATTGTGAGAATTAACTAGACCCGTGACATTCGTCCATACCAACGGTAGGCAATTGACATATCCTGTAGGAGACAAATCTGATATAAAGGATCGTGAATCCTAGTGAGCAACCAAAGACAAATCATTGGAAATGGCTATAATCGTCCTGAAGTGTATACTAGAAGCCTCACTGTACCTCCACAAATGGGTAATGGCGGCTTCGGGCAATATCCGGGCTTAGGCGGTGGCAGCAATCCGTTCGCACAAGGCGGAGGATTTCCTACTCCTTTCGAAGGAGGCGGTAATTTCTTCGGCGGCCCAAGCGGCGGTAATGCGGGTGGCGGATTGTTTGGCGGCGGCGGAGGTAATGCTGGCGGCGGATTGTTCGGCGGCGGCGGCGGCAACCCCAGCGGTGCTGCCGGAGGCGGCGGAGGTAATTTCCTCAGCAACCTCTTAGGTGGTGGCGGTGGCGGTGGCGGCGCAGCTGGCGGGGCCTCGTCTAACCCGCTAAGCGGTTTGAATTTGAATCAAATCTCCGGCTTCGTTGAACGTATGGGTGGTATTGACGGCATTCTCGGCACAATGGGCAAAGTCCAGAAGTTCGTGAGCACCTTTAGACAAATGGCACCTATGATAAAAACCCTTATTGGAGCGATTGGCAAAGGCAAAGTGAATTCATCGGATGACTTGGAAGATATATTTAAACCCAAACGCAAACGTCGTAAGAGATCAGGCTCAGGCGCCAAAAGAAAAGGAGCACCCAAATCCGGCCCAACTACACGTAAACGCCGATAAAACTAAAAAAAAATGAGCAGACCATAATCTGCTCATTTTTCTTTAAATAACAGGTCCAATTCTTTTTTAACTGCTAGACTCTCTACCTTTACGTTTACTGCCACAACTCGAAGCCCCGTCATGCTTTCCACAGCTTCCCTAACGTTTTCTTGAAGATCCCGACATACATCCTGAATCATAGTGCCGTAATTAACGATGACGCGTAGATGGATGGCGGCTTCCGACTCCATAACCTCGACAAACACGCCTTTTTTCGCATTTTTTCCGCTCATACGCTTAGTTAGGCCTTCGGAAATACCGCCTGACATAGAAGCAATCCCAGGTGTATCTAGGGCGGCAAGCCCAGCTATGATAGAAATAACATCGTCAGATATATGTATAATTCCAGATTGCGATTTCTCGGACAAATGAACCCCTCCCACTTCCTTGATGTATATTCTTCGGTCCCCTTATACTAGGCTTGTTTGTTCCAGCTGCTGACGATAAGTTTCAAGAGCTTGGTGAAATCGATGAAACTCGCTCGATAATGCTCCTAAATTACTTTTAATAATAGCCCTTTTATCTGGATTTTCCCCGTCAAACAGAAGATCCAAATTGCTATCGATTCTTTCCCTTAAAACAAAAATGTAACCTTGTTCATGATAATTTTCAGATATTCTTTTTAAATCCTCTGCAAGTTCGTAGCTAAGAAAACGAAGGTCTCGTTTTCTTAACGTATTTTGAAATTCAAAATAATCTGGCGTATAGTCTTCCCTATAATCCTGCCCAGGCACTTGTTTCCAAAATGAATTCCACTCCTCAAGAAGATCTACTTCATAAAGAAAGTACCTGAGAAATCCACATAACCATGCTGTACAACTCGTGTTGCGAGCTCTACAACCACTTTTAAAAGATAAATTTCTGCAACCTTTACAGCATGATCCTCCATTAGCTATACAAATGTTACATAGTTGGTCTGATCCAACATCTCTTAAGTAATCAAGACCTTGCTCAATAACCATCTGTCTAGAAGTAGTCATTAAATCAGAATCCCCCCTTTTTACACTTGAGTCGTTTTCTCTCCCCATTTGTGTAATTCAATGTTTTTTATGGCTTGATGAAACTCATGAAAGTCTTTGATTAAATAATTGAGCCTCTTTATTAAGTGAACAGCAATATCCGAATGATCAGCAAATTCAATCTCATCAATAAGATCATCCAAATCCCTAGCCAATACAATGAAATCGAGATTATTCTTATCTCTGTTCAACTTCAGTTTAAGATCATTCGCTAGCGCTTCGCCTAAGCTCTCTCATCATAGGAACTTCAAGATGTGTCGTCATTTTCACCAATGGAGGTGTAGAATCCTTTCGAAATTCAATACCAGGAACTTCATCCCAAAATGTATCCCAATCTTTAATCAATCCTGCTTTGTAAAATAATAATTTTAAGTATCCGCATAACCAAGACGTGCAGCTTGTATTTCTATTCTGACAGCCCAAGCCATCTATTAAGTGGCTGCAAGTACGACAACAAGAACCGCCATTTTGAATGCACACTTTACAAATATGATCTGCCCCTAAACCATTGAGATGTCGCATGCCATAGTCGATCAGATACCTTCTTGTAGCTATATACAATTCATCACCAACCAACATTCAGACCCAACCCTTATTTTTATAGTTTCAAATAACAATATATTTGATTTTTTGAATATTTATAACTTATACTATAACTGAAAAGTATTTAAAAACGCAAAGGATTTTGAAACTTGGTTCCATGCTTTCGAGCTTGTGATATGATATTCTATATATTCAAATGTTCGAATATTACTAATAGGGGAGAACGCTATGTATCAAGAAATACAGCATTTTAAAGCGGATTTTTTCAAGGCGTTAGCACACCCACTGCGTATAAGAATCCTTGAAGTTTTAGTCGAAGGCGACAAAAATGTTAATGAGATACAAACGATATTGGGCAGTGAAGGTTCTGCCGTTTCACAACAGTTAGCTGTATTAAGAAATAAAAACGTTGTCCGCGGGATTAAAGATGGAACCTCTGTGGTATACTCTCTAACTGACCCATTAATTAAAGACCTACTAACGGTTACCAAGCAGATTTTTGACAATCATCTTGTGAATGCTATTTCAATGTTAGAAAATATAAAAAATCAGTAATTCATAAAAAAGGAGTGAATCGGGTTGTTCGTATCGATTTGCTTCTTTTTTGGTTTATTTCGCTTGTATTTCTAGAAAATATCAAATTGACACTAAGTTAAATTGGATATATGATTTTATATATATTCAAATAATCAGATATTTAGGTCGGTGGGATTCGATATGAAATTCTCTTTTAGTGGCAGATTCCAAGGCTATAATGGAAAAAAATTTCAAAAAGACTTGATTTCAGGTCTAATCGTAGGTATTGTCGCCATTCCATTAGGAATGGCGTTTGCAATTGCTTCAGGCGTAAAGCCTGAATACGGGTTATATACTACGTTTGTAGCAGGCATACTAATCTCATTATTTGGGGGTTCGAAGTTTCAAATCGGCGGTCCGACGGGAGCATTTATACCCATTCTATTTGCAATTGTGATGCAGTATGGGTACGAAAACTTGCTTATCGCAGGTTTTATGGCTGGAGTCATTTTGTTATTCATGGGGATTTTTAAATTAGGTGGTGTCATTAAATTTATTCCACGTCCTGTCACCATAGGTTTTACCACAGGAATTGCCGTTACCATCTTCACAGGACAAATTGCCAATTTCCTTGGATTGAGCAATCTTCAAAAACATCAAGAATTTCTTTCCAATATGAAGGAATTAGGCATTCACATCTCAACAATCAATATGTACAGTATCTTAACTGCTGTGATTTGCCTCGTGCTTATCATTCTGACACCAAAGCTATTCCCTAAAATCCCTGGCTCATTAGTGGGAATATTGATTTCTACTGCTGCAGCATCAATCTTCTATCCAGACAAGATTGCAACCATTGGTTCTACCTACGGATCAATTCCGAATAGCCTGCCTAGCCTACACTTTCCTGCACTCTCCATTGAACACATGCAATCTTTAATAAAACCCGCTTTTGTAATAGCCATGTTAGGTGGTATTGAATCCTTACTTTCAGCCGTAGTTGCTGACGGAATGTCAGGAAGCAGACATAACAGCAATCGTGAATTGATGGGTCAAGGTATCGCGAATATGATAACGCCATTGTTCGGGGGTATTCCTGCAACAGGTGCTATTGCAAGAACCGCAACTAATATTAAAAGCGGAGCGGAGTCTCCCTTCTCTGGGGTCATTCACGGTATTGTCGTTCTGTTGGTTTTGTTCTTATTTGCTCCTTATGCTTCGAACATTCCGCTTGCGAGTATGGCCCCCATTTTAATGGTTGTTGCTTGGAATATGAGCGAACGCAAGGAGTTCGCCCACGTTATAAAAACCAAAACTGCAGAGTCATTCGTTCTGCTTATTACCTTTCTTCTTACTGTCTTTACAGATCTAACGACCGCTGTTGAGGTTGGATTAATCTTGTCTGGTATCATTTTCGTGAAACATATGAGTGACCTGCTAATTACTGCAAAGGTCTTGCCCGACCCTTCCGATAAGAATGAAAAAGTAGCCGCACATATGGTTAATGAGCAGCATTATTGCCCTCAAATCAGTATCTACACCGTCGAAGGAGCTTTATTCTTTGGGGTTGCAGCCATGTTTGAGAAGTCCATTATGGACGAAATCCATTACAAACCCAAAGTGTTATTATTGCGAATGGGCAATGTTCCCTATATGGACACCACAGGGGAATCCAATTTATCAAGTATCGTCAAGCACTTTAACAAGCACGGTGGCACCGTAATCATTTCCGAACTACAAAACCAACCAAGCCAAATGCTGAAGAAAACAAAATTAGACGAATTCATTGGGCTGGAACACTTTTTCGAAAAAACAGGTGACGCGGTTAGCTTTGCATTAACAAAACTTAACCACTCTCAATGTCTGGGGTGTAAGCATTATGCGTTCCGTGAATGCCATCAACTATCAACCCGAGAGATTAAATAACCAAGGATAAACGACTCCGTCGTCCTTCTGGGACGAGCGTGTTTGTCAAGACTGATGACGCGAAGTGTAATAAAACTTATACTTTCTTATCTACGGACAAAAAGCGCACGAGAAAAGCCGCCTCGTCTTGGTTCTAACCAAGCAGGGCGGCTTCTCTGCGCCTCTATGGCTATTCCATTTTCAACGTTGTACCCTCCGGTACGATCTGAATCCAGGTGTTGCCCGGCAGCAGCGGCACTTCCTTGCCACCCTCTGCATAGGCGCGCAGCATGCCATTTTTGCGTTCCCAAGTGATCTGCTGAGATTTGCCCTCTTGCAGGATGAGTCCTTTACCAGGTCCGAATACGTCGACTTCACGGCGCCCCTCTTTGTCCACAATTTTGTGCTTGCTCTCGAGTACGAGCAGATTTTTGGTTTGCAGCTGCTTGCCCGTCTCTTTGTCGAGATGCGGCTTGCCCTCCATGCTGCGCTTGTATACACCTTCAGCGGCATTGTATTCATAGGAAACGAAATATCCTTGAATATAAGGAATTTGAATATAATTCACGGCTGCGCCGGTAAGTTTACTTTGAGCATCCTTGGCAAAAGTGAGCAGCGGTCCATTCCATTCGGAGCGGAATTTGCGCGCCTCGGCGCCCTGCTTCATTTTATCCATAGAGGTATAGAGATTATGGGGTGCTTTGCGATCGGTCGCGCGCCAATAGTAGGCGCCATCGCCATATACCTCGTCAAGATGGGCCAGCTTACGGCCTGCCATCATATCCATCGCTTCCTGACTCCAGCCAGCATGGACGATAACCGCATCGAGCGCGTCGCCGATCTCCACGAAATAAGGCCGGATGCTGCGCACGGGACCAATGGTCTTCGCTGCTTGACTCTGGAACACCGAGACGAATCTCGTAATCTCGCCCTCTGCAAGAATCTCATAGACGATGTCCGCTTGATCTAGGCCGGTTTGGGGCCTGGCTTGCGGGGCATTTTCGACCATGACCATGAAGGGCCGGCTCTTCACTTCTTTATCGGTAGGCAAACCCGTTAGCGGGAATTTGTACGGCTGCTCCGTCTCCACAGCTGTAGCCGCAGGTTTGGTGGCTGGCGATGCGGCGGCGGGCGTGACTTCAGCGGTAATCGGGCTGGTCGATGGTAAGGAGGCAGGCGTATCGCTGCAACCGACAATGGCTATGACAGAGCATCCAAGGACGAGCCAGGCGCTAAGGTTTTTGGGGCGGAATAAAGGCAATGCTTTCAACAGGGCTGCACCTCTTCTCTTAATCGTTCTAGTAAATGTATATGCTAGTGATGCGATAGATAGAAGACATTTTGTGCTGTGGGCCAAAAGGTAGTTGGACCCGCGACTGTGATTAGGTATAGTAAGGGTAGGTGATTGGCTTGTTTGCGGAGTGCTTCTGTATGCGTGATGATGGATTTGGTTGCTGGAGTGCTTCTATTCGCGTGATGGGCGTGTTTAAACTAGGTAATGCATTTTGTGCATCAAATTCTGCTCAAATCGGTGTTTTCAGTAGATTTGCTGCAAAAACTACAGCTAATTCATCCATAACAAGTTGATTTGGCTAAAATGGACCATTTTTGCTGCGCTTTTTGCAGCTTCTACCTTATAGATGGAGTGACCACCGGAATTACATGCACTTTTTGCAGCTAATTCATCTATTCCCTACTCGCCAAAAAGGAGGCTATTCCATGACCAAGCTCACCGATGACCAAGCCATCGTATTGTTCGACGGGGTCTGCAATCTGTGCAGCGGTGCTGTTCAGTTCATCCTTCGGAACGACCCAAAGGGGATTTTCCGGTTTGCTTCCCTGCAATCGGATAGCGGCCAAAAGCTGCTCGAGCAGCACAACCTGCCTACGGGTATGATCAGCACGATCGTCCTGATCGAGGGCGGCCGCTCCTATACCCGTTCGACCGCTGCGCTGCGCATTGCCCGGCGTTTGCGTGGCGCTTGGCCCCTAGCGTATGCGGCCATCATCATTCCCGCTCCGCTGAGGAATCTGGGCTATGCGTTCGTGGCGCGCAACCGCTATCGCTGGTTCGGCAAAGCCGAGCACTGCATGCTGCCGAAGCCAGAGTTCAAGGCGCGGTTCCTGGATTAGTTGATCAGCAGTCCGACTAAGACTTCCTCATCCCGCCAAACATCCAACAGCATAAGCTCAGCGTGCCCATCTGAAAGCTGTGATGCAGCAGCTTCGCCCTGCGTGTAGTGTCCGCCGCACCTAGTGCAAGCAGCAAAGGCACAAAATGCTCCGGCGTCGGAACCGCCTCACGCGCGTTTGGCGCTCTTTCATCATAGCGAACGAGCGCATCCAAATTCCACGTCTCCAGCTGTTCCGCCAACCACTCATCGAATTCCACCGCCCACACCTGCGGCACAGGGTTATTCCGATCCAGCTTGCGCAAGTTGTGAACCGTCCCTCCACTGCCGAGGATGAGAACATCTTCTTCCCGCAAGGGGCCTAGACTGCACCGATGCGATAATGCTCTTCCGCCGTCAAACGCGGATTCACAGAGAGCGCAACCACCGGTATCTGCGCATCCGGATACATAATATGCAGCGGTGCCCACGCCCCGTGATCCAAGCCTCGCTCATCATCGAGCTCACAACGAATGCCCTCTTCCTGAAACAGCCGCTGTATATGTAAGCTTAGCGTCAAATCCCCTTTTGCTGGGTACTTAATGTCATAAAGCTTTTCCGAAAAGCCCGAGAAATCATAGATCGTTTCCAGATGAATCGCCGAGCTAATCTTCTGCACGGGACTTTCCCAATGTGCGGTGAACAGCACGATGGCTTTGGGAGCAGGAATGCTCTTGGCCAGCTTCTGCAAAAACTCGGTGTAAGCATGCTGCTCAATCGCCAAACTCGGTGCTCCATGGGCAATGAAAAAAGATGGCAGCATGGCAGATCCCCCTTCTTCCTAAATGGTAACTTTTTACCAATCTACTTTACATTATATGCCTATGGGCACAAATAAAACCGCCCCTGGTCAGGGCGGCTTCAATATTAACCTATTCGCTAGCTCATCGGCTTTTCAGAAACTGCTCAATCCCGTCGGCGATACCTAGTGCCAGCTTCTTCTGATATTCCACTTCGGACATCAGCTCATCTTCTTCCGGATTGGTCATGAAGCCAAGCTCGACCAGTACGACTGGCACTTTGGACCAATTGAAGCCTGATAAGTCGCTGCGTGCTGATAGTCCTCTTCCTGCCGTGTCATTCGCAGCTTTCAGATGTTCTAGAATAAAGCCAGCTGCTTCATGGCTTTCTGCTGCGATGGGCTTCACCGCGGCTGTGGAAGCCGAAGGATACAACACCGAAAACCCTTTGGTTTTCGGAGAACTATCACCATCCGCATGAATGCGCACAGCCAGCGCTGCTCCAGCTTCGTTGGCCATATCCGCACGCTGCTTGTTGCTGATATCGACGTCATGCGACTCGCGAGTCATCGCAACCTCGATGCCGCGGCGGACCAGCTCGTCCTTGATCAACAGGGAAACCTCCAGATTGAGGACATATTCCGGTTTTTTCGTTCGAACGCCGACCGTGCCGGAGCTGACCTTTGGCTTGGTTTCCCGCGAATCCGGGCCCACTGACTCAGGAGCATTATTCCCATAACGCTGATGTCCGGGATCCAGCATGACGAGTTTTCCTTGAGGCGTGGCAGCGGTTTTGGAAGCCGCCGGCTCTGTTTTAGGCTTTGCTATAGGTGTTACTGTAGCCTTAGCAATAGTCTCTGTTCCAGCCTCTACTGCAGACTTCAGCAATGTATCAGCGACAGAACTTTCCGCCACCGGCTTCATGGTCGCGCTACTCGAAACCGCAGGCGCTTCCTTGTTTACTATAGGCGACTCTTGCCGAATAGCCTGTCTGTCCAATACTTGTGGCGTACAACCAGCCGCGATCAATACACAGACTATCCATATCGCAACAATCATGAAAGCCATCCACGGCCTCCGGTTTTTTCCTATATTCACACGGTTCTCCGCCTTTTCATTTGTTGCTTTTTCACAACGAATCACCCGATGCATGAAACAACCATCTCCTGCCAAAACTATCCTCCATATAAACAAAAATAGAAGGAGGTACTCACATGAATACTTTCTGGAGCTTCATTTCTCACCATTGGTTATCGATTGCTTTAATCGTTGGTGTACTCGTTGCCTTATGGTCCGTTTACAAGCATAGGGACAAGCTTCTTAGAAGCACCGATGACAACTAACTTCGGACAGTAGAATCTTATTATACCTTAAATACTTTGACAACCTCTTGGAGTTCGTCAGCCATTTTGGACAACGATTGGGAAGCTGCGCTCACTTCTTCCATGGAAGCAAGCTGCTGCTCAGCTGCTGCGGCTATGCTGTGTGTGCTCTCTAGCGATTTACTGGAAATCGCGCAAATGTGCTCGACAACCTCAACCATATGTTTCGAGTCGGATTGAATGAAGACGGCCGATTGAGACACTTCTTTCACATGTCCAAAAACATCCTCCACCGCTTGGAGAATAGCCAGAAATGCCGCCTTCGCACTTTCGCTCATTAAGGTTCCATCGTTGACGGCTTGGGTCCCTTTATTCATGGAATTTACTGCATGGCTGATCTCAGATTGGATGTCACTGATTAAGCTGCGAATACGGTCAGCTGCTGTTGCGGATTGTTCAGCCAACTTGCGAACTTCAGTCGCAACGACGGCGAAGCCCTTACCGTGCTCGCCTGCTCGTGCTGCTTCAATCGAGGCATTGAGCGCCAACAAGTTCGTCTGACTGGATAATGTTGTAATCAGCGTGATCATTTCCCCGATTTGCAGCGATTTCCCGCTCAGCTCATCTACAATCATGGACGATTGCTCCATGTTGCGATGAATGAGCTTCATTTGCTCCGTTACCTCGCTTACGGCTCTGTTCCCTTTTTCAGCTGTCTCGGCTGTTTTCTCAGTCGAAACATTTACTTTCTTAACGCCGTCAACAATCGATACAAGCCGCTTGGCGATGTCGGTAACCGTCTTTTTCGACGTATCATTCATATGACTTTGCTCATCGGCGCTTGAAGCGACTTGCTGGATCGAATCTGCAATCTGCTCCGTTGCTCTCGAAGTTTCCTCTGCGCTAGCCGATAATTGTTCGGACATAGAAGCAACTGTGTGCGTGTGCATCGAAATGGAACCAAGCATCGTACGAAGCCTCTGAATCATTTCATTGAAGGAATGCCCCATTTGCCCTAATTCGTCACTCGTTTTCACTTCCATTTGCTGCGTTAAATCACCTTCTGCGATGCGACCTGCCATCACTTTGGCTCTACGTATTTGGTTAATGAGGTATCGACTAAATAAAATAATTACAAGCACCATGATGACCAGAGCGATCAGGCCGCCTATGCCCAAAGAAATGACAAGCTTCTGCACAGGCTCCAGCAGCTCTTTCTCTGGCATAACGAGCGCAATCGTCCAGCCGGTTTCCGGTATTTTTTGATAATAAATACGATTAATTCCCTTATCATCTGTGATGGTGGACTGGCCATTTGACTGTGAAAGCAGCGTTGGCGCCAGCGCACTTATCGACGGGTTCGGGTCCTTATTCATACTGACCTTCATTACCTTGGACTTATCCGGCAGAGCCAGATAGTTCCCTTTGGCATCGACCAAGAACGCCCACCCCGTGCGGCCTACCTTCGTTTCTTCAACAAGCTTTTGCAAGCGAGCAAGGTTAAAATCACCGGTGACTACAGCGAGAAACTGCTTTTTTTGATCATAGACGGGTACGCTCGCCGTCACCATGGTGACTTTCGTCGGTTCGTCATAGTAAGGATCGGAGTACGCAAACGATTGCTTCGTGTCCTGAGCCAATTTGTACCAATCCCAATGCGGATAATCGTAATCGGCTGTGTTATAGTCTTGCGTTAAGTTAATTTTGTCCCCTTCTCGGAACGCGTAAGACGAAAAATATTTCGTTTTGGCATTGTACTTGAACGGTTCAAAGAAAATTCCTAAACCAAATGTGTCTTCACTCGTGACCAAATCACTAGTTAGTATTTTATTATAGTTGTCCAAAGTCAACTGGTTAGGTGCAAACTCCACTGTTTTGGCCAGCACTTCACCCACTTTGCGATGAACTACAAGCTTTCCATTAATGCTGCTGGTCACACTTTCTAGCTGCTGCTGCATCTTGAGCCCAATCTCGTTATTAATCAATCCTTTACTATTCACGTATGCGAATGCGACGATGCCAAACAGGGTAACAACAATAAGAGGAACAAGCAACAGCATAAATTTACTTTGAATACTTTTTAGCTTCACTAAAATCATCGCCTCCACCTATCTCTAGGACTATAGATTATCACTAGAAATTCCGTTCACTTTCGACAAATACCTCTTATTTTCGACATTATTTGAGTAAATTTATTATGAAGGTCCTTTCATCATTGCCGACCTTATTTATCGTGGTAAAAAAGAAAGACCTGAGGCTTTACCTCAGGTCCTTTGTGTGCAAATCCAAATGTTTGAGCTTGGGGAGGAAATTGGATATAGGGCTCCAACCGCCCATATCCGTTTTCTCCATGATCATCTTCTTTTCTCTGCAGGCCGATTTTGGAAGCTGTCGCAGAGCTAACGAACCGTGCACACGCAATTATCCTCATAATGCGCATACTCGAATGGCTAACGAATCGCAGCCTCGTTACGTTAGCGAAAAAGCCTGATTTGGGGCTGTCTTTCCTGTAATAGCGTTTTCTCGATTCGTTAGACTATCAAAAGCCCGCTTTTGGGCTTCATAACGTTTTCTGAGTTCGTTAGCGTTTGTCCACAACGAATCGACATCCGACTTTGCTCAATTGCAGAAGTTTTTGAATGGCCACCTTAGAAAGGGGATACCCTTAAGCTCTACCTTGAAACTTATACTTTCTATTATGTAAATAAAAAACACAGCCTTTTAACAAACAAAAGGTTGTGTTTCTGCTTTCAAACTATTTACTAGTCAAAATAAATCGGGTTCGTTAACGCAGCCATAAGCGTCATGTTGACCACATCGAAATGCCGCCAAACTTCGGCCCGTACAAACGTTGTTCCCTGTGCGTCAAAATGGATGCTAAGCCCCCCGTCTGAGGACACTAGTACTTCCTTTTCCAATCTGATGTTACTAAAAAGTTTGATCTGATCTCCTGCCATCAAATCCTCAGCATGCAAAGACACTTCTCTGCTCCGCTCACCTGCTGGAACGATGTCTCCAACCCTATATGAGCCGCAGTTCAGCTCCACAAATGGCCCGTTTGGCGCATAAGTAATCACCACGCGACCCAGCCCTATAGCGCTCAAAATGCCATCCACGGTTTTCTCAGAAGCGTACACCCATGTACATGGCATCGCATGCTTCACGTACGGATCCGGACGATGGGTATCGCTGCCGCCAACCGCAACAAGCCTTCTGCCAGAGACGAGTTGACTATGCCACCAATTCAGCGTCCGAACATTCCGCTCCGTAAAAGGGCCATTCCAGACTTCTACCCAGTCATGATCTACATTAAAATCCCATTCCCACGGGCAGTACTCGCAATGCGGATGATTAATCACGATTTTGGCTCCGTTAGCACGGGCTTCGGCAATCTTGGCATTGACGTCTTCCTGACTCTTCACCCGGAAATCACGGATGGGATCGGCAACGCCCAAGAAATTGCTGTGTCCGAAATTCGTTGTAAATTCCATTCCCGGTATCATGACAACGCTTGTATGGCGCGGGTAGGTCATGTTTTGGCTGACTGTATTATGATCCGTCATGGCGATGAAGTCGCAGCCGAGTTCCTCCATCCTTGCCGCATTCTCTTCCAGCGTAAAAGTGCCGTCGCTGTTCACGCTGTGCGTATGTAGATCGCCTTTCAGCCAGCGAGGTGTCTTATAAAGAAATTCAATGGTGACTGTAACGGAACAACCTTCATTCGGTACCTTGTAAGCGTTATGTAGAACCGCCCAGTTTCCCGGCGTCAAATCACCCGACAAATAGCCGGGAGTTGATTGTTCTTTTCCGAGTCGAAATGCTTTGCGCGCTCCACCGCTCCAACCTCTCACTCTGCCGGTGTCCCTCAGGCCCAAATCGATCACGGCCTCCAGTTCGCCATGTAATTCGATCACGTAAGCGACCACTATCTCCTCAACATGCTCGGGCATTTCAAAAGGCACTTCGATATAGGTGCTTTGCTCCGAATGAGCAATTCTTTTCGTAATGGTTGTAACTGAACGTATTCTTTCCACAGGTTTCATCTGTCGCTCTCCTTGATCTGCTCATTGTCTATTCTTTTACAGAACCAAGCATAATTCCATGTATAAAATACTTTTGTAGAAACGGATATACGATAAGAATCGGCACCATCGAAACCACGATTTTGGCCGCATTGAGTGTCTTATCTGATACCTTCATCAGTAACTCAAGCTTAGTCGAATCAAGCTCCAACACGTTCTGGTTGACGACGAGCTGCTGAATATACGTTTGCAGCGGATAATTTTCCGCACTGCGCATGAAGATCAAGCCGTCGAAGAATGAATTCCAGTGACCGACAATACTGAATAAAGTGACGGTAGCCATCGCTGGCAGTGAAAGCGGCAGATAGACTTTGACCATCATATACCAAGGTCCCGCACCGTCCATGTAACCCGCGTCGCTAAGCTCTTTCGGCAAGTTTCGGAAGAAGTTCATTAACAAAATAACGTTAAACACAGGTACCGCACCCGGCAGCACCAGAGCCCACATGGAGTTAAACATCCCTAATGCCTTTACGGTCAAATACAACGGAATAATTCCGCCGCTGAAAAGCATCGTGAACAGCATGAACCACATATACACGTTCCGGTATGGGAATTCCTTATTGCTTCTCGATAACGGATACGCCATCATAACGGTCAATACGAAATTGATTCCACCGCCCAGCAAAACCCTTTTGACGGAAACTAAAAACGCATTGAAAAAATGCGGTTCTTCCAAAATTTTACGATATGATTCCAAAGAAAAGCCAACAGGCCAAAACTTAACGAATCCCCCAGCCGCTGCCGCGTTGTCGCTAAACGAGACGGAGAACACGTGCACAACAGGCGCGAGTGACATGGCTGAAATGACTAGCATCACTAGGATTAGAGCTGCTTCGGTTATACGAGCCGAAATCGTCTTATTACGTACCACTGGCATTCACCTGCTTCATTAGAAAATTCTATAATTCGCATACGTATAGGCAACTCTGTACGAAATAAAGATGAGAATGAAACCGATCGCTGATTTCAACAAACCGACGGCGGTAGCTAAGCCATATTGAGCCTGCACAAGTCCTACCCGGTACACATACGTATCGATAATATCACCTGATTCGTAAACAAGAGGATTATACAAATTAAAAATTTGATCAAAGCCTGCATTCAAAATATTGCCTATGCTCAAAGTGGCCAGTAAAACAACTGTAGGAACCAAGCTCGGCAGCGTCACATAAAACAATTGTTTCCATCGATTTGCTCCGTCTATTTCGGCTGCTTCATAGAGGGAAGGATTAATGCCAGCAAGTGCAGCTAAATAAATAATGGCAGCAAATCCGAACTCCTTCCAAATGTCTGTACTAACAACAATGCCAGGAAACAAGCTGTTTTTGGCCATAAACATAATCGGCTCGAAACCTAATGCTTTCAATGCATGGTTGATAATGCCGTCGAGCGACAGCATATCCATCACAACACCCGCCAGGATAACCCACGATATAAAATGCGGCAGGTACACAACCGTCTGCACCCATCTTTTGAAGATCCGGAATCTAATCTCATTGAGCAAAATGGCAAATGTAAGCGGAATGATGAGATGCGCGATAATTTTGCACACGGCAATAAATACCGTATTAAAGAAAATAACTTTACTGTCTCTCAGTTGAAACATGTACGTAAAATTTTCAAATCCGATCCAAGGAGAGTCCCATATGCCCAGACCGATCTTGAAATCTTGGAATGCAATCGCGATTCCGAACATCGGCACCAGATGAAAAATAATGAGCAGCACGATACCCGGCAGGAGCATCAAATGGTAGTGCTTATAAAACGATTTTATGTTCATGAACGATACACCTCTGTTCAAACTTATCCATTTTGATGGTAGAAAGAGCGCACCACCATTCGGTTTGGTGATGCGCTCTTTTCATTTCACATTACTTTTTGGACTTGCTGATTTCATCCATTACTTCTTTCGTGATTTCGTCGCCGCCTTGTGCTTTCCAATCGGTAACGAACTTATCAAACGAATCAAGGGGCTTCTCGCCCATTACGATGCCGAAGAAAGTTTCATTCTCTAATTTTTGAAGATTAACCCATTTTCTTTCCATTGTTTTCGTATTCGCTGTAAATTCGCTGTACACCTTATTCATGTTCATCTTCAGCAAATCTGCTGGAACGGTGTACCCGAAATATCCTGACCAATCTTTCAGATCTGCTTTCGGATTAGCTTTGTCACGAGTTGCCTTTGCAAGCAATTCTTTCATTTCCGGATTCAGACTCTTCAGGCTTGATTTGTCCGCCCATCGCCTTTTTCAATGTATCGGATTTTCTCTCCACAGCATCTGCATAATCGTAGGTGGAATTTCCGATTGGCCAGTATTCTGCGCTTACCGAGAAATCTAATTTCAGAGCGTCTGGATCTACTTTACGCTGAGCATTGATAAACGTATTCGCATAAATCATAGCCGCTTCTGGATTCTTCATCCCTTTCTTCACGACAATAAACTGTGTACTTACCGGCACCATCATCGTGTTCACAGTCCCTTTGGCATCAGGGATCAAATAAGGCACGAAATCAACCTTCGGATTAAGCTTCAAAGCATCAGCAACCAATCCGCCGGACCACCACGGTCCGAAGAACATACCCGCTTTACCGGATACGATGTTTTCGTTCGGGTCTTTGCGTAAAGCAAATTCCTTATCAATTGCACCTGCTGCATACATGTCACGTAATTTGCCGAGTGCTTGCTTCGTTTCAGGAAGAATCGAAGCGTAAACAGCCTTGCCGGAGCTATCCTTGATCCAGTTGGAAGGATAAGCGCCGAACGCTTGGAAAATACCCTTAAAGTCGCCCCGTTGCGCTTTACCGCTTACCGTTAATGCTTTCTCGAAACCAGCGATTCCAATTGTATCCGCTTTGCCGTTACCGTCTGGATCTTTCTCTCCGAAAGCTTTGGCAATCGCAGCGACATCGTCAATCGACTTTGGCGGCTGGAGTCCCAACTTATCCATCCAGTCCTTGCGTATCCAAGCCATACTTGCAGCATCCGCTTGTACGCTAATATTCGGAATACCCATCAATTTACCTTTATAGGTTGCTTTCTCAATCGCTTTGTTGTTCGTTGATGCATACAATTCCTTGGCTAATGGGGAAGCATATTTGTCATACACTTTGCTTAAATCCTCAATTTGTCCGGCTTCGGCGAGGGAAAGGAAGATTTGCTCGTTGACAAGCATAACATCAGGCAGATCATTGCTCGCGATGGCCAACTTCATCTTTTGCTCATAGTCCTGTGAAGCTGCATACCATAAAATTTTAAAGTTGATATTTGTTTTTTCTGAGATATATTTCATGTACTGGTTGCTTTCGACTGTATCGCCAGCTGGTAACTTTGCGCCTGGGCTTAAGCTTTTGAAGGTGGTCACTTCAATCGGATTTGGCATCTTAAACGGGTCCACCTTAACGTTCGGGTCTGCTGCTTGCTTGACGCCGTCCTTACTGGCCCCTCCGCTTGAACATGCCGTCATCAGAACAACCAATGCCATCATAGATATTAGCGTTATTTTCTTTTTCATTTTGCCCCTCCTCATTAATAACCCTGCACTTACATTTTAAAGAAAATGAAAGACATTCGGGTTCGTTAATGTCTTACGTTTAGGAGCAAATCGTCTCCTAATTGGCATACTGGGAACGTTCTAGGAGACAAAAGTGCACTTCTTTGGAGACGATTTGTGCTACTGTTGTTTTGTAAAAACCGATTTATCTCTGGCTCTTGCGATACTCACCAGGCAGCATTCCCGTCAACTCACGGAATACTTTGCCAAAATATTTTTCATTCGGATACCCTGCCTGCGTGGCGATCCAACCAATCGTTTTCCCTGTCTGACTAAGCAGATCTTTCGCGTGATTTACTCGCACTTCCCGGATAAAATCGTTAAACGTTTTCCCGGCAATATCCCGAAAACAGCGGCTGAAATAGCTGCGGCTCATGTTTACCCTTTTCGCGATGTCTGGCAGAAAAAGCTCATTTTGAAACTCTTGATGAATAATGTCTACGGCCTTCCAAATACTTGCCTTCACTTCCGGCGAATACGGCCCCTCATCCTCTTCGGCAAACGTAATAGCTCCATGGTTCTCCACTGTCGTCTCCCTTGTTCGTACATGCTGCTCCTGCATTTTACCGACAATTCTTCCTAGGATTTCGTCCATCTGCTCATGTTCAAGCTCGACCTTCGTCATGTAATCCAACGCCCCTAGGCGAAGAGCTTCCTGAATCAGTTCAAAATCCTGATGAAATGTCAACACGACCATGCTAATATCCCGATATCGTTCTTTCACGCACCTCATCAAATCTATACCTGACATGACAGGCATCGCCAAATCGGTAATGAGCAAGTCCACCTGATTATTCTCCAGAAACTCCAACGCTTTTTTGCCGTTACCGGCTTCTCCGACGACCTCTAGGTTATGTTCACGCCAAGGCATCATCGCGATGAAGCCTTTACGTACCAAGTGATCATCGTCCACAACCATAACCTTTATCATCCGAGTACACCTCCTATTGGAAGACGAAGTATGATCGTCGTCCCTGAGCCGATTGTGCTTTTAATATGAAAACTCGCGGCAGCCCCGAATTGGAACTTCACCATACGGTTTACATATTGCAGCCCGATTCCCATACCTACCTTCTTCTTCTCTAACGTGTTCTCGCTCATTAATTGATCAATTTCTTCCTCTGTCATCCCGTCTCCATTGTCTCTAACTTCAATAATGACATGGGACTCGCCGTCTTCAATGACACTGACTTCGATAATGCCTTTATCCTCCAGACCGTGATACAAGGCGTTTTCAACTAGCGGCTGTAGAATGAACCTAGGAACCGGCAGCTCAAGCGCCTCGGAATCGGCATGGATTTTCACATCGAAGTGGAAGTTATAACGGATGCCCTGCAGCTCAACATAATTTTTCAGAGCCTCAATCTCATCTTTAATTCGGGCAGGTCCGCCTTTACCGAGATTATAATAAAGCACTTTGTTTAGCGTGGAAACCAAGCGATCAATATCCTTCTGCCCATTGGCACGAGCCAGCCAGCGAATGGTATCGAGCGTATTGTGAATGAAGTGAGGATTGATTTGCGTCATTAATTTCTCGACTTCGAGAAATGCTTTGCCTTGTTCTTTCATCTCCACCTCGCCAATTAATTCGAAGATGCGGCTTCGCATTTCGGCAAACTCTTTATAAATAACGGCAAACTCCAAGATCTGAGATTGTCTTCTCGGGAAAACCTCGTTGTTGCTTTTTACATTGCGAATATCCGTACTCAGCAGCTTGAGCGGACGGTATACCGTTCGCCAAATCAGCCAAGCAATGAAGAAACTCGCTATAAGTGTTAGGATGGCAAAGAAGGCGAACTGCTTGATCCACCTATTGACTTCGAGGTTGTACACCGATTTGGGAACAGCGGCCAACACTTTCCAAGATTGGTTGCTGGTCTCCTCAAACATCATATATTTACTGTCTTTATTCGATTGGTTATTGGCATTATGCAGCATGCCGACAGGAAAATCAGCGGAATTCTCGCTATAAACAATTTTGCCATGATTATCAACAATAAGATGTACCAAGTTGCCGCCGAATTGATCGTTATCTTTGAGTATGCTTTCGGCCAATTTAAAATTTGTTTCTATGTAGACATACACATCGTCACGATCAGGCAGCTCGACTTTGCGCAGTATAGACAGCACTTCATTGCCGTCAATCGGGTTTAAAGAAAGATGCGGTCCCATATAAGTAAGTTTATCGAATTTGATAAGTACAGGCAGCTGCTTAAGGTCATAATCGTCACGAACGTTAAAATTTTCAAATAATCGCTGGTTGGTTTCCTCAAAGTAATAAAACATTAATCCAAGCGTCGGGTTCGTAAAATGAATCAAGCCCAACTCGCTTCTGATCTCGTCATTCAATCTTTTCTTTTCAAATAAATCCGCTGCCAAATAGTTCTCTAGGCTTTTGCCAACCCTTCCATCAAAAGCGAGCTGCTGCGAAGCGTGATTTAACTGACCGAGCGTGTCTTCAAGCAATAGTCTTACTTGGTGCAAATTGCTCTGGACCCCGCCCTCTGCTTTATTTTGTAAAATCGCATACATGGAGAAATAGGAAATGCTCCCAATGAGAATTAAGGGTGCGAGTGAGCTGATAAACAGGATCAAGATTAGACGATATTTCAACGAATACGGCTTCTGATGTAACCCCGCAATTTTAAGTATTGTCATGGTTCAGCCTCACTTTACTACTTATCTAACATTGCCTAGTATACCTAACATATAAAACGCTTACAACGGTCAATTAATTGCATATTATTTTCAATCGGGCTGAGAAAAATGAAAAAGCACAACCCTTTGATGAACAAAAGGCTGTGCTTTATAGGTTTACGCTATTTCAAAGCTTTCATTGCAATATCCGTACGGTAATGCTTCCCGTCAAAATGGATCCGATCCGCATCCGCATATGCTTTCTGACGAGCTTCAATGATATCTTTGCCAAGGCCTGTGATTCCCAGAACGCGTCCGCCGTTGGTGACGATTTGGCCATCTTCGATGGCCGTCCCCGCGTGGAATACTAGAGAGTCCTGCACGTTGTCCAGACCAGTAATCGGCAGTCCTTTCGGGTATGGACCTGGGTAGCCCGGTGAAGCTACAATGACACAAACTGCCGCTTCCTCGCTCCACTCGATCGGCTGTTCAGCCAACGTTCCGTTGTTGATTGCTAGGAAAATATCGAGAAGATCGGTTTTGAGGCGAGGTAAAATAACCTGCGTCTCTGGATCGCCGAAACGAGCGTTAAACTCAATGGTTTTCACGCCATTCGGGGTCAAAATCAAACCGGCGTAAAGCACGCCCTTGAATGGTCGGCCCTCTTTTACCATCGCATCAGCAGTAGGTTGAACGATGTTCACAAGCGCTTCCTGAACGATCGACTCAGGGATGTGCGGCAGCGGTGAATATGTACCCATTCCGCCCGTGTTTGGCCCTTTATCGTTATCAAAAACAGGTTTATGATCCTGTGACGGCACCATGAGACAAACCGTGGACCCATCAACAAAGGCTAGCAGCGACATCTCTTGTCCTGTCAGGAACTCCTCAATGACCACGCTCGCGCCGGATTTGCCAAACACTTGATCCACCATAATATCTTTAAGTGCCGCTTCCGCTTCTTCCATGGTCTGGGCAACGGTCACGCCTTTACCAGCAGCTAGGCCGTCCGCTTTGATAACGATAGGCGCTGTTTGGCTGCGCAAATAAGCAAGCGCTGGCTCATAAGCGTCGAAAGACTCATAAGTCGCTGTCGGGATGCTGTACTTTTTGAGCAGTTCCTTCATGAATACTTTGCTGCCTTCGATGATCGCCGCATTCGCTCGAGGTCCGAAAGCCTCGATACCTTTGGACTCCAAGTGGTCAACCAAACCTGCTGCTAATGGATCATCAGGTGCTACCATCACGAGGTCAATCGCCTGCTCCTTCGCAAATGTACTGATTTCCTCAAATTGCAGTTCCGTAATCGGAACACATTCCGCCAAACCGGCAATCCCGCCGTTCCCCGGTGCGCAGAACAATTTGCTGATCTTCGGGCTTTTGCTGAGTGCCCATACAATCGCGTGCTCGCGCCCGCCTCGTCCAATAACTAATACACGCATCTTTGGTATCCCCTCTCATGGGGAATGCCCACGGACCTGTTCATGATCGTGAGCATTCTCAATTGTTTTAGTGTTTAAAGTGGCGAACGCCTGTCATGACCATGGCAATGCCATTTTCGTTCGCTACGCGGATGGATTCTTCGTCTTTAATGGAGCCGCCTGGCTGAATCACCGCTGTGATGCCTGCTTTTGCTGCCATTTCAAGCGTGTCGCCCATTGGGAAGAATGCATCGGAAGAAAGAACGGAGCCTTTCGCCTTGTCGCCAGCTTGCTCAATCGCGATTTTGGCTGCGCCAACGCGGTTCATTTGGCCAGCACCCACGCCAACCGTCATGTCGTCTGCAACGAGTACGATTGCGTTAGATTTAACGTGCTTAACTACTTTCCATGCGAAAAGCAATTGTTTCATCTCTTCAGCCGTCGGTTGACGCTCAGAAACGACCTTCAGATCAGCTTCTGTCAGCTGGTAAGCATCGCTTGCTTGTACGAGCATGCCGCCTTCAACCGTTGTAATCACTGGCTCCGCTTTGCGACCAGCTACTGTATCTAAGCCGCTTACTTTGAGTAGGCGAATGTTTTTCTTTTTAGAAAGGATATCGAGCGCTTCCGGTGTAAAATCAGGCGCAATAACGATTTCCAGGAAAATCTCATGCAGCAGTTGAGCTGTTGCTTCGTCAATCGCACGGTTCGCAGCCACGATTCCACCAAAGATGGATGTTGGGTCTGCATTGTACGCTTTCGTGTAAGCTTCAAGCACATTCGTACCGATACCTACGCCGCAAGGATTCATGTGCTTAACGGCTACGACCGCAGGCTCGCTGAATTCTTTGACAATCTGCAGTGCAGTATTAGCGTCATTAATATTATTGTACGATAATTCTTTCCCATGTAACTGCTCAGCCGTTGTAATGTTTCCGGCAGCCGCATTCGGCTTACGATAGAAAGCCGCGCTTTGATGCGGGTTCTCTCCGTAACGAAGCTCCTGCATTTTCTCATAAGTCACTGTATAACGCTCTGGGTAAGGCTCGCCTTGCAGGCCAGTCAAGTAGTCACCAATCAACGCATCGTAAGCTCCTGTGTGACGGAACACTTTGGCAGCTAGACGTTTGCGCGTTTCCAGCGTTGTGTCGCCAGTCTCTTGCACTTCTTCCAGCACCTTCGCATAGTCGGTTGTATCCACGATAACGGAAACAAACGCATGGTTCTTAGCTGCGGAACGAAGCATCGTCGGTCCACCGATATCGATGTTTTCAATCGCATCCTCGTAAGTCACATCCGGCTTCGCAATCGTTTCAGCAAAAGGATACAAATTCACGACAACCAGATCAATATACTCCAAACCGAGCTTCTTCATGCTCTCTTGGTGCTCCACGTTATCACGAACGGCCAGTAGTCCGCCGTGAACATTCGGATGCAGCGTTTTGACGCGGCCATCCATGATCTCCGGAAACCCTGTAACCTCAGAAATACCGATCACCGGCACCCCTTTATCCTTCAACAAACTAAGCGTACCGCCCGTAGAAATGATCTCAACGCCCAGCTTCGACAGCTCGCTCGCGAATTCAACAATTCCCGTCTTATCGAAAACGCTGATAAGTGCTCTTTTGATTGCCACTATGCTTCCTCCCAGAAAATAATATTTGTAACTTCTCCCGCTCAAGCCAACTTAGCGATGAAAAACATCCTTAATTACCACTGAACTCACTCATATTGGGTAAAACCGCCGCGCTAACGATGAAAAACATCCTTAAAGTAGCTATTTCTACCGTTCAGCCCTGCTTAGCGATGAAAAACATCCTTAAATCCAGCCAAACTCACTCATTCAGGGTAAAACCGCCGCGGTAACGATGTAAAACATCATTACAGTAGCTACTTCTCCCGCTCAAGCCAACTTAGCGATGAAAAACATCCTTAATTACCACTGAACTCACTCATATTGGGTAAAACCGCCGCGCTAACGATGAAAAACATCCTTAAAGTAGCTATTTCTACCGTTCAGCCCAGCTTAGCGATGAAAAACATCCTTACCTTCGACCAAGCTCACGCAACTGGCGGAAAATAGCTACTTTAAGTGATTTAAACAGCAGCGCGCACAGCCGAGTTATCCACAAGGAACCTTAGTCTCATGAGTTACGGCTCCAACCTACGACCGCACGCTAACCCTGCGGCCATCCAAGCTCACGCGATCCTCGCGCAGCCAGCGAATCACCTGCGGCAGCAGCACGTGCTCAGCCGCATGGATGCGCTCGGCCAGCGAGTCCGCCGTCTCGTGCTCGTGGATCTCCACGGCGCGCTGCGCGATGATCGGCCCGGAGTCCAGTCCGCCGTCCACGAAGTGAACGGTCACGCCGGTTTGCTTCACGCCGTACTCGACGGCTTGCTCGATCGCGCGCACGCCGGGAAACGACGGCAGCAGCGATGGATGAATGTTGATCATGCGCCCGAAATACGGCTCAACCAGCACATTCGTAATAATCCGCATGTAGCCGGCCATCACGATCAGATCAACCTGACGATCTTCCAGCTCCTTCAATATAAGAGCCTCATAGGCCTCGCGATTTTCATAATCACGTGGACGGAACGTGAATACAGGCACCTTCGCCTCTATAGCACGCTCCACCACAAACGCTTGCGGGCGGTCACAGACAAGAAGCTCGATGCTGACATCAAGCTTCCCCTTCTGTACCTGATCTACGATGGCCTGAAAATTCGAGCCGCTGCCCGAAGCAAAAACCGCAATTCGGTAAGGCTGCATTAAACCTCAGCTCCTTGGAACGTCACTACACGCTCGCCTTCAGTAACAACGCCTAAACGGTAGGCTTTTTCGCCTTGTGCTTCTGCTGCTGCAATAGCTTTCTCCGCATCGTCTGCGTCAACGATAACAACCATCCCGATGCCCATGTTGAACGTTCGGAACATATCATTGTTCGAAATGCCGCCCTCACGCTGCATCAGCGCAAAGATCGGAAGAATCGGCCACGATCCATATTGGATTTCGACGTTCACGCCATCAGGCAGAACGCGAGGAATATTTTCGATGAAACCGCCGCCTGTAATGTGTGCCATCCCTTTGATCGCAACATCTTCAAGTATCGCAAGAACTGGCTTCACATAAAGCTTTGTTGGCTCAAGCAGCACGTTACCAAGCTTATCGCCTAGCTCATCCACATGCCCCTGAAGCGTATAACCGCCATCTTCCAGCAAAAGCTTACGCACAAGAGAGAACCCGTTACTGTGCACACCGCTCGATGCCAGACCAAGAACCACGTCTCCAGGACGGATCGTTGTACCATCGATGATCTTTTTCTTGTCGACGATTCCAACCGTAAACCCGGCAATGTCATACTCCCCTGACGCATACATGCCCGGCATTTCCGCCGTTTCGCCACCGATAAGTGAGCAGCCAGACTGCGCACAACCGTCAGCGATCCCTTTAACGATAGCTTCAATTTTCTCTGGAATTACTTTGTCACAAGCGAGATAGTCGAGGAAAAAAAGCGGCTCCGCGCCTTGAACGATAATATCATTCACGCACATCGCAACAGCGTCAATCCCAATCGTATCATGCTTATCCATTGCAAAAGCGATCTTCAGCTTCGTGCCCACGCCGTCCGTACCAGATACGAGCACAGGCTCCTCGTACTTGTCTTTATTCAAGCTGAACAGCCCGCCGAAGCCACCGAGGTCAGTTAACACTTCAGGACGGAAAGTCCGTTTGACGTGCTTTTTCATCCGTTCTACTGCTTCGTTCCCTGCCGCGATATCGACTCCAGCCTTTTTGTAAGCATCCGACACTTCGCTTCCACTCCTTAGTTTGTCTATGTATCGGGTGGTCGTCCGCCTAAGCGGGACCCACCCGTTATGTCTATTCCATTTTTTGCATTTCCCTATCTATTAACCAATTAATCGCAAGCACAACCAACCTTAGTAACATCCACAATTTCTGTTGGATAGGTGTTATCGAAGCATGCCGTACAGTAGCCGCTTTCCGCTCCTGCCGATCCTTGACCGATCGAATCTAATAGCCCTTCTTTGGTCAGAAAATGCAAGGAATCCGCGTTGATCGCCTTACGAATCTCTTCGATAGAATTCATTGCAGCGATCAGCTCTTTCCGATCCGGTGTATCAATCCCGTAGTAGCATGGGTTCATAAAAGGCGGCGAAGAGATACGTACGTGCACTTCCGTAGCGCCGGCTTCCCTAAGCAAATTCACAATCCTTAAAGACGTTGTCCCGCGCACGATAGAGTCATCAATCATGACAACACGCTTGCCTTCCACGACTTTGCGAACGGCGCTCAGCTTCATTTTAACCCCTTGCTCACGAAGCTCTTGGCTTGGAATGATGAACGTCCGGCCTGTGTAGCGGTTCTTAATCAGACCCAACTCATAAGGGATACCCGTTTGTTCCGCATAACCAATTGCAGCCGAAATACTCGAATCCGGTACCCCTGTTACAATATCAGCGTCAACGAAAGCTTCCATCGCCAGTTTCTTACCCATCCGCTTACGCGCGGAGTGAATATTCACCGTATCGATGTCGCTGTCCGGACGAGCGAAGTAGATGTACTCCATCGCACAAATCGCACGCCGACCGCTTTCCGTGAAACGCTCAGAGCGGAAGCCGTCGCGGTCAATCACGATGATTTCCCCCGGCTGCACATCACGGAAATACGTAGCTCCCACCGCATCGAAGGCGCAGGACTCGGAAGCGAACAAGTACGCCTCTCCCAATCGGCCGATCATGAAGGGACGAAGTCCGTTCGGATCGAGCGCAGCGATCAATTTGTCCTTGGTGACAATCAGGAAGGCAAAGCCGCCGATAACTTGATTCATCGCATCTTTAACCGCATCCACAATATCGTCGTGCTCCGAACGGGCAATCAAATGCGCCATAACCTCGGTGTCGCTCGTCGTTTGGAAGATCGAACCCTTGCGCTCAAGCTCTCTTTTAATAATGTTCGCATTATCAAGGTTACCATTCGTTGCAATCGCAAGGTCGCCCTCCCGATATTTGAAAACTAGTGGCTGCGCGTTCGCCAGCTTGCTCTCGCCTGCTGTGGAATAACGCACATGCGCAATCGCTGTGGAACCTGTCAGAGGCGACAAATTTTCATTTGTGAAAACCTCTTTAGCAAGTCCCATCCCGCGATAGTAGTTAAACTTTCCATCTTCTACTGTACAGATACCAGCGCTTTCCTGTCCGCGGTGCTGCAGGGCATGCAGCCCGTAATAGCACAGAGAGGAAGCGTCGGGATGACCATACACCCCGAACACCCCGCACTCCTCATTCAGCTTATCAAACAATCCGCCATGGCCGCCTACACCTTCGTTGAAATACTCTCCTGTCCAAAGCTGATGCTGCCCGTCGCCCACTTGGACAACAGGAGCAGCAGGAAGCTTAAGGGCCTTGGATTGTTTTACGCCATTAGACATGGAATCGCATCCTTCCAGACTTTCGCCAGCTCGCTTACCGGAGACTGGAGACGCTGTTCGTTGTTGATTTTAACGGTTAGATCTGAACCAGTAACTGTTCCAATTTCTTGATATGGTACGCCTTGTGAAGCAATCCAGTGTTTCAAAGCGTCCGCTTTATCAGGGGAAGCACTCAGCAAAATACGGGATTGTGTTTCACTGAAAAGCGTGAAGTCAGGACGAAGATCAGACGCCACATTCACAGCTGCGCCTAATTTACCGCCGATACAGCTTTCAGCCAAAGCAACGGCCAAGCCGCCTTCGGATAAGTCATGCGCAGAAGCAACAAGACCTTCTTGAATGGCTTTTAGTACCGCATTTTGCAGGCGTTTCTCAGTAGCTAAGTCCAATTCAGGAGGACGGCCTTCCGTAACACCGTGAATCACATATTGGAATTCGCTGCCGCCGAGCTCCGCTTTCGTCTCGCCTAGCAGGATGATGATGTCGCCTTCTTTTTTGAAGCTTTGCGTCGTGATGTGGTCGACGTCATGAACAAGACCAACCATCCCGATAACCGGTGTCGGGTAGATCGCACCTTTGGCGTTCTCGTTGTAAAGCGAGACGTTACCGCCGATAACCGGTGTATCCAAGAAGCGGCAAGCTTCTGCCATACCGTCTGTGGATTTCTCCAGCTGCCAGAAAATTTCTGGTTTATCTGGGCTGCCGAAGTTCAGGTTATCTGTAACCGCGAGAGGCTCAGCTCCGGAGCAGACAACGTTGCGCGCTGCTTCGGAAACGGCGATCCGTCCGCCAACTTCCGGATCCAGGTATACATAGCGTCCGTTGCAGTCGGTTGTCATCGCGAGGCCCTTGCGGGTACCGCGAATGGTCACAACCGCTGCGTCCGAACCCGGACGCACTGCCGTTTCCGTACGAACCATGTGGTCATACTGGTTGTACACCCACTCTTTGCTCGCTACCGTCGGAGACGCGAGGATAGACTTAAGCGCATCCGTCAATTTCGTTACCTCAGGGTAACGAGTCGTGTCGATCGATGCGCTAGCTTCGTAATAAGCCGGCACTTGGCTCGGCTTATTGTACACCGGGCACTCGTCGACGAGTGCGCCGACAGGCATGTTCCCCACGACTTCACCGTGGTGGATCAGCTTCAGGTAACCGTCATCGGTTACCTTGCCGACTTTGGCGCAGTGGAGACCCCAGCGCTCAAAAATGCCCTTAGCTTGCGCCTCATGCTTCGGCTCAACAACGAAAAGCATACGCTCCTGAGACTCAGACAGCATCATTTCATACGCTGTCATGCCTTCTTCGCGCTGCGGAACTTCATCAAGGTAAAGCTCCATGCCGTTGCCCGCTTTACTAGCCATCTCTGCGCTGGAGCAAGTAAGCCCCGCAGCGCCCATATCTTGAATTCCGAGCACGATGCCGGAATTGATTAACTCTAAGCACGCTTCCAGCACGAGCTTCTCCATGAACGGATCGCCCACTTGTACCGCTGGGCGCTTCGCTTCGGACTCCGCCGTAAGCTCCTCGGATGCGAATGTCGCACCGTGGATACCGTCGCGGCCAGTCGCTGGTCCGACGTAGAACACTGGGTTGCCAACACCTTTGGCAACACCGCGTTGAATCATGTTGTGGTCGATAAGACCCACACACATCGCATTAACGAGCGGGTTCCCCTCGTAACTCTCGTCGAACATCACTTCGCCGCCGACTGTCGGAATCCCGATACAGTTCCCGTATCCAGCGATTCCGGATACAACGTGCTCGAACAAATACTTCACGCGGTCGTTTTCAAGCTTGCCGAAACGCAAGGAATTCAGAAGCGCTACCGGGCGCGCGCCCATGGAGAAAATATCACGAATAATACCGCCCACACCTGTCGCCGCGCCTTGATAAGGCTCGATCGCTGAAGGGTGGTTATGACTTTCTATTTTGAAAACAACCGCTTGGTTGTCTCCGATATCAACAATCCCTGCGCCTTCACCAGGTCCCATTAGGACGCGAGGTCCTGTAACTGGGAATTTACGAAGTACAGGTTTGGAATTTTTGTATGAACAGTGTTCGGACCACATAACGCTGAATACACCGATCTCAACATAGTTCGGATTGCGTCCAAGGAAGCCGCAAATTTTGGCAAACTCTTCGTCCGTCACGCCCATTTGCTTGTAAATTTTCTGCTCCGCGATTTGCTCGGCTGTTGGTTCATTAACGGATAGCTGCTGCGTCATGTTTCTCCCTCCAAGCGCTTAGAATTGATGTGAACATTTTCTTACCATCTGCGGAACCAAGAATCTCATGAACGGCACGCTCTGGATGAGGCATCATACCCACGACATTGCCCGCTTTATTGCTGATTCCAGCGATATCGTCAAGTGATCCGTTCGGGTTGTTGCCCGCTTCATAACGGAATACGATTTGATTGTTTTCTTGCAATTCTTTTAGCGTAGCTTCGTCACAATAGTAATTGCCTTCGCCGTGAGCGATTGGAATTTCAATCAGCTCGCCTTCCGCGTAATCACGCGTGAAAGCCGTATTGTTGTTCTCCACTCTAAGAAGCGTTTGGTGGCAGCGGAATTTCATCCCGTTGTTGCGCAGCAAAGCGCCTGGCAGCAATCTTGCTTCCGTTAACACTTGGAATCCGTTACAAATACCTAGAATGTACTTGCCTTCTTCCGCAGCCTTAACTACAGCTTTCATCACATTCGTAAATTGTGCAATCGCTCCGCAACGCAGGTAATCCCCATAAGAGAATCCACCCGGCACGAGGATGCAGTCGTATTTGGACAAGTCGCCATCTGTATGCCAAACATAATCAACCGGCTGACCAATGGTATCTTCGATTGCCTTGTACATATCGATGTCGCAGTTCGATCCCGGAAATACAAGAACCGCAAAATTCATGACGTATTCCTCCCTAGAGTTTTGCTTTAGCAAAACTTTCTTCGTAAGCATGTGCTGAGTTTTGCCTTGGCAAAACTTTTTCGTAAAATCTGGTCTATTACGCCAACTCGTAGCGGTAGTCTTCGATAACCGTGTTCGCAAGCAGCTTCTCGCACATTGCTTTAACGCGTGCTTCTGCTTCTGCTTTATCCGTTGTATCCAGTTCTAACTCCAAGTATTTCCCGATGCGCACCTTGCCAACTTCGTCAAAACCCATGGAATGAAGCGCTCCTTGCACCGCAGTTCCTTGAACATCCAGTACGTTTTGCTTGATCGTTACGTAGACCGTTGCTTTCATTTGTAATCTCTCCTTAGCGTTATTCGCCAGAGCAGCTGGCATGGACTGGAGCTCATTTAGAAGTCCCTAAAGGCTCTTATTTCTCATTTTTCTTACTATATCCGGGAAATAGCAGCCTCTAAAGACTCTTATTTCCCCAAAAAGCAACTATTTTACTGATAATCATGGAAATAAGAGGCTTTAAAGACTCTTATCCACAATTTTTTGCTCTTTTCTTTGAAATAGGAGCCCCTAGAGACTCTTATTCTCATTTTTCTACTAATCCACCAAACGGTGTAAAATTTCTTTATAACGGTTCGAAGTCTCTTCCACAACGGAAGCTGGAAGCTCATCCGGCTCACTATTTTTATCCCAGCCCGATCCCGCTAAATAGGTGCGCACGGGCTCTTTGTCCATCGAATCAATCTCGATATCCAGGGCGTATTTATCTTGGGACCAGTAACGCGAGGAATCCGGCGTGAAAATTTCATCAATAATAATAAGTTCACCCGCATAAAAGCCGAATTCAAACTTTGTATCTGCTAAAATAATGCCCTTTTGCTCACAAATCGAATGTGCCAACGTGTAAAGCATGATGCTTCGCTCTTGCAGCGCATAAGTCAGCTCTTCGCCGACTAAATCAATCATTTGTTCCACGGAAATGTCTTCGTCATGACCGACATCATTTTTAGCTGCAGGTGTGAAAATAGGATCTTGCAAGCGCTCGTTTTTGCGCAGGCCTTCAGGCAGTTTGCGACCGTTAATCTCACCGGTTTTCTCGTACTGTCTCCAGCCGTTGCCTGTGATGTAACCGCGAACCACGCATTCGATAGAGATGCGCTCCGCTTTTTTCGCTACAATAATACGTTCCTTCAGAAGCTCTCTATCTTCCGCACTCGGAATAATCGCGTGGAGCTTTTCCACGTCCGTGTGCACAATGTGATTGTTCATGTAACCACTCGTCACGCCGAACCAGTATTTACTTAGCGCGTTTAGAACGTACCCCTTATCAGGAATACCAGGCTTCAACATGTAATCAAAAGCTGAAATCCGATCCGTCACCACGATAAGGAAATGTTCGCCCAGATCATACAGTTCACGTACTTTGCCCTTATGAACCAGGGGAGCGTTAATCATTTCAACAGCTGATTCCAAGATATTGTTAGCCACGAACCACACATCCTTTCCTGTTAAAATGACCTGCTTTATTTCAAACCTAAACGGTTAAAGATCGTGTCTACGTGTTTCAAATGCCAGCTTGGATCGAAGCAATCTGCGATTTCTTCTGGGCTTAACACTTCGGTAATGACGGAAGCATTCTCCACGATTTCGCGGAACGAACGCTGTTCTTCCCATGCTTGCATCGCTCTTGGCTGAACTGTATCGTACGCTTGCTCACGAGCAAAGCCTTTATCGATCAGCTTCGTCATAACGCGGCCAGAGAAAGGAACATCATAGGTGCTGCGCATGTTGCGCTTCATATTCTCTGGGAACACTGTCAAATTCTTGATAATGTTGCCTAGACGGTTCAGCATGTAGTTCAGCAGCTGCGTCGCATCAGGAAGGATTATACGCTCAACGGAGGAGTGCGAAATGTCGCGCTCATGCCAAAGCGTCACGTTCTCATAAGCAGAAACCATGTGCCCGCGAATCACACGAGACAGACCGGAAATGCTCTCGCAACCAATCGGGTTACGCTTATGCGGCATGGCGGAGGAACCTTTTTGACCTTTTGCAAAAGGCTCTTCAACTTCACGGAACTCACTCTTCTGAAGCGCGCGAATTTCAGTCGCGAATTTATCAAGGGATGTAGCAACTAGCGCCAGCGTCGCCATGTATTCCGCGTGACGGTCACGCTGCAAAGTTTGTGTAGAGATCGGAGCTGCTTTAGTGCCCAGCTTGCCGCACACATACTCTTCAACGAACGGATCGATGTTCGCGTAGGTGCCTACTGCACCTGAGATTTTACCGAATTGTACGCCATCAGCGGCAAAGCGGAAACGCTCCAGGTTACGCTTCATTTCCTCGTACCAAAGCGCCATTTTCAAACCAAAAGTCGTCGGCTCGGCATGCACGCCATGCGTTCTGCCCATCATAGCTGTATCTTTATGTTCGATCGCTTTATTGCGAAGGATTTCGATGAAATTCTGAATGTCTTTGTCCAAAATCTCGTTCGCTTGTCTCAGCAAGTAGCCCAGTGCCGTATCGACAACGTCTGTCGAAGTCAAACCGTAGTGAACCCATTTGCGCTCAGGTCCCAGCGTTTCGGAAACCGCTCTAGTGAAGGCGATCACGTCATGACGCGTCTCTTGCTCGATTTCATAAATGCGGTCAATGTTGAAGCTTGCGTTCTCGCGCAGTACCTTCACATCTTCCTTAGGAATAACTCCGAGCTCTGACCATGCTTCGCAAGAAAGAATCTCGACTTCAAGCCAAGCTTGGAATTTATTTTCCTCTGTCCAAATGCGTGCCATTTCTGGGCGTGTATAACGTTCAATCATGTTAGCCGTTCCTCCAATGAGTTCTTTTACTTACTTTCCCAAATGCCTGTCTGTTCTATCCAAGTCAGTGCTTTCGCTACGTCGCTTGTCAGGAGATTGATGTGTCCCATCTTGCGTTTTTCTTTCGCTTCTTTCTTGCCATATAGATGAACCTTCGCGCTAACGCCTAATTCACTGTGTTCGAGGAAATCGGGTCGGTCGATCAGTTCTTGCAGCGGTTCGATATGCTCACCAAGCAAATTGACCATCAAAACCGGTGACAGCAGCTCGGTAGAACCAAGCGGCAGGTTGCAAATCGCGCGAACATGCTGCTCGAACTGTGAAGTCCTGCAGGCTTCCATCGTGTAATGACCTGAATTGTGCGGGCGTGGCGCAAGCTCATTGACATAAAGCTGTCCATCCTTCGTCAGGAATAACTCCACTGCGATCAAGCCAATCACACCAAGCGATTCTGCGATGCGTACAGCAAGCTCTTCCGCTTCCTTTTGCACCTGAGCAGGGATTCGCGCGGGAACGATCGATTGATGCAGGATGTTATGTACATGTATATTTTCAGCAGCGGGAAAAGCCTTTACCTCGCCGCGTGGACTTCTTGCCGCAATCACGGATAATTCTTTGTCAAAATGAATGAATTGTTCGAGAACCAGCTCGGTTTTCGCACGGCTGAGAGTTTTGTAAGCTTCCTCCACCTCGTCCAGCGAGCGAAGCACCCACTGCCCTTTGCCGTCGTAGCCGCCGGTTGCTGTTTTGAGCACGCACGGTGTCCCGAAGCGTTCAGCCGCTTCACGCAAATCAGCTGCGCTGGTGATTTCAGCATATGGAGCCACAGGTACGCCCGCTGCTTCAATTGCTCTCTTTTCACGCAGACGATGCTGCGTCGTGTATAAAAGCTCACTTCCTTGTGGAACATAGGACTCATTCATTAAAATGTTGGTCACATGCGCATCGACATTCTCGAATTCGTAGGTGATGACGTCCGACAGGGCTGCGAGCTTTCTCGCCGCTTCCACATCGTCAAAGTCCGCCTGAATTTGCTCATCCGCGACTTGACCGCAAGGCGCGTCATCCGTGGGGTCGAGCGTCACGAAGCGATACCCCATGTTGCGTCCAGCCAAGGCCAGCATACGGCCTAACTGCCCTCCGCCTAAAATACCGATGGTGCCGCCTGGCTTGATGACCTTATCGCTTGAGTTTGAAGCTTCGCTCATAACAGGTCACTGCTTTCAATAACCGTTTGCGCAATGCGCTCGCGGCGCGCTCTGACCTTCGCTTGCAGCTCTGGCTCGAATGCGCCCAGAATTTGCGCCGCCAAGAGGCCTGCATTCGTGGCACCCGCATGTCCGATCGCCACCGTCGCGACGGGAATGCCGCCTGGCATTTGCACGATCGAGAGCAAGGAATCAAGTCCGTTCAGCGTGGACGTTTTGACTGGAACACCAATAACCGGAAGCTCCGTTTTGGCTGCTACCATCCCTGGTAGATGCGCCGCCCCTCCTGCTCCGGCAATAATCACTTGAATGCCGCGGCCTGCCGCCGAAGCTGCATATTCGAACATAAGGTCCGGCGTTCTATGCGCAGAGACCACCTTTTTCTCATAAGGCACTCCCAGCTCTTCCAGCATGTCGCATGCGTGCTTCATCGTTTCCCAATCCGACTGGCTTCCCATTATGACACCAACACGTACCGTCATCATAAACCTACTCTCATCTTATATAGTAGTTTTAAAACCAGATTCCATACATCATCTATAACCTTAAACCCAAAAAACGCCCAGAGCTAGAATACATGATTCTATCCGCTGGACAGCAAAAGAACCGAATGCAAAAAGACCATCGTCTTCCTATGGTTTCCCTCATTCGCTTCCTCGTAGTCCAAAAATTCATGGTTTTTGGGTAGAAACTTTCAGGCCTTATCCCTGATTTTATACGAGTTGATTCGACATTTTCAATTAGTGCGGCTTCATTTCCCGCTTCCCTAGTTTACTACCAACTAACGTGCGATGTCAATTTCAAAAAACGAACAATTTTCGTCTAATTCTTTTGGATAGTTCGCTTTTTGGTGCATTTTCTATCTTTTAAACGGTTTGCGACCTCAGATGAGATTCTCATCTTCTCCCAAGTCGCGATTTATGAGTCGTGCAGTTGTTTATAGGGTACTTGACTGACCCTACTATTTTTCGACAAGACCATTATACAACAGCCGCCGTCCCATCCAATCTTTCTGCACATGTAGGTGTCTCAAACGGGGATCAATCGTCATCTATACTCAATTGAGGTTACTGGATGAACGAATCCCTATTCACGGTTGAATGATGTTGCAGAAAGTGCAACAATTTCCGTCCAAATCTCGCCTCTCTCCCTTCATTGTTGCATTATGTACAACAATTTGGTCCTAAACAGGCCATTTCGTAACAAATGGGCTAAAAATGTTGTACAAAATGCAACTTCAAGCTGCCAAATAGCCTTTAGGCGTATGAATTGTTGTAGTAAATACAACATCTGTAGCCCTACTACATCCACTCCACTACCACTATAGCCCATCCCCACCTTACGCAAGCTGAAGAACTCTAAAATCGACTACTGGAGTTATGCCTACCAGTTGTGAAGAGGCCATATTCTTATTTGCATAAAAAAAGGGATACTCCATGAAATGGAATACCCCTCTTTTAACCAGTTCACACTACACAGCAGAAACTTCTTTCACCGCCCCTGTTTGCAGCGACATATCTGTTTCCTCTGGATTTGCATTAAACTGCTTCTCACTCTTCGCAATGACAATGGTCGCGACGCTATTACCAATGATGTTCGTAATCGCTCTCGCTTCCGACATGAACCGGTCTACTCCAATCAGAAGCGCCATGCCTTCAATTGGAATGACATTGTTAGGAATTGCGGCAATTGTAGCTGCCAGTGTGACGAAGCCTGATCCGGTAATGCCCGCAGCACCTTTTGAAGTTAGCATCAGTACGCCCATGAAGGTCAGTACCTGCATCAAGTTTAGTTCTATACCATAGGCTTGTGCAATGAATAACCCTGCCATAGATAAGTAGATCGATGTACCGTCAAGATTGAATGAATAACCAGTAGGAACAACAAGACCTACAACGGACTTAGATGCACCGAACTTCTCCAGCTTTTCCATAACGCGCGGCAATGCGGATTCGGATGAAGATGTCCCCAGTACAAGCAGCAGCTCTTCTTTAATGAATCGCAAGAGCTTAATTAAGCTAAATCCATACATTCTACAAATAGCTCCGAGTACAATAAAGATGAAAAGTGCCATGGTAATATAGACGGACCCCATCATTTTACCGAGAGAAAACAACGAGTGAACGCCGAATTTGCCGATCGTATAAGACATCGCACCAAAAGCGGCAATTGGAGAGAATTTCATGATGATTCCTACAATGCGGAAGAAAATTGTATTCAATTTCTCTAGGAAATTCGTAACGGGTTTCGCGCTGTCCCCAAGACCAGCCATCGCCAAGCCAAACAAGATAGAGAAGAATAGAACCGGCAGCATATCACCTTTGGAGAATGCAGCCATCACGTTATCCGGAACGATACTTGTAAGGAAATCGACAAATCCGTGACTGGTTGCTGCCGCGTCTTTCGTATACTTCGCAACATCTGCGGCCTTCACACCAGCCGTACTCATTCCTGCGCCAGGGCGAATGATGTACATTACGGCTACACCGATAACCATTGCAAACGTAGTAATAATTTCAAAGTACAGCAGCGCCTTGCCGCCGATTCGACCTACTTTTTTCATATCCCCCATACCGGAGATCCCGATTACAATGGTAAAAAACACAATTGGAGCAATAACCATCTTGATCATTTTCACAAATACATCAGAAAGTACTTTTAAGCTTTCCCCCTGAGAAGGGAAAAACTGACCGACTGCAATCCCGAGCACAATCGCTAGCAGTACCTGCAGGGTTAAATTTTTTCTAAGTTTCATTAACATCTTATTTCCTCCTTCATCTCTACCTAAATTAGGCTTGGACTTTCTCTTTGCGTCTTCTGGCGACCCCGTCTTCATAAGCCGCTTCTATCACAGCATCTCTCACACGTTCCGCGACGGATTGATTAAACACACTTGGAATAATGTAAGACTCATTCAACTCATCTTCTTGAACTACCGATGCGATCGCTTTGGCTGCTGCAAGCTTCATATTCTCAGTCACTCTGGATGCCCTGCAATCCAGCAATCCCCTGAACAAGCCTGGGAAGCATAGCACGTTATTGATTTGGTTCGGGTAATCCGAACGGCCGGTGGCCATAACCCGCACATAAGGCTCTGCCTCTTCGGGAAGTATTTCTGGCGTCGGGTTTGCCATTGCAAAGACGATCGGATTCTCCGCCATTTTGGCGACGTCTTCTCTTTTAAGCACACCAGGACCCGATACACCGATGAAAATGTCCGCTCCTTCAATAACTTCCGACAGCGAGCCTTGAATCTGCTTCGGATTCGTATGCTCCGCGTACCATTGCCAAAACGGATTGTCGTAAACGCCTTCACGTGTGATAGCACCTTGTCGATCGACACCGATAATATTTCGAACGCCTGCAGCCATCAGCATTTTGGTGCAAGCCGTTCCTGCCGCGCCAACGCCGCAAAGCACGACTTTGCAATCTTCAAGCTTCTTGCCCACAATCTTAACGGCATTAAGCAATCCTGCCAAAAGCACCACCGCAGTACCATGCTGATCATCATGAAAAACGGGAATATCCAATTCCTCGATAAGCCGCTGTTCAATCTCAAAGCATCTAGGTGCAGAGATATCTTCTAAATTAATCCCGCCGAACGTTGGCGATAGCGCTTTCACAATATTGACAATTTCATCTGTGTCCTGTGTAGCCAGACATATTGGGAATGCATCGACACCAGCTAACTGCTTAAACAACATTGCCTTTCCTTCCATAACAGGCATCGCTGCTTCAGGCCCAATATTACCTAGACCAAGTACGGCAGTTCCATCCGATATGACCGCGACCGTGTTGCGTTTAATGGTCAGCGTATGGGAGAGCGACGGCTTTTCGTGGATCGCCATGCAAACCTTGGCAACACCCGGTGTATACACCCTCGAGAGGTCATCCCGATTTTTAATGGGATACTTGGGACTCATTTCAATTTTCCCGCCCAAATGAAGCAGGAACGTTTGATCCGAAACATGAACGATTTTCACTCCCGCCAATGTGCCGATGGCCGCGGCAATCAGCTCAGTATGCTTGTTATCGTATACATTGATCGTGATATCCCGAACCGTGATGTTTTTGTCCGTTCTAACGACGTCAATGGCTATAATGTCTCCACCTGCATCACTAATGGCCGTAGCCACACTGCCGAACGACGCGGTATCCTTATCCAATTCTAGTCTCAAAATAATACTGGTATTAACTCCCGATGGGATTGACACGTTCTTCACCTCAAGCGATATCAGACTTAGTTTCATCGTATTTCTGTTTTCATGATATCGCTTTCAAAAGAAGGCGTGAAGAATTTGACCATATTGGTATTTATGGTCTTTTTGGTCTTCACTTTGACCTATGATCTTTTATCCTCTGCCATCCATACATATCGGTTAATCGGGCGCCCAATCCCGCCATATTCAAGGTCTAACTTCACCTGCTTATTCTTCTCCAGGAAATCCAGATATCTGCGCGCCGTAACCCTTGCCAACCCTACGCCCTCAGCTACTTCTTCCGCGGATAAAGATTTGTGCTGCTGCATCAGAAATAGCACAACTTGCTTCATCGTCAACGCTTGCAATCCTTTGGGCAAGTCCGTTTGCATACGGACAGAAGGTATTTCAGGAAGCGGTTCTCCCCCGTTCCCGTGTAACAATCGATCCAGTTCAACTTGTGATAGTGTCGATTCTGTACCTAATCGCCTCTTCATTATTTGGTAATTTTCCAGCGCCTCTCGGACCCGTTCAAACTTAAAAGGCTTCATGATATAATCCACAGCCCCATGATGAAGCATCCGTTGGATCGTTGGAATGTCGTTAGCAGCCGTTATTACAATGGCATCTGTATGCAACTGTTCATTTCGAATCTGCTGCAGCAACTCGGTTCCATTTTGCCCCGGCATATAGATATCTAGAATTACGAGGTCTGGCTTCAAATCACGAACTTTCTCGATACCATCTAAACCGTTAGAGGATGTCCCTACAATTACGAAGCCGGGAACTCTCTCAACAAACTGCCTGTTCACTTCAAGAACCATCGGATCGTCCTCAATCAGTACGACTCTATACATGAGTTTCTTCCTCTCTTGTATGCATCGGGAAAGTGAGAATAAAGCTCGTCCCCACGCCAACCGTGGACTCTACTTCCAGATGAGCCCCGCATTTATTCACAATATTATGAATTAAATACAAACCAATGCCCCTGCCTTCGTCCGCATTTGTCGAGTAACCTCGCTCAAACTTGCGCTGTTTGGTTTCCTCAGTCATGCCTTTTCCGTTATCCTCGACCAAAATCGATAATACCTCATCATCCTGCTCAATACTGATAAAGATCTCTTTCTTCCCATCCTTCTCCTTCAGGGCATCAAAAGCATTTTCAATCAGATTCCCCAAGATGACCACAACATCGTGCTGGTCCAAATTATCTGGAAATCGCATCAACCTACTTGCCCGATCCAAACGAACGTCGATACCCAACTCTCTGCCGCGGCTGATTTTCCCCAAAAGTAAACCGGCAGCGCTCTCATTCGCAATCTTGCTCGAGACAAAGCTGCTAAGCTCGGATTGCGCTTCCATCGTTTCAAATAAATAGTCCAACGCCTTCTGCTTATGATCAAGTTGGATCAAGCCACCGATGGTGTGCAGCTTATTCATATATTCATGATTCTGCACCCGAAGTGCGTCAACAAATGCCCTTACGCCGGTCAACTCTTCCGCGATTTTCGTCACCTCCGAGCGATCTTGAAAAATAGCTACGGCGCCAACCGTTTGATGGCCTACTTTAATTGGAACCCGATTACTCAAAATATGAGCAGGACCAATATGCAGCTCTTGGTTATAAATAGCATGGTTAAGCTGCAAAATCTCCGGAAGCCGCGTATCCGGCAGCACTTCTCGAATATGGCGTCCGAGTACTTCTCCTTCGATCTGAAGCATTTTTTTGGCTTTATCGTTAAAAACCGTGATGTATTCATCGCTGTCTATGGCAATAACACCTTCATGCATCGCATTGAACGTGGCAGTTCGCTCTACGAGCAGCTGGGCGATTTCCTCAGGTTCCAAGCGAAACATCTGCTCCTTAATATGCCTCGAAAGCATCCACGAACCCCAAATACCAAACAGCAATGATAAAAGTACCGTTACATAAATTTGCCCCCGCATGTCGAGGATGACCCCGGTTAGTCCCGGCACCAGCTTCCCCACCAATACGACACCTACCTGTTCGTGCTGCTCATTCATGACAGGTACGAAGGCTCTAAGCGCTGTCCCTTGTTCTCCTTTCGCCTTGGAAAGATACGTATGCTCGGCAAATGCAGCATGCTCGTCCTCCCCCTGTGAAGGCTCCCCGATCCGGGAGGATGACGGGTGAGACCAGCGAATACCGTTCATATCCATGACAACAATATAGTCAACGTCATTAATAATACGTATACGTTCGGTGATCGGATTAATTTCCTGCCTTCGGCTTTGTTCCGTTAGCCCGCTGATGATAGATGGCAATTGGGTAACTGTGCGCGCAGTAACAAGCAGTCTCTGTCCAAGCTCTTGTTCCTGCAGGTGAATCACACGGCCTATTAAAATGATACCGCCGATACAAATCGCAAATAAAACGATGCCGAACGACAGAATCGTAATTTTCCAATTCATGCGAAGCCCTTTAATTTTCAAAAGCCGTTCACCCACTTTCAGCTTGCCGTGAATTTCAAACATCATCCTACATTATGTTACACTGAATTTATTATACAGAACAAATGGGGGTCCATATGAGAACGTTTGTCGGTATCACTATGTTTCTTTTAATCGGACTCCTGACAGCGTTGGGATTCGGTTTCTCCTGGCAATTTAATAACGGGCCGATTGTGGGTGATGATGAGCAGATCGGACTCGGCCGACAAACGATCATTCGATTCAGCTTTGTTGTGGCGGAGAATACACCCAAAGGATTAGCGGCTCAAAAGTTCGCCCAATTAGTTAAAGAAAAGACTAACGACACCATCAAAGTCGAACTATTTCCCAATGGTACGCTATACAATGAACCCGATGAAGTCGGCGCTTTACAGAAGGGCAGCATTCAAATGATCGCGCCAAGCTTCTCTAATATATCCGAAGTCGTTCCCGAATGGATGGTCATGGATCTTCCCTTCATTTTTCAAAATGATGAAGATGTAGCCAAAGCATTTCAAGGCAAGATTGGGAACATTCTGATGCGTAAATTAGAGCCGAAGGGTATCGTTGGTCTCGGTTTTTGGGCTAACGGTTTTCAGCAAATGACGTCAAACCGCGGTACGCTTGCTCATCCCGAAGATTTTCGAGATTTGAAATTTCGGATTCTTCCAAGCAAGATCATCGAATCCCAATTTCGTCTGCTGAATGCGAAGACGGTCCCTATTCCTTTTAACCAAGTATACCGCAGTATGGAGTCCGGTCAGGTAGACGGTGGAGAGAATACGATTTCGAACATTTACTCTAAAAAGCTGTATCAGGTTCAAAAATATTTGACCATTAGCAATCATGCTTATCTTGGATATGGCGTGTTAGTGAATAAAGTATTTTGGGACAAATTATCGGCAGAACAGCAAAAGACGATTAATGAGGCCATGCAAGAAGCGACGGTTTGGGCGAATCAAAATGCGATCGAGATCAACCGTAAACAGTGGAACGAGCTGCAGAGGATTGGGCAGATGAACGTTCACATTCTATCCAAAGAGGAACGAAATGAATGGCAGCAGGCGCTTGAGCCTGTCTATGAGGAAGCTCAATCCTATATAAGCAAAGAGCTCATGGATGCCGTGAACGAACTCAGACGCGAGAGCACTAATAAGCAATCGGGATTAGACTAAAAAGGCGCTGCAGCGTGAAAAGAGGCAATTTTATCTCTTCTCACACTGCAGCGCCTTACTTATGATCAAGCATTTACGAGCAAATTGCCGCTTCATATCGCAAGGAGGCACCGACTACAGGCAACTCATTAACTAAACCAAGCTGTTTAAACACATGCAAGCTGCTGTTAACCGTCATCGCATTCATATGGGGATATTTATCGATCAACGCTTCACAAATATCTTTGACCGTTGTGTAACTGCCCTGCGCATATAGAAACGTAAGTATTGCACATCTCTGTGGTGTTAAAGGTATATTTTTAGCGCGCATCCGCTGCAGCGCTTGATTCAGATCATGTTGTACCATGATGGGAACCTCCTCTTCGATTTAGTGGCATTTATTTATTTTATTTATGATGGCCATTAGCGGTTCAAATGTTGTAAGTAACCCGAAATATCCACGTTCAAGCCTGCTGCCAAGCTTTCTCCCAGCCTGCTATCTGCTCTATAGAAGTTGCAAATCGCCAGCAATTTTGATTTCTCGTGAACAGACGAAAGGTCGCCTACCAGATTCGAAATAAAGTTCGCTTGCTCCTGCTCGCTGAAGCTGCGGAATGTGTCTCCGGCTTGTGCGAAATCATTGGTTTTTGCGATTTTTTGTCTACCAGCGGATCCATTGATGGGTGCTGTGCTGTCGCGGAATTCAGGCGCTTCTTTCGGTGCATCGGTATGACGAGTCGGCTCATAATTCACACTGCCAGGCTGCGGCTTCATTTGCATAGCGCCATCGCGCTGGTTATTTTGCACGGTTGCATAAGGACAGTTTACCGGGATTTGCAAGTAGTTCGCACCGAGACGGTGTCTTTGTGTATCTGGGTAGGAGAAAAGTCGCCCTTGCAGCAGCTTATCTTCCGAAGGCTCAATCCCGGATACCAACACGCTAGGTGCAAAAGCTGCTTGCTCCACATCTGCAAAAAAGTTCTGTGCGTTGCGGTTTAACGTCATCGTACCTACTTTTTGCAATGGAATAAGATCTTCTGGCCACACTTTAGTTGGATCCAACGGATCAAAATCGTAAGCATCCAAATCCTCAGGCTGCAGCAGCTGCACATGCAGATCCCATTTCGGGAACTCGCCGCGATCGATGTGGTCGTACAAATCTCTTGTCGCATGGCTGAAATCCTCGCCCTGAATCGCTGATGCTTCGGCTTTGCTCAAATTGCGAACGCCTTGATGCGGCTTCCAGTGATACTTCACATACACATAATTCCCTACGGAATTGATCCATTTAAACGCATGAACACCGAATCCATTCATTTCACGGTAATTCGCTGGTGTGCCATAGTCCGAGAATACCCAAGTCAGCATATGCGTCGATTCCGGTGTCAGTGACATGAAATCCCAATAGCGGTCGGGTGTCTGCACATTCGTGTCAGGCGCTGGCTTCAAGGAGTGAACCATATCAGGGAATTTCATCGCATCGCGGATAAAGAAAACAGGAAGATTATTGCCGACCAGATCGTAATTGCCTTCTTCTGTGTAAAATTTAACCGCGAAACCACGCGGATCGCGTGCTGTTTCAGGTGACCCTTGCCCATGAATAACGGTGGAAAAGCGTACGAATACCGCCGTTTCTTTCCCCGCTTCTGCTAGGAAACCCGCTTTCGTATAACGTTTCATCGAATTCTCAACCGTAAAGGTTCCAAAAGCTCCCGCTCCACGCGCATGAACCACACGCTCCGGAATGCGTTCCCGATCAAAATGAGCGATTTTCTCTAGTAAATGGTAATCTTCCAATAGTGTCGGGCCATTCTGGCCTGCCGTCCGTGAGTTCTGGTTATCGCCTACAGGCGCACCCAGGTTCGTAGTTAAGTGGTTATGGGACATCTGCATTCTCCTTCATAGTAGATTTTAATAAAATTACACATTTAAATTAGAATAATTATTATGTAATATCTATTTTATTTTAATTGAGAACAGTTGTCAATGACCCTTTCTTGCACCTTCTTCTTTGATTGATGGTTCCGCCTAACTCAAAAGAGCGCGTTTGGCCCCTATTCCGCATCCAGAAAATCCCCATACGTAGCTTGCTTAAATCTTTCTCTCCATGGAGAGATGGCTTGCAAATTCCCATATATCTCTTCCGCCTTTTGAATACACACGGATTGGACAATTCGGGCATATTCCATACATCCGGAATCGTGAATCATTTGCAAAAATTTCTCTTTCTCTTCCAACAGAAAGTCGACGGTAATTTCACCTTCATAATATGCTTTCAATGGGCTGAATGCCGCATCATCAATGGATAGTAAATACAACACAGGAAGCGTTCGTTTCTTACCAAGCAAATCGTTTTTCACATCAAACCGAACTAGATCTCTCATATCATTTTGAATTTGATGAATAAGGCCAATACAGTCAGCTAATTGATGAATCTGTTCAATGGTTTCCTCCGTACATGCAAGTAGGGAATAGCCCATGAAACAGGCAAGCCTGAATAAGGAACCGGATTTCTCTTGCGTCATCATCAGATAGTCATCTACGGTTGATATCGTATTGGTTACATCTTTTTGTTGGCCATTAATCGATCTTGAAATGATTTTACTTACCTCGACTAGCATCTTATCTTTGACCTGCAAGTGCCCCAATTCACCTACAAATCCCATGAACAGCGCCATAACAGCATTCAACGTAAGAGCTTGTGGACATTGCATCCATGGCTTACTCCCTTGATCTTGATCCTGCAAATCATCCATAATATCCAAAGTTAGAATGACCAGTTCCGTCACCGCAGCAAGTCTGTGAATGTGAGGCGAGTCTCCTCCTAACATCTTGTGTGTGCAAATCGTGATCTTAGACCATGTACAGTTTTCCTTTTCTTTGTCATCTATAAAAGATTTAAGCAGAGTATTTAAATCTTCTACATAAATATAGTCATCAATAACACGATGCATATGCTGCTGGATGTCCTGCATAATTTCCTCCCTTAAGCCTTCGAGTAATATTTGCTTTTAATAAACTTTTCTAGTGCTTCTGTTCTTGATTTGGCCCCCCATTTGTCGTAAATCTTGCGTAAATAATTATCGACAGTTCGCTTGCTCATAAAGATGCGTTCCGCAATTTGATCGTGAGTCGCTCCCTGGACCAACATGTTCATCATGAGTACTTCTTCCTCTAGTAACACACAGTCATCCTTGCTAAATTCCCCACTCAATTGCATCTGGTGAAAGAATGATAACGGCAGCATCGTATGACCATCCAAAATACAATTCACCATATTTTTAATCGTTCGTTCGCTCGACTCCTTCGATAGAACACCGCTTACTTTGATTTCGATTAGTTTATTCAAGATACCCGTCACATCGATTCCCGTAAAAATAACAATATGCATATTCGGATAAATATCCTTTAACTGAGCAGCGACTTCTGTACCGGATAGATCAGGAAGTTGATAATCTAGGAATACGAGACCCGGCTGATACAGTTTCACTTGTTCCAAGCATTGTTTGGCATTAGAGACAACACCGATAACTTCAATACGATCGATCTCCTCTAATAACGTTTTGGTCGCACGTGCAAATAAAGGATGATCATCGACAACCAATGTCTTGACGACTTCAATCATGCTGAAATTACCTCCCCGGTGGGTATCGTGATAATAAACTTCGTTCCACTCCCTTTTTGTGTGTTGAGCTCAAAGCGTCCACCCACGTGCAAGACTCTGCTTCTCATTTGTTCGATCCCCATGCCTGATGCGCCAATCTCCAGGTGAACTCCGTCTCTGTCATGAAATCCCACCCCGTCATCTTCGTAAATTAAACAAAAATAATTGTCTTTTTCCACGATCTGGAAGGTAACTTTGGTTGCCTGAGAATGCTTTTTTGCATTATTAAGCAGCTCTTGGACAATTCGGAATATATGCCGTTTAGTAAGCAAATCTTTGGTTTCGATGACTGCAGCATGCCCTTCTTGAAATTCAAGTTCAAATGGCGTTGTATATGACTCCTTTTCCAAATACATCTTCAGCGTTTGAATCAGACCTACCTCTTTTAGCAAATGGGGGTTTAACTCAAAGCAGCTTTGGCGCAGGCTTGCATTGATCATTTCCACAAAATTATTCATATTTTTCAACTGTACCTGATCTTCTTGATGCATCGTTGGCTTATCTGCAAGTGAGGATATTCTTCTTTTGAGAAAGAACAGATCCTGCATCGTCGTATCATGAAGATCGTTAGCAATTCGAATTCGTTCCTCTTCCTGAAGTTCAAACATCACCTTACGAAACCATAAAATATCATTCGCAGCCGTTTCATGAGGGAGCTCGGAAGCAAATTGCTGCAGTCTGACCGTCAACTTGCGGATCAAGTGGACATTTTCCAAGCTAACTTCCAAATAGGATGTAATTAGTTGCAACCACTGCCTCTCTTCCTTCGCAAGCATCGTGTTCGTCTTTTTGCGTGTCATAATCAAATAACTCGTATACTCTTCATGGCTATTCATCTCCATGCACGTATAAAGTGGATGATTAACCAATGATGACGAGTTAGCAAGTTGTTGAATTTCTGTGGCGTCAATTTCCCCTTCACAAATGATTTCGCTATCGTTCTTATACTGAAAAACAATCGCTCCACCCTTTACTTGAAGCGTGTTTACAATATCCACAAGTATAATTTCTTTCAACTTACGAAAACTGGAAATCGTCCCGAGGTTTCTGGAAATTTTCTTCAAAGCAGATTGCAGAATGAATTTTCTTGGGAACAAAAACGGTTCAAGCCGCGTCGTCAAATATTCGGCTGCGTACAACACCGTGGAAACTAGAATCATCGACCCGACGAAAATGAACAGAATTTGCTTTTCTTCCACTACATGTTGGAATAAGAAGACGTATGCCCCTGTAAACAGGCTGGCTGGAATGATCGCCAGAAGACCAGCGAACAAAAATCGCCTGAACACAAGACCGATATCATACAACTGGTTGGAAGCAATCAGGTATGCAAACGAGATGGGGAAAAATAGGATAAACCAGCTTGTATATCTTCCGTCAATAATCCAATATCCAACAACTATTTGTGGAAGAAAGGAAAGACAGCTGATCGGCAAAAAAGAGAGCAAAAATGACAACCATACACTCTTTACAATGCTTAACACGTTAGATGGTTTTTTCCGCATTTTGACGTACAGGATCGTTAACTTCCACATGTTAAATAAAAACCCAATAATGAAAAAGCCCAGGGTAACAAATCTATCATAATGATAAATCGTGTAGACCATTGGAGGATAAAAGTATAAACTTCGTATTACAATGTCTATCGCAGCAATGAAATACCCGTATTTCAAAATCCGTGCTGGCAATTGAATATGGCCTTTTTCCTTGAAAAAGACGACTAAAAAATGATAAAAAGTGATCGGCAAAACCATCATAAAGCTGGCGATCGCAACCTTCGCTATTGCATCCCCCCTCACGGAAGAGCCTAGACTCATATAAATGATAGCCATGGTCAGAAAAACTGCTGCAAGCAGCCTGGCTGATGGAGAACGGCGCATTTTCATTAATAGAAAAACCACCATGAACAGACACACGAATTCCTCTATTAGCGGAACCATGTCATAGGTAATAGTGCTGTTGATGTTTACCTCAATTTCGTGCTCTTGCCCGTCTCTTGAAATCAACAACATATTAGCTTGCTCTATAACTCTCCATTTTTGTATGCTTGGGAATTCATCAGGAAGCATGCCATCCACTTGTTTGACGATATCCCCAACTCTGACGTCGAGCCTCGCACTGGCGCTTTCCTGATCCAACTCCTTAATCACCCATTGCTGCTGTGAATTTAATTCAAGATATATCCCGATATAGGGGGAATTAAAGATAATGGATGAACACCAAATCTGCAATGCAATAAAAATTGATGCACAAAACCCTATTAAATACTTATTTTCCATGATAATCCTCCATCATTTTCTGCTTATTTGCTATAATACACTTTGAATTACAACAATTCGCGAAGGGAGTGACCTATATGCTTACCATCCAGCTAAACCCGCAATTACATCACGTCATTCATAAGTTAAAGAGTATCGATTTGCGCGAAAATGAAAGCTCTTTCTTCTCTGCGCTTTCCTTATCTAAGGAAGAGGTTACCGCAATGACCAGAACCTTTGTTAGTCCCGCAAATACTAGACAGAAAAAATTAGAAGAACCTGTCTGCAGACTGGCTTTGATCCCTCGTATTATTTTACCAAAATAAAAAAGGATTGCATAATTAGCTTCCGCTAATCATGCAATCCTTTTTTCGTTTTCACGCAATTCTTCTTGCATGTTTTGCACAAGTATGAAAAAAAGATTGAAATCAGTGAAATGATTTATGTGATGCCTCAATTACAAGTTAACTTTATGATAATAAGTATATATATGGAAGAAAAACAAACTTGGTTCTTTTTATGCATAAGAAGAAAGGAGTTCAAGGTATGAAAGATAAAATAATGAGTCGATGGAGTACCTATGATCCCTTCTATATCGAACTAGCTGATAAAAAAATCGTCGATATTGTCATCACCCATCATGCCCATAGTCGATGGATCTCTCGTGTGGAAGGTGAACAAACAAAAATAGAGGATATATGCAAGTTTTTGTGGGATAAGCTGAAGAGCGGCAAAATAGCATCCTACTACCGCAATGAAGAAGATGTGTACGTCATCGACGATGATTTACTAATGGTTGTGCAATTTACGGAGATGGAGAATGAAACGGATCTGACAGGCAAGCCTGTACATAGAATGATTATCATCACTTTCCTCGGATTTATGTCTAAAACCATGGAATTGCGTGACTTACGAGCCTATTATTCTTGGCTGCGCCATTCCAGGAGAATGACGCTAATGAAGAATAGCCGAAAAAAAAGATAACGGGGAAAACATAATGAAATCACTTAGTTCCCAAGGGCTCATCAGCGCATATTTAAGTTCTATAGATCTGCAACTTGATAAAGAATTTATACATACACTCTTTCTGGAAATACAAAAACGGAAGTTAAACATCGATAATTTGTCTACTAATCATTTTGAATCCGAAAAAATAGCAGACGAATTGATCGAATAAAAGTTTCAGCTCCATTGCAAGGATAAACGACTCCGTCGTCCCACTCGGACGAGCGCGTTTGTCAAGGTAGATGCGAAGCAAAAGTATAAACTTATACTTTCATATCTACGAACAAAAAATGCTGCGGCGCATGAGAGAAGAACCACTCCGGTTCTTCACCCATGCGCCGCAGCTTTCCGTTTAACCCCTAAGCCGTCCCAAAGGTGACGCCCAGTTCCCGAAGCCGCTTGCGGTACGCGATGCTCAAGCGATCAGTATTCAGATGCAGCTCCGCTTGAAGATCGAGCGGCAGCAGCTCGGGCTTCTGGTTTTCGACCATTTCACGATCCTGCTCGATGAGCAGATCTTGGAACTGAACGAAAACCTCGTCAGGTTCCTCATAAGCATAGTTCCTCTGCTTCAACATGAACGCTTTGCTCGTCTTCTCCGTTTCCGGCAGCACTATCAAGAACAACCGAAAGATATGATCCGTATCGCGATCTCTTTTGGTAAAAGCGACACAGAGCGGACCGAACACTTCGTAGACGTATCGGCTATGTACGCCGCGCCCCGTTCCATCCGGATCGGGTTGGTAGACGACGATTTCCTCTGAAGTAAGGACACCATCCTCCTCATAAACCTGATAATCCCCAATTTCGGCGAATTCACTATCACCCAGCAGACCCTCATGAACAAACATCAAATGGGATACATCGAGGAAGTTCTCTATGATACGAGGCCCTGCAGCTTGCAGCGTATAGGGTCCCATGATGACTTCTTTGAAGCCGTCAGGGATAAACACACTCACTTTCGGCAGAGAATGAACCGGTGTACCCAAGCTCACCCAGATGAAACCGTGTACCTCTAAACATGCATAGACGAACGCTTTCGCCTTGGAGGGAATCGCTCGATCTGCAGGCAGAGACGGAATTCGCGTGCAAGTACCGCAGCCGTTGTAAGACCAACCGTGGTAAGCACAGACGAGTTCATCCCCCTTCACTTTGCCCAGCGATAACGGTACTCCCCGATGTATGCATAAGTCCTTGAAGGCGTGGACGCCTTGCGAAGTACGGAATACAGCCACTTTTTCGCCTAACACGATGACAGGCACAGGCTTATCTAACAGATCTGACGACAACAACACCGGATGCCACTCGTCCATCAAAGCAAGATCTTGTATCGTCATCGTCCTAACATCCTTTCATGCTTATTTAGGAATAACACCTTTAATGCCCTTAACAAACCAGGTTGTGCCCAGAATCTCCTCGTCTGTCATCTTTTTCCCCTGTTCAAAACGCGTCTTGCCATCTTGGTCCACGATAGGCCCTTGGAATACGTCGAAAGTACCGTTCAAGATTTCTTGTTTCTTCTTCTCAATGAGGGCCTTAACGTCGGCTGGCACATTTTTGCCTAGAGGAGCTATATCTGTAATGCCTTCTTTCATGCTTCCAAAATACGCGCTGGATTTCCAAGTCCCGTCCATGACACTTTTAACCGTCTGCACATAGTAAGGCCCCCAGTTCCATTTCGGGTTCGAAATATACGTCTCAGGCGCAAATCTGCCCATGTCCGAATCGTTTCCAATCCCCCAAACTTTACGTTCTGCTGCTGCTTGAATACTTGCAGGTGAGTCTTGGTACGCAGCCAGCACATCAACGCCTTTATCCAGCAAAGAAATCGCAGCTTGCTTCTCTGTCGCCGGATCGAACCAAGTATTGCTCCAAACCACAGACACATCAATATCCGGATTAACGCTTTGTGCGCCAAGGGTAAAAGCATTAATGGTATAAATAACTTCTGGAATTGGGAATGCGCCGACATAACCCATGTGATTGTTCTTGGTCATTTTACCGGCAGCCATACCTACGAGGTAAGCACTTTGATATTCGCGCCCCATGTATGTCCCTAGGTTAGGCAGTGTTTTATAGCCAGTTGAATGCAGGAATGTGACCTTCGGGTGCTTTTGAGCTACATTGTACATCGCATCCATATAACCAAAGGAGGTTCCGAAAATAATATCATTCTTCTGTGCCAACTCTTCGAAAACACGCTCCGCATCAGGACCTTCAGGGATATTTTCAACCGTTGTCGCTTTGATGCCGAGCTCTTTTTCCAACATTATACGGCCTTGATCATGCTCGTAGGTCCAGCCTCCATCACCGGGAACTCCGATATAAACAAAGGCGACTCTAGGCAGTTTTTTCTCTGCTTGCGGCGTTGAACTTCCAGCTGGGGTTGAAGCAGGGGACGCATTAGGTGCAGTCGTGGTGCTAGTCGTTGTTGATTGTCCAGAGCAAGCGGTTAGGATCATAAGTAAGATAGCTGTTAAGGAAAACATCCATTTTTTTGTCATAATGGCTTCTACCCCTCTCTTTTTATCGACAAACCACATCTTTCTACAGCTCTGAAAATGCCTTCATAGCCCGTGCATCGGCATATATTGCCGCACAGTGCCTCTTCGGCCTCCGCCCTAGTCGGGGTAGGATTCTCTTCCCATAGAGCCGTAAGCGTAACGACCATACCAGCGGTGCAATAACCGCACTGCAGCCCTCCTTCCTCTAACATTGCTTGCTGAACGGGATGCAGTTCTTCCCCTGTCGATATCCCCTCAATGGTCGTTACTTCCTTACCCGCCGCTTGATAAGCCATAAGCAGACAAGAATTTACGGGTTTACCATCAAGCAGTACCATGCAGGCGCCGCAGCGTCCAATCTCACAAGAAACTTTGGTTCCTGTTAAAAGCAAGTCATCGCGCAGGATATCCGACATCCGTTTGGAAGCAGGGACCGGCACTGCGACAGCCTTACCGTTAATGGAACATTCCAGCACATAAGTTGTATTAATCAATGGCCTCCACCCCTTCCAACCAGTCGATGGACTGCACGATGTCTTCCGGTGAAATCGGAAGTCGATTTACCCAGATCCCCGTTGCTTGCCGAACCGCTGCGGTAATGGCCGGGGCCAAACCGACGGAACCGATTTCGCCAACCCCGCGCGGGCCAAATGTATCCCCTTCGGGCAAATCTTCGATCGCTTCTACTCGAATGGTAGGAGGGCTATCCTTGAAGGTTGGGACCAGATACGTGTCCAAATTATGCCGGACGTAATTGCTGTCCTTCATGACGGCATCCTCGGTCAACGTGTATCCCAGCGCCATCACGCTGCCGCCCTCGATCTGCCCGAGGAACCCCATCGGATTAATAACAGGACCGGCTGCAATGACGTGATCGGTTTGCAGCACCTTCACCCGCCCCGTCAGCATGTTGACTTCCACTTCCACGATGACGGATGCGTAGGAGTATAAATAATGAGCCCCGACCAGCCCTTCGGGCGTCGTAGGGTAGTCGAACTCCGTATGCGCGATGATCGGCTGGGCTGCTGCCTCCGCAGCCTCCGCCAACTCCGCATACGTCACAACCGGCTTGCCCGCTTCATCGCCCTTGCGATGAATCCCGCCTGCGCCGGTTGCCAGCTCTTCGGCTGCGAGGCCGGCGAGTGCAGACGCCTGCTGAAGCAGCGCCTGCACGAACGGCGGCTTCAGCCGCTGCAGGGCGCGCCACATCATCGTGGTGGCGCGTGAAGCGGTGCTGGATCCGCTGCTCGGCACGCGATCCGTATCTCCGATGACGATGCGGACGTCTTCGGCGGTGCAGCCGAAAAAGTCTTGCAGCATCAACGTGAGCGCTGCATAAAGCCCTTGCCCGAACTCCTCGAAGCCGAAGGAGGCCTGGATCTTGCCCTCCGGCGTAAGCTCGATGCGGCCGCCGGAGTGATCCGGTATGCCTAGGCCGAGCCCGGCGCCGTGCATCACTATCGCTGCGCCGACGCCTCGGCGGATCCACGGGGCTTGATCTTCGCTCTTATGATCCCTCTCTACACCTTGCAACCTCTCCGCTGGATCCTGCTGCACCTCTCGCTCTACACCTTGCTGCCACGCCGCATGATCTTGCTGCTTTTCGCCATCGCTATGCTGTACCGCTCCAACGCCTCCCCGCTCCGGCTTCTCGCGCTTCGCCCAGAGCGGCGACTCCTTCACCTTGCTCCACACTTGGTCCGCGCCCTCGGTTTGCACAATCTGCTGTCCCATCGGTCCCGGGTCGCCCGGAGCACGCAAGTTCAGCTTGCGCAGCTCCCAAGAGTCCATACCGAGCTTCTCGGCTAACCGCTCGATCTGGCTCTCAACGGCAAAAATCACCTGATTGCCGCCAAAGCCCCGAAACTCACCGGATACGCCGTTATTCGTGTATACACTCGTACCCTGAACATCTATATTCGGAATGGTGTAAGGTCCTATCGCATGTTCCGTAGCAAAATTCAAAACCTCACAACCCAGGGTCGCATAGGCGCCTGTATCAGCAAGGATGCTGACCTGATGTGCGACAAGACGTCCCTCTTTATCCACGCCGGTCTTCATCCTAATCCGCATCGGATGCCGTTTGATACCCGATATGACCGATTCACGACGCGAATTGTGCATCTTGATCGGAGATCCCGTCTTCAGTGCCATCAAGGCACCGAACGGCTGTACATTGAGCTCATCCTTACCGCCGAATGATCCGCCAATCGGACTGGATACGACCCGAATTTGCTCCTCATCCATCGCTAGTATCCTTGACAGCTGCATCCGATCCTTATAACCATGCTGCGTCGGCGAGTAAACCGTCAATCGACCGTCATCCTCTAGGATGAATAAGCCGCCCTCTGTTTCCATGTAGGTGTGCATTTGACGAGGCGTATAATACGTCTCGTCAACAATATGCGCACACCCCTCGAACGCCGTTTCCGCCTCCCCGTGCTTCAAGCTGGTTCGGTGCAGCAGATTCCCATCGGGATGCAGCCTAATAGCGCCAGCATCTAGCGCCGTTTCCGGATCATCTACAACAGGCAACGGCTCGTAAACAACCTCGATCAGGCTGAGCGCATATTCCGCGATCTCTTCCGAATCCGCAGCTACCGCCGCCAAAGCATCTCCAATGTAACGAACCCGATCATGACAGAATACAGGCTGATGCGGGAAGGCAATGCCGAATAAATTCATACCGGGCACATCTTCTGCCGTTACCACGACGCGCACACCCGGAATCATTATCGCCTTGCTTGTATCTATGGAAAGAATCCAGGCATGGGGGTAACGACTGCGAAGCACCTTCCCATGCAGCATGCCGGGTGCTGTTAAATCCGTGAGATATCGGAGCTTTCCGGTTACCTTCTCTTCACCGTCAGGTCGGATAATCCACTTTTTTGCATACGTATCACGACCTAGGAGCATCCGCTCCGCCCCCTTTTTGCCACGCTTTATAGCATTCAGAAACGATGAGATTCGCCGCTGTTTGCTTGCGATAAGTCACACCCGCATAATCATCAGCCACAGCATCGAATTCCGCGAACACTCCTTTATGCAGATACTTCAGAAGCTCCTTGGATAAAGGCTGACCCATGGCAGCAGCCTCCAAATCCTTGAACCTTGCTGGAACAGCACTACCTCCACCCGCAGCTAATGCAATACTTGCGAGGGTTCCATCTGTTCCTAGTGCTAATCTTCCAGCTACGGTTACAACCGATGGGGTGAACGCTTCTCTGCGTCCAACCTTTAGATAAAATTCGTAGCTGCTTCCCTCTTCCGCATTAATCTGTTCATGTGATGGCACCTCGATCCCAGTCATTACCTCGTTCTGGCTCGAAATCGGACTACCCAGCCACTCCATCAGCGCGATTGACCGTTCATTCTGCCCATCCGAGCAAATGATTTGAGCATCCATGACAAGCAATACAGGAATGAGATCCCCCGTTCGGGACATTACGTTGCCTCCGATAGAGGCTAAATTCCGTACAGAGGGCGCTGCGATCTCCGAGCAGGCTTGCACTAGGAGCCCGCATCGTTGTCTAACCAACTCATTTTTCATCAAATCTGCTAAACAAAGGGCTGGACCTATATGAATTCGCCCTAGAGAATTGACCGTTAATCCCGAGAGAGAGGAGATATTTCCAAGGCTAATGAGATGCTGCGGGAGCGGTGACTGACCGTTTTCCCAGCGAGTACGCAGCCAGGTCCCCCCAGCGATGAGTACCGAATCATCTCCCCATTTATGCTTCAAACGCATGGCTTCCTCTACGCTAGTTGGCTGCCATACTGAAGGCTGCTGCTCAGGCAGCTGATACAAAGGAACTGACATGAACAACCCTCCTTAAATCACAATAGATACGAGGTTACTGGATGAGTGAATCCCTATTCGCGATTGAATGATGTTGTAAAAAGTGCAACAATTTCTGCCTAAATCTCGCCTCTCACCCTTCGTTGTTGCATTATGTACAACAATTTGGCCCAATATTGGCCATTTCGTAACAAATGGGCTCGAAATGTTGTACAAAATGCAACTTCAAGTCGCAAAATAGCCTTTAGACGGGGAAATTGTTGCAGAAAATACAACATTGGTAACCGCTATAGCCCATCTACCCTCACGAAAGCTGAATGACTCTAAAATCGAATTTCGGTGTTATGCCTACGCATGACAATTTACTTTGATTGCTGCTTCACACTGTTTCGTTTATTTAAGACATCCTTACTTAGGAGCGTTACTGAGTTTCCCCATACTTCGTTTCTCAAAAACCATCCGCATATAAATTAGATATACTATAAACAATTTTCAAAAACTGCGTCAACTTACTTAACATTAATTTGTGTTTTTGTATAAAAAAATAGCGCATTATTAGTAATAATGCACTCACTCTCTCTTTTATGTTATTTAAGTTCACATATATTGGTGCAAAAAGATTTTTTTCGCTTGTTCATAGCCATCCAATGTGTCAACATCCATAAATTTCAACGGATTTTCCTCTTCCACAATTTGACCACGGTATGCTGGCAAGTGAAACAAGGAACGCGCTCCGGCATCCCCTTCCAAGGCAGCAGCCGCTGGCCACATCCCTCGCCCCAAAATAACAGGAGGCTTCGGAATCCCCTTATCCCCGCTGGCGATATAATCGCAACCCGCTTCCTTATTAAACGCATTCATAAGGCTTAGTAGCATCTGACCATCTACGAAAGGCTGATCCGCCAACAGGACTAAGATGCCATCAGCGCCCATCTCTTTTGCCGCCTGAATCCCCGTGCGCAGCGAGTGCGCCATCCCGCTTTGAGCATCCTCACATTTCTCAATACGGCATCTGCCTAATAACATGTGCATGTGAGCTTCTTCCGGCAACCATTCTAAGGAATCACCAACACGCACGACTACAACCACACTATGCAGTTCGGAATGAAGAGCTTGCAGCAATGCAACCCCGCCAAGTCGAACGCCTTCAGCCATTTCTAACGACTGCTTCGCTGTCCCCATCCGTCTGCTGCTGCCTGCCGCCAAGTACACGCCAACGATCTTTTTCTTCCTAGTACTCACCATAGGCGGCAGCTTTGGATATCTCGCCTCATGGCTACAGAGGAGGCCCACTCTTCAGTCGTGCGAACACCACGCTTCATACGTATCAGCTCAGCAACTATGCTGACTGCATTTTCAACAGGGCCTTCCGAGCCAATTTTTAAACCAACGGGATAATGCAGACAATCCGGCCGCTCCAGTCCTTCAAGCATCTTCTCCGTTCGATCCCTCGAACCCATGATACCCAGGTAGCGCAGGCTTGACTCCATTGCTCCCCTCACAAAAGCTGAATCCTTCTCAAACTGGTGACTCATGACGATGACATAATCCTGCGCATTCAGCTTCAGTTGTTCCACCAATTGCTCTGGAAAAGCCACGACCGTCTCAGCCCCCGGAAAACGCTCCACATTGCAGAAAGCCTCCCGCCAGTCCGCTACCACCACGCGAAACCCAACACTTGCCGCCATTTGGGCAAGCGGCATCGCATCAGGATTCGCCCCAAACACAATAACCCTCGGCTTCGGCGTAAACAATGAGGCGTACACAGCTTGGCGGTCTGAAGGCGCTCCCTCATCAGGATCACACAACGTATAGGTTATATTCGAATACCCATCCGAGAAGGTGCGCAGCAGGTGCACGGCCTCCCCGCGGTCCAGGCTAGCTTTCACTACCAGCAAGTTTACAAGCAATTCCCCGGAAACAGGCTCCAGCAGAATACGAATCAACCCGCCGCACCCAATCGTTGCACCCCAGCCGAAATCGTCCGCCGGTCTCATGTCGTACTCCACCATTTGCGGTTTTTGCGACTCCCATACAGCAGGTACGTATGCGGATAGATCCGCTTCCAAACAGCCTGGAGAAATACTGCCCAGCGAGCTTTCATCCGCCATCAGCAGCATCATCGCTCCCTGCTTGCGATAAGCATGGCCTTCCACATGAATAACTGTCGCTAATACACGCGCCTGCGCATTACTCTCCACCGCTTGCAAAATGTCATAAGCCTCCATCACGCATCGCACCTCGCTTTATGGATTTAACCTCCTACCAACCGATCGCTAAACCGTCACCCCGAGGATCTGCAGCACCGCTCATGAAACCTTTCTCATCAATCACAATACCCTGCGCTTGCCCCATAATCCCATCCCAAGGGTTCACGGGTTCAACACGATGTCCCCATCTTTTCAAACGCGCATACACATCGCCATCCAAACGGTGCTCGAGCTTCAGCGCATCGCCATCTTCCCCCCACGTACGGCCATATACCCAACGCGGTAGCGATATAGCTTCTTGAATGGACAAACCATAATCCAACACGCCTGTCAGTATGGAAAGCTGTGTTTGCGGGCTCACCTTCTCCGCCTTGTGTGCCGAAAAGCATATAAGGTTTCCCCTCTTTGCTCACCATAGCAGGCATTAACGTATGAAATGACCTTTTATTGGGCTCTAGAACGTTCGCGCATGCGGGATCCAGTGAGAAAAAAGAACCGCGATTTTGCATAATAATGCCCGTATCGCCCGGTACATAAGCAGCACCGAAGTCGAAATATAGGCTTTGTATAAACGAGACTGAATTCCCTTCATCATCAACAACAGCCGCATAGGCCGTATCCTGCCCGATCGCTGGTGACAGATGTTCACTCACCTTGAGCGGTTCCGCTTGAATCTCATTCCAGAGCTCCGCCGCATAGGCTTTTGAAAGCAAACGCTCCAGCGGAATTTCCCGAAAATAGGGATCCGTCAAGTAAAGATCACGGTCTTTGAACGCCTTTTTGATCACTTCTGACATCATATGATAGAAATTCGCGGAGGCCCTCGGAACCGCACTAACCTCTATATTTTCCAGCATATTCATCATCATGAGCGCTGTGAATCCTTGTGAATTCGGCGGCATTTGATAAATGTCATACCCTCGGTAGGTTGTTGAAAGCAATTCCACCCATTCTCCCGAATACATACGGAAATCATCTTCCTGCAGCAATCCGCCATCCCGCTGAATGCTATCAACAACAGTCTGCATCAAAGAACCCTTATAAAAGGCCTCTTTACCTTCTCGTTGAACTATACGTAACGTTTGGGCCATGTCTTTCTGAACAAGACGATCTCCTTCTTTCAAAAGCTCGCCGCCTGCCATATATATGGCACTCAACCGTTCGGAAGCCCGAATGAAAGCCTCGTCCTTGCGCATCCAAAAAAGCAAATTACGCGAAATAGGAAAACCCTTTTCCGCATAAGCAATCGCTGGATCGAGCAGCTTCTCCCAAGGCAGCTTCCCGTACTTCTCCCATACTTGCCACCAGGCATCGACCATTCCCGGAACGGTTATCGCGCTTAGAATGCCTCTTTGCGGAATCGTATTTAACCCTTTATCTTTATAAAAATCAGGCGTCGCCTGCGCGGCTGACTTCCCGCTTCCATTAAAGCCCGTAAAAGTGCCCGTCGCAGCATCGTGCATGAGGAAAAAAGCATCACCGCCAAGCCCCGTCATATGCGGGTAGACGACTCCTAGTGTCGCACTGATCGCAATCGCGCTATCAAACGCATTGCCTCCCTGCTGCAAAATAGCACTCCCCACACTGCTAGCCAAATAATGGGGCGTAGCGATCATGGCACGCTCGGCTCGCGGCATGATGTTTAACATGGCAGTTCCTCCTCTTTCCGAGCATATAACGTTAATGCTGCTTGCAAAGCCTTGCCGACTGTAATATCGGCGCCGTGCCATAGGAGAACTGCTTCCAGTGCACCGAGCACATGGAGCACGTTTTTTTGATTACAGCTAAATCCCATCGTGCCGATTCGCCAAATTTGACCCTTCAATGGTCCGAAAGAACTGGCGATTTCAATGCCGAAGCTGTTTAACAGCATCGAACGCACAGATTCACCAGCGATTCCATCTGGAATACGGATGCAAGTTACAACCGTCAGCTTACAGTTAGGATCCCCATATAGCGTTAAGCCCATTGCCTGAAGCCCTGCAACTAACGCAGCCTCATGACGCTGATGACGACGGTATCGATTTTCCAGTCCTTCCTGCAGGACAAGACGCAAGCCCTCGCGCAAAGCGTACAGCATCGAAGTTGCCTCCGTATGATGATTGAGCCGTTTCGGACTCCAGTAGTCTTGAAGCTGGCCGAGGTCGAAATAGTTGCTCGCAACTGGCTTCCCAGCTGACACCGCCGAGCCTTTCTCACGCAGTCCCCGTTCAATGGTTTTGCGCCGCAGCACCTTGGCTTCGACTCGCTCGTTATAGGTGATTGGCGACATCCCGGATGGGACGGATAAACACTTTTGCGTTCCGCCAATAACAGCATCCAGCTGCCATTCGTCTGTTTTTACCGGGACTCCGCCAATCGTAGCGACGGCATCAACAACAAGCAGAGCATCCACTTCACGGCAGGCTGCTCCGATCCCATCAAATGGTTGGATACAACCTGTGGATGTTTCGCCGTGGACGATCGCGACGATGCTCGGTTTTTCCCGGTGTATGGCAGCGATGATTTCCTCTGGATCGAACACCGTGCCCCATTCTCTCTCCAATAGGACAACCTCTGCACCGCAGCGTTCCGAGATTTCCACAAGCAGATTGCCAAAGCGCCCATATATAGGAACAAGCACCTTGTCCCCCGGTTCAATCACACTCACTAGAACAGCTTCTATTCCTGAACGCGAGGTGCCATCTATCGGAAAAGCCCATTGATTTTTGGTTTGAAATACATCGCGAAGCATTTCCATCGTCTCATTCATCAGTTCAGTGAATTCAGGATCGAATTGTCCCAGAATCGGATAAGACATCGCCCGCAGTACCCGCGGGTCGACCTCTACAGGTCCAGGGGTCATGATCGTTCGCAGCGAGGGCGACAAGTCTTTATAAGATTTCATCTACTTTCCCCCCATAGCCATATTGGTATAACACATGCACTAGCACTTGGAACCCTGCGACCAAATCGGCCGGGTCCGTAAACTCATGAGGACTGTGGCTAATGCCTGCTCGACTTGGAACGAGGATCATCGCTGTCGGACATATCGGCCCAAACAGCTGAGCATCATGCCCTGCCCCGCTTGGCAGCTGCATACTCTCGAATCCATGGGCATCACAGGCAGCTTCAATTTCCGCCGAAATCCCTTCATGCATCGCCACAGGTGAAGCGTGTAAATGTTCAATTGTATCTATTTGAAGATCTCTTCGCTCAGCTATTAATTCAAACTCAGCTAGCAATCTCGCACGAAAAGCATCCATCTTCCACTCGTCAGTATGCCGAATATCTAGCGTAAATTCAACTTCCCCCGGTACCACGTTCGAGGTTCCCTGCTTCACTTCCAAACGGCCAACGGTAGCTACAAGAGGTTCCCCTTCCTCCAGCGCCTTCCGCTCTGTTAGAGTCACCATTTCCGCAGCTCCTGCAAGTGCATCTTTTCGCATCGCCATCGGAGTCGTCCCGGCATGATTCGAGGTGCCCTTTACCACTACGGTCAACCTAATTTGACCGACGATAGCTGTTACTACACCGATCTGTTTCTGCTTATATTCCAAAACAGAGCCTTGCTCGATATGAATTTCAATATACGCGCCTATATCTTCGCGCTTCGCAGGGTGTTCACCTACGCTTGCCGTGTCGAATCCAGCTTGCCGCATCGCCTCAAACAGAGTCACACCTTCAAAATCAGCAATCTCCGAAGCTCCAGTCATCGACCTCACACCGGTCACATGTCCAGAGCCCCAGTAAGCTAGCGGGAAGCGACTTCCCTCTTCTTCACAGAATGAGACCACTTCCAGAGTTCGCCTCGGCGTCCCATAAGCCGCCTTCAAATAACCAAGTGCCATCATGGAGGCGACTACGCCGTATGCCCCATCGTATTTACCGCCGTTTTTCACCGTGTCTACATGAGAACCTGTGAGTACCGATTCCAAAGCTTGGTTACTTCCTTGCAATTTTCCGAAAACATTACCCACGGCATCGAAGCCTGCTTCCAGCCCTAACTGCTGCATTTTTTGGGTAAGAGCCTGCTGCGCCTGCTGCCATGGCTGCGTATACAGCAAACGAGTGACTCCCCCCGCTGATTCAGCCCCATAAGACGAAAGCCACTCCAGCACATCGAGCATCTGCTCGGCGTATTGAGACAACAAATCTAGCGAGTCCGGTGTCATCTTAGCCACCTTCCTCACCTCCGATCACGGCTGCGTGGCGCAACCAAATCCCGTCCGCTTTCTCCACAACCCCTTCGCCTAACTCATACACTTTAGTACCTCGTAAGAAGGTAGCCCTTACCCGACATCCGAACTCTTTTCCTACATAGGGACTATGTTTATGGCGGTAAAATAAATCACTCCCCTGAAGTGAGTATCTCAACTTCATATCCACTAGAGCAAAATCAGAATCCGCACCTAAAGCGATTTCACCTTTGCGTGGATGCAGCCCAAAACGCTTGGCTGGCTCAAGGGACAACATCCGCGATATCATAGGCAGAGGCACCTCTCTACGCAGGTGGCCTTCGTCCAGCATAAGCTCCAGCGAGCTTTGCGCGCCGGATATCCCGCCCCACGCCTCGAAGAAATCCCCTTGCTTCATATGCGTTGGGCAAGGCGAGTGATCCGAGGCGAGGAAGTCCAACTGCCCAGCTGCCAGCGCTGCCCACAGCTGAGCTTGATCTTCCGATGTGCGCAGCGGAGGCGCACATTTGGCAACCGGACCTAGACGCTCCAAATCGGCGCTAGTTAGAATTAAGTAATGCGGACACGTTTCCACCGTGACGTCCAGCCCTTTGGCCTTCGCTTCCGTGATGGCCTGCACAGCTTCCGTGCTGCTAATATGCACGAAGTGCAGCTTGCAGCCCGTCTCCTCGGCGTAGAACAGTGCGCGATTCACCGCTTCCAGCTCCGCTGCAATCGGTCTCGTCGCGACGAAATCCAACGCCCCGCGTCTACCTTCCGCAAGTGCCTGCGCAGCCAGCTTGGATACGATCTCCTCGCTTTCGGCATGCAGCGCGAGCACTAGCCCCAAGCGGGCAATTTCTTTCATCCCTTCGTGGAGGGTCAGGTCGTCTACCTCAGCGAAAATATCTTCCCCTTCTCCGCCAGGACAAGACATGAACGCCTTAAATCCAATGACACCTGCTTCCGCCAGCTCTTGAAGATTGCCTACATTTCCTGGTACAAGTCCGCCCCACAGGGCATAATCGACCAAGGAATGTCCTTCAGCCGCTTCCAGCTTCCGCTCAAGTGCACTTAGCCGAACCGTTGGAGGCACGCCATTCAGCGGCATGTCGATATAGGTCGTGCATCCGCCAGCCGCAAGCGCCGCTGATCCGGTAGCAAAACCTTCCCAGTGACCGAGTGCTGGTTCATTAAAATGAACATGCGCATCAACCATCCCCGGCATAATGTGCAAATGCTCCGCATCATAAAAAGGTGTATCCTCCGAGTACACGAGGTTTTCGCCTAGCGCAGCAATTTTGCCGCCTTGAATACCGATGTCTAACTGGCGCACTTCCTCTCTCAGGACTACGGTACCCTTCCGAATTACGAGGTCATATTGGTTAGTCATTCGAAACCCTCCCTCGGATTCATTTATGCTGCAGCCTTCCTGCCAACGTTAGCTTCCTCGATATGTGTTATACCCCCATGGCGCGATCAGCAGCGGCACATGATAATGAGCATCTTTGGCCGATATGCCAAACCTAACCGGTACTTGATCCAGGAAAGCAGGCTCTCCAAGCTCAATCCCAATTCCTCTGAAATAATCTCCTATATGAAAGACAAGCTCATAAATTCCTGGTGTAAAATCATCTCCGCTAAGCATCGGCCCCTGAAGGCGACCATCCGAATTCGTCACTTCCGAGCGAAGTAGCTCTGAGCCCCCTTCTTGCAGACGAAACAAATCAATCCTCACTCCACTAGCCGGTCGTCCACTGCTAATGTCCAGTACGTGCGATGTTAAACCAGCGCTCATAGGCCCTCGAGGTCACTTTTTGTCATCGAAAAACCTTGGAAACCATAAGGCGGTCTAGGCTCTGTAAACACCTTACCTTCACCAACGGAAGCTTGCTCGAGAATCGTTTCCCATGTCCGATTGTTAGACTCAAAGCGAATTTCTTTTAATTGAGGAAAACGAGTGAGCGAGCGCTGCCCGATTCGATAAATGAGATTTTGGATCGACGGAGAATGCTGTTCATGGAATACGGTATGCGCTATATCCCGAATTTGCTCAGCAGCCACATAGCGACCGCGGTCAGAGTCCAGTGCGTCCGCCACTTCTTCATAATTCCAAGCAATATCTAAGAAAATAAATAAAGGACGGTCAAAAGATTCCGGAAGCGTCGTATATTCATCTCGAACGAAGCCTGCGAAGGAACTTCCTTTTACTTTAATCAGCTTCAAGTCAGCGACGCCGCCTGCATGATCTAGGATAGCAATCCCCTCATCCGTGCGCACGACTTCAACCAGCGCGGTTGGATGTTCATTTTGCGAATAACGGTAAACAAGATCACTAGCGTCAAATCCATTTGCACCAGGAACCGGCAGCACTTCAAAAGATACTTGATCTGCTGTCATTTTCACACCTGTCATCTGCGGGTACGTCTCTAGAAAGTGGCGACCGGCGAACTCCAGAAACCCTTCCGCAGTAGCGCCTTCATACTCTCCAGCTTTGCGCAGGATGAAATTCTTCATAGAATCCGTGGCAACAAGCACCCGGTTGTCACCCTCCGTGAAAGAAGTAAAAAACTTCTCTCCGCTAACCGCCACCTTAATATTCATCCCAAACAGCACATTATCTCGTCCGGTAAACCCAGATTCCGGTATTAACGTCAGATTTGTCAGCGGCTTCGCATAAGAACGATACACCCATACATCACCTTTACCGTAGTACATGATTCGTTCCGATCCGTTCGCTTGCTTCATCGCTTTCGCCTCCGCTTCATTGACTAACAGTGCCTCTAGTCGGAACCGCCCTATTTTACAAACCTCCTGCAATGCTTTCCCTAACTCTTCTTCCTGATCACGCTGTATCCGGGTGCGAATCGCTTCTCGAATGGTTTCTTTGGTCTGGCCCTTGACCGCCATGATAAAAGGAAACGCAAAAGCATCCGTATACTGCTTGTTAAGTCCAAAAAACTGTTCATATTCTTCAGCTGTTAACTGGTTCAGACCGGCGCCGGACTGCTCTTGAACGGAATGATCCGTCATCCGTACTCGCGTCCCTAAGTCTGGATGCGCTCTAAGCAGCGCTAGCTGCTCCACCCGATCAGCACGCCAAACCTCACGTTCCAAGGCACTGATCAAATCCTGCTCCATTGCAAAAGGCCGCGAGCTCCATGCACGCTCTGCCACCCAAGGTGAGTGTTCAAATAGAGGGCCGAACATATCGATGAAATCTTCCTGATTCAATTCATTCACTTTATGCAGCGTCAGCTTCACTACCCATCACCTCTATTTCTATGAAAATCCAACCATGCTTCATCAAGATTTGTTTCATTGTAAATGCGCCATCCCTATGGGTCAATTTATATGAAAGAAGTTTGTAAACTTTCATAACATCAGCAACTTTTTTTGTATATTTGCAAAAAATCAGCACCTCATGGGTTCTCAATCGATGTTTATGCCTCAGCATCCGCTAACGGATATGCCCTCTCTCCCCTGATCCCCGCCTCTCCCCTTCGTTGTGACAAAATGTACAACAACACCCCCTTGTCCTCACCTCTCTCACCTCGTTGTTGCATAAAGTGCAACAATTCAGCCCTTAAACCCACCTTTCTCCTCTCAATGTTGCACAAAGTACAACAATCAGGCTCTAAAACGACCAATTCACAACAAATGAGCTCAAAATGTTGTACGAAATGCAACTCCATCATGCAAAACAGCCTTTGAGCGTGTAAATTGTTGTAGAAATTACAACATTGGTTACCAACTACCGCCCATCTCCCATCAAGAAACTGCTGAACAACTCTAAAAATCGAAATTTAGAGTCATGCCTCCCTCAGCTCCAGCAAAATAACAAAAAAGCCACCAGGAATCAGAAACCTCCCCAGTGGCTCACTATTTTTAAGACCAATACCCCTCGTGCGCTGCTACAGCCTCCGCCTCTACCTCAGGAATAGGGCCGATGACTTCTATCGGCTTATTTCCTCTGGCAAATACCACCCGACAGGGTAAGTCCAACGTTGGATTCTTTTCATCATCTCCTGTTAGCTCAGCTAACAGCGTTTCAGAAATGCCATAGACGACACGTCCCACGTTCCCCCAATAGATGGCGCCCGAGCACATGGCACATGGTTCGGTAGATGTATACAACGTACAAGCCCATAGCTCTTTCTTACTGTATCTCTTCGAGGCAATCTCCATCAACATAGTTTCTGCGTGCCCCGTGCAGTTCGATTGCGTAATTTCAACATTTCCATGCTCCAGCAGGATCTCCCCGGTCGGCCCCACCAGCAACGCACCGAAAGGCGTGTTACCAGATTCTCTGGCCAACACAGATAACTCTACACATCTTTTTAAAAAGGGAATGTGGCTCGCATACTCGCTCATTTTGCTTCCTCCAATGACCTAGATTCTTTTTAAAATCTTTGCTCCCGTATGTAGGGAACGCCTAAAGCTTCAGGTGCACCCGAAGGCTTATTTCGATTTCGCCAACCGAGGAACATCAGAACCAGAATGGTCACGATGTACGGAATCATTTTCAGAAAATAAGAAGGGATATGACTACCAATTAGCTGCACACGGAACCCCAGCGTATCCAACACACCGAAGAAATAAGCGCACACCAAAGCACGAACCGGATTCCATCTCGCGAAAATAATGAGCGCCACCGCAATCCAACCGCGTCCAGAGGTCATGCCTTCGTTCCAAGTTGGTGTGTACACGAGCAGCAAATCAGCTCCGCCAATGCCAATCAACATCGAACCAATAATGATACAAACGTAGCGGATCGCGATAACGGGAATGCCCATTACATCTGCTGTTGCCGGGTTATCCCCGACCGCTCTGAGATGCAGCCCCATGATGTGCGGTGAATGAACAGATGCATAACAATAACCAGCACAAAGCTGAACCAAGTAAAAAGATCCAAGTGCGCAAAAACCTTCCCTACAAAAGGCACACTCTCCAGCCATAGCAAATCTAGCTTCGGTACCGCTCCGGGTAGTGGGATACCGCTAACACGCTTTCCCAGATAAGCACTAAGACCTGCGCCGAATATCGTCATCGCTAGACCACTTACGACCTGATTGGCATGCAGGGTTACACATAGAAATCCATGAAGCATCCCCAGAACACCGCCCACTGCAAGTACACAGAGGAGGGTCAGCGGCAAGCTCCCGGTTTGAATGAAGACCAGACAGGATGTCACTGCCCCCATTAACATAAGCCCTTCCGCACCTAGTTGTGTGACGCCGGATCTTTCGATAAGAATTCCACCCAATACAGCTAAGAGCAGCGGCGTACCGGAAGAGATAGCGGAAACAATTAATTGTGTGACGATATCCACGACATTCCCTCCCCTTTCAGCATAATTTCAATCCAAGCTCAAGCTCACCTATCACCTATTGCGGCGAATGCGGATTTTCCCAGCCATACCGCCCGCAATGAGAAAAAATAGGATAGCCCCTTGAATCATAGATGAGGTCGATGAAGGAAGACCGATCGTCTGCACACTATATCCTCCTACAATGAGCCCTCCGAACAGTACCGATGATATCACCAGCCCTGTCGGATTCAGCTTCGCAAGCCAAGCCACAATAATCGCTGTATACCCATAACCCGGCGAAATACCATACATAAGTCGATGCGCCACACCGGAAACTTCGCTCATTCCCGCTAATCCAGCCACTCCGCCGCTAATGATCATAACAACGAGAACATGTCTGGAAATTCGAATTCCTGCATTCCGCGCAGCTTCCGCATTCGCACCAATAAGGCGCAGCTCATAACCCCAACGTGTATATCGGATCATAAAGGCATAGAGCAGCACGGCTATAATAGCAAAAACGATCCCGAAATGAAGTCGGGTAGCTCCAAAAGCAGGCAATGACTGCGCCGCGGTGAGCATCGGGGTTCCTGGGAAGTTAAAGCCTTTCGGATCTTTCCATGGACCGAATACCGCATAATTTAAGGCAAGAAGAGCAACATAATTCAACATTAAAGATGTAATTAGTTCATTAACTTGAAAATAGGTCCTAGGAATCGCCGTCAGCAATCCCCAGACTCCACCGGCTACGATGCTCGCCGCGACCATAGTTGGAATCGAAATGTACATTGGCAGCTGTGGAAAATAAACCGTAACCGCGGTAGCCGCCATCGCTCCAGCCAAAAATTGCCCCTCGGCACCGATATTCCATACCGAAATCCGGTACGCAATCGACACGCCAAGACCGCAAAGCAGCAGCGGAATCGCCTTCACAAGGGTCTCCGTAATGCCAAAGGAAGAACCAAAAGCACCTTTCAACATTTTGGCATACACCATAATCGGATTCATGCCATTCAAAGCAATAAAAATACCGCAGGCCACAAGCGCCAAGACGATGGATACAATCGTCACCCACCACGGACTCGCTGGCCCTGCAGGATCAATCTCAAAACGGTAAGGCAAACGGAAACTAGCTTCTCGTGTAGGCATTTTATTTTCTATCGGGATGGTTCCAGCCGTTTGTTGTTCGCTCACCCTGCATCCTCCTCTGACCCCGCCATTAACATCCCGATATATTCACGGCTCGCTTCTTCTCGGGGAATATTGCCCACGATGCGCCCGTCGTACATGACTAGAATTCGGTCAGCTATCTGCAGCACCTCATCCAAATCTTCAGATATCAGGAGTACTGAACTCCCCTTGCTGCGCAATTCCTCTAATAATTGGTGCACCCCCTCAGTGGCACCCACATCTAGCCCCTGCGTTGGATGCACAGCGACCATCAGCTTCGGATCTTGATCAATTTCCCTTGCAAAAAGCAGCTTCTGCTGGTTGCCCCCTGACATATGCTGAACCGGAGCATCAATCCCCGATGTCCTCACATCGAAAAGCTCAACAAGCTTCTGCGACCAGCTTCGATTGCTCCCAGTACGAAGTAAACCGAATCGAGATCGTTCCGGAGAACGATACGTTTTGAAAAGCAGGTTGTCTACAGTGCCCAAACTGCCTGCTAGACCGCTCTTCATGCGGTTTTCCGGCACATGGGCAATGCCCAGCTCAATGGCCGCGCGCACCGAACCGTTACGCAACGCCTTGCCTCCAAAATGTACATCGCCTTGTTTCCAGACGCGAAGTCCTGTTAACACCTCGGCAAGCTCTTTCTGCCCGTTTCCAGACACACCGGCAACACCAACAATTTCACCTTCACATACTTGAAAATGAAGCCCATCCAGCACCTTGCGTCCATGATCTGCATACACATCCAAACCACCCACCACAAGCATCGGCTTTCCTTGCGGTTTCTCTCTAACAAACGTGCGGCTTTCAAGGTTCTCCTTGCCGACCATTAACTGCGCCAGATCCCTCTCACTCGTTTCTGACTTCGCCATCGTTGCGATCATCTCGCCTTTACGCATGACCGAAATGCGATCCGCTGCAAACATAACCTCCTTGAGTTTATGCGTCGTCATAATGACGGTCTTCCCTTCATTTTTCATGCGATTCAGCGTCTCAAACAATTGATCTACCTCACCTGGTGTCAACACCGAGGTAGGTTCATCCAAAATAATGAAATCCGCTCCCCGATAGAGCGTCTTCACAATTTCAACACGCTGCTGTTCCCCGACCGACAGCTGCCATATGGGCTGGTCCACCGGAAACGGTAGACCAAAATGCTTGGAGATTGCCTCAATCTCCTCGGACTTTTTAGCGAGCCAACGTGGACCGCGCCAGAACGAAGACGACTCCCCAAGAACAATGTTCTCCGCCGCAGTTAACGTTTGAACAAGTCGAAAATTCTGAAAGACCATGCCAACCCCTAGATTCATCGCATCCTTAGGGGAACGAATCCGCACCTTCTCACCGTGGATAAGAATCTCTCCGCTTGTTGGGCGATATACACCCGAGAGCATGCACATCATTGTGCTTTTACCGGCTCCATTCTCACCTAACAACGCATGAATCTCTCCCGCCTTTGCCCGGAAATCAACATGATGATTAGCCACAACAGAACCAAACTGCTTGACGATCTGGTTCATCTCAACAGAATAACCCTCCGTTTTAAGCAATGAGCCCCCTCCTTCTCGTCCTTTACACACCCCTATATATTCAAAACAGCATCTCCCATTTTGGGATCTGCTGTTTCTGTAAACTATTCTTGGATATCTTATAAGTCCATGCTTTTTGGAAAGTGAATTGCTATGTATCTTACCTCACTATAAGGTTGAGTTAACCCGAACGTCAATTAACATGACATCAAATTTGGGTATCTAACGAAAAACAAACATTTATTTGTGCTCATCACCAAAATCAGTGTCTAATTAACTCACATAGAATTCAAAAAGGAGCACCTCCTTTAACGAAGTTGCCCCTTAAGCCATGCAATGCCAATGAATTACGAAAGGAATATACCACCATAAACGAAACCAGCCACAATCACAAACGCAGGGTGAATCTTCCTCTTTTGAATGAGATAGAAAGCAACTGCGGCAATGCCAATAAACTGCAAGTATCCTATCGTTTTTGTTGATTCCACCATACTGCTCCATGTGACCAACACCATCATGATCGCAATAACAGGTTGAACAAGCAGTGTCATTCCTTTGATTACCGGAGATTGCTTATACTTCTGCAGGATATTCAGCAAAATGATGAGTGCAATAATAGATGGAACAACCGTTACGGCCACGGCAATTAGAACACCGACCCAACCACCGACTTCAAAGCCGACATATGCAGCAATTTTCGTAGCAATTGGTCCAGGCAGCGCATTTCCAAGCGCTAACATGTTCGAGAATTGACTGCTGGTCATCCAAGCATGATTAGGGACAATCTCTTGATACATCAGCGGGATCGACGAGGGTCCTCCTCCGTATCCGAACACATTGGCTAAAAAGAAGCTAACAAGTAAATGCCACCACTCACTCATACACCTTCACCTTTGCCAAGCTGCTTCTTGTTCTTGCTCCACTTGTCCTTTAGCTTATGATGAAAAGCACCATATAGTAAAAACATAAAAATAACGATAGCCGGATGCACAGAGAAAGTCTGCAGCAGCAAGAATGAAATAACAAAAAATGTGAGACCTGCCGCCCAACCCAAGCCTTTTACCGCTTTCTCTCCGAACTCATACGCCATCACGCCTAACATCACCGCAACAATAGGCACAACTGCTGCAATCATGCCTTTAATCACTTGAGAAGTACTAAAGAAATTAATAAACGAATACAACCCCACCATGGCTACACAGGTAGGAACGATGTGCGCCAAAACACCAATCGCCGCTCCCCATCCCCCTTTGAGCCGATACCCAAGATACCCTGCTAGTTTCGTTGCTATCGGTCCGGGAAGTGTATTAGCTATCGCCAGCACTTCCATGAATTCCTCATCCTTCATCCATTGAAATCGCGTAACCGCCTCGTACCGTATCAACGGCACAATCGACGGCCCACCGCCATATCCCAATATCCCCGTCCGGAACATCGCCATACCTATCTGAACATAGGCATTTCCCACTATGTATCACTCCTGTCTCTGTATCACCATTTATAGGGATCTTTGGTCGTAGACCAAAGTCTCTCTACACAAAGTAAACTAAACCTTATTGTAATATAAGTTGAAAGGATTCATTCAATTCTTTTCTCATCTTTGTAAAAATCACAAAGATTCCTCGAATTCTTGGGACTTGACTTGAAATTGGATAAAAGCCATACTATTAGCTGGTTTAACGATGTAAAACATCGCTAAAGCATCAACGATCGTGTTTATCCTAAACATAGCGATATAAAACATCACTAAAATGGATGATTGCCGATTTTTTCTATGTTTAAGCTAGTTTAACGATGTAAAACATCACTATACCAACAATCCTTGTGATAATTCGAACCTTAACGATGTAAAACATCGCTAACTGACTTCGGTACATCAAAGTCTTTGTTAGCCCCTCGGACTCTTATGAGTTCGCTCGGACAAATAGAAAAAACCTTACGAGGATTTCTCCTTGTAAGGTTTTTCGTGTGCTTGGCAACGTTCTACTCTCCCAGAACCCTGCGGTTCAAGTACCATCGACGCTGGAGGGCTTAACGGTCGTGTTCGAGATGGGAACGCGTGGGTCCCCTCCGCCATCATCACCAAACAGTCAAAGCGTGGTTTGCGCCTTGAAAACTAGATACGAAACTTGCGTAAAGGTTTGAATTGCTTAGGTTTTCTGGGCCCCAATCAAGTATTCGGAATTCGCTACAAAGCTTATCTTCACTTGGTTGGGAATTGGTTAAGCCCTCGACCGATTAGTATTCGTCAGCTGCATGCATTGCTGCACTTCCACCTCGAACCTATCAACCTCGTCGTCTACAAGGGGTCTTACATACTGGGAAATCTCATCTTGAGGGGGGCTTCGCGCTTAGATGCTTTCAGCGCTTATCCCCTCCGTACATAGCTACCCAGCGATGCCTCTGGCGAGACAACTGGTACACCAGCGGTACGTCCATCCCGGTCCTCTCGTACTAAGGACAGCTCCTCTCAAATTTCCTACGCCCGCGACAGATAGGGACCGAACTGTCTCACGACGTTCTGAACCCAGCTCGCGTACCGCTTTAATGGGCGAACAGCCCAACCCTTGGGACCTACTTCAGCCCCAGGATGCGATGAGCCGACATCGAGGTGCCAAACCTCCCCGTCGATGTGGACTCTTGGGGGAGATAAGCCTGTTATCCCCAGGGTAGCTTTTATCCGTTGAGCGATGGCCCTTCCATTCGGTACCACCGGATCACTAAGTCCGACTTTCGTCCCTGCTCGACTTGTAGGTCTCGCAGTCAAGCTCCCTTATGCCTTTGCACTCTGCGAATGATTTCCAACCATTCTGAGGGAACCTTTAAACGCCTCCGTTACATTTTAGGAGGCGACCGCCCCAGTCAAACTGCCCACCTGACACTGTCCCCATACCGGTTCACGGTACCAGGTTAGAACTCCGATACGATCAGGGTGGTATCCCAACGGCGCCTCCACCCAAGCTGGCGCTCAGGCTTCAAAGGCTCCCACCTATCCTGTACAGATCGTACCAAAGTCCAATATCAAGCTGCAGTAAAGCTCCATGGGGTCTTTCCGTCTTGTCGCGGGTAACCTGCATCTTCACAGGTATTAAAATTTCACCGGATCTCTCGTTGAGACAGCGCCCAAGTCGTTACGCCATTCGTGCGGGTCAGAATTTACCTGACAAGGAATTTCGCTACCTTAGGACCGTTATAGTTACGGCCGCCGTTTACTGGGGCTTCAATTCATAGCTTCGGAACCGAGGTCCCTAACCACTCCTCTTAACCTTCCAGCACCGGGCAGGCGTCAGCCCGTATACTTCGCCTTGCGGCTTCGCACAGACCTGTGTTTTTGCTAAACAGTCGCTTGGGCCTTTTCACTGCGGCCCCCTCGGGCTATTCACCCTACCGAGGCACCCCTTCTCCCGAAGTTACGGGGTCATTTTGCCGAGTTCCTTAACGAGAGTTCTTCCGCGCGCCTTAGAATTCTCTTCTCACCCACCTGTGTCGGTTTGCGGTACGGGCACCTTCGCCTGGCTAGAAGCTTTTCTTGGCAGTGTGAACTCATGGCCTTCGGTACTTAAAGTTTCCCTCCCCATCACAGCCCAGCCTTAACGGTTAGCGGATTTGCCTACTAACCAGCCTCACTGCTTGGACGAGCATCCATCAGCTCGCGTCACTATCCTTCTGCGTCACTCCATCGCTCATAACGGCTACGGTGGTACAGGAATTTCCACCTGTTGTCCATCGACTACGCCTTTCGGCCTCGCCTTAGGTCCCGACTTACCCTGAGCGGACGAGCCTTCCTCAGGAACCCTTAGGTTTTCGGCGGATCAGATTCTCACTGATCTTTTCGTTACTTATACCGGCATTCTCACTTGTATGCGCTCCACCTGTCCTTACGGTCAGAATTCAACGTACATACAACGCTCCCCTACCCATGCACATAGTGCAAGCCATAGCTTCGGTGGCGTGTTTAGCCCCGTTACATTTTCGGCGCAGAGTCACTCGACCAGTGAGCTATTACGCACTCTTTCAATGGTGGCTGCTTCTAAGCCAACATCCTGGTTGTCTGTGCAACTCCACATCCTTTCCCACTTAACACACACTTGGGGACCTTAGCTGATGGTCTGGGCTGTTTCCCTTTTGACAATGGATCTTAGCACTCACTGTCTGACTCCCGGATTTAAGTTTGTGGCATTCAGAGTTTGACTGGACTTGGTAACCCTTGGCGGGCCCCGCACCCAATCAGTGCTTTACCTCCACAACTCAACATCCGAGGCTAGCCCTAAAGCTATTTCGGGGAGAACCAGCTATCTCCGAGTTCGATTGGAATTTCTCCGCTACCCCCACCTCATCCCCGCATTTTTCAACATGCGTGGGTTCGGGCCTCCAGTGAGTGTTACCTCACCTTCACCCTGGACAGGGGTAGATCACACGGTTTCGGGTCTACGTCCACGTACTAAAGCGCCCTATTCAGACTCGCTTTCGCTGCGGCTCCGCCTTTTCAGCTTAACCTCGCACGGGAACGTAACTCGCCGGTTCATTCTACAAAAGGCACGCCATCACACATATAGAGTGCTCTGACTTTTTGTAAGCACACGGTTTCAGGTTCTTTTTCACTCCGCTTCCGCGGTGCTTTTCACCTTTCCCTCACGGTACTGCTTCACTATCGGTCACTAGGGAGTATTTAGCCTTGGCAGATGGTCCTGCCGGATTCCGACGGGGTTTCACGTGACCCGCCGTACTCAGGATACCTCTAGGGGATTCGTTCGATTTTGGCTACAGGGCTTTTACCTTCTATGCCGGACCTTTCCAGATCACTTCGCCTACCGAACTAACCCCATATCGAGGTCCTACAACCCCAAGGAGCAAGCTCCTTGGTTTGGGCTATTCCGCTTTCGCTCGCCGCTACTGACGGAATCACTTTTGTTTTCTTTTCCTCCAGGTACTTAGATGTTTCAGTTCCCTGGGTATGCCTCCAATGCAGCTATGTATTCACTGCATGGTAACTGCGCATTACCACAGCTGGGTTCCCCCATTCGGACATCCCCGGATCAAAGCCTGCTTACGGCTCCCCGAGGCATTTCGTCGTTCGCCACGTCCTTCTTCGGCTCCTAGTGCCTAGGCATCCTCCGTGTGCTCTTTCTAGCTTAACCTAGAAAAACATTTAAAGAATTTTGCGTAATTGTTACATTACACAACCTAAGTTCTTACTTTACGTTTTGTTTCGTTATCTAGTTTTCAAGGAACAAGTAGTTGAAGGTAAAATTCATCCTTCAAAACTGAACACGAGTGAGTAAGCTGTTTTGTATCCGAAGATACTTGACTGGTCTTATCAAGACCGAGTCTCCATAGAAAGGAGGTGATCCAGCCGCACCTTCCGATACGGCTACCTTGTTACGACTTCACCCCAATCATCTACCCCACCTTCGGCGGCTGGCTCCCTTGCGGGTTACCCCACCGACTTCGGGTGTTGTAAACTCTCGTGGTGTGACGGGCGGTGTGTACAAGACCCGGGAACGTATTCACCGCGGCATGCTGATCCGCGATTACTAGCAATTCCGACTTCATGCAGGCGAGTTGCAGCCTGCAATCCGAACTGAGATCGGCTTATAAGGATTGGCTCCACCTCGCGGCTTCGCTTCCCGTTGTACCGACCATTGTAGTACGTGTGTAGCCCAGGTCATAAGGGGCATGATGATTTGACGTCATCCCCACCTTCCTCCGGTTTGTCACCGGCAGTCATCTTAGAGTGCCCACCCAAAGTGCTGGCAACTAAGATCAAGGGTTGCGCTCGTTGCGGGACTTAACCCAACATCTCACGACACGAGCTGACGACAACCATGCACCACCTGTCTCCAGTGCTCCGAAGAGGGCGCCTATCTCTAGGCGTTACACCGGGATGTCAAGACCTGGTAAGGTTCTTCGCGTTGCTTCGAATTAAACCACATACTCCACTGCTTGTGCGGGTCCCCGTCAATTCCTTTGAGTTTCACTCTTGCGAGCGTACTCCCCAGGCGGCATACTTACTGTGTTAACTTCGGCACCGAGGAATCGAATCCCCAACACCTAGTATGCATCGTTTACGGCGTGGACTACCAGGGTATCTAATCCTGTTTGCTCCCCACGCTTTCGCGCCTCAGCGTCAGTTATAGGCCAGAAAGTCGCCTTCGCCACTGGTGTTCCTCCACATCTCTACGCATTTCACCGCTACACGTGGAATTCCACTTTCCTCTCCTACACTCAAGTCAACCAGTTTTGGATGCGAACCGGGGTTGAGCCCCGGGCTTAAACACCCAACTTAATTGACCGCCTGCGCGCGCTTTACGCCCAATAATTCCGGACAACGCTTGCCCCCTACGTATTACCGCGGCTGCTGGCACGTAGTTAGCCGGGGCTTTCTTCTCCTATACCGTCACACAAAGAGCAGTTACTCTCCTTGCTGTTCGTCTAGGGCAACAGAGCTTTACGATCCGAAAACCTTCATCACTCACGCGGCGTTGCTCCGTCAGACTTGCGTCCATTGCGGAAGATTCCCTACTGCTGCCTCCCGTAGGAGTCTGGGCCGTGTCTCAGTCCCAGTGTGGCCGTTCACCCTCTCAGGTCGGCTACGCATCGTCGCCTTGGTGAGCCGTTACCTCACCAACTAGCTAATGCGCCGCAGGCCCATCTATAAGCCACAGATTGCTCCGTGTTTCATAATTCTCTCATGCGAGAAAACCAGTTATCCGGTCTTAGCTATCGTTTCCGATAGTTATCCCGATCTTATAGGCAGGTTACCTACGTGTTACTCACCCGTCCGCCGCTAGCTTATCCCGAAGGATAAACCCGCTCGACTTGCATGTATTAGGCACGCCGCCAGCGTTCGTCCTGAGCCAGGATCAAACTCTCCATAATAGTAAAACTATTTGAAAGCTTAATTGCTCATTTGCGTTGCTAGCGAGATTTTGCAATCTCTTTTTGAACGATTTCTCGTTCGTGCTTACTCACTCGTTGTTCAGTTTTCAAAGATCAATTTCTTTCGTTTTAATCCTTCGCCCCTCAAAGGCGACTTGATCAATATACCACATCAGCCTATTCGATTGCAAGAACTTTTTTTTTAATTTCTTTCGTTCTTTCGTTCGACCGCCGAAGCGACAAGGAGTAATATAACAAATCCACAAACTGATTGCAAGCTTTTTATGCATTGAAAAATATGGAAATCAAAAAAGCTCCAGTGCGTAATGCACCAGAGCTTGAGGCTATTTAACCTTGGCTTCCAATAAAGATGTAACGAGCTAGGATTAGAATCGCCAGTACCCACATTAACCAGTGAATCGGGTAACGCGTCTGACTTTTGCCACCTAGGTTAGAAACTGCTGCCAAAACTACATACGAAACGATACCGAAGGAGATACCATTTGCAATATTGTAAGTGAAAGGCATCAAAACAATGGTAAGGAAAGCGGGAATCGCCAGAACAAATTCTTGGAAGTCGATCTCACGAATGGATTGAACCATCAGAACACCAACCACGATCAACGCTGCCGCTGTCGCAGAACCAGGAACCAACATGGCAATCGGAGCTAAGAACAGGGCAAGCAAGAAACATACGCCTGTCGTTACCGCCGTTAAACCTGTACGTCCGCCTTCAGCTACACCTGCTGCGCTCTCTACAAAAGCAGTAACCGTACTTGTCCCAACTAACGCACCGCCACTAACACCAATCGCATCCACGAACATGGCCTTACCTACGCGCTTGTTGCCTTCTTCTTTATTCTTCATTATACCAGCGCGATTCGCTGTTCCAACCATCGTACCGAATGTATCAAAAAGCTCAACAAACGTAAAAGTAGCAATAACCGAAACGATCCCCGTTGTCATAATGCCTGCAAAATCAAAATCAGCGAAACGAAGCTTTGTTAAATCAGGAACCCATGTCGTGTCTGCACTAGTCAATGAACCGAGATTAACCATACCCATGAAGTACCCAATGATTGTCGTAGCCAAAATTCCGATCAAGATCGCACCACGAAGACGAAGCACCATAAAGATGGAAATCAACAAGACCCCAACGATTGTTAAAATAACGCCTTTATCTTCTAATGAACCCATGTGGAACACAGTTTCAAATGAAAGTACATCTGTAAATTGATGCGCCTTAATATCTTTGCCGCTTTCAACCGCAACGGTTAAGATCCCGCTGTTTTTGAAACCGATCATGGCGATAAACAAACCAATACCCACAGTAATCGCATGCTTCAGGCTATCTGGAATGGCCACAAGGAGCATTTGACGAACTCTGGTAACGGTAAGAATGATGAAAATAATCCCCGAAATGAATACAGCTGTTAAAGCCATAGAAAACGTAAATTTACCTTGCGAGGTTAAAATGATGGTCGCGAAGTAAGCATTCAAGCCCATTCCCGGAGCTAGCGCTACTGGAAAGTTAACGAATAACCCCATTGCAATCGTCATTACACCCGCAGCAATCGCAGTTGCCAAGAAAATCGAAGTCCAGTCACCGCCGGTTGCACCCGATTTAAAAGCACTGAGAATGTCTGGATTTACCGCCAGAATGTAAGCCATCGTCATGAACGTGGTGATTCCCGCCATGATTTCTGTTCTTACGGTCGTGCCGTTTTGTTTCAATTTAAAAAAGCGATCCATTTTCCTACTCCTCCTAAAACGAATGGTGGGGAACCAAGGATAAACACCCCTGTCGTCCTTCAAGGACGAGCGCGTTTATCAAGGTTGTGCAAAGCAAAAGTTTAAAACATATACTTTCTGGCAACAGCAAAAAACCCGGAATCATAATGCCTGATTCCGGGTACGAAAAAGGAGCTTTCCATATGAGAGCTGCCTTCGATGTGTAAAGGTGCACGTAAAAACTCATACGGATTCCGTTCCTTTTTTTTCGTAGCCAGATCATTTGCGGTGATCTCGTAGAAACTCTCAGGCCAATTCCCAAGATTATACGAAAAACTGTTATCCATAACACATTTTAGTTGGGAAATAACCAGATGTCAATAAAAAAGACGAACGATACAGGGGTATATTTTCCCATAACGTTCGTCTTTTGCTAGTGATTTATATTACTCCCACTCAATTGTAGCTGGCGGCTTAGAAGTGATGTCATAAACGATACGATTCACGTTCTCAACTTCATTAACGATACGAACCGATATCTTCTCAAGCACATCCCAAGGAATACGCGCCCAGTCCGCTGTCATCCCATCAATAGATGTAACAGCACGAATACCTACCGTATAAGAGTAAGTTCTTGCGTCCCCCATAACTCCCACGCTTTTCATGCCTGGAAGTGCTGTGAAGTACTGCCAGATCTCACGATCTAAGCCAGCTTTGGCGATTTCGTCGCGCAGAATGGCGTCGGATTCACGAACGATTTTCAGCTTATCCTCCGTAACTTCACCTAGAACACGAATAGCTAGTCCAGGACCTGGGAAAGGCTGTCTCCAAACGATTGCAGCTGGAAGGCCGCATTCCTCGCCTACTTTACGCACTTCGTCTTTGAACAGTGTTTTGAGCGGCTCGATGAGCTTAAACTTCATATCTTTCGGCAGTCCGCCTACGTTATGGTGCGATTTGATCGTTTGAGCAGTAGCCGTACCGCTTTCCACGATATCTGTGTATAAAGTACCTTGAGCTAGGAAAGTAAAGTCATCAAACTGACTGGATTCCTCTTCGAATACACGGATGAATTCGGTACCGATAATTTTACGTTTTTGCTCGGGGTCGTCTACGCCGGCCAATTTGCCTAGGAAACGTTCACGAGCATCAATTTTGACTACTTTCATATCGAATTTGCCGACAAAAGTGTCCATAACGCTCTCTGCTTCACCTTGACGCAGCAAACCATGATCAATAAACATACACGTCAGACTGAGCGCCGATGGCTTTGTGCAGCAGAATGGCAACAACGGATGAATCCACGCCGCCACTAAGTGCGCATAGCACTTTCTTGTCGCCAACTTCTTGACGAAGCTCTTTGACCATGTCTTCCACGAAACTTGACATCGTCCAGTCGCCGACGCAACCACATACGCCATAGATAAAGTTATGGATCATTTCATTCCCTTGAAGGGAATGACGAACTTCTGGGTGGAACTGTACAGCATGAATGTTGCGCTCACGGTTACTCATTGCAGCAATCGGAAGTGAATCCGTGCTTGCTTCTATAACGAAGCCTTCAGGCAGAACGGAAACGTGATCTCCATGACTCATCCACACGGTTTGTTTGGATTCTAACCCTTTCACTAGCGGGCTTTCATTCGTAAATGCAAGATCTGCCTTGCCATATTCACGCGTATGCGCACGTTCGACTTTACCGTTCAGTTGGTGAGCAATTAACTGCATGCCATAGCAAATACCCAAGATTGGAATACCCAGATCAAAAACTCCTGCGTCAACCGCCGGAGCTCCTTCACCGTAAACGCTCGACGGACCGCCGGAGAACACAATCCCTTTAGGGTTAAGTTCACGAATTTTATCAACAGTTGTATTGTGCGGCAGCAGCTCGCTGTAAACGCCCAAATCACGAATTCGTCTAGCAATCAGTTGATTATACTGGCCTCCAAAATCTAATACGACAATCATTTCACTCGGTTTACTCATTATCCGACCTCCTAGATTCATAGCGATTGAGGTTTAAGGGGCTCCCCTTGTCCACTTATCACTATTTATAGGTACTAATTTTAAACATTAGGTACCTAGGATGTAAAGGGGTTTAATGTGTCTTTTGAATGGCTTTCCAAATCGCGGTAATTTCCCGCTTCGTATAGGTCAGTGAATTGGCCGTATCATAGCGGACACTTTCGTAAATCAAGGCAAACTCGAGCAGTGCTTGTTTCTGCCTTTGATTATTGAAATTTAGCATTGCGACGTACTCTCGCACCGTCTGACTAGCGGATTTTGCGCCGTATTTTCGAAAAAGCTGTATCCATAAACGATCCATATAAGCTGTCAAGGGGTGTGATTTGCCCATCTTGCTTTTGTAAATTGGAAAATACAGCCGTGAATTGACTAGGAACCCTTTTCGCTTAAGCAAAACGAAAATACCTGCAAACAGGAGACAACATCCGATTAGAACAATGAAAGCATCCCTATAAGGCTTTGCAAAATTGACGATTTTATCCTTCGCTGCATGAAGCCACTCACTTGGATTGGTTGTAAACTTAGTAGGCGTAGGAACGTTCATAAGTGAAGCTGTCATCGCCGCTTGTTCCATGGCAGCTGTCGTCAAAGTTTCTCTCGGATGGTCGGGCGAAATACCAGAGAAACCTGGTGTAGGCTCAAACGGCACCCAGCCCATAGAAGGAAAATAAACCTCGACCCATGAATGCGCATCTTGATTGCGAACCATAACTTCCTTAAGCCCATCACCGTCGCTAGATGCTTGCAGTGTCCCTGGAGCGAAACCTTTGACCCAGCGGGCAGGCACCCCGACAGAACGAAGCATAACGACCATCGACGTTGAAAAATGATCACAGTACCCTGTTCGGTCTACGAACAGAAAATGACTGACAAAATCCTCATTGCGGCTTGGATTCGTTGGCTTTTCGAGACTATAGGTATAGGTATTGCTTAAATACTGCTCAATCGCAACCGCTTTGGCATAAGGCGTCAAACGACTCGCTGTCACTTGCTCAGCAATGGCGCGAACAGACCGCGGCAATGAAGATGGAAGCTGAAGATATTCCCCTGCAACATCAGAGGGATAGCTGCCTGTATCGGTATTGAGAATAGATGGATCTTCCTGCACGGGTTGGACGGTTATTTTGTAATATGACAACGGATCCATGATCACGGGCAAAGTCACTTTACCATTAGATTTAGATGTAAGGAGGCTGTTCGATGTTAGCGGTTTCCCCTTCTCGCTCAAAAGCATATCAACATCTAATAGCTTTCCACCCACAAACAATTGGTTATTTGGCGACTTCGTGTTCCATAGAATTTCCTGATTCACAGCCCGACCTGTGAATGGATTAGTAGAAACAAAAGGCTCCAGTGTTTGATTGGGTTCAGTCCATCCTTTGCCGTCGTAGAAGCTTTTGGATTCTCCGCGCCAGTAGGTTAATTCGGATGTTTTAGCCGTGAATACTGGGGTCGTGTCCACCTGGAGTGGACCTCCTAAGGAGGAGTCGTCTTGACCGTATCCAGACCGAGCAAAAGCCCCCTTCCCCCCGGTATCTTCGTTGTAAAGTTCAAATATGCGATCGTATAAATACGCCCAGCTAACAGGTTTCATGAGGGGAGTAGGCTCTGCCTGCCTTGCCGAGTACCACCCTACACTTGCTAGCGCACTTACAACGACCAAGCTGACTACAATCCATTGAAAAAAGCTGCCCGAACGCACCGAAGCGATGCCATAGGTTTGTTCAATTCTAGAGAGATTGAGCAGCGATAACAGAAGTAGTCCATATCCTATTGTGCGCATAATCCCTTGAACCGTATCCGCGCCAAGCACCAACTGTAAGAAGACAAGATAAATGAGCGTGGCCGCAACAAACCAAAGACTGTGCTGCCTCTGCAGCATGAGAGCCTGCACAACGGAAATCAGGAGCGACCAACCTAACAGAAAGAGCAGCGTTCGCATTTGACCACTGATTAGATCGAAATGAGCTTGAACGATATGAACTATATCCTGAGAAATGATCCTCACCAAATCGATGATCCATACTCCGGTTAGAAAGCCTTCACGGTCGAACATAAAGCCAATGAAGAGCAGGATCAGAATGCTTTTGGATGTCCATCCCCACGCATAAGGAACCTTGAAGCAATCTATGGCGATGCAGATCGCAAAAACGACAAGAATGGGACCGATTTGAATGGAGGCATCGGCCATCCAGGCTAGTGGACGGAGCCATTCTGAGAGCAGCAGGAAGAGCAGCAGTGAGATTAGACTGTCTCGAAAAAAGGTATTGGTGATTGGCGATGATGACTGTGCGTTAGAGATGGCGCTTGAATGGAAGATTGGACTTGATGGGATAGCGGCATTAGCGCCTGTAGAAGTGAAAGAGCGCGAGCTCGGCGAGTCTTCGCTTGTGTGTATAGAGCGAGACTTCAAGCGCGACGAGTCTGCGCTTGTGCGCAAAGGGCGTGAAAGAGCGCGGCCATGTTCAAGCGGTTGCATCCGCGACACCTCCTTGCTTTGGCCACTGGCTACGCGGATGCGGCACTTCCGTGAAGCTGCAGCCTACGGCCTGCAGCTGGGAAGCTCCCTCTCGCTCCGCGACCGAGAGGGAGGGCCGCGCGTGCACGTAGATCACGTGCACGGATCGGCGCCTGGTGCCGCTATCTGCGATCGCGCGCACCAGCGCCAAATCCAGCGTCGATGTGATGCACAGCATCGACGCATCCAGCGGCAAGGCCGCCGCCTCTTTCCTGACGAGGTCAGGAAAGGAAAGGGCGGGCTTGCCGCCCACGCTCGCGAGTACTTCGTACGCGAGCGTTAAATCAGGGCGAATCGTCGGCGTGATTCGCCTGCCAATGGAGCTGCTGCTGGCGAAGCCGCAGCTCTCGCGCCCGCCAGCGGCGGCTTCGAAGAAGCCCGCCGCGAGGGCGACGCCCTTCTCCAGCAGCGGCTGCGCCGCCTCAGCTGGACCCGCCGCAGGCGTCGTGTCGAGCAGCAGCATCCGCTTCGCGGAGGATGCTTGCTCGGGGTCTTTGGTCATCAGCCGGCTAAGCCTGGCTGTGGATTTCCAATGGATGCGGTGATAGGGGTCACCGCTGACATAATCGCGAACACCGCTAATCAGCGGTGTGTCGGCTTTGGGGCCACGGACGGTAGGCACATCACCATCCTCGGATTGAAATGTCATGCCTGATCCGGTCAAAGAATCAGGTCTCGGATAAACAACACACCGGTGAAGATCATCGCGATAGGCTTTTCGCACAGCAAAACCAAATAAATCACCGGTCACTGCTTCAAAGCCTGCGAACCGATAAACGCCTCGCATAAGACCCGTCATTTTATAATGGAGGATGAAGGCTGATCGAAACCATGGGAAAACCAGCTTGCTATAGGTCAGCTTCACCCCGCTACCTTCATGAACCCAATTGTCCTTAATAATCATCCAAGGCAGTGGCAAAAACGTACGATGCCCAATCTGCAAAGTGATGGCAATGTCTTCACCAGATACGAAAACCTCGCCTGACAACTGCCGGCTAACGGTGAGTCCATTTAATGCGAATACATAAAATAATCCAGCCTGAATCCAAATTAAAGTCAAACAAATTCCTAAATACCAAGCGGCAAATCCACCTTGCCAATACGCCAAAACAATCGACAGCACACATCCCACAACCAACAGCGACGTCTTACCCCAGCTTCTCATCATTGGCCTACTTCCCCGAGACATAGCGAAGAACAGGCGTTTGTAAGGTGGCTAATAAATCTGTCAAAATCGTCTCCGCAGACTTGCCCGTCATTCGTGCTTCGGAAGTCAGAATAAGCCGGTGTGTCCAAATCGGCAGCACCAAATCCTTGATGTCGTCTGGCACCACGAAGCTTCTGCCCTTCATATAAGCCAACGTTTGCGCAGCGCGCATCAAAGCATAGGATGCTCTTGGACTTGCTCCCAAGTACAAATCAACATGCTCCCTAGTTGCCAAAGCCAGACGCACAATGAAATCTTTTAACGTATTATCGACATGAATCATGGTTGCTTCTCTTTGCAATTGCACAAACTCATCCTGTACGATAACAGGCTTCAAGTGCTCCAGCGGCTGGCGATCCTGTAGGCGATCCAGCATCAGAATTTCTTGCTCAGGCGTCGGATATCCAAGTGACAACTTCATCATAAAACGATCCATCTGTGCTTCCGGCAGCGCATAAGTACCTTCATAGTCCACTGGGTTTTGCGTAGCTAATAAGACGAAGGGTTTAGGCAATTCATAACTCACCCCGTCTATCGTAACCCGCTTCTCTTCCATCGCCTCTAAAAAAGCAGATTGTGTCTTCGGTGAGGTACGGTTGACTTCGTCTGCCAACACGATGGGTGTCATTAAAGGTCCGGGACGAAACTCAAAATCATTCGATTTCACATTAAATACAGATACACCGGTTACATCCGACGGCAATAAATCAGGCGTGCACTGAATTCTCTTAAACTCACAACCAATCGTCCTAGCCAAGGCACGTACAAGCATCGTCTTCCCAACACCAGGAACGTCTTCTAGCAAAAGATGGCCGCCGCTCAGCATAGCAACGAACGCTTTCTCTATCGTCTCTCTCTTTCCAACAATTACTTTCTCTACGTTCATGATCATCCGTTCCACGAGAGGCTGCGGCTGATCGAATATTCGGGTTTTCGACTGCATAGACAAGAAGCCTCCTTTATAAGGGTATGCTTCTAGTTTTTCCAGCCCTCTACTATTTTAGACATTACCCTCCCATGGCAAATAGAGAGTTTTTCAGAAGACTATTATTCTCTTTAAATATATAAAAAGGCCGTAATGCCACAGACACCTCTCGCTTATTAGATTCTATGACCGTATCCGTAATTCGCCCGCCTAGTAAATCTATGGTTTTCCGTAAAGGAACGATGATCTTACCATCCTTGAAATTCATATCAGCTAATGAATAGGTAGCAACGCTATTACCTAGGGTATACAGCCTGATGCTTCTAGTGGATAAATCATATTCCAAATCATAAACACCAAAATGTGCATTCGCTGTCTTCTTATCAGCCTGCCATTCTACTTGCCCGCCCATTTTCTCGATAAGAAAGCGAAGCGGCAGTTCAATCCGATTAGCACGCAGCTGATACGCTGAAGGTTCAATTGCAAAACTGCTGCCTCCGACCACATGAACTTGCAGCGGCAGCGCCGCTTGCGCGGATAGAATTTGTGCCGTTTCTTCTCTGGCTACAATGGTTTGATTGGCAAGATGCTGTTCAGCATCCTTCTGATCTTGATCCGTCTGAATATGGGCTAAAGCATATTGCTGGGTTTCTTTCATCAGCTCTTGGAAATGGGTCAAACTCATGTTTCTCGACCACTTCGACTTCCCCACTGGGAATTGTTTGGGCTTAACCTGAGTCGTAAGGGGAGCGAACGCGTAACCTAATTTTTTGTAATAGCTAATGACTTGAGGCAATACTTCTACCGTTGACTCATGCCCACTGCCGTCATGAAACAGGATGTTGATCTCGTGTTCAAGCGGTGCTCCCTTAATCGTTTGCCAAATTTCATTCACAGGCACATGCACTCTTTTGGAATCACCACTGTCTACATTCCAGTCTGTAACGATATAACCCGCTTGATCCATCAAATAGTAGTAGTACGCATCGAAATTCGTATATGTACCTCCAGGGGCGCGCACCAATTGCGGTCTGGTATCAGCCAAACTGGCAAAGATGTCCTCACTACGCTGGATTTGGTCCCAAAAGGTTTGGAAATCGCTGTACAGCTCTTTATATACATGATTATAGGAATGATTGCCTAATGTATGTCCGTCTTGCACGATTCTTTTGACTAATGCAGGGTGTGCCTGCGCTTGCTCGCCAAGTGCAAAAAACGTAGCTTTCACGTTCTCTTTATCTAAAATATCCAGCACCTGACTTGTCAGCTTGCTAGGGCCGTCATCAAAGGTCAAGTAAACGGTTGGCTGTTCCGGTGTTTCATACGTCTTCTCGCTCTGCGGACGCTTGCCTGTTTTGAGCTTTTGAAAAAGATCTTGCCCTTCTTGTGCTTGTGCTAGTGCGGAGTTTCCATCGCTCTCCGTTGCCATTGCTGGAATTGTAAAGAAAAATAGAGAAACTAGTAAAAGGATTACCACCCAAAGTTGAACTCTTTTCTGTCTGTTGGTCGCACGTTGTACACGAAAACGCATCCGATGATCCCTCCGCTTGTTCTATCATTTTGCTAGCTGATAGATTATATGGGAGAACCCTCAAGAGTATGTCACCATAACAAAAACTACCCCTCTCGGAGTGAGAAGGGTAGTTTTCTAATAAAACAACCGAGCTGTTTTCGTTCGATTTATTGCTAAATTTCTTGTGGTACAGCCTCATTTTTCGTTTGTGTTGCCACGTTAAACAAGGGCCTGCTGCCAATAAGACCAATGAAACTAACGACTAATAAGATTCCGAGCAAAAGAATGGCCATCCTAGCGCCTTGAAAAGAAACAATTTGCGTACAGACTCCAATGAGCAGAACTCGCATCCCCATTCCTACGGTGTTGAAAAAGCTATTCACACGACCGATCAAATGATTTGGAACCATTTCCATCAAAATCGTATTACGCGCTACGCGACTCCCTGCGTTCCCCCATCCGTTCAATGTTTTGAAGAGGAGAAAAATAGAAACAATAGGGAATACATAAAAGAAAACAATCGACAGACTAAAAATGACAAACGAGAGAATCGTCGTATAGTAGGAGCCCAAACGCTGCATAAGCAGCGGGATCGTTAATCCGGCCACGACAGCTCCGATGGCGAAAATCATATCGGCTGTCCCGAGAACATTGGCCCCTCCATGGAGGACACTTGTGATATAGACGGGGTAAAGGTAATTACCGACCATCACACACAGAAACGGCATCAACGCGCAGAGGAAAAACATGACCAATAGCGGTCTCGTTTTCAAATAAGCGAAGCCTTCACTGATATTGGACCACATGGAAACGGCGCCGGTTGCCGTGACAGACCTGTTCTTGATATAAGGAATAAGCAAAAATAGACCAAAGCCCAAAAAGTAAGTCATCGCGTCCGCTAATAGAATCCAGGCAAAATCGATATGATCAATCAGTAGACTCGCCAAGCCGCCCGCGATCATCGATGTGGACTGATTTTGGACCTCGAGTATGGAATTGAGCGTCTTGTACTGTTCCTTCGAGAAGATCTCCTGTGTAAACGCGAACTGGGTTGGAAAGTGAACGTTATAGTACAGAGAACCGCTAAAATAAATGACGATCAGCTGCCACGTTTCGAAGTGGCCTGTACTAAGTCCCCATAGCGCAAATAGCAGTGTGACCGATCCGCCGATCACTTCACTGCCCAGCAGCATTTTCTTCCTAGAAATGCGGTCAATATATACGCCGATGTGCGGCGATAGGAAGAAAAGTATGATGGTTGATGCTAGTGTTGCATAACCAAAGATCTCACTCCCCCCTGCTCGATTCACTAACAGCCACGGCACGCCAATCATGGTTATTCCTGAGCCGATCGAGGATAAGATGTTGGCTATCATGAGAAACGTCATTCTTCGGTCTTTGAGCATGGTCCACATGTGAGAAAAATCCTTTCAAGAACAATAAATATATTTTTTTACATGATGATATACCTTATTTATTCTCCTATGTCGACAAATTCCCTCTCTCAGGATCAAAAGTTACCAAGTTCACGTTATTCCAAGTTGTATTTTGTGCAACAATACATCTACTTCCAGCCGAAGTAGCTAGCTATTGTTGTATTTCGTACAACAATTTGAGCTAAAAACGCCTAATTCTAAGCGATTCTCACCAAATTGTTGTACGCGGTACAACAATTTGCCTATTTGTCCAAAGAAACCGCCATATTGTTGCACAAAATACAACAATACGGCTGGTTAGGACTTTATGAGAAAACCTCTATCGAGGCCATTCAAAGATGAGCGACCGCGTTTAACGAGGAGAGACTTTGGTCTACGACCAAAGATCCCTATAAGCGGAGAGACTTTGGTCTACGACCAAAGATCCCTATAAGCGGAGAGACTTTGGTCTACGACCAAAGATCCCTATATTAGGTTTTATCGCCAATAAGAAAGCGGTTTTCGTGAACCGAAAACTTATACTTTCTTATGTGGTCAAAAAAAACATCGCATTGGCTCGAGCTTGCCCCCTCTATCTACCCTATAGGAAAGCTTCAATCTCCCCAAGGACCATGATTTTACCCGTTCTGGCATCAATATATACAACCATTTTGTTTCCTGCCGGATAGACCGCTTCTACGACCCATCCGTCATAGATGATCCTGTTCGTGTTGTAGTGGAGCACCAGCCCCTTCTTGAAGGTTACTTTCCATTCAGCTTCAGAATCGGGGTCCCTTTCTTTGGCTATTTGCAATGCGGTCTTCTCATCAACTAGCAAAGGGGTGTTGTTCAATGTCTCCCTTAAGCTTGCACGGATAGCAAGAGCAGCCGCCTCAGCATAGGTTAGGTAACCATGGACGCCGAAGCTTTGACCGCTTTGTCCCTCCAAAAGCCCATCTCCGTAGGCAACAGCGATTTTATCGGAGTCAAAAGCATCGCGATAATCGGCAAACGCTTGTTCAGCTTTCATTTTTTCCTCCGCCGTTGCACTTCTTGGATTTTTCCCCAGCTTAGTTATTCCGACTACCGCTCTGTCCCGTAGTATTCCTCCATCCTTGTCATAAGAAAGCGTATACATAAACGCTTTCTCCTTCAGATAGGCAGGCAACGGCAGCCCTGAAACGAGCATTTCGTGCCACAGACCAACAGGAATATTGCGTTCGGCGTTCATCGGATCTTGAAAAGCACGACGCAGCACCTTAAGCATCGGTTTTGGAAGCTTGTTGCTTTGGTAAGCAAACGCCAACTCTTCGCCCAGCCAATGGTTTGCCGGCAGATCCGGCTTGTCATACGCCACTTCACCCATGACCTGATACATCATAGAAATGGCTTCGGCATTCGTCAGCCTATCGTTCGGTCTAAACTTTTCTTTCACTGAATCGTCCAAAATTCCATGAATATACGCGATCTCAACCAGACCACGCTGGTTATCGTTGATATCCTGGAGATCCAGCAGCGCTTTTGCCGGCTTAACTTCTTCCGCAGACCAGCTCCCCGTGAAGTAGGAACCGATCAACAGCTTTACCATCCCTCCGACAGCATTTTCACGGGTAATCCCCGTCCCCTGCCCCAGCCCGTGAACATACATGCTGATCCAGGCATCACGGTTTTTTTCCGGCAAATCCACCGCCATTTTAAGAGCCGTCGCCCAATCATCGAGCAATATAGGTTTATCCAGCTTGCCAGAGTCCAGCACATTTTGCTGAAATGAATCCCACTCTTTCTGCGTGATCGTACCTTGTGTCGAAGCGTTGTCCCTATAAGGCACGATGTATTGCTTGTAATCCTTGAGCTCTTTCATCACCCAATGGGTTTCCTCCACAGCCCCGTACGCGGTACTTCCGTAAGCCATGAAAATAGACAATATCGAAACCATCAGCTTCTTTTTCATCGCTTTCCCCTCTTCACAAGTTTTCTCCCATGCAATGAATTAGACGAAGAATTTGTAAAAAAGTTCCATTGTTCTTTACTGCGTAATAGCAACTATCGTTTGTTCATTATGTATTAGTATTCAATGCCATAACAGCGTCCAGAACGGACTGAACGTGATTCTTAATCCTAACTTTACTCCATTCCTTGACGATATAACCCTCTTCATCTATCAGGAAAGTAGAACGAATTATTCCCATATACTCACGGCCATACAGCTTCTTGAGTGCCCATACACCAAACTTCTCAGCCACCTGATGATCAGGGTCGGAGAGCAATAGAAACGGCAGCTCATACTTCTCAATGAACTTATCGTGGGCTTTCAGCTCATCTGGGCTAATTCCGATCACTTTTACACCGAGCTTTGCAAACTTACCATTATAATCGCGAAAATCACACGATTGCTGGGTACAGGTTGGCGTGTTGTCTTGTGGGTAAAAGTAAATAACCAGCTTCTTCCCTTTGAAATCCTTTAAGGATACTTTCTTCCCGTTGGATGCAGGAAGTGTGAATGCTGGTGCCAAACGCTTAACGGTCTCTATCTCTTTCTTCATCTATGTTCTCTCCTCTATTTAACCACTCTTAGGTATATCCATTATGCGTCATCTGAGGTGAGAACATCAAACCTCCATTTCCAAAAACTCATGAATAGCACAAACCGCTATTTTCCATTACAATGAGGTTTAGAAATTCGACTCAAGTGGAGTGATTCCTATTGTTTAAGCTCTTGCTCATTGAAGATGACGCAACCCTGTTCACGGAGATCAAAGACAGGTTGGCCACATGGTCGTACGATGTCCATGGCATAAAGGATTTTAGCAGAGTGGTTGAAGAGTTTATTACACTAAAACCTGATTTAGTTATCATTGATATTCAACTGCCTAAATTTGACGGGTTTCATTGGTGCCGGATGATTCGGACCCATTCCAATATTCCGATTGTATTCCTGTCTTCACGCGATCACCCCACTGACATGGTCATGTCTATGCAGCTGGGAGCGGACGATTTTATTCAGAAACCTTTTCATTTTGATGTTCTCATCGCGAAAATTCAAGCCATTCTAAGGCGAGTTTATAACTACAACACAGAACCCATCAAGCTCAAAACATGGTGCGGCGCTACCATTGATTACGAGAAAAATATGGTTACAAATCAAGCAGGCTCGATTGAGTTGACGAAGAATGAAATCTATATTCTCAAGCTGTTGATTGAACATAAGAACACGATCGTGAGTCGGGAAGAAATGATTAACAGCTTATGGGATGACCAGCGTTTTGTAAGCGACAATACCTTAACCGTGAATGTCAATCGGCTGCGGAAACGACTAGACGAGATCGGCTTAGGACGCTTTATCGAAACGAAGGTCGGTCAGGGTTACATCGCAGCAGAGGAGTCCCCTTTCCATGATTAAGAAGTATGTTATGGAAAGGAAAAGCTGGATCCTGCTGTTTCTACTCGGGCAAGGACTGCTCCTGTTTATCGCTTATCTCGATTACGAGATTCCTTTCTCCCCTATTCTCTATATTGTTTTTTTATTGACGACCTTGTTTGCTATCTTTCTGATTATCCGCTACAACAAAGAAACGAAGTTCTATAAGAGGTTGGAAGAACGAGAAAACAATCTCGATCTCGCAAGTATCGCCGATGCTGAAAGCCCGTTCGAGCAAATTGTCGAGACTAGTATGACGAGCTTGACCGAGCGGTTGAGTCAAATCGCATCACGGCAACAGGTGGCTTTAGAACAAGAGAAAGATGAGCTGCTGTCCTGGATTCACGAAGTGAAGACACCGCTCACGGCCATGCGTCTCATGATTGACCGCTTGGATGATGAAGCCATGAAAGCTGCTTTGACCTATGAATGGCTGCGAATCCATCTGCTGCTTGACCGGCAGTTCCACCAAAAACGTTTGCCGTCTATGGAGAACGACCTGTATATCGAGTACGTAGATCTTGAAGCGCTTATTTATATGGAGATCAAGACGTTGAAGTCCTGGTGCATCCAAAAAGGAATTGGCTTTGATGTACAATTCGACGTCACGAAAGTGCTCAGCGATGCCAAATGGTTAGCCTTTATTCTACGGCAGCTCTTGACGAACGCAGTGAAATACAGCGACAGCGACTCTTCGGATATCATAGTAAAGAGCTTCCAGCTGCATGAGCGAATGGTGCTCGAGGTAAAAGATCACGGTCGCGGAATCGATCCTAAGGATCTACCGCGTATCTTTGATAAAGGCTTTACTTCTACGACTTGGCACCAAGACAGCGCCGCAACAGGTATGGGCTTATATTTGGCCAAAAAAGTGGCGCAGACCTTGCTCATCCATATAGCTGTACATTCAGAAGCAGGCGAAGGAACAACTTTTACGCTCACTTTTCCACAACCAAATGAAACTGTCCGGATTACGGGCATGTGACAACATTGTCACATGCCTTTCTTCTTTGTTCGTTCAATCGAAGGAAAAAGGATAGGAAGCTTTTTATAATAAAGCTATCGTAGAAGAGGAGTGAATCATATGAACATTTTGGAAGCTGTCAAAATCCATAAAAGCTATGGCAATAAGCTAAATAAGCAAGAGGTACTCAAGGGCCTGGACATCAGCATTGAAAAAGGGGAATTCGTTAGCATCATGGGCGCATCCGGCTCCGGGAAAACAACCCTGCTCAATGTCCTTTCTTCGATTGACACGCTCAGTCAAGGCTCCATTAAAATCGAAGGCCAAGAAATTACGGCCATGAAAGAGAAGCAATTAGCTGAATTCCGTAAGCATCATCTGGGGTTTATCTTTCAAGACTATAACCTGCTGGATACGTTGACCGTTAAGGAGAATATCCTTCTGCCTCTGTCCATTACCAAAGCCTCGAAGCAAGAAGCCGATCACAAGTTTCAAGCGGTAGCAACAGAGCTTGGCATTTTGGAAATTCAGGATAAGTATCCTGGCGAAATCTCAGGCGGACAAAAACAGCGGACTTCTGCTGCTAGAGCATTTGTCCATGAACCAAGTATTATTTTCGCCGACGAGCCCACCGGTGCCCTCGATTCCAGATCCGCTTCGGATTTACTTAACAAGCTAAATGAATTGAATCAACGACGGAAAGCGACCATCATCATGGTTACCCATGATTCAGTTGCCGCCAGCTACAGCAGCAGAGTCATTTTTATTAAGGACGGACAAATCTATACCCAATTATATAAAGGTCAAACCTCTAGGCAGGCCTTCTTTCAAGACATCATGAAGACTCAGGGTGTTCTGGGCGGGGTGCACAATGAGCATTAATCAGCTGATTGTTCAAAACCTGAAGTCCAACATCAAGCATTACTACCTGTATATGTTTGCCTTAATGTTCAGTGTCGCGCTTTATTTCGCATTCGTTACCCTGCAGTATGACCCTGCTTTGGACCAAACCAAAGGCTCCATTAAAGGCGCGGCATCCATTCGGGCAGCTTCCATCCTACTTGTTGCGATTGTCGCTATCTTTAATCTGTATGCTAACAATATTTTCGTGAAAAGGCGCAGTAAAGAAATCGGTTTATTGCAGTTAATCGGTATGACGAAAACCGCGATTTTCCGCATCCTAAGCGTCGAGAACTTTGTCCTATATTTCGGCTCATTAATCGTCGGGACATTTATCGGATTTTCCGTATCTAAGCTCATCTTAATGATTTTATTCCAAATTACAGGCATTAAAGCTGCCGCATCGCTTCACTTTTCAATGCAAGCACTATCCCAGACTCTCGTTGTATTTAGCGCCGTTTATTTGTTGATCATGCTGGTCAACTATATTTTTATTAAAAGACAGAGCATTTTATCGTTGTTTCGCGTCTCTACCTCAACTGAAGTGAAGGTGAAAAGATTGTCAACTTCAGAAGCCATCATGGGGATGGTGGGATTGCTCCTTATTTTGCTTGGCTACTACGTTTCCTCGAAGCTGTTTAGCGGAGATTTCATGACGATGGTTGCCATCTTTTCGGCCATGATCTTTATTCTGGCCTCCGTCATCATCGGAACCTATCTGTTCTATAAGGGGTCTGTCCGATTAATCCTTAACGTCATCCGAAGCAGGAAAAATGGCTATTTAAATGTCGGCGAGGTCTTATCGCTTTCGTCCATCATGTTTCGCATGAAATCGAATGCCTTGTTATTGACTGTCATTACAACCATATCTGCGCTTTCCATCGCCTTGTTGTCTTTAAGCTACATATCCTATTACTCTGCGGAAAAAACGGCCCTAAATAGCGTACCCGCACACTTTGCCATTACGAATGTGGAAGATGCCAACAAATTTAAAGCCGCGTTAGATGATAGTCAGATCAAGCACAAGGATACAGCGATCGAGGTCGTTCAGGTCAAGGCCAATCTAAAGGAAATCTTGGCTTCCAATATGGAAGGCCTTATCCTCGATCCGAGTAACATGACGATTCCTGTTATCAGTGACAAGGACGCGCTATTCGCCGATCTCACTGCCGAACAGACGCTATTTACGGGTACCAATGACATGCTGCAAAAATTTATGAGCCTCAAAGATACCGGCCAAATCCAACTTAGCGGGCAGCATGTTGTTATTCCGCAAACTTATGTAGGCTCTAGGAAGCAATACATCGTTTCTTGGTACTTTTCGAATGGCGGCCTGCCTGTTGCTATCGTTGACGACTCGGTTTTCAAGCGTTTAAAGCAAGATATCGACCCCGCGATTCAAAAAGAGTCATCTCTCTATCTGGGAATTGATATCGAAAATGAGGCAAAGCTTCTCGAAGCAAATCAGATTTATCATGAGTTGGGCTTTGATCAAAATCGTTCTTATGATTCCCGCCAAAACATGGCGAATGACCAGAAAAACAGAATGGGACTCATCATGTTCATCGTTGGCTTCTTAGGACTAACCTTCCTGATTACATCAGGCTGCATCCTTTATTTCAAACAAATGGATGAAAGCGAAGATGAAAAGCCGACGTATACGATTCTACGGAAGCTTGGTTTTACGCAGGACGATTTGTTAAAAGGCATTCAGTTGAAACAAATCTTTAATTTCGGTATCCCCTTAGTCGTTGGGCTGATCCACAGTTATTTTGCAGTTCAGTCGGGATGGTTTCTATTCGGAGCTGAGCTATGGACGCCAATGATCATTGTGATGGTGCTGTATACCGTTTTATACTCAATATTCGGAGTACTATCCGTTCTGCATTATAAAAAGGTGATCCGAAAAGCGCTTTGATTGCAAAAAAGCTGCTACGAGTCGCGAAGACTTCGTGAGCAGCTTATATTTCACCGTATTCCACTTAAGAGATTTGGATTACTTGCTCTCCCAAGTGCTACGATGTAGTCGTTTAGTTCGGTTGTGACTGAATTTTGTTTATATTTAATTCCATCAAACCTTAGACTGGTGCCATACTGAAACTTGCTTTCCCCAATAGTTAATTCCATCCCGTACAGAGACCCATAAAATGTTCTTTTATCATTGGCTCGGACAAGCTCAATTCTTTTCAATTTTGATGATATTTCCTCAAGAGACTTTGTATCTGTAATGGACAGCTTATTACCGTCACCGAATCTGACATCAATTTGTTTAATGCCGTTAAAATCAGTCTTCATTAAATTTGACAGTGCAACTGGCGTCTCATCCTCAGGCTCCACCACCTCAATATCAAGCCCTGAATACTGCGCAGGATAGCTTTGCAAGACGGCTCCTGTCGTCCATACGTGCAGCCAATCTCCTAGTTTTAGATCCTCAAACTTATTGGAGCCGTTGCTTTTATTCGTTACGACAACGGCATCTTCATCAAGCTTGACCCAAAACTTCTCTTTTTCCTTGCATTCCTTCTCTAAACAGGCCTCAGGATTGACAAGGAGCATCTTTTGCTCCCCCCTATTTATTTCGGATATAACCCCAACCAACTCCTCCTCTTTCGATATAACCAAAGTTGTAATATCCAGTGAGAACCGTGATCCTATGGCCTTATAGATGGCTTCTTTAATCTGGCCTTTCTCCTGTGAGCTCAATTCCTCACGATGATTACCTAGCTTAAGAAGCTGAAGATGAAATGCACCATTGGGGTATTCACTCTCAGACTTAGAAATACTCATCGGCTTAACAGAAAATTGTTTATACACATTTTCAAGATGATATATCCGATCCTGCAAGTTTTCAGGCAGCTGAGCTGTAGGATTAGTGGATGGCAGCGCATAGACACTTTCCACCTCAGTTGGGGGAACGGCGACGTCACCTTGATTCCCGATATTAGACAAACCACATGCAAATAATAGCAATAAGAGTATGGACTTCATTGGTCTACTGCACCTCAAATCTTTAGATTCTTTATAAGTTAGACGCAATGAATTTCCAATTGTTGCATAATAACCCTTTTTACTCAAGATCCATGAGCGTACACTTTCTGCACTTGATGTATTTAGTACAGTTAATTATCTCCGAAACGACCTATTGGAGCGATTTAGCTGCATTTTGTGCAGGTAATCTTACTTGAAAGGCTCAAAACCCTCATTTCAGGCACAATTTGATGTAGGAAATGCAGCAAGTGCGCTCAATAATGATGATTCCGCGAAATTTGATGTATTTTTTGCAGCTAATGTAATTCCCCTGGAACTGTTTGGCGCTAGATAAGGCTGGCATAGCCAACTTAGGAGCAAAAAAAGCCCTTTGGTGGGACAAAATCCATAAAGGCTCATCAGCTATTTTTGTTTGATCCATCCAACGAATTGGTGCACAAAAAACCTTCCTCCGCATAATCCCTAAGAGAGAGAGAGAGAAATCACGTGAAAGAAGGTTGAGCAGGAGCTATTTTATAAATGCCTCAACTTGTCAGGATTAACTACGAGATAGACAGCAGCAATCTGACCATCAACAACGTGGAAGGAAGTCACATTATAAGGTTGGCCATCATCATAAGCCACAATGCCCAATTCTCCATTCACGGTCGCCAATGAATAACTGAAGCCAGGCGGTACTTTGGCGAGAACCCCGGACAAGAACATAGCGATACGTTCTGCCCCCATAATAGGCCGAACAGCGGCTTTCACCTTACCTCCACCGTCAGAGTAAAGAACGGCATCCGCTTTGACAATGTTCAATAACTGACCGATATTGCCAGCTACTAGAGCCTGCACGAATTGTTCCACGACGGCTGAAGTTTGTTCCACTATAGGCTGTTTGTTCTGTGCCTTAGGATCAGCTTCGCGATCTGGAAAGCTGCTAATGGCGCTCTTGGCCCTGCGGAAAATTTGCCGGCAATTCGTGCTGCTTTTCCCAACAATCTCGGCAATTTCGTCGTACTCGTATTGGAGTACCTCTCTCAATAAGAATACCGCCCTCTCTACCCACGACAGCTGCTGCAGCAGCAACAGGTACGCGGTCGAAAGGGACTCTTTTTGCGAATAATAGAGATCAGGTTCTGTCTGGTTGTCACTACTCGTTATAAGTGGCTCCGGCAGCCACGGACCTACGTAGACTTCGCGCTTTTTGCTGGCGGAACGCAGCTTATCTATACACCGATTGGTCACGATTTTGCATAAATATGCTTTAGGATTGTGGACATGCGCCGGATTCGTCTCATTCACATATAGAAATGCCTCCTGCACGACATCCTCCGCATCCATGACACTCCCAAGCATCCGATAGGCTAGTGAGAACAAAAGCGGTTTGTACGATGTGTACACCTGCTCTGAAAATCCGGCTAACTCCATACTGTGCATCTCCCAACTCTAACTAGTGGATATGGCAATTTTACGCGAATTGGCTTTCTTTTAAAATAGCCTCTGCTGCTCGTTTGGCGCTTGCCGCTGATGCGTCTGCGAGCATTTCACCATGACTGACCCAGTCCCCGGCCACATAGAGACCACGAATCCCCTGAACAGCAGGACCTGTAAACCTATCTGACTTACCTATATGCATATAGTCGTGGACAACCGTAATATTAGGTAGGAACTGTCTTGCGACAACTTCTTGTTCCCAGCCTGGATGAAGTGCATTCATGGTAGCGGTCAGCACTTGCTCGTCTGCCTTAGGATCACTTTCCCCAGGTCCGTTATACTTCACCATATGCACAACCAATGTACCATTATCGCTTAGTTTGGCATGGACGGTATGATGGGAGAAAAAAATGGGTTGATCCAGCGCAATAGCAACATCACGTCCATGGACGGGCAGCTTCTTCAACCCTAAATCAAGGCATGCCGCTTTCGATGGACGGGCCTCATCCTTCCACTGTTTCAATACCGTGTGATCGGCATCACGAACGAGCTTGTAGGTCTCCGAAGCGGAAGCGGTGCTGATCACGTTTGAAATTTCTAAATATTCCTCATCGGCAAATTTAAGCTTTTGAACCTTGCCATCCTCATATACGATCTCTTTCACATCTTTGCCGCTAACGATATGCACACCCGCTTGAACCGCTTTCTCATGCAGCTGGTCTACGATCTTTTGCCAGCCGCCATGGAGGTATAGGACCCCTTTAAGTGAACGCTGAACTTGTGCAAGTACGGGACCCGCCAGCTGATAATCTGGATCGTGCGTGTATGTGGCGGTTCTGCACAGCGCATAGAAAATATGACGCACCATCGGATCAGGAATCTCACCTTCCGCCCAATCCCTCAAGGTTGCATGTCTTAATGTAGTTGTATCGATTTTGTTTAATTTCATCACCAGTCCTAAGAGGGACATTTTGCCAGACCATGATAGAAGCTTAGATGATAACATGCTGATCGGACTCGCTGGCATCGGAAGAATTTGATTATTCCAGATGGCGTTCACTTTGGATGAAGGCGTTCCTCCCTCTATGCGAACTCCAAGCTCTTGTAAAATCGAATATGCCTTCCCAGCGCGGTATAACGCATGCCCGCCTAAGTTAAAGAAAACACCATTTTTCTTATTCGTAATGGCTCTGCCGCCCAAGCGCCCCGATTTCTCCAAAATCACCACTTTATTTCCACCCTTAGCTAATTCGTTGGCCGCAATTAATCCAGCTAGACCTCCGCCAATAATCGCTGTGTCGTATTTGTTCATGTTCATCACCCTCCGTTTTTCGCTTTTCGTATATAAGGCGAAATAGGGCGGTGTTTTGTGACAGATACGGTTTCATAATTAAAATTTACTTGTGGATAACTCGATCTGTGGATATGTTGACACTGTGCATGGAAGTTATACACAACGGGACTTTTCAACCTGTGGAATTGTGGACAATTATGTGGATATCCTAGACCGTCGATTCATTCATGGCATTTATTCCTATTCCCCCCTTATAAAATGTCAAAAAAAGCACTGCGCCACCAAGGCCAGTGCTGCTTCTTTTCACATCAAACAGATCGACTACTCTCTAACCTTATGCCTCTGTCCATCTGCAGCGCTTCCTTCCACTAGTACCTTGCTAAAGCAATATCGTAGACTCCTAAACCCATCGTCCAATCGATACCGATATCTCGGATATGGTCATCGTGTAAATAAATCATACTCCAGTCTCCCATGCCAGGTACTCGGATTAGAGCCTATCTCTTTCTGCACCCATTCGTCGTTGTACACGGTGTTCAAATAACGCTCGCCTCGATCTGGTAAAATGGCGGCACAAACCGCTCCATCAGGGATGCTCCCGCTCATTTTGCGTATCGCGGAAACAACGCCTCCTGACGAGGCCCCCGCCAAAATCGCTTCACTCCGCACCAATGCGCGGCAGCCTTCCACGCAGTCCAAGTCTGACACGTACATGACAAGATCCGCTACATCATGCTTGTACAGACCCGGTACTATTCCGGCGCCGAGTCCTGGGAACCTTCTCGAACCTTTTTCCCCGCCAAAAATGACACTGCCTTCCGCATCCACAGCAACGATTTGTGTGGGCCATCCACGATTACGGATGTATTCCATACACCCTCGTATCGTCCCGCAAGAGCTTACACCGCAAAATAAATAGTCAATCGGTCCCAATTGGTCCCCGATTTCTGACATGGTCGTCTCCATGTGTGCCTTGGCATTGTCTGGACTCCCATACTGATTGGTCCAATACGCATTCGGTATTTGTCCAACCAATTCACTTACTCTTCGAATCCGCGCCGGCAAAAACTCACCGGTCTCCGCATCCGGTTCCGTAACAAGATCGATTTCTCCATGGAAACTGCGGATAATCTGCTTATGCTGCTCGGTTGTTCGGGGATCCACCACACAGATGAATCGCAGTCCCAGATAACAGCATAGCTGTGCAAGACTAATCGCCAAATTACCTGAACTCGATTCGATAATGACGCTGTCGTTGGTAACTTCACCGCGTCGTATCGCTTCTCGCAGCATAAAGAGTGCTGGCCTATCCTTCGCGCTGCCACCCGGATTCATCCACTCCATCTTTCCGTAAACCTCGAATGGCTGATTTTTGAACAAACGCCCAAGTCGTATGAGCGGCGTGCCGCCGATCGCTCCAACAATACCTCCTTCAAGCTGCATAGGCATTCCCTCCTTCACGTATAAAAGATTTTTTTATTCTTCACTGAGGTGCGGTCCCTCATAAACAACCGATAATCCAGGCACTACTAACTACATATCCTATGCGTTTTGTCCTGCCTTATTTCTTTATTCATAACTTAGTTGTCACAAAACTTGGTCTGGTATTTACAATACAAAAAAGCCCAGTTCCTGCTTTTTAGCAAGAACTGGACTTTTCCATTTACTTCTAAGATCCCGCGCCGCGGTACCGTTTCACACCAATATTCCAAATTGTAATACCAAAAATGCTGAAAGCAATACCAACAACCGGTGTTAGCAAAGCGAACCACTTCCAGTTGACTGGATCGATGAAATAAGCGGCCGGATAGAAGCCGACGAATGCAAAAGGCAAAATCCACGTCAAGATCGTTCGGAGCAGTTTATTGTAAATCGTAGCCGGATATCGTCCATAGTTCTGGATATTCCAAATAAGCGGCAGAATACCTGTCGGCGCATCAGAGTAAAAAGCCAGCGACGTCAGCGAGATGTATACACCTGCATAAATGAGAATCGATCCAATCACCAGTACAATAAAGACCAGCGGATCATGCCAATGGAACGGGATTCCGAGCTTAGCCCAGGAATAGATCATGACAATCAGACCTGCTAATGCGCTAAATAGTGAAGATGGACTCAGGTTTTCGAGCATCAATTGCCATAGATTGTAGGCAGGACGCGTCAGGATACGATCCATCTCCCCTTTGACAATATAACGTTCACTGAATCCCCATAAGTTAAAAAAAGTGATGAATATGCCATATGGAATCATAAAATAACCGTAAATGAACAAAATTTGTTCTTGATTCCAGCCGCCAAGCGATTGTGTTTGCAAAAATACGACGAGAATGAAGAATAGATTCAAACCATTGAACATCAAGTCGGAAAGAACGTCAATCCAGAAATCGGATCGGTAGGTGAGGCGTGTTTTCATGTAATTTTTCAAATATTCTACAACTAGGGAGACATAAAAACTCATGTGTTAACCCCCCTGTACGAATAGACGCGTTTTGGATTTAACCCACAGGACATAGATCGGGATAATTAAGACCAGGAACCACAGCACTTGGACGCCAAGGTTTTGGAATATCGCAGTGTCTGTAATTTTTCCTGTGAAAACAGCGCTCGGTAAGTAAGTAATCGCTTGAAATGGCAGCCACTCCAAGACCGATTTGGACCATCCTGGAAAAAAGGAGATCGGAATAATTAAACCGGAGAACAGGTCGACCGCAACGCGCTTCATGCGCATCAGACCTTCGTTATTTTCCAAGAAAAAAGCGAATAATCCTGTAATGATATTAAGCTGCGTGTTAATCAGAAAGCTGAGAAACAGCATCACGAAGTAGATAACCCACAGGCTTGGATCGGTTGGGAACTGAATGGGCAAGAGTAACCATATGAAGATCATTCCCGGTGTCGTGAAGAGAATCAGACGGAATACGCCTTCTCCCAATCCTTGCATCATTTTCACAAAAACGTAGTTATAAGGACGTATGAATTGGATCGCTACACTGCCGTCGCGAATTTCGCTGGCAATCTCACGATCTAAGTTATTGAAGTAAAAAGCGCGCCCCATCCAAGAAATGGCCACATAAGTCGTCATCTGACCTAGCGTCAGGCCGCCGATTATAGCTTGCTCACCATAAATTGCTTTATATACAAAATAATAAGAACCAATATTGAGTGCATAGATCAAAATGCCGCTGTAATAATTAACGCGGTAAGCGAGCATCATGAGAAATCGCATGCGGATTACTTCTAAATAAGCACTAAGCATGAGATGCGACTCCCTCTGGCTGCGGCGCATCTTGACGTTTCACATCGGCTGAGCCGGCTTTATAAATTTCACGGACGATATCATCCGTATTCGTTTCATTGATTTTGATATCTTGGATTTGCAAAACGCCGACTACGCGGCTAAGCACCTCAGAAACATTGGCGCGTTCGTGCGGAATGAACACCTTGGCGGACAGCTCATTTTCAAGCTGCCAAGCAACATCTAGGCCCCGCGTAAGCTCTTGAAGGCGAGCCAATGTGGTAGGATGCTCAAATTGCAGCACGACTTCTTTGCCTTTGCCCCATTTCACCTTCAGCTCTTCGAGTCCGCCATCATAAATAATACGGCCATCATCGAGCATGATAACACGAGAACACAATGCTTCAATATCCTGCAGGTCATGCGTTGTAAGCAAGATCGTCGTTTCGTAACGCTGATTAAGCGATTTGAGAAATTCGCGAATTTCTGTTTTCACTACGATATCTAGACCAATGGTCGGTTCATCGAGGAACAGAATCGCTGGATTATGAATGAGGGAAGCGGCTAACTCACAGCGCATCCGCTGACCCAGACTTAGCTTACGAACGGGACGTGATAATAAATCGGATAATTGCAGACGATCCACGAGCTCATCGAGACGCTTTTTGTAATCGGCTTCCGACACGCGATACACCTTTTTCAAGAGTTGAAAGGATTCGACAACACCAATATCCCACCAGAGTTGGCTGCGTTGACCGAAAACGACACCGATTCCGGCTACGAATTTCTCACGCTCTTTAAATGGTACGAAACCATTGACCTTGATATGTCCTGATGTAGGTACTAGAATACCCGTCAGCATTTTAATGGTAGTAGACTTGCCGGCTCCATTTTCACCGATATATCCACAAATTTCGCCCTTAGGAATTTGAAAGCTGATGTCTTTCACAGCTGTAATTTGCTTATATTCTCTTTGAAACAAATCTTGAAATGCGCCCTTTAAGCCCCCGCGGCTCTGCTGAACTTGAAATTCCTTGCGCAGATCTTGAACATCAATCGCTAACATGAACTTACCTCCTGTCTGTGTAGACTCGGCTACATATAATGGCAAAGATCGCCTTAACTTGCTATCGAAGTTTCATAACATCTATAATATGGATCATAAAGATGAATTGTACAACACACTCATGATACATGAATTCTGTAAGAAAAAAAAGTACAGATTACCTCTATTTACGAAAGGAGCGCTGAACCTTTGAGAATCATAAAACGAACTTTGCTCCTGATCGGCTTACTGCTTATGGTGGTAGCTGGTTATTATACATATTCTTTCTATAATTTCGCGAACAATATCTCCCATAAATCGGACAAACCACAAGGCAGTGGCGGTACCATGATTGCCCAGAGCATTAAAGATAAAGGGGATAAATTTATCCCGCCAAAATGGGAAGGCAAACAACGAGTCAACATCTTACTTCTAGGTGGAGATTCCCGTGGGATGACGAAGAATGAGCTGCCCCGCTCAGACAGTATAATGCTCGCCTCGATTGATCCCGAGACCAAAAAGGCTCACCTTTTCTCTATCCTTCGAGATACATATGTGAAGATCCCAGGTGAAGGCGAAGATCGTATCAACACAGCCATTACATATGGCGGTCCGAATTTAGCGATGAAAACGGTCAGCGATTTGCTAGGCATCCCTATTCAGTACTATGTTTATACCGACTTTAAGGGATTCATTGCACTTATCGATGCTGTTGGCGGGATTGATATTGACGTCGAGAAAGATATGAAATATTCGGACTCGGAGGATGATCATGTCTATGATATTAATTTAAAAAAAGGGCCTCAGCATCTCGATGGCAAAACGGCTTTGCAGTATGTACGCTTTCGACATGATGCTTTGTCCGACTTCTCGCGTACGGAACGTCAGAGGAAGTTCCTAACAGCGGTCGCACAAAAAATGCAGACAACCTCTTCCTTAATTAAGCTGCCAAGAATTCTAAATTCCATCGATCCTTATATCGATACGAACCTCAGTGTGTCGGATATGCTGAAGCTCGGTACTCTTGGTTATGAAGCGAAAGCTGACGGAATCATTAGCTCCCAATTACCGCCAACCGATCTGTTGATCGAGAAAAACGTCCGCGGTGCAGCTGTCATTACGGTGAACAAAGAGAAGCTGCAGCTTTATGTGAAGGACCTTTTTGCAGGGAAGGCAGAGGCTGACTCTGGTCCTACGAAGCCATCGCCTTCGCCTACACCGAAGTCTTCGGTGAAGACGACGAAGTAGTAAGAGATTAGGGACGCTAAGGTTGATGATGCTCCGGAATGGCGGGAACCGCTGGATTATGGATGAGAAACATCCTTATGGTGACTGGACGAAATCTAAGCTAGTTGGTTAGAATGTACGAAGATAATAATTAATCTAGATTTTATGCCTCTACTTGACTAGAGGGCTTAGCGCCCTTCGAGTAGGGGCTTTTTGTAAGATGATAAACGACTACATAGTGTAAAGGAATGATACTTCTTATGGAACGCAAACTATCCGAGCAGTTATATCAAGAAGCACTACAACATATCGTCGGCGGGGTCAACAGCCCTTCCCGCTCATTCAAAGCAGTAGGCGGCGGCGCACCCGTCTTCATGAAACGTGCGTCAGGCGCGCACTTCTGGGATGTAGACGGGAATCGCTTCATTGACTACCTCGCCGCCTATGGCCCTATCATTACCGGCCACGCGCATCCGCACGTGACCGAGGCAATTTGCCGCGCCGCACAGAACGGCACGCTGTACGGCACCCCGACCGAACTCGAGATCGAGTTCGCCAAAATGCTGAAGTCGGCGATTCCTTCGCTCGACAAAGTGCGCTTCGTCAACTCCGGCACAGAGGCCGTGATGACGACGATTCGCGTGGCGCGCGCCTATACGAAGCGCACGAAGATCATTAAGTTTGCCGGGTGCTACCACGGCCACTCGGATCTTGTACTGGTGGCGGCCGGCTCCGGGCCGTCCACGCTTGGCACGCCGGACAGCGCGGGCGTGCCTGCGAGCATTGCGCAAGAGGTCATCACCGTGCCGTTCAACGACATTCCGGCACTCGAAGCCGCGCTTGCGCGTTGGGGTGAAGAAATTGCCGCGGTGATGGTGGAGCCCATCGTCGGCAACTTCGGCATGGTCATGCCCCATGCCGGCTACCTCGAGCAGCTCTGCGCAGCTGCTCGCAGACACGGTGCCCTCGTCATCTATGACGAGGTCATCACGGCGTTCCGCTTCCATTACGGAGCGGCACAGACCTACCCCGGCCTCCCGCTCGTGGAGGGCGGCACTTCCGAGGCGGCGGCGCGCTTCGCCGCCGTGGAGCCGGACCTTACGGCCCTCGGCAAAGTGATCGGCGGCGGACTGCCGATCGGTGCCTACGGGGGCCGCAAGGCCGTGATGGAGCAGGTCGCTCCGCTCGGACCTGCTTATCAAGCCGGCACGATGGCGGGGAACCCCGCCTCCATCTCGGCCGGCATCGCCTGCTTGGAGGTGCTCCAGCAGGCCGGTGTCTACGCCAAGCTCGAGCAGCTTGGCGCAACGCTGGCCGGCGGCATCGCAGAATCCGCCGCAAGGCACGGCATCGCCTTGACGCTCAATCGCATCGGCGGCGCTTTCTCTACCCACTTCTGTGACCATCCCGTCACGAACTATGACGAAGCACAAGATACAGACGGCGAACGCTTCGCTGATTTCTTCCGACTTATGCTGGAGCAAGGCATTAACCTCGCTCCATCCAAATACGAGGCGTGGTTCATGACCATCGCCCACACCGAAGACGACATCGCGCAGACGCTCGATGCCGTTGACCAAGCGTTCAAAACCATGAAAATGCGCTAATATGCTTCTCTTGTGTATCTGTTTCGGATTATGGGTTTGAAATTAGAGCTTAGGTGTTTGATGTTAGGTGTTATGGGAATGTTATTACGGGTTTGGTAGAAGGGTTAGATGTTACTAGTTAAGTGCTATGAGTGATTACAGGTTAGATGTTACTAGTTAGGTGCTATGAGTGATTACGGGTTAGATGTTACTAATTAGGTGCTATGAGTGATTACGGGTTAGATGCTACAGGTTTGGTGTTTGGTGTTTGGTCTTTGGTGTTTGGTCTTTGGTCTTTGCTGTTGGGTCTTTGCTGTTGGTCTTTGCTGTTGGTCTTTGCTATTTGGTGGTTTGGTGTCATGGCAAGGTATTACGGGTTACACAAACTAGGACGAACTACTGAACAACATGACCCCCCCCAATCTCCATTGGACAAAATCCAATGAAATCGACCTAAACACCCTAAAATCACAGATTTCATTGGAAAAAATCCATTGAAATCTGTGATTTTACACTTTTTAAGGCACTTCCATTGGATTTTCTCCAATAGAACCATTTGATCACCTGATAGATGCTCCTGCTCCTGCTCCTGCTCCTGCTCCTGCTCCTGCTCCTGCTCTTGCCTTGCTCTTGCTCTCGCCCTTACACTCGCTTTTGCTCCCACCCTTGCTCTTGCTCTCGCCCTTGCACTCGTTCTTGCTCTCGCCCTCGCTCTTGCCCTTACCCCTGCTCTACATCTCAACATCTTCACAATCACAACAACTTCCCTAACCTCAAACAGCCCCAACTTCTACCATTACATGTCCCAGAAACGAACTATGATCCTATATGGATTGTAGTTCGTTCGTATTTTAAGAGTACCCCAAGCCATGAGAAATATGGTTTTATTCACCAGTATGCAAAAAAGGTAACGCTTACATTTGTGTTTTCGATCTGCAACTATTGTCGGATGAACTTTTTCATGCTATTCTAAGATTACTTTTACCCTTTTCGCGAAATGTCTTGTTTTCACAGTATTTTCCTAGAAAGTTAGGGCATGATTGACAAATTCTTTGCCGATTTTTGTGTGTAATGCCTTACTTTAAAACAGGTCGATTAGAGCCTCATTTCGAGGGGATTATTTCCTTGAAATTGGTATGCTATTCAATAATATTGCATTTTTATTCACATTCTTGCATATTTCGGTTTTGACCCCTTTGTGGGTAATTCCTTGAAAATGCTAGGGTTGCGGGCTCATCAATGCAAGAATGCAAGAAGCGTAGTGCAAGAGGAGTTTAAATATGTATGGGAGGTGACGGTCAGGCGACTGACCAGAGCAATGAATGAATTGATGCGTAATGAAGGCCGTTTTCAAGATCTCCTAGGAACCGAACACGACAGCTGCGGTATTATTTGTATTATTGAAAAGAATGGTCACCCTTCCCGTGATAACATCCAAAAAACGATTGAAGCCCTTGTAAAAATGGAGCATCGTTCGGGTTTTATCAACGGTGAAGGCGATGGTTGCGGTATTTTAACGGATATTCCACGTGCCCTTTGGGAAAAGAAATTAACAGATGCGGGTCTGGACGGCAAGCTTGCTTACGACAACCGTTTTTCTGTTGGACATATCTTTGTTCCGCGCAAGCTTGACCTGACCGTTACCGAAATCCAGAATGGCATTCGTGAGCTCTTTGCTTCCCATGATGTATCCATCATTCTCGAGCAAGAGAATCAAGTCGATAGCAGCGTTTTAGGCCCTAACGGCTTGAACGATGAGCCTACTTTCTGGCAAATTGCAGCGATTGCGAACAAAACGGAAGGCCAAGTAGCCGATCACCTTTTTGAACTGCATATCGCGATTGAAGATCGTTACAATGTTCACGTTGCTACACTAAGCAATGTTACATCTGCTTACAAAGTATTAGGAGCTGCAAGCATCCTTCCTAAATATTTTAACGATACTCGTGATTCATTGTTCGCTTCCCAAGTTACCATTGGTCACAACCGTTATTCGACAAACACATTGTCCAGCTTCTTCCGCGTTCAACCGTTCTCCCTACTCGGGCACAATGGTGAAATTAACACGGTTAAGAAACTTCGCATTGAAGCAGACATGGTTGGCGTACCGCTGGTTAGCGGAGGTTCTGACTCCCAAGATATGAACAGAACGATTGAAACGTTCATTCACCGTTTTGGTTTGTCCCTTTTCGAAGCGATGGAAATGGTATTCCCTCCTATTATTAATGAAATGAAACAGTTCCGTCCGGAGCTTCAAGATTTATATGTGTACTACCGTCAAGTATGGGGCCATTTTGCACAAGGTCCTGCAGGTATCGTTTCTCGTTATGGCAATGAATGTATTTTTAGTGTGGATGCGCTTGGTCTTCGTCCGGTATGGATGGTGGAGAGCGAAACTTCCTTGTACTTCTCCTCGGAGCAGGGTGTTATTACGGTTGGTGACATGGTCGCTGATCCGAAACCAATTGCACCAGGCGAAAAAGTAGGCGTTGTTCTCACACCAGGTGAACACGTTCAAGTTATTCCTTACCACGAAGTGCAAACTTTAGTGTACGAGCGCGCAAGCAAACGTCTGAATATTGGCGGACTTCGGAAATATCTGAATCCTGCAAAAACGGATACTCAAGCTGAGCTTAATGAGAACATTGTAGCGACAGACCAATTGTACAGTGCATTTGGTTGGGATCGTGACGGTATTCAACACATCGAAACGATGTCTGAAACAGGTGCAGAACCAATCCGCTCCCTGGGTCACGATTCACCTCACGCTGCTCTTGCTTGGGAACGCCAGAACGTGCCTGATTTTATTAAAGAAAGCGTAGCGGTTGTTACGAATCCTGCGATTGACCGTGACCGTGAGATGGAGCATTTCTCCACACGTATCATTGCCGGTACTCGTACTCCTGTTTATGCTCAAGTAGATAACAACCTGCGTCTTGAGCTTCTGGCACCACTTGTTCTTGAAGGTACGAATGGCGTAGATAGCGAAGAGCACTTGTCTCAACCTTCTTATGAGCAATTGCTAGCCCTGTTCCGTGCACAAGGAGATCATGCTGTAGCTGTGCTTTCCAGTACTTTCGCTCGTGGAACTTCTTTGAGTGATGGCTTGGACGCTCTGGCTGCTGCTGCTATCTCTGCTGCTCGTGGTGGCGCTGCACTGATCGTTCTTGACGATGCAGAAGCTCATCAGAATGACCGTTTGTGGCTTGAGCCGCATCTGGCCGTTTCCAAAATCGATATCGCACTTCGTGCGGAAAAACTCGGTTTCGGCGACAACCTGCGCCGCCATGTTACTTTGATCTTGCGTTCCGCTGCCATTCGCAGCTTGCATGATATCGCTGTAGCTTGCGGTCTTGGCGCAGACGTTATCTCACCATACCTGTTGTTCTCAACGGCTTCTGATAAAGAAGGCCATGCAGCAGCAGCTCGTAAAGTATATGCAGCATTGACGAAAGGTCTGGAGAAAGTTATTTCCACGATCGGTACTCATGAGCTTCGCGGTTACACACGTTTCTTCTCCTCCATCGGCTTCCATCCGGAAGTTGCTGAAGTATTAGATATCGTGAACTACCTCGGCAGCGAAAAAGCGGGAACTGGCTTTGCCCAGCTCGAAGCTGATGCTGAATTACGTTATACAGACTTCACAAATCCAAAAGCAAAAGCAGCGAAAAACTTCCGTTTCTTCCAACGTATGTGGAAAGCATTAGGCGACGCCGCTTCAGGCGCTGCTCCTTATAGCGACTACCGCGACAAACTGCGTGAAGAAGAAAAGAAGAACCCGATTTCCATTCGTCACATTGCTGGATTCAATATTGACAAAGCACTGAGCGAAGGCCGTAAGGCACTCGATCCGTCGCAAGTTGATATCTCCATTGGCGGTCATTCCTTGCCGATGCTGATTTCTTCGATGTCATTCGGTTCACAAAATGAAACAGCTTTCCGTGCCTACGCTGAAGCCGGCGAACGCCTGAACATGGTCACCATGAACGGCGAGGGCGGAGAGATTAAAGATATGCTCGGCCGTTATAAAAAAACGCGTGGTGCGCAAGTCGCATCCGGACGTTTCGGTGTTAACGTAGAACTCGCTAACGCGGTCGCTTTCCTTGAGATCAAAATTGGTCAAGGGGCTAAACCGGGTGAAGGCGGTCATTTGCCAGGATCCAAAGTAACAGCGAAAATCGCTGCTGCTCGTAACGCAACCATTGGTTCTGACCTGATATCTCCTTCTAACAACCATGACATCTACTCGATCGAGGATTTGGCGCAAATCATTTCCGAGCTTAAAGAAGGCAGCGGTCGTAAAGCGAAAATTATCGTGAAAATCCCAGTTGTACCGGGTATCGGTACGATTGCGGTTGGTGTAGCGAAAGCAGGCGCTGACGTAATTACGCTTTCCGGTTTTGACGGCGGTACAGGCGCGGCTCGTATTCACTCCTTGACTCACGTTGGTCTTCCTACGGAGATCGGTACGAAGCTTGCTCACGTTGCTTTGATTGAAGCTGGTCTTCGTCACCGCGTTGAGCTGTGGTCCGATGGCGGTCTGAAATCAGGTAGCGACGTTGTTAAAATGGTTATGCTCGGTGCAAACCGTGCAGGTTTCGGTAGTATCGCAATGCAATCGATCGGTTGTACAACTTGCCGCGGCTGTCATTTAGATACTTGTCACGTTGGTATTGCAACACAAATCGATTCCATGGAAGAAGCGGAAGAAAAAGGACTTCGCCGTTTCGTACCTCGTCAATTCGACGTAGCTGTAGACAGTTTGGTTCGTTTGTTTGGTGGTATCGGTGAAGAAGTACGCGAAGTTGTTGCATCCCTTGGTTTCAAAAGCTTGCAAGAACTCGTTGGCCGTTCCGATCTATTGGAACAAATTAGCCACGTAGATCGTATTGATTTGTCCGACATCCTTCGTCCAGCTCCACTTCAGTTCATCTCTGATGCTGAAAGAGCGATGGAAGAAGCGGCTGTATCATCCGATATCCGTATCGCTGCAGGTGCAGAAGGTCTAGAATTCTTCCCAGAATCTTTGGCTCTTGATGCTCCAATCGTTCGCAACTGGTCCAAAGTGGATGCTGAGTCCCGTATTCTCGGTGCTCGTTACTCCAGCCATCGTGTGAGAGATCGCTTCGACGGCAGCTACGATGAATTACCAACAGTCGCGCTGAACTTGATCGACGGTTCCGTACCAGGAAACGGTCTGGCTGCCTTCAATGCGCGCGGCGTAGACATTACTGTTCACGGCGGGGCTGAGGATGGTCTTGGTAAAATGGCCTTCGGCGGTAAAGTGGCGATTGTTAAATCACTTGGCAAAAACAACACCTTCATCAACGGCAGCGTTGGTAAATCGTTCGGTTACGGCGCACAAAAAGGCTTGTTCTTGATCCAAGGCAGCGCAGATACTCGCGCATGTATCCGTTTCTCCGGTGCTGACGTCGTATTCGGCGGCGAGATCACAACGCCATTGCGTGATGAGCTTGGCGGACTTGCGGCTCGTGCGAACCTCAAAGGCTTCGCGTTCGAGTACATGACAAACGGCCGTGCCGTGGTTATGGGCGATCCAGGTCCATGGATTTGCGCAGGTATGACTGGCGGCGTGATCTACCAACGTCTTGTGCCAGAAATGGGTCTAGATCAAGCAGCCATCGAACGTCGTATCGCTAAAGGCGCGAAAGTTAAACTTGAGACCATTGGCGTACAAAGCAAAAAAGATCTTACTGAATTGCTCACAGCTTACCACGCTGAGCTTGCTAAATCCGGTCAAACCGATGCAGCAGCAAAAATCGAAGGTTTGCTAAGCAATCTTGAAGCTAACTTCATCCGTATCTCCCCGGTCAACATGCAAGCTGACCAATCCGTTGCTACGGAATAGATCATTCAAAAGCTCCACAGGGCCTTAACAGGTCATGTGGAGCTTTTTTTCATGGGAACAATTTGCACCCAGTGCATAAAATGTGCTCAACCATCGCATTTTATTAAGTAGCGTCACCCATCCGCATACCATAGGAGGTTTTTAGCTATGAGCCACTCGAAACGCCGCGATGAAGCAGCATGGAAAAGCCGCAAACAAGCTCACAATCCACATGGTAAGGTGAAGTCTCTGGAGGAATTCGCCAGTGAATATGAAGCGGAACATAAGAAGTAAGTAACTCCCCTCTCCCGTCGAAAGAGGGACCAACACAAAGAACCCGGTAATCTCGTTTCTAATGAAACGCGGTTATCGGGCTCTTTGCTTTGATATTAACTTACTAGGATTGCGTAACTTGGCATTTTAATGCAACAAGCGGATGAGTACGGTTTTAATCTCGAACGGTGTAAAGGAAAGCTGGTAGTGTCCGTCAGCGCCTTTCAACGGCTCCAATGGGTTTTCCATCAAATCGGCAAGCACTGCCTCTCGGTGAGGAAGATGAACCAAAAGCTTGATATCGCCATTCGCTCCAGAAGTTTCATAAAGGCGAACAACGAGAGCGTCTTCGTCTTCCGCTTTTTTCACCGCTTCAATCATGACCTTGGCACCTTCAATCTCAAAACCGGAATACTTCTTCGGCAGTCCGCCTTCTTCTGCACTCGCCAAGACCGCGGATATCGGAGCATTTAATTCATAGCCTTGCTTGTAGACTTCCGCCTCTATGAAATCCCCTTCATGCGGCAAAATGGCGTATACGAACTGATGGCGCGCCCTGTCGCAAGTCGGATCCGGGTACGATGGACTGCGAAGTAAATTAATATCCATAACGTTGCCTTTAACACTATAGCCATACTTGCAATCGTTCAAGAGAGCGACACCGAAGTCCAATTGGGAAAGATCGATCCATTGATGAGCGCAAATTTCGTCTTTAGCGTAATCCCACAACGTATTTCGGTGAGTCTGTCTTTTGAGATGACCGAATTGAATTTCGCAATTCACTTGATCGGCATACACGTTGACCGGGAAAGCAGCACGCAGCATTTTACTATCTTCCTGCCAGTCGACATCCGTTTCAAAATCGATTTGTTTGCTGCCCGCCGTTAGAATAACTTTTTGTGTGAGTACGGACTTGCCGTAGTGATACTCCTGCTCTACCACTGCTTTTGGTCCGCTGACGTAAGCCTTCGATTGCATGAGCTTCATTTGCGCAGGCTTCGTTCCTGCATAATCCTCAGGGAAGTCCCAAGCATCGCCGTCATCATGATAAATGGATAACACATTCCCCGCTTCACCGGCAGCGATTACTTCTCTGCCTAACTCTTTGTCGAATATCGATAAAATGCTTCCGTCCGATCCAAACGCTATCTTGATCAACTCATTCTCAAGTGTATCGCTCACAGCCGTCACTTCAAATGAGGAGCCTTCCGATATCGCTGCCAAATCTATAACCTGATAGCCCATTGCAGGAGTCGTGACCTGTATCCATTGATCATTGAGCTGCATCCATTCGCTGCGCTCCCACGGAAGGGAATTGAAGATAACCATCGGACGTTCAGCGCCCTGCGTCGATATGGAGGATGCAAAGCCGCGGTACATTTGCTCGGTTAGCTCCGTTACTCTAGCTAGTAATATTTCGTAACGCTCAAGAGATTCGTCGAATACACGCTTTATCGAAGAACCAGGCAAAATATCGTGGAATTGGTACAACAGTACTTCCTTCCAGATCGTTCCAAGAACCTCGGACGGATACTCGTTTCCGTAAGCGAAATGGAGTGAAGCAGCGAATTCAAGCTCCCTCAACGCCTTTTCAATCTTCCGGTTATATCGTTTATTGCGAGCTTGGCTGGTGAACGTCCCTTGGTGCTTCTCAAGGTAGAGTTCACCTTTCCAGGTCTTATATTTCTCTTTGTTCGCAGCCAGCTTCTCAAAAAAGTTCAGGGCAGGCTCCTGTTTCACCGGGATAAGTCCTTGGAGATTTCGCTCACGCTGAAGGCGCTCCAGGTGCTCTTCTCCTGGTCCGCCGCCGCCATCTCCAATTCCAAACACGACGAGGCAATGGTCGGATACATTTTTGTCCAAATAATCCCTTTCAGCCTTCAGAATCGACCTTGGCAGCGCAGGGCCATTGTAAGTATCTTCTGGCGGCAAATGCGTTAACACGCGGCTTCCGTCCAGCCCTTCCCAGAAAAAAGTATGATGCGGATGATCATTATGGACGTTCCACGACAGCTTCTGTGTCATCACATACTCGACCCCGGACTTCTGTAAAAGCTGAGGCAGGCTAGCTGAATAACCAAAAATATCTGGAACCCACAGCATCTTCATATCTTGTCCGAATTCCTGCTGGAAAAAACGTTTCCCAAGGAGGATTTGCCTTACAAGCGCTTCTCCTCCCGCAATATTGGAATCCGGCTCCACCCACATGGCGCCTTGTACTTCCCAGCGCCCTTCTGCAATGCGCTGCTTGACCTCAGCATATAATTTGGGATGCTGCTGCTTGATCCACTCGTACAATTGAGGCTGACTAGCTCCGAAAACGTAATCGGGATACTGCTCCATCATACGCAGAGCGGTGGCAAAAGTCCGAGCCCCTTTGCGATAAGTCTCACGAATAGGCCACAGCCACGCCAAATCGATATGCGCGTGTCCAATTGCGGTGGCCGTCAGTGTTGGATCCCCGCCCTGCTTGCTTAAGGACGGAGCCAGAATACGTCTAGCTTGCACTACGTTCTCTTCTGACATATCCCTGAGCAATAGATGAACGTCATAAAGGGCTTGAAGGATACGCGCTCTTCTTGCAGATTGATCCTCTAGATGCTTGGCCAGATCGAGCAGCACCTCATAATCGTAAAATAGCTGTCTTGTTTCCTCACTGCAGATGGCTATTTGAGCCTCCTTCAACTTTCCGCTCCTGTAACGCCCAAACAAATCGTTGTTGCCAGCATCAGCCCAGAGATCGATAATCTCTTCCCCCGATGCGCTAGAAGCGATCTGCACCACGCGTTTACCAGGTAAGCCAAGCGTCAAGTCAAACTCCGAGTTCACGTTTGTGAGCCCTTGCGTCGGTGTTCCTTCCTCATCAACAAGGCACAGCTCTCCGTTAACATCGATCAGCAGCACGACCTTGCTTCCTGCAGCCGATCGCGGCACTTGACCCTCGAAATGAAACCAAGCACAGTCCCACAAATCCCCCCACTTCTCTCCCGGGCGAACTTCGAGGCGTTGCCCCGACCTTCTTTGCTCGAATGATACAGGCTCCTTCGTTACATATGCGATGGCTGACAGTTGAGAAACCGGCATGTAGATATGATTTTCGATTCGATTAAGCGTCTGCTTAAGGGTTTCCACCTTTATTGGCGTGTATGGCATGTAGAGCTGCACCGTCCTTTGATCAAATATGTATGAAGCTATCATAAACATATAACAATAATAAATATATCATATATATCAATTAGTTTAATGTTTTGAGCAGAAAAATACAAGCAAAAAAAACTCACCTCTGCTGCAAAGCCAGAGTTAAGTCTCTTTCGTTCTCTTATACTTGCTGATGTACTGGCCTCGATGTCTGTTTGACAACCAATTAAGCCCCTTCTTTCTAGCTAAATAATTTGTTATATCGTGTATATTGTTTATGAATAGAACTTTATTCATATTTGTTCAACAAAATGCCCCCAAGTTCAAAGTCTTAGGGGCTCCAGATTCACTGCTTATGATCGGCTGTCAGATACTCCACTCAACGTTAAATCAATGTATTCGTACACCTCTTGCGGCTGATCTGTGATAAAGCCGCTTGGCTCACCTAGCGAGAATATACTTAACTCGTGCATAGCCCGGGTGCAAGCGGTGTAGAACAGCTTGCGCTCGTTTTCATATCCGTACTGATGACGGGAACCGTCATAGAGGAGTACGGCATCAAACTCTACCCCCTTCGCGAGATACGAAGGGATGACCAGCACGCCCGACTCGAAGGTCGGGCTATGTTTGGTGATGAGCCCCAGAGGCACTTGCAGCTGGGGCTCTAGGGCTTGGTGCGCGAGCTTGCTCTCGCTCGCGGTTTTGGCGATGATCGCGATAGAGGCATAGCCTTCGCCGAGCAGCCGATCGATCTCGGCTGCCAGCAGGCTATGCAGCGATCCGCGATCGCTGACCTTGATCACCCGCGGCTTTGCGCCGCTGCGGGTGAAGGGCTCTATGGCATCGCCGCCAGGCACGATGCCGCGAGTGAACTCCACGAGCTCGCGCGTGGAGCGGTAGCTGCGATGCAAACGGATAACCTCCGTTTGCTCCGGCCCATACAGAGCGGCGATTGGATCGATTTCGCTGTACGCGGAAGCGTGCGAATAGATCGCCTGGTTCAGATCTCCGAGCGCTGTCATCCGGCAGCGCGGGAAGAGCCGTTTCAGGTAGGCCAGCTGAAACGGAGAATAATCCTGCGCCTCGTCGATGATGACGTGGCGTACGGAGCCGTTCGTCTGGTAGCCGCAGACCGCTTCCATCATGTATAAGAACGGCGTCGCGTCCTCGTACGGCAGCCTGGCCTGCGCCAGCTCCTTCAGCGTCCGCTCACAGATAGCCGACCAATAGGGCGGCTTATTCTTTATCAGACTCCCTTGATTCTCTCTCTGATTCCCCTGACTCTCTATTGGTCTCCCATTATTCTCTATCGGATTCCCCTGATCTACTTTCAAATCATGCATGGTTTCCTCTTCACGAGTCTCTTCTCGAAACAATTGCCCATACAATTCACTCAGATCTACAAACTCAAGCCGCTTCACAGCGCTCCTTACCAGCTTCAAATGTTCCTTAATAACAACGCGTGCAAGCAGCACTCTCTCCTGATCAAAATCATCGAACGTGGCTCCATGCCCCCGCTCCATTTTACGCAGCTTTAGATAAGCAAGTTGGTAATCTTCGCTGCTGAGAAGCTCAATCTCCTCCTCAACCCAAGCTTCTTCCAACTGAAGCTCTGCAAAGAGCTCTAACTGTTCCAGCATCCAGCCTTGCATTAATTCCAATCGGTTCGGCAGCCGAATCGCCGGATCATAGCTGTAAAACCGCTCCACCAATCGAGCTGCGCTCAAAACTTCTTTTTCACGAAACTTAATAGGGTTAAATAGCATACCTGCATGCATTAACCGCTCCTGATAAGCATGTATGACTGCTAGGAACTCCAGCGATGACTTGTAATGAATGCCGCTTAACCGAGCGTTGTAATCAATTTCCTCATCCCTCTGTGGGATATGTTCCTGGGCATTCTCCCCATTTTCAGATGAACATTCCCGCGCTAACACATACTCCAATTGCGTAAATGAGTCCTCCACCTCAAACTCTTCACCCAATCGATGCTCCAAATAGGCCTGATAGGTCGTTTGCTGCATATTTTCTTCGCCTAATTCCGGCAATACCGTAGACACATAATGATTAAAAAGCGGATTCGGTGAAAATAACACCATCTGGTCTGAACTCAACTGATCTCTATGCTTATATAGTAAGTAGGCGACTCTTTGCAGCGCAGCCGAAGTTTTCCCACTGCCAGCTACCCCTTGCACGATGAGCATTTGGGCTTTGTCGTTTCGAATAATGCGATTTTGTTCTTTTTGAATCGTCGCCACGATCGTCTTCATTTGCGCATCAGAGCTTCGACTGAGCACTTGCTTCAGCAATTCGTCTCCGATCGTCACTCCCGTATCAAACATCAGCTGAATATGGCTGTCGCGAATAACAAATTGGCGCTTCAACAGCATTTGTCCCTCTACCATGCCGTTCGGTGTCGTAAAGGCTACTTCCCCAGGCGCATAATCGTAATAAAGGCTGGATATAGGCGCTCGCCAATCATAAACCAGATAGTGATCCTCCTGCTCATCCAAAAAGCCAGCAATGCCCAGATAAATGGCTTCTCCTTGCCTCTCATTTCGTTCCTTGAAATCTATGCGCCCAAAATAAGGGGAATTCACAAGTCTTTTTAACTTGCCTAAAGCTACTGCTGCCTGTCGATGCGTGCGTTCTCGCTCAGATAGCACCTCTGCTTGCTGCCGCATACTTGCAATCGATTCTGCCGCGTCTTCGGCCGTACTCATATCCATCGTGACTTCATCCCAATAATGCTTGCGAATCTCAACAACATCCGATTGAACCTTGCCAACCTCATCCTCTAACCCTGTCATTCTTATGCGTATCTTTGCTGTTACTTCTTGAACCCTTTGTTCCTCATCTGCCCAATCCTGCTTAGTTAAATTCATTACAACACCTCTTTTCAGACCATATAAAATGCAAATTTGACACGAAGGTTGTCTTGATGCTATAATTATTTTAGGATAATAATGTTATTTAATACATTTTTTCCTAATCACTCTTTATCATATCAATTCACCTGCCTAAAATCAACAAATAAACCCAAGAGCTTGTGCGCTTGGGTTTTTCCGCATTTTTTATAGCATGCTGTAACCGAAATTAATAGCCATGAAGTTCACGAATCCGTTCCACAGCCCTTACATGGTGCCTAGCATGTCCTGCCATCATTTTGAGCAATCTAGCAACCGACTCTTCGCGATTATTTGTGGTAATAACTGTCCGTTCAAGGGCACTCGGCAGATATTCACATAATCCAAGGATATGCTGCCTTAAACTACGAAACAGCTGCACTTCGTATGTAATTGGCCTAGTCGCATAATGAAGACTAACACTCCAATCATCCTGCGAAAAACTGTTTCCTTGGTAGGCACGCCCGGCTCCGCTAGGGCAAATTTCACTTTATGGATCGTAACTAGTTCCAAATCAATCAGGTGCAGCACTTGTTCACGAATCGACCATTTCCCCGGTGCTTCCGCTAAATTGAGCTGCTCGTCAGATAGGCCATCTACGGCACATTCCAACTCAACTATTCCATCCGCGTACATCTTCATAATTTCATCATCCGAAGCAAAAAGTTCCTCCCAGAAAACGAAGGTATACCCATCTACGGCTGGAACAAAAACCTTACGAATATGCCCCGGCTCTTCTTCTTTTCTTAGCTCATTCCATCCGTTTTCCTTCAAGCTTTTTTCCACTTCGTTAACGGAGCTAACCCCTATGTAAATGAGATCCCCAATTTTAGGGCTGGAAGGCTTGGGCTGTAACCAACGAGTTAGGTAAGCCTCTTGTAATTCATGCTCCTGCTTAGTTAGCTGGCCTCTCTGTATCAATACAACTTCATCGTTCAACCAAATGCGAAACAAAGCTGCATGGCCCTCAGGAGCTGCCTCTACCAATTCCCAACCTAGCTGTTTGGTATAAAAACCCACCGACTTCTGAAGATTATCGACCTCCAGCAGCAGCTTCGCTTTGCCATGATTCATCGTCTCTTTCCTTTCATTAATCCAAACTAACTTCGAGGGCAGCAAGTCATTGTCCTAGATAGGATGTACCAATTGTTCATGTTTCAAAAAAAATACGCTCCGTCATCATTTCGACGGAGCGTGCGAATTTCCTACTTTTTGGCTGCTTGATAGGCCTCGATATATTGAGCAGCCTTCTTGGCGATAAGGCTGAAATTGCCCGTTTTGACGGCTTCGCTAGTCAAATCGGAACCGATGCCGACGGCAACGGCGCCGGCCTGGATCCACTCGCCGAGGTTGCTCAGCGAGACGCCGCCGGTCGGCATAATGTTCGCCTGCGGCAGCGGACCTTTAATGGCCTTAATCATCGCGGGCGAGTAGAGATTGCCCGGGAAGAGCTTGACGATATCGACGCCGAGCTCAAGCGCCGTCTGAATCTCTTGAATCGTCATGCACCCTGGCATGACGGGAACTCTGTAACGGTTGCAGAGCTCAACCGTTTTCGGGTTAAGCGAGGGGCCGACGACGAACTCGGCCCCGCTGAGGATCGCGGCACGCGCCGTCTCGGGGTCAAGGGCTGTGCCCACCCCAATGATCGCGTACTTGGCCGCGTCCTGCGCTGTGCTCGAGTAGCGCTTCGCGAGCTCCTCGATAGCGCGCAGCGCGAAAGGCACGGTCATTGTGACCTCGATGACCTTAATACCGCCAGCAATGGCTTGATCGGCCATTGCCACGACTTCTTCTGGCGTATCGCCACGTAGAACGGCAACGACACCTTCACTTGATATTTGTTGGATAAGTTTTATTTTTTTCATTAGAATCTACACCCTTCTATTTCAAGCTTTTAACGTTCTATATGCTTAACATCGTTAAGTACGGCATCCACTTGTTCCCAAGTCGGAGCGCCTTCCCAGTCTCCTTCGGTCTGAACGATCAAGGAGCCAACGAGGTTACCGATGCGCACGGCCTCCGCATATTCATACCCTTTTAACATGCCCACCAAAAAGCCCGCACAAAAACCATCGCCCGCTCCAACGGTATCCACCACACGCTCTGCTTTGAAATAAGGAACTGCTGTAACGCTATCTGAGGTTACGACGTATGTCTCATTCTCTCCACCTTTGACGATGGATATCGCTGATAATTCACGCAGCTTGCTCACGATAACATCCCAGTCCTCTGTCTGGTAGAGCAGCTTCAGTTCATCTAAACCAGGCAAGAAAATATCAGAAAGCTTAGCTAGTTCTAATAACACGGGACGCGCATCTTCTATACTCCAAAGCTTTAATCGCAGATTAGGATCAAAGCTGACCTTGACGCCATGCTTACGAGCCATGCGAACAGCTTCGAAAGCCGCCTCCTTACAAGACTCGCTCAAGGCAGGAGTGATGCCTGTGATATGCAGGATTTTGGCCCCAGCGATATAAGCCTCATCCAAATGATTCACACTCATCTGACTAGCTGCTGAATTTTTACGATAGTAGTAAACAGACGTTTTGCCCATAAGTACTTCACGCATCATCAGCCCCGTAGGAGCTTCTGTTGTTAGCTCAGCACGTGAAACATCGACGCCTTCACCACGGATTTTTTTGAAAATCATGCGTCCTAAAGGATCTTTGCCTAATCGTCCGAACCAGCCAACCTTGCCGCCAAGCCGTGATATCCCAATAGCTACATTACTTTCGGCACCACCAAACAAGCTGTGAAGCTCAGATGAATATTCCAATCCCTTGCCACCGGAGGGCATGAGCAGTGCCATCGTTTCCCCAAATGTGATGATATCCGGGCCAGATCCTGAATGCGATTGTATATTTGCCGTCATAGAAGCTCTCCATCCATTTCCCGATCACGCCTATGCGTGTCCAGTTAATTGAAACGTTTAAACAAACGATATATTTCATATTATAGTGCATGTAGAGTGTTTATACCAGACTTGACTTACTGTGGCAAGAGCCCGAGATCCTCGATCAAGCTATGGATAATTTCAGCAATCTCTCTACCGTTCTCTCCCATCCCGAAAGCTGTCCAGATAAGCGAATTTTTAAAGATAATATGTTTGTAATGGTTATTTCATAGAAAGTTACGCCGAAGACGTATATGTTTAAACTATCGCTTGCTTATTTTTGTCGTTGTACTTTGGAGACTGTCGATTCATTCATTATCACTAGTCCTTGGGCATCCGCCACATGTTGGGTATCTGCAAATTGAAATTCCCCGAGTTCACGATAGTCCAAGTTGTATTTTGTGCAACAATACACCTTCCTTACGCCAGAGTAGCCTGCTATTGTTGTATTTCGTACAACAATTCGAGCTTAAAACGCCTATTTCTGAGCGATTCCCAGCAAATTGTTGTACGCCGTACAACAAAAAGCCAATTTGTCCAAAGAAACCGCCGGATTGTTGCACAAAATACAACAGTTCGGCGGGCAAGGGATAATTTCTAGTCGGAATCGCAGCATTCGGAGTACTCGGGCCAATCAGGCAACCACAAGTGGTCCGTCTCATTGAAATATATAGAAAAAAGAGAGCCATATGGTTCAATTAGGCCGATTGCTCTTTCTTCCGTTTGTATCCCGTTGTTGCTTGAACAGCTGTTTTCCAGCCTTCATATAACCCATCGCGCTCAGCTGATTCCATCGATGGTTCGAACGTACGCTCGATCACCTTGTTCTGGATAATATCTTGCTTTCCTGCCCAGTAACCAACTGCTAGACCAGCCAAATAAGCTGCGCCTAGCGCTGTCGTTTCCAGCACGCGAGGACGATCTACGTCTGTGCCTAGAAGGTTTGCCTGGAACTGCATCAGGAAGTTGTTCGCCACTGCGCCTCCGTCAACCGCCAACTTTTGTAATTGGATGCCCGAATCTGCTTCCATGGCTTCCAGCACATCTTTCGTTTGATAGGCCAAGGATTCTACGGCTGCACGTATAAAATGATCCTCTGTCGTTCCACGCGTCAACCCAAAGATCGCCCCCCGAGCTTCCATATCCCAGTAAGGTGCGCCTAGTCCCACAAAAGCAGGCACAAGATACACCCCATCAGCGCTAGCCACAGAGGCTGCATGCTTGTCAGAATCAGAAGCCTTCTCAATAAGCTTAAGACCGTCACGCAACCATTGGATCGCAGCGCCCGCAACGAAAATACTGCCTTCCAGCGCGTACTCCACTTTACCATCCAAGCCCCATGCAATCGTGGTCAACAGTCCGTTTTGAGAAGCAACAGCTTTGGAGCCCGTGTTCATAAGCATGAAACAGCCTGTCCCGTAAGTATTTTTGGCCATGCCTTCTTCGAAGCACGCCTGTCCGAACAATGCCGCTTGCTGGTCACCAGCGATTCCGGCAATAGGAATTTGCACTTCGAACAAACTTTTGGACGTCTCACCGTACACTTCACTGGAAGGACGCACGCCCGGCAGCATGGATGCAGGGACATTCAGCATGTTAAGCAGCTCTTGATCCCATTGCAATTCGTGGATGTTGTACATCATCGTTCTCGAAGCGTTGGAATAGTCCGTTACATGTACCTTACCATCGGTCAATTTCCAAATGAGCCAAGTATCGATGGTGCCGAACAACAAGTGGCCGTTACCGGCTTTTTCTCTAGCGTCTTGTACGTTGTCCAGTATCCATTTTACTTTCGTACCGGAGAAATACGCATCAATCAGCAGTCCTGTTTTCTGGCGTACTTTCGACTCAAAGCCCTGTTCCTTCAGTTCATTACAAATGTCCATGGTTTGCCGACTTTGCCAAACGATCGCATTGTACACAGGTTTGCCCGTAAGTTTATCCCAAACAACCGCTGTTTCGCGTTGGTTCGTGATCCCGATAGCTGCTATCTGGTGCGGATGCACATGATTTTGGATCAAAACTTCTTTGAGCACCTCAAGCTGCGTCTCCCAAATCTCCTCGGCATTATGCTCAATCCAACCTGACTTTGGGTAAAATTGTGTAAACTCTTTTTGAGCAACGCCCATAATGGCACCTGATTTATCAAATAAAATAGCACGAGAGCTCGTCGTTCCTTGATCTAATGAAAGCACAAATTTCTTTTCCATGGTCATCAACCTCCAAAAGTATGAAAAAGAAAACAGCAAGCTATTCCAAATGCACGCATGGTTACGTACAATTTTGAAATAAACTTGCTGTTCTCCTAGGCTCCGCAGCTAAATTAAATTATAGTTTTATAATACTTTAAGCAGTTGGTTTGTCAATATCAGGTATGCTTCACAAGCTTACAATCCTGTCGCTTCCGCTCCAGCCAACTCCTGCTGAAGTTCGTTATGAATTTGACCATTGGTAGCAAGCACGTTTCGCACGGAAAGCTTGTAGGGATTCCCAGCCGTATCGCTCACTTTACCGCCGGATTCTTGAATCAACAACGAGCCTGCAGCAACATCCCATGCGCTGAGACCAATCTCCCAGAAACCGCTTAATCGTCCAGCTGCAACGTAAGCCATATGCAGCGCTGCCGACCCTCCGGAGCGAAGATTCCTTACTTTTGGCGCCAAAGCCAGTGTCCCTCTAAGATTGATCGGGAGTGCGCCGTCACGGTCTGCAGGAAAGCCGGTTGCAACCAAGCTTTCGGATAGCTTGCTATCGAGCGAAACCGTCGTCTTATTGCCGTGCATATAGGCACCTTTCCCTTTTTCAGCGACGAACAGCTCGTCACGCGAAGGGTCATAAACGACACCTACAATAATTTCACCCTTATGTGCCAGCGCAATTGAAACGGAGTAGAACGGAAAACCGTGAACAAAGTTCGTCGTCCCATCGATCGGGTCCACGATCCAGAGATACTCCTCATCACTCATCGCTTGAAGCGCTCTGGCCGATGCCTCTGGTCCAGGCTCCACGCCTTCCTCACCAAGGATGGAATGATCTGGGAAATGAGTCATGATCAAATTACGAATTAGCTTCTCTGAACCTTTATCCACCTCAGTGACCAAATCCTGAGAGGAGTACTTCGTATCCACACGGTTAATGTCTCCCAGCTTGCTCTTAATCCATTGCCCAGCCTTGGCTGCCGTATTAATGGCCACTGCTGTAAAGCTCTTACTGCCCACCACGAAAGGCTCCACCTTACTATTTACCATTTATATCAGCTCTTTCTTTTCATTAATTTAATTGGTAACTCCAGTATAGTAAATTATACGCTTTTAATTCTAGTGCGTTTCATCCCAAAATATTCGTATAATTTTACATTTCAACTAGAATCCGCCTGTTTTTTCCGTAAAAAAAACCGTATCACCCATAAGGCAATACGGAATCTCTTCGTATGAGGGATTAAATACCCACAATATGATACCCACCATCTACATAAATAACTTCACCTGTGATCCCACGGGAAAGGTTACTCATCAAGAACATCGCTGTGTCGCCTACTTCGGCTGTATCCGTTGTTTTGCGCAGCGGCGCTTTCTCTTCCACTTGGCGCAGGATGGAGTTGAAATCTTTGATGCCTTTGGCAGCCAAGGTGCGAATCGGGCCAGCGGAGATACCGTTCACGCGAATGCCGAATTGGCCAAGGTCATTCGCCAGGTAGCGCACGCTAGCTTCCAGCGCTGCTTTGGCAACGCCCATGACGTTGTAATTCTTCATCGCGCGCTCAGCGCCGAGGTAGGTCATCGTCATGATGCTTCCGCCCTCTGTCATCAGCGGGTAAATCCGTTTCGATACCGCTACAAGCGAGTAAGCGCTGATGTCATGCGCTAATGCGAAACCATCACGCGAAGTGTCAACGAACAGCCCGTCCAGCTCTTCGGTTTTAGCAAATGCAATACTATGTACGAGACCGTGAAGCACACCGAACTTCTCTTTGAGTGTAGATGCAAGCGTTTCGATCTCAGCATCTACAGTTACGTTGCAAGGCATCAAGGTAGAGCCTGGAATCGTATCTGCGAGCTTGCGAACACGTTCCTCAACACGCTCATTTTCAAACGTAAAAACAAGATTGGCTCCTTGTGCCGCTAAGGATTGAGCTATAGCCCAAGCGATGCTGCGGTCGTTGGCAACACCCATTACAAGTATATTTTTTCCGGTTAACAATTGACTCATGGTATTCTGAAGCCCCTCTCACAATGGATTGTGCGTCGTTCATTCCCACTCTCCAAAGTACTTCATTTTGTCCAACAATTCAAGAAGTAAATCTGAACGGTTATAGCTGGACTGAGGCTTGATCGAGAACTGAAACTCCCTCTTGCACTTTGAGGTCTTCCATGAGGCGAAATAACGCTTCATCCTTCATCTTCGCTTCAATCATGATATCGAGATTTGGCGTAATTGGAGCAATCGTACGTAGGAATGTGATAAGAGGACCTACCTCCACATAGTCAGCATGACTTCTTGGATCACTTTCACTTTTTGGACTTGAAACATGGATTTTCGGCGGGAGTAAATTGGCAGCCTGTTCCGACAGCTCGCTCGCCTGTCTCGACCACGTTTGTTGGATCCGCGGCCAGAGATCAGCCGCATCCTCCCCATTGTTATTGACCGCATGATGATGAATATCCAGCACCATAGGCGCTCCCACCTTTTCTGTAATATCCAGTGTCTCTTGCGCAGTAAAGGTTTTATCATCGTTCTCAAGTGTGATCCGCCTCTGGATTTCAGGGCGCAACGTGGAAAAATTCCGAATAAATCGTACAGCCGCTTTCTCTTTATCGCCGTAGGAACCACCTACATGAATATTGCACATGGCTTCCATCCCCAGCCCCATCGCATTAAACATTGCCGTATGGCGCTCTAGATCCTCCACTGATTTCTGCAGCACATCTTCCTTGGGCGTACTCAGGACAGTGAAATGATCCGGATGAAAGCTTACGCGCATGCCAGCCTGCTTAGCGTAACTGCCAAGCTCTTGAAATTCAGCAGAAAGTATGGAAATGGGGTCCCAGTCACCTAACATTTCATGTCCAATGAGCGGGATCAGCCTGGAGGAAAAACGAAAAACCATGATGTCATGCGCACGATTGTGCCTGAGCAATCTAAGCGTATTATGCAGATTTTCGGCGCCAAGCCGCTCAAGCTTCCGAATGGCCGCATCTCGGTCCAGAAGCTTGCTGAAGTTCGTGACTGTCATCGTTTTGGAAGGGGACGCGTTCTTGACTACCGTCGACATAGCCACATACCCAAGGCGAATAATCATGCAAGGTTAACCTCCAAAAAGAATATGCAGGAATAAACGGCTTATATCGTCCTCTGTACGAATGCATTTAATTATAGTTGATGCAAAAATTCCTTTCATAGGGTGCCCTTTGGAGCCGCCGCACATACATAACTCACCTCATTTAGGACGAAATGGATGTTATGATTTTGAAGCTGATAAAAGACGAAATCGCAAGCGGCAGCAAGCTTAACGCTAGCATACCGTACTTGGTGCCTCGATCTTCTTTTCGCAGACACAGATAGTTTCCGATAAACCAAACTAACAAGTAAACGCAAAGCACCCCACCAGCCATATACCGATCATGCATCGTTGGCGGCGACATAAAGCCATAAAACCCAAAGATCAAATAAATAAGTACATAAGGGGTTGGTATACCTAACCCTATATTGAAAAGCCAATAGGCAATAAACTTCCTGTCCGTCAAAAACGTTTGTCTCATCCTTTTTCACGCTCCAATCTGAATATCTACTAGGTACATTGTAGTTCTTCAGACTAGATAGAATAAGTACTAAATTCTTGTAGTACCTATGGTGAGAGTGACTTTTGCCGAAAACAAATTTAATGTGTTTGGTACACCTGGTTAGCTTGTTACAAAGCTAGTACGGGCCTTCTTGATATCCTCCATATGCAATAAAATATGAGGGCCTTTTTTCTCCAGTATCTTAAGAAAAACGTCGGTAATTTCAGGGTCAAATTGTGTCCCCCGATTCTTTCGTAGCTGGTTGGTAGCATACGCCACATCCAACTTGTTTCTATAGACTCGTGTTGAAGTCATCGCATCAAATGAATCAGCAACAGACAAGATTCGGGCTAATCGGGGAATTTGCTCACCCTTTAACCCTTCAGGATAACCGGTACCATCATACCTTTCATGATGGTATAGGATCATATCCAAAATACCGTTCTTTTTGAACGAGGGAATATGCTTAACCATGTTATAACCAATGATAGCGTGTTGTTTAATTGCATTATATTCATCTTCGGTTAGAGACGTTGGCTTCGATAACGTAGATTCCGCCACCCCTATTTTCCCGATATCGTGTAGGAGACCCCCTAAGTAAATATGATCACATACGCGGTTGGATAGCTTCAGTTCTTTGGCTATTAAAAAAGCGTACTTGGCTACATTCTCTGAATGAAATGCTGTGTGCGCATCTCTGGAATCCAAAGATTTTGCTAGTGCAAAAGTTAGATTCAGCGTATTCTCTTTATCTCTAATATAAAACCTAATTGAAGTGGATACGGACAATATGGCTAATGTGAAGGTTAGCCACTGAGATACAACCACATGTATACTTAGTAAATGGCCGTATGGAGAATAAAACTTATTAACCCATGTCAGAACACCAGCTACAATAATTTGTACAGATAGGTGTTTCCAGAATGCAAAGCCTGCAACGACTAAGGGAACAAGATACATGCTTGTTAAATTTTCTCTGGGGTAAATCTCGTCAATCAATACTACGGCAAACAGAACGATGAAGAAGAATACAGTATAAGCAGTGGTCTTCCGTACTAGCCAATTATTTATCTTAACCTTGTTCATGGGATTTATCATGCTGCACCTCAATTAAACTTTAAACTTACCGACTACCGTTTGTAGTTCCTCGGCCATTTTAGACAGAGAAGCGGCAGATGAGGAAATCTCCTCCATGGAAGCCAATTGTTCCTCCGTGGCACCCGCTACGTTTTGAGATTGAGAGGTCACTGTTTGCGATCCCTCGGAAATTTCTTCAAAAGAATGAACGATCTGTTCAGCACTGGCGGACATTTGTTGCGAAGCTGCGGAAACCTCTTGGACCTGGGTGGCTACATGTTCTACAAATCCCTTAATCTCTTCGAAAGTTCCCCCGGCAGTATGCACCACACGAATACCTTCATTAATTTCCCTGGTTCCGTTTTCCATCGCTTGAATCGTCTTTTCAATACCGTTTCGGATATGTGTAATTAACTGTGTAATTTGCTCAGCCGAATGTGTTGATTGCTCTGCTAACTTACGAACCTCTCCCGCAACTACTGCAAATCCGCGGCCCTGCTCACCGGCTCTTGCAGCTTCAATCGCTGCGTTTAGAGCAAGTAAATTGGTTTGAGAAGCAATACTTACGATCACGTCGATAATCTGTCCAATTTCTCCTGATAGCTCGCCCATTTCTTTTACCTCACCCGCTAGCTGATTAAATGAAATATGAATCGATTCCATTTGTTCTTCTGCTGATTGAATGGCCTTGTTTCCTTCCAATGTTTTTTCGGCGGCTTGCATAGACACTGAAGAAGCTACTTGTGTGTTTGCAGCGATTTGTTGTACGCCCGCGGACATTTCATTCATCGCCCTTACGCTTTCATCTACACTATAAGATTGTCTTTCTGCGCTAACGACGACCCCCTGAATGGTAGAGGTAATGGTTTCGGAAGCCCGACTCGTTTGTTCTGCGCTAGCTGTTAACTCCTCCGAGGAAGCAGCGACTTGCTCGGCGCTTATACTAATCTGTCTGACTAAGTCATGAAGATTTTCCTTCATTTGATTAAAGGACTTGGCTAAAGTACCGATTTCATCCTTATTTTTAACCTGAATGTTATCCATAGATATATCCCCTGATGCTATCTTCTCAGCGAATTTTTCCATAACGACAATAGGCTTAGATATCATACGGGAGCTGAAATACCCAATCAAAATCGCTAATACACATGCCAAAATGCTTAATGTCAAAACAGTCCTATTCGCAGAATTAACCGTCTCCGTATTATTAACGCTACCTTCATCCATTAATTTCCGCTGCCCACTAGCTATTTCGTCTGCTGCTGGTTCTAATTGCCTTCCAACAGCCAACACTTCATTATTGTAAAAATCCATCACTTGATTCGAATTCTTGCCATTTTGGACCATCTGTAATAATTGATCATACTTTTGTTTGAATTGTACATTGAGCTCGTCCAATTTTCTTAGTCTGTCTTTATCTTCCTCTCTATAAGCCAACGTCATTGTTTCGCTGACAAGCTTAGATAGGCTAGCATTGGATGTTTGCAATGTATTCTTATATTCCGAATCTTTGGTTAAGAGATACCCACGTAATCGACTAGATTGCTTCGCAGATTCTAATTGCATGGTTTGAGCATTGGCTAAGATTGCCGATCGTCTTCCAACTAGATCTGTATATGAATCGTCTACACGTTGAAGGTAATAATAGGAAATACTGCTTGAAATTCCAGTTAAAATAGCAATAATCAAAAATGCCCCCATTAACTTTTTACCAATTGTTAATCTCATTGTTCTTCTATGTAATGACATGACAAAACACTCCTTTATGAAAATTAGGAACCGTAGTGGGACAATTTGCTAATTTAATAAACTTAATGATCCCATAGATGGGTAAGGTTTCCTGCAATTACCCCGAATAATAGTACATAATACCCGAAATAGCAACAAAAGTGACCATGATTTTGAGCTTTTATGCGAAATATCGCTAAATTTCGACACCAAAATGTAATGATTTGTAATGTCACGAGTTTGACAAATGTTTAATTCTATCATTCATATAGCCGTGAAATTCCCAATTGAACAAAAAAGACACCGTCCATATCGGACGATGTCTTCTACTTTACGCTATGCCGCTACGCTTGCTCGCCAAAAAACATCTCAAAAGCAAGTGCCGTCTGAATCCGTGACTCTTCTTCCGTCAAACGGCGAATGAGCTCCATCTCCACTTGCGTGACTTCATCGCCTTGGAAATTGATTTCCGCGATGGAAGCAACGATTCGGACAATGGCAATCGCCTGATTCTCAGGTGTGTAAGCAATGACCTTCTGGCCGGTCGGGAAGACGCGGAAACCGCTCTTCACCATTTTGCCGCGGCCGTACTCTAGAAGCTCGTAGAGCTCCTGTGCTGATTTAAACTTGCAGACCGAATTGAACTCCGTTTGAAATCCCATTTGCATCTACTCCACATCAAAAGAATATTGGATACTCTGCTTCGCTGTATGCCGTTCGATAGCCAGACGAATAAGATCGTCCAGCAGCTCTGTGTAGGGTTTTCCGGTTTCTTGCCATAGCAGCGGGTACATGCTGAATGGTGTAAAGCCCGGCATCGTATTGATTTCATTAATGTAGATTTTCTGATCGATTTTGCCTAAGAAAAAATCAACACGCGATAAGCCGCTGCCGTCCACTGCCAAGAATGCTTGAATCGCCAACTGTCTGATCTGTTCGGCCGTTTCGGCGGGGATGTCTGCAGGAATAACCATCGCTGATTTGCCATCCATATATTTCGCTTTGTAATCGTAAAATTCGTTCGAGGACATGATTTCACCAGCAACGGAAGCAATCGGTTCATCATTGCCCAAAACCGCTACTTCGATCTCGCGAGCATCGATATTCTCTTCAATAATGACTTTGCGATCATACTGGAAGGCGAAATTGACCGCTTTAATTAATTCTTCTTGATTTCTTGCTTTGGAAATACCGACACTGGAGCCTAGATTAGCCGGCTTCACGAAGCACGGATATCCGATAGCTGTTTCCAGCTCGACCAGGTGATACGCACGGTTCTTTTCCCACTCGGTACGAGTGAAATGGCGGAAAACACACTGAGGAAGCCCTTCTTGTGCGAAGATCTTCTTCATCATGACTTTATCCATCCCGACAGCTGATGCTAGCACACCCGCTCCTACGTATGGAATGTTCGCCATTTCAAGCAATCCTTGAATGGTCCCATCTTCACCGAATGTGCCATGCAAAAGCGGGAAAATAACATCTAAGCCGCTGTCCATTGTTGCAGCTGTATTCGCTGCTATGGCCACATCGCCTTTTGTCTGAATGGCCCCGAATATAGGTGCCAAAGCATTGGAAGCAGGTGCGGCTGCAGCCGTTTCTCCACTGCTAAAAGTCAATACTTCTTTGGATTCAGCCGGACCTAATAGGGGTGCACCGCTTCGCCATTCGCCTTTTTTGGATATATAAAACGGTGTGATCTCATATTTATTGAAGTCCACAGCTTTCATAACCGCCAATGCAGTTTGCAAGGACACGTCATGCTCTCCGGATTTCCCCCCATAAATTAGTCCAATTCGTATTTTGCGGCTCATTACGTACCTCCGTCTAGTATTTGCATTTTCTCATCCAATTTACATCTGATCAGCGATTCGAACGAAAACGTACTTCGTCCTCTCCGTCCAAGCAGGTGAATCCTTATAAGCCCAATAGCGATTACGGCTATTATATGTATGCGCATTAACCAACGGCATCCCGTTGGCATCTTTGCCTATCACAATCGTATTGTGCTGATAGCGGCCATCGCCATCCCAGTCGTAGCTAATTGTATCCCCAGGTTGAAGCTCGCTAGGATCATCTACCGCATGACTTTGCAGACCTCTGCGGCTATGGGAGAGGAATTTTTGCAGGCTATTGGCAACAGCCCAACTAAAGCTCCAAAGCTCTTGATTGCCTTTTTTCCCAGCATACCACCAGCCCGAATCCCTTTTCCCAGTATAGTCCATTGGAGCCCCGCCTGCAAAGAGGCATTGCGATACAAAATTCGTACAGTCAACTTCAAATTCCTCGTATCTCGGATTCGGAGTTTGCCACCAAGTTTCTGCATATTGGACCACTTTGGCACGATTATAAATGATTTTGCGAGGAGCTGATTCCTGAGCAGCACTGTTGAGTATACTATAATTGATATAAGGAAGTGAGGGACCTCTTCGGAGCCCATCCTCAAAACCTTCAGGATCTGGCAAAAAGACGCCGCGCTGCTTGCTCGGAAGCGACTTTTCTCCATGGAGCGGTTCTGTATATCGGACCTGCCAACGGTTTGCCGCAATATCAATGAACACACGTTCAGGTTCAATACGTTCTTCAAGATGCTCGATGGTTCCAATTCGATAGTTTAGAAATCGATGTAATTGGATATCCGCTATTATCATTTGAGGCGATTCCTTGACACCAGTAAGACGCAGCTTCGTTTCTCCACGCAGCAATTTAGCATCACGGTCGCGGTAACTGTCCAGGAGCCTTCGTACCTTGACATCCTGTTTCCGTACATAAGCGCTGTCTGAGACATAAGCTTCCAAAGGTGCAGCAGAGCCTTCGATCTCTGCCTGGTTCTTAGCGTGAACGTAATTATAGAGCGCTGTTTTCCAGGACATCTTGGTATCCTCCTTAGGACGAGCCCGAATTGCTTTGAATTGATTCAATATATGACATTTTGACGGTAAAAATGATTGAAATTAATCTTTACTCATACACAGCGAAACGCTATACTTGATGTAGAGGGATTAATGAAATTGAGTTTCATTAGATGAAACCAATGGATGATTAATATTATTGAGGAGGAATTACCCATGTCCAATAAGGACTCTTTTTCTGTGCGTAAGCAGTTAACTGTGGGAACGAAATCGTTCCAGTATTACAGTCTTCCTGATTTTGAAAATCAAGGCCACGGAACCGTTAGCAATCTGCCTGTCTCCATTCGCGTTTTGCTCGAGGCGGCTATTCGTCAATTCGACGGTCGTGCCATTACAAGTGAACACGTGAAACAAATCGCTGGTTGGGCTGAAGGCCGCGATGAAAACAAAGAAATTCCTTTCATTCCTGCTCGTATCGTTCTTCAGGATTTCACAGGCGTACCCGTCGTTGTTGACCTTGCGGCAATGCGTGCGACGATGGCTCGTGAAGGCGGAGATCCAAAACGGATCAACCCACTCGTTCCTGTAGACCTTGTTATTGACCACTCTGTTATGGTCGATGCTTTCGGATCCCCGGATGCCCTCGACATGAACATTAACTTAGAATTCGAAAGAAACGAAGAGCGTTACCGCTTCCTACGTTGGGCACAAACAGCGTTCGATAATTTCCGTGCTGTTCCTCCTTCAACAGGTATCGTTCACCAAGTTAACTTGGAGTACCTGGCTTCCGTAGCAGCTACGAAAACAATCGACGGCGAAACCGTTGTTTATCCAGATTCCTTGGTTGGTACTGACTCCCATACAACGATGATCAATGGTCTTGGTGTTGTAGGTTGGGGCGTCGGCGGTATTGAAGCTGAAGCTGGTATGCTTGGACAACCGCTTTACTTCGTAGCTCCGGATGTTGTTGGTTTCAAATTGACTGGTCAATTGGCAGAAGGCGCTACAGCGACTGACTTGGCTTTGACAGTTACACAAATTTTGCGTAAAAAAGGCGTTGTAGGTAAATTCGTTGAGTTCTTCGGTCCTGGTCTGAGCAACATTTCCTTGGCTGACCGTGCAACGGTTGCGAACATGGCTCCTGAGTACGGCGCAACAATCGGCTTCTTCCCTGTCGATAACGAAACATTGAACTACTTGAGAGCTACTGGGCGAGAGGAAGATCAAATTGCGCTTGTAGAAGCTTACTACAAAGCACAAGGCATGTTCCGTACAGACAGCACGCCAGATCCTATGTTCACAGATGTTCTTGAGCTTGATCTTAGCTCCGTTGTTCCTAGCTTAGCTGGTCCTAAACGTCCACAAGACCGCGTTGAGCTTACGAACATGAAAGAATCTTTCAATGCTATCATCCGTACACCGATCGAAAAAGGCGGCTACGGCTTGACGGAAGAGAAAGTCGGCGAAGTTGTTGATATTGTTTATCCAGGTGGCGAAACTGTCAAAATGGGTACTGGCGCAGTTGTTATCGCGGCTATTACTTCCTGTACAAACACATCCAACCCAAGCGTTATGATCGGTGCGGGTCTAGTTGCGAAAAAAGCGGTAGCTCGCGGTTTGAAAAAACCAGCTTTCGTAAAAAGCTCCTTGACGCCAGGTTCCCTGGTTGTTACCGAGTACTTGATTAAAGCAGGCTTGCTTGAGTCCCTTGAAGCTCTCGGTTTCCACGTTGCAGGTTACGGCTGTGCGACTTGTATCGGTAACTCCGGTCCGCTTCCAGAAGAAGTAAGCAAAGCCATCATCGACAACGATATGACTGTGGCTGCCGTTATCTCCGGTAACCGTAACTTTGAAGGCCGCGTACATGCTCAAGTAAAAGCCAACTACCTTGGATCACCTCCACTCGTTGTTGCTTATGCGCTTGCAGGTACTGTGAACATTGACTTGGCGACAGATCCAATTGGTTATGACCAAAACGATCAACCAGTCTACTTGAAAGACATCTGGCCTACAAACCAAGAGATTCAAGATGCTCTTAACGTAGCTATGAGTCCTGACATGTTCCGTGACAAATACAGCAACGTATTCCGTGCGAATGAGCGTTTTAACCAAATCGCAATTCCGGAAGGCGATCTGTACGAATTCGACAACAAATCCACTTACATCCAAGAGCCTCCGTTCTTCACAGATTTGGGCACGGTTCTTGATGATATTGCAGATATTCGCAGTGCAAAAACATTGGCACTTATGGGCGATTCCGTTACAACGGATCACATCTCCCCTGCTGGTAACATCAAAGTTGACAGCCCTGGAGGTCAATACCTGATCAACCATGGTGTTAAAAAAGAAGACTTCAACTCCTACGGTTCCCGTCGTGGTAACCACGAAGTGATGATGCGCGGAACGTTCGCGAACATCCGTATTCGTAACCAAGTGGCACCAGGAACAGAAGGCGGCGTAACAACTTACCTGCCAACTGGCGAAGTTGAATCCATCTACGATGCTTCCATGAAGTATCAAACTGAAGGCCAAAACCTCGTAGTTATCGCAGGTAAAGAGTACGGAACTGGAAGCTCCCGTGACTGGGCAGCAAAAGGTACGTTCCTACTTGGCGTCAAAGCCGTTATCGCGGAAAGCTTCGAGCGTATTCACCGCAGTAACCTTGTTGGTATGGGCGTTCTTCCACTTCAATTCGTTAACGGTGAAAGCTGGAAGTCCCTCGGGATCACAGGTCGTGAAACATTCGATATCACAGGTTTAAGCAACGACGTTCAACCAGGTTCCACTGTAAAAGTAACGGCTACTCGTGAAGATGGCACAAGCTTCGAATTCACCGCACTCGTGCGTTTGGATAGCTTGGTAGACGTAGACTACTACCGCAATGGCGGTATTCTGCAAACCGTTCTTCGCTCCATCCTTGCTGAGAAAAACTAATACAGCAAAACACACACAAAACGCATAACACAGCAAAAGTCCGGGATTGCCTTAAATGGCGGTCTCGGGCTTTTTATTTTTTATAAAAGACCAAATCAGCAATAATTAAGGCATTTTTACAACCTAAATTCCCTTACGGCGCCAAGGGTTTGGGTTGTATTGCCAAAAACTGTGGGTTGAGCCCCCCCTCTTCGGCACCTATACTGATAGGACGAAAGGGGAGATGAACATGAAGTTGATCAAAAAACTCGTCCTTGTCGTGCTGCTAGCTTCAATGGGATTAGGTTTTACCGTAAGCGAATGGAGCCAACCGGCTTCTGCTGCAACTAATTTGAAGCAAGGCAGTCAAAACGGTGATGTCTGGGACGCCCAGTTCCGACTCGAGACTTTAGGCTACTATCAGCAACCTGTGGATGGCAAATATGGTCCGATTACGGCCGCTGCTGTTCGCAATTTTCAATATAATTTTGGTCTAACCGTTGACGGCATGATTGGAGCAAAAACTTGGGAGGCATTACGTAACTATTCAGTGAATCAAGCTGAATTGGATATGTTGGCGAAAGTGATTTACAGCGAGGCTCGCGGTGAATCCTATGAAGGACAAGTAGCCGTTGGGGCCGTTGTCATGAATCGTCTACAATCGAGTCAGTTCCCGACTACCATCCAAGGCATTATTTTTGAACCTGGGGCTTTTACAGCCGTTAGTGACGGACAATACTGGCTTAAGCCGGATTCTACAGCCTACATGGCAGCACAGGATGCTGTTCGCGGCTGGGACCCTACCAAGGGTGCCCTGTACTATTTTAATCCAGATACAGCGACGAGCAAATGGATCTGGTCACGTCCGCAGACTGTGCGGATTGGGCATCATATTTTTGCTAGGTAATACAAAGATAGAAGAAAAACAAACACCTCTACCGAAGCCGCCACATGGTGAGCGACCTCGCGTAGAGGTGTTTTACATAGATATGCGAATTGGCGGCTCAGAAGGATTAAGAATTATGATCAATCCCCGCCTGATGTAGCAGACTCCTCATACCAAGGATTTAAATGAACCAGCACCTCATCCACATCACTATGCGCTTCTTTGATTTTTTGCTTAATACGGCGGCTAATGTCATGGCCTTCTTGGATGGTTAATTTGCCTGATACACCAAGTCTGGCGTCAACTAATATGTAATGACCGTGCTCACGGGCACGCAGGCGGTCGATCCGTTTGACCTCTGGTACAGATCGGATCAATGCCGCGTATTGTTCAATGTATGTCGTGCTTACACTGCGCTCCATGAGAATGTCGAAAGATTCGCTGCCCATTTCGTATGCTAATTTCAGCACTAAAAAAGAAACGATGATACCAGCCACGGGGTCGCCAAAAGCCAGTATGCTATAGCCGTAGTGATCGCCGATTAAAGCCAAACCTATACCGACCGAAGCAGCAATCGAAGCATATACGTCGGCCAAATGATCATAAGCAGTGGCTATTAATCCTTTGCTGTTGGCCTTTTGGCCGATACGTTTCGTGTAGACATAAAGAATCTGCTTCCAAACTAGCGAGATGATCGCCGCGATAAATGCAATTATATGCGCCTCTCCTGCTGGCTCAAATAACGCATGAATAGAGTGGTAGCCCATATAAATGGCTGCTCCACCTAAGATGATAGCGACAATGAAGGCTCCGAGCACCTCGGCTTTGCCATGCCCGTAAGGATGGTCTACATCCGCTGGTTTGGAGGAAACGCGCATCGAGCTATAAGCCGTTGCGGTTGCAATGACATCTCCCGCGTTATGGATGCCGTCGGCAATTAGCACTTGGCTTTTGAAATTGAGGCCGACGATGATTTTGATGGCGGTCAGCACGATATTACTGGCAAGACTGATCCAGATCGCCAGCATCGAGGCTGTCTTATTCATTACTTGCCACTCCCTTTCCCTCTTCTAGTATGACCTCCTAGAAGCAAAGCATCCGTCATCCCGACGACGGATGACGGTAGGGCTGCGGCTTCGCGCCAGCACGAAGCCTAAAGAAAGACCTGAGGCTTTGCCCCAGGTCCTTTGTGTGCTAATCCATATGTTTGAGCTTGGGGAGGGAATTGGATATAGGGCTCCAACCGCCCATATCCACTTTCTCCATGATCATCTTCTTTTCTCTGCAGACCGATTTTGGAGGCTGTCGCAGAGCTAACGAACCGTGAACACGCTATTGTCCTCATAATGCGCGTACTCGAATCCTAACGAATCGCAGCCTCGTTACGTTGGCGAAAAAGCGTGATTTGGGGCTGTCTTTCCTGCAATAGCGTTTTCTCGATTCGTTAGAATATCAAAAGCCCCTTTGGAGCTTCATAACGTTTTCTGAGTTCGTTAGCGTTTGTCCACAATGAATCGATTGCCGACTTTGCACAATTGCGGAAGTTTTTGAATGGCCACCTTATAAAGGGGATACCCTTAAGCTCTACCTCGAAACTTATACTTTCTGTTATGTGCACAAAAGAACGATGCGCTAGCGCAGCATCGTTCCCATACGCCGCGCCGCCTCCACAATGAGCGGCGCCTGCTCTTGCATCAGCTCCAGCGTGAGCCGGTTCGCTGGACCCGAGACCGCGAGGGCGGCCACAAGCCGGCCGCCGCGGTCCAGAACCGGTGCGGACACAGCCGCCGCTCCGGGTTCGCGCTCTTCGACGCTCGTGGCGAAGCCAGCGCGTCGGGTGTCGCTGAGCTGCTGCAGGAACGCAAGCGTATCTAGCCCCGTCGGCCAATCGGCCGAGGCTAGAAGCTGCTCCTGCAGCGCTGGCTCAGCGAAGGCGACGAGCACCTTGCTCGAGGCGCCGACGTACAAAGGCATTCGCGCCCCGACAGGGGCAACGCGGCGAATGGCATGGTTGCTCTGGACGGCTTGGACGCGTACGCGCTCAAGGCCGTCCTGCACGTACAGCGAGATCGTCTCGCCGAGCTGATCACGCAGCCGTTCCATTTCCGGCAGAAGAATGACGCCGGGATCCCCCTCTTTGGAAAGGTTAGCGGACAACTCCCATAGCCGATAACCGAGTCTGTATTTATCCGTCGAGCCATCGCGCATGATGAATCCTTTGCCTTCTAGGGAAGCTAGAAGACGGTGTACCGTGCTTTTGTGAAGCTGGGCACGACTTGCAATTTCGGTCAGCGTCAATTCTGACGCCCCAGTGAAACAAAGCATAATATCTAAAGCGCGCTCAACGGCGCGCACGGTCAGCTTGCCATCTTCCATCATTTTCACCACTTTCATCCGTGAAAAAAGTTTCACTATATGAAACTCAGTTATATTCAGTATAGCGAATCTCTTTTAACCCGTAAAGGAGAGACTTTGATCTTGAGCTAAGATCCCTATAGGAGGAGAGACTTTGGTCAAGACCAAAGATCCCTATACATCTGTTTTCTCATTGTTACAGAACGATTACAAAGGGCTTACAATTAGCGCATTCTCATTGACTTGAAAGCGCATTCAGAATACTATTAAGTTAATGGAATACTTATCTGAATATTTAAATAATTCATTCTCCCTTTAACCTCTAACCCGCAGAAGCATAATCATACTATTTTATTTGAGGGAGGGTACTACGATGTCAACAACATCTCTAACCCCTGGAACTGGTTCACTACAACCCACACTAGAGCAAGTGGTCACCCGACCGCTTTTGCGCAAAAAAAGGCTGGTTTTCACCATCCTCATTTCATTTCTAATCCTATGCACTTCTTTGCTTCTTGGTTTTCACGCCTATATTGCTTGGACACTGGCTCGGCCGCATATTGACCCGCTTCATTCGGATCCGATGAAGGCCGTGGGTCTTTCTTACAACAATGTGACTTTCCCTAGTCTGAATGGTACATCAAACCTAGACGGTTGGTTCATACCTGGTAATTCCGATAAAACGGTTATCTTCTCCCATGGTTACGGCGGCAATCGCGAAGAACTTTGGGTTCCCATTTACAGCTTAGCCCGCGAACTTCATTTGCAAAGCTACAATGTACTCATGTTCGATTATGGCTATGTACACCCTAACAGTAAGCGAATCATGACTGGCGGCATTCAGGAATCGCAAGAACTGCTTGGCGCCATCCATTATATCAAGCAGATTTCCAGCGGTCCTATCTATATTTGGGGCTTCTCTATGGGAGCAGGAACAGCACTGCAGACTGCTCTTCAAAGTGGCAACGATATTTCGGGGATGATTCTGGACAGCACTTTTTTGCTCAACCCAGACACACTCTATCATAATATGAAGCAAGTCGTTAACGTGCCGAAATTCCCATCTCTACCGCTTGTACGCTTATTCTTCCCTTTGCTCAATGGCGTTAGCTTGCAAGAAGTCCCTTACAACAAAGTAACCTCAACAGCTTATCCGATGCCGATTTTCTTCATCCATGGTACGGAAGATTACAAAGCACCCTATGGCATGGTAGAAGATATGTTCAAGCAGCAAAAGGACTCCGAATCCAAGCTATGGATTATCCCAAAAGCGCAGCATGAGTTGCTGTACCGAGCAGAGCCCAAGACGTATATGCGTCGAACGATGAATTTCCTTAACGGTATCTCAACTACTCCTATGCAAGTTAACCCAGGTATTCCCTCCTCCCTATAAAATCGGCCCCTCGCGGGTCGATATTTTTTTGCCTCTAATCAACAATTCAGCGGTACCTGACTGGGTCTACAAACAACATCATGCAAAAAGTGCAGCAAATCATCGTCTATTCTTCATTTCGAGGCAACAAAGATGCATTTTGTACATTAAATGCTCTTCTGTCAAGAAAGTGGACACTCCTAATTTTCAGGCAGTGCGTCTATAGTACTGCTGCTCAAAGCGAAGAGGGGACACATAGCCTAGCGTACTGTTGGATCTTTTTCGGTTGTAAAATAACTCTAGGTAACGATACAACTTCTCATAGGCTTCCTGCTTTGTTTTGAATGTCGGGGTGCAGTAAATAAGTTCGCGCTTTAAAATGCTATGAAATGCCTCGATACAGGCATTATCATAGCAGTTCCCTTTACGACTCATGCTAGCTCTCATTCGATAGGTTTTGAGCTGTTTACGGTAGTCACTGGACGCGTACTGAGCGCCACGATCAGAATGATGAATAAGCCCCTCCTTGGGCTTCTTAGCGTGATAAGCTTGTTTTAATGCGTCTAGCACGAGGTCTGTCGTCATGCTGTCGCTGAGCTTCCAACCTACAATCTGCTTTGTGTACAGATCCATTACGCTTGCTAAGTACAGTTTTCCTTCACGACAGGGAATGTAGGTAATGTCAGCTACCCATTTTTCATTGGGTTTTGTCGCTGAAAAGTCTTGCTCGAGTACATTTGGAGCGATGGGTTCATTGTGTTTCGAATCCGTTGTTGTTACTCTGAATTTCTTTGACATACAAGAGCGAAGGCCTTGTTCACGCATGATCTTGCCGACAGTACGCTCAGATACCCGCAATTCTTCCTTTTTAAGTTCATTCCATATCCTTGGACTTCCGTACCGCTGATCAGAGTCCTTAAAGTGAAACTTAATCCGCTCTGTTAGCATCTCTTTGTGTTTTTGCTGTTCGGATGGTGCTGCCGTACGCCATTTGTAATAGCCGCTCCTGGATACTTTAAGCACGCTGCACATCTTCTCCACTGGAAACTCAGAGCGATGATCTTCAATGAATTGAAACCTTAATTCTTTGGTTTGCTGAAGATGTGCACCGCCTTTTTTACGATAGCCAATTCCTCTTCTACATCAGCTAAACGGCGGTCTTTCTGATTCAGTTCACGTTCTTTTTCTTTCAATAGTTGCTCGAGTTCTCGAACCCGTTCACTTTGATTGACGGATTCGTTTTTAAACTCGCGGTATTTTGCTTTCCAAGCATGTAGCGTTTTGGCAGGTATGTCCAGTTCGAGTGCGATCTCCTCTACAGACTTTGTCTGCTCTTGCAAATACTTTGCTGTTTGACGTCTAAATTCTTCATTAAATGACCTCCGCTGCCCACTCATGTGAACACCTCCTAGTTATGATTATTATCTAATTCTCTTAGTGAGGTGTCCACTTCTTATTCTAGGTGCAAAATACTTGCAATCTAGCCAAAAACGGGCCGGGTTGGTCGATTTAGATGCACTTTTTGCAACTTGTTCTCTTGAAATCGTCGATATAGACTAAATTTGCTGCACTTTTTACATCTTCCATATCTTTGAACAGATCATGGCGAGAATCCCTGCAAATCCTCGCACCTACACGTTTCTAGCTCGTTTCCGCATCGTTTCCCCAAACTAATCCATCTCATAAATCGAGCCGGATTTGCTAGCGAATAATTCGGCGTAGACCTTCTCCGCGTAGGCGTCGGTCATACCGGAAATATAATCCGCGACGAAACGCGGCCAGCTCCAGGTGGCATTACGGCGCTCGTAGCTGTCAATCCAGTCCGGAGGCATGATCCACTGCCCCTTGTCCTTGTCGATGAAGCTGTCCCACAGGCGCTCGACGATGATCTCGCTGCGTTTTTGCAGGCGCAGCACGCGGAAGTCTTTAATCAGCGTGACCCACGCAAGCTTCTTGAGAATTTCCATCGTGCGCAGCAGATTCATATCCTCGGCTCCATCTTTCACGAGTGCAACCTTTTTCCAGCCTCGGTCAGGGTCATCTATAATGTCCAGACTACTCGCGAATGAGCTCACCCAGCGGGCTTTCATCTCTCTGCGCGTACGTGATTCTTCCCCGTTGCACTCTGCGAAAATTTGCTCCCATTGCTCCAGGTAGTCCGACAGAACTTGCCTGACCATTTGCTCGATATTGACTTGCTCCCAGCCGAATTTGTGCTTATTGGGATCATTCAATATTTCCATGACCACATGGCGAATCAGTCTTTGATCCTCAAAAAAGGTTGCGTTCATTTGAATTTTGCCTGCACGAATACCATCTTCAATATCATGGGTGGAGTACGCGATATCGTCGCATAAATCCATCATTTGTGCTTCCAAGGTCGAACAGCCCTCCGGCATATTCCATTGCGAGCGCAGATCTTGAATGATCTCCCATTCCGAAGCGTAGACACCCTTAAGCCGGCCTTCTTCCTCGATTAAAAATGGATACTTATTAATGCCGAGAAGCACCGCGGCTGTAAGGTCTAGACCGCTTTCACTCCCTGCTCTTTTTTCGAGAAACATCAGGATGCGGAAGTTTTGCGCATTGCCTTCATATTTCAAGCCATGATCCCTCATCAGAATATGATTCAGAACCTCTTCCCCTTTATGCCCAAAAGGCGGGTGACCGAAGTCGTGAGCGATCGATGCACACTCGACGACGGTAGGATCAATGATCAAGCCAGGATGCTCTCTTTTACTCAAAAAAGGGTTCGTCCGTTCTAAACGCTTCGCCACTTCTCTGGCGATTTGGGCAACTTCGAGCGAATGGGTCAGACGTGTTCGATAGTAATCACCTGATCCTGCGCCAAACACCTGCGATTTGCCCTGCAGCCGACGAAAGGTCGGAGATTGGATTAACCTCGCATAATCACGCTCAAATTCATCCCGTTCTTCACTCAATTTAGAGGAACCGGCCTCACCTGGCCGATATTTACGTATGTTGTTCATAAGCTTGCCTCCTCTAGTGCTCTTGCCGGACGCCCGGTATCGCTCTTAATTCTTGTATCATATGAGATAACCTCTCTTGAGGCCGAACATCTTAAACTTTCTTATGTGGTAAAATAATACTATATCGTCTACCTCGCAACAAGTCATGACGCGCTTCCTGAACAAAAAAAGGGATGCTGCACAAGACTATTGTCTCCATGCACATCCCTCGTAAGATCTACTTATTTTAACAAAGACAGAAATTCGGTACGAAGTGTAGAGTCCGTGCGGAATGAACCGCGAACGGCTGAGGTAATCGTTTGACTTCCGTATTTCTTCACGCCTCTGGAGCACATACACATATGTTCTCCCTCCACGACAACCATGACGCCGTGCGGCTTCAGCACTTCATCGAGAATGTCGGCAATTTCTGAAGTAATCCGCTCTTGCACCTGCAGCTTACGAGTGACCACATCAACCAGACGAGCAAATTTGCTCAGTCCAGCCACTTTTCCGCTAGGTAAGTACCCTACATGCACTTTCCCAAAAAAGGGTGCCATATGATGCTCGCATTGACTGTAATAGATAATATCCTTAATAATCACGAGCTCTTCGTGCTGTTCATCAAAAGTTACACCCATCACATCGCGCGGATTCGCCTCATAGCCCGAAAATATTTCTTCATACATACGGGTTACACGAGCAGGTGTATCTAACAAACCTTCCCGATCTACATCTTCGCCAATCAGCCGTAAAATCTCGCGGACATGCTGTTCAATCAGCTCCCGATTCTCAGCAACTCTTGTATTTTTGTAGTCAATGGACGCCATCTTTCTATCACTCCTCTTTCTTATCCTCTACCCTATACAAACGGTCAAAACCTTGATACTGTCGCGCAGCGCTTTGCTGTCTTTGTGCGTTTTGGTAAGCAGCAAACCACCCTGTAGAAGGGATACGATCGGGGTCGCCAGCTCCACTGGGGTTAACCCCTGCAGCAGCAGCTCGCCTTGTCTCTTACCTTCCTGCAAACAGGATTCCACCCCAGCCGTAAGCTCACTGAAAAAGCGGCTTAACGGCTTACGCAGCTCCTCAGAACTATCACTCAGCTCCAAGGCCAGATTACCGAAGAAGCAGCCTCTGCGGCATTCATGCTCCTCACAAAACGCAAGCATGTATTCAAACAATGCCAGCACCCGCTGCTTCGGCGATAATTGCGCATTACCCAAGCTAGGCTCCATCACTGAATGCCGCATCTCCTGCACCTTGCGCTCAATAACTTTCAAACCTAACTCTTCTTTACTTTTAAAATGGTAATAAAAATTGCTCTTGCATACTCCGCTGCTCGTCAATATATCTTCCAGACCCGTTCCTTGAAAACCATGATCGTGAAATAAATCCATGGCTGCTTCCATGATGCGGTCTTTGTTGCTAGCCATCGCTTGAGCCACCTCTGAATAGTACTGGTATGTCCTACTTTGAGCTACACTCACATTAGGAGAGACTTTGAGCTACACTCAAAGATCCCTATATTAGATCCCTATAATTATATAGTAGGAAGGGCTCGTGCTGCCACCGTTCGTACGGTTAAACAGCAAAGCCCTTTTTGAAGGGTTATTCGAACCCTACGTATTATTTCCACTTCTGGTTTTTCATCATTTGTTGTGCTTTGTTTAGCTGCTGCTTATTCATGTTGTAGCCCATTTGTTTGGCCATTTTTTGCAGCATTTCCGGATTGTTCTGCATGGATTCCAGCTGTCTTTTTAAATAGAATACGCCGATAAAGAACCCACCTACCAAGCCAACAATTAACGTGAGAATTGGAATCAGATAACTCCACATCATTTATGCCCCCTGCATGTACAAATTGGTATCAATTGCTTGCCCTATCATATCATTTCTGCTCATCTTTTTACAAATGACTAACCCTTAATTACAGAACTTGTTCGATGAAAATGGTCGTATGCTTGGCTAGATCAATTTCTTTGATATCCAGTTCTTTATCCATCCCATTTTGCTTCACGATTCGCACAATCGGACGGCTTGGCAATCCTCTATGCTGCCCGACCACGACGCCCGTCTCCCGATTGGACAAACGGACGGAAGCCCCCGTCGGATAGATCGAGACGATTTTCAGAAATTGGATCAAAACATCGCGATCAAGCTTGGTCTCCGCTAGCGCCATCATATGCTCGCAAGCCTCATGCGGCAGCATGCGGCGCCCTAAGGAGACATCAAAGAGCAGATTATCGTACATATTCGCGACGGCCGTAATCTTCGCATAAATATGAATCTCTTCACTCATAAGTCCTCTCGGAATCCCCTGGCCGTTAAGCATCTCATGATGCTGGAAGGCTACATGGGCGATGAGCAGGCTGAATTCACGCTTGTTCTTCAGAAGCTCGAAGCCGCGCCAAGTATGATGCCTCTTCATGTCGGGCGATTCATCATCGCAAACAAGCTCCACCTTACCCACATCATGCAGAAGCGCACCAATAGCGAACTCCTTCAATTGGGTTCCATTAAACCCCATATTAATCCCAATGAGCACGGCCATCATACAGACATTCGTTGCATGGACATACATTTCGTTATCTTGTGTACGAATATCCGTCAACTGCACGAGTACATCACGATTTTTCATGATCTCATCGAGCAGTGTATTAATCGAAATACTCATAGCACGCGAGTTAAATTCCTTACCAGACTGGATAGCCGCGAACGTTTGACCCATTTGCTGCATAACGATACGTTTGGTTTCATCCGAAAGGATTTCCGGGATTTCTACATCCTCTAGGTTCGGGTCTTTGATGTAAATCATTGTGACTCCGATTCGGTTAAGCGTGTTAATCATAAACACCGTTAAATGCACATCTTCTGATAGCAAAATTGCTCCATTGCTGGCAAATATCGTTCGGCCCAAAATTTGACCCGGCTCAACGGAATCCAAATGCACATATTTCATAGGATTCACTCCACGTTTTATTTATTAGTTATTACCGTATTCGGGCTTCGTTCCAAATCAAGCAAGCGCACTTTTATGGGGAGACCTCCGCCGTAGCCAACAAGGTCGCCACTAGCTCCAATGATGCGATGACAAGGGATAATGACGGGAATTGGGTTTTTATTGTTAGCTCCACCAACCGCTCGGACGGCTTTCGGTGAGCCAATGGCTTCTGCAATATGTTTATAAGAAGCTGTCTCTCCATATGGAATAGAAAGCAGCGCTGTCCAGACTTGTTTTTGGAAATCAGTTCCATGTAAATCCAGTTCACCCTCAAAGCTTACACGTTCTCTTCTAAAATACTGCTCCAACTGCTGCACAACCGTTTCGAGCTGTGAGGCATCCTCTTGCAGCTCATGCCTGCCAAACCAGCGGTCAGCCCATTGCTGAAGCTTCTCTCGGTTCTGTTCATAGGTGCCGAAATCGACCTTGCAGAGTCCCTGTAAGGTCGATATAAGAACAAGCGGACCTATTGGAGAGGTAACCTCCGTATAGGAAAGGACGGTCGCAGCTTGTGTCTGTTTCTGTGTCATATCTGCTCTTTCTCCCCCATATCAGCTGTAGAATGGCTAATTACGTCGAGCGCCTTCTCGATATCCAGCATAACTGCGGGTTCCTGCTCGGCTGCTCGGGCTTTATCAAGGGCGGCAGCTGCGTCTTCGCCGCCAATCCGCCCTAGCGCCCACGCTGCCGTAGCCCTGATCTCAGGACGCGGATCGGCCAGGAGCAGCTCTTTGAGGACGGGTACAGCTGTCTTGTCCTTGAAATTTCCAAGCGCGATAATGGCATTGCGCTGGATCGGTTTCTTGCCTCTCCAGGACGCTGCAATGCGCCCGTACTGTTCCTTGAAATCCTTGTTCGACATGGTCAGCAAGGGGATTAATAGAGGCTTGACCTTCTCGGGGTCAGGCTCGAGCTCTGGATGATGCGTCCAGTTCATCCCCTTGTTCTTCGGGCAGACGATCTGGCAGGTGTCACAGCCGTAGAGACGGTTGCCGATTTTGAGCTTAAACTCATCCTCGACATAGCCTTTGGTCTGCGTGATGAAGGAGATGCAGCGGCTTGAGTTCAGCTGTCCTGGTCCCACCAGCGCTCCCGTGGGACAAGCATCGATACAAATCGTGCAGTCCCCACACTGATCCATAATAGATGTATCGGATGTAAACGGTATATTCGTGATCATTTCGCCTAAATAAACCCACGATCCCCACTCGGGGGTGATGACGGCGCAGTTTTTGCCGGTCCAGCCGATCCCGGCCCGCTCGGCTACGGCCCGGTCGACCAGTGCGCCTGTGTCGACCATGCTTTGCAGTCTCGCATCAGGCACGCGCTGCGCGATGAAAGCCTCCAGCTTCGCGAGCCGATCGCGAAGCACGTCGTGGTAGTCGCTCCCCCACGAGGAGCGCGAAATAATCCCCCGATACGCCCCTGGCTCGGATCGGGGAGGGTTCGGCAGCTTCGACGGGTACGCAACAGCGATGGAAATGATCGACTGCGGCGCGTCGAAGCTTAAGCTTGGATGCACCCGCTTCTCGATATCCGGCTCCTCGAAGCCGGATTCAAACCCCTTCTCCCTATGGCGGAGAAGGATCTCTTTCAGTTCTGTGAACGGCTCCGCTGACGTGAAGCCGATTTTATCAATACCAAGGGACGGCGCGGCTTCCACGATCTCTTGTTGTAGCCTGCGCCAATCCGCATCTGTTCCTGCTGCTATGGAAACCGCCAACCCTCTCACCTCTCTCTTCTTTCGCGTCCGTTCGGTTTAAAGCTTTGCGGCCATCGCGAATGGCCACAGCACATACTCGGCCCGTCCTTGGATCTGGCCGATAGGAACAGCCCCGAACCTGCGGCTGTCGCCACTTGCCGCCGCATGGCGGTTATCGCCCATCACGAAGACGTGGCCTTGCCCGACGCGTGTCGGTCCAAAGTCTCCGTCCTCGATGAGCGAGTCCGTATACGGCTCCTCCATCTTGTCGCCGTTGATATACAAATATCCGGCTCGGCCCTGCACCTCGTCGCCGGCAATTGCGACAATCCTTTTAACCAAGAAAGGATGCTGCACCGTGACAAACACCTCAGACTCTTTGAGAATGACAATCTCTCCGCGTTTTGGCGCCTTCAGGTACGTAATGGCTTTGTTCACGAACAACCACTCCCCTTCCTGCAAGGTCGGCTGCATCGAGTGACCTCGTACCGTGGAAAGATTGAATCCGAATTGGTGTACGAGAATAACGACAAGAAGAGCTACAAGAATGGATTTCGTCCAATCCCATAGCTCATGGGTTAGGCTTTTAGCCTCATGATAGTTCTTAGGCTGAGAAGCTGTTTTATTCGATTCACTGCGTCCTACAAAGAAGCTCATTTATGCTCCTCCGTTCTTATACTTTTCCCACTGCTCGTAATAATACATGACCATATCATCTTGAAACGGCGGCTTGTCAGCGTTCACCAGCGCAAGCAAAGCTGCAAGACCGTCCTTCACCTTCGTTTCCACAAGCGAAGAATAGTGATAATTCAGTTTATGGCGTTCATATTCATCTTGATCTACGATATGCACGGAACGATCCGGCATCCGAATAACATCAAGATCGTAGTCAATATAAGTCAGTACTTGCTGGGTCACATACAGTGGTGACGCGACATTGCAGTAGTATCTAACACCTGTTTCTTCTATAAGTGCAACAATATTAAACCACATTTTGGGAATAAAAAAGGATACCCCTGGAATTCGGCTAACCCATTCCTTGCCGTCCGCTTCCTGAATCTTGGTCTGGCTGTTAATAAACACCATCATTTCTTGCTGCTGATGATCGGCATGCAGGATGTGCTGCGGTACTCGCCAATTCGTTAGCCACATCCGGTGAAGATGTCCATCATGTTTGAAGCTTTTTATCACATACGGCGCGAAGTTATCCATGTCCAAAGCTCCTCTATTCATTGCTGCCGAAAAGTTCCCATATTATATAGAAAAGCATATCTGACCCCCAATTGCAATGGCGGCACAGATATGCTTCCCTCGTTCCAAATCTATTCATTTCATGGACATCCGAACGATCAGTTAAACACTGACTTTCTTCACAATGCTAAGACGATGTGCGGTACGGGAAAAGTCCGATGTGCTGTAACCAACAGACTCGTACACAGGCAGCACCATTTCATTATGGACATCCACCGTCACCATAATCTTCTTCACGTTCCGTTGAAGGAACCTTTGCTTCATTGCTTCGATCAAAGCTTTACCGATACCTTTACGTTGATACTCTGTTGCAACTGCGATCCGATAGTAGTAGCCATTGTTGTTATCAATCGTACCGATAATCAGGCCTACAACTTCCTCTTCTTCTTGAGCAATTAAAACAAGCTCTGTATCCCATGATAGCTGACGTGCAAATGCTTCAATCGTCTCCTCATAGCAGGTTTCCGATAAAACATCCTGCAGAAGTGTCTTCACCGAAGAGGTATCACCAAGCTGAAATGAACGAACGTGCATACGGTTCTCTCCCAATTCCACATTAGATTGTTAGGATCAATTTTCTGGTAAAGTAGTAAATACGACAAAAAAGTCCGGAATCCTGCTAAAAATGTGTTAAAATTCACAAAAAACTTTGTTTTTTTCGTTTTTTCTCTTGAAAGCGCTTAAATGCAAGCGTTTTCACCAAATTTTTTCAAATATTTAACTATTATTTGGTTTAAAAGATATTATCTCATGTATAAAAATCGTGATAACGTCGGATTTTATAGAAGGATGTGCAAAGAACGGGAGGTGAATTCATGTCAAACAATGAAGAGATCGGTGACTCATACCCACGAAAAATACGTGATTTTCAGGTACTGAGCTCCATAAAACCTAGCGAATGGACGGAGATCGAACTTCGATACAATCACAGTGCCATGAGCGATTTATCTCCTTGGCTCAATGAACAAGGAACCCATATTCACAGTCAAATCATCCAAGAAATTGAGCGCCGTGGTGTCTGACTTAGTAAACATACATGTTGCTTTATTATCGAAATTCCTTCATAATGAAGTTGAAACTACATAATTTTAGGAGGTATTTATACAATGGCACATCAATTACCAGCTCTTCCGTACGCGAACAACGCACTTGAGCCACACATCGATGCAAAAACAATGGAAATTCACCACGATCGTCACCATAACGCCTATGTTACCAACCTGAATGCAGCTCTGGACAAACACCCTGCTCTGCATGACAAATCCTTAAACGACCTGATCGCTGACCTGAACAGCCTTCCTGAAGATATCCGTACAGCCGTTCGCAACAATGGTGGCGGACACGCAAACCACTCCCTGTTCTGGGAAACAATCGGACCAGAAGCTGGCGGAGCACCTACTGGCGCTTTAGCAGCAGCTATCGAGAGCGAGCTTGGCGGCTTTGACAAATTCAAAGCAGACTTCGCTGCAGCAGCTACAACACGTTTTGGCTCTGGCTGGGCTTTCCTAGCTGTTGACAAAGCTGGCAAATTGAAAGTATACAGCTTGCCTAACCAAGACAGCCCGATCATGGAAGGCGAAACGCCAGTCCTTGGTCTTGACGTTTGGGAGCATGCTTACTACCTGAACTACCAAAACAAACGCCCTGACTACATCGCGGCTTTCTGGAACGTTGTGAACTGGAACGAAGTTGGCAAACGTTACGACGCTGCGAAGTAATATCTGTGCATAGAGAAAGCGACCCTGCGGGGCAATGTCATTAAGTTAGCTCAAAGACAAAACCGGGAATAAAAATGAAATTCGAAACGGCATGGGAAAAAAACCTGTGCCGTTTGTTTTTTTGGTGCCAGCAAGGAAAAAAGCGTACAGCAAACAAAGCGGATGGAATATCCGCTTAAAAAATGTTCAAGTGAACCGAATTATGCTACTCTGTAGACGAAGCTAACAGCTGATTTATAGCGGATTTTGCGCGTATTCTGCTGCCCTTTGCGAACGGGTCGAATCGGCAAAATGTTTTTGCGAATCAGTGCTTCAACATCAGGCAGGGGTTCATCACCTCTTGAGCGCAGGAAATGTCTACAAACGTGAACGGCGACCGTGAAGTTAACTTGGTATTGGTGCCGTTTATCCATTTGGGAAATGACGACGTGCGAGGTCATCATTTCAGCGAAATTGTACATAATCATTCTTGCGAAAATCTCTTGGATGATGGACTCTCGTCTCTTCGCGTGAAAACTCGTCAGACCGACAGTGTATTTTAATGCTCTAAAAGAGGTTTCAATGCCCCAACGCATGTTATAAATGGACCCCAGTTCCTCGGGTGGGAAATCATCGGCAGAAAGATTCGTAATGACGGTTTCATAAGCTCCACTCGGCAGGACGAAACGAACAACCCGAAAGGAAATCGGGTGAAAAAAGTTCTCATGCAAATCTAAAAAATCAAAGGTAGACGAGGAAGGGACGTACTTGTAAATCTCGGGATGAGCCTTGACCGCTTTTGTTTGTTTTTTGGTGAGTGTCAGATGAAAGTTTCGATCAAATTCTCCGCCAGAGGGCAAACACAAGCCCGAAAGAATACCACTCGAATCCAAATCCTTTACCCGTATGACATAGTTCCATCCTTTGCGTTCAATATGCGCGAAATTGTTGTAACTTTCATAACCTCGATCGGCAATAACAATGGTTTTGCCCTTGATGGGGGAACGGTCGACCATAGTAGCCAGCGCCCTTCCCTCGTTACGCAACCTTCGCGGCTGAACATTGGCATCTACGTACAGTCTGTTGCAGAGGTCATAGGCTGCGTTCAAATGCAGAAGGTTGTAGCCTTTCGTGTTGGGTTGGCTTTGAAAGTAGGTGTCTGTGTCCGCAGGGTCCGTTGCGATATGCAAATCCGAACCATCAATGGCAATTAATCGATACCCTCGGTAGTCCTTGATATCCGTATGCGATTGCGTAAATTTGTGAAACAAGCATTCCACAGCAGACGGCAGGATTTTATTTCTCTGCTGGACAAAAGCAGAAGTGGTTGCGGTATTTACGTCATAGCCTTGTGATTCCAAGATCTCCTTGTATAAGCTGTTGCCACCCATGGAGATCAGGAGTCTGCATGACCGTTTCAAAGGGAAGCTTTTTCTTTCGGGTAAAATCTTTTTCAGGGTTTTGGACATAAGGTGCAGGTAGCGCTGACATTTCTCGTATGAGGGATGTCAGCGTTTGTTTTAGCGAATTTGCGTACTCATTCATTGGCGTAACCTCCTCGTTTTTCAAGGGGCTTCGCCACACATTTATACCTACTTGTCAAGTCTTATTTCTCTTTTTCGTGCAAAAAAAAGAGCGGGCTATCTTTTTCGATAACCTGCTCTTTTTCTTGATATTTGGACCTGCGCCTTAACTAAATGACATTGCCCTGCGGGGTCGCTTTTTTTTAATGATACCAACACTATTCGCATTAGTGTGGCCAAACATTCATGAGTTATTGAGTTCGTAGCATAAACTGGACATACATAGGCTGTGGTTTTGGAATTTCCATTGGAGTAAATCCAATTAAACACCTATTTAGGCTTTGGATATCCGACTTTCATTGGAGGAAATCCAATAGAATCCAAGATTTTCCATGAAAATTAACTTTCAGGGGCAGAACGATTGGAAAGTATCCAATGGTAGATGTTATTGTTAGGCCTAATGGGAAAGACATTGGATAAAATCCAATGGTTTATGTAAACGTGAGGCTGCCAAGCAACAATTAAGCGCGAAAACCGCGCTTTCAGCGAGAGCTCAGTGAGCTGAAGCTCGTCGACAGTGTCGGAGAGGTCACAAAAAAAGCGACCCCGGGGGGTCGTTTTTGATTGACTGTATTTATTAACAAGTGACGATTATTGAGGCGCCTTGGTTTGAAGCAGCTTTAATCCCATCCCAATAAAGATAATGCCCGTTATTTTGTTTAAAACCGTGCCGATCTTCGCACTTCCTCTTACTTTTTTGGTTATGTACGAAGAGAAATAGGCAATAAAGAGACACCATAGCAATCCAGTGAACGTAAACGTAAGCCCCAGAATAATAAATGGGATAGGCCCTGAAGCCTTTTTGTCAATAAATTGCGGGAGAAAGGCAATGAAAAATAAAGAAACTTTTGGGTTCGTTAGACTGGTCAAAAGCCCTTGTGTGTATATTTTGCTTATATTTTGTTTATTAGACTCCGAAGCAGCACTAAAGTTTACATTTGTTTTATCAAGTAACATTTTGATTCCAAGATAAACCAAATAGATGACTCCAACTATTTTTATGATATTGAATAGGAGAAGTGACTTCGTAAGTATGATCGATAGACCAAAAGCAACTAATAGGGTATGGATTAAAGAGCCACTGATAATCCCATAAACCGAGTAAATCCCCGCATTTCTCCCTTGGGAAATACTTCTTCCCATCACGTACATGGTGTCTGCACCAGGAATAAGATTCAGGAGAATTCCTGTAAGCAAAAACACCTCATAATTAACTATTCCATACATATTGGCACCCCCATCTTTTTTTAGTTCTTATCATATTAATGCAAGTTTTATAAATAGAACAGACTTTTTTTCAAATACCGCTACGGATAATTCTTTTTGAATCCCTCATTCAATAGACCTTCCCGGACATCATGCGCTGGAAGTTCTTTACGCAAACACCGGAAAGCTGTACGATAGAGACATAGTCTAGTTGTTCCGTAGGCAACGTCGCGATATCACCTCTAGGCTTCTTTATTCCCTGAATTACAGATGAATTCGCGATTGTAGAAATCGGTGAAACGCTGGTCTTTTAATATGGCCGAAATGAGAGGAATGCCTGGTGAAAACAATTGTATCTTTACTCCAAAATGTCCCCTTATTTCAAGAGCTTTCAGAAGAAGATTTACAGGCAATCGCCCCTTTATTCACAGAAAAAAAAGCAAAAAAGGGCGGAATTCTTTTTCTCGAGGGTGATGAAGGTGATGAATTATTTCTAATTAAATCAGGTGTTGTGAAAATATATCGCTTGGATGAAGCCAAGGAAATTATTCTTGCTTTGTTTCGTGATGGGGATTTTTTCGGAGAAATGTCCTTGATAGGCAGTGGTCATACTCGATCAGCAACCGCCGAAACGATGGAAACTTGCACACTTTATGTCCTTAAACGTACGGTATTCGCTCAGTTCATGGAGAAGAGCCCTAAGCTATGCTTAAAGCTGCTAGAAACAACGATGGGACGACTGCGTCGGGCCAATGATCAAATCTACGACCTTACGTTCTTAGGGGTTCGCTCTCGAATCTTAAAGACCATTATCCGTCTATCCGAGCAGCATGGTGTACCTACGCCGGAGGGTCTTCTGATTAATGTAAAACTAACACATCAGCAGCTGGCTAATATGGTTGGCACTGTGCGAGAGTCCGTAACCAAGGTGCTGCAAGAGCTCCTCGATGACGAATTTATACAAATTGATAAAAAGTTAATCACATTAAGAAACGTGGATGCCATTAAGGGCGAAATTCGATAAAGGTCTATATAAAAAGAGAAAAACAGAAGAGTTACTCCTCGTTTCTCTCCTGCCACTCTCTCATAATCCGTATAAAAACGTTCGGAAAAGCGTATTGATCAAGTTCGTCCGGGCCTACCCAGCGATAATGAAAAGGGATCCATTCTCCCCCAGTACTAGGACGATTAGCGTCGCTTAGCTTGGCGCGGTATACTTTCATTTTCCAAACGATATGGCTGAAAATATGTTCTGTATCCATGAACCACTCGTCAGGCTCAATACCGATTTGCTCCTGATCCATAAGGGCTTGACGGAGCTCGCTCCTATTATCCTCATCCGAATGCCATCCCTCAGACTTCCAGGCCACATGCGGCAGCTCCCACATACGAGCGAGCAACCCCTCTTGCGGACGCTGCCTGATCAACCATTTTCCTTCGTTCTCACCCGTACCTTCTATCAAAGCCACTGCACGCAATTCTGGACGCGGAGGTTTGGCTTTCTTTTTGATAGGCAGGCCCTCTTCCATACCAGCTTCACGTGCGCTGCAATGCGCCATAACAGGGCACGTCAAACAGTGCGGTGAACGAGGCGTACATACCATAGCCCCAAGCTCCATCAAGGCTTGATTGAAATCACTTGCCGTACCTTCTAGGATGAGCTCGCGTGCCAGCTTCTCCATCATGGTCCGAGTTGCGGGCTTCATAATATCTTCTTCAATTAAAAAATAGCGCGACAGTACTCGCATGACATTGCCATCTACAGCGGGTTCAGGTTTGTTATAAGCGATGCTGAGGATCGCTCCTGATGTGTAGGGGCCGACGCCTTTGAGCGAGGAAATTTCCTCTTTATTTTGGGGGACGATACCGTCATAGCGCTCGTGAACTTCTCTAACTGCCGTTTGCAGGTTTCTTGCGCGCGAGTAATAGCCGAGCCCTTCCCAAGCTTTGAGCACGTTCTCCTCTGGCGCCGTAGCCAATGCCTCAACCGTTGGAAATTGATCGACGAAGCGATGGAAATACGGAATCACCGTATCCACCCGCGTTTGCTGCAGCATGACTTCGGAAATCCATATATAATAAGGGTTTTTGCTTCTTCGCCATGGTAAATCTCGTTTATGGGTTTGGTACCAATCCAATAGATTTTTGGAAAAATAAACCTTCTGTTCTTCGCTGTACATGAGCTCTCCTTCTCTATGGGACACGTTCCAGTTATAATGAATGAATGGACATGTTTCCATTATACGAGAAGTGTGGAACATAAAACTAGAGGTGAATGTATGCAAAACTCAAAACAAAAGGATTTGGCAAATACGAATCAGCAGGACTTGGAAAATAAGAGAAAAGCTTGGATCGGTCAAGCTAACGCATTAATCCCGCTTCTGTTCATTTGGGGCGCGGAATGGATATTCAGCGCGCTTGTTGATGTTGCTATCTATTGGCGCGACTTGGATTGGTTGAAGCAGGCGGCATTTATCACAGCGGTTGTGGCCAGCTTGATTCAGATATGGAGCCTGCGTAAGGAGTTCAGGGCCGAATCAGGTGAAGGCGCGCATGAAAGATCAAGCTGGCTCTCTTGCACAGGCAGGAGCAAGGTCAAGTGAGCGCAGTGGCTGGGGGCATCCAGCGCTGCTAGTGCTGCCTGGAGCGATGCTCGTTGCAACCGTTGCTCTGCTCGAGGCCATTGGCGCTGTAAGCCCACTTTTCGCACCCGTGCTGCGAGCGTTCATTCTCGCCATCGGTTTCGTGCAGGTCGGACTTCTGCTAGGCAGACCTCTTGTTTACCTTGGCTTGTGGCTGTTCGCCTTGTCTGCGCTGATGGGCGTGTGGTACTTAGGTTACTCCGGTGTTGTGCTTGAAGGAATGGGCGGCATCAGCCTTATTCTAAGCGGGTATATGCTGCGTGTTTGGGGACGGTAATTGGAAAGAGGATAAGCACGAAGTTCCTGAGTACATATGTCCCTAGAAATTAGCATAAGTTCATTGGTCCCGAAGTCCCATTACATCAGCTTAAAGCTATCTCATGGATTCAAGCTAAGCTAGCAGGCCTACCACCTTTTGCTGCAAAAGTAGCTCGTGTCGGAGTTTATTTACTTGGAGTAGCTTGTCCCGAAGTCCCATTACGTCAGCTTAAAGCTATCTTATGGATTCAAGCTAAGCTAGCAGGCCTATCACCTTTTTGCTGTAAAAGTAGCTCGTGTCGGAGTTTATTTACTTGGAGTAGCTAGCTCTTTGCAACTGACTTTGAGTTTGTTAGGTACATATCTGGACGCGAAATGAGCCGGAATGAGCAGATATGCAGAAAAGATGTAAAAAGTGCAGCAAATTCAGGCTTCACCTCCCTTTTTCAAGGGAGATCATGCAAAAAGTGCATCTAATTTGGCGGGTAGCCTCCATTTTCAGCTATAATGTGGGAATTTGATGCACAAAATGCATGATAACTCTTCAGATCAGAAAAAAAATGATTATTTGATGTACTTTTTGCATCATTCTGTGAAATCTACCGCATGCCTAGTCTATCTCCCTCTGCCAAAGTTTGGTGCTAGCCAACTGGTAGCATAGTGGGACAAGCGGAAGAATCAACCCCAGCATAGGAGGAAGCTCGCTATGGAACAAAACAAAAAGGCTTGCACTCGCGCAAGCCTGAATAAATATCTGACCGGCGCGCTCGTCATCGCGCCGATGGTTCTGGCGCTGGCCGCGTGCGGCGGTGGTACTTCGGGCGGCAGCGCCGCCACGAAGACACCGGCAGCAACCGCGGCAGCCGAGAGCAACCCTGCGTTCGTGAAAGCGCAGGAGCTCTTCACGACGAACAAGTGCATCAGCTGCCACGGTGTAGATCTTGCTGGCAAAGTCGGCCCGAAGACGAATTTGCAAAAGGTCGGCAGCAGACTGAGCAGCGAGCAAATCGCCAATAAGATCAAGAATGGCGGAGGCGGCATGCCTGTCTATAAAACCACGATTTCCGAAGAAGAAATCGCACTACTATCCGACTGGCTCAATTCGAAGAAGTAGTCGCCGATTTAGAGCTTCTCGACAATTGCATAGGCGGCAGCCATCGATTCCGTATGTGTAATGCTAATATGGATGCGGTGGCTGCCTATTAAGCCTGCCCGCAGCAGTGCTGCCTCGTTCACCCGGCATACCGGTTTGCCAAGTTCATCCGGCAGCACCTCGACGTCTTGAAAACCGATTTGCTTGCCGATGCCGCAGCCAATCGCCTTAACAATGGCCTCCTTAGCCGCAAAACGGCCTGAAGCAAACTCAGCAAGACGGCCACGCCGTCTCTGCGCCAATTCCCTCTCCTGAGGCGTTAGAATACGTTCAAGAAACCTTTCGCCCGTAGAACCCTCTAACATTTTGCGAAGCCGTGCAATTTCAACTAAATCCGTTCCGACCCCAATAATCATAGACTCCTGAGCCCCACTTTTCTTGCAACGTTGTGCGTACAATTTACATGATTCCTTGCTTGCGGTCAAGGGGAAGAAGGGCTTGTCTGTGCTTGTCCTTTCCCCAACGCTTACTTCGAGGTAAGTAAGTTACACTATTTTCAGCTCTTATGCCGAGCCTCGACAAGGGGTATACTGGGTATAGACTAAAAGCTGGGAGGCCAAACATAATGAGAATCATGCCACTTGAGAAACGTGGAATATCAAATAGCCGAGTCGTCTATGGATGTATGGGAATTGGCGGGGAATGGAATACGACTCCTTATACAAAGGAAGATTTCATCATCGCTGAAAAAGCTGTAGAAGCTGCATTGTCGATTGGCATTACGATGTTCGATCATGCTGATATTTATAGAAAAGGCAAGTCCGAGTCTATTTTCGGTGAGATCCTCAAAAAAAGACCCGATCTGCGTGACCAAATCATTCTGCAATCCAAATGCGGCATTCGCCCTGGTGACGGCGTACTTCCAACTCGCTTTGACTTCTCCAAAAGCCATATCATAAGCTCGGTTGATGGAATTCTGCAGCGTCTTGGCGTGGAACATCTGGATATTCTCTTGCTGCATCGTCCAGACCCGCTTATGGAACCTGAAGAGATTTCTGAAGCTTTTAATCAATTGAGATCAGCTGGAAAAGTGCGTCATTTCGGTGTATCCAACATGTCTTCCGCACAAATTCGTTTCATTCAAAATTCACTGCCAGAACCGCTCGTTGTGAACCAATTGGAAATGAGCTTGGCCCGTCTAGACTGGTTGGATCAAGGCATTTCAGTCAACCAAAAGGCTGGCTTGGATACCAATTTCGCAGACGGCATCATGGAGCATTGCCAAATGCTAGACATTCAAATCCAGGCTTGGGGCCCTCTTGCCAATGGAAAGTTCTCCGGCAGCAGTCTCGATGATGCGCCTGAAACCGTAAGACAAACAACGGCTCTCGTACAACAACTAGCCGACAAATATGAAACTAAACCAGAATCCATCGTGCTCGGATGGCTTATGAAGCACCCTGCCCGCATTCAACCGGTTATCGGTACGTCTTCTGCAGAACGCATTGTCGCTTGCAAAGACGCTGTGAGAATAGCCGAATCCCTGACTCGCGAAGAGTGGTACACCCTCTATACAAGCTCCCGCGGCCAATCGATGCCATAGGATCGATCACGATAACAACCCCCGACCTCATCTGGTCGGGGGTTGTTTTATATGAAGCCCTACACACCCGGAATCGGGATCCGTTTATGCTCCGTTTTCAAATATTGCTTCTCCAGCTTCTCCTGCACAGCGGGATCAATTTGCTTGCCCTCGAGGTAGTCACTGTTATCTCCGTATGTAATACCCAGCTCATTCTCGTCCGTCTGACCGTCCCACAGTCCGGCTGTCGGAGCTTTATCCAGTACACTTTGCGGTACGCCAAGCTTCGAAGCAAGTGAACGCACTTGACGCTTGTTCAGCGTGCTCAGCGGCGTAATGTCTACCGCACCGTCGCCATATTTGGTGAAGAAGCCCGTGATTGCTTCCGATGCATGGTCTGTCCCTACAACGATCAGGCCCAGTTCGAATGCAAGTGCATACTGCATAACCATGCGTGTCCGCGCTTTGATGTTGCCTTTGCCGCCGCGGCTTACATGCTGATGGACGCCGATATGCTTGAGACCATACTCGACTTCAATGGCGATTTCGTCGACGGCTTCTTCAATATTGTTCTCGATTTGATATTTCAAATCGAAGGCTTTTGCCACTGCGTAGCTATCTTCGATATCCACTTGCTGACCGTAAGGCTGAAACACGCCGACGGTTTTATACTCTTTGCCCTTCTCAGCCGTTAGCTCGTCCGTCGCTTTCTTGCATAATCCCGCAGCCACTGCACTGTCGATACCGCCGCTGATAGCAATCAGCAGGCCGTTTGCCTTCGCGCCCAATACATAGTTTTTCAGAAAGTCCACACGTTTGCGGATTTCTTCATCCACATCGATCTCCGGCTTAACGCCGAGCTTCGCGATAATTTCCGTTTGCAGACTCATGCATCTCTCCACCTTTTCTATAGTATGAAACCATTCGTTCTTTAAGAATTAGTATAGACTTTCATTCTTGAAATTTCAAAGGTCAATCCAACGGACATGGGTCCAAAAACAAAAAGACCCACTTGCAAATGCTGCAAGGCGGGCCTTTCCAAATATCGTTAATGCTATTTATTATTTGCAGAATTCATTGAAGGCACTAATTAAGTCGCCAGCAATCATATCCGCGGAGCGGTCTTCGATTTGGTGACGTTGAATAAAGTGTGCAAGTTCACCATTCTTGAATAATGCGATGGAAGGGGATGATGGCGGGTATGGCGCCAAGAATTCACGCGCTTTAGCTGTTGCATCCTTCTCTTGTCCAGCGAACACCGTGTATGTGTACGTTGGCAATGCATCGTTTTGAAGTGCCTTAGCTACACCTGGACGACATTGGCCGGCTGCGCAACCACAAACGGAATTGACGACTAGCAGCATCGTGCCATCCTTCGATTTTTCAATCGCTTCTTCAACTTGCTCTGGTGTAAGAAGCTCTGTAATACCCAGACGAGTCAAATCTTCTCTCATCGGTTTAACCATATCTTTCATGTAAGAATCAAAAGACATTGCCATATGTGCCACCCCTTAGGATTTATTAGTTACTCTCAAAACGTAATCGTTACAACTTATATTATACATCCGATAGCCATGAAAGCAAAGTCTAATGTCCTAAATAGAAATAAAGCGAAAGCTTTTACGCTTCCGCTTCATCTTCCTTTTTCTTGCTTGATGCCTGTCCAGGCTCATAGGAAACATCTTTATCCGGATGCGTAAAAATTCCGCTTTGCGGCACGATGCCTTTTTCAAAATACTCCCGATTCTCGGCACTTTGGAACCCAACATCCTTGAAAGGATGAACCCATTCATCTCCAGCCATGACCTCAGGGTCGGTCTCAGCCGTCCACTGCTCAAGCGGGGAATTGTCCGATTCATACTCGTGATCGCCGATGACGACACCATGCTCATTCACAAAAGCTTCTCGCGGGCCGCGCCCCTGCTCAAACTGAGGGAGAAATTCAATCTCGAACGGATCCAGATCACTTTGGTTCTTATTGCTCTGCTCTTGAGCGGATTTGGCCATGTTATTCTTATCTTGACTCATGTGGAAGGTCGGTTGGGACCGTCCAGTTTCTTATCAACAAAGCCCTCTTTCCCTGCTGGTGTTGCGGCTTTCTCGCGCTCTTGGTTTTGCTGTTCTTGCTGGATTTGCGTCTTCGAATCGTTTTGACTCAATGCACTCAGCTCCTTTCTGCTAGTATTATGTGTCAAAACGGGGAGAAGCATTCCAACAATGAGCATGAATAGAAACACTATCTGCGCTAAGCTAAGGTACACCAGTGTCGGTTTATCAGCAGCAAAAAAACTAGCGAGCATCCCTGCCGCGCCCCCATACACCAGTGAATACTTGAGTAAAATGCCTTGTCCAAGCGTCTTCTGACGTAGCTCTATAGTATGCTGCCAAATAAGCAGCGGCACAAGAAGCAGCGAAATATAAGCGTGATAAGGATGAAAACGAGATACCGTACCATCGACCCCAATGCCCCAAGGTACCGTTGTAGGCAGTCCATACGCGGGAATCAGTGCGCAGAATAGGAATACAGCAGCCGTTATTCCAATTGCGATAACATCCAGTACAAGGAAGAGCGGCGTTCGATTTTTACGAATTTGGTAGTACATGTAGATACAAGCAATAAGCACACCTAATGCAATCTCCGTGCCGGAGCCAGATACCATTAGCAGCTTTAATGGATTGTTCCATAATAGGGATGGCTGCGTCACAATGACCCCTAGTTTCCAGGTCAACAAAACGATAATGGCACTGTTAAAAATAAGATCCTCAATAGGCTTGGCAATCACGATTTGGGTGATCTGCAGCAAACGCTGCGTGACCCTCCGGATTAGCCATAGTCCCAAAGCAGACGCCAACAGCAGCGCCAGTAATTGTCCTTGCAATTGAAACGGTCCAATCTGTAACACATCAGGCATAGATAACGCCAGCCTCTCTCTTTCGACTACCTTTATCGTAGTCAAAGTAAGAGGCATCTGCAACTGTTAAGGTTCCAAAAATTGAAACGTGAAGGAAGATTTCTTTAATTTCTCAAAATGAAAGCCGGCTGCTTGCAGCTTTTTGATCACGATAGGCAGCGCTTCTAAGGTTGTCGTCTTGTAGGTGTTGTCGTGCATTAGGACAATTATGCTCTTCTTGCCGCGGCTTGCGCTAAGCACAGAATCGATAATCATTTCCCTGTCTTGCACAGGAGCAGCCGCATCGGTTGAACTCACGTTCCAGTCGAAATACTGGTAACCCTCCTTTTTCACCTCGCTAGCTACTTTACTCATAATGCCTCTGCCGCCAGGCTTCCAGCTCAAGTGATTATTCGACCCTCCCGGAAACCGCAAAATATCTGGACGATAACCGACCGTTTCCTCCAAGAGCTGATCCAACCTGCGCACATCCTTCATGAAAGCCTCAGGTGATTTATAAATGCGATTATAGTCATGCGTGTATGTATGATTCCCTAGGGCATGGCCTTCAGCGACAATTTGCTTATAAAGCGCTCGCCCCTCGCTCGTATCCGCGCCGACAACAAAGAAAGTAGCGGTGACACCGAATTTTTTTAAAATACGAAGAATCTTGCTCGTACTCTCAGAGGGACCGTCATCGAAGGTGAGATACGCAATTTTTCCAGAAGAAAGGACATGTGGAGGTCCCGTGTAGAAATGCTGCGATTCCACAATTTCGTCGTTTACGTAAGTCTCGGTGGAAGCTGTGGATGTCTTCCCTGTTCCAGTTGGTGATATGGGTACTGTCTCGATGGATACTGATTGCGGTGCCTTCCCTTTAGATAATTCTGGTGTTGAGCATCCAATTAAACTTGAACCACTAAGAAAGATCGTTACAAGTACACCGGTAGTCCGGATCATGCTGCCCATTTCATGCTCACCCCTTTTGGCTATGAAATCCTCTTCTTCATCGCAAACAGTCGCTCCATTACAATCCGTTCTTATTATGGCTTCCTTTGCTTTCGACATTAAACCCAATATTTCCCGGGAAATTTGTAGAAGTGCTGCTTTCTTCGTCTAAATAACGCGAAAAAGCCCCCCACTAAGAGGAGCTTCTTAATAAAACATTTTTTATTTCTCAACGAATGGAAAGAGCAGCTTTTGATTTTCTCTGGTATACATATTTTCTTTCGTGATAACCTCAGAGCCTGTATCTATGGATGCTTTAACTTTTTCCCCATTATGAACCTGAAGTGCTGTTTTCACCGCTAAATATCCCATGTTAAAAGGTTTTTGCACAATAGTTGCTTGCAGGGTCCCCCCTTCCAGGAAAGCAATTTCATTCATCGAGCTGTCGAAACCGACCAACTTAATGCTATGCTCAGGATCAAGCTCTTTCAAAGCCCTCGCCGCCCCGACCGTAGAAACTTCATTCAACCCGAAAATACCGCGAATATCCGAATGTTCAGCTAGTAGCTGTTTCGTTTGCTCATATGCTTTATCTTCAGAACCATTACTATATAACGTGTCTAAAATCTGGATGGAGGGATCATTCTTCAGACTATCTCTCACCCCATTCTCCCTATCCAGTTGGGTTGTGGACCTTTTGACAAAACTGACGATCGCATAGGTAGCAGGTTCCTGTACATAGCGTCTCATCGCTTCCACTGCTTTGCGCCCTGCGGCATAGTTGTCAGTGGCAATCAAACTCGTCGAAATGTCGCCTTCGAGTCCCGAGTCCACGGTAACTAGCGTAATGCCGGCCCCAATTACTTTTTGAGCAACAGGCACCAACCTGTTATAATCCGTTGCCGCCAAAATAATGGCTTTCGGCTTCAATGCGATCGCCTCATCCACCAACTTGATCTGCTCATCGATGTCTGATTCAGACGGCGTACCCATCACTTTAACCTCTGAATTGTACTCTTTGGCCGCCGCAGTCACGCCTTGGTTCAAAACCCGCCAAAATTCCACATGAGGATCGATCGTCTTGGGAATGAGGATTAGCGGCCTGTCCTTTGCCTCCATCCCCTTTGAAACGAATAGATACGCAGTCGTCATGAGCAGGACCACTATGACTGCAATCGCTGCGTAGTTTGCTCTAATTCTCACCTTCACACCTCAATTCTCACTATCGTCATGGGCCGGGGGAATGGCCGGAATACGAACAGTGACTGTCGTGCCCTCTTCCAACTCACTCTCAAATTGCAAGCCGTACAGTCCCCCGAAATAAAGCTGGATGCGATGATTCACGTTGTGCAAGCCAAAGCCTTTGCCGGACTCAGTTTGACGTGTTTTGAGCATCAACGTTTTCAATCTCTCCTCGCTCATCCCAACACCGTTATCCATCACCTTGAGCTCGATAAGCCCTTCGATCCTGCGTCCCGTAATGTGTATATGACCGCGTTCCGGCAGATGCTTCATTCCGTGGTATATGGCATTTTCAACCAAGGGCTGCAAAATAATTTTCAATATTTGATAGCTTAGAATGTCCGATTCTACTTCGATCTCGTACGTAAATTTATTCCGATAACGGATGTTCTGAATCGTCAAATAGTTCTGAATGTGCTCCAATTCAACCGCAATTGGAATGAGTTCCTCCCCTTTGCTAATGCTCGAACGGAGGAGTTTAGACAAGGCCGAAGTCATCGTAACCACTTCATCCACTTTACCCATTTCAGCCATCCAAATGATAGAATCCAGTGTATTGTACAGAAAATGAGGCTGAATCTGCGCCTGCAGCGCTTTCAGCTCACTGATTCGTTTGACTTCCTGATCTTTCAAAGTTTGGTTCATGAGCTCTTTGATTTTGCTGATCATTAGGTTAAAGGTACGTGACAGTTTACTAATCTCATTCGCACCTTCTACATCGACACGAATGTCGAAGTTGCCTTTTTCCACCTGCTTCATATGGACTTCCAGTTGTTTAATCGGCTTGGTTAGGGTGATAGACAGCAAAATGGAGATCGCTAAAGCAATGATTAACGAAATGCCACCCCACATCGCGGATGTCAGCTGCATGTCCTTCTTATTTCCGCTCAAATCCCCAGCGTAAGTAACCCCAACAATTTTCCAGCCAAATTTCGTTGTACGGACCGTGTAGATTTTGCTTTGCTCATTTTCTTGCGTATGGAATGTACTGTCCTTCGCCTGCAAAAGAGTTGGAATATCCTCTGATTTCAGTCCCGAGTAGATAAGCTGCTGCTGAGGATGATAAATCAGATCGCCTGCTTGGTCGAGAATGAACACGTACCCTCTTTGCCCCAGCTGAATTTGATTGCATAAATCATTAATGACGTTATAGTTCAGATCGACCAATAGAACACCGCTTGCTGCTCCAGGCAACGGGTTTGGCATTTGCTTACTGATCGACACGACCCATTTGTACTCATCCTTATATAGATGCTGAACGTGTGAGGGAGAAATAGCCACGTCACCATTGTCTCTATTCGCCTTGCTGTACCACTCTTGCGTAATTAATTCGGCATATGATTTGAAATTAGCATCCATGCGTTCCGATACAATGGCACCGTTGGAGCCCGCAAATACGATGGAAGCGATATCATTTCGAGAAGCAACAATCGCATGAAAATAACTGCTGATCTGACTCGCCAGCTGCACTCCTTCTGCCTCTTTCGGGTTCTTCAAAGCCAAGTATCGTTTCAGATCCGCGTTGCTCAGCGATAGAGCAGAGATACTTTCCATGTTACCGATGTAGGTTTGGATATTTTTGTTTACTTGCTCGATAAGCTGTTTGGTATATTCCAATGAAGTATCCGTAACAGCCACCGTAGAGAGGCGATAAGCGCTGTAGCTTAGGATGATGGTTGTGCAAAGAATTAAGCATGAAAACGCCAGTGCAATCTTGGTATGAATGCTTTTGAATTGAATAGGACGCCGCCAATTTCTCATAGGCTCGGCTGACCTTTATGCGCTGACCTGAATTCTTTGGGGGTCATACCTGTATGTCTTTTGAAAATAACGCTGAAATATTGCGGATCATTGTAGCCAACCTTAGCGGCCAGCTCATAAGTTTTGAGCTGCGAAGCAGCGAGCATTTCTTTGGCTTTATCCAAACGGTATCGGGTCACATACTCGACGAAAGTCTCACCCGTATGCGGTTTGAACAAAGCACTGAAGTAGCTCATGCTCATATAAATATGATTGCACACCTGCTGAAGCGAGAGCTGTTCGTCCGCATAATGCGTATGAATGTAGACGACCGCGGCTTCCATCTGAGCTTGAGACACTTTGGTTCGTTTCTCAGCCAATAGGTCCACGAGTGCTAGACAAATTTCCTCTAACCAGAGCCGCACATCATCTAAGGTTTTCCTCGCATATAACTGCATAAAAGAATGATCGCCAAGCACAGCAGCTTCTTCGAAACCAGTCTCCACCAATACGTTCATTAAGGCGACGAGCAGTTTATTCAGTTTGCCGTAGCATTTATCCATCGAGCAGGTGCCCTTCTTCAACTCATTGATCCAATCCTGCAGCGTAAGCGTTATGACCGTCTTTTCACCTGTTTTAATGGCAGAAATCAACTTTTTCTCCATGTGGATGTAGCTAAGATTATCCAGGCTGCTCCCAAATTCCATATCCCCAATCGAAATGACCCGATTCATCCCGAGCAAAAAACGGTAATCCAGCGCAGAATTCGCTTCCTGAAATGCTTTTGGCAGGTCTCGCAGATCGCTATACGTGCGTCCAATGCCCATCGTTACCGTCATGCTCAAATATTTCTCGATGCTGTGCCTCACATGTTCGGCAAGTGTTTGACAGTTCAATTCGATCCTATCTGAATCGCCAGATAGCAGTGCGACAAGCTTGTCATCACGCGTTCTGAATGCGATGCCGCCTTGTTCTTTCTCCATAATTTCATGAAAAATGTTATAGGCTGCAAAGCGTAACAGCTCCTCCTCGGCCACCTGGTCACTGTAGAACTCACGGTGAAACTCATCAATATCAAGAGCAAGTACCTTAAAACTAGGACCGCTCAAAGAAAGTCCAAACATCTGGAACTTGCGTTCAATTTCATCTTTTCTCATGCAGGATGTAACTAACCGCTCAAGGAATCGCTCTCGAAGAAGCGGCATGCTCTCGTTAAACTGATGACGGAGAAAGGTGACATCTTCCCGCTGTTTGCGCTCCTCATCTAGCTCTAGCCTTAGCTTATGAAGAAATTCAGTAAACTCTGCGGAGTTGATCGGTTTCAGTAAATAATCTTTGACCTTGAGTTTGATCGCCTGCTTCGCATAATCAAAATCCTCGTAACCGGTTACAATAATCACTTTAACATCCCGGTAGTTCGCGGCAATTAGCTCTGTCAGTTGAAGGCCGTCCATGAACGGCATGCAAATATCTGTAATGACGGCATCCGGCTGCAAACGCTCCAGCGCCTCATAGGCATCTCGGCCATTATCGAAATCTCCAACCAGTTGGAAGCCGCAGGCCTCCCAATTCGTCTTCCGCTTGATGCCTTCTCTGACTTCATCTTCATCGTCAATCAAGATGATTTTGTACATTATGGGTCACCTCTGGCGAAATCGAATTAAGCTCTATGTGTATTGTACACAGCAGTTTCATGAAATGACAATAGAGGCTGGCCCGAATGGGCGCAGCCTCTTTACTCTTATTCGTAGAGCAGCGGCTTGATGTCAGCAGCATCAATGTTCGTTTTGTCGTACCAGTGGAAGCCTGTATCGATCGATTTAGGAACTGTCTCCCCTTTAATCGCTTGGACGGCTGCTTTCACTGACCAGTAGCCGATGCCGATCGGATCCTGTGTAATAGCACCTGCCATCTTACCGCTGCGGATCGCATCCATTTGCTGCTTGCCGGAGTCGTAGCCGACGACGATGATTTTTCCGTCTTTTTTCAGCTCTGTCACGGCATTGATAACACCGATCGCGGATCCCTCGTTCGCACCGAAGAAGCCTTTAATACTCGGGTGAGCTTGGATAATGGCTTTGGCCAAGTCTGTGGATTTGAGTTGATCGCCTCCGCCGTACTGCGTATCAACAATTTTGATATTCGGATATTTCTCTTTGATCCGATTCGTGAAGCCATCCCGGCGATCAATACCCGTACGGCTCGTTTGGTCGTGGACGACAAGGGCGATCTCCCCCTCGTTGCCGATGAGCGATGCCATTTTGTCCGCTGCCAGCGCGGCGGCAGCTTTGTTATCGGTGGCGGCCGTCGTCACCGGAATGTCGCTGTCCACACCGGAGTCAAAGCCGATGACGGGGATTTTGCTGGCTTTTGCCTTCTCTAGCAGCGGCGTAGCCGCCTTGCTGTCCAGTGCAGCGAAAGCGATGGCTTGCGGTTTTTTGCCCAATGCAGCCTGCAGCATTTCAATTTGCTTATCCACTTGGGTCTCCGTTTCCGGACCTTCGAACGTTATTTCTACATTAAATTCTTTGGCGGCTTTCTCAGCCCCCTGTTTAACAGCTTGCCAGAATTGGTGCTGGAAGCCTTTTGAGATGACTGGAATATAAATTTTATCCGGTTTTGCCGCAGCCGGCGCCGCTGTTGCTGATGCTGCTGGCGCAGCCGTTGTCGCCGCTGTTTTCGTATCCGTCGTTTTGGCACCGCATGCCCCTAGTACTATCGTCGTTAATAATAACAGCGATGATGCTGCCGCAAATTTCTTTGTCCGTTTATGCAATCTTAATCTCCCCTTACGTTTAATTTGTTGTATGTGACTCCGATTTGGAGTGAAATACCTTTATTTTTTGCGACGTCTCATCATATCAGCGTAGACCGCTAACACAACAACAACCCCTACAATGACCGTCTGCCATTCTTGCTTAACAGATAGGATTCGAAGCCCGTTCGTGAGTACGCTCATAATAAGGGCACCGATGACGGTTCCGAGAATAGATCCTTTGCCGCCGCTTAAGGAAGTCCCGCCGATGACAACAGCAGCGATCGCCTCCAGTTCATAACCAGAGCCGAGCGCGGGCTGAGCGGAATTGAGCCGGGAGGCCATCATAATGCCGGCGATACCGCTGAACACGCCAGTCAGTGAGTAAATGACGATTTTCCAATAGTCTACGTTAACGCCGGAAAGCCTCGTGGATTCTTCATTGCTCCCTAAGGCAAAGTTATAGCGTCCAATGATCGTCTTCGATAAAATGATGCTGGCAATGACGGCAGCGCCGAAGAAGACGAGAATCGCGTTCGGAATTTCGAAGCCGGGGATGATCGAATTAAGTAAGGACCCCATCGAAATCTGTGAAAATGCCGGCGTATCGTTAAAATAGATCGGCTTCGTCCCAGAGATGACGAGTGAAAGTCCTTTGGTCACCATCATCATCGCTAGTGTTGCGATGAATGGCGGAATTTTCATCTTCGCCACGAGAAGCCCGCTGATGAGACCGCAAATGGCTCCAGTGGCAATGCCCCCGATAATGCCAAGCGGCATCGGTAAATGCCACGTTGTGATGATGACTCCCGCCATCACCGATGAGAAGGTCATCACGGTTCCAACAGCCAGATCAATCCCGGAGGTGATAATCACGAACGTTGAACCAAGAGCAAGCACGCCGATAACGGCTGTTGAGAGCATAATGGCTACGATGTTATCGAATTGAAAAAAATTACTAGAAGATATTGAGAAGATAATAACCAGCAAAATCAAGCTGGCGAATGCCAGCAGCTTTTGTGCAGCGCCGGTTTGACTCGATATCGTGGGTACTATTTTTTTACGTATAAGCGATGTTGACATCATGATTCCTCCTAAGACATCCGCTAACTGATTCGCATTGTGGCGTATTTCATAATCGCTTCCTGTGTGGCGTCCTGTTGACGGAGCTCGCCGGTAATTCGCCCTTCACACATGACCATGATGCGATGGCTCATGCGCAATATTTCGGGCAGCTCGGACGAAATCATAATGATCGATTTCCCCTGTGCGGCGAGCTCATCCAACAGCTTATAAATCTCTGTCTTCGCGCCAACATCGATCCCTCGCGTGGGCTCATCGAAGATGAGAATGTCGCAGTCCCGCAGCAGCCATTTGCCTATAACAACCTTCTGCTGATTGCCCCCTGACAGGAATTTGACTTGCTGATGAATGCTTGGCGTCTTGATTTGAAGCGTTTCCACAAAATGTGAGGCTGACTGATCAATTTTGCCATCGTGCATCCACCCGAGCAGACGCCTCGCTTTGCGATAAGAGGCTATGGCAATATTCGTCTTCACATCCATATCCACCATGAGCCCATACCGTTTACGATCCTCGGATAAATAACCAATCCCATGCTTCACGGCATCATGCGGGGCCTTGAGCTGGACCTTGTGTCCGTGGATGCGTATGTCGCCCGAGTCAATCACATCAGCGCCGAAAATAGCCCTCGCCACTTCGGTACGACCGGCTCCCATAAGACCCGCGAAGCCAAGAATTTCGCCTTTCGCCAAATGAAAGGAAACGTCCTTCACGGCAGAACCGCGGTTCAGATTCGTAACCTCGAGCACCTTAGTCACTGACGTGTTGACGGTGTACTGCTGAGATGTGGCATACAGCTCCCTACCAACCATCATCGCAATGATCTGATCGATGGTTGTATCTTTCGTCTGTACCGTATCGATATAGCGGCCGTCACGCATGACGGTAATGCGATCGGTAATTTGCTTCAACTCTTCCATCCGGTGAGAAATATAGACGATGCCTACCCCACGCCCGCGCAGCTGTTCAATGATCCGAAACAACTCCTCGATTTCCGCGTTGGTGAGAGCGGCCGTGGGCTCATCCATGATGAGCACTTCGGATTGAAATGACAATGCCTTAGCAATTTCCACCATTTGCTGCTTGGCGACTGTCAGCTCCGACACCTTCGTGCGCGGATCGAGCTGGAGATTCATTTCGTTCAGCAAGTGCTGTGCCTGATCGTTCAGCTTCCGATCATCGACGAACAGCTTGATTCCCTTCCTGGGCTCTCGCCCAATGAATATATTTTGGGCAATCGTCAGATCCGGCATTAAGTTCAACTCTTGATGAATCATCGAGATGCCAAGCTGCTGAGCCGCTCTCGTATTGGGGATGTTGACTTCTTTGCCTTTCAAGAAGATCCTGCCTTCATCTTTCTGATAGACACCCGTAGCGATTTTCATTAACGTGGACTTTCCAGCACCGTTTTCGCCAACAAGCGCATGCACTTCACCGGCTGCCAACTCTAGACGACATTGATGGAGGGCGTGCACACCAGGAAAATGTTTCTCAATTCCTTCCATCCGAACCAGAGCTTCACTCATGACCTCACCTCGTGTTTTGTTTTAACATTCGTGCTTTGCTTTAACCATTCGTGCTTATGTGCTTATTCTATCTGCAATTTGCTGGAAAAAGAGTGGATAAATCTCTGCAAAAAAGTTGAAAATCTTATGATTTTGTGTAAACGATCAAATAAAACATTTGCTCCAAATAGTGTTGTATTTTGTGCAACAATATGATGACAATTCCGCGTGATTCCGGCAATTGTTGCAAAAAATACAACAATTTCAACCAAAAGTAGCTCAATCGGATCAAATAAGGAAAAATTGTTGTACACCATACAACATCTATCGTTTGGCGAGAAAAAAACCACGAAATTGTTGTACGTTGTACAACTTTTCCTCCAACCCCCTTCTATTTTCACTTCCCCATTAAACTTGGAGCTTTGCAGCCTGTGAACCCAACCCGCAACCAGAAAAAGCAGTAAACAAAGGAAAGGAAAGTACAGTAAAGGAAAGAAAATCAAAGTACATAAAATCAAAGTAAAGTAAACAAAGAAAACAAAAGAAAAGTAAACAAAGAAAAGCATGGCACATAAAAACAAAATAAGAATAATAACCAATAGCTAAAAACCAGAAACTAAAAAAACTAATAAATCAAATCAGTCACCAAATTTGAAACACAAAAAAGCCCCTCACAAGGAGGGGCTTCTCGATCAAACACCGTTCATTACTCGGCTTCTTTACCGTTTAATTTCTCTTTCAGCAGATTCAACTGCTCATCGACCTTAGCTTGCTTTGCAACATCGACAGGTGTGTAGCTGCCTACTGAACCTGCTGGTACGTAAGGCTTGCGAGCGATTTCTGCTTCAACTTCCATTTGGATAATTTTCTCTTCCATACGTTGGAAGCCGCGGGATGCGTTGCCGCTTTCGATGACACCGTTGTAGGATACTTGTGCCATTTGTTTTTTGGCTTTAGCCAGTTGAGCGCGGGATACAAGCTCGTTGCGTTTGTTACGCAGTTTGTAGAACTCATCTTTCATTTCGTGCAGCTGCTGTGTTAGCTCATCCGCATGTGCTTTGGAAGCAGCATATAGATCTGTGTACTCAACAATTTTATCTTCGTGGTACAATTTTTCTTCAACGGCTTGGCGAGCGATAGCCTCTTGGCCATTTTTGATCGCTGCGGAAGCTTTAGCTTCGCGGTCAGCCACGAGACGAACAGACTCTTCAAGACGCTGCTTCAGCTTGCGCTCATTCGCGATTTGTCTAGCAACCGTAACTTCAGCTTGCGCGATTTCTTGCTCCATATCCCGCAAATATTGATTCAACATAACAATCGGATCCTCAATTTTATCCAATACCTCGTGAATTGATGCTTTTGTCATATCTTTCATTCTTGTAAATACTCCCATGGTTTACACGTCTCCTTTTTTAATATCAATTGGTTGTTCCAAGCGAGCGACTTTGGCTCTAAGTTCTTCTACTTCTCTTTGCAAAGCTTTCTTTTCAATATCTTTCATCATTTCATCGATATTGTTTGTTTTTCCAGCGTCGTACGGAGCATTATAGCCCGTATGTTGTGGCGCATGGTTAGGGTGCGGCTTATGAGTATTCCATGCCCCGCCATTATAGCCGTGACGGCCATATGAGCCAGCATAAGGATCAAATGGAGGCTGATCGTACCCAGGTTCCTTTGGAATAACAAGTGCAGCTACAAAGTAGATGAAAATGACCGTTCCTCCGGTGAAAATTGTGGTGATCACCACTAACAAACGCAATAGTGTTGCATCTACATTCATGGCCTCGGCGAGTCCGCCGCATAGACCAGTAACTTTCTTATCTCTTCGTGAGCGGTAAAGTTTGCTCATGATTACTTGGCTCCCTCCTGCTGCAGTCTGTTTCTCAGAGCTTCCATTTCAGCATCTACGGCCGGGTTGCCCCCGCTATAGTAGCTTTCGCGCCCCATTCGTCTTACATCGCGGAGCGTTCTGGCGTGCAGTTCCATATCGGAAACGCGCTCTTCCAAGCGACCGAACATCCGTGGTGTCGCATCCTGCGCCACACTGCTGCGAGCATGCAATCTTTGCTGCAACCTTGCGGACTCCATTCGCGCTAAGTAGTAGCTGCGTTTGTCTGCCACTTCTTTGTAATCGGCTTTGAGCTGCTGCAGCTCTTCATCCAAATCCAGGATGGACTGCTTCGCCTGATCGTACAACTCATGATACTGCTCGCTTTTCTCCTCGGCTTGCAGTTTCTCTTGAAGCACGATCCTTGCCATATGTTCTTCGCCGGCCTTCAGAGCCAGCAGCGCTTGATGCTCGCGCTTCTCTTTGGTTTCCAGCGCCGTCAGATATTGCTGCCGGAGTGAAGCTGCGTGGCTTACGCATTGTTGATACAGTCTCTCGGACTGTTGAAGCTGCTCACGCTGCGCCGCTAAGTACTGGTCAATCAAGCGGACCGGGTCTTCCGACCGCTCCAGATGTTCATTCAGTGTCGCTACGGTAATGTCTCTCATTCGCCTAAATAGGCTCATCTCTCATACCACCTTTTTCACTCTCTGTATTCGTTTCATTGCATTACACAGTTCTTCTTGTCAACATCGAAACTCCGTAACCTATCAACCCAATCGCCAGTAGAATGATGATCCAACCAGCTAATTTACCAATCAGGATGATTGCGCCAAGCCCTGCAATAATCCAACCGATTTTGCTGCCGTTCTGTATGCCTACATAACCAAGGCCAACCATTCCTATTGGAATCAAGTATCCCATCACCGAGCCAATAAATGGTCCCATGTGAACGCCTAGCTTATTTAACAGAATAAGTAGCCCGAATGCGATTAGCAGAGCGGCTAAGCCTGTATTTCTTTTCATCGTTTCGTCACCGCCTTTCGTTGTTCGCTTTGTTGTTTGCTGTGCTCTTGTTCATGTCTTTATTTTAGGTAAAAACGAAGCTTTCCAAAACGGACTAACGACGGTATTTGTTCCTAGACCTTAGTCGGGGCGCATCTAAGACCTGTGTCAGAGCGCGACAGTGTTTGTACGACAGACGTTACTTAGCAAGCTTGGTAACTCACTCATTTGTCATGGGAAAAGGAAGGTTTAACTTATATGAAACGACATATACCATGGTTAACTATACTGCCTATCTATCCAATGAATAGCTTTCTTGGTTTCAGGAAACATTGTGATTCAGAGGCTGGGCATTCTGAGCAGAAGTGAACTGAACCGGTATTTGAAGCGTAATGAGGTGGAATAAAAAAACTACCTAGCGAGATCGCAAGGTAGTTGATCATTTATATACAACATTCATCTAATGAAATTACGACACTATTCTGAGGATTTATTGTATCGAACCAAAATCCTTGGTGCGTTTGCTGCGGGTCGAATGTATCGTGCGGTCTAGTAATTGAGACAACTCTTTCATGAAGCAAAAAAAGTTTTGTCCGGAAAACCGTCTCCCTCTGCATAACATCTTGCAATAGCTGAAGCGGCTTTCATAAACATATGGTCTTTGGTAGTACCTGGGATCCTCTCTAAGCTGCCGAAATTCTTCATTAACTAGATCAAACTCAATTTCACCCAAACTTTCTTCTGTTGGACCAAACTTGTATATGACTTTTTCGGCATCGTCGAATACTTTAATTAGCATCAGATATGTTGCCATATTTCGATCCTCCTTTCTTTTTTGGCAATAAAAAAACAAGCCCCTAAAGAGTAACCCGGCTATCATCCCATGACATGTGACTCATGACTTAGACCCGTGGCTTTGCGTCTCCACCTTTCGATGGATTTGCCTTTGTTCATTATTGCTTGATATTAGGTGTGTTTTACTGAGCATTGTTAGTTGTAAAGTACTATCTATTTTCCATGGTATTCCATAAAATAATGAAATTCAACATATTTCTACAAAAAAGAGGCACTCTGTACACAAAGTGTGTGATTTCATACAAAAACGGCCTAGTTGACTAATTTACTCTTTGCTAATTCATCCAGAAGCGAACGATAAAGCTCCTCTTTAGGCATGATATCTGCTGCAGCTTGGATCTTCTCTTTTGCCAATATATAATAAGTCCGATCCCCCGTCTTATTCCCTAGTAGCACGTAGCTTTTAGCGGATTCATATTTCACGGAATGTGACCATGGGAGAGCACGTTCAGCTTTTTCCAAATAAGCTCGACCTTCGCTTAGCTGCCCAGATAATACTAGATTCGTCCCCACCCTTTTACAGGTGTAGCCCCATTCAAACCATCCCAATACCGCAACCAACATAATCAAAATACCAGATAAGATAACTTTTGATAATGGAGTCTCCATCTTCATACGCCATGTAAATCTATTATTTATCGGAATCTCTACAAAGCTTACTAGAAACAGTAGCAGCATAAACACCCACGGGAAGCTAAGATCAAAATCAAAGCCTGCATGCAGCAGGATAACCGTCACCATCACCAAAGCTGCCTTCACCCAATAAAAATTGGTCTCTCCGAGATTTTTTGCTTTGAAAAATCCCCATACTTTTAGGTAGAACCATCCTATCCACGCTAAAAAAGCCAGCAATCCAAGCAGCCCTATATCCATCGTAATTTGCAGAAAATGATTATGGACATATTTAACAAAGTACTCCTTGGATCGGTATAGCTGCTGTAGAACAACCCATCCTCCACCGCCACTCCCTGTCCATCCATAATCCCTAATGATTTGTAGGCTATCCTTCCAATATACAAGCCTTATTTGAAATTCAGATGTTTGGGGTTGAATGGACTGCACTCTGCTCCAGAAAAATAATGGATCCAGTTTGATAGTCGCGGCAATCACATAGCTCAAGAAATGAACAAATGCGGTCCCTATCCATGCGGCTCTCTTTCTGAATTCCGGAAATAAAATCAGACTCATACAGATAGATAAACCCCATAGAATCCAAACAGATCGAGAAAATGTGAGGAACAAGCCTGCTCCACTCATAGCTGCAAGCAATAAATACCGTTTTTTCTGCTTGCTTACGTAAAAGAAGAGTCCAGATAGAAGACCAATCAATAAAACAACAGCTAACGTATTCGCATACTCTATAGTAGATTCAAGACGTCCTTTTCGCTCTAAGTGCAGTAGAAGCCCCCACACGACGAGCCCAGCTGCAGCCCATGTCCATGACTTTAAATAGCCGATTCTTTGTTTTAGAGGTACTCTAGTTACTATCAAAGCCCAGGGAACCAGCAAACCAAACTTATTTGCTTCCAGGATGGCTTGCTCCTGATCAACGGCATAGAGAATAGACACCCCATACATGATTGCCATAAACAAAATAAGAAGATGGAATAATGAAAATTGAATTTCCTTGTCCCAAAATGCGAACACAGCAAACCCTGCTAGAAGAACAATAAATACAATAAGATAGCTCTGTTCGTAATAAAATCCCTGAAATAATGAGCCACTCCAGCATAGTAGCAATAAAAGCCCTGTCATCGTTTTTACTTTCATGTAACACCCCTGATTACCTAACTTATCCATCTACTATACAAGAAAACTGCCGATTAAGTCTCGGCAGTCGTCTTGGTCGATCTATTTAGTTGATGAAATCAACTACCTGTAATAGTCTCTTCAACATCACAACAGCCTGTGCACGAGTGGCCTCGCTTTGTGGCGCAAAGTCAGACTCTGTCAAGCCAGTAATTACTCCCACTTTAGTTACCTGAGCGGTAGAGTTTCGAGCCCAAGTACTTATTGCATCTTTATCGTGGAAGGAGGCTATTTGGCTCTCATTAGCAGCATCAACAGATTTACCTGTAAATTTTAATGCTTTAGCGATCATAACAGCCATTTGTTCCCTTGTGATCTTGGCATTAGGACGGAATGTTCCATCCTCATACCCCTCGATTAGTCCCGCTTTAACCGCAGCACCGACAGTGCCTTGGTACCAGCTTGCGGAATCAACATCCTTAAATTGCATACTGGACTTAACTTCATTTAATCCTAAAGCACGAGTAAGTAATGTCGCGAACTCGGCACGGCTTATCAATTGTTCCGGGGAGAATGCATCAGCTGCAGTTCCTTCAACCAATTGCTTCGTTGCGAGAAACTCTACATCCTCTTTTGCCCAATATCCGCTTAAATCTTTGAAGGTTTGTTGCCCTTGAACCACGGTATAGAGGCTATTTGAATTTCGCTTTATCGTAACTTCTGTCTTACCGTTAATCGTTGTAAATATGGCCGGTACAAACATTAATTTACCGGTTGTTTCATCAAAGGTAACTGCTGTAGAACGATTTGCATTTAAAACTTGATGAACTGTTATGGTTCTAGTCACATATATGCTGCCAAAGTTGTTTATCTCTTGCTTCTTACCATTCGCCTCAGCAGTAATACTGAAGTCGACTAGGTCCGTTAACAAATTAACGTTCAGGCTTTTAGCTTTATTGTCTATTTGTTTAGCTTTACTCCCTGTAACTTTCTCGATTTGAATAGTTAGAACGACATCTTTCAATGAAGCCCCCAATTGAGTAGCTAGCAACGATAAATCAATTAATTTGATAGGCAAATTATAGCTTGCCGATTCATTCTTAATGGAAATAACTGCGGAAGAGTCTTTGAACGAATCTGCTAGTGTTCCAACTGGCAATTGAACCTGAGATATCGGATCCGATCCTTCGATTTCTAGACTTACTGTTTGTGCACCTTTGTCCTTGTCTTTTAGAAGACCTAACGCTTTTCCTAATTTGTCGGCATCAAGGACGACTTTCGTTACCTGCTTGCCTTCTGAATTGGAATCTTTAGTTACGGTCGCTGCTCTTTTATCAAGCTTTACGCCATTTGCAACTTCTGTTATCCCCGTATCTGGAGATGTATTCCCGCTTTCACTATTATCTCCATGTTCATTTCCGGGATTAGAATTTCCATTGTTAGGAGGGATTACTGAATCAGAACAGTTATCCATTGTGCCGTATGGCGATCCAGTACCATGATAATTTGGAGTACCCCCTGGAGTTCCATTTCCTAGATTGATCGGGTAAAAATTCATAACACTACTGCCAAGAAATAGATCGCCATTTCTTAGATATAAATTAGCCAGATAGTTCCCACTAGCCGGTAGCAGAAATTCATTACCTCCACTAGTGTTCGAAAGACTAAACTCATAGTTGTGGTTCTTAATCAGATTACTTGTAGTTTCAAAATAAAAGTAATAGTTACCTACGTATTTCAAACTACCTATACTCACAGATTCGTTGGTCGTAGTATCTTTTAATGCAAGATCAGAGATTGTGAATTGTGACTTATCGATTTGCGTGACAATGTTACTATTCCAAACACTATTATCATAAGGCATATATAATTCGACTCTATTATCCCCATCTAATAGAGGGGTAAACGAAACTAATTTAGCTCCGCTTGGCATGTAGGATCCAGCAGGAATTTCTGAGAAGTATTGGTGCCCCGGCGATCTGTAAGTTCCGCTTGTAAAACGGTCTGGGCTATAATAGGAAACTGTTGAATCGTTCCAAACACTTTTACTAAGCTCTGTAGTTTGGTTACATACATTCATAACGATTTGGCTAGGCGCTTTATTAGGATTTAAGTTCAAATCATACTTAACCACTTTCAACAAAACATTGTTATCGTCATAGGTGGTATCTACAACAGTTCCGTATGTACTATAGGTTACATTAGTAACTCCTTGAGGACTAGTAACTTGAATCGAAACCTTATTAGGGTCATGAATATATACCTGACCGCTTAGTTTCCCTGTAGTAGGGTTGTACGTGAACCAGATGGTTTGTGCAGCATAGGATATAAGCGGCATAAACAGGGTAGCAACCATAACAACAGCAATTGACAAGCTTAACTTTCGTAATGACATGAATCTTAACAAAACAGCATCTACTCCTTTTTCTGTAAGTAATTTATCTATCAAAAAATAACCAAGCTCCAATGAGCGACTCGGCTATCATCCCATGAGGTATAACTCATGGCTTAGACCCGTGGCTTTGCGTCTCCATTTTTCAATGGGTTTGCCTTTGTTCGTTATCGCTTGGTTACTAGGTAATTCGAAGCTTAAAATTTCTTCTTCAGACGCACTCTTCCTAAATAATGTAAATCAAGCACTTCCTTCCTTTCTTTTTAGACAATAAAAAACCAAGCCTCTAAGGTAACCCGGCTATCGTCCCATGAGGCGTGACTCATGGCTTAGACCCGTAGCTTTGCGTCTCTACCTTTCGATAGATTTGCCTTTGTTCGTTAATGCTTGGTTATTGGGTATATTCACTCATTATTACTAGTCGTATAGAACCAACTATTTTCCATACTATTCCATAAAACATCAAATTTCAACACATTTCTACAAAAAAGAGGAAATCCATATACAAAGTGTGTAATTTCACACAAAATAGACCAACCAAATGTTCCGGTTGACCCATAACGAAGATACCATTGATGAAAGCCATTACAGCACAACCCACATTAATTGGGTAGACCTTGGAAGTCTGTATTCCTATTAAACTGCCTCCTTACGTAACAACTTATAGGCCGAAGCAAGTAAACAGCTACCATTGGCACAATCCACCAGTATAACCCGTAAATAGTATGGAACCTATGCTTATCCTCGCTACACATAAAACAATTACATTCATGAATTCCACGAAAATATTAGGACTTTCATCTTATCACTCATACTCTCTGAGCGGTTATTTGTGTTGTTAGCGATATAGCGGCAGACAAAAAGAAAACCACTAGCGAGAGATTAGTCTCGTTTGTGGTCTCCTAGCTCTTTTGGCTAGATCGTATAGTTATTCTATTATACTTCCATTTAAGGCCTTATATGTTCTTAGACTTCCTTTCAGAGTATATGTTCTGCCCGACACGATTACACCCGTATTAAGTTGACTAAGTTCAAGCACTTGCTCATTCTTCATATTGGAGATTTGAAGTTCTTCCATTCTAGGAAATTGATGTTTCAGGTTTGAAATATCGACTTGGGCATTACAATCGATTAACCACAGACTTTTCAATTGCTTAAGTTCTCTGATTTCATTCAGTGTAACTTCATTAGAATTGCCGTTAACGATTAATGCTTCAATGTTTTGAAAGGATTGAAGTGTTCGCAAATCGAGTTTTTTACAACCTTCAATCACCATCCGAGTTATTCGACTGTTATCACCTGTAAACCATTCAAGGTTGCGACAACCCAAAACTCTCATGTTATTTAGTCTCTCAACTTGGGCGGTGTTTCCCAATTCCTTGAATTTGCCTTGCATGAGTCCAAGGGATTCCAGAGGGACCCGTTTCCACTTCGAAAAATCCAGATCCATACTACGGAATAGATCAAGAGAATTCAACGTTACGCATTCACCAATGGCGTCCAAATCATCCGGTCGAGCAAATTGAAGAGACATTCGCTTGATGGGGGCCTGGGATATTTGGGCAATCCGTCGACGACGATTATTGGATTCCGTACTGATCTTAATGTATTCACCTTGCTGAAACCCTCCCAGTCCATCAAGCGATGTGATCTGATATCCGTATACAGCGATGTTGCGTAAATTCGGAAACGCCCTAACAACCTCTAGATCTTTTAATTGTGAAGAGAAGTTTATGTTAAGTGTTTGTATTTTGCCTATTCCTTCAACGTTGCCCATAAAATCTGAAAGCTCAGTCGAATCGACTTCAATCCCCAAACGATTAGTAAATTCAATTGAGTCATAATTCAGCTCTATTCGTTTCAAGTCACGAAAGTTGGATTCTTCCACTTTAAGTTCCAGTCCCATACGATTCCTCCAGATTCGTGTTTATTGAACACTAATAAATCTAAAATTCGTTGGGGTCTACCACAGGTAATACAGGATTAAGTAACCCCGGCACAAAATTACCCCAAAAATCAAGTCTTCCCCAGAGAGCTTGCGCTTCTTTTTTCCAGAAATCAAAATCGTCTTCCTCAACATATACTTTCTGCTCTGCCATTGGTCCTGATTTATAGGTCTTCCAATATTTCGTACTATCAAAGCAGCCGTTTCTACCATAACCTATTGTGAACACACCACCATCATCTTCAAGCAGATACGGTGCAAATTCGTACTTGGACGTTACCATAGACCGATAGACAAGGAATGCATCCCATAAAGCAAATCCAGCAAAAGCACCGATCGGGGCTCCTCCTCTCAATGATAATTTAGAAGAATTCATGTCGATTTCGACTTTATGCTTTGCATTCCAGTATTCTCCATTCTCTTTTGTTGCTGCATTCCTATCATTTAGCAGCGCATCCTTACCTCCTTTTTTTATCAATTACTTGTTGTTCGGCTGCCCGAAGAGCTTCATTTAGTGCACTTCTTTGTGTCCCTCGGGCGGATTCTGCTACGTTCAATTCCGCTTTCACTTCATAGGTCGTTACTGTTGTAGCTGGATCTGCAACAAGCGCTTATGTTTGCCCATACGTTCGAGGAGCTCTTGTGCAGTTGATCCCACATAACTCTCAGTTTTACCTTGATAAGGGCCTTCAATATCATAAACATGTCCAACCGTAACAGGATCAAACCCACTTGGATCAATCCAATTAATCGGATTATTCTGCACATAAGCATACCCATTCTGACTCTGCGGATTCCCTAACGTCCCCTTATACGTATCCTAGCTAACTAACCGTCTTAACTCGTAAAAAAGGACGGTGACTGTCTTTCCAATCACCGCCCACCTGTTCCAATTATATCATCCTGCCTGTTTCAATACGACAGGCATGTTATACTCCGTCTTATTCTTCATTAGTGCATAAACCAAATCAACTAACTTTCTCATTATACAAATGATTGCCTGTGTCTTGGTCTTCCCTGCCGCCAACCGCTGTTGATAATACTCATAGTAGTAGGGATTAAATGTAAACTGGTCGTCACCAGATTGCCTTTGCAAAGTAATCATCGTTGCTTTTTGCCAGATAGTTGCGAGTGATTTTCAAATTGTCCTTACTATTCGTAGTCGGCATATGTTGTATTGAAGTTGCGGAAGATGTTTTTCTTGGGTAAACCGCAAGAAAGCGGAGCTAAGGAAATTGGCATGAAATATGATGGTAACTGGGGATTTAGAAGCGGTAGGGAAGGAGGGTGGCAATACAAATAGGGTATACAATTCAAGCATAAAGCTGTGCGTACACTGATATTGGGGAAAATATGGTACAGGGCTTACGAGGGTTAAGTTCGTTGCAATGTGATAGAGTGATTCACTCGGCACTGGGTGGGGTTATTTCATCAGCCGCCGCTCATACTCTCTGAGCGGTTATTTGCGTTGTTGGCGGTACAGCGGCGGACAAAAAAGAAACCACCCTACGATGGTATGTCGTAAGATGGCTTGTAAAGTTAAGATTATATATATACCTTGCATTATTCTAATTTTTTTGAAGTTCCTTCTATGATGTCTAATTCAAATCTTTGCTCGGTTATGCCAAGTTCTTTTGTTGTATAAAGAATGTAACGAGAAGACGATACATCTAAAGGCTCTAACATCACCCAATTATTAACCTTTTTGACTCCAAGTCCCACAATCTTATCCGTTTGAATATCAATAGGGATTCTCAATTCTTCCCCTGTGCTAACAACTTTTAGATAGAGCCTCGCATGACTATTTTTTTGAAACAAATTAATTAAATTAATTCGATACTCGTATTTCCCATCCGAAGAAATTTTTAAAGAATCACTTGTAATTTTTTCGTTTAACCAACCTTGAGCACTTACGTTTTGAATCAAGGAAACAGAAAGAAATAAAAGTAGTATAAAACCAGAAAAGAATCCTATATAGGTTACTCTACTAGATGGAGTCCAACCTATTATTAGTAAAACAATTGACAGTATCATTATTGCAAGAGCAGGAATCCACGCTTGAATCAATAAATAAGTACCCACAATGTCTAGGACTCTATGAAAATTAGATGTTGAGCCCAGAAGAAACCAAACAAGTGATACGGCACTAAAAATAGTCACAACTATCCAAAGAATCTTTAACCATATTTGCACTTTCATCACCTCTATCATGTGTATAAATTAGTAGGACTCAGTGTAATCGTGGCTCAATATATTCCTTCCAAATTTCCACATTACTATGCATAAAACTATGGCTATCTATCGGCTCAAAGTAACTCGAAAATGGCACTTCAACTTCTACATTTTCAGCACCTTTGAATTTACGTTTTGCCCCTCCAAGATTCCAAATACTACCTCCATTAACTTGAACTTCATCAGCAGTATTATATAGTTGGATATGTTGCCCTACATTTGTGCCTTTTTCCAGTTTGTATCCTCTCACTGGTGTAGCAATAGTAATTAATGTTTCTACATTCATTCCTTTTTTAGCTAATAGATTAGCTAACATGATGGCTACATTCCCACCATGACTATGACCAACTAATCTTATGGGGTCTTCAGGATGTTCTTTATGCCATTCGTATACATTTTGAACAAAATATTCAGCAGCATCCGAACGAGCACCGTTAGTATTACCACCACTCCAATTCAATTTTTCACTTGTCTCATTAAAAAGTCCTTCAACGTAATCAACAAAGTCAGGCTTCCACGTATCCCCATTAGAAAAAGTTCCATGAATGAGCCAAACTTTATGTCCGCTTGGGTCAATGTACCTTAACGGATTATTCCACACATAAGCATACCCGTTCTGACTCTGCGGATTACTGAGTGTCCCCTTATACGTATCCTATCTAACAAACCGCTCATTAGGATAAGAAAGCGATAGCTGTTTTTACCAACTATCGCCATTATATCACCCTGCTAATTTACTCACTACCTCAGGTTTTACATATACTGATCTATTCTTCATCATAGCAAAAATCACATCAACCAATTTACGCATAATGCAGATAATGGCTTGTCTCTTTGTTTTGCCTACTGTAAGTTTCTGTTGATAATATTCATAGTAGTAGGGATTCTTCGGCTTGCTATCCTTACCTCTAGTCACATTGATCTGCCTACAAGCTAACCTATAAAACAATTCATGCAAGTTACGGTTGCCTTGTTTGCTTTTGTAGTGTTTATGGTTGTCACCTGAACCCACCAACAAAGGTGCTATACCTGCAAATCTTGCAAGTTTATCTGGAGTTGCAAATCGTCCAATATCTCCAATTTCTGCGATAAAGCCAGCAGCCGTTACCACATCAATTCCGTCCATCGTATCTAACTTGTAACCTGTCTCTTTAATTAAGCTTGCAAGTCGTTCTTCAATCTGGCTCAATTCATGCTTTGAATTTTGTATTCTCCGCACATGACTTTGAATAATAAAGTCCCTTTGTTCTTGATACACATTCTTCGTGTCACCATCAGACTCCACCAAGGAAAGAATTTGCTCTGCTTTTTTCAAAGAACAGCTATAGTTGCTTGGAACAATCAAAAAATCTCTAAGTTGATCTGCTGTCCAATCTTGCAAGTGGCAAGGAGCAGGGAATCGTTTGAAGAAAGCTAGTGATGTTTTCCCATCCAGTTCACTAAAGAACTTTCTGTAACTTGGATAATGATGCCCTAATTGTATATGGAGTTGGTTAATTAGAGCGTTTAAATCCCCAGCAATCGCTGTACGAGTGGTGACAAGTTGACTAATTATCCAGTACCTATCAATGGGATTAGCATTCGGCAGTCGTTCTAGTTGGTCAACTAGCACTTGTCCAACGCATTCAGCATCCCAAGCGTCATACTTTTGAACGTGCGGATTGGCTTTCCTAATACCGTTGGGAAGTGCAGCGTTCACTTCTTTTACGATCTGCTTGTTTTCCACCAAAAATACAGCTAATGCCCTGCCATAACCACCAGTATCTTCAAGACCAAAAATGGGCTTCATACCCTTTTTGAGATACTTCTTTGTTTCTTCAAACAGCTTCGGAAACTCACTAGGTTTGTTGTCAAACTTAAACTCACCTAGCTTCCTCTTGAAACCATTGAGAAAAACAGCAGTATGATGCCGTTTGTGTAAGTCTACGCCTACAAAGATATGCTTTAGACGTATTTCTTCCGCTTCATCATGCAAATCATCTTCTTCCATGCATTAAGCCCCTTCCTATCATCCTACTCCTGAACCTTGAATGCTTAATAAAAAGGGAACTTGCACCCTCACTTCGAGCGGTCGAGCCGCAAAGATACTTAAGCAATGTTTCCCTTTCAATAAGCATTCAAGGTCAGTGTATTGGGTAAAACGATTTCTATACGGTAAATGCCATTCATAATTGCTTTTTCATTTCCTTTGTTAGCCACCATCACATCTCACCTTTCTATATTGGATGTAAGGGCAGCCAGGCTGGCTGGTATCTTACATCCCATTTATATCATTGTCAATAATGGATATTACAGGTAATTCGTGTTACTCTGTCAGACTCTCTTTTCTATGTTTCTCATAAAGTGCTGCAAGTTCTGCATCATCATTTTTATCAACAAAGTAACGCACTATTCTCTGCAAGAATGAAATTTTATCAGAATCATTTTGCATGAATATAGAGATGTTTTTACCTAGTGTCATTTGTTCGTCTGGACTTAAATACTTAGCAAAATTATCGCTGACGAATGATTCAATGACAGGATACATGTTATGTCTCCAAGCAAATCTGTCGTTGATGGCTTCATAATCGTCTTCGCTCATATCCTCACCCTGAACAAAACTAAACATGATATTCCCAGTCTGTTCTAACTTTTTCAATTGTTCTTGCACTACCTTAAGTCTTATTTTCTCAATATCCAGATCATCAACTAATATGTCCTTCGCACATACCCCTAACACTTCCGATATTTCCTTAATACGTTTGTCAGGAATCTTAATATTGAAATTATTCTCCCACTTGTTGACTGCTGTAATCGTAACTCCTAGTGCATCGGCAATCACTTGTTGGCTGATGTTGCGTATTTTTCTTATTGCCTTTATGTTGTTCCTCATCATTTCAAACCTCCAATATTAACCTTGTGAGGATAGTATATCAATTAATTCTAATTTAGTCAAGTTTTATTGACTTGACCATTTTACTATGTTACAGTACGAAAACAGTTTAACCTATACGGATTAAAGAAACTGAGATGAAAGGGGCTAAAATGACATGAATGAGAAAGAAATTAAGAAAATTATTAGCTATGACAAGAAAGCGACAAAGCTTTATATGCCGAACGAAATAATTGAGGACTTGGTAGCGTGTAAGGAGTTCAAAAAAGATACAAGCAGCCACATTGCATTTGCGTACAGCTACACGTATCTATGTACGTGGTTGTATCGTTATTGTCACTATTTTGAAACGGAGCCAATTACGCAGGAGAGGTTGAAAGAAATACTGGGTTACACAGCCAAATATAAGAACTTGGATTACATTATCAAGAAAAATGGTACCCTGGAAAAGTTAGGCTATCTTGAAACGACTACGGACTATCCAGTGCGTTGGGAGATTGATGATAGTGTATTAGAGTTCCAGACAATAAAGGAATACGAACGGATTTATGGTGAAACCCCTTATAATAAAACTAGCAAAAATTTCAAAGTGAAGTTACCGATCAAAGCATTCCACAGGACAAATGAATCTGAGGAAGAACGACTTTTGGATGGTACATTCTACGAAGTTTCCAATACGCACATGGTTCCCATTGAAGCGTTCATATACTGTATGGCTCGAAGTGAGTTGGGGGTAATTGGCTTCTTTTTGTATGCGTACTTGAAGCAAAGGAACGATTTCTTTGCTAGTGGCGTTGACGCTTCCTTAGAAAAAATACAGCTAGATACTGGCATCAAGTCAACCACGCTTGATACTTACATGAACAGCCTAAAGAAGCATAATATGATACGTTGGGTGATTAAGGATTTTTATATTAACCTTCCACATCATTTACGTAGACCAAATACCTATTGGGCGAATGATTATAAGCTGTTTGGAAGAAAATCAGCTCCTATAGAAATACGAACCGTAAAAAGCCTCCGCTCCTACGAGAAAGAAAACGGAGCAATTACGGTGAATGAAGATGGTTCTTTCGAAGAGTTTTTACGATTAGCTGAAGACGATGTTGATGGAAGTATACTCCCATTCTAAACAGGTTAGTTCTTTGGGGTTTATAAATAGAGAACTGATACAGGGATAGACTGAGAACAGGACAGAGTAACAGTACTCTATTCTGTAAACCCCGAATATCATACCTGTTCAAAATGAGATGAATAAATAGTACGCCCGATGCGCTTCTATGGTGTGTTCAAGCGAACCAATCATGTTAATTCTACGATAAACAACGATGATTTTGCACAGCTGAAATAGTAGATAGAACTTACTATTATACGAAAGAAGCTGCGATAACGATGATTATCAACAGCAATTTGTCGTTTGCTTATAAATACAAGGCTAATTCTCCTGTAAAATAACGTAACTTTTTACATTTCTCCATATTAAACAAGGCAACAGCCACGATGGGTATTCAATTCCATTCGTGGCTGCTGTTCATTTTACAGGCTAAATTCGTCAATTGCCTTGTCCATTATGTCTTGGTTAATGCCAATGTATCTTAAAGTAACGCTAGGCGCTGAATGGTTAAACAACTCCTGTAAGAGCGCTACATCCTTCGTCTTCTGGTAGAAATGGAAACCAAAAGACTTCCGCATCGTATGGCAACCAATTTCGTCAAGTCCCACTTCTTTTGCAACGGTATTGAGAATCTTATACGCTTGTTCTCTTCGTATTGGCAACCCTGTCTTCCTAGAAGTGAACAGAAATTCTTCATCATCCATGCGCCTAATATAATCATCAATGAGAGTACGAAGGTTGCTGTTGATCTTGAAACGCTTGTCTTTGCCAGTTTTCTTTTCCTTTATGATAATGTGCGACTTATCCTTCACATCAACCACACGTAACGGTAGCAAATCGGAAATACGCAAACCGCTATTAATGCCCAACGTAAATAGAAATTCGTCCCGAACGGACTGATGACGTAGTAGGTCTTTGATTTCTTCTATCTTATTCTTTTGGCGAATCGGCTGGACTATATTCATTAGTGTCGGCACTCCTTATCCCATACAATATGTGTCATTAGCTGGGACTGTACCAAACGTTATGTTGCATTGTCCAGTGGGAATTTCGGAGGAATCGGCAAGATCGTTGACTGTACAAGCTTTCATGAGTTTTCATAATGCAACAAAATCTGGATTGTGTTGCTTGTGGCTATGATTCACATAGGTCGTGGCAAGTCGGACGAATCATTGATTGAGCATACAATTGACCAAGCACGTGTTGTTCAATTATCCGCATACCCAGGGGTAGATAAAATCAATAAGATATTCGCTATTTCCCCAGAACCCCTATGCACAGCAGCCCAGCGACGGTTTCCTATTTTTATTCTTACATGAAACATAGATTTCATCTAAATGACAGGGTAAGCCCCACATGAATCCAGACAAACAGAAACGTTCCTCTGTTCTCTCTTGATAGTTGTGTCGATGCTGTTTAACAGCTACGCACACAACGTCGCAGACGAGTTCTGAATCGGTCAGGTTCGTTAAGTGTATTACTATGTGCGCCGCAGATACTCACTGAGCGGTTATTTGCGCTGATGGCGCTCAGCGGCAGACAAAAAGAAAAACCACCCTACGATGGCTAGTCGCAAGGTGGTATTCAAATCATTTACAGTACCTAAATGCTTCGAGTAGTGTTTTCCCTAAATCTTCTACATCAGCTTTCAAAAGCAATTTCATTTCCTTATCGCCATGATTTCGTGTATAGCCTTTCGTTCCATATCTTCTCATTGGGGAAAATACATACACACTTCTTTCTTCCATAACATCAACCATAACTTGAAGATATTCCTTAACAAACTTACTTTGGGTCATGCCTAATTGTTCGTGAAGACTTCCTCTGATGGAATTATCTAAGAATGGTTTCTCTTTTGTCAGTTGTATTGCCACCTTTAATGCATTACCGACATCATTTTCTGAATAAGGATTCTCTAAGTTAGTCATTCTGTTTGTCGAAGTGCATAGACCAATATCGTCCATTGCCAAGGAATTAAATACCAGTTTACCACTCTTTGAGTTCAGTGATGCACTTACAGTAATATGAATTTTTTTCAAGAGACTATCTACTCCTTTACTTTGATGACGGTAGTGAACACCCGAATATTAAACTGTTTGGCGTACTCCATTGCATCAGTCAGTGCCTTAAGTTGAGAATTTGTAAGTGAACCTTCGGGGATGGCAATTTGGAAAGCTTTTGTATCAAAGTTCTTACCTTCTTTGACTTGTACCCAGTTTCCACTAGCATCTGTTCCCCAAGTTTCTGTGAATTTGCCTAGTTTATTAATGTCAGTTTTCAGTTGCTTAAACCATGCTCCTTCTTTCTTATAACTATTAAGTATATCATAACTTTTTAAACTGATAACTTCACTTCCCTCAAGCCGATCAACTACAGGGAATGTTCTACCAAGATTATTACCGAGAAGTTCATCAATTTTCAATCCTCTTGACGACCAGCCCATCTTCCATACGTTTTCTGTTGTCTCAACAACATTTATTGCAGCTCGAATCGACTTTGCAGCAAAATACCCTTCTATGAGACCTTTGGTTACAGTAACTGCATATCCTGCTCCCTTTAGTGCCATTTCAATTTCTGCACCTGCAGGACCAAAAGCATTTAGGTTATCTAATGCAGCATTGAACTGCTCAGGGTCTGTCACTGTAGTACCGACGGCTTGCCAAGTGTCAATGTATGCATTTGTAATATCTTTGAAAATTTGGGGTGTTGAGTTCTCTCCCATGTAGCCTGATCCATATATAGCACCTTGTCCATTGTTACACATACCACCATTTTCACACTGCACATGCCCACTTGGATCAATGAACCTTAAGGGATTGTTCGCTACATAAGCATACCCATTCTGACTCTGCGGATTACCTAGTGTCCCTTTATACGTATCCTCACTAATAAACCGCCCTAACTCCGGTTTATAGTATCTTGCTCTAGCATAAGACATCCCACTATAATAATCATACCCTAATCCCGTATATCCGAAAAGGTTATCCAGTCCCGGCCAGTTGACGTCAAATTTCTTCGCATCTGTTGGAATACCGAATTCATCGTAGTGGTAGCGTGATGATACGCGTCCATCCTTCTCGATCAAGCCTACCGCACTGCCTAAAGCATCGTTTAAATACCATAGCGTTCTCGGTGCTACGCCCTTTTCAGCTCCTGCTGTACCGTCATGAGGATCCCAGCCGTTATTGGCATCATAGGCGGGCAGATACGTCATGCTGATACGTTCTCCACCTGCTCCATAAGTATAGGATTCTTTCCAGCGGTAAAAGTCGTTAGCTCCGCTTAACTGATCTTTATCCGTTACTTGGAGCGGTTCAGGATTTGCCAAGCTTACATCATTGGTATAGTTGAACTCCCAATGTTTCTTCTTGAATTGCTTCTCCCAGCCTTCACACGGGCCTCCTGGGTGCATATCTGGGTATGGCTCTTCTACCTGTCCGCATTTTTTTGCTAGACCCGGAGGAATGAAACCAGGTGGTACTTCATGACATTTGTTTTTACCATTGCCATTACCGTTACCATTGCCATTGCCGTTTCCGTTGTTTCCATTACCATTACCATTACCATTTCCGTTTCCATTATTGCCATTGCCGTTATTACCATTACTGTTACCTTGTCCGTTTCCACCTACGCTGTGATCCGTCGGACCATGGTCAACATCAACGATCATCTTCGTGCGGTTGCCATCCCCATCATAGAAGAATTGAGAGATGTCTTTCTTCGCGCTGCGATGCTGCTTCAGGCGATTAGCCGAATCCCAGATGTATTCTTCGATTAGCTCCGGGGAAGCATTACTGCTTGCACTCCGTAAGGACGGGTTACTGCCATATACACCGTTCGTAACCGATCCTGATCCATACACTTGGCTGAGCACCGTTGGATTGATCAAGCTTGTTATTGACTCATCATCATCGTCATTTTCCAACCCCATTACGCGCAACAAATTGCCTCGTGGATCATACGTAAAATCCTTGTAGTTGCTTCCGCTTTGCCAATGGAGCAGTTTATCGGCAGAATCATACGTATAAGCTTCAGTATTTGACAACGAATCCCATACACTTTGTTTCGTTAGACGATTACCCACTGCATCATAGCCATAGTTCGTTAACGATGGCGTTGCTGCTGTCTGACTATTGTATTGCTTTACTTGCGTCAATTGGTTAAGCGCATCATAAGCGTACTCGGTAATCATCGATTCGGAATGTTCACCGCTATCCGTATCATCTTCATCGTTACCGTCTTCCACTCGTTCCAAACGTGAACGGTTCCCTACAGGGTCATACTCATATCGGAGGTGCTCTACGACTTTACCAAATTGGTTTGCGTGACGCAGATCCCGTACTTGACCAAGCGAGTCATACTGGTAAGTGCTAACACCTTGCGTCGGCAGCTTCTTCTCAGTCATTAAACCACGCTTATCGTACGTGTAGCTGGTAGTTAAACCACTTGCATCGGTGACGCCCGTCATGCGATCCATCAGGTCATACTGATACGTGACAGCTGTCTGATCCGGATAAACGACTTTGCTCCGCTGACCGGTAGGCGTCCACTCGTAGCCAATGGTTTGGTTTGCGCCATTCGTAACCTTAGTCAAACGATTCAATGCATCATACGCATATGAGGTCGTTCCGGTCGAATCGTTCATGGACGTTCGTCTACCGATGGTATCGTACGCATAGTTAACCTTTTTCCCATCGGAGTAGCCGATTTCTTTCAATCGGTTCATCGGATCATATTGATAGGCCGTTAGCTTGTTATCCGGATACTGGATATGATCCACATTGCCATTGCTATCATAGCTTAGCTGTGTAAGTTGATGAAGTGGATTTATCTCTTTAACAAGTTGGTTCCGGTTGTTGTACTCATATCCCGTTACCCGCATGAGCGCATCGGTTTTACTCGTTATATTCCCTACTGCGTCATAGGTGTAGCTTGTTGTTGCTTGTAAGGCATTCGTTACCGATGTTAACCTGCCAAGCGGATCATATGCATAGCTCGTTGTTTGCTGCTTGGCGTCTGTTATACTTTTCAAACGCCCCAGCGGATCATAGTTCATCGAAGTTGCCTGGTTCATCGCATCTACAATCGATGTAACAAAACCTAAAGCATTATAACCGTACTGGGTCGTTGCTCCCGACTCATCCGAAGATGTGCGGACACGTCCCAATTCATCTCGCTCTAGAGATGTCGTATTGCCGAGCGGATCCTTCGTGCTTGTCAATAATCCACGAGCATCGTAGAACATTTCCCACACAGCGCCACCCGGTTTGATCGTTTTGGTTAGACGTCCGGCTTTATCATATTCAAAAGATGTTGCGAAATTTAGCGCATCCGTTACTTTGATTAAACGGCCTACTGCGTCATAGCCATATTTTGTGCCATGTCCTAATGCATTCGTTTCATTAATTAAGCGGCCCACGTGATCATATGTATAGGTAGTTATAGCGCCTGAGGCATCCTTTACTTGATCAGGTAAATTCCGTTCATCATAATGTATCTCCGTAATGCCGCCATTTGGATCTTTGGTCCAAATGAGGTTGCCATTGCCGTCATACCTGAATTCCGTAACTAACGTAATGTCTTTACCTTGTTCGTTCTTATCCTTAACGATCATAGTCTCCATACGGTTGACGTTATTGTTTAGATACTCGGTCTCCGCTCCATTCGGAGCTACCTTCCGTTTCATATTTCCTACAGCATCATAAAAGAATTCCGTCGTTTTCGAGAGATCGTCCGTCACGGTTTTGATGCGATTAAATTCATAGGTGAAGTGCGTTTGTGCACCGGCAGCATCCTTATGGTATTTCAGATTGCTGTCTTTATCATATTGAAATTCTTCCCGATTATGAAGCGCATCGACCTTGGCTGTAATACGGTCGCGCGAGTCATATTCCATAGAACTGACTTGACCTAATGCGTCTACAATTTCCGTCACCCGATTGAGACTATCCCGTTGTAGGTGCGTCTTATAGCCAAATGGATCTGTGAATTCAACGTATCCAGTGGTGTAGTTGGAAAGTGCCACGGTCTCGCCTTTGGGATTCACGATGCTTGTTGTCAAATGAGCACACAGGTAATACCTGTTGAACAAGGGGGGATATTGAACCAAAAGATGAAGCGGTATCTTCTACTTTCGGAGCATACACAATTTCAAACCTCGTCAGTTCCCCGTTGATTATCTCCCCACGCTTTTCCCTTAGTTCCAACTTCTTATCATAAATTCGGCAGTATCCTGCTACCTGACACTGATGTCTTTTATTTGAGTAACGAGTTCCTTTCTCGTTGTGCATGTTCCGCCCCGTCAGTGATAAAGTAAATAATTCAGACAAGGGCAGAGGTATGTCAAATGCTACATCACAGCGAACAAGTAGAGTATCTTGACAAACTCTCTTCATTTGCATGAGCCATAACTTGAAATGGATCAAACTATCAGGATGACATTCGATTCGAAGCGTGTGCTTTCTAGACTTCTTTGCATACACAAGTTGATAGGAGATATGCAGATAATGTCCTTTATCCTTGACTTGGATGTGATACCTAAATCCTTTATCTAGGACGTAAAACGAAGCATCCAGGTTATGAAATAACCGTTGTCTAAATGGATTGAAGAAACTCCAATAGACATTGGTAAAATCAATGACAATACGGTCAATCGAAACTTTCACTCCTTCCACGTTCATCCCCCCGACCGAAATTTTTTTAACGAATTTCGGACTATATTAGAGGGCAAGGTCGTTAGCCTTTACGTTGCCTTACCTGTTTTATATAAACTGGCACGTTACCAGATTGGTATTACACGATAACCATCGCATATGTCCAGATAGTTGCGGAGTAAAATGATAATTTGTCGCCTTCTCCCTACACCATAGTAGTCGGACTACGTATTTTATAGTTGCGAAGTTTCCTTCTCGCCCTCCCTATCGACTTGGGTCGGAGGTTTGTTGCGATTATTACAAATTCATTTATTTCGAAAAAACTGTGAGAAAACGAAGATAATCCTCGATTTGCCTACGGTAATGCCCTGTGACTTGACGCTGTTCTAATTCACCGCTCATCAACCCAATAACTCTTTGATGCAGTTTCGATTTCAACTGTTCCGGTGAAGTCAGATGAGCACATAGGTAATACCTGTTGAACAAGGGTGGATATTGAACCAAAAGATGAAGCGGTATCTTCTCTTTCGGAGCATACACAATTTCGAACCTCGTCAGTTCCCCGTTGATTATCTCCCCACGCTTTTCCCTTAGTTCCAACTTCTTATCATAAATTCGGCAGTATCCTGCTACCTGACGCTGATGTCTTTCATTTGAGTAACGAGTTCCTTTCTCGTTATGCATGTTCCGCCCCGTCAGTGATAAAGTAAACAATTCAGACAAGGGCAAAGGAATGTCAAATGCTATATCACACCGAACAAAGAGAATATCTTGGCAAACTCTCTTCATTTGCATAAGCCATGACTTGAAATGAATCAAACTATCAGGATGACATTCGATTCGGAGTGTATGCTTTCTAGATTTCTTTGCATACACAAGCTGATATGAGATATGCAGGTAATGTTCTTCATCCTTGACTTGAATGTGATACCTAAATCCTTTATCTAGGACGTAAAACGAAGCATCCAAGTAATGACATAATCTTTGCCTAAAGGGATTAAAGAAACTCCAATAGACATTAGTAAAGTCAATGACAATACGGTCAATCGAAACCTTCACTCCTTCCACTTACATCCCCCCAACCGAAATTTTTTTACGAATTTCGGACTATATTAGAGGGCAAGGTGGCTAGCCTTCACATTACCTTACCTGTTTTATGTCAACTGGCACGTTACCAGATTGTTCTTACACCATAACCATCGCTACATATGTCCAGATAGTTGCGAAGTAAAATGATAATTTGTTTCCTCTCCCTACACCATAGTAGTCGGACTATGTATCTTCATAGTTGCGAAAAATTCCTTCTCGCCCTCCCTATCGGCTTGGGGCGGAGGTTTGTTGCGATTATTTGCAATTTCAATTTATTTCAGGAAAACCGTGAGAAAACGAAGATAAGGTATTTGGAGCAAAACATGGTGGTATCTGATGATTTTGAGGTTCTAATGAGGGTGGAGGATTGCTATAAAGGGGTATATTATTCAACACTTTATCGTGCGTACATTCATATTAGGGGGATATCATACGGGGGTGATGAGGGTTAAGTTTGGTTAGACTTAGCCGCCCCGATTCATTCGGCACTGGGTGGGGGTAAAAGAAAGACCTTGAAGGTGTTTACCCCTCAAGGTCTTCAGTATTTAACCTTTTCATAATAGTAGTTAATTAACTAGATAAACCATAAATGATTTAGCTTTTCCTTCAACCACCACTTCTATCACTTCATCCTGCCAAAAGGGCAAAATAACATCCTTCAAACCTGAAATTATTTGACTTTTAACCTTTGGTACGTCCTTAATAAACCAATTATAGTTATCTATAATTAGTATGATTTTTTCCTCTTCTATCCACTCTAAATCTCTCATCCAATCATTATATCTATCAATACTGTCAATGCAAGAAGTCGGAAATCTGAACTTACTTTGTATCTCGGTAATATAGTCCCCCCAAGATCGTTTATTAATTCCATCAATTTCAACAATAAACACATCATTAGAATTAAAGTTCTTTTTCAATACTGCAATTTCCTCTTTGTTAACATGCAACACCTCATTGATAATTTTACTCATAGATTCCGTCCCTTATTTTATTTTTGTAAAATTGACATAGTGATCACTTGTATAATAAATTGAACCATCACTACCTGATACAAACCTTTCTGCGTCACGGCTTTGATCTAAAATTTTATTATTAATATCAAACTCTTTATAAGTAATAGAATTTCCTGCACCGTCTACTGTAGGTAGCTTTAAATCATCATTTCCAAATGCTCCTCCGGCTTTTGTCCCTTTTGTTTGACCAGAAACGGGACCTTTCCAACCACCCTTATCATATTTATCAAAAGCATTCTTTGCATTTTGTGGTAAGTTATCATAGCTTCCAATGCCAAATGAACAATTTGAGTTATGTACCCAAATCCCAAGGTCACTTACAAAGTAAGTATGGAACTCATCAACCGTCATGTTGTAAACCGTTGCCTGTTTGTGTAACAGTTCTATGCTGTCTATCTTGAGTGTATGCCCATCGCTCTGAACAAGCAAGTCACCAACCTTGAGGTCTTTAACATACGTCCATCCCTTACCGTCTACCCAAAACGGATGGTTATAGGTCGATTCAATTACTTGGTCGCCAACATGGATTTGATAAATCTCATCCGTTTCATGATTAAACGTAGCCGTAACCTCTTTATAAGCTACCTCGCCAGTCTCTTCATTCTTGGAAAGAACCTTATCTCCGACTTCAATGTCTTCGATATTCTTCTCCCCTTCGTTAGTTATAAACTTAATTCAGGGAAGAAAGAAGGTGGCAACTATATTAGCTACCACCATTGTATCATTAACTTGCTACCTGTTCAGGTACAGAAGCAAGTCGGTATTCGGTTTTATATTTCATCATGCCATAGATGATGTTTATTAGCCTTCTCATAATACAAATGATTGCCTGTTTCTTCTTTTTGCCTTCATTCAATCGCTTCTCATAGTAAGCATGGAATAACGGATTGAGCGGCTTCTTGGACGTTCTAGCGGTCTGCACTTGTCTAACTGCTAGCCCCCACAAGATTTTGTTTAAGGCTCTGTTTCCCTGCCGCTGATTGCGGTCTTTACCTCTGCCGCCGCTACTCATTTGACTTGGAGTAAGCCCTGCATACTTAGCTAGCTTGTCAGCACTGCTAAAACGTGCAATATCTCCAATTTCAGCCACAATAGCAGAAGCTGTAACATTCTCAATTCCAGTGAAAGTGTTCAACTTGAAGTCTAGCTTCTGCATGATTTCACGGATGTTTTCCTCCACATCGTTCATTTCACGGTGAACATCACGAGTCTGATTCACATGGCTTCGGACAAGAAAATCACGGTATTCCTGACCGTTCCTTTTCGTATTTCCGTCCGCTTGAACGCCTTCGAGTATTAAGGTTGCTTTCTTGGTCGAACACACGTTATTACTATTTTCCCGTAGAAACTGTGTCAGGTCATCCAGTGTCACGCCTTCAAGCAAGTAGGGTGAAGGATACTCATGCCAAAAGGCTAAAGCTGTTCTTCCGTCCACTTCGGAGAAGAATTTGTTATAGCTTGGATAGTTGTAGCTTAACTGCGTGTGAAGTTGATTCTTGAGCATGACGAGAGTATCCCGTAAGCTGTACCGCCGCATGACTAGCTGTTTTAGAATCCAGTAATCATCTTGTGGGTGTGCGTTTGGCAATCTGTCCAGTTCATCAAGAAGTAGTTTCGCAATATTCTCCGCATCCCAACTATCATGCTTCTCCGTCATGGCATAACTTTTACGCTTCCAATTGGATAGAGCGGCATTTACTTCTTTGACAAGGAAATGTTTCTCGACCAAATAAACGGCTAATGACCTTCCGTAGCCGCCCCACGTCCTCTAGTCCAAATACAATCGTCATGCCTTCCTGTACATGCTTCTTAACTTTGTTGACTACTGCCGAGAAAGCCAAGGGTTTATTCTCGAACTCAATGACCTCTAGCTTCTCATTCCAACAATTAATAACCACAGCGGTATGCATCCGCTTATGTAAATCAACGCCAACATAGATGAATTGCTCTTTCCGATGTCTCATTTTGAGTATCCCCCTTAGCCCTTATAGCGTTTAGGGAAAAAGAATAGCCGCATCGTCTGTTTAGTATTCGCCCGAAGGCGTACATTGAAGGGTAAGCGTGTCCATTCTTCCTCTACAAACGCTATAAGATGGCTTGATGTAATCCTGTTGTAGTAATACCGCCATACTGATACTGACCTGCATAGAACTCCTTGCGGTCTAATATCCGTTTGACTTGTACTTTCGTGAACTGCTTGCCTTGCTGTGTCGTAAAACCTTCCTGATTCAGTTGAAATGCGATTTCAGATAATGTCCAATTCGGGTATTGTTCCCGTATGTCAAAGAGCCGTTTTACTGCTTGGGCTTGTTTGTCGTTTACTTCAATGACTTTGTTACCTTTACGGGCTTTGTAGCCGAACGCGGCTCTACCTCCTGCATAGCCGCCTTGCTGTGCCTTCTTGTTACGTCCTCGGCTTAATTTCATACTAATTTCAAGGCGTTGGTAAGCGTCTAGCAGTTCCATTAGCCCATTAATCAGGAAGTCAGAAGGGTCTTTCTTGTAGATAGAGTAAGTCGGCTGTTCGATGCTTCTTACGTCTACGCCATACTTCTTAAACTCCCTATGAACCAGTACCTTTACGATATCAGACCGCCATAAACGGCTTGTATTGAGAACGACGACTGCATCAATGGTTTGGGTAGAGAGGGCGGCTAACATGCTCTGGAAGCCAATTCTGTCCACCTCAAGGGTTTCTTCGTCAACTTTCGCCCCCGATATGCCCTCATCCGTGTAAATATGAATTAAGTTCCATCCTTGCTGTTGACAATAGGAACGGATTTCATCCTGTTGGTAGGTTAAACTGTAACCATCTTTGGCTTGTCCAGTTGTTGACACTCTGACGTAACCGATGACATTCCTCATCATTTCGCCACCCCCTCACCATGCTTGATGTCACAAGCTACAAATGCTTGGGCTAGCTTGAGATGGAAAAACTCCAAACGCAAGTTAATCTCCAAACGATGAAGGGGGAGCAATAGTTCTTCTACGGTCAGACGATGGAAATTTGCTCCTTCGCTTGCTGTGAAATCAAACAAGACGGATTGATACGCTTCACAAGTTTTAATTTGTTGCTCAAGCATGACTTGTTCCGAACGTAGCTGTTCCTGTTTCTTTATCAAGTGATTCATGTTGTTTCCTCCCCCACCGTTACGATAATCAAGGTTATCGTAACGTTTAACCGAATCAACAACCTCATTATATAACGCTTAACCGAAACGCGCAATGACTTTCTGCTATCACGGTGATATAATCGTTTCATAATTAGTACGGTTAAGCGTTACCGTTAGGAGGGTAAGCATGGCAATTCGAGTAAAGTTACGCCAGTTGTTAGAGCAGAAGGAAATATCTCAACGAGAACTGGCACGTTTGACAGGGTTACGGGCAAGCACAATTAATCACCTATGTTCTGACAATGTCGACAGGGTTTACTTAGAGACACTAGAACTCGTTTGTAAGACACTGAACATCGGCATTGAAGAACTAATAGATATTGATTAAACAGTTCTCACCGCCCACGGCGACAACAGCGGAATCTCTGAACATTCATGTAAAGAGAAGTTCGCCCTCTTTACCAACTATTAATCAGGAATCTCCCAAAACTTGCAGACCGCCAACGGCGTGTCTGCTGTTTCTTTTTCAAATGATTTTTCTCTTGATTCTTCTTTAATAGGTTATTGTTTATGATTCTTATTAGTGAGACAATCTGACGGTTTATCGCAGACTTTACGTCTCATACTCAGACTCTCTGTCATTGTTAACCGTATATCAGTCTAAATTGTAGACAGATTGTCTAGAGTATCAATTTCAAGGCTTTGACAGACTGTATGACGGTTATCTGGACATAGAGTCTGACACAATAACAGACACACCATTATTGACCGTTTACATCAAGTGGAAATCGCTTGGTAAACGCTGTTGTTAGGAATTGGGCATAACTGTCCAATGTTTCCTTCTCAGCAAATTTGTCTAGTGAAGAGCGTCATTTGAAGTCGGGTAGTATACGCTTTGTAATCATCGCTTTTAACTATCCCCTGAACCCATAACGTCAGTTCTCTTTCGTTTACCTGCTTCCTCACACCACCGATAAACTCATGCGTCTTTTCCGACATCAGCAAGTACGGGTGGGAATGAAGATAGTTTGGTAGGTAATACGTATTGTTCTTACGGAACTGACTTACCAGAATCATGCTCTTATCCGCTATCCCCGATATGGCGTTCCACCGACTTTGAACTGCACCCGATATTTCTTGCAATCATTTCAATGGTGGGGTAACACTGATTCTTGTCGCTCATATAAGCGATAAGATCAATCAATATCAGCTTTTCATACTGGCTCAAACTGTAACAGCGATGAATTTTATGCGGCAAGATAGTATATCCCTTGTGTTGTCCAGTAAAGCTACTTTCTTTGGCTACCTCGTCCATGTACGAATTAGCGGCTTTGTTACTTTTAGTCAACCAGAAGTCGTTTATCTTTGTCCTCATATTTAGTTCCTTCCTTCTGCAATCGTTGTCTGTACCACCCTGCGGCGGCATATGAGATTGGCAAGACGGCTAGCCTTCACGTTGCCTTACCCGTTATATGTCAACTGGCACGTTACCAGATTATCTTTTCAGGGTAATCATCGCTTCTTATGTCCTGATTGTTGCGGAACAAATTAAAAGTTTTTATCCGCCGCTCATACTGTAGTGGTAGGGCTATGTTATTGATAAGTTACAAATCTGATTCAACTTAAAAAGACCGCTCATGGCGGTCATCTACAGACTCTATTTATTTTGGAAAAACCGTGAGAAAACAAAGCTAATGTTTTTGAATCCCAATACGGTGGTATCTGATAATTTGGGGGATCATATGTAAGTAGTAACTTGTATAGTTAGGGTATAATCGTCAACACTTGAACGAGTACGTACATCCATATTTAGAGGAATTTCATATGGGGCTGATGAGGGTTAAGTTCGATTGAACTTAGCCGCCCGATTCATTCGGCACTGGGTGGGGGTTAAAAGAAAGACCTTGAGGATTACAGCCCCCAAGGTCTAATAATTAGGTAATATTTAATTCTGTTTTCATAACTTCAAGTGATTTAATAATGTCTTTTATTTGTTCAGACGATAGTTCAAGAACATTGGCACTATAATGTTCAAGAAATTCGCTAAAAGGCGTAATTTTTTCATCCTCAGTAGGTTCTACATAATGCCATCTATAGCTTGGACTAACTTCAATATATAATTTTTCATTTTTTCGATATATCCATGTTTGGAATTCTCTTGTTGACCACATCCAATAGTTGCTGAATATATCTTCCTCATCATCTTCTGCCGTATCTGCTAAGTTGTTTGTCCAGATATTCCAAGCCTCCCCTAGATTACCCACCTCCATATCAGAATATAGTTCAACTTGATTTTTCAAACTGTTGTATAAAGTAATTATCGCTTCTTGTATTACATCATCAAAAACACGTTGTTTCCCATGACTATCTTCAAAGAACACAGTTACATTATCAAATTTATTAGTTACTTGCCCTTCCGATAGAAATTGAAAACTAGCATTGTTAGTAAATTGAATAGAAAAATAATTACTCATTTATAATCTTTCCTTTCTTAGTAACCAATCCTGCTTTCCTAAGAATAGCTTGCATGTTTTGATCGAGTTCGCCCCATGACCTGACGTGACCATGATAAAGCCCGTCACTAGTCTTATCCAGTACAACAAATTCCCCGTCACTTATTCCTATTCTTCGGTCGGTATTTGGCCCAATAGATAGTGAATTGTCCAAAGCTGTTTGTCCATCATTAGGTGCTTTATTCTTCACTCCGTTATTGGTTTTTCCATGGTAATCGGCATTTTCAAACTTTCCAAATGGACAGTTTGAATTATGCACCCAAATTCCAAGGTCACTAACGAAATAGGTATGGAATCCATCGACCGTCATGTTGTAAACCGTGACATGCTTGTGTTCCAGTTCAATACTCTCAATCTTGAGTGTATTCCCGTCACTCTGAACAAGCAAGTCACCAACTTGAAGGTCTTTGACGAACGTCCATCCTTTGTCCTTCACATAGAACGGGTGATTAAAGGTCGATTCAATCGTCTGACCGCCCACATGGATGTTATAAATCTCATCAGTTTCGTGATTGAACGTTGCCGTAACCTCTTTATACGCTACCTCGCCAGTCTCTTCATCCTTGGAAAGAACCTTATCTCCGACTTGAATGTCTTCGATATTCTTCTCCCCTTCGTCTGTTTGAACCTTAGTTCCAGCAGTAAAGCAGTTACATGGATTTAAGGCTTTTTCGATTTTTAGTACTTTTGCTAATTTCGGCGCTTTAGCAATAATTTTTGCTGCAAGTGCACTACTACCTGCTCCTCCTGTCGCTACCGTCACAGCCAAGTCTGCTACTGCTAATATAGCTTTTCCAAAATACTCCCCGTACGTTTCATCTTCTTCTTGTGTCCCTTTATTGTTATATATGTGGTTGAAATTCTGATAAAGATGGACGAAAGGTGTGATGTACTCTTCTGCGAGTACACCCTTCAAATCATCAAATCCAATATCTCCGCCAACTAACGCTTTCGTAAATTCCCACATACCCTCATACGTATTCCAATCAGCTAAGGAACTAATATTATCGACAGCATTATTCCATAAATACGAACTTGCTCCTTTTGTGACATTCCATGACGTGGTCAAGCTTATATTTCCACTTGGATCAACATATAACAGTGGATTATTACTTACATAAGCATACCTATTCTGGCTCTGCGGATTCCCTAATGTGCCCTTATACGTATCCTCACTAATAAACCGCCCTAACTCCGGTTTATAGTATCTTGCTCTAGCATAAGACATCCCACTATAATAATCATACCCTAATCCCGTATATCCGAAAAGGTTATCCAGTCCCGGCCAGTTGACGTCAAATTTCTTCGCATCTGTTGGAATACCGAATTCATCGTAGTGGTAGCGTGATGATACGCGTCCATCCTTCTCGATCAAGCCTACCGCACTGCCTAAAGCATCGTTTAAATACCATAGCGTTCTCGGTGCTACGCCCTTTTCAGCTCCTGCTGTACCGTCATGAGGATCCCAGCCGTTATTGGCATCATAGGCGGGCAGATACGTCATGCTGATACGTTCTCCACCTGCTCCATAAGTATAGGATTCTTTCCAGCGGTAAAAGTCGTTAGCTCCGCTTAACTGATCTTTATCCGTTACTTGGAGCGGTTCAGGATTTGCCAAGCTTACATCATTGGTATAGTTGAACTCCCAATGTTTCTTCTTGAATTGCTTCTCCCAGCCTTCACGCGGGCCTCCTGGGTGCATATCTGGGTATGGCTCTTCTACCTGTCCGCATTTTTTTGCTAGACCCGGAGGAATGAAACCAGGTGGTACTTCATGACATTTGTTTTTACCATTGCCATTACCGTTACCATTGCCATTGCCGTTTCCGTTGTTTCCATTACCATTACCATTACCATTTCCGTTTCCATTATTGCCATTGCCGTTATTACCATTACTGTTACCTTGTCCGTTTCCACCTACGCTGTGATCCGTCGGACCATGGTCAACATCAACGATCATCTTCGTGCGGTTGCCATCCCCATCATAGAAGAATTGAGAGATGTCTTTCTTCGCGCTGCGATGCTGCTTCAGGCGATTAGCCGAATCCCAGATGTATTCTTCGATTAGCTCCGGGGAAGCATTACTGCTTGCACTCCGTAAGGACGGGTTACTGCCATATACACCGTTCGTAACCGATCCTGATCCATACACTTGGCTGAGCACCGTTGGATTGATCAAGCTTGTTATTGACTCATCATCATCGTCATTTTCCAACCCCATTACGCGCAACAAATTGCCTCGTGGATCATACGTAAAATCCTTGTAGTTGCTTCCGCTTTGCCAATGGAGCAGTTTATCGGCAGAATCATACGTATAAGCTTCAGTATTTGACAACGAATCCCATACACTTTGTTTCGTTAGACGATTACCCACTGCATCATAGCCATAGTTCGTTAACGATGGCGTTGCTGCTGTCTGACTATTGTATTGCTTTACTTGCGTCAATTGGTTAAGCGCATCATAAGCGTACTCGGTAATCATCGATTCGGAATGTTCACCGCTATCCGTATCATCTTCATCGTTACCGTCTTCCACTCGTTCCAAACGTGAACGGTTCCCTACAGGGTCATACTCATATCGGAGGTGCTCTACGACTTTACCAAATTGGTTTGCGTGACGCAGATCCCGTACTTGACCAAGCGAGTCATACTGGTAAGTGCTAACACCTTGCGTCGGCAGTTTCTTCTCAGTCATTAAACCACGCTTATCGTACGTGTAGCTGGTAGTTAAACCACTTGCATCGGTGACGCCCGTCATGCGATCCATCAGGTCATACTGATACGTGACAGCTGTCTGATCCGGATAAACGACTTTGCTCCGCTGACCGGTAGGCGTCCACTCGTAGCCAATGGTTTGGTTTGCGCCATTCGTAACCTTAGTCAAACGATTCAATGCATCATACGCATATGAGGTCGTTCCGGTCGAATCGTTCATGGACGTTCGTCTACCGATGGTATCGTACGCATAGTTAACCTTTTTCCCATCGGAGTAGCCGATTTCTTTCAATCGGTTCATCGGATCATATTGATAGGCCGTTAGCTTGTTATCCGGATACTGGATATGATCCACATTGCCATTGCTATCATAGCTTAGCTGTGTAAGTTGATTCAGCGGATTCATCTCTTTAACAAGTTGGTTCCGGTTGTTATACTCATATCCCGTTACCCGCATGAGAGCATCGGTTTTACTCGTTATATTCCCTACTGCGTCATAAGCATAGCTTGTTTTTGCTTGTAAGGCATTCGTTACCGATGTTAACCTGCCAAGTGGATCATATGCATAGCTCGTTGTTTGCTGCTTGGCGTCCGTTATACTTTTCAAACGACCCAGCGGATCATAGTTCATCGAAGTTGCCTGGTTCATCGCGTCTACTATCGACGTAACAAAACCTAAAGCATTATAACCGTACTGGGTCGTTGCTCCCGACTCATCCGAGGATGTGCGGACACGTCCCAATTCATCTCGCTCTAGAGATGTCGTATTGCCGAGCGGATCCTTCGTGCTTGTCAACAATCCACGAGCATCGTAGAACATTTCCCACACAGCGCCACCCGGTTTGATCGTTTTGGTTAAACGTCCGGCTTTATCATATTCAAAAGATGTTGAGAAATTCAGCGCATCCGTTACTTTAATTAAGCGGCCTATTGCGTCATAGCCATATTTTGTGCCATGTCCTAATGCATTCGTTTCATTAATTAAGCGGCCCACGTGATCATATGTATAGGTAGTTATAGCGCCTGAGGCATCCTTTACTTGATCAGGTAAATTCCGTTCATCATAATGAATCTCCGTAATGCCGCCCTTCGGATCCTTGGTCCAAGTGAGGTTGCCATTGCCGTCATATCTGAATTCCGTCACTAACGTAATGTCTTTACCTTGTTCGTTCTTATCCTTAACGATCATGGTCTCCATATGGTTAACGTTATTATATAGATACTCGGTCTCCGCTCCATTAGGAGCTAATTTCCGCTTCATATTTCCTACAGCATCATAAAAGAATTCTGTCGTATGCGATAGATCGTCCGTTACGGTTTTGATGCGATTAAATTCATAGGTGAAGTGCGTTTCTGCACCGGCAGCATCCTTATGGTATTTCAGATTGCTGTCTTTATCGTATTGAAACTCTTCCCGATTGTGAAGCGCATCGATCTTGGCTGTGACACGGTCGCGCGAGTCATATTCCATTGAACTGACTTGACCCAATGCGTCTACAATTTCCGTCACCCGATTAAGACTATCCCGTTGTAGGTGCTTCTTGTACCCAAGCGGATCGGTTACAAATTCTACAAATCCATTACTGTAGTTAGAAAGTACCACGGTCTCGCCCTTGGGATTGACGATGCTTGTTGGAACACCTCGTCCATCTCGTTGAATTCGGTTTACTTCACTCAGCGCATTGGTGATTGTGTCCATATTGCCTTTGCCGTCATAACCGATGAAGGTTTTGCTTCCAAGCGCATCCGTAATTTCATCCGGTTTGTTGAAGGCGTTGTAATGCATGGTCGTTGTATGATTTAGCGGATCAATGCTCTGCTGCAAATTCCCATTAGAATCATAAACGTATCTCCACGGCTTGCCTCTACGATCTATTTTAAGCGTCATATTATCGTTACTGTCATATTCAAAACGTTCTGATGTACCATCAGGATAACGAATAGCCGTTTGGCGGAACCTTTCGTCGTATTCGAACGTTTTTAATCTGCCTAAGGAGTCTTTAGTGACGGTTCGATGTTCCTCTGGGAAATACTGCACTTCTCCGTCTGCACCGTAAAAATCCGTTTGGAAAACGACACGTCCCTGATCGTCATACGTATTTTTCAACGTCGATGTTGCATTTGGATTCACGATCTCTTCCAGTTGATGCTTCTTATTGTATCTAAACTGGAGAACACCTTGATCCGGCAATTGGATCGTTTTCAGATCATGAGTCAGTTCGTCGTACTCATAAGTCACCTGTCGACCAGTGTGATCCGTTAACGATTTGATCTTTCCGCTTTTTTCGTAATTTATATCAATTGATGCCCCATCCGTTGCTACCTTGATTAATGAACTTCCTTTGTAAGTTAACTGCGTCTGGTTTCCGTTCGTATCTTGTATCCGGTATAGCATACCGTCCTGACGGAAAAGGTAGTTCCATCCTTGTGGAGTAATCATTTGGTACGTGCCATCCAAAAGCTTGGAAATCTGGTTATACGTTCCCGCCGGGGTTTGGTAAGTCCCATTTCCTTTAGGCGTATAGAAGTAAGCCGCTCCATCCGGCGTAATGAGGTAGAAATTACCTTGGTCGCGATGTTCGATTCGCCATTCGTAGGTGTGATGCCATCCGTAACCAACTGCTCCATCATACGTATCACGGCTATGGTAGGTAACTCCAAACTCAAGCGGCATTACTGCTTGCAAAGACATGTTCGTATGGTGGAAATCAAAGTCACCCGTGGCCAAGTTAATGGGATCCCACCAAGATGGCTTATGGAAGCCCCGATTATGAGTAATTTGTTCAAGTTTTAAGTCGTCATTAAATTCTTTATAAGAAATTTTTCCAGCGATCTTCGGTTCTTCAATAATTAAGTTCCAACCGAGAGGAATCGTTCCAGGACAGTTTTGATTGTCCAAACAGACACTTAGAGGCCGAGTGCCGCCATACGGTTTAGATAAGTTGTAGAATGCAATGCTACGTGATCCCTCAACTAACTTATCCAAGCTTTCCGTTTTGTAATAATAACCAGCTAGTGCATCCCACGTTATATTCCATTCCGGTGCTACATAACGAAGGTACTTCACAATCGGGGACACTCCCGATTTGTTTTTCTGCGCATTCTCCGTATTGTAATACGGATTGCTTGAAAGGCGTTCCACTTTACCCGAAATATTGGCGATTTCGTAAGGGTTTAACTCCAACTCATACGACCACTCCCGAATATACTTTTCCGGCTTGTTGTCATCCCGAAATGGGAATTCAGGAAAGAAATTAGAGAAATTCTTCCCTTTTGCCCATGTCAAATGACTGCCGTCATTCTGCCCTATTTCATCAAATGGAACGATAATCGGAACGGCATTCGTAATGCGTGTTCCCGGTACTTGTTGATCGTTCTCATCTCGAATGGTGTACTGGATATCTAAGAAAACCTCAGTCCCTCTCTCTGCAACCCCGCGGATCACATGTTTGGTTTTCGTCAGCTCCTGGTTAGGGGCAACCTCGATATACCCCGGCGCAGGAGGATTAGGATTCTCTACCGTCACATTGATTTGCCCGAAGTATTCACGGGACTTGTCTTGCGGAATATTACAAACCGTATGCGTTCCAAGATTTGCAGGAGTGTTACCGAAATGGCCGTCCCAGAAATACTTATACGTCAATGGTTCTGTCCCTTGGCTAGCTGTTGCGATATGCTCGATTGGGTATGGTTCAGGTATGACTTTTGGAACGGGTGGTCCTTCAGGTACCGGTAGGTAGATGGTTTTGAATCCTGGCTTGCACGTATCGATTGAAGTGTTGTGCTCTTCATCGGAATAACTCCAAGTTAAGGAGGTCCCCTGACGATAAACCGTATTAAATTTAACGGGATTTGCGTTCAAACCGACAGTATTTGCGTATGCTTTCTTTGCCCCTCCACCCGGAAATAGCGGGATTCCGGACAAAGCAATCGTAACAGCAAGCGCAGAAGCGAGCACACTTTTCCAATTTCGTTTCATTTATTTACAACCTCCTTGTGATTAAATTTTATTTACAGCTTTTGTTGCCGATCCAAGAATCTATAAATAATGGCCGCCGCTTCAGCTCGGGTCGAAGTCTGCCTCGGCTTTAACTTGCCATCGCTTCCTTCGATCAGTCCATCATGGGTCAATAGTGCAGCATAAGATCGGGCCCAATCGCTAAGTTCTCCAGCATCGCCGTAGCTTAGTCCCTTGGTTATCTCAGATTCACTCAAAGTTCGAGCTGCCTGCTCCTGCCCCATCGCTCGTGCAAGCATAACTATCATTTGTTCGCGAGTTAATGATCCATCGGGCTCAAACCGCCCGTCACTCCCTTCGACAAGACCGAACTTCGCCGCCCTCTCGATCCAGCCCGCCGCCCAATGAGTGGCATTCACATCGGCAAAAACTCGACCTTCCACCTTGCCTGGCTGTTCACCAAGTGCAGCAGTTAGAAGCTTAACGAACTGTGCCCGTGTAAGCACCTCATCTGGGGCGTATTCTGTCTCTGTCATGCCATTAACTATACCCCGCGCAGCCAATGGCTCAATCACTTCCCGAGCCCAATGTCTTTCGGCATCGCAAAAGGACACGTCGTTCAAAATTAATGCATAGACGCCGGAGCTCGGAATATCTGCTGTAACCATCGATCCCGATAGTTGCCCATTTAGTCGAATCCATGATTGGGCTGTATCATCAAAACGGTAAACTAACAGTTTCCGCTGCTCAAGTAGCGTTAATGCTACCGGATCATAGCCAAAAGCCAGCTTGAGATTACCGGGGTGCTCGCCTTCAATTCCAGATACGGACCAAATGCCAGAAACAAACTGTAAGTGATAGCTACCATTAGCAGCGAGCGCCCACGCATCTTGTTTCTCTTCGAGCTTGAGTCTCACAGAAGTATTGCCCGTCAGAACACCTTTTGTCACCGTTAGCTCAACGCGACCGTCCAAGGCATCAAGCTTTCCGCCCTCAGAGCCAATCATCTTCGATACGTCGGTCTTCGACGAAGCAACCTGAGCGTAATCACCCGAAACCGGCTGAGTCACAATCCGCGTCATTGTGCGGTACGAAATCATCCCATCCAGACGCTTCAGGACAAGCTGATTCTGAACAAAAGCGTACGCATCAAAGGCCGTATTCCCTCTTTCCATCGCATAAGTCTCATTCAAGAGCAGATTAACCCCGTTCAGTTGAGGCGTCCCACCTTGATCCTGGATCCAGGCTGCATACTGATCCCCGATATAGAGTCGCGGATATTCGCTGGTTTTTTTCGTTTGCGGTGTCAGATCCTTTAGTACCGGAACGTTTGGATTCGACACATCGAGCCGAATAATTTTCGTGCGGAATTCCGAATCAGACTGTTTAATGATCGCGTAGGTTCCATTGAATGCAGCATCCATTACGAATTGACCCGTGGGCAAAGGTAACACTGAAATCGTGTCTGCTGTAACCAAACGATGAAGACTTAGGCCCCCGTTCGCTACATTCGTAAACAGCACCTTGCCTTTGGAAACAATTGGATAACGCCCACTGCCGAACTGTGTTTCTTTATTGAGGCTAAGGTTGTAATGAAACATCTTAAAGTCCGTCGACTCGAACCAAACGATATCCTCCCCATCCATCGAGAGGCGGGGGATACTCCCCATATTGCTGCTGAGTTGCTTTTCCGTACCTTCAGAGATGTTAATCCCCCAAACCGCCCACCCTCCGGTATCTGTACCACTCGTACGACGATCTATCCAAGCAACATACACCGAGCTATTTACAGTTTCCGAAACAACCGGATCAGACTTCAAGGAATCAGCTGTAGTTAATTGCTTTGTTTCTCCTGATTGCAAGCTGCGGTAAAAGACTTGCGGGATTCCCTTGTCGTCGCCTTGCATCCAGACCATGTGTTGACCGGATACATAAGCTCGTTCATTTGGAGCCTTAACCGGACTTACTTGATCGGTTGACTCGTAGCGTACTTCGGCCCAAGCCGATGTCGGAAGCGCCACCAAGGTGAATATAAGCACAAGTGTCAGTAATGACCACTGATATGATTTACACAGAAATTGTTTGATCCACATTTAACTTTTCTTCCTCTCTTTTAGACAATAAAAACCAAGCCCCTTAAGGTAACCCGACTATCGTCCCATGAGGTGTGACTCATGGCTTAGACCCGTGGTTTTGCGTCTCTACCTTTTGATCGATTTTCCTTTGTTCAATGTTGCTAGAATTATAATATCGCTCGTTCTAAGCCTCAGGCTTACCCAGCTTAAATTTTCCCTGAAATTTCACTATGCCATCTTTATCATATAAAGCGCCTTGTCCATCAGGAAAACCATTGAGAAAATCTCCTTCGTAACGTTCCCCGTTCACGTAATAATACGTTCCTTTTACAAGATAGTGATGTTCGTACTGACCTTCGGCTTTCAGATTTCCGTTCTCATAATACTCTTTGCCTGCTCCACTCCGAGCGCCGTTCACGAACGGTCCTACATAAGACTTAGCTCCGGATGGATAATAATCAATCCCATTGCCATTCCGATTGCCTTTCTTATATTCCCCTTCTCGTTGAAGAAGGCCATTGGCGTCATATTCCTTACCGTTACCATCTTCCATGCTTTGTACAAAGCCACCCTCATATTTAAGCTTTCCACCCACATAATATTTTCCATGTCCGCTGAAGTAACCATCTTTCATCTCCCCCTCATATACCGGACGACCTTGGATGTACACCTTCCCTTTTCCGGTAAGACTTCCAAAAACCTCCTGACCCTCGTACTTCAAAAACCCGCTGTCATCGTACTTACGAATAACGCCGTTAGGCAATCCCCTTGTAAATTGCCCGGTAATAATCTCACCCGTACGATCTTCTCCGAACAAGAAGCCTTCGAAATACATAGTGCCCCAACCCGTAACCTCATCGTTTTTAAATTCAGCATCGTACCATAGCGATCCGTCATTACGGTAAAGCTTGCCTTTACCATTCATTTTGCCGTCTTTGAGTTGACCCTCGTACATTAACTTACCATCTTTGTAAAACAGCTTCCCTTCCGTACTCGCGTCATATAGGTATACCGCCTTCAAGTTGGCATCCCATAGTACTTTACGCCCAGTTGCTTCACCGACAAAACGCAGCGGAACTAACGTATAGCCTTTATTTGAATAGGGTGCAACCGGCATTTCGATGGGTTGCTCATTGATGGATGCTGACAAGCTCCCCAGCTGCAAGCTGAGCGATTGTCCTTCCTTTTGTCCCGTTACCCTCCGTGCGTTTTCGTCCCATTGAATGGTTAAGCCAAGCTTTTCAAAAATAGTACGAAACTCAACCGTCGTGTAATTGTCATGCAGAGCAGGCTGCTCGTTAAATTTCAGTTCTTCTCCGTCAAGAAATACGCGAATCGGATCCTCCGCAATAGTTTGCTTGATTCTCTTGTTCACCCAGTACTCACGCAGAGGAACATCGGCAACGTCGTGTAGAAAGATTGCATAGATTCCCGGTTTCTCAATTGCTGTATGAATCACATTGGAATTGTCCCCCAATAGCCCCCCCATATAAATCCATGAGTCAGACTCCAGTCGGTAAATACCAAGCTTATCCCGTAATTTATGCGGTACTCTGCTCTCCATATAAGACATATTAAGCTGGATTTCTAACACCGTTTGATCCGGAAAATCGATATTCCACGGCAAGCTGACCATCATCTGTCCGCTCTGCATCGCCTTTGTGAGTTCCAAATTCTTGTCTTCCGCTGGTGCCAGCTTAATTTTGCCTAAAGTATCCTCGAATGCATGTGGCGGTACGTCCAAGCTCACACTTTTATCAGAGGATGCAGGATGACCCTCTACTTGAGAATTACTTTGTCTAAGTTCTTTGTATGTAAGCCCTTCTTTATAAAACCGTGTATCAAATTCAACAGCTTGAGGCCTTTGCTTGACATCTGGTACAGCGGACGCAAGAGTTTCTTTCTTCGCCGTGGGTGTACCGCTTACTTGCAGCGCACGCAGCAAAATGTTCCCATCATTGCCCTGAAGCGCAACTTGATCCTTGTAAATTCCGAGCACCATAGACTCTGTGGTGTCGTTCGCGATAACGGTTGATTCCCCGTATGTAAGGTCTGCAGCTGCAATCATGCTAGTCTTTCCGTCCTCCGATGCTTGCCTCCAAACTACGAGATTACTACTAATGTCCAGTATCGTGGGCCAGGAAGTGATTTTATCCATTTTCTTCTGGGCTAGCACCGTAGGTACGGCATTCAACTCATCCACATTCATCATTCTGACTTGAACTTCGTGTTCGTTAACTTGCTGAGACCATACGACCACTTTTCCATTGAACTTAAAATTGACGATAAATCCATCTGCAGGTTCTTTGATCGTCCTCGTGGTGTCGGTAGCGCGGTCATATAACAGCAAACTCCCTTTCCCATCCTGCATGATGATTTTTCCGTCCGCGACCTGTGGATAACGCCCTTTAACCAACTGTTTCGTCTGTTTCGACTCTATATCGTAAACATATATGTAGCTGTCCGTCTTATTCATATAAGCTGCATATCGCCCGTCTGTCGTGAGGTTTTCAACCGTAGTATGGTTTATAATCGATTCCGACTCACCTGTACGGAGGTTAAGCAGTATCACTTCACTCCGACCGGCAGAATATACTGCATAATCGCCTCCTGCCCATAGATCGCTTTTGTTTGTTTTCGTGTCGGTCAGCTGTTTCGTTTCCCCCGTGTCCAAATTACGGTAAAATATTTGATACAAATTCGTTGCATCACTACCAATCCAAACCAGTTCATCGCCCGAAATAAAAGAATTATTATAAGATTTACGTACAGGAGCAGCATAGGAAGTTTGTATATCCGTAACTTTGACCGTCTGGTCAGCTAAAGCTGTATTCCCCTCTCCTAGACTTGAGAGCAACATGGCCATTAAGCATCCTAATACCATGTTTTTCAAATGTGCTTTGATCATTTCTCCAGCTCCTATCACATAGAAAGTTTTTTAAGACAATAAAAAACCAAGCCCCTAAAGGTAACCCGGCTATCATCCCATGAGGTGTGACTCATGGCTTAGACCCGTGGCTTTGCGTCTCCACCTTTCGATGGATTTGCCTTTGTTCATTATTGCTTGGTTATTAGGTATTTTTACTCATCTTAACTAGTCATTTAGAACTGACTGTTTTCCATATTAATCCACGTTATTTCAAAATTCAACACTTTTCTACAAAAAAGAGGAAATACATACACAAAGTGTGTGGTTTCACACAAAAAAAGGCCAACCGGATGTCCCGGTTGACCTTAAGCCTAGTAAATGCCTATCGATTTAAACATTCTCTCGATCTAGCAAATAGACTTTCACATTCTTCTTTACGCCGAATTCTTGAGCGTCATTTAGATCATTCATGAATACATCAATTCTCGAACCGCGAATAGCTGAACCAATGTCCTCGGCTTTGCGAATGCCAATACCGTCAATGAACACCGTAGATCCTAAAGGGATTACAGCCGGATCCACGGCGATCGTGCGTCCTTCTTTGGCTTTAAGACCACTAAATGTGATGCCGTACATGGGATGGGAAGCCTTTTTACCTGTTGATTCAAAGCCCGCCGTATAAGCTGTAAGGGTTGTGTTCAACACTTTTTTGATAATTTTCTTTTGACCATTTGGTAAACCAATCTCGGATTCACTCTTCGGAATCGTTAGACTTTGACCAATCGTTAGCTGGTTCGGATTTTGAATATTGTTAGTGTTGATAAGGTCATCTACGGTTACGCCAAAATCACGTGCAATTTTGAATAGCGTATCTCCTCGGTCCACTTGATACTGCGTCTTAGACTGAACTGACTCGGTTTGAGCCGCTGCTTCCACAGAACCTGCACTGCTTGCCATACTATACGTAGGAGGTAATTCCCCCCCATCTTCACTTTCAGGATACGAATAGGCTGGCTGCACCTGCCACAAACAAAGCAGCAAAGGAAGCGTCAAAGTTACATAAAGAATTTTACGAAACATAGTATTTCCTCCTCTTAAAAAATAATAGAGTTATAGCTACTAGATTCGTCCAATTCTATGATTTATATACGTCTCGTATTTATTTTTTTCAATTTAAAAGACAGGTGGACAGAGCGCCAAAAAAATAAGCAAGAAAAAATGGGTAAAGAAATAAGAAAACATAAAGTGAATATAAAACGAATCTTGGCTTAGACTAACAATTGAGAAAATAAGAAAAGACTGCTGATGCGGCAGTCTTTTTGCTTTTCAATCGGTTACGTCTATAAATATTCCTTGACAGGAATATTCCTTTTGGAGTATATTTAGTTTATGAATAAGACTTAATGTGCTCTCGCTGAACCAAACCGCTTGCACATCGTCGAGCTCTTATGTGACGGCCCCCTTACCGTCGGGGAAATAACGGATCGGCTTGAGCTTCAGCAACCACAAGTATGTGGGAAGAGAGATTCGATCGTTTGGACGATTATTTGCAGCAAATGTTAGAGAAGGAAAAGAAAAAACAATTTGATTTGGAGGATTCGACATGACACAAGAAAAAGCAGGGAACAACTTCAATGCCACCGTAGAAGGAGGCGAGTTGGTTCTTACACGCACCTTCCATGCACCACGTGAACTCGTTTTCAAAACATGGACGGAGGCTGAACATTTAGCTCGCTGGTGGGGACCAACAGGCTTCGAATTAAACGTAAACACCTTTGATCTACGCCAAGGCGGCATCTTTCACTACAGCATGAAATCGGCTGAAGGCTTTGAAATGTGGGGTAAGTTTGTGTACCATGAAATTAATTCCCCTGAGAAGCTCGTCTTCGTGAATTCTTTTTCCGATGCAGAGGCGAATACGATCAGAGCACCGTTTAGCGAATACTTCCCTCTGGAGATCATGAATAAACTATCGTTTACTGAAGATGAAGGAAAAACTACACTGATCATGCGTGGAGGTCCTATCAATGCTACTGAGGAAGAACTTAAATTCTTTGAGGGCATGCATGATTCCATGAAACAAGGCTTCGGCGGAACGTTCGATCAGCTCGATGCCTACTTAGCCAAAATCGTTTAAGAGGAGCGGCTTCCGCGCTTAAACCTGTAAAACGCAGTGAAGCATTCGCGGATAAGCTCAGAAAACGCGCTCTCTAGGATTGACTGGAGATAGACGCGGAAAACGCGCTTATCTCAAATCAGCGCTTTATGGATTAGCGCCGGCAAGCCAAAGCTGGTTTGGTCTTGGGAAGGTAACCCACATACGTAGCTCGATTCCGCCTCTTGCGGATCTCATTCAGGAGACTAACTAACAAAATAAGAGGCTGACTCAAAAGGTTAATAGCCTAGCGAGCAGCCTTTATTTTGTTTCAATAAGGAGCGAAATCTAACAGGGCTTCAGAGAAAACACCCAAACTAACGGTAGGTTTTCCATGTAGTGCAACAGTGAAAACGGAGGCAGCCTAAAGATGAACGCCTTATGGGACTGCCCCTTATTCTTAATTCTAAGCCGTCGCTCTACGAAGCAATCCATAAGCTGCCACTAAGTAAACGACAACCAAAGGCACCATCCACCAGAATATATCCATATAACTATGGATGAACCAATCCAAGAGACCGCCCCACAACCCAAAGTGCGTGAAGATATAGGAACCTACCGTACCAATCAAAAGCAGGGATGTAAAAAAGATATACATCGAAGCGCCGCCGAAACGACGGTGTAAACTGGATATCGCGAACCCGAGGAAATACATATGAAGAAGTACAATCAGATAAATACCCAGCGTGCCTATCAGCGAAAGATCGTTTAGAAATTGGATTTTAAAAAGGTGCAATCGAACTCCCCACCCATTGGTCGCCTCTTCAATCACAGACAAGATGACAAGTCCTAGGGCTGAACTAACATTTACAATAATAGCTGTCACAGCAGTTCCAAAGAAATAATCCTTCCTACGAATACTTAGTCCCAAGGCAAATGGAAAGGTTTCTTTAATAGTAACTGTACCTGCTACTAAGGTGTAGATGAAAATCGAAACAATCGCCCCAGTGTTAATAGATTCACCTTTGTCCAACGACATCGCTATAAGAAAATTGATCAAAAAGTTTGCCCCAATAATGATCCACGGGATAGCCCACGATGCCATTTTGTTCCTCATGTGGAGCTTTACTACCTGGTTAACTTGATTCATTATTCCTCAGTCCCCTTTCCCGCGATTGATGTGCGTGTCAGATGAACGATAAGCTGCTGCATAGATACCGGAGCAAATTCAAGCCCCATGGCCTCTGCTTCCTTCCGATCCCGGTCACTTAGAGCACCTAGAATCGTTGCCGTTGCAGCCGCACCTATCGCCGTGCGTTCAAGCAGCTCTTTGCCCCGCGTGAAGGAATCCACAGCTGTCGCTAGACCGGAAACCGTGCAAGCACGACCACGAAGAGCGTCCGCATCTTCATTCATAATCAATTTGCCGTTATCGATAACCAGCACATGCTCGAGCAAGCGGCTAACTTCGTCGATGAGATGCGTAGAGAGGATAACCGTCCGCGGAAACTCGGCATAGTCTTCAAGCAAGCGATCATAGAATAGGATTCTTGCCACAGCATCCAGACCCAAATAAGGCTCATCGAAAATGGTTAATGGAGCACGGCTAGCTAGACCAACCACAATACCAACGGAAGAAAGCATCCCTCTGGATAGCTTTTTTATTTTTCTTTTCAAAGGCAGACGGAAATCTTCAATTAAAGCATGCGCATAAGCATGATCCCAGTTCGGGAAAAGCGATCTCGCAACCTCGATTACATCAATGACACGGAAGCTATCTGGGTACTTCTGGCTCTCTTTAATGAAGCAAATTTGATTAAGCACCCGGCTATTCTCGTAAGGTTCTTCCCCAAATACCTTCAACTCGCCGCTTGTCGCGAACTGTTGAGACGAGATCATATGCATGATCGTTGTTTTGCCTGCGCCGTTTCTGCCTAGTAAGCCATAGATTTTATTCGCTTCAATCGTGAAACTAACATGATCCACTGCTGTCACTTGGCCATAGGACTTGGTTAATCCTTTCACTTCCACAATGTTGGTCATCACGCTTTCTCCCCTCTTCGCACCATTTCCGTCAATTGTTCAACAGTAATTCCGAGCTTCTCAGCTTCTTTCACCATCGTCACGACATATTGCTCATAAAATAGTTCTTTCCGCTTCTCCATCAGCTTCGCTCGCGCTCCCTCCGCTACAAACATGCCAATCCCTCGTTTCTTGTACAAAATCCCTTGGTCCACCAACAAATTAACACCTTTCGCTGCTGTCGCCGGATTAATTTGATAAAAGGATGCAAACTGATTCGTAGAAGGCACTTGCGATTCCTCCGGCATTCTTGACTCTATAATGTCGTCTTCAATACGCTCTGCAATTTGCACAAAAATCGGGCGGCTATCGTCCATCATTAGTCCCATTTCTCTCACCACCACATTGGTTAGTTACTCATGTAATTAACCATACAACCAATTGACTTAAAAGTCAACAGCAAAACTGATATTTAGGCTGGGCAGCAAAATAAATAAATTCCCATGGAACTGGGAATACCACTAGGGTATGTGGTTGCTTGTTTTTTGGGGAATAGGGGGTTTAAGGTAAATGCTACTCAAGGTACGCTGGGCATACTTGTCGATCAACCAGAGAAGATTACATTCTCTGAGCACCTCTGGCTTGCTCCCACTTCGTAAAGTTGTACTTTGTACAACATTAAGTGAGTAAATCCGCGAGTTCGCGGCGATTGTTGTAAAACATACAACTCTTTAGCCCAAAAACAGCTCAATATCGAGAAATAAAGCCTTTTTGTTGTACAAACTACAACAATTTCAGCTTTTTTAGAAAAAATGGGCAAAAATGTTGTACGCCGTACAACTTCCCCTCCTAAAGCCGGGAAAAGATAGCTACCCTGAGGTTGGATTCCATCCGTTCACTCCTAAACAGAAACCTAACCAGCAACTCATTACCTGATAAACAAATCACTCACTTGAATGTTTCCACAATCTCGATCAGCACACTTTATCACTATGCAAGCTAAATAAGGACAATCGATAAGTCTAATTGGAAGGTGTATGTAAGATGAAATCATTACAGCTGCGAATACTTATCCTTGGTTTTCTTCTATTTTTGACCCCGTTGCGAAGCACAATCGTAGCTAGCGACAAGGTCGAGCAGCCGTTGGCTGCACCTTTGTTTTCGTTTTCCGTGATGAGTGATGTTCACATCACTTCCTACGACCAAGTCGCTCAGTTGCGGCTGAGCCAAGCGCTGGCCGACCATCACGCGCTGCGCCCGGACAGCAAGCTGCTCGTCTTGAACGGCGACCTCACGAATGGGAGTGAGGCCGACTATCGCAGCTTGTTGGCGCTGCTCGGCCGCCAGCCCCATGCCCCTGTGCATGCGACCATGGGCAACCACGATTACTACGGCGTGTGGCGCACGACGGAGGGCGGGTTGGATACATCGAAGATGAATCCAACATGGTCGAGCAAGCAAGCGGTCGCGTTATTCGACCGCATGATGGGCTACGATAAGCCGTATCACGAGCTTATCGTGGACGGCTACCGCTTCCTTTTCCTTAGCGGGGAAGCGTACAGAGACGTGAACGCTTCCTACGGTGAGGATGCGTTCCTCTCGCCCGAGCAGCTGGGCTGGCTGCGCGAGCGGCTTACGGCCGCGGGCTCGGCGGACGCCGGCAAGCCCGTGTTCGTGTTCCTCCATCAGCCGCTGCCGCGGACGCTGGACGGCACCGATCTGGAGCTGGGCGTCGTCCAGCACGAAGAACTGCGGGCGCTGCTCGATGCGCACCCGAACGTCATTCTGTTCAGTGGTCACACCCACTGGAACCTAGAAACGACCAGACAAGTGAAGCAGCTGAAGTTTCTCGCCGCTTCCAGCGCTTCCATCCGGGAGGTATGGAACGCGCAAAACGTGCCCGAGACGCAGGCCATCAGCCAGAGTCTTGTCGTGGACGTCTACAAGGACCGCGTGGTGATCTTGCGCCGCGAACATTTCAAAAAACGATGGATAGAGCCATCCATCGCCAAAGGATACGACGTGAAATAGGCATTTTCCGACTCCGCGGCCGCCCTCCCCTAATCAAGAAGCCTTGCAGGTGAAAGGCTTCCTTTATATCGTTCCGCTCGGAGACAAACCAAAAAGACTACCCGACAAGGCTAGAAATAGCCCAATGTCTGGCAGTCTTTTTGCATGTTAACAATTTAATCTTCTTATACGAATTTCAGTCCTCATCCATACTAATGAAACTGCTTAATAAGTCTCTTTGCCGTCCCATTCGGTGTCTCAATGACCTCGTACATGTTGACGACCACGCCGGAATCAACCTGCTCATTTTTCAAGCCTGTGACAACAACTTTTTGCTTGCCGCTGGTAAGCTTACCTGTTCCCGTCAACGTTGCTGTTTGAGTGCCAACAATTCGGCCGAGGGAATCGACCATATCGAATTCAATTTTGGAGAAATTCGAATCGATAATGACCTGATCTTCATGGGTAATATCCAAATCCAGATTAAGCTGATAGGAATAAGTCCCGCTGTTATAAAGCCAGCTTATCGAGCTGTCATTCACTTTGAGGGAGAACGGATATAAATTAAGCGTATCGCTTTCCGTCTCTTTCTGCAGCGCTACCCGATAGGTACCGACAGATACATTGCCCTCAGATACAGACTTATTGTCATAAACGTTCAATGCGAATGTCTCGTCATCTACTTGTGTTTTATTCGGAAGCAGGTAGGAATAGCTCACCACATAAGAACTTCCTGGTGTAATTTGAGTCGCAGCTGCACTTTGGCGAGAGCCTGTGTAGGTATTGCCTTTGCTGTCGATCAGCTCATTTTGAAGCTCGGGAAGGGCAAGAGTACTCGTTCCGTTGTTTGTTATTTTGTATTTAGCTACGGCTGTTTTGTAGCCTAGATCGTCGTTTTCGTGAGCATGCAGCTCCATTAAGGAGACATCTAGATTTTTGTTTACAACAGCGTTGTTGTTGAAAATTAGCTTGCTGCCAAGCTCGTAGTTCACAGCTGTTGTAAAGCCGCTTTGCGCTTCACTTGCCCCCTTAAGCAAGAAAACGGCAACAGGCATTTGACCGGCCGCTGCAGCACCACTGCTGCCAGCTGTAGCTGTAGAGCTAGCAGAGGACCCCGCCCCTGAGCTGGTGGTTGCTGTTCCAGAAGCCGTCCCGCCGCTCGATGTACTTGCTGTCGAGCCAGTCCCTGAGCTACCCGTGCTAGCCTTCTGCCAAAGCACCAGCTGAGCCGTATTCGGATCAACACCCGTTGGCAGAGTAGCGTTGAAGTAATACGAAGCCGTTTCTTTTGGAGCCAAGTAACCGCTGCGGGCTGAGTTATCTGTCGATGTAACAGACGTGCCGGCGTCGCCGAATTGATAAGAAGCAGAGAAGGATGGCACAGAGGCGATCGCCTCGCCTTCATTACTGAGCGTGACAACGGTCTGCACATGCACACCGTCTGCTTGAATCGAATACGTCGACGTATTCGCCTTCACGGTGACCTGCTCGCCCTCCTGCTGCCCAGCATAAACTTGCTTCGTGCCAAGCGCTGCTGTTTGGAGCGAAGTGTTCAGACTAAGCGTACCCAGCGAGACTTCCTCGCTTTGATTCAAGTAATAATATTCCAGCGTGAGGCCACTGGTCGGCATTTGTCGGGAAACGAGTGTTTTGAGCGTCATCGTATCCGATTGATTCGGCAGGAACGTTGTATCGGAACCGCTAGCAACCGTAGAGGTATATTTCAGTCCATTTGCATCCACAAGTCTAACTTGTAGACCTGAAGGCAGCTTAACGCTGCTTGAGCCTAAGTTTTTTGCTGAAACTTGCGTGTACATGTACCATTTTCCATTCTCTGTTACGCGAACACTCTGGCCCAATTGAAAAGCAACGGAGGCATCATTGGATAGCGTACTGTCGAGTGCATGCAAATTAATAATTTGCTCAGGTACCTTTACCTGTCCCTCCTGCACAACCGAGGAAACCGGAAGATCGCCTAGATGATTCATGAAATCGGCTTTGCCGAAATCCCAGCGGAACACATCAACCTTTAGTTGATCTGCTGTTTCACCTGCTGGCAGGTTAGCGTAGAAGCGGAAGCTTTGATCCTGCCCAGGGAGGACACTCGCACTCTTTTTCTCGCTTAATTTCGCTGTGTAGCTATGTCCTGCTTGATCCGTAACCCGTACCCCATATTGGTTAAAATCGATCGATTGGCTTTCCCCATTATGTAAAAGCACGGAAAACTGAAGAGAAGAAGACGAAAGCGCCGCTTGGTTTAATGTAAAATAAGAGGAGTTCGAGATATAAACCGCTTCGGAAGCCGCATGAACAGCGGGAGCCATCCAAGATGCAGCAGCAAAACTGCCCGTCAATAGCAGAGCAAGACCTGTCTGTTTGAGTGAAATCGATGATAAATTGCGAATCATATTTTCAAACCTCCTGTGGACCTAATCAAAACGCAGTGCGTCGATAGGTTTTAATTTCGATGCTTTATTGGCTGGATATAATCCGAAAACAACACCAACCAAGGCCGAGAATAAGAATGCGTAAAGCCCTATATTTATGGACAAACTCGTTTGTTGACTGGGGTTAATGTAAGGCCACGCTAGAGATAGGCCGATCCCCAGAATCAAACCAATCAACCCACCCATGCCGCTAATCAGCGTAGCTTCAACCAGGAACTGCAGCAAAATGTTTCTCCGCTTCGCCCCAATTGATTTACGAATCCCAATTTCCCGAGTGCGCTCACTCACGGTTACGAGCATGATGTTCATAATGCCGATCCCACCTACCAGGAGGGATATCGCCGCTACAGCAACTAGCTGATTGGTCAGTGTGCTGGAAGCCGTCTGTCTGGCGCTAATTAATTCGGATGAATTCAAAATGTTATAGCCCGTTGTACTTTTAAATTTATTAAATAAATACAACTCTAACGTTCTTTGTGCACGGGTCACATCATTGCCAGAAGCTGCTTCGACGTAAGCCGTCCGAATGTTGCCCAGTTTAAAATCCCTGCTCATGGTAGGGAGAGGTACATAAACCGAGCTATCGAGCGACGTCCCGCTTGTATTGGAGCCTTTCGTTTTGAGCACACCGATGATCGTGTACATATAACCGTTCACATTAATTTCTTCGTCAATCGGGTCATCCGTACCGAAAAACTGCTTGGCAACATCACTCCCAATGACTGCAACGTGATTGCGGAAGTCCAGATCGGCTTGAGCCAAGAAGCGGCCACTGGCGACCGTCCCCTTTTGCAAACTGAGATATCGATCATTAGTTCCAATAACATTGTAGGTCTCTGTTGTCCGGTCGTATTTAATACTGGTACTATTTCTAGTCATCGTTGGCGCAATTGCACTGATTCCCGATGTATTTTCAAGCTGCATAACCTCATCATAGTTCAGCTGCGTGGCGCGTCCGTTGCCCATCAGATTAACCGTCAACAGGTTCGTTCCCAGCCCTTCGTACTGCTTTTCAATGGCTTTGGACGTGCCTTGACCTATCGAAACTAACGTAATAACTGAGCTAACGCCAATGATAACGCCAAGCATGGTCAACACCGTACGAAGGGGATTCGAACGCACCGTGGCCAGCGCCATTTGGAAAAGCTCCCAAATTCTCATGAAACCGCCCCCTCTAACTTACGTGCAGGTGTTGGCAGCATTTCGTTTCTTTGATCGCTTATGATTTCTCCGTCACGCAGCGTCACGACACGTTTGGCATTGTCTGCAATGTGATGATCGTGGGTGATCAAAACAATCGTGTTGCCTTGCTGATTCAGCTCCTTAATCAATTCCAGCACCTCAATGCCGGTCTTCGAATCCAGTGCGCCAGTCGGCTCATCGGCTAGAATTAAGGACGGGGATATGGCCAAAGCTCTGGCAATAGCTACCCGCTGCTGCTGTCCGCCAGACAGTTCACTGGGCTTGTGATGTCCTCGCTCCCCCATCCCCAGCTTCTCCAGCATCCGCTGAGCCTGTTCTCTCCGCTGTTTGGCGGGAATGCCTGCATAAATCATCGGCAGCTCTACGTTCTCCGTAGCAGTAAGTCTGGGCAGCAGATTGAACTGTTGAAAAATAAAGCCGATTTTTCGGTTGCGCAGCTCAGCAAGCCCATTGTCCGACATCTTCTCCGTCGCTACGCCGTCTAACGTATAGGAGCCAGAAGTCGGACTATCCAGAAGTCCGATTGTATTCATTAACGTTGACTTTCCCGATCCACTGGGACCAATAATGGCAACAAAATCTCCTACCGCAATATGCAGGGTAATGCCGCGCAAAATTTGCAATTCCTCTGCACCCCGAGCATAACTCTTCGTTACCTCGTTTAGTTCAATGATATTCATCGAATCGCTCCTCTCAGTAGGGCTGGCTCACGGTTAGCGGCCCGCGCCTCCACCGTTCTGCGTTCCGCCACCGCCTTGGCCGCCAGCTCCACCAAAGTTGCCTCCGCCACCGCCGCCTGGAAAACCACCCGCACCCCCAGGGAAACCTTGCTGCTGTTGATTCGTCGTTGTCGCTCTGCGCACCGGCATCACGACCTCATCGCCTGCGTTCAAACCGCTTACCACCTCAACCTGCGTCTTACTGCGAATACCCACTTTGATTTCGTGCTGCTCTTCGACGGTGCCATCCGCTTTCTTCAGCGAAACGGTAGACTTGCCTCTGGTTGTTGTAACCACTTGGATCGGAAGCACGAGTATATCTTTCTTATCTTGTATAGAAATTTCAGCTGTCGCCGTCATCGCATATTTCAAATCATTCTGATCGGTATTCGGAATCGCGACCACAGCATCATATGTTGTGACCCCATTCGTCGTTATTCCTACATTGGATACGGAAGTCACTTCACCTTGGAACGTCTTGCCGGAGATAGCATCAACCTTCACATTCACCTTCTGCCCCACTTTAACGCTTGTTAAATCCAGCTCATCTACGGCAATAGCCAGCTGCATCGTGCTTAGGCTCGCTACGGCTCCTAGCGTTGTATTGGCATTAATTTGCGCGCCTACTGGATAATTGCGAAGCACATTGTTTTTACTATTGGCAAAATCAGCCGAGAACACGCCATCGAACGGCGCTTTAATCGTCAATTGATTTACTTTCTGCTCCGCATCGTTGACACGGATTTTCTGGCTTTCGATAGCTGATTGCTTGCTTATGATATTATTCTGAAGGTCGTCATTGAACAGTGTGGCGATCAGATCGCCCTGTTTCACCGTTTCGCCATCTTTAAATTTCATGCTTTTTATCGTTCCGCTTGCCTCTGCGAAAATAGGAGAGGTGCGCACATACTCAAGCGCCACCTGCTCGGAGGAATCAATTTTACCATCACCGCTGCCTATGCTGCCTTTTACCTTAAGGCCCGCCGAAAGCGTTCCGTCATTGCTAACCAGAACCTCCACTGTAACCACTTTGTTCCCGTTAGCATCCGCTTTAATTTCACGGTCTATCGTATCCACGGCTCCGACTTTGGATAGTAAATAGCCATCGACGCTAAGCTCTACGGGGTCACCTTTTTTCAGCTGTACAGCTTCTTGCAAGGAGAATGGCAGCTTCACTTTAAACTGTGTTGTATCTGAAATCGTGCCGATCTTCGTTGTTTTGTTGACTTGACTGCCTACATCCAGATTGGCTGGTAAAGTAATTTTGCCAGACATACTGGCTGCAACACTCATATGATTTTGTTGGTCCTGTAGATCTGCAAGCTCTTTCTCAAGCTGCTGCAAGCTGACCTGAGCTTCCTTGAGAGTCGTTTCCGTTGAAGGCACAGACAACTCGACGAGCACATCGCCTTTCTTGACCGCCTGATTTTGCGTCAAATTCATCGTTTTGATGATACCATCTATGGGGATCACAATATTTTGCTTGTCCTTGGCATCCAGCTGAGAAGTTCCTGATACCGCCATGGATATTGAGCCTTTAGTCACTTTCATCGTTGTTTGCTGTGTTGCTGCAGACGCTGGCTGCGCCTTGTTATGTACGTAATAGTATGTTCCCGCTCCACATAGAATGGCAGCTAGGGCCACAATGACCCATCTCTTCTTCCGACCTAATTTCATCCGTTATGCCCCTCTCCCAGTTACCCAGACTTTCCACCGCCCAGGCCATCACAATTCCTACTAGCCATAGTGTAAATGGGATCGCTGAAACCTGTCTGAGCGTAGGCTGAATATAAGTTGAACACAAGCTGAGTGTTTGCTGAAAACTAGTTCCAGTGGCATATGCTACAGCTTTTTTACAATGATTGACATGCAACTAAATTGTTGCATATAATAGAGACATGGACAAACTTTTTAAAGCACTTGCAGATGGAACACGCAGAGAATTACTCGACCTCTTATTCGAGAATAACGGACAATCCTTGGGAGAACTCTGTAAACAAATGACCATGACCCGTCAAGCTGTTACGAAGCACCTTTTGCTGCTAGAAGAGGCAAATCTAATTACTGTGGTTTGGCAAGGCCGTGAAAAGCTGCATTATCTTAACCCCGTACCTATCGGGGAAATTTATCAACGCTGGATCGGCAAGTTTGAGCTTCACCGGATTGAGGCATTAAACACACTAAAACAAGCCTTAGAGGAGGGTACTAATCATGAATAAAACTTCATTCGTTTATACGACTTACATCGCAACTACACCTGAGAAGCTTTGGGCAGCACTAACTAATAGTGAATTCACCAAGCAGTATTTTTTTGGTCGTGAAATCGTTTCAGACTGGCAAGTCGGATCCAGCTTTAAGTTGATGAATAAAGATAAGGTTGATCATTATGGTGAAGTTCTTGTATATGAGCCGCATCGTTTACTCACAGTTAGCTGGAGCGTCAAAGACATTGAAGGCGATCGAATTTCGAGAGTTACTTATGAATTAACACCTTTGAACGATACTATAAAGCTGACGCTCCAACACGAGGATTTATTAGAACAGGATATTCGCAAAGATGAAGGTAAGATAGAAGGATTTAATAATGGATGGCCTGTCATTCTCAGTAATTTGAAGAGCCTGCTCGAAACAGGTAAAACCCTGCCAGCCTTTTAATTTAACGTTACTGATACAATTAGATCTAAGGAGAGGTGAATAAATTGGAGCCGAATCAAGCGAATTACTCCATTAACCATGCAGGTGCATTTTCGAATTTTGGAAACGTTACGGAAGGAATGCTAAAAGGAAAAATTTTTCTGAAAGAATCCTTAAATCTTACGAGCATGGAAGTATCACTGAATAATCTGCCCCCAAAGGGGGAGGTCCCCTTCTATCACAAACACCAAGAAAATGAGGAACTCTACATCTTTCTTAAAGGACAAGGTCAGTTCCAAGTGGACGGAAACGAATTTGAAGTGATCGAAGGAACTTCAGTTCGAATCGCTCCTGACGGAGTGAGAGTGCTAAAGAATACGTCCGCTTCGGAAGACCTGCATTTTATCGTTATTCAAGCCAAAGAGAACAGCCTTACCCAATGGGTGATGACAGACGGGATAATCCTGGAACAACCTGTCGTATGGGGGAAGAGCGTTAAGTAATTCTAGGGAACGAAACTATCTTAATCACGTTAAATACTGAGCGCGCTCGTGGCCTCAAGCGTACATATGATCCGCGACAGCTTCACATTCTCCTCCATTCATCAGGTCAGACTTTCCCCTAAGTGCATTCCTTTTAGTTCCCATTTCAAGAAAATTCACGGCGGGTCTTCAAGACCGTATCCTTCAGCAAGAGGAGAACTTTCGTCACTTCAGACTAACGGGGCAGCCGCTGGATTCCAGGCGTGCTTTTTGGGCCAAATAGTGCCCCGTCGGTTCCAGAGAACGTTAGCATAATAGAAGCAGCAGCAGTCTAAGACTTTATTTTCAGTCCTAGTCCGCCGCTGTTTCTTTTATTGGGGGCATTCTAAAAACTTATTTTACGCAGACTACCAATCTACGGAGCGGAATCGGACTACTCAGCCAGTTTCCTCGTCATTTAAGCATGTTTTATATCGCTAACGAGTCATCCTCCCGCCACTCGCTCACTTTAGCGATGAAAATCATCATTACAACTCATAAATCGGACTACTCGGCCAGCCAACTCATCATGTAAGAGTGTTTTATATCGTTAACAAGTCAATCTCCCGCCTCCCGCACACTTTAGCGATGAAAATCATCGCTAAAGCCCGGAATCCGACCTATCTCACTGGGACGGCAAAAAAGCCGCCCGCATAGCGAGCAGCTTCATCCAAATCAATTCTAGTTCGTTGTAGCAGGAGTTGTAGTTGGTGCTGTTGTATTAGCAGACGGTGCGCTTTCTGGGCGCTTACGATCTGTGCCTTTTTGCTCTACATGCTTCTTGATGGAATCCGTCATTCCGTCTTTGATTTTGCTAATGAGATCATCTTCACTGATGCCTTTAGCTGTAGCAATATCAACGATCGATTTGCCTGCTTTCAGTTCTGTTTTTAGCTCATCTTGCGTGATGCCCAGAATTTGTGTCAACACCTCAGGGTTCCCGAATTGTCCACCGCCAGGGCCGCCATGACGGCCGCCTTTACCTTCCCACTCACCTTCAGGACGCGTGCTTTGCACTTGTTTCGTCAAACGGTCGGATAGGCCGGACAACATTTTGTCCGCTTGGACTTGCGTTAGTTTACCAGCTGTAACTTCAGCGTTGATAGCAGTGGTTTCTGCTGCAACTAGCTTAGCTACATAGTCTGCTTCCGTTAAACCTTTTTCCACTGCAAAAGCCGATAATGTTTTGCCAGCTTTCAAAGCATCCTGAACAACACTTTTATCCACGCTAAGAATTGTTGCTGTTTGCTCTACAAGATTGCTTTCATGACCTCTGCCCATGCCATCGCGATCGCCACCTGGGAAGCCGCCTTTGAACCCTTTGCTGTCAATACGCTTCGTTAATTGATCAGTTAGACCTTTGAGAATCTTATCTGCTTGCGCTTGTGTCAATTTGCCCGCTGTTACATCAGCTGTAATGGAAGCCGTCTCTGCATCAACTAGCTTTTGCAAAAAGTCTGCTTTCGCAAGTCCTTTTTCCTCTGCAAATGCAGCCAATGTTTTGTCCGCTTTCAATGCGTCTTGTACGACGCTTTCGTCAACGCCCAGGATTGTCGCTGTTTCTTTTACCACGTTCGCACCCTTGAAGCCACCGCGGTCTCCGAAATCTCCACGACCTTTGAAACCCGTTCCTGCTTTTTGAGTCGATGTGCTCGTTGACGTGCCTGTTACCGTATCTGCAAATGCTTGATTATGTAAAGCTCCAACAAAACCAACTCCGAGTACAAAAGAAGCTACCAATGAACCTGTAAGAATTTTTCTGCCCATGTTTTTCATAATTTGTTTCCACCTTTTTCTTTATTTTTTTGTTTCTTCCTTACAAAACCAAGTATAGACGCCTAACCTGAATCTCATCTTAATATAAACTGAATGTTAGTTGAGAGGTTTCTGAGTGTTTGCTGAAGATAGTAGATGCGTATACGACGGCTGGCAAATGTAGCTTGGCTTGTTATCATCGATCGGCTAACCCTCGCTTACCCCGAAACCAAATAGGAGTCTCTAGAGACTCTTATCCCCCACCATTAGCCTCCTTTTGTAGAAATAAAAGCCTCTAGGGGCTCTTATTCGCGCAGAATTATCCGCACACGCTATGTTCGGCAACAAATAAGAGTCTCTGGAGACTCTTATCTCCCACCACTAGCCTCCTTTTGTAGAAATAGAAGCTTCTGGGGGCTCTTATTTATAATTGTGTAAGCATTACTCCAGCTAAAAACATGCTATAAAGAACAAAATCACCCTTCGGGTGAAGAAGATACTTACCTACAGATTTATCAACACTTTATCCTCAATCGGTGAAAATCATAATTTCCTATACAATTAAAAAAAGCCCCACCCCGACATCAGTCGAGATAGAGCTCCTCTCATTCTATGGAAGCAGCAGCACTTTAAATGTACTGCCTTCACCTACAGTGCTATGAACCTCAATCGTTCCCCCATGCAGCTCCACAATGGAACGAGTGATGGATAATCCCAATCCTGCGCCGCCGCTCCTGCGCGCCCTCGAGGAATCGATTCGGTAGAAACGATCAAACAAATGAGGGAGATGTTCAGGTGCAATCCCTGGCCCATTGTCATGAACAGCAATTTCGACACCTGCATCCGTCTTTGCTAACGAAAGCGCTAGCTGTCCAGTCAAAGGATGCGTATGCTGAACGGCGTTGTGAAACAAATTGAGGACGACCTGTTTGATTTTATCCGGATCATACAGACAACGGATCTGGGGTTCCAATGTAAACGTAACGGTTCTGTCTCCTGCCAGTAGACGAAGCTGGGGCTCCATCTCATGCAGCATCTCATCAAGCAGTCCTTCCGACTTTTGAAAAGATGGCGTTCGATCCAACCGAGCAAGCAGCAGCAGATCTTCAACTAGCTTATTAATCCGCACGGATTCACCGTGCATGCTCTTCAGCGCTTTCAGCAGTTGCTCCGGTTGTTGATACGCTCCGCGAAGCAGTACTTCCAAAAAGCCATGAATGGAGGTAAGCGGTGTACGAAGCTCGTGCGAAGCATCCGCAGCGAAGCGGCGCATTTGCTCTTTGGCCTCCTTTTCCGCCTCAAAAGAAAACTCCAGCCGCTCAAGCATACTATTGAAGGAAGTCGATAATCGGTCAATCTCCACCTGCCCCTGATGCGCAGGGAACCGCTCGCCCAGATTACCTGAATCAATCTGTTTCACCGTATCCACCATATTCGAAAGCGGCACCAACGTCCGCCTTAACACGGGCAAGAAGCCAAGCAACCCTACAATTAATGCTGTCATGGACAATAGTAGAAAGGTGAACAACTGACGGAGCAGCAAAGCTTTAATCGGTGCTGTGCTCGTACTCGCCTGAATAAGTCCTTGTACGCCTTGGGATCTCTCTCGAATTTGATGAAAGACAATCATCTGTTCATTGCCATCTTTATCCTTCATGATTTGGTACGGGGGCTTGTCTTTCGATTTCAATAATTCCTGATATTCTTCCTTCGTAAGCTGCAAAGGAGCCGTTACATTTTCTGAAGACAACTGCTTGTAATTCCCTTCACTATCGATCAAAGCAATGGATAAATCAGGAACGAAAATTCGGGGAAACTCCCCTCCCGTATTGTCCGAACGGTTACTCCCATTAGAGTCTCGTCTAGGCATAAAAGGATTCTGGCCTCTATCCGGAAAATCCCCTGCTCGCTGCCACGTATTAGGAGGTAACGTCGCAAGCTGGTTGCGAATCGTCTCCGCCTTGTTCTTATACAGAAATTGCTGCATGAAAATATATTGGAACACCCCAATCAGCAGCAATAACACAGACATCACCAACAAAGACCGCGAGAGTAACTGGAATTTCAGCGAACCGGTAACAAAATGCTCGGCAAACCGGCCCCGCCTTTTCATGTTAAATCCATCCGATAGCCGGCGCCGCGAATCGTGCGGATCAGCTTATGTTCTTTATCGCCAAGCTTATCGCGTAAGGAGCGAATGTACACCTCAACGATATTCTCTTCGCCACCGAAGTCATAGCCCCATACTTTATCGAGAATCATCGATTTGCTCAATACAAGTCCATGGTTAATTGACATAAATTTGAGCAGCTCATATTCCGTAGGAGATAGCTCCAGCACGTTGTCATGCAGGCTAATTTCCTTGCGCCGATCATCCATGCGTAGTGGTCCAATAATCACTTCACCGAACAAGTTCGGGAAGTGGTTGCGAATCCGTGCATAGATACGAGCAAGCAGCTCCTCAAAACTAAATGGCTTAATCATATAATCATCGGCCCCAAGCGTAAGTCCCTTGACCCGGTCATCGACTTCATCCTTAGCCGTGAGCATGATAACCGCGACATTTTCCGTCTTCTTAATCATTCGACAAACTTCGAACCCGTCCATCCCCGGCATCATCACATCCAGAATAGCGATATGCGGCTGAAACTTATTGCAAGCTGTGATCGCACTAATCCCGTCCTGAGCCGTCATAACCTCAAACCCTTCATTCGCTAAACCCAACTCCAGAAACTCTAAAATATGAGGCTCGTCATCAACGAGCAGAATTTTAATACCTTTTAATTGGCGCATAGTTTAATCCCCCCGAAGTTCATTGTACACGTTTTCTACAGTCAGTATCCCATATCCTCCCTAAAAGCAATCTGAGCGGTTGCTGAAAGGTTGCTGAATGTTCGACTTCCAATCGAATAAGCCGGACCCTGAGCGGATCCGACTTTTTATCCCTGCCTATTCAGTCACACGACTCGCTTTCGCAGCTTCTCCTTCCCCAATTCTTTCTGCAAAAGAATATCCAGATACGCCAGCAACTGCGGGCGAAGCTCCTCTCTCTGAAGACCCAGCTCCACAATCGCCTTCATATAACCGAATTTATCTCCGATATCGTAGCGATCTCCTTTGAGTTCAAGCGCCATCACCCCTTCCTGCAGGCACATCTTGCGCAGAGCGTCCGTCAGTTGATACTCGTTCCCCGCTCCTCGCTCAATCGTTTGCAGCACTTCGAATATGGATGGTTTCAAAATGTACCGGCCCATAATCGCCATGTTCGATGGCGCTTTATTCGGTGAAGGCTTTTCCACCAAGTCGCTGACTTGGTAAGTACGATTATGCTGCGCGCCTGCCGCGATAATCCCGTATTTGCTCACATCAGCTTGCGGAACCTGCTGCACACCGACAACCTGCTTGTTCGTCGCTTCAAAAACCTGCATCATCTCCAGCAAAGATGAAGTCTCGGAATGCATAATGTCATCCCCAAGCAATACAGCAAAAGGTTCGTCTCCGATAAATGGCTCGGCACAAAGAATGGCATGACCCAGTCCAAGCGGCTCCTTTTGACGAATATAATGGATATTAGCCATGTTCGAAATGCTTTGAATTTCTCTTAGCAGGTCCAACTTCTCCTTCTCGAATAGCATCTGCTCCAATTCAACGGACTTGTCAAAATGGTCCTCAATAGACTTTTTATTGCGACCAGTGACGATCAAGATGCTTTCAATACCGGCTTGTACAGCCTCCTCGACAATATATTGGATGGCCGGCTTATCGACAATGGGCAGCATTTCTTTTGGCTGTGCTTTCGTCGCTGGCAATATGCGAGTACCCAGTCCCGCTGCGGGTATGACGGCTTTTTTAATTTTCATCTTATACCACTCCTTTTTCCATTGTTTTCGAAGTCTGTTCATACGATTCTCTTGATTCTTCGTTCTTTTTTCTTCATACCGTGACAATCGCGAACGATATATAAAGGGCGGCCTTTGGATTCATCATAAATGCGTCCAATGTATTCACCGACTAGGCCAAGAATGATCAGGATAAAGCCGCTCAAGAAGAGCTGCATAATGGCAATTCCATTCCAGCCTGCCACAGCTGTCTCTGTGAATAGTTTGAGATAAATGATGACTACTAAGTAAGCCAGGCCCGAAATAGAAAGCATACCTCCCAGATAGGTAGCCAACTTCAATGGTTTGATCGAAAAAGAAGTGATTCCGTCCATCGACAGCTTGAGCATTTTCTTAAGTGGATACTTGGTTTCCCCAGCGGCACGCTCATCTCGCACATATTCGACGGCTGTTTGGCGGAAGCCGACCCAAGATACAAGGCCGCGGACGAAGCGGTTCTTCTCCGTTAACCTGCTCATTTCATCGCAAACTTTGCGGTCCATGAGGCGGAAATCGCCTGTATCCACAGGGATGGCAATATCCGTAGAGGCCTGCAAGATGCGGTAGAACAAATGCGCCGTCTGCTTCTTGAAGAAGGTCTCACCCTTGCGCTGCGTACGCTTGGCGTAGACGACGTCATACCCTTCTTTCCACTTCGCAATCATCTCCAGGATGAGCTCTGGCGGATCTTGGAGATCGGCGTCAATGACGACGACCGCATCTCCACTTGCATAATCCATGCCTGCTGTAATCGCGATCTGATGACCGAAGTTACGGGAGAAATTAATGAGTTTTACGCGTTCGTCTTTTGCACTAAAGCCTTGGATGATCGCGGCTGAATTGTCGCGACTTCCGTCGTTGACGAACAACAGCTCATATGGAGCGTCGGTTCGGTTCATCACTTGCTTCAACCGCTCGTATGTTTCTTGAATAACAGCTTCTTCATTGAATACAGGAATGACAACAGAATATCGCACATACTCAGTCATAGGGTTTCCTCCTTCGTTTTTGCTTTGAATTATAGGGAATCAACATTGATTTCGTAGAGCGTTCCGGAGCCATTCATGCCTCCGCCAATAGGTCTGTCTTGTCCGTCCCGACCATCTCGGCCATCACTCGTGCCATCATCTATTTGCTGATTTTGGGATTGCCCAGCTTGCATTGAGGCTTGGCCTTGCTCACCTTGCTGCGTTTGTGTAGTCCCCGACTGGTACTCACTCTTCGGAACTTCGGTACTATGCGCTTTGATCCAAGTCGTTAATTCCGAGCTGGAACCGCCGCCGCCACCAAATCCGCCAGAAGAGATCAGGAAATATTTAATTTCTTTGTTCTGAACCATTTCTTTCAACTTATCTACCGTGAGAATGGGGTCAGAGCCTGAGAATCCGCCCATCGCCATCACCGCTTTGCCGGTTTTTATAATATATGAAGAAGCTTCCGTCGCTCTAGAGACAGCGAACAAGTACGTCTCTCCTGTGTTGTTTTTGGTCACGTAATCTAACAGTTTCGTGTTCACTTCGCTCGATCCCCCCATGCGGGAGCCGCCCATTCCTGAGCCTTGCTTCAAATTCGGTCCAGCTTCAGGAAGCATGCTGTTTCCGCCATAAAGGAGCGGTGTGGCAGCCCAATAGAGAGGCGCTGCAAGCAAAGCCAACAATCCGAGAATAGCTGTCGTATGAGCAAGTTTCTTTTTCTTAGAAGCGAGCACAAGAATCAGGACTGCAGCCGCTCCGGCCGCGCCTACACCAATTGCCCATCCGGCGCCAATTTGACCCTTATAAGGTGTAATAATGTACAATTCGAAAGCTGTCGTCACCGCGATTGCTGCGGGTAACAGCCACATTTTCCAAGAAGCTCTCTCACGGTAAAGGTTCCAAAGCTCGGTCCAACCAGCTCCCACCAAAGCCGAGATCGGCGCGGCCAACATGATCAAATAGTACTGATGGAAAAAGCCTGCAACACTAAAGAACGCTGCTGCTGGGAGCAGCCATGCTAACCAGAATAAAGTTTCAAACTGTTTGGCAGTCATCGGTTTTTTTCTGCGAATCCCTACTAATAGCGCGAGAACGCCGAAAGCTGCGAAAGGAATGAGCCAGCTGATTTGACCGGAAAGTGCCGATTGGAACAATCGCAGAGGTCCTGCCGTTCCGGTATTGAATGCACCACCGCCACCGTTTCTACCACCTGGAGCTCCGCCGGGTCCACCGCCATCCGGAAATCCTCCGGGACCGCCTTGACCGTCCTGCATCGCACCGGAACCATCCGTTCTGCTGCCGTTTTGGGTCAAACCATCGCCACTTGTCGCATTCGTTCCGTCTTGGGCGCCGCCATCTCCTTGCGGCATTTGACCGCCGTCCGGTCTCGCGCCGCCTCCACCACCCGGTCCTTGATTACCCGTCAAACGGGATACACCGTTATAACCAAAAGCCAGCTCCAGCACAGAGTTCGTCTGACTGCTTCCCATATAAGGACGTTTATCCGCCGGGATCGAATCTACGATGACTGCCCATGATAACGAAAGTGCGATAAGCACAGCCGAAGCGCCTGTAAGCACCTTCAGCTTGCTTTTCCAATTCACTTTACTAGCAAATAAGTAGAACAAATAAAAAGCCGGAATGACCATGTAGGCTTGAAGCATTTTCATATTAAAAGCCACACCGATCATGCCAAATGCCCCTACAACCCAGCCCCACTTGTTGCCGCGAATACCGCGAAACAGCATCCATGTTGCAAGTACAAGCGTGAAAACCAGCATACTGTCGACATTATTCGTACGGCTAACCGCCGCGGCGATCGGGATACAAGCAAAGGCAAGAGCGGCTAATCGGGCTGACATTTTGCCAAACGTAGGTTTAATAAGGATGTACATCAACAGAACGGAACCAACACCCGCCAACGCTTGAGGCAAAATCACACTCCAACCATGCACCCCGAATACATACGCGCTTATCGTCTGAATCCAAAATGTAACCGGCGGCTTATCTACTGTCACATATCCGGCCGGATCGAAGGAAGCAAAGAAAAAGTTATGAAAGCTCTGCAGCATACTCGTTACAGCCGCGGTGTAATACCCATTCACTGTTTGGTCCTGCCAAACGTTAAACATGTTCAGAAAAGCCGCTAATAAGGCTATCGCTATGAGAATATAATCGATTTTTCTGCTTTTTGATGTATTCATCTTCTCTTGCACTCCCCATTAAATATTTCATCGCATAAGATCGTCTTCCGTGTTTCTCGTTTACAGGTACAACTTTACCCACCCCTGCTGAATTCCAGCTGAACGCACACTGAGCGTTTCTTGAAAGCATTCTGAGACATAGCTGAATAAGCCAGATCGCTGCGTTCTTGGTCAGCGTCCAACTTGATTTTTCAGTAATCTTTCAGCCAATTATCAATTGAATCTCAGATAACGCTTCTATAATAGGACCATAATCTTCAGGACACGAAAGAAAAGAGGAAAACCTTATGGAGCGTATCACACAGTCCTTGCATCCGTTTCATTTCCAAACTATGGAGTCAACTATCGAGATGCTGCTCCACTGTGAAGAGAAAGCTAGTCCTCTAATAAATCAACAAGCCATGGATTGGTTTCGAAGCGTGGAACAGCGTTTCAGCCCTAATCTCGCTGACAGTGAAATCAGTCTTCTGAATACATTAGCCGGCGAAAATTGCCTGGTTTCTTCTACGATGTTAGAGGTGCTTTTTCTAGCTGAGGCTTATCAAGCGATAACGGATGGGAACTATATTCCTCTCCTGCAAAAAGGTGCGCCCGTGGGCCTCGAGAAAGCTCCTGCGACATTAGAGTGGGAAGTAGATCCGGCAATGAAATCAATTAAGCTTCCCGATCATACAACCATCGATTTAAGAGGGATAGAACAGAGCTGGTCTATTAAACGGTTAGCTGGATATTTGCAAAAGAACATGTCGCTTGATCAAGGCCTAATTCTAGCCGGAGGGGATATCACGGTATGGGGACGCGGCTCTCAGAATCTGGACCCTTGGGTCATTGGCATTCAAAATCCTTGGAACGCGAACGCCAAACTGGGCGCCATCGCCATGCCGGAGGGCTCCCTGTCCACTTACAGTCCATATGAGGATAAAACGTCTGCCCCTGGCAGCGATATCGTCCAGTGCACGGTTGTTGGTCAAGATATAGTTGAGTGCCAAGTTTGGGCAAAAATAATGTGTACTCTTGGTGTCGAAGAAGGGCTTGCGCTGCTTGCCAAACGCACCTCTGTTTGCGAAGCTGTTATGCTCTCCACTAATCAGGAACTGCATTACTTTGGAAAAGAATCATCTCTGAATAGAAGATGGCTGGATATGCACATTGACCATTATCACTTTCAGGATGTATTGTCTTGGGATATTTACGATTAAACACAGGTCTTAGCCAATACTTTTCCAATTCGGCCGTTTATCCACATTCTATCGATTTTTATCCACAGAACCCTTACAATTTATTCACAAAATAATCTATTTTATCAACATGTTATCCACAGCCTGTGTGCATCTTTATTGTTTTCCTCATTAAAAACCGATATAATCCGATCGCTAGCACCCTCCTACTTTGAACTAGACACGTCTTGCATGCTATGATGGTGTCAAAATATGCGATGTAGGGGCTTTATTCGAATGATATATGATGTAATTGTAATTGGCGGCGGTTCCGCTGGACTCATGGCCAGCATTTCGGCGAGTATGGATGGCGCGAAGGTGCTTTTGGTGGATAAAGGGGACAAGCTGGGGCGAAAGCTCGGGATATCCGGCGGTGGCCGATGCAACGTAACGAACAACAAAGACATGGATGAATTGATCAAGCATATTCCAGGCAACGGGCGCTTCTTATATAGTGCTTTAACCCATTTCAGCAACAAGGACATCATTGATTTCTTTGAAAATCTTGGCATCCGCTTAAAAGAAGAGGACAACGGTCGCATGTTTCCTGTCAGCGACAAGGCCAAAACCGTCGTAGACGCGTTGATCGGCCAAGTTCGCAGGCAAGGTGTCGAGATCCGGACGAACAGTCCGGTCAAGATGGTCTTGTACAAGGACGGCAGCGTCCAAGGCGTCCGTCTACAGTCCGGCGAAACGATGAACAGCAAAGCTGTCATCATTGCTTCCGGCGGATGCTCTGTCCCGCATACCGGCTCGACAGGAGACGGTTATGCTTGGGCTGAAGCTGGTGGCCACACCATCACGCAGCTCTTTCCGACCGAGGTTCCGTTAACCTCGAAGGAGGCTTTTATCCGCAGCCGTGAGCTGCAAGGGCTTTCCTTGCGAGACGTGACACTTAGCGTGTGGAACGCCAAAGGGAAGTCGATCATATCCCACCGCGGCGATATGTTATTTACGCATTTTGGTTTGTCGGGACCGATTGCGCTGCGCTGCAGTCAATTCGTTGTGAAAGAGCTCAACAAATCGGAGCGCAAAGAAGTACTGCTCACGGTAGATCTTTTCCCCGATCTAAGCACGGACGAAGTTTATAACCAAAGCATGGCTCTCGCCAAAGCTGAAGCTAAAAAAGCGATCAAAAACGTGCTTAAGCCTCTTTTATCCGATCGATTAATCCCGATTATGCTCGAAAAGTCTGGCTTAGACGATCAGCTTACGTACGACAACATCCCGAAGCAAAAATGGCTCGAGCTGTGCAAACTGATGAAAGCCTTCCCCGTTACCGTCAAAGGAACCCTCTCAATAGAGGAAGCCTTCGTTACAGGCGGCGGCGTTCAGCTTAAAGAAATCGATCCGAGTACCATGCAATCGAAGCTAGTGAACGGGCTTTATTTCTGCGGTGAGATTATCGATATTCACGGGTATACAGGCGGTTATAACATTACCGCGGCATTTTCAACTGGGTATATGGCTGGTAAAAGCGCCGCTCAGCAGGTATAAAAAGAAGGACCCGCATCCTAAGATGAAGGTCCTTCTATCTTTTTAGAGATATAGATTAAGCAGTAGCCAATTCGAGGTCCTCTTCTTCATCGCGATCAAATGCTGCACGATCGAATTCACCCTCAGACTCAGCCACGAGCAATGCTGTAACGGTTGTTCCTGTAGCATTAACCGCTGTACGACCCATGTCGATCAGTGCTTCAACACCAAGCACCAGACCCATACCTTCCAAAGGTAAGCCTAAAGCTGTAAGTACAACTGTTGTCGAAATCGCAGCTGGACCTGGAACGCCGGCCACACCAATGGAGGAAACCACGCTAACCAAGATAAGAATCAGGTACTCGGAAATGCCAAGCGGAAGATTGTATACCTTCGCTACGAAAATCGCCACAACCGCCGGCCAGACCCCGCCGCAGCCGTTGAAGTTCATAGTTGCCCCAAGCGGTGCCACAAAGCTGGCAATACGCGGTGATACACGAAGACGCTTCGTGATCACTTCCAAATTAACAGGCAGCGTTGCATAACTGCTGCGTGTTGTGAATGCGACAGCAATCGTCGGATACGCCTTTTTGAAGAATTTGATTGGGTTTACTTTTGCCACGAAAAGAACCAAACCACCGAAAATCAACACAAAGTGAATGATCAAAGCTACATAAGAAGTTAGAATGATTTTAGCCAATGGAGCTAATGTGTCCAAACCATATTTTGCAGCCATAGCTGCGATCAACGCGTACACCCCATAAGGTGTCAAACGAATAACATACTTAACTACTTGGTGGATCACAGTTGTTGCTGACGTAATAAACGATTTAACGGCTGCTACACTTTCCGGCTTTTTCGAGCCGACGTGTACAATCGCTACAGCAACAAAAATCGCGAAGATCAGAACCGGTACAACTTTCCCCGTCGCCATATCGTTAATTGGATTGGAAGGTACCAAGTCGAGAATAACCTGTGAAAACGTAGGGATTTCTCTTGCTTTGAAATCTTTCGGCACAGCCTGTGCAATTCCGTTACCTGGATCAATCGCCAAAGCGACAACCAATCCGATCAGCGCCGCGATTCCTGTTGTTAGCAAGAACCAACCGATCGTTTTCAAACCCAGTTTACGCAGCTGACCTAGACTGGATAACGATGAAATACTGTTGATAACTAGAATAAGTACTAAAGGCATAACGAGCATTTTGATCAAATTGACATAGATCGTTCCGATCGTGCTCACACTTTTATATTGGAGCCCCAGTTGATTAAAGACGACCCCTGCTACTAAACCAAGTCCTAAACCAATGAAAACGCGGCTACCAAAGCTAACCCTTTTTTTCGCCAAAAAGACGAGGACCCCGATAATGATAATGGATACGACTAAGCTGACCCAGTTGGTTTGAAATGCGGTCACTAGGTTGTTGTTCATTAGAATCATCTCCTTAATTCCTACGATGTTACTCGGTTTTATGGGATAAGAATATGACAATAAACGGAAGCTGTCAATCACTAATTTTCAAAAAAAACGAAAAAGCCGAACTATCCCCTAGAAAAATTGAGATTTAATACGGCTTTTAGACGATTAATTAAAATTTGGAAATGAAATTACATCGTATGTTGGTCATGCACAATGGCAACTAGATACCACTGAGTGCCTGAGCTTTCGTAAACAAGCCGCAGACTGGTCCAATCCATCCCCTGAAACTGCGGGTCTAGGCCGGGATAATGATATTCTACCGTAATCGCTGATGTCGTGGGATAAACACTAAACACATTATTAATCATATTCCCTTTGCCGAGAATAATGTTATAACTGATTTGCGGAGCGGCTGCAAAATCTTCGTTATAAACGAATTTATCCCAATAGTTGGTGAAAGTCAGATCAATGGGGTCACCGGAACCATCGTAGTCACCCCAGTGTGTAGTGCTGGTATTTGCCCATAGGGCTGCAAGCCCGCTGCCTAGAACCTGGACATCATTCGACACATGAATATAGGAATATGGTGAGAATTGAACACCTTTCTTCGGATGGATCAGCTCTGCGAGCTTTTTCAGATCCTTCTCTTTTAGCGCTTGGATCGTTTCTTTCGTTCGGTTTTCGATTGCTTTTTTCGCGTCCGCTTCTTTGGCGTACGAAGTTGGACTTGGTTTGACACTAGGAGCAGGAGTAGTCGTTGTGCTTGGTACCTGTGCGGTAGAACTCGGTGTAATTGTTGGTGTCGGAGAGATTGGCGTCGATGTTGCAGAAGGAGAAATTGTCGAAGGGACCGCTGATGTCGGTTGCGGGCTACTACTGTTGCTTATGCCCGTGGCACCTTTTGTTTGCTCACCTACACAACCCGTCATCATACCCATTATTGCTGCCACCAAAACCAGCTCCACCATGCGCCTCATCCCACTCACTCCTCCACAAATTTACTTCCTTATCTCACCAGACGCTGTATCCACAAATTCACTTCCTTATCTCACCAGACGGTATAATAAGGGAAAAGGTTACTTATTCTGTCGTATCTACAATAAAAAGGCGCATGCCTAGATCGTATTGAAAAGTGAAATTGTAAGCTGAATAATCGGCTTACCCAGTCCTTTGGCGAGAGTTGTTGCGAAGGTTGAGTTGATGATTCGCTAAGTCATCGAATGTTTAAACACTCGATGACTTAGCTCCGTGTGTTGTTGTACTTTATACAACAATAAGCAAGCTAAATCCACTTTATACATGCGAATGTTGCAGAAAATACAACAGTTTCAGCCAAAAGTGGCTCTATCGCCAATAAAAAGGATAAATTATTGTACAACATACAACATTCTGAGCTTTCCGGGGAGAAATTAAGAAATTGTTGTACGCCGTACAACTTACCTTCCTTAAATTCCCCAATTTCCCCAAAAATCCAGATAGGAGAATGCAAAAAAACACTAACCTCGTTCGGTTAGTGCTTGGGAGCATCCACTGGATGAGTGGACATATGAGATTGTGAGGGTTGGCGGGGCTGCTCGGCCGCGGGCGTGAGTTAGCGATGTTTTTCATCGCTATGACTCTGTTTTCGCGCGCCACGCGCGGTTTTCACCCCTCATAAGGATGATTTTCATCCTTATGGTCGGGGTTGCTCGGCCGCGGGCGTGAGTTAGCGATGTTTTTCATCGCTATGACTCTGCTTTCGCGCGCCTCGCGCGGGGTTTACCCCTCATAAGGATGATTTTCATCCTTATGGCCGGGCTGCTCGGCTGCGGGCGCGAGATAGCGATGTTTTTCATCGCTATCTCTCTGTTTTCGCGTGCCACGCGCTGGTTTCACCCCTCATAAGGATGATTTTCATCCTTATGGTCGGGTTGCTCGGCCGCGGGCGCGAGATAGCGATATTTTTCATCGCTATGACTCTGCCTTCGCGCGTCTCGCACGGGTTTGAACCCTCATAAGGATGATTTTCATCCTTATGGCGGGATTGCTCGGCCGCGGGCGCGAGATAGCGATGTTTTTCATCGCTATGACTCACTGTTCCGCGCTCCCCCCGCAATCGCGCAGAACTCGCTCACTCCAGCGCATCTGCGCTGGCTCCCCCACCCGATTTCACAGCCGGATACCGGCGCTGAAATGGTCGTAGTCGTCAGCGGACGGGTCAAAAGCCGCCTCGTCCTCGCTCGGCACCGCATCGGTCACGGCCGATGCGTTCACCTCGGCGTAGCTCTCGGACCAATCCTCATTCACGGTGTGGGCCGGAATGCGGATGGAACCCTCCAGATCGTAGGCCATAGCGTATACCGCTGACTCTGACTCTGCCTGGGGGCGCTCCACTAAGCGTCCGCCGTGTGACTGCGCAATTTCTAGCGCAGATGTTATTTCCTGTTCATCAAGATGGATGTGCACCGTAGACTTCTCTCCGCCCAGTAATTCCGGCTTGTAGCCAAGCTCGTCCAGCGTATCAAGCGCAAGGAGCGCATCCCGCTCCTTTTCAAATTCAAAAAATATAGGAACAAAGCTCTTCATCGCACAGCATCCTTTCTTCCTCAACATGCAAAGTATGCCATTATCATCTGCATATTGCTCCCACATTATTCTACTCTGACAGCTTCCTGCACGAATGCCAGCAGCTCCGCATGATACTCCGGCACAGCAGCCACCAAGTAAACGGCCTGTCCCATCTCTATCCCCACTTCGAAGCTTACACTTTTACCCGCATTTTCACCTGCACTTGTACTTGCATCTATGCCTGCACTTGTCACTACACTTGCACCTGAACTTATCCCCGTACTCGCACTTGCACCTGAACTTACCCCAGCACTTGCACTTACCCCCACATCCCCAAGCATAGCAACCGGATTACCAGCGAAATCCGTCACCTTCACGCCTGCCTCCTGAGCGAGCAGCAAGCCCGCGTACAAATCCTCACCTTCGGAGTTGTACAGCACGACACCGTGCAGGTCGCCTCTGGCGAGCATCGCCCAGGTCAAGGATGGTGCCCACATGCGCAGCACTCTTTTAACCGAATGCTCTAGATGATGCCTTATTCCCAACGCTTTATGATCGTGCTTGCCAACCCCATGGCCTTGAATCCATGAAATTGTGGACTTGACCAACGGGCCTTTCGGCTTCGCCTCAAGCTTTACATCCTCCTGCCAAGCACCTTCGTCCTTAACAGCAACATAATTTAACCCCAAAGCCGAGTCACGGATTACTCCTAGGACAATTTGCCCTTGATAGCTCAAAGAGATGCAAACGCCATAAAGCGGCATGCCCAAGGCGAAATTATTTGTTCCATCCAACGGATCGACATGCCACACCCAATCGCTGACTGCCCCTCCTTCACCTGCTTCTTCACTATAAATACGATGACTCGGAAACACCGCCAGGATGTCTTCCACAATCAAACGATCCGTCTGAACATCCACTTCGGTGACCAGATCTCCACGATCATCCTTATGCTGAATAGTCAACTTACCTCCAAAACGCTCTCTTGCCAGCTCTCCTGCTTTCGTTGCCGCATTAACAGCAACCTCTCTTGCTAATGACCACTCGTTACGATTCATTCATGTAGTCCCCTTCATGTAATCTAGCATTCCTCCTATTTTACCATATCTTCCCTGCGAAAGTTGTCTTAAAAGCAGACTGCTGCATTGACAAACCGCTTCAACATAAGTGATAATATAGCAAAATCAGAAGCGATCTAGGATGTCGAAAGGGGCAATACGAGTATGGTTAAGCATCATCAACACAAGATTTTGGATTGTACGATTCGGGACGGCGGTTTGGTGAACGATTGGGATTTTAGCGTGGAATTTGTCCAAGACATGTATCGCGGTTTAAGTGCAGCCGGTGTAGAATATATGGAAGTTGGTTATAAAAACTCCGAAAAGCTGCTTAAAGGCGGAGCGTCCGGTCCTTGGAGATTCTTGAATGAATCTTTCCTTCGTGAAGTTATTACCAAAAAGACGGAAACGAAACTATCTGCTCTCGTAGATATCGGCCGTGTCGATGAGAACGACATTTTGCCTCGTGAGGACAGCTTACTTGACCTGATCCGCGTTGCTTGTTACATCAAAGATGTTGATAAAGGACTTGAGCTTGTTCAAAAATTCAATAACATGGGCTACGAAACGTCACTTAACATTATGGCTCTTTCCCATGTAATGGAAAATGAACTAATTGAAGCTTTCGAAGAAATTAACAAAAGCCCTGTTGACGTTGTCTATATCGTAGACTCCTATGGCAGCATGGACCATAATGACATTGACTACCTCGTAACGAAGTTCCAACGTCTGCTTCCTGAGAAAGAACTAGGTTTGCATATGCACAACAACCTGCAGCTTGCTTTCGCAAACACAATTGTTGGTGCTTCCAAAGGCGTGACTTTCCTTGATTCCTCCGTTTATGGAATGGGACGCGCAGCAGGGAACTGTACGACGGAACTTCTTCTTAGCTATTTAAAAGGAGCACGCTACGACATTCGTCCCGTGCTTGAAATTATCGAGAAACACATGATTACTATGCGTCAAAAATGGGATTGGGGCTATCTCATTCCTTACATGATCGTAGGAGCGCTTGATGAGCATCCACGTACTGCTATGGCTCAGCTTAGCTCAGATGAAAGAAATAATTTTGTAGATTTCTATGATCGATTGACTTCCGTAGAGACCACTCCAATTATTCATAAAAACTAATTATTTAAATTGAAAAAGACCCCTTATCGACTGTTCTCAGAGGCTTTGGCCTTCAGATCTATCGATAAGGGGTTTTTCCTATGCCCTCACCTTATCATCATTTGACGATTTTGGCGGATACGACGTAGTCTTCTGCATACGCACGGTCAATGAGGAAGATGAAATCCTCTTCTTCTCGGCGATACGGATTTTTTTTACGGAACACTTCAATATACTCACTCTCGATTAACTCTGTACAACCCTCGTCTGCGTAGATCAATCCATCTTCTAAACGTTTTAGCGCCTCAACCATAACCTCCCGCGAATTGAGCTCCCCTTGAATCTCCACAAAGACTCTTGTGGTAGCATCGTGGTCTTGCAATAAAATCGCTACTTTCTGGTTGGATTTGATGCGCACCTTCTTTTTCGGAGATATACTCATCTGTCCTACTCCTTCGTCAGTCTTCTATGGTTATTTTATGTCACAAAGGATGAACGCGGACTAGGCTAATGAACGCTAAAGAGACATTCCCCAAAGACTGCGCTTTTCACCTATGTATGTAAATGTACCGAATAGAGAAAATAAAGAACGAATCGACACCGCTGACCATCAGTGAGCCGTTAGGAGTGAAATCTATCCGCCATGAGCCGCATATTGCTAATTGAGGACGAAGAACGCATCGCCAGGGTGCTCCAGCTGGAGCTAGAGCATGAAGGCTACGAGGTACATACAAGAGCAGATGGGCGCTCTGGACTGAATGCAGCCTTAAATGAGTCAGAATGGGAGCTGATCCTGCTTGACGTCATGCTGCCGGAGCTCAGCGGTCTAGAGGTGCTGCGCCGCATACGTCAGTCAAATGCTACCGTTCCCATTATCCTGCTGACGGCACGCGATGCCGTCCCGGACCGAGTCAGTGGACTTGACCAAGGCGCTAACGATTATGTGACGAAGCCTTTTGCCACGATCGAGCTGCTCGCCCGCATTCGCAGTCTCCTTCGCCAAAGAAGCCTGCAGGACCAGTCAGCTGAGCAGCCACATTTGCTTAAAGTAGATGATCTAACCATGGATTTAAAGAGTAGAGCCGTTACCCGAGAAGGCACACCGATCGAATTAACGCCTACGGAGTTTGATTTACTGCGCTTCCTGATTCAGCACCAGGACGAAGTGATGTCGCGGGAGCAGATCATTTCAGAGGTTTGGGGATATGATTTCGTTGGAGATACGAACGTGGTCGACGTGTATATCCGATATTTGCGGCAAAAGGTGGATAAGCCCTTCTCTTCTAAGCTCATTCAGACGATACGCGGTATTGGCTACTTGCTGAAGGTTGAAACCTCCTCAAGCAAAGAAGCGAACGATTCAGCCGGTGAATCTAACCCCAAAGACGGGCAGACACCCTCATGAGCCTTAAGCTTAAAATCACATTATGGGTTTCTGCAGGATTAATGTTGATTCTTTTTTTCAGCTTCACTTTTGTCTACTATATGTTCATTCGGGTCACGACCAAGGGCGAGTTGGAGCTGCTGAAGGATAAAGCCCGTACCTTGATTCTGAAGGATTTACCTAGTCATCCTGAGTATTGGTTGAATAACTCGCAGATGGAAGAGCTCCTCATTCCGCAAGAAATGGTGCGGTATATTGCTCCAGATTCAAAGGTTGTTCACCAAATTTATTCCGACCCTAATCTGCTCCAATTTTCTCCAAGTTATGTAGACAAAGAAACGGTCATCATAAAAACAGCGCCCGACGGAATTTTTATATTCGTGAAAATGCCTGTGTTCAAAGAAGGGCATCAGGTTGCCATTTTAGAAATTGGTCGCAGCATGAGAAGGTTGGGCGAGTACTCCCGTATGCTCATCTCTATTCTTTTATTAACTTCCATTGGTGCGCTGATCCTATCTCTCCTTGGGGGTTATTTTTACACGAATGTGCTCTTTCGTCCGCTTCAACAATTAGTTACCACGATGCAAAATATTGAAAAAAGCGGTTCATTTAGACACATCCCCTTGCCCGACAAGCTCACGAATGATGAATTAACCATGCTTAGTGCAACTTTTAATAGAATGATTGATAGGCTGCAAGAAATGTTTCAAAAGCAGGAGCAATTCCTTGCGGATGCCTCACACGAGCTGCGCACGCCGCTCACGATCATTGAGAGCTACGCTAGCTTACTGCGAAGATGGGCTTTCCGTGACGATAAGCTGCGTGAAGAAGCGCTCGAAGCCATCATCTCTGAATCTACCCAGCTGAAGATTCTCACGCAAAACCTGCTTTCCCTTACAGATAAGGAGAAAGAAGACTGTGAACAGAAGATCACCTTCGACCTCCTTCCGATCGCCCAGCAAACCGCAGCTTCACTTAGAGTTATGTCTAGCAGAGAGATCGAGGTGCAGATTGACCAAGACCTCAAAGAGCTTCATATGAACGGAGACCCTTCTAAGATCAGGCAGCTTCTCATTATTTTGTTAGATAACGCACTGAAATACAGCCAGCTGCTGGTCGTGTTAAAAATCGGCGTCACTGAGAACACCTGGGTCACCATCGAAGTCATTGATCAAGGCATTGGCATTGCGGAAAGCGACTTACCGCATCTTTTTGACCGCTTCTATCGGACGGATAAAGCAAGGAATCGCAAGCAAGGCGGTGTGGGTCTGGGACTAGCTATTGCGGAGCATATCGTTCAGAAGCATGGGGGGACCATTCAGCTCAAAAGCTGCTTAGGTCAAGGAACTTCCGCATTGATTACACTGCCAAAAACGTGTGAATAAAAACATTATAATCCATCGATGCATCAATCACTGCAACTTCTCGTGCTCGCCGCGTTCTATAGTCAAAATTAGGATAACCCTCAGCCATATGGCTTGAGGGTTTTTGTTTTTCACCTAGGAGTATGCTGACCCGTTTTTCAGCACTACTGACTCGCTAGTAACGGATGTACGCCTCAACATAGTCCTCCTTCAAGCCTCGCTTGCGCACCTTGATCTGCAGAATACGCTGTTTGTAGCTCACTCTAGCCGTCCTTGGCTGAACAAGAGTCGGAAGCTTAATAATTCGGTTCTTGCCACTGAGAAAACCGGTCAGCTTAATCTGATTGGATTTCACAAACACCTGCATCGCTTTTGGATCTTCATCTTTGGCAATCTCCACTTTAATAATGACATGTTCATGCGTCTCAAAGATTTCAGAGCCCGCATAACTTTGGGAAGAAATACTGGCATCCAGATCTGGCATTGCTTTTTTCAGCATGTCCTGTACATATCCCTCAGCCCACGTCATATTATCTAGAAAGGTCTGCCCTTTTTCAGCGAAAGGCAGCTTTTGCCCAAGGAACTTCTCAACTTGCTCCCACTTTAGCCAAGGATGGCGATTAAACCCGCTCAAGCTCATCACCTCATTTTCACTACAGTATATGTGTCTACTCCCTGATGTGACACCCGAAGTAAAAACAAGGGCACCTCTAGGCGAATACCCTCATATACTATAGTTGTGATAAGCGCAAGGGGGTCGACTATGCCATCTATCGTAGGGAATGTCAAAATCATCAGCGTAGGGCCGAGCTCCGTCGTCCACTTCGGCGATTCCTTTATCATCGCACCTACTAGCTCCTCCAAAACTTTTGCCGGAGCAGGCTCATTTAATACCGGGGATTTCCCTCGCATCTATAATGCCTACAGCACGACCGTAACCAACGATTCTGACCTCATCGAAAATAATGCCAGCGGAATCATCATTTAAAATAAATTCATTTATAACCTGAGCGAGGTGTTCATCCAAAATGAACTGGACCATCCATCAGACCATTATGATTCAGCATTTGAGAGTGGATTCCGTGGCTAACTCCTCTGTTCTGCAAATTGGCACTGCCGGATCAGTCCGATCATTGTCCAATCTGTACAATACAGGCGGCTTTGTTGAATCCGCTCCAGCGCTTGGAGCAAGCCCAACGAACCCAATCTCTCTGGTTCCTTTACCAGCGCCAACTTGATATATACCCCAACTCGGGCGTTACAAACTGATTGAAACAGGAAGGAGGTGCCTATCCTAGATGAATAACTGTATAACTTGGCAGCAATGGGCCCAGCAGGTCTCCGCCTATATTGAAAGGCAGAAACAGCGAATCGATACGCTTGAACAAACCGTAACCAAACTGCAAACGGACCTTAACGCCTTGAAAAATCAGAAGGGCATCCATATCGATAGAATTGAATATAAATTCGATCAACTCAAAGTCGAAAAGCTAGACGGGACCTTAACAATCGGTATCAGCCCCAGCTTACTTGACAATATCGATGACCTCACAGTGAATGGTGCCTCTGTGGGCAAAAATGCTGGAACAGATACGAGTTCTTTTTTTCAGGGGCAAGGACAGGGGCAAGGACAAAGCCAAGGTCAAGGAGGGATAAGTACATTTGAAGGAATTGGTGTAAGAGCACAAGAGCAAGATCAGGGGAAAGGGAGTGCCTCTGGTTTTGGCATTCAGCAGGAAGTTTCCACTGGGATAGCACAATACTTGCAATATGGTATTCATGCTGATATGAACCATCTCGAAAACAAATATCAATTCCCATTGGACGAGGATTACAAAGCCCTCATTATCGATGATATCCGCAAACAGCTAGACACCCGCATTCAGCTATATGTCAATCAGTACCGCGGCGTTGGCTTCAAAGAACCGATAGAGGCCGTGACAACAAGCATCATCGAGAAAACAAAACAAGACATACTCCGTGCAATTGAGAGTTACATATCCAGTTTACCAAGGAAGGAAAGCTAAACTATGTTGAACTTACATGTGGAAAACAAGCAGCTTTTCGTAGGTGATGTGCGAATCATCGGGGTTGCCAGTTCATCTATCTTTCTCATTGGCGATACAGAAGTTGTTTCATTGTCCTCCATGTTCGACACGCCACCTGAATCGGTCATCATTTCTCCTTTCGTACCTCTTCCATCGGAGGGATGACCTATGGTTCGCTTATCCATCGTCGGCAATGTTTTTATTGATGACATTAGCTCGGGCAGTATCATGCATACTGGCGATAACATCAACACAGCGCTAGAAACAACCGTCTTCGCTGTCCAACGCGAAGTTCCCTTCTATTATGGAAATGAGGGGAGCTTCAAAGCTTATCCCTTTTATCGAAGACCCTTTCCCATCCCCCAGCCCCCGGAACCCTTCACAATGTGTGTGGATAACTTAGGTTCATTTATTCGTGTACAGAGCATACGAATTCTTGGCGTTTCCTCTTCCTCTATCTTGCAGATCGGCAGTAATCGGATCACCAGTACCGAAGCCCGTGTCAAAAATATCCGCCAATTCGTCACAGATAAACCCGGCCCCAAAGAACAGACAACCTTTGTCAAACTTGGCAAGGATGAAGGGATTGGTTTCTTCGAAGCACCCTCTAAGAAATAAGAGAACGTTGATGAATGAAGGATTGAATGATTGAATGAATGATTGAAGGGCTATCGTGATTACCAATGTTGTATTTTTTACAACAATTCACACGCCAAAAGACTACTTTGCAACTTGAAGTTGCATTTCGTACAACATTTTGAGCTCATTTGATGCGAAATGGTCTATATTGGGCTAAATTGTTGCACATTATGCAACAATTTAGGGAGAGAGGCGAAATTCAGGCATAAATTGTTGCACTTTCTACAACATCATTCAACAGCTAATATGAATTCAATCATCTAGCAACCTAAACTCTGCATATATGACGATTGATCCCGGTTTAAGACAAATCTATGTGGAGTAAGATGTGTCGAATGAATCGACGGTCTCCGAACTGCAACTTCAAGCTGCAAAATAGCCGGTAGGCGTGATAATTGTTGCAGAAATTACAACATTGGTAACCACACTAGCCCATAATCAAAGCTGCTGAACGTCACTACATCAAATTATCATCTAGCCCAATGCAGGTTAGTACGGCGGCTGCCGGGTATTAGCGACGAAGCAAGGCAGTAGCCTAAGCGCTAGCAGCTGCGGCTAAGCATAACAAAGAACCGCACCCCACTCGGCAAGCCTGAGTAGGGTGCGGTTCTCTGCTAGAGCCGGCTCACTTCGTGAGCAGCGGCTGGGCGCGGCTGAGCAGCGCCGCCATCTCCCCGCGCGTCAGCGACGCGCTTGGATGGAACGTGCCGTCCGCGTAGCCGTTGACAAGGCCATTGCTGCTCATAGCAGCGATGGCCTCCGCCGACCAGTTTCCTGCCGGCACGTCGGTGAAGGACTTCGCAGCAGCTCCGCCGCTGGCCTGCGAAGTCAACTTCAAAGCGCGGGACAGCAGCACACTCATCTGCTCCCGCGTCATGATCTGATCCGGCGCGAAGCGATCGCTGCTGATCCCTTGGATCAGCCCGCTCATCTTCGCGGTCTGGATATCCTGCCACGCCCAGTGGGTGGCAGGAACATCACTGAACGAGGCGCCCATCGCTCCCGCCTCGGCTTTCAAGCCCAGCACGCGCACGATAATCGTCGCGGCTTCGGCTCGCGTGAGCGCCGCGTCCGGCGCGAACCGGTCAGCGGCTATGCCGAGCATCCAGCCTTGGTTCGCAGCGGCCAGCACGTCAGCTTGCGCCCAATGCTTCTGCATGTCGGCGAAGTAAAACCCATCCGACCACAGACTGTAATAGTCCCATGTATCAGACGATTCCTGATTCAGGCTCCAGCTTCCAGTCCCCTTCAAGTTGTACTTGTCTACCAGTTTCAGCTTTTCTTTGAGCGACTGTTCGTTCTCAAACCACACGGTGTAGTCGCCGGGGCCGAGCTTATTCCCATACACACTAGACGCAGCATCAGTGGGGCTTATCGTAAAAGTTGCTACTGGTGATTGGCTAACAGCATCATAACGCACTGTTCCTTTATACATGTCAATCAGGTTCATTAGTGTCTGATCGGATACACCTGAGCCGTTTGCGGCAGCATCTTGATTCCAGTACCGCCCGTAGAACGGAACACCAAGAACTATTTTATCAGCTGGTGCCTGCGTTACTGCGTATTGAATCGATTTCTCGACAAAAGGCAGGCTTGCCACAGGTCCCGGAGTTGGATCTCCAGGATAGCTTTCATCATAAGCCATGACCATTAAGTAATCACTTACCGCGGCTAATGCCTTGTAATCATACAAAGCAATCCAGCTCTTCGTTGTCCCTGTAGGGTTCGCTGCAACAGCCACGGATACTTCCATCCGGCTCGGGAGTTTATCGCGCAGCATTTTGACCATATCCGTATATTTATCCCGGTAGGCTGCATCTACATTCTCAATATCCAAATTGATACCGTCCAACTTATTATCCTCGATAGCCTTTACAATTTGATTCACAAGCGCTTCTCGATTATCAATCGCTTTCTCACCTAGCGTCCTATCGAAATCGTTACTAAGAAAAGGGACAACCCTCTTCCCTCTCGCATGCATGTCGGTTATGAAGGAAGGTTGAAGAGAATCGGATAGCTGCAAACTACCATCTGCCTGGATATTAAAATAACTAGGCGAGACAACATCGAGGGCCTGACCGCTTTTATCCACTTGCGAGGTATAGGAATTTGGACTCCCAAAGAAGAGATAGGACATCGTGAATTTCCCTTGAGACGAGCTAGCTTCAGCTTTAACACTAGGTTCTGAGCTTGTTGCCATTGTCAAAAGCCCCGCGGCGGCTAGTATAATCAAGCATTTGCTCCATCGATTTTTGGCTTTATTCATCGGCCACCTCCCATTTCTAGTATCTAGCTGCTTCTCTCTATTTTGCAAGAAACAATAGGAATGTGCTAGGAGTAAATATTGGGGATAACGAAAAAAACGTTACTTGAGAGCATTCTGCTCCGAGTAACGTTTTCTAATAAAACTGGTAATGATTACGGCCTTTGCCCTTCACTTTGTATAGTGCAATATCTACTTCCTTCATCATGCTAGTCGCATCGGTCTCATTCGAGCGGTACATCGTAATCCCCATACTTACTGTTGCACGAAACTGTTGACCCTGTATTTCCCATGGCTGTTCAAAACAATGAACGATACGCTTGGCCACGCTTTCCACGTGTTCCTTGCAATCCACCGCGGGCAATAAAATGGTGAACTCGTCGCCTCCCATGCGGGCGAACATATCAACCTCACGGAGACATCCTTTGATGCGGTGAGTGAAATCCTGCAAGAATGCATCTCCTACATCATGGCCCATCGTATCATTAATCACTTTGAAATCATCTATATCTAAGTACAAAAGTCCAAACGGTCTCTTCGTCCGATTCGCTTTCAAAAGCATTTGCTGCAGATGCTCCTTAAACATTCGCCGGTTTGGCAAACCTGTCAGAGGATCATGAAAAGCCATGGCTACAAGACGACTCTCTTGATTTTTGCGCAGCGTGATATCCGTTAGAACAAAAGAAATCTCGGCTAGATCACCCTCATCATTACGAATTGGAATCGCGGTACACTCGAACCAGATGATATTCTTAGCAGCATTTCTCGCTCGAAATTCTAGCTTACTGCTGCTGCAAGTTTGCAAGGTTTTGATAAACATTTTATGTACATCCATTCCATATTCGGAATCGATAAAGTCCACCACTTGCTGAAAGTCACTAGGTATAAATCCTATCACCTCACTAAAACTCTTAGAGGCATAGGTCAAATTTCCATAAACATCAAATATGCTAAACAGATCCCAAGCCTGCTCGATGAATTGGCGTACGAATGTATCTTTTAGTAACGATGAATGCTTGCCAATATCCGGATCAGCCTTTTGACTCATTACTTTCGCAGCCCCTCTCGTTCTTTCTACATAGAGACTTAGGTAGCTTAGCATGGGAACATAAAGATTCAATTAAATTCAGCCAAAATTTTCGTCAATCGAAGTCGAATTATGACTCTTTTTTTACTCTTGTCACATTTACTAGAATCTACAGGCAGATCAAAGTACCTACTTTGGAGTAAGAACCGCATCAAATCTCTTTATCTGGCAATAAAAGGATAGAAATGTCTAAGAGAATCGTTCTATAATGAAAGTAAACATGTGAGAGCGGGAACACCGTTCTCCCTACCAAGCTGTTCCGTTGCTGAGGAGGATTTCTAGTATGGCAGGAGAAACTATTTTAGTCGTCGATGACGAGCAAGAAATTGTCCAATTGATTCAACTTTACCTAGCGCGGGAAGGCTATAAAGTCATCAGCGCCAATAATGGACAAGATGTATTTGAGATCGTTAAGGAACATAAGCCTGATCTTATTATTCTGGACATTCTGTTGCCAGGACTTGATGGTATAGAAGTTTGCCGACAGCTCCGCAAAACGAGTAATACGCCGATCCTGTTCATCTCCTGTAAGAGCGAGGATATTGATATTATTCTCGGATTAAGCATGGGTGGCGATGATTATATGACGAAGCCTTTCAGCCCTAGTCAGCTCGTTGCTAGAGTCAAAGCTCATTTGCGTCGAAATTCCATTCGAGAGCAGCATCAGGATGATCCTCAGTTGGTGAAATTCCCTGGCCTCGAAATCGATCTGGTCAGCCACATCGTTCGCGTGAATGGACAGACCATATCGTTATCGGCCAAAGAATTCGATTTGCTTTCCTTAATGGCTAAGACCCCTAATCGGGTATACAAAATCGAGCACCTGTTTGAACTTATATGGAGCCTGGATAGCATGGGCGATCCACGCACACTCATTGTACATATTAGCAATCTGCGCAAGAAAATTGAATCCAACCCAGCGGAGCCTCGCTACATTATTACGGTTCGTGGTGTCGGATACAAATTTAACGGTTCGGCAGTTTAGAACAGTCGGTTAAACCATACAGAGATATAATGTTGCAAAGGAACTGCTGCTGCCGCTATGACAAGTGCCGGAAGCATGTTGGCTACATTCATTTTTTTAATCTGGAGAATGTTGAGGCCTACGCCTATAACCAGAACGCCGCCCACGGCTGTAATTTGGACGATCATAGCATCTAAGGACGCTTGGCTAAATGCCATAGCAATAAACGTCGCTGCCAGAGCGATGACCCCTTGCATCACGAACACGGACACAGCCGAGAAGATCACACCTATACCAAGGGTAGATGCGAAGATAATGGATAAGAATCCGTCCAACAATGATTTGGTATATAAAATATCATGATTATGCCTCAGGCCGCCATCCAGCGGACCCAGAATAGCCATAGCTCCAATGCAATAAACCAATGTGCATGTGACGAAACCTTCCGAGATACTGCTTGTAGGATGTGCAGTAGACTCTTTCCGCAGTACAGCTTGCAGCCAGTCACCAAGCTGTCCAAGCCTGTATTCAATGCGCAGAAGCTCTCCAATGATGCCTCCGACGACTACACTGACAATAACGAGCACGATTTGATTCGACTTTAATGCCATAGTAATGCCGAGCACAGTAATGGCGAGCCCAAGGCCCTGCATCACTGTGCTTTTTATGCCTTCCGAGATGCGGGGCAGCATCATTCCTAATAATCCCCCAATGATAATGGCGATTGCATTCACAATCGTCCCCCATAAAGCCATGCTGGTTCATTCCCTTTCTGCCTTCTAGTCTGTGACAACCTTCTCATTCTACATGATTCTGCTCATAATTTCCTCCATCGTTGGAAATGGTATGAATAAGCAACAGGAAAGGAGGAATACAGCATGTCGAATGACAAATCAATGGATCCCATGACTGGCGACATTGTTGAGACGGATGGTATTTATGCCAATGAAGCAGGACGAGAGGTTACGCTCAAGCGCGGCGACGAGTTTCCCGCTGATCTTATCTTAGGACGAACGACTTGGGAATTGCGAGGCTTCGCCGATGAAGCCGTGATTGATCATGACCAGTCTGAGCTTAACCCTATGCGCAAGCGTGTGGACGCGAGAACCTAATCATAGAACCGGGCTGTGAGGTATGCAGCTCGGTTTTTGCCTGCGTATGATATACTATGGGGATGATATATCACGCGTTGGGGGAAGAAGCATGAACGGAAAACGAATTATCATTGTAACTGGAGGGACACTCGGGGATTGGGCCCTTGGCGACATTCATGAGGATGACGTGCTTGTTGGATCTGACCGTGGTGCCCTTTATCTGATTCAACATGGCTATACGCCGCATATTTCACTTGGTGATTTCGATTCTGTCACTGCCGAAGAGTTGAGCCTTATTCGCTCTTCCAGCCTCACTTTCATCGATTGCGATCCGGTTTTCAAGGATTTAACCGATACCGAAATGGCCTTTAACTGGGCATTGGCTCAGCAGCCAGATCATATCGTCCTGCTCGGCGCGCTCGGCACCCGCTTTGATCATTCGCTAGCCAATGTACATCTGCTTCGCAAAGGCACAGAGCAAGACGTCTCCTGTTCCATTGTCGATGCCAACAATCAAATCATTGTCATTAACCAATCCACTCGCATATTACGGGGGAGTTATACACATATATCCTTACTGCCGCTTAGCTTGGAAGTAACCGGTATTACGCTGCATGGTTTCCAGTATCCGCTTCACCAAGCAACTCTTCAGATTGGACAGTCCCTCGGAATTAGTAATGTACTTATGGAATCCGAAGGGCTCATCGAACTCCAAACTGGCTTATTACTTGTGATTCAAAGTAAAGATTAAGCAAAAAATTTTAAAATTAGACAATCTCCTATGAATTCTATGGGGATTAACTCTGCTACAATGAATTGTACGCCATAAATTAATTAAGATATTGAGGTCGTTCAACCATGCAGCATGTACAAGCAATTCCGGTAAAGAACCTTCATCATAAGAGTGTGCAATCCGTCATAACCCAATTTGCGGCCATACATTTACTTACGAACCGAGAAGCCGAAATTATAGGTCTCATCGCGCTCCATGGCTACAGTAACAAAGAAATAGCCGATCACTGCAACATTAGTGAAAAAACAGTTAAAGTCCATATTGATAAAATTATGGATAAAGTCGGGACTCGATCGATGCGCAAGCTTCTAGCTGCCATCATCAGCAATGCGGTTTAACGCACCGCACGCGCCAAATACTGCTATTCGAACTGTAGACAGTTTGGATAGCAGTTTTTTATATGCGAGAATCTCTCTCTAGATGGCTAAACTAGGTATATTTCTCCCAACCTTTGCTTACAAATAGAGTAATAGATTATTCCTCTAGAAATGGTTGGTGTGCCTATGAACTACCCAAGAAAGAGAATCCTTTTTTATTCGGTGCTAGCCGGACTATTTACTATACTCCTACTCGTATTCATCGGCCTAGACTCCTCGGGATACCAACTACGTGGATCCTCACCAACTCCGGCATTGATCCTTCATCAGGCCGATGCTCCAATCGTTGAATCTCCATCCCAAGCTCCGATCGAGGTCTCTAGTTTTGCCCTGGACAAGCCCGCTCCAAGCTTAGAAATAACACCAGCTCCTCCGCTCCTAGAGGAACCCAAATTGCCTGCGGCCTCCACCGTTACATTGGATACTTACGTTCCGGCTCCCGTTCTCGCTGCCATTCCATCGGCTGCTTCCGAAGTAAAGGGTGCCGTCCAATCTCCAACAAGACCAACACCTCTGCCGCCCAAAATCAGCATCCCTGTCCTCAACTACCACAGTGTCACGATTGATCCAGGGAATGTAGTTGTTATTTCCCCAGCCAAGCTGGAAGAGCAGCTGACGTATCTTCACGACCACGGCTACACCCCAGTCACGCTCTCTACATTTATCCGCCTTATCGAAGGAAAAAGTGTCGAGGCGGCTCCAGAGAAACCCGTGCTGCTAACTTTTGACGACGGATACATCGATAATTATGAGCAAGCGATGCCTCTTCTCGCCAAATATGCCTTCCCAGCTACCCTCTTTATTTCGCCAGGTACGAGCGATCAGGAAGGTTACCTGAACTGGGAACAGATCAAAAAGCTGCAAGAAGCCGGCTGGGACATTCAACCTCATGGGATGACACACCCTCATCTCCCCCAGCTTTCCGCGGATCTACAAGCCTACGAAATCTTGGAAGCCAGAAAGCAAATCGAGGAAAAGCTCGGAACCAAAGCTGATGTATATTGCTACCCTTATGGAGAATATAACAAAACAACGCTGAAGCTTCTAAAGGATCATGGATTTCGTTATGCCTTTACGATTGAACAAGGCTTTGCAACAAACCAGCAGTCCCCTTATCTGCTCAAAAGGCTTTTTATTAACGGAGAAGAAGGCCTGAAATCGTTCATTCGCAAGCTTTCCACACATGATTAGGCAGCATTATTTTCGAATCCCTTATATGAAAAAGTAGTTCAAATTAATCATCTATATAGTATAATAGACCTATCAATCACGAGGGGCAGTAGTATGTCACAAGCAAATAAGCGCTCCAGCTTCCGACTCCATCTTCAAATTCCGTTATCCGCCCTGTTCAAAATCATTGGTATCAAAAACAAGGCAGCTGACACCAAACATTCTAAGATTATGATCCGAGATATTAGCGCAGGCGGAATACGTATTCACACCCCGTTGAATCTTCCTATCGATATGAATTTGCTGCTGGAATTCACTTTTCAACTGTTTCATCAAGAGATCAAAGTATTGGGTGTCCTCACGCGAAAAACGATGCTGAAGCCATCCCTCTATGAATACGGGATTGAATTCAGCATCGCAGATCCAATCATGGAGCAGCAGTTTACCAGTCATCTGATCTTATTAGGCGCTCGTTTAAAACATGCCAACATGCAGGCAAGCTGCAGCTTCTGTTCCGATGAGGACATGGCGGATATTTTCTCTACCACCTACGAAATTACATAGCAGCTGCAAGCTTCTGCACAAATTGTTCCAAGTACTGCTGATCGATGTCATCGAAACGGCTCTTGAGAGGACTATCAATATCCAGCACCCCGACGAGCTCATTTCCTACAAGGATCGGTACCACGATCTCGGATTGGGATGCCGCATCGCAGGCAATGTGACCTGGGAATGCATGCACATCTGGAACAAGCACCGTTTCCCGGCGTTCTGCTGATGTACCGCAAACTCCTTTGCCTAGTGGAATCCGTACACAAGCCGGAAGTCCTTGGAACGGCCCCAGCACGAGCTCCTTCTTGTCACTAGTCTCATCTAATAAATAAAAACCAACCCAATTCACATCACTCAAAAACTGTCCAAGCAGCGCAGCGGCGTTAGCCAAATTCGCAATGCGATTAGGTTCGTCATGTATCAAAGCTTCAACTTGCTGAATCAGCAACGCATATTTATCTTCTCTTGTTCCCTCATAACTCGACTTCGTAAACATCTCTCGTCATCCCTCTTCCCCAAATCATTCCTACCTGTCTATCATACCAAAAGATAACCTTCCTACCCAAATGTAAAAAAGGGCGAGTCGGATTTCACTGCTTAGGCTCGATTTCAGAGCCTATCTCACTCAACCGCCGGAATTAAGCTCGGTTTCCGCGCCTTCAAAACAAAAAAAGGACAGTCAGCATCGTGCGCCAACTGCCCTTTGTTTATCCTTGCTCCGCATCAATGGAGCCGTTCATCCCTATTGCCCGTAATAAGCGCCCGCTCCGTGCTTTCTCAGAAAGTGCCGATCCAGCAGCGTTTGGTCCATTAGCTCTACCGCGGGGTTCAAGTTGTAGGTGCGGTAGGCAATCTTCGCGACCTCTTCCAGTACAACTGCGTTATGAACCGCATTGTGCGGATCCTTGCCCCAGCTGAATGGAGCATGGCAATTCACCAACACGCTGGGGACCATCGCTGGATTCAGTTTCAATTCATTGAACGTCTCGACAATGACATTTCCCGTTTCCCGCTCGTAAGCTCCATTAATCTCATTCTCTGTCATTAGACGCGTACAAGGTACACCCCCGTAAAAATAATCCGCATGTGTTGTACCAAGTGGCGGGATGCCTCTTCCTGCCTGTGCCCAGCTTGTCGCCCAAGCTGAATGTGTGTGTACGATACCGCCAATTGTAGGGAAAGCACGGTATAGAGCAAGATGTGTTGGTGTATCCGAAGAGGGCTTCAGCTTGCCTTCCACGATATTCCCTTCCAGATCAACGACAACGAGGTCTTCCGTTCTTAGTTCCTCATAAGGTACTCCGCTAGGTTTAATCACAACAAGCCCTTGCTTCCGATCAATCCCGCTAACATTGCCCCACGTAAATGTGACAAGCCGATATTTCGGCAAATCCAAATTGGCTTCCAGCACAGCATTCTTCAAGTTATCTAGCACCTGATATCAACACCTTCCGATAAAATGTACATATGATTTCATATTATACACTTGTACGTACATGTTATCTAGATATCAGCGATATAAAGTTTTCTCAATCAACTTGTATGTACAGCTTGTACACACATTATATGTATTGAGACCGTTGATTCATTCACCCATCTGCTTTATTTGCAGGTGTCTTAAATCGGGATCAATCGTCAACTATATTCTAGGAATGAATAATGGAAAAAATGATCGTTTTCCCATCCGCTTCTAACCGTGTTTCAACAGAATAGCTGCCGATTTGTTTCGTTGTGGTTTCGAGAACACCTTTAGCCGCTGCGCGTTCACAAGCATCAGTAAACTGGCGATAGAAGATGTCTGCGTCATAGCCAAAAAGGAAATCCGTAAACTTCCGGATACTCTCCGTATTACGGGCTAGTGCCCCGTTTTCTAGGTGCACCGTCACACCATAGGTCATAAACTGCGGATCTAACCATAAGGACACTTCATTGCTGTTGCGCACCTCGGCGGTCGCACCGCTCATCGCGAGCCCTTTGGCCTCTGCATCTCGGAATAAGCGCAGCGTTGTTTCTTCAAGGTCATAATTCGAGCCTCGCAGCTTGCCCGCTTCCTCCATCACATCATAGGCTTGCAGCATTCGCTGATCGGGGAATACCAGCTTCTTGTAGCTGCCATCCTTCGTAGGCACGACTTTGATGAACGCTTCACTTCCGCTTTTCACACTGATGCGCTTAGACTTCGTCTGCAAGCGAGTAATGATTTGCAGCGCTTCTGCTCGGGTAACCGTTCGTCCAACGCCGAAGTAACCGTTCGGGTAGCCTTCCATGATTCCCTTCGTCATGGCCTCACCGATAAACTTCTGCTGTCTAGCCGTCGCACTTTGAAAATCACCGAATTGTGAAGCTGCTTTGAGACTGTACACTTCATCTTCCAAATACTCGGTTTCCTTGAGTAAATAGTAGAGAATTTCGGCCACATCTTCGCGTTTTAGCATCGCCTTATAATCAGTGAATTGACCTTTGCTTATAAAATGAAGATCACTGGCCAAATCCAAATAAGGCTTTGCCCAATATCCGACTGTGTTCGGTTTGAACGTGAAATCCCGATAATCCTGCTGTAAAATACTTTGGTTGCTCGCGCTAAGCGTTTGCAAAAAGCTCGATTTCCATTTGCGTTCGCCATTCGGATATTTATCTGTAAAAGCGAGCAATACGATTTTCACAAATTGATCCGCAGTCACAGAATCATCTGGTCGAAAAGTCCCATCAGGAAAGCCATCCAGTAAGCCCTGCTGCACCATTTGATTAATCGTCTGCTCCGCCCAATGGCCTCGAATGTCCGTCATACCGGCCGCTTCACTCTTCCCTTGTACGACACCTATTGTCATTACGCAACAAATTGTTGCAATTGTAAGCCATTTATTCAGCTGTAACATCTTATTACTCTCCGCTTCTCCATAAGTTTTTGGCATCGTTTATACCAGTCTTTAGGATAAGCCTTCTACAATGCTTTGAGAACAGGCTTAAAGCCTAGTGATCCAAAGGGCCAAGAACTATCCACCATGGGACTATAGCCATAGGGATAGGTATGCAAAAAGACCATGCTTTCTACACATGTAGAAAACACAGTCCTTACTTTCCAACAAATAACGGCTCATTTAGCCGATCTTTTTCCCAGCACCCACGGTAATAACTGAATTATAATAGCGCAGCCAATCTGTTATGTACAACATTTTGGTCAGGAAATCTGGCGCATTACCCTGCAGACTCGCATACTTTTCCTGCTGCAGCAGTTTATGCATCTCCCAGCTTTTCTGAAATATAGCTTTAATGAAAGCTTCCTCTGTTTGCGGCTTATGCAGATCCGTTCCGCGCGAGAATTCGATTTCCTCGATAATAACGCCTCGATAATAAGGATGTACATTCACGATTTGCCCCGTATCAATGTAAGCGAGGCCTGTAAATTCGAAAGGCAGCCAAAATAAATTCGTCTTCCTGTCTTCCAGTTTAACTGTATAAACTAAGCCCAAGTTCAGAGCAATCGGCTGCGGATAGTTATTAATTTGGCCAGACCGCAAATGATCCACTATATGCTCAACGAAATTCATGGTGTTCTTCCTCTCCGAAGGACCTGATCTTTCATCCAGTGTCCTTACTTCATATTGCGCGTTAAGGCCTTCTATTGTCAAGACACCACATGAACGATACTACTTTATAAGCTTCTAATCATGTGTTGCTCCATGTGCTGCTCCTACACTTTAAACCGTCCAACAACGCTTTGTAAGGCTTCAGCCGTTTCGCTAAGACTAATGACCGATTTATCAATGGCTTCCATCGCGTACAATTGCTCCTTCGTATGTGACACAATGGTTTGAGATTGCTGCGACGATTGTTTAGCTAGATGAACCATCTCTGCAATGGAAGCAGACACTTCCTGGGACCCAGCGGACATTTCTTCCGTGGCTGAGGAAAGATCCTGCACCTGCTCCGTGATGTTGGCGATGGATTGAAGAATCCCTCCAAACATGTCACCAGACTGAGTAATCAACTGAACACCGTGCTTCACCTCATCCTTCACCTCCTGCATAGAAGTCACAGAAGCCAAGGCGTCTTCTTGTATCCCTTGAATAATATCATTGATTTGCGAAGTAGACTGGATCGCTTGCTCAGCCAATTTCCTTACCTCCGTAGCCACGACAGCAAAGCCTCTGCCATGCTCCCCTGCTCTTGCGGCTTCAATCGATGCATTAAGCGCTAGTAGATTTGTTTGTGAAGCAATGCCTGTAATGACATCTACAATATGATGGATTTCCTGCGATCTTTCTCCTACACGATCAATAATTTGCGTAGATGTTTCCACGGATTGCTCAATCCGATTCATTTGCTGGATGGAATCTGCAATGGTCGCATGACCTCGTTTCGCATCTTCCCTAGCGTCTAAGGAGGCTGCCGCTACTGCAGCCGAGGATTCTGCCATGCGTTGAATCCCTACTGCCATCTCTTCCATGGCTCTTGCGCTTTCGGTTGCACCTTGATCCTGTGCCGCATTACCCGCAGCTACTACATCAATCGCATCAGCGATTTCACTCGTTGCTTGAATGGTAAGCCGCGCGTGGCTCCCCAGCTGACCCCCCGATTGTTGAACCACATCCGCATTCACTGCGGCTTCATGCAGAAGGGAGCGAAGCTGGCCCACCATATTATTGCAAGCATCGATTAATTGCCCCGTTTCGTCCTTACTCATCTTCCCATCCAGGCGCGTGGTAAGGTCGCCATTTGCTACGCGACGCAAGAAACCTACTGCTCTCGTAATAGGCCTCGTGATCATCCGTTCTAATGTAAAAGCTAGAAATAATCCAATCGCTACAACAGCTACGCTAGAAATAATCAAAGTCTTCACCAATTGCGACATATGATTATCTAAATTGTTTTGTGCTACTGCGTACTTCTTGTCATATGCAAGCACAAGCTTATCTGTTAACTCATAAATTTGATTTTTGGCTTCATCGGTTGCATCGTCTACTTTCTTATATTCCGCTTTCAGCTGTTGATCTGTGTATTTATTTTGATTGTTATAGACCGCAACCACCTTATCGAACATCGCAATATACAGTTGGCTTTGCTTAACAATATTCCCGGCCCACTGGAGCTCTTCATCCGTTCTGGCCGATGCGCTTACACTTTCTACCATTTCGAGAAACGTCTTCGTGTTCTCTTGGTATTCCTGAATAATGTCTTTATTGTTATTTATGATCAAATCCGCTTGGTTGCTATATAGAATGCCTACCATACTTTTTAAAGATAAGGCAATCTTTTCGTTGGTCATACTAGCCGTTTGTTCATTTACACCGAGCTTAGTGGATTGAACCATTTGATAGGATAGTCCAGCTGAAATCATAAACAGCACGATCAGAGCGACAAAACTTATCAGAAACTTAAAGCGTATTGAATGTATAAAAGAAACCACGAGCCCACCGCCTTAAGAGTTTTATTGTTGATTCGATTCTCCCCCTTGGAGCAAAACTCCTCTAGATTTCGAGCTATAGCTATTTTAAAAATTACATGTAGAAGTTAGACTCATCTGCCAGTTCACTTTCGAATCCTATAAAGCATGAATTTTTTTATAAAAATGTGAACTTTTTTGTACTTGTAACGTCTAATTCAGAGAGGTGAGAGAATGGAGACGACCGGTGTCCATGTATTTGATTACTTAAAGTATGTATCTGAAACAACGGATCAGAAAGTGATTCTTCGCAATATAATGGAAACTTACGGAAACGATGTATGGAATTATGCGTTCAGCATTTGCCGCAACTCAGATTTAGCAGATGACATTACGCAGGATGCTTTCTTAAAAGTATATCGCAATCTTACTACATTCCGCGGGGAAACTTCGGTCAAAACCTGGCTGCTTACCATTACACGTAATACCGCATATGACTACTTACGCAAAGCATTCTGGCGCAAAGTTACACTTGTTGGCTTCATTCAATCTGCAGGCACATCACAATCAGCAGAAACAGAAGCGATGGAAAAATTATATGCTAGTGATATATGGAAAAAAGTGATCTCTCTGTCCCCCAAATATAGAGAAATTTTAATTTTGCATGCCCATTATCAGCTATCAACGAAAGAAATGGCTGCCATCCTTAACATCTCGGAGGGAACCGTTAAATCCCGACTTCACCACGCCAGACTCAAGGTGATCAGTTTGAAGGAGCGTGAAGCGCTTGAAAACTCCTGATCCGGATGATTTACATAAGCAATTGGAATCAGGACCGCTTAAGCAATCTGGCTTTACTTCCAAGCTTCAGGGCGACATCGAGGAAGCCATTAAACGAAAGGAACGAGCGAAGCCGAAGGTTAAGCCTCTACTCTGTTTCGCCGGACTCGGTGCGATAGCTGCTGCGATACTGCTCTTTCCATGGAGTACAATCCATACTCAAAGTGATGCAGCTCCTGCAATGGATGCCTCTGTTACGACTGCGTCAGCGTCCACTAGTTCGTCCCCTGCCCCAATAAGCACCGCGCTGCTTATTGGGCTAAGAACCGAGCGTGAGTCTAACAATACGGAGGCGCAGCATGCTTTAGGGCCTATTCGATATAGTACCTACCGAACAATGCTTATAGCGCCGGTTCGCGGTCAACTGCAGAAGACATCCGAGGGCACGGGAATTCTCATGCCTTACAAGCAAAATTTTTGGAAAATCGATTCCTTGGTTCATAAAACGAAAACAGACGAGGTCCACTATTTATCCGCGCATTTAGCTGATCAGCCCGTGAAACCAGAAGTGTTCCCCGATCAAGCTGACGAACAGTTAAATCGCGTGGAGACTCTGGTATTTGCTGGGAATCAATATGTTTCCATTGCTGAATCGGAGGAGGCTTGGCGAGGTAATGCCCCTTATCAAGCCGAACGCATCTGGGTTCGTACCCTCCCACAATTGAAAGAAGGGCATACCGTGCAGTTCTATAACAAACCGGTGGACAAGAACCATGTATCGCTCACCGATCTATATAGCAGCAGCATCAGCAGCCTCCTTCCAAATGTACCGAGCAGCTCACCCAAATTGCTTGGTGAGCTTACAGGCCAAAGCTGGACCGTCCAGCGTGAGCCAGGCCGCTGGGTCGGCAAGATTGCTGAGACATCGAGAAATAGCCCAGCGACGCCTGATAGCTACGTTCTACACGACTTCCCGCGCGAGCTGCCTGATAAAGTCATCAATCACGATGATCTTTGCTGCTCGTGGAGCACCATTCAATCCTCGTGGCCACTTGCGACTGATGCGTTGACATCGCCGATGAATGATATGATCGTCATCTTCGAGAACGGCAAGCTCAAGTTCTACCCTTACGGGCAAGCGCCGGGGAACGCTCCACAGCTTAGCATAGACCTCCAGCCTGGTGAGAAGCTCGTCATGGCGCAGTGGGCAACCGATCACTACGTGCAAGAGTGGATCGATAAGGTTGGCCGCTATTTAAATAATGATCAGGTTCTATTGAGCTCCAGTGATGAATTGGATAACGGTAAAGTTGTAAAAACCCGCTAAGTCCTATGACTTAACGGGTTTTCGTTGTTTACCAGCCTCTGCGAGCTCGCAAGCTCGTAATGTGGGCAATATGATGATTTCCATGCCATGCATAATTGCCAACGTTCCAATCCAATCGAATCGTCTTCCCTGACTCTGGATGTACGAATGCACGTGCAAACTGCTCATGCTCCATATCCTGCAGAACAATCATCCAGCGGCTGTGCAATGCATCAAGCAAGGTAAGAGATAACTCCACCGGAGCTGACTTGCCATCGCTAAGCTCAGCCCAACGCTCCTCATAGTAAGGTCTGATCGTCGGCTCTTCTTCCGTCAGCGCCAGCTTAAACCTTGTGTAGCTGTTCATATGGCTGTCTGCAACGTGATGCACGACTTGTCGCAGCGTCCACCCTCCTGGGCGATAAGGCGTATCCAGCTGCTCGTCAGACAGCCCGGCAACCGCCTCACGCAGCCTGCTTGGCGTCGACTCGATGTCAGCCATCCACTCTTGCAACTGCTCCCGTGAAATTTCACCTTCGTGTGCAAACAAACCAATAGGGTAGCGCAATTCATCCATGTGACCAAACCTCCAGCATCTTTTTTCTCTATTATAGCGGAGTTTTGCTAGACTGCCCACGATGATGAAGTAAAGCGCTACATAGCGCCGGTTGCCCTCTCTCCACTACCCATCTGCTACTTTAACACTACAAAACATCGCTAACTCAACAGCTAGCTAGTCAACGCTCACTTTAGCGATGTAAAACATCGTTAAAGTCGCCAAACTCCCCTTCTCTCCCACTCGCCAGCTACTTTAGCTCAACTTCCTCACCACAACCCAACAAAAAAATCCTCAGCCGGGAAGCTGAGGATTTGCTCATTTACATGGCATTCATGTTATTCCGATTCCTTATTCAAAATAAGTTCATTATCCTTACCTAGAAATGCTCGCGCAAGATCTGTCACGCTTTTGCCTGTTAGCGTCTGTGTAATTTCCGGCACTTGCGCGATCATTTTGGCAATATCGCCTGTAATCCGATTCACGCCTGATGTTGTTCCATCTTGTGAAATTACCGTAATTTTATCTACATTACTCAGCGGAGCCGCAATTTTCTCAGCTAATTCCGGCAGTATCCGAAGAATCTCCACCGTAACCGCCGCCTGTGTATACTGCTTGTAAGCCTCCGCTTTCTTCTCCAGCGCTTCAGCTTCCGCAAGCCCCGCCAAGCGGACGACTTCCGCATTCGCTTTCCCTTTGGCGAGCTCCGCTTCGGCCGTCGCTTCGCCGCGTTTTCTCGTCGACTCGGCATCCGCCTCAGCCTCGAGAATTTGCCTCTGCTTATTGACTTCGGCACGCATAATAGCCGCTAGCTTCTCCGCTTCAGCCGGTTTAATGACCGATGCTTCAAGCTCCTTCTCCTTCAGCTCGACTTCGATCTGGCGAACTGTCTTGTTCGCCTCCGCTTCCATCTGCCGGATTTTCACCTGTTCCGTTACGAGCGACTGTTGAATCTGCTTCTGCTTCAATTCATAAGCCAAATCCGCTTCCGCCTGACGGCTCGTCGTTTCCTGCTTGAACTCCGCTTCCTTCATGCTGAGCTCTTTGCGGTACTGCGCTTCCTTCGCTGATGCGGCGCTCTCCGCCTCAATCTTTAACTGATGAGCTTCCGCTCGACGAATCGCGGATTCCTTCTCCGTATCTGCCTGGCGAATTTGGATATCCCGCTCCACTTCAGCTCTGGCAATACTGGCACTTTTGCGGATACGCTCCACTTCCGGTACGCCCAGGTTCTCAATGTATCCTTGATCATCAGCCACGCGTTTGAGCACGAAGGAGATGAGGCTCAGACCCATTTTATCCAAATCCTCTGAGCACGTTTCCCTCATCTTGCTGTTTAGTTCATCCGGATTCTTGAGAATAGATTCAACCGGCAGCTGCCCAACCAATCCACGAAGATGTCCTTCTACCGAATGTAAAATCATCATTTCCCGCTCCAACAGCGTGTGGTCAAGAAACTGCTCCGAGGCTGTACCAATCGCGACTGGATCACTTTGAATCTTAATTTGAGCCACTGCCTCAATCTTGAGCCGAATGCCCTGCTGAGAAAACATAGGTTGATCCGGTTTCACATCGAAGCTCATGAGCATCATGGAGATCGTTTTAAAGCTTTGAAAACCAGGGATGACGAACGTCCCTCCGCCTTGTACGACCCTTTTGCCACCTAAACCATACACAATCATCGCTTCATTCGGCGGCACTTTCTTGTACGCTCTCACAATGGAAGCCAGTAAGATAAAAACGACAACAACAATGGCAACAACCGTATACAAAATTCCTAACATAAACGCATAACCTCCCAGTAGTTAATTGCAGCTGCTATTATTGGTTAAACCTTGTTACCGTCGCAATCCCTTTATGCATGTGCAAAACGACGACCTTTGTCCCTTTCGGCATGGATTCCCCATTCTCAGAACGAACACTGATGGAACGCATAGTGCCATGCATCACAAACATCATTTCGCCCGTACCCTTCCCATTAATCGGCACCGACAGCTTCCCTAACTGACCACTAAGATCAAAATCGCTCTCTTTCATGCTATTGTCATGCTTATAAATAACTTTGGCGTAGAGAAGGAAGAAGAGCCATCCTACGAAGAGACCGGCACCGATTGCGATAAGCAGAATAAGCAAACTACTTGTCATCCCAACTTGATTCAGCATATATCCCATGCCGCCAAACACCGTCAAACTAGCTAAGATGGAAGACAGGTTAAAAAAAGACGGTCCGCCATGGCCATGAGCAGCCCCGTGATCCGCATGAAACTCAAAGAAATCGCCGCCAAAAAACGTAACAAGTACCGTAAGTACAAGGCCTACAAAGAAACATATGGCAAACAACGTCATCATAGACAATTACCTCCTAAGAGCTTTGCTTTAGCAAGTTTACCTTGTACGCAGTACGACTCATAAATATAGACGAATTTGGTAATAAAAGGTTTCGTTCGAAAAAAATTTACTCTTAACAGCGAATCCTTAGGTTTTTTCTCGCGTATAATTATGGGACGTCTTTTACTATTTCTATTAAACCTAAGGAGTAGATTATCACATGTACAAAAAGAAATTGACTTGGTGGATCTCCGCCGCACTGGTTCTAATGATGTTTACTTTATCAGGCTGCCAGGCTGTGCAAGGGTTGGACCTTGCTGGTGCCATTAAGAATGACTGGTCAGTGAAGTCCTCAGAATCCAAAGGCACCCTGCAGCTAGAGTTTGTGCCCGGCGACACTTCTAAGCTATCCGCTGAGGAGCAGAAAGCACTAACGGCTCTGCAAAACGTGAAAATCGATCTCACCAATGTGAAAACACAAGATGCTCAGCACCTTTCGGCAGATGGTACGATTACATACAGTAAGGGCACAATTCCTTTCAAACTTGCAACCGAGGGCACCAAGTTCATTTTGAGTGTCGAGGGCGCGAAGAAACCGATTGTTTTCGATGTTTTAGGAGGTTCAAATTTATCGTTTACGAAGCTGTTGCCAACAGCTGTGCAAGAACAGTTCGGCAACAAAATTGCGGAGATTAAATCTGCGATTATTGGACTTATTTTAGCTAATACGCCTAATCCATCGAACATATCCATCACACCGGTCACGGACAAAGTCAATGGCGAGTCTCTCTCTCTGCAAAAAGCGCATATCGAGCTCAGCGGCACGGAACTTGCTTCCATTCTTAAGAAGCTGCTGAGTAATGTTCTCGTTGATGAAGCTGGATTGAAAGATCTGATCAGCCAATTGTACGATGCCCTCTCACCTATTATTGAGGAGCAAATTAAGGCAGGTTCTACTGATTTTTCATTAAGAATTTTAAGTAATAAACAATTAGCTGTTGGACTTGTCTATCCACCTGTTCAGGATTTCCTGAAGAAAGCAGCTGCATCCTTGGATAAAATGATTGCGGGAGATGCTTCGGGCGAGCAGGGCATTCTGCCGATTCAGGATTTATTTAGCAGCAAATCAGCCCTTCAAGCGGATATTTATACAGATGCTGATAAGCAAGTTCGCAAGCAAACCCTGGCGCTCAATGTTCCTCTTACGAATACGAGCTCTGGCATCGCAGCTCTCAAACTGTCTTATGCAAGTGAGACGTGGAATATTAATAAGCCGGTCACGGCGAATACCATCAACATTTCTGGCGGTGCGCTAAATGTAGGCATGGAAGCTTCATCTATCTACAGCTTATTGAATAATCTAGATAAGCAGTCTCTCTTTTACAAGCTGCTCAAGGAAGATTTGAAAGTGACGAAGAAAGAAGTCAATCTGAAGCTGAACGAAGGTGCTTCCGGGGCCGAATCTGATACCCCACAGCCTTTTATTAATTCAGATAACAAAACGATGGTGCCTGTGAGATTCATTTCTGAAAAGCTTGGCGCTGAGGTTGGCTGGAACGGAGATCTTCAGCAAGTAACGATCAAGGATTTGTTAACAGGTGCGACGCTTATCCTGAAGCTAGACAGTAAGATAGCAACTGTGAATGGCGCTTCTGTCGAGTTGGAAAGTGCGGCTACGCTCCATAACGGATCCACTTTCGTGCCAATTCGATTCATCGCGGAGCAGCTCGGCGGCAAAGTTTCCTTCAATGACGATACACGTGTAGTTACGATTAAACGCGACTAACCTGCTGAATTGACACAAATAGGCGATACACCTTTTTTGGGCGGCTGAATAGTCTAGTAGTGAACCCAGGCAAATAGCCTGCTGCTACGCGCAGCCGCACGAAAAAGGAGCGAAACCGTATGTATACGAATCCATCGCAACATCCTGCTCATCCTGCTCATCCTGCTCATCCTGTACATCCCGTAAATCCTGGTCATCACGGGCCTCATGTTCTTTTCCAGACAGATCCAAATTGGCAGCACATGCTAAGGCAGAAAAGAGATATGATCTTAGGTGCACTCCACCCTCATATCGGCCGCACTATTCGTGTCACAACGTTAGAAGGACATACGTATGAAGGTGTTTTGGTTAACGTGGATGGACACCATGCTTACCTTCAAGTGAGTCCACATGGGCATCCACATGGTCAGCATAGACCCATCTATACGCCAGCTCAATTCAACCAGATCTTGACGCTTGTCCTCTTCGAACTATTGGTTATCGTACTACTTGCCTAAGACAAAGCTCGTTCTCATCAGGTCGACAAAACCTCTGAGAAGCGAGCTTTTCTATTAGGTGTACGTGAAGACATTGTAAAATTTTTCTAATCCAAGCGCATCTTTCCCTCTTTTTCTGCGTATAATCTATCACTGCTATTTTTTACTAGCTATTATATCTAAGGAGTAGATTTGTAGATGCAAAGAAAGAAATTGACTTGGTGGATTTCCACTGCATTAGTTATTATGCTATTGGCATTAACGGGGTGTCAGGCTGTTCAAGGGCTAGATTTGGGACAAGCTATTCAAAATAGTGCCTCCATTCAATCTGCCGAATCCAAAGGCTCACTTCAGATGGACATCATCACAGGCAACACCGATGGCTTGTCTGCTGACGAGAAACGGTTGATTGACGTCTTACATCATGTGAATGTAGAGCTGAAGAGCGTCAAAATGCAAGATAAGCAGCACATCTCTGTAGACGGTGCACTTACTGTTTACAGCAAGGGATCTATCCCCTTCCAGCTGGGCGTAAATGGGACCAAACTCACTATACAGATCGAAGGTGCTAAGAAACCGCTTTTCTTTGATCTGATGGCTGCAAATGCTGGCTTGGCTGGCTCATCTTCTGCATCGCTATCTTCCGATATACAGCAGCAGTTATTCAAAAAAGCAGAAGAATTATGGCCTGTATTGCTCAAATTCTTCTTAACCAATGCTCCTAATCCGGAACATTTCTCTGTCTCTTCCGTGTCCGAGCCTGTGAATAGTGAAACTCTTTCCATGCAAAAGGCCCACATAGAGATTAAAGGCAATGAGCTCGTAGGCCTTCTGAAAACATTCCTAACCAACATCCTCGCGGATGAAAAGGGAATGAAGGAATTGATTGGTCAGCTCTATGATGTATTGGTGCCTGTTATTAAAGAACAGATGAAAGCTTCCCCTTCTAAAGGCGGGTCAAGTTCTGAATTGCCAGACCTTATGATGGCTTACCTGGATAATAAGACGTTAGCTGTTGAGTTTGTTTACACAACTATTCAGCAATTCCTTCGGAAAGCTCTCGACGATTGGGATAAGAACATGCAGAAGACACTTTCTTCCGTATCCGACTCCCAAGCGAAGGCCTTACTGAGTGATAAAACCGCACTTAAGACAGACTTCTTCATCGATACCGATAAACAGATTCGCAAAGTAAATGCTGAGCTTACACTCCCTATCACAGAGATTAGTGCTGGAATCAGTGCGCTTAAATTTACTTACACTAGTGAAATATGGAATATCAATAAGCCTGTTACAGCTAGTGTAATTGATACCTCTGGCGGGGTATCGGACCTAAGCAAGATATCAACCAACAATGATACCTTTCTAAAATATTTCAACAAGGACTCTACGTTCTATTCCTTTCTGAAAGATGATTTAAAAATAGCCAAAAAAGACATTCACTTGCTGATGAGTCAGGGCAGCGATGACGACTATAAGTTCGATTCTTCCCATCCTTTTATCAACGAGGATCAAGTGTCCATGGTGCCGGTTCGATTCCTTTCGGAGAGGCTTGGCGCGCAAGTGAAATGGCATGCAGATTCAAAGCAGATCACAGTGAAAGACGAACTTAACGACAAGACGATTATTCTGACCCTTAACAGTAAAACAGCGAGCGTTAACGGATCTCCTATTCAATTGGACAGCGCTCCGATTCTGAAGCATGGCTCCACTTTTGTTCCGCTTCGTTTTATTGCCGAGCAGCTTGGCTGCAAGGTTGGTTTTGATAATAAAACAGGTAGTGTAAACATTACTAGATAATAACCTACTCATGCCAAAAGCTCGCCCTCATTCGGTCTATATACCGGTGTGGAGCGAGCTTTTCTCATTGCTGAATGAATCTTTCGAACGAATCCTGACATTCTCTAGCTAATTTCTCCTCATCAGCTTCAACTAATCTGCCGTTCTCGACGACTACCTTCCCATTCACAATTGTATAATCAACCGGACGTTTGAGTCCTACCGTACCTAACCATGACTTTGGATCAGTCAGAGTCCCCACAGCATCAATTTGATCCACACGCACCATGAACAAGTCTGCTGTCTTACCAATCTCAAGCGACCCAATGTCGCTTCTTCCTAATATTTCTGCGCCGCCTCTGGTTGCTACCTTCAAGAGATCATAACCAGTCGGAGCTTGGCTGCTTGACTGAAGCCTGTGCAAGAGATACGAGACTCGGAGTTCCTCCAGCAGGTTCGAGCCATCGTTTGAGGCGCTCCCATCAACGGCTAAGCCTACGGGAATCCCCATCGCAAGCATTTCGGGAACCCTGGCTATGCCGGAAGAAAGCTTCATGTTCGAAATCGGGCAATGTGCGATTCCTGTTCGAGTATGTGCAAGCAGCTTCATTTCGTCATCGTTAAAATGTATCCCATGCGCATACCACACATCGGGACCTAGCCAGCCCAGACTTTCCATGTAGGCCAAGGGCCTCATGCCAAAACGTTCGAGCGTGTAGGCTTCCTCGTTCTTCGTCTCAGCTAGATGCGTGTGCAGTCGCACACCCTTCGACCTGGCAAGCTTCGCCGATTCAAGCATGATATCCGCGGATACGCTGAACGGAGAGCACGGAGCGAGCACTACCTGCCGCATCGAGCCCGCGCTGGCATCGTGGTAGAGATCAATTAGCCTCTCACTATCGGCTAGAATCGTCTCTATGTCCTGAACAACGCTCATGGGAGGCAGCCCTCCCTGATCCTTGCCTAGCGTCATGGATCCTCTCGAAGCAACGAATCGGATACCAAGGCGCTCCGCGGCTTCGAACTGTTTATCTATAAAATGGGTACTATTTTGCTGAGGAAACACATAATGATGGTCGAAAACCGTCGTACAGCCATTCTTCATCAGATCAGCGATCCCTGTAAGCGAGCTATGGTACACGACGTCCGGCGTAATCCCTTTCCAAATTTCGTAGAGATAACGCAGCCAGTCGAATAACTCCAGCTTCTGCACCTGCGGCAAATTGCGCGTGAACGTTTGATACAAATGATGATGCACGTTAATGAGACCGGGATACACGAACATCTGTGACGCATCAATCACCTGGTCTGCCTCATACAAGTCCTTCCCCATCTTCACGATCCGATTGTCTTCAATCAGGATATTCGCCTGTTCCAGCACACGGTCCTCCGCATCTACCGTTACAATTGCTTTTGCACCACGAATCAACAATGAACCCATCCATCTTCCTCCTCAACGTAAATGAGGAAACCAAAAAAATCCTAACAACAAACACAATATATGGGCATATATTGTGTTCGTAGTTAGGATTTAGGTTCCCAGTAGAGCCCCCGAACCGAATTATCGAGGTTATACGAACTATAAAGTTGTTTCTTGCGGCTTACAATTAGCCCCAGTATAGAGCAGAGAATGGCGGTACGTCAATATTTATCGAAGTAACGACCTTGTGATAAATTTTTCGATAAATGAATTTTTAGTAAAAATGGAATAAGCTCCCCTATAAATGGATATATTATCAAAGCTGCGTTAACAAGCTATCGGGATCTACGTGGTCTTCGGAAACAGGAGCGCAGGCACAAATTATTGTTGGAGGTTTTTGTATACATGGAAACAGGCACGGTTAAATGGTTCAATGCAGAAAAAGGTTTTGGTTTCATTGAAATGGAAGGCGGCAAAGATGTCTTCGTTCACTTCAGCGCTATTACTGGGGAAGGCTTCAAGAGCTTGGATGAAGGCCAAAGCGTACAGTTTGAAGTTGTTCAAGGTAACCGCGGACCGCAAGCTGAAAATGTAGTCAAGCTGTAGTCCTTCACCACATATTGCTTTAACTGCTTGCGAGTCTGAGTCTACTATGACAAGGAGGAGTTCGATTGTACTTTTCAAAGAAATCGTTGGAACCTGTCCCCGAGGAGCAAACCAGCATCTGGACCTGCAGCACCGAACAGTGCTCATGCTGGATGAGAGATAATTTTTCATTCGCTGATAGTCCTGCATGTCCAATTTGCAATTCATCCATGGTCAAGGATTTGAAGATGCTCCCAACCTTATCGAACACAAGCAGCAGGCGATGAATGCAAGAAGGTAGCCATTGATTTCATGAGAAACCCTAGCGTCTCCGAATGGAGGCGTTTAGGGTTTTTATTTTTGCTGCTGCTTAGGCAAGGATAAACGACTCCGTCGTCCTTCAGGGACGAGCGCGTTTGTCAAGGCAGATGCGAAGCAAAAGTATAAAACTTATACTTTCTTATCTACACAGAAAAGAGACTCCTTGAAGGAAGGAGTCCCCTCATTCCTTTGTTGCTCACCTATACTACGCTCTAACCCCCTTTGATAGGTAACCTCCTTTTACCCAGCCCGCCCTCCTTGCTCCCACTATTTTCTCAACTTTATACCCATAATCAGCATTGTGGATTGGGTTGAGGATATAGATAGCAGGACACTGCATTGAGGTGGATCGATCCCGATTCCCTGTATAGGCCATGGGACGTGCTTCGATTGGAGGTTGTAATAAAAAGTAGAGTGCGAGGGCAGGTAAATAGATATAATTTTGTTCAAATATATATGAACAACTAAAATTTCGGTACTAAGCCGCTGACCTCAGGCTCTTGGGGAACGAGGAGCCTCTATTTCGGCTAATACGTCGATATTGGACCATATGCGGAACGTGGGGGCGCTATTTTGGTGATTTTGATGTTTTTACACCTCTGAAGCGTGAAATAGCGGATCCTCGTTCCGCGAAACCATGGAATACACGGTTTCGAGCAAAATAAGGTATCTACGACATAGAGTAAGCTCCGCCTCCTCCCCTACTCAAACAAAAAACACTCTCCAACGGAGAGTGTCCAGCCAAATCATCTCTTACGATAAATGCGTTCCTGCGGCACGAAGTCATCGTATTGCACGCCTTCGGGCACGAAAAGGATGGATTCTTTTTTACCTAAGCCTAGATATCCACCTGGAATTAAACTGCCATGAAATAGGCTGTGGACTTGCTGCTGCAGCTTCGTATCGAAATAGATCATGACATTGCGGCACAGGATGACATGGAATTCATTAAAGGAGCCGTCCGTTACGAGATTGTGCTGCGCAAACATCAGATTTTCTTTCATCAGCGGCTGAAAATAAGCATATTGATGGTCTGTTGTATAGTACTCGGAGAAGGCTTTGGTCCCGCCGGACTCCAAGTAGTTCTTCGTATAGACTTGCATCTGCTTCAGAGGGAAAGCGCCCCTTTGCGCGCTCTCAATCGCTTTTTCATTCATATCCGTCGCATAAATCTTCGTTCTCTCAGCCAAGCCTTCTTCCTGCATCAGGATCGCCATCGCGTACACTTCTTCGCCGGTAGCGCAGCCTGCATGCCAAATCCGAATCTCCGGATACTTCCTAAGCTCGGGAACGACCTGATTGCGAAAAGCGCTGAAAAAGCTTGGATCTCTAAACATTTCTGTCACTCGGATGGACATGTCGTTCAGTAATTGTTCCACGAAGCCGGGTTTATGCAGGACTTTTTCTAGCAGCGCTGTGATGGATGGCAGTTTCTCGGCTTTCATGCGATTGAGAATGCGCCTGCGTAAGGATGAACGCACATAATGGCGGAAATCGAACCCATACATCTGATATAAGCCTTCCAAGAGCAGATTAATCTCAATATTTTGCAGCTCATCGTAGGGCAGTTCTTCTAATTCGGAGTAATGATCTAAGGACTGGTGAATCAATGTTTCTTCACCTGCTTCGTCAACCATACCCGCATAAGCGAGAATAGTTGATCCATATTCAGCGGCTTGGTGATATAGTCGGAAGCGCCGGACTCCAGACATTTCTCTTTCTCACTCTTCATAGCTTTCGCCGTTAGCGCAATGATGGGTAAATCGTGCAGCTGCAGCTGACCGCGAATCGCTTTCATCGCATCATAGCCCCCCATAACCGGCATCATAATGTCCATTAACACAAGGTCGTAGTCGGAATCTACGGATAAAAGTTCCAGGGCATGCTTGCCGTGATCAGCTATCTCCACAGCAACTCCCTTCGTCTCAAGTGCCGTGACAAGCGCGAAAACGTTGCGCGCATCATCGTCTACGAGAAGCACCCTTTTACCGTGAAACAATTGGGAATCTGAGCTTATAGGCTCAGCCATTGGCTGCTCCGCCATCAAAATACTAGGTTCCGTCGAAAAGGTTGCCGTGGTATCAAGTTTCAATTCCTCGCTAGCTGCTGCAATTTCCCACCGCGGATGATCGTTCTCCTGGACCTCCGGCTCCGATTCATGTGCATTAGGCACATAGAGGGTGAACGTGCTGCCCTTAAGAAGCTCACTTTTCACGACAATGGATCCACCGAGCAAACGCGTAAATTCGCGGCATATCGATAAACCAAGTCCTGTTCCGCCGTATTGACGATTCGTTGTACCATCCACCTGCTGGAACGCTTCGAAAATAACCTGCTGCTTATCGATCGGGATACCTATTCCGGTATCTGTAATCGAAATGGCCAGTACGGTTTCTTCCGGATCTCTATGAAGCAGCTCTTGGATACGAGAAGGGTCAGCGAGCGCAATTTTCATGGTTACAGAGCCTTGCTCGGTAAATTTAAAAGCATTAGATAACAGATTCTTCACGATTTGCTGCATGCGTTGGCCATCCGTCAAAATCACATTGGGCACATTCGGTTCCAAAATGACCTCGAAATCCAGCCCCTTCTTATCCGCTACGGGTGCAAACATTAGCTTCATCAATTGCGGAATTTCGGTCACGTTGACCTCGTCCGTCATAATTTCTATTTTACCCGCTTCTACTTTGGATAAATCAAGAATATCGTCAATCAGCGCAAGCAGATCATTGCCTGCTGCATAAACGACACGTGAATAATCCACAACCTCCGACATTTGCATGTCACCGTTATTTTCCGCAAGCATTTGCGACAAAATCATAATGCTATTGAGCGGTGTTCGCAGCTCATGGGACATGTTCGCCAGAAAATCGGATTTATACCGCGAACTCGTCTGAAGCTTAAGGGAGAACTCTTCCAGCTCATCCTTCGCTTTCTTCAACTCTAACGCTTTCTGCTCCGCGAAATGGTTCTGTTCCTCTAGGAACTCATTCGTCATCCGCAGCTGTTCTTGCTGCATCTGGAGTTCTTCGGACTGTGTCTGCAGTTCTTCCGATTGTGCCTGCAGTTCTTCCGTCAACATCTGCGACTCCGAAAGCAGACGCTCTACTTCCATTCGGCTACGAACACTTGTAATCGCCGATCCGAATTTCTCTTGCAGCGAATCGACCAACGTAAGATGCTTCGATTGGAAGGGTTGAAGGGAAGCTAACTCAATAACTGCCTCTGCTTTGCCTTCCACCATAATTGGAGCAACCAATAAGCTTCGAGGCGCGGAAACGCCTAAACCTGACGTGACTCTAACATGGTTCTCCGGAAGATTATCCATCAGGAAAATCCGCTTATCTACAGCACATTGCCCCACTAAGCCTTCCCCTATTTGAAAGCTGGCAGATGAGGGATCCACCCCCGATGCCGCATACCCTGCTACTTTCACATACCGAGTCTCGCCCCCAACATGATTACGGAGGTATACAACACCATAGACGGCATCCAGCATAGGAGCTAGCTTATTCACAAAGGTTTCACTCAATTCTGTGATATCGCTAATCCCTTGATACAGGGTTGAAACTTCGGTTATATTGGTTTGAATCCAGTTCTGCTTGTCTAGGCTTGCCAGCAAATCATTCGTTGCTTCCGCCAGAACTCTTATTTCGTCATTGGTTTTCACTTCAATTCTTGCATCTAGATTCCCTTCAGCAGCTGTAATATCTCGTATTGTCTTTATGACACGATTGATCGTGCTAGTAATCGAATTCGACAAAAATACAGCCACCAAAACAGCAAAAATCGAAGTAATGCCCAAAACGCTAAAAAGAACAACTCTAAGATTATAGTTGCTTTTTGCTAATTGATCGACTCTTGCAGCCGTTAACTGCTGTTCAACCCTAAGAAAGGAATCAAACTGCGTGCGCAGCTGATCCATCAATTTTCTACCTGAATTTTGTTTAAAAAAATCATTAATGGCTGCTGTATTGTTTTCTTTTTTCCACTTAACAACGTTATCGCCAGCATTCTTGATCCAGTTCTGAATCGTAGGCTTGATCTGCTCCAAGCTTTTCTGTTGTGCAGGATTATCACTTATTAAAAGTTGAAGCTGATTATAATTATCGAGCCACGCTCGGCTGCCGGCCTCATAAGGATCCAGGTACTGTTCGTCCCCTGTAATGACGTAGCCACGCATCCCCGTTTCCATATCAATCATGTTTTTCTGTATAGCGTTAAGGAGATCTCGCACTTCAATATCATGCGTGGATATATAGTCAACTTCTTTCTGAAGAGAGGTTATTCGATCACTTACAACTAAGAGGGCAGCCCCTAAACATAGAATAATACAGACATATCCTAACGTGATTTTCGTCTTTATGTTGATAGGAATAGATTTAAACATGTTTGCCTCCTAGTACAGTTCGTAGAGAATGTTATGTTAACTAACATTCTACTATTCTCACTATACCACATTAAGAGCGCTAGAGAGATAGTGTGAGCTTGCTTCTATAATTGGTCAAGCAGCTGATCGAGCTCGGGATCGGATTCTGGATAAGCTAAATTCATGCTCTCCAATGCTTCTACAGCAATTTGCAAAACAGCCCAATCTCGGTACCACCGATGATTAGCAGGCACGACATACCACGGAGCAGAAGCCGAGCTGCACTGCTTGAACACATCTTCATAAGCCTTCTGGTATTCGTCCCAGGACTCTCTCTCGATGAGATCATTCTTGTCGAATTTCCAACGTTTCGTTGGATCCGTTAGCCGATTCCGCAGCTTGTCAAGTTGGAAATCTTTGGAGATATGAAGGAAAATCTTAACGATTTTCACACCGCTGCTCTCAAGCAATTTCTCGAATCGGTTAATGTGCTTGAATCGCTTCTTCGCTTCTGAATCGCTAATCCAGTTGTGTACTCGGGTTATTAGTACATCCTCATAATAAGACCGAATGAAAGCCCCTATCATTCCTTTCGCAGGCACCACTTTATGAGCTCGCCATAGAAAATCATGAGCGGCTTCCTCTTCGGTAGGCGCTTTGAAGCTGCTTACTTGAAAGCCCTGTGGATGCAATCCTCCGAGCGCGCGCTTCACGACGCCGTCTTTGCCGCTGCAATCCATGCCCTGAATCACAAAAAGAACAGACTGCTTCTTCTCGGCGTACAGGATATTTTGCAAGGATTCTAATCGTTCAATTAGACGCTCTATATCCGGTTCGGCTTCTTCCCGGTCGTGAAGGGCTCCGGTTTCATTAGGATCAATGTTTTCTAAGCGTACTTTCTTCCCGTATTCCAATTGAAAATGGTTGCCCGGCATCGAGTTGCCTCCTTATGTGCTCTGGTTTAAGATAATCTTCAGCTTATCAATCGCCCGCTTCTGAATCCGGGATACACTCATCTGAGAAATCCCTAATTGGTCAGCAATGTGCCGTTGCGATTGTCCTTCATGATAAATAAGACCAATAACCGTACGTTCTTCCTCTTTCAAACAAGTCATCGCCTCTTCCAGATCCATGCGTCTCTCGAGGGTTTGATAGTCATCCGATGGACCAGCGATAATATCGCCAATCGTCGCACTATCCCCATCGCTCGTGAGCGGAGTATCCAGCGATGTATAATTATAATAATCGCGGCCAGCCAGAATCTCAATCGTTTCTTCCGAACTCAGCTCTAAAAAAGCCGCAATCTCATCGATACTCGGCGAACGCTCCAACTTCACAGTCAGTTCATCCAGGGCACGCTGGACGAGCGAGCCTTTCTCCTTAATTCGTCTTGGAACCTGTATGTACCAGGACTTGTCACGCAAATAATTTTTCAGGTGGCCAATTAAGCTTTTCATTGCATAGGCTTCAAACGGAATCTCCATGGAGCTGTCATACTGTACAAAAAGTCGCAGCATCGACATCTGTCCGACTTGAAATAAATCCTCATATAAATCAGGACGGCTTCGCGACATCTTGCCTACCGCCATACGAACAATGGGTTCATAGTGCAGCAGGAGCGCCGTAGCCGTCTCTTGACATGCGGTTTCCTTATAAATCTTCATTTTCGAATACATTTCATATAACGGTTTCGAGGATGATGCATTCGCATTCATACCATTTCCTCTTTTCTACTCAGCTGGCCTGCAAGTTGCTTCGTCAGAATAACCTCGGTTCCCTTACCGCTATGCGTCAGTACTTGAACATCATCCATTAAAGCTTGCATAAGGAACAGACCTAGTCCCCCCACTGTCGCTTCACTAATGGATTTATGGTGCATGGTAGCTGCTTCGACATCTGTTTGTACGTAACTAAAGCTGTTGCCCTCATCCTTCACAGAAATTCTTAAAAAACCGCTACTGTGCTCAAATTGAACCTCCACGGTTCCTGACTGGTTATGAGAGTAAGCATGCAGTATCGCATTGTTGCAAGCTTCTGCCACAGCAACTTTCATGTCTTCAATATCTTCGAAGGAAAAGCCCGCTTTGGTGGCAACGCCATATAAAGTGAGTCGAACAATATCTAGATATTCCGCCTTTGCCGGTATCGTAAGGCCAATGTATGGGCTCATAGGATTTCTTCTTTCCTTTCTGTACCACCTTGGTTTTGACTTTGGTCTTCACGATCTACCAAATAGCGGGCAATGCCAGTTAGCTCGAATAATCGCTGAATTTTGGCAGGGATGTGATGTATACGAAAGGCTGCCTTCATCGCAGCTCGCACTTTAAGCACGGAGACAATCATACCAATTCCGGTACTGTCAATATAACGCAGCTCTTTTAAATCCAACGTTAGAATCTCATTTCCTTTTTGAACGACCGAGTCCAGCACAGTAGCCAGCTCCGATGCAGCCGATAAATCGAGCTCTCCGCTTAAGTATATAATATTTTCTTTCCCATTCGATTGTTTGTAGACAGTAAATTTACGTATAGCGTTCACAAGATGACCCCTCTCTATTTCATAACACCGGCTTGCGGTGATTTTTTGGCTTTCATTTTTTGCAACATTTCATACGAGATGGCAGCTCCTTGCAAAATCGTCTTCCATTTCGTACTAAGCGGCTGCTTATGTTGGGTTAGATTCGTCTGTTTAACTGCTGAGATTAGGCTCGTGGCTGATTGTTTCACCGACGATGTTAACTCGTGAATCACTTGTCCTACATCATGAACCGAGCTGAACAGATGGTTAAGCTTGGACAGCTTCCCGCGCACATCTATAGCCATCTCATTGGTATTGAGAATAACGTCCTGTACTTCCGAACTAATCTGTGTGACTTCATTCTTCATTTGACCCATCGTTAATGTGATCTCATCTAATGAATTTTTCAGTGATTTCAAAGTTTGAATCAAATAGAAGACAAGGAACACAAACGCAACGGCTGCAATGATCGCACTTATTTGTACCAACATTTCAATCACCCCTATCTGCTTAATTACTTATTGTTTACCCCCGTTCTTGGCATCTGAAACAATCTATACAGAAAATTTCATTTTTGATTCAAAAGGAATAGGGCAGGGTACTTATACGTATTCACAACTATACTTAATAAGTGGAGGGATTTTACGATGGTCAAAGCTGCAACGAAAGCAAGTCCGATTACAGAGATTCTGGACAAGCAGGTCGCTAACTTTTCGGTTCTTTATATGAAGCTGCATAACTATCATTGGTATGTGAAAGGCGAGAATTTCTTTACCTTACATATCAAATTCGAAGAATTGTATACAGAGGTTGCCCTGCATCTAGACGTCATCGCAGAGAGAATGCTATCTCTTCGAACCATTCCGACAGCAACCTTGCAGGAACATTTGGCCATAGCGTCCATTAAGGAAGCTAAAAATGAGGAGACGGCTGAGCAAATGGTAAAGCAGCTGGTCAGTGACTTCACCCGCATTTGCTCGGAGCTGACAGAGGGAATTGAGCTTGCTGAAGAGCAAAAAGATCAACCGACAGCCGACCTGCTCATCGGGATTCGCTCATCGCTTGAGAAGCACAGCTGGATGCTGGATGCGTACCTGGGCAAATAGTTTGTAAAAAACTACGGCTTCGGCTGTCCTTGGTCGAGCGAGATATAACGGTTGATGCAAATGAGTTATGCTGCGTAAAGGCCAGCTAATCCGAGCACATGTTGTACTTTGTACAACAATAAGCACACTATTCCGCGTTTTCCACGCGATTGTTGCAAAAACTACAACAATTCCAGCCAAAAGTAGCTAAATAGCCTACAAATGGGCTAAATTGTTGTATACAATACAACATCCTGAGCTTTTTAAGAAGAAATCAAGGAAATTGTTGTACGTTGTACAACAACTTGCCTTTCTAATGGTTCATCTTCCCAAAAAGAGAAAAATGAAAATCCATGAGAATATAGTCTCTTACTAGGAGATTATAGATGCATCCACAATCTCACTTGGCTTAGCAATTTCCCTGCTAACCAACCTAAACAGGGGCAAGCTTCGCTTACCCCCTAATCCAAAAAAAACCACGGATCGACGGTTTCCCCGTCAATTCGTGGTTTTGTTTTGGACATATTTTACGAGCGTGACCTCGGTTCCCCTGTCTGTGTTCACGATAACCTCATCCATCAGCGCCTGCATGAGATAAATGCCAAGGCCTCCAGACTGCAGTTCGCTAGGTGAAGCCCCGGTCAAAGGGACCGTATGCTCTTGACGTTCTTGGTAATTAAAGCCCGTGCCATCATCTTTCACTTTCACAGTCAATCTGTCGTCCCCGGGCTCATAGCTAATTTCGATTTGCCCGCTGCCACTCTGCGGTTCCCCGTGAAGTACAGCATTGTTGCAAGCCTCCGACACCGCTACCTTCATATCCTCGATATCTTCATAAGAGAAACCTAACTTGGTAGCAACTCCGTAGAGACTGAGTCTTACGATATCCAAGTATTCCGCAGCTGCGGGTATTTGTAAACGAATGACATTCATGCGCTTCCTTCGATCCCTTCATTCAGGAATCCTGAGATCCCCGTAAGATCAAACAGCCGCTTAATGCCGGCCAGGGATATTAGTGACTGTAAACGGCGCTTTCAACTCATCCCGAATTTTCAAGGCCGAGACCACAATGCCAATCCCCGTGCTATCAATATACCGCAGCTGCCCCACATCGAGGATTAACGCTTTATCCGCTCGGTGAACAACCGCTTCGAGCGCATGACGGAACGTTAAGGCCGCAGCCAAATCGAGCTCCCCACTGATACGAAGCTGTATAGATTTCTCCAATTCTTCTTGATCAACTTGGAACTTTTCTGCTGACATTAGCCACACTCCCTTACGTTATTCTTTCACTAAATAGTAACAAGCCTCTACCCTTTACACAAGCTTTTCCTAAAATAGGAAGATCTCCCGCACATGCTTTCAAGCTGACCATAGAGGCCAGCTGAAGACATTAGGTACTTGAAAGATCATAATAATCGATGGCTATCAATTCTTGTGTCTCCGGTGCAACAAAAAGCTTAATAAGTTCTTCACCCCGCTGAAAGACAATGCCATCCTCCGTTACGTAATCGGGTTCTCCGAGCAGCCGCTTCACATCGGTCATTGTTAACGAAATCCGTTGATCATTGATTTGAACATGCCCAACCTTGGCTGGAATTTGAACAAAAGTCACGATACCATCCTGGAAACCAATATTCATATCCGGGTATTCATACGTAAAGGCTTCTACAAAGTGGGGATCCTGGACAAACGTTAGCGGGTACCCTTTCTTTGCAACGACTGCCTCCGTATTATCATCAAGTGAAATTCCCTCCAGACTATGGAGTATCGGAACCACAGCTCTAGTATCAGCTGCCTGCAAACTAGCACTACTCCCATTGCTAGGCTCCGCTTGAGCAGCGGCAAGAGTAGGTGGCAGGACGGGTACGAAAGTGTCATCTGATCCTTTCGGAATCAGACTGATAATTTCTGGTGAAAGAATAATCTCTGGTTCACCGATATGTTCTGAAGTAGTCCAACTGACGATAATCATCGCTAAAATAACAACTAGAAAGAACAACGCTAGCTTATAGACACGGCTGCGGCAGCCCGTCATGTGTGTTAGCAGCTTAGCACCTTTTTCACGTAACATTACGTTCATAACCGATCCTCCTACTCTCACCTTTGGATTAGATCACTTCACTTTTCTCCGCCACAAAAGGATGTGCGGGTACCCTCATGCAACAAATATAAAGCGTCTGAACTGGCTTCCGATGCCAATGTTCATTCCAATTCCCCCCAACTTGTTGGACTACTACTCCTTATTACACGTCTGCGTGTCTATTGAAACAACAAACGCACAAGTTTTATTCCCCATTTGGGATAAAACTTGTGCGTTTGTTATAGATATAAACCTTCTTCGCCTTTCCCCTGGCTGAGACGATGTTTTTCATCGCTAACCGATGAGGTAAGCGGAATTCGATCTCTTTAACGATGTAAAACATCGTTAAAGTCGCAGAAGATGGCCATTATCCGCCTAGCCCCTGGCTGAGACGATGTTTTTCATCGCTAACCGATGAGGTAAGCGGAATTCGGTCACTTTAACGATGTAAAACATCGTTAAAGTCGCAGAAGATGGCCTTTCTCCGCCTTTCCCCTGGCTGAGACGATGTTTTTCATCGCTAACCGATGAGGTTAGCGAAATTCGGTCACTTTAACGATGTAAAACATCGTTAAAGTCGCAGAAGATGGCCTTTCTCCGCCTTTCCCCTGGCTGAGACGATGTTTTTCATCGCTAACCGATGAGGTAAGCGGAATTCGATCTCTTTAACGATGTAAAACATCGTTAAAGTCGCAGAAGATGGCCATTATCCGCCTAGCCCCTGGCTGAGACGATGTTTTTCATCGCTAACGACTACGTCGTTATCATAACCAAGCACATATCGTCCTGCGGAGAACCCGTTTTCGCATACGGGTAAATACGCTCAACCAAGCCATCGGGATCGTGCGTCGTCGTCTCCTTCAAGCTTCCCATGATTTTGGCGATGCCGTCCTCCTGCTCATCATCGAACCACTCCGAGAGACCGTCTGTGAACAAGACAATTCGGGCTTCCTTCTCATAAGGAATAACACCTTTCGTAATCTCAATCCCCTCAAAAAAACCAAGAGCACAACAGCCTTCTGTCAGCAATTTCACTTCACCATCCAGAAGCGCGATGCCTGCAGGATGTCCGGCATTCACATACTCAATCGTGCGCCGTTCCGTGTCCAAGACCATATAAATCGCCGTAAAATAGTAATTAATCAGGTTATCGGATTGATGCAGTTGGTTCATCCGCCCATTCAGCTCACGCATCACGCCTTCCGGATCACAAATGTTTGTGATGGTATCCTTCAATGCGGAATAAATGTACATGCAGACAAGCGAAGACGAAATGCCGTGCCCCATCATATCCAGCAAAATAATCCCATGCCGATTGGGTCCAATCGGATACCAAGCATAGAAGTCACCCGCTAGCTCGGAAGAGGGCTTATAGACAGCTGAGATCTGGATATGCTCATCCTTAATGGGACTACTCAGTACACTAAGCTGTACTTGTTTGGCCAAATCGAGCTCATACTTAATCCGCTTGTCCCGTTCTTTGTGCCAATCCTTTTCATATTTCAAGCGGAGCGTTGATCGAATGCGCGCAAGCAGCTCCACCTTATTAATCGGCTTCATCACATAATCCAGTGCCCCGGCATCCAGCGCTTCAGCCAGCTTATTGGAATCCCCCATCGCCGTTACGAAAATAATCGGAATATCTCGGAGCCTTTCATCGGCTTGAACCGTTCGACAAGCTTCCACCCCATCAATTTCCGGCATCATCATATCCATCAGAATCAAATCAACCGGCACCTCGGCCGTGCTTGGTGAATCCATCTCTAATAATTGGTACAGCTCTCTGGCAGAAGACACCATGACTAAATCGGTGTAGCCGGCTTTCAGCAGGATTTTTTCAATAATAAGTAAATTCGTCGCGTTATCGTCTACTATCACAATACTCATGGCTTCAAACCCCTTTCGGGTAAAAGTTAACGGAAACCCTCATCGTAGTTTATCATAATTTTTCATCAAACACGTTGAAGCGTTTATTTTATCTACTACCCATTTGAAAAAAATTCAATCATAAAGATGCTTGGACTTCCTTGCTAATATAAGGAAACGGAAATAAAAACGAGCTTTTTGTGTTTCAAATGGGACAAAGAAGGTTACATCTTAGTAGGAAGCATGACAACACCACAACACCCAAACTAAAGGAGAGATGACTCATGAGTGAAGCAGTCGGAACAAACAAAGGCGGACTATTGTTAGGTTTAGTAATCGGCGGCGCTGTAGGCGCGATAACCTCATTGTTATTAGCCCCTAAAGCAGGGTCGGAGCTGCGTGAAGACTTGTCGAATACGTATCGCACGTTCAATGATAAAACAAGCCAATTGGCTTCCGCTGTAGGTCAGAAATCACAGGATATTGTCTCGACTGTAAGTGACAAAACACAAGATATCGCGTCAGCTGTCAGTGAGAAAACAAAGGACCTGGCCAACTCCGTTAGCCATCAAGCAACAGAAGCCGTCGATAAGGCCAAAGAAAGCAAACAGCTCGTAGCTGAGTCTTTACAGGCTGCCAAAACGAACTACCAGAACAATCAACATTAAGGGTACACATTATATAGATTCGTAAGGACGGCGTACGATTTGACGCATGCTTGAAAGGAGGAATTGTAATGAATAAAAGCACACTTCATCAACAGTTAACAGACCTGGGGTTAGAACGTATCCAGTACACGGAAAAATCAGTCTATAAATTTGATATTTATAACGATGCGACATCAGTCTCTTACCCGCTTACGTTAACCACATTCACCTCTGAGCAAGGGAATACAACTGTACACTTCCATGAAGCCGACTTCCAGGAGAACGAATTCGTTCCTCTGCAGGTTCGCCGGGCAGTTCTGGATAAATTAATCGAATTAGAACGGCTCTGTAACGGCTCAGCAGGCAAATCCTTGGCAGAAGCCAACAATGGCTCCATGGCGCAGGATATGGATGAAATGAAGAAGTTGGGGAATGAAATGAAACATATGAAGACGAATAGCGAACTGCTTGAAAAGAATATGATTCCTGATCCGATTCAGTAGCTCAAGGATTCGTCTTTTCTTACCTTCCAGATCAATGTCAATGATCATGAACCACAAATTAGACATTCCACTATCATGAAGGTAACCGGGCTGACGAAAAAAGAAATTGAAAAATTTAGCAACATAAACTGTTGATTTATAGCAAAAAAGGGACAATCATCCGGCATCATTCATGCCTGCGGATAGTCCCTTTTTCATACGTTAATCTGATTTTTGACTGTTGTCGCTATACCAAGATGCGTCAATTCCGCGCGGCCTCCACACGGAGTGACTGCCCGCAGCGCGGACAATACCGTGTCTTTGGCGGGCACTGCGTGTCGCACACTAGGCAGTTTAGCGGACGCTCGACGTCCGCATCCTCTTCCCCCGCATCGTCTATCATCCGGTCCGCACTCAGCGCAGGATTCAGCAGCGTCAGCGCTTGTATTTCTTCCACTGTGCCGGAACGGATAAGCAGGATTAACAGCAGGAGTCCAGCTGCACCGACTGCAGCCATGCCAACAACCCTCAGCGCTCCGCTTGCGAACTGGAAGTCCCAGAGCGTGTGCAGCAGAATGCTCGCGCTAACCAGCCCCGCCACCTTCAGCCATACGCTTAACCTGCCAGACGATGTCGAGGTCTTCGACAATCCGATCCCAATGCCTGCTGCCGCAATAGCCGTCCAAGTCCCGTGCCCAAATGGGGATAGCAAGGCTCTCAACCACAAGACAGCAAGCATACTGCCGGTCTCTCCCGTTCCTAGAAAAGCCCAGCCGTAGATCATGTTTTCAACGGCAGCGAAGCCCATGCCCGCTGCGGCGCCAAAGACGACAGCATCCATTCGGAAGCGCTGCCGCTTGCTGCGCAGGAAGAAATAGCAAATCAGCAGTTTCGATGCCTCTTCGATTAAAGCGACGGCAATCGGTAGTTGGAGCTGAGTAAATGTATACGCGTCCGGCCCTTTTGCGAACAACCAGCTTTTCTCCAGCAGCATGGCCAGCGGTAAAGCGATGGCTGCTGATGTTACAAAAACGCCTAGCAGCCGGCTTATGCGATAGCCCAGCAGTTGCGAGCTTCTGGCATAGGCGACGAAGGTGACCGGTCCTGCCAGACAGCCCGTCACCAAAGCGACATAGGTCCATATCGCGCCCTTCAGCCAAACGGACAGCAGCGTTGCGACCAGAAACAAGCCGCCCATCGCCATTAGCACATCGATCCAGCGCTGTTGTGCCGGCGGCCGAAGCCATTTCTGCCCGGTAGCGGCGACTTGTCCGGGTTGTTCCGATTCCGGCATCCATTGACGGATCACAGTATCTGCAATATCCGGCCTGCGAATACGCAGGGCCGCCAGAAACTGCCGCTTCACTGGTTCATGTCGCATCAACGTAAATCGGAATTCCTCTTCTCCAAGTGCTAACAGCTTGCCGTCCTCAAGTGCTGCAATCGTTGCCGTTGTTGATACACCCGTCAGTAGTGCAATCTCACCGAAATAGTCGCCCTGGTGAAGCACGGCTACACGCTTCCCTGACGAACGGACTTCGAAGCTGCCGGAGCCGATCGTATAAAACATATTCGAGGCATCACCCTCGTAAACAATGACTTGGCCCTGCTTCACGGTCCGCAGCACCGTGACCTCCGCCAACCCCCGCAGTTCCGAGTCGGGGATGCTCGACCAGATCGACGCCTTGCTGAGCAGGCCGTGAATGTCCCTAATGCGAGCCGAATAGGTCAGGCTCTCGTGAAAAAGCGGACTTAGCGCTGCAAGCGTCCGAAACGCTTCACGGTCAAGGCGCAGTGCTCGGACCTCGCCTACGGCGCGTATCGTCGCCGTACGCCGCTCGGAGGAGAGTAACGCCATCTCGCCGATGAGCGCGCCAGAGCCTAGCGTAGCCAAACGGACGCTGCTTCCTATCAGACCGCGGGCCGTCACGCTGACCTCGCCCGATAGGATGAAAAAGCAGTCATCCCCGACAGCGCCTTCTTTAAGGATCGTTGTCCTATCCGCGTAAGACACCATCTGCATCGTTGAGGCGGCTGCTGCTAATTCATGCTCCGGGACCCCGTGCAGCAGCGTATGATTTCTTAATACATCAGGGATATTCTCCATCAGTTACGATCTCTCCTTGCAGAAAACAGGAACCCGCCTCGGCAGATTCCTGTTATTTACGTTACTTAATATTCTATTATCTCATATTTCCGATGTTTGAGCTTCTGGATTCTTGCATTTTCTTGATAAAATTGGTCATAGTCTCAAAACCTTCGTTGCGCTTGTTGGTTAAACTTTGCATTCTGAGCATATCCATCTGCTGAGCGTTATTTAACGAATCGATTTTACCTTTTATCTCATCTATCGTTGCTTTCAATTCGTCAGCAGTTAAGGTCGCTTTGGAAGCGTACTTAGCGCCTGCTTGCTGCAATTTCGTTTTTAAGTCTGCTGCCAACGTATAGGGAGCATTTCCTGATTGCAGTGCGATCACCTTCGCCAGTGTATCGTTCAATCCGGCGATTTCCTCATTCCGCTTTTTTATTGAATCCATTTGGTCTTTCAGCTGTGTTTCCAGCAAAGCGGCGCGTTGAGATTGCACAACCTGCATGGCTGCGTCCAGATCCATATTAGACACATTGACTGCCGTAGTACCACCTACGCCAGCTACAGCCGCATTGTTCGTAGCACCTTGCCCGATTGCCTGCTTAACGGAATCGTGCGCGGTATCATTGAGCATGATGCCCGCCCCAGCTACGACCCCCACCAATAATCCTAAAGCTGTTGATCCAATAGTTGTTCTTTTCATTGCTGTCTCCCCCATACATTCAATTTTCCGTTCATCAAACGGGTTACGAAAACCTCGAATCCCGTAATGCGTCTAGGACGGAACGATAACTTTCATAATGTGAGTGTACTACAGTCAAATAAAAGAATAATGAAAGAATCGGCCATAACTAGAAAAAAAACCGCGTAGAATCAAGCCTTCGCGTTTTTTTGCAGATTAAGCACCTAATCCACAGACTGCGAAAATCATAATTTCCTATACAAAAACAAAGAGAGGCTGACTCAAAAGGTTAATAACCTAGCGAGCAGCCTCTCTTTGTTTCGAAACGGAGCGAAATCTAACAGGAATTCCTCCCGTTAATTTGGCGTTAATTGTTCTAAACAGTCGTCTAACTGGAAAACCTCCCTCTAATTTTAGGGGAAGCACTATATTCAGCGAGAAAACTCTGAAATAACGGGAGATTTTCCATGTAAACTAGATTTTTATGAAAAAATACCCAAATTAACGGTAGGTTTTCCATGTAGTGCAACAGTGAAAACAGAGGCAGCCTAGAGATGAACGCCTTATGGGACAGCCCCATTCTAACTCTTCCTGTTGTTCCACTTACCACTCGGCTACCGTACCATCGGCTTGGCGCCAAACAGGATTTTTCCAATTATGGCCAATTGCAGCCATCTCTCTTACTTTATCTTCATTGATCTCGATGCCTAAACCAGGAGCAGTCAGATTGGCTACGAAGCCATCTTCATATTTAAACACAGAAGGATCTTTCAAATAATCAAGCAAGTCACTGCCTTGATTGTAGTGAATGCCGAGACTTTGCTCCTGAATGAAGGCATTCGGTGAGCACGTATCCAACTGTAGGCATGCTGCCAAAGCAATTGGGCCTAACGGACAATGCGGCGCAATTGCAATATCGTAGGCTTCCGCCATCGCGGCGATTTTGCGTGTTTCCAAGATGCCTCCAGCATGGGAAAGATCGGGTTGGATAATGTCCACGATGCCTTGGGCCAGCAGTTCTTTGAAGCCCCAGCGCGTATACATCCGCTCGCCCGTGGCAATCGGACACGAGGTATAACGAGCGATCTCTTTGAGCGCTTCATTATTCTCAGGCAAAACAGGCTCCTCAATGAACATAGGCCGGTACGGCTCTAGTTCCTTGACGATGATTTTGGCCATCGACTTGTGCACGCGGCCGTGGAAATCGATGCCGATGCCAACGTCTTTGCCGACGGCTTCGCGTACAGCGGCAATGCGCGCAATCGCTTCATCCACTTTGCTGATGGAGTCGATGTAGTGCATTTCTTCGGTGGCGTTCATTTTCACCGCCGTAAATCCAGCTGCGACCTGCTGCTTGGCCGCTTGGCCTACGTCGCTCGGGCGGTCCCCGCCGATCCACGAATAGACGCGCGTCTTGTCGCGGCAAGCGCCGCCGAGCAGATCATAGACGGGCGCATTGTAGAATTTGCCCTTAATGTCCCAGAGCGCTTGCTCAATGCCTGAGATAGCACTGGTCAGGATCGGTCCTCCGCGGTAAAAGCCCCCGCGGTACAGCACTTGGAACATATCCTCGATCCGCATCGGGTCCTTGCCAATGATATGATCGCTCATTTCCATCACCGCGGCTGCAACCGTATCGGCCTTGCCCTCGACGACGGGCTCTCCCCATCCCGTAATACCTTCATCCGTTTCGATTTTCAGAAATAACCATCTTGGCGGCACCTTAAACAGTTCCAGCTTCGTAATTTTCATGATCATCGTCCTCCTCTATTCCCTTTTGAAATTCGCCGGGCGAGTCCAAACTCCTCTCACCAATCAGCGGTGATTTGTTCGCTACGAATATTGATCTCGGTATTCTTGCGGAGTCATGCCATAATGCTTCTTGAACGCATGGTTAAAGGAGTGCGGGCGCTGATAGCCAAGCTGTGTGGCGATTTCATAAATCTTACCCTGACCATTCTTCAGCAGATAAGCGGCTTTATCCATCCGTGCATGATTGACGTAGTCGCTTAAATTCTCACCTGTTTCAAGTTTGTAGATCTTCGATACATAGACCGGATGCATGTACACATGATCGGCAATCGATTGTAAAGAGACGTCGCTAGCCAGATGCTGATCGATGAACGACCTGATATCCTTGATCAGCGTTGCTCGGCTATCTTGCCTTTCTTGATCCATATCCTCTTTCATGCGCCTCAAAGAACGAATCGACCATTCACGCAGCTGGTTCACCGTACGAAACGGTATGCCTTCCATCATCCGGTCGTAATCTCCGCCAATGAGCTGATGCAGCTGCCGGCCATTCTTATGTGCAATATAAGCAAATGCGGATGCAATCGAGAAATAAACCTCTAATAGATGTTCCTGAGATTCGGAGAATCTGACTTCCATTTCATCGAAAATCTGAGACAGCTTTTCCTCGGTATCTTCCCATCTTGCGGCTTCCAGTAAGTGATTGAGCGTTGGCGGCTCATATAGCCTTTGCAAGGCTGATAGTTCGGTCAGAATGGATTCATCGCCAAGCCGCATGAACAGCTCGTGCTCACTCCCGATACGTTTGCGAAAGGCGCTAAGCGAGCTATTGTACAGCGCCTTTATTTCGGCCGGGAACTCGCCCCAACTGCTCAGGAGGATGGAAATTTTGCCTTTCAAATAATTGTTTACCGCTGATTGGAGATCGGCTGCCGTACGTTCCAGCCAAGCAGCATCTTCCTTGTCAGGTGTCTCCTGCTTATGCTTCATTACGAATACCAAATAATCGTGAGCATCCTTCGCATGCCAGCTATCGAATTTCTCAGCAAATAGTTCGTGGGCCATATTGCTAATCGCATATTCCATTAAGGATAAATGCCCCGTATCATATTCCAGAAAATCCGATTCCAACCGAATCATCATCAATACGCAAGCATGCTCGTGGTAATCAGGAAGCTCTAGAATCTGCATTTTTTCTCGAAGTGAATGCTCCGATATTTTATGCCCTTGAAGTAAATCATTCAATAAATTCCCTCGAAGTAAAGGGAGGTTTTCCTTGAATGTATACGTAAGACGCTGCGTAGAGATGACGGCTTCCCATTCCTTCTGCAGCTTTTCCATCACCCGGCTAACCGTAGCCAGTAAAGCTTGTTCCGTGACAGGCTTGAGCAAATAATCCTCCGAGCCCTGCAGAATCGCTTCTTTGGCATAGTTGAAATCCGAGTATCCGGACAGGAGAATACACTTGGTTTTCGCCCAACGACGATTGATCTCAGCAATTAATTGCAAGCCGGAGATACCTGGCATCTGGATATCCGTAATCACGATATCAATCGACATTTGCTCGAGCAGCTCCAGCGCTTCTTTACCCGAATAAGCCTTAAAAACCTGCTCAATTCCAATAGATGCCCAGTCAATCGTAGACTGAAGCCGATCCACGACATGCGCTTCGTCATCGATAATCAACAGTTGAATCATCGTTTTATCACCTCTGTGGCTGTGGCTAGATCACTCTCCTGCGAATTGTGTTTCCAAGTCAGCACTGCCCTTAAACCACCGTTAATTATTCGCTCAAAAGTAAGTCCGGAGCCTTCCCCGAACTGATAATACAATCGGTGGTGGACATTCCATGTGCCACAGCCAATCTCATCGGACATTGGAGCCTCCAGCTGTTTAAGCAGCTTATCTAATCCCGCTTCATCCAGCCCTCCGCCGTTATCTTCAACAATCAGTCGGTTCCAACCGTCTTTCTGCTCACCCGTAATCGTAATTAGATCACCCTCTGCGCTGCGCTCAATCCCATGGACAATGGCATTCTCTACTAGCGGCTGCAAAATAAGTCGGGGAACCCTCTCGTTAAGCATCTCTTCCGGCACATTGATCTCATATCTCAACCGGTGTATGCGGAGATTCTGAATCGTTAAATAATGACCTACCAAATCGAGCTCATCTCGCAGCCGCACGCTTTGATTCTCCACTCTAGTCGTGTAACGGTAAAACTCAGCCAAATTCTGCGACATGGCGACGACCGATTCTTTATCTTCCATCTCTGCTGAATTGATGATGAAGAATAAGGAATTATACAGAAAATGCGGGTGAATCTGCGATTGCAGACTGCTTCAAGGTCGCTTCACGTGAGCGGATTTTCTCCGCATAAACATCCTCTACAAGCACTTGAATTTGCTCGGCCATCTCATTAAATCGCTGGATGAGGAAATCAAATTCATTTTTGGCTCTATACGCGATCCGAGCCGATAAATCGCCTCGCTTCACTTGCTGTACGCTTTGTATCATTTTGCCAATCGGAATTTGTACGTTGCGATACAGCAAGAAAGAAGCCAGAATACTCATCACAAGCAGCAGAGTAATAGAAACGTAAAACAATTTACGCGTCATCGTAATCGGAGAAAGTATCTTCTGCACAGGTACATAATCCACCAAGTACCAACCCAGCTGTTCCGATTTGACAAAGCTGATCAAGTACTGTTGCTTAGTGATTTCAAATTGAACTTGGCCGGTAAGCGGCAAGCTTTGACCAGCCAATTTTTCGTAGATTGTATGCGTAATCGACGGATTCGACGAGCTGTTGAAAATCGCCCTATTTTGCCCATCAACCAAAAAAGGATCGCTTCGCTTATCTTGCTTGTACACATCCAGCAGTTGAATCATATTCTGCGCGCTGAACCTTACTTGATACAGCACATTAGCTTGACTAGCAAGTTGGGCACGAATCGGCTCACTGATTTCCCTAATGAACGACCCTATCCCATTGTCTCCCTTGCGTTCCTCATACGTCCATGTTCGCTTAATCGGGCTATCCCAAGGCCAAGCATCGGTCCCATTCACAAAAATACTGGAAGACAACACTTGCTTCCCGTGTGGAATCGCAATGGTCAGTTCATTCACCCATCCGCTGGAGACACTTTGGAGGCTAAGCTTCTGTATAATACGCGACTGTTCTTTCAGCATGTCATAATCAGGCGACTCATTCCTGTCAATAAATTCCCTTATGTAAGGGTCGCTGCCGAGAATGACCGGAGACATCGCTAATCGCTCCACGTCCGCATCCAATTGGTGCATGAAGAAAGACAGTTGGTTCAAATTTGACGACTGAATCTGATCTTGAACAACCTTATTCGTTATCCGATTCGTATAGCTGTAGAGCAGCACAATAGGGATAAGGAGTAGAACCAATAGAATGAGAATTTTGCTGAAAATATTAAGTTTATACGGCACGCTGGGTTCACCTTCCATGCTTCTGCTAAGCTTACTAACTTAGAGATAACTATACGAGAGAAGTCATCCAAAGAAAAGGCAGCGACTGCCCTCGCATTCGTTATGTCTTCGTTACTAGCCTTTGACAGCACCGGCAGAAAGCCCGCTTACCACGTAGCGTTGGGACACTAAAGCAATAATTAGAACCGGAAGTGTAATGATGCAGGCTGCAGCCATTAGCGCACCCCAGTTGATTTCGGAATAGGACATAAAGTTAAACACAGCGATCGGTAACGTTTTTGTTTTGTCCCCTGCCAAGATAACCGAGAACATAAAATTGTTCCACGAAAAGATGAAGGAGAGCAGAGATGCTGTAATGACACCAGGTCCTGAGATAGGCAAAATAATGCGGAGAAACACTTGATGATGCGTACATCCATCGATAAGTCCTGATTCTTCGATTTCCGTAGGAAGCGCCTCGAAAAAAGAAATCATAATCCAAATAATAAACGGTAATCCAACGAGCATATGACTAAGAATTAGTGCTGTATACGTGTCTACCAAATGGATCTTGGAGAACAGGATGAACCAAGGAATCAAGAATGTGATTCCCGGGATAATTCTCGCAACTAAGATGAGAAGCCCCAGCTTGTGAAGGTGATGTCTTGCAATCGCATACGCTGCAGGAAGCCCTAAAATGAGGGACAATAGCGTAGAACCAGCAGCAACAAGGAAACTATTCCAAATAAACTTCAGGAAATTGTACTCTTTGAATACACTGACATAGTTATGAAAAGTCGGCTTGAAAAAGAAGATATTGCCTGTCGATAAAATCTGTGCTTGTGTCTTAAACGAAGCCAATAACATCCAGATAAATGGAAAACCAAAGGCGATTAGGACTAGGAACGTTAGCAGCGTTAGTATAAATTTCAAGCCCTTCTTTGGCTTCATGATGAGGTTCCCTCCAATCGTTTGCGCATCCATATCATAAATAAAGTCAGTCCCATCACCAGAGCAAAGAAGATAACAAGTAACGATGAAGCCATACCCAGCTTAAAGTATTGGAATCCTAGCACATAGCCATACAAGTTCAATGTCTCTGAAGCAAAATTCGGTCCGCCTTGTGTTGTCGCATAAATAATATCGAACGTCTTCAACACATCGATTAAGCGCAGCATCGCCGCTACAATGATCGTTGGTTTTAGCAAAGGCAGCGTAATGGAAACAAATTTTCTCCATGCCGTTGCTCCGTCCACATCTGCCGCCTCATAAGGATCCGTTGGCAGTGTAGCTAAGCCTGCCATAATAATGAGGGCAATCATCGGTGTCCATTGCCAGACGTCTACAATAACCAGAGAAGGTATAACCTGATTAGGTGAAGCAAGCCATAGTAAGGGCTTCAAGCCCATCGATTTGAGCATCATATTCGCTATCCCGATGGTCGGCTCATAGATGAGCATCCACACCAAGCCCATAGCTACTGGTGTTGCTACCATGGGCAGCAGGAATACCGTTTTTACGAGGTTTTTGCCTTTGAATTCCCTCGACAGCAGCAAGGCAATCGCGATCCCCAGGATAACTTCAAGCCCAAGGGCCATGATCGTGAAGTAGAACGTTGAACCTGTTGCATGCCAAAAGCGCTCATCTTTGAATAAGGCCATATAATTCGACAACCCTACGAAGAGCGGCGGTGTTGTTGCTGACATGCTCCACTCATAGAAGCTGATTCGGAATGTATAAATGATAGGAAACAGCATCATCAACAAGACGAAGATTACTGCCGGAAGCGTATAAATCCATTTTAAATTGCGGTTAAACCAACTGTATTGCATGACTTCATTCACCCTTCCTGATGAAATTGTACCCTTATGCAAAGGGTGAAGAGGGCCACTTGAGATGACCCTCATTTGTTGCTTTCACGCTGTATTTATTTCGTTTTATCTTTATCCATAATCGCTTGCAAAGCTGCATTCGCTTTGTCTGCTACTGGCTGAATGTTCGTTTCACCAGTCATTAATTTTTGTACGATTTCACCAACGGCATCACGAGCTTCACCCACACTAATTACCGTCGGACGGTCGTGGTCAACACCGTTTTTGGAGCTTTCCTTAATGATTGGAACAAGATCAGCTGGGAAGCCTGTTGTGCCTTCTGGTTTATCCCATACCGATGCGCGAGCGCCTGGGTTTCCTTTTTGCTGCGTTTTCAACACGATATCTTTGCTTGTTGCCCATTCAATGAATGCCCAAGTCGCATCTTTGTTACCCGATTTGGCATTCATCGCAAGACCCCAAGATGTAATACTGTAAGGCTTAGATCCTGCTTTACCTGCTGGCATAACAGCAAAACCAACCTTATCGGAGACTTGGGACTTCGCTGGATCTATCGCATTTTGGTACAGCGAGTTCGCATCCGTCAAGAAAGCAACTTTCCCTTGAGCGAAAATACCGAAAGCTTGCGGCCAAGACATATTGAGTACGCCTGGTGGCGCATAATCTTTAAGCAGAGTGCCGTATGTTGTGAATGCTTTGATCGCTTCTGGCGTGTTAATCGTCGCCTTATCGCCATTCGTGAAGTCTGCACCTTCGGAATATAAGAAGGAAGATACTTGCGTAACAAGCGGTGAACGTTGGCCCCTAGCCACAAAGCCGTACATTTCGTTTTTCGGATCATGCAGCTTCTTCACAGCAGCTTGCAGCTCATCTAATGTTTTAGGTACAGCAATGCCGGCTTTTTGCAGCAGATCCTTGCGATAGTACAAAATTTCTTGCTCCGTGATGATCGGAATACCAGCTAGCTTCGCATCAACTGTTGTGGAACCAACAGCGGATTTAGCGAAATCGGCAAAGTCATAATTCTTCGCTTTTTGAGCGTAATCATCGAGCGGTTGAAGCCAACCGTTTTTATAGAATAATTTGCCTTCTTGCAGCGGACGATACATGAAAACGTCTGGTGTTGCAGAACCGGATGTAAATTGTACCGTTAATTTTTGTGTCAGCTGATCCTCGAAGAAGCTCTCCACGTTAACCTTGATGCCCGTTTCCTTCTCGAAGTCAGGAAGCAAAGGCTTGATTGCCTCCGCCCAAGGATGGTTCGCTGCTACTAAAGAAATCGTCTTTCCTGCAAAAGGCTTCGCATTAGCGGCGGTTGCGCCTGGTGAAGCTGCTGGCTGTTTCGATGTCTCCGGCGTGCTTCCGCACCCTGCAACAACCGTTGCTGCCATGATAACTGTCGTTCCGACACCGACCCATTGTTTCAATGATTTTTTCATCTGATATGTGACCTCCCGTAAATCTGAAATGTATGTGCTTACATCTCTAAGATTACTTGATTTGTATATTCTGTTGATATAACGAAAATTAAACATGCATAACTACATGTGAAGGGAAAAGGTGGAGAAATGGATATGGCCCTTTAACGAACCTAGCCGCGCTTATGGGCGAGCAAATCACTGCTTTTTGAATCCAACGAATTCCAGCGACGTTATTGGTGTAAAGATCAGGGAGATCGTGCTTCTTTGTTGTAAATAACGCTCCTGGGGTTCGTAAAAACTTTAAATCCATCCGTTTTGTTCAAATAAGCCTTTTTCAGTTCGTAAGCCACACGTCGGTTCATGCTGCAAGCCACTGACAACAAACTGTAAAAAGGCTGCGCAGCAGTTTTTACACTGCTGCCCAACCTCTTAATAACACCAATCGGAACCGCTCATGTTGCTTTCGGATGCACCATGTCTTCCGGACGTACATAGCTGTCAAACTGCTCAGCCGTTAAGTAGCCGCTGCGCACGGCTGACTCTTTCAGCGTCAGCCCTTCTTTGTGGGCTTGCTTCGCGATGCTGGCCGCTTTCTCATACCCGATATACGGGTTGAGCGCTGTGACCAGCATAAGGGACTGCTCGAGGTTGCGCTGAATCACCTCGCGATTCGGCTCCATGCCAACGAGACAGTTATTGTTGAAGGAACGCATGCTATCAGCCAGCAGCCGCACGGACTGCAGGAAGTTGTGTATGATCACGGGCTTGAACACGTTCAGCTCGAAGTTGCCCTGGCTGGCGGCGAAGCCGATGGCCGCATCGTTGCCCATCACTTGGCAAACGACCATCGTCATCGCTTCGCTCTGCGTGGGGTTGACCTTGCCCGGCATGATCGAGCTGCCGGGCTCGTTCTCCGGGATCGTGATTTCACCGATCCCGCAGCGGGGACCGCTCGATAGCCACCGCACGTCGTTGGCTATCTTCATTAAGTTCGCCGCCAACGCCTTCAGCGCGCCGTGGGCGTAAACGATCTGATCATGGCTGGTCAGCGCATGATATTTGTTCTCGGCCGAGACGAAGCGCGTGCCCGTCTCGCGAGACAAAGCCTCGGCGACGCGCGCGCCGAACTCGGGATGCGCGTTCAGCCCGGTGCCGACGGCGGTGCCGCCGATCGCCAGCTCGCGCATCGTATCAACGCTGCTGCGCACCATGCGCGCCGTCTGCTCCAGCATCGCCCACCAGCCGCTAATCTCCTGTCCCAGCGTCAGCGGGGTGGCGTCCTGCAGGTGGGTGCGGCCGATCTTCACGATGTCAGCGAAGGCCGTCATCTTGCTGTCGAGCGTAGCCTGCAAAAGCTCCAGCGCAGGCAAAAGCTCCTCCTCCACCGCGATAACGCCAGCGACATGCATCGCGGTAGGGAATGTATCGTTCGAGCTTTGCGAACGATTCACATCATCGTTGGGATGTATGCGTTCCCCGCCATCCCCCAGCAGTTCGCTACCTCGGTGAGCAATCACCTCGTTGACGTTCATGTTCGACTGCGTCCCGCTGCCCGTCTGCCAGACGACGAGCGGGAACTCGTCGTTCCAGCGGCCTTCCACGATTTCATCGGCCGCCCGCGAAATCGCCTCCGCCTTCTCCGGCGTTAACCCGGCAAGCTCGCGGTTCACCTGCGCGGCTGCCTTTTTCAACAAGGCAAAAGCCCCAATCAACCGCACCGGCATCCGCTCCGTGCCAATCTTGAAATTCTCAAAGCTCCGCTGCGTCTGAGCCCCCCACAACTTATCCACAGGTACTCTGATTTCACCCATCGTATCCTTTTCAACGCGATAATCTTGCGCCATTATGTACCGCCTCCTGGTCCTAGCTTCATATGCAAATGCAGATAAAATAAATTAACCAATCTACTGACATCATCAAACACGCAAGCCATAGTTTACCCACATTATGGTGCAGTATGAGCCATTTGCTGGTTTTCACACCCCTAGACGAGCTATAATGAACAAAAACACCTGCCCATGTCAGGTGGAAAGAAGGAGCTCATTTTCTTGGAATCCAAACTGGATATTATCGTCAGATCAACGGAAATTGATGTGAATGGACACGTCAATAATGCCAAATATTTGGAGTACCTGGAATGGGGGCGCGAGGAATGGTATGAGCAGTCCCAGCTATCCTATGAAACCTTTGGCGCGATGGGAATTCAAACCGTCACCGTGAACATCTCCATCAATTATAAAAAAGAATGCAAACAAGGAGATCAACTCACCGTCACCTGCCGCCCTGACAAAATGGGACGCTCCAGCTTTGTGCTGAAGCAAGAGATTTTCAACAAGCAAGGCGAGCTCTGTGCTGACGCCCTTGTGACCAGCGTAACGATGGATAGCGTGACGCGTAAAAGCCGAGAAGCGCCGGAAGCGTTGCGGAAGCATTTTGCATAAATAAATGCGATCTTAGACAGTGTCTGTGGATAACTTTTGACCGATTGTCGTCAGCAGTCCGTCCATGCTTGTTACGTTTTTTTCTTGCCAATAGTCATTCAGCCCTTGCTCGCCTTGTTTCGTCGCCCAATTCTGCAGGGTATTCCGCTCTCCTTCATAGGTATAAAAGGGAACACTGTAACCGCATGATGTTTTGACTTCATGGACCTGGACGACGATGATTTGCCGAGCTCCAGGCAGCAGCGTAAAGCGCGGAGACAGTTTCTCCCACTCTGGGGTCCCCGGCAAAACAACTTGCCCCTTCCCGTACAGGCGCAGTATCATTGGAGGTCCTTCCACGGCCGTGAACATCAACGTAATTCGTCCATTCTCCTCTAGATGCGCACTTGTCTCATTCCCGCTCCCCGTTAAGTCCAAATAAGCCACTTCATTCACTGACAAAATACGCAGCACATCATGACCCTTCGGAGAAAGATTAACGTGTCCCTCCGCCGATAGCGGTGCCGACCCCACAAAGAAAATGTGCTGCTTCGCGATAAATGCTTCATGCTCCGGCAGCAGCGATTCGAAAGATTTCCCCATACGCGACTCATCGCCTTTCCATTTTCTTCTATTATGCGCTCCCTTACGATATTTGTGAAATAGTTAAAATAGACATTCTTTATAGTCTTTACCTATGATTGTTAGCTTCAGTATTCTAATATTAAATAAACGGCCTGTATGTTTACTGGAAAATTGAGACATACTTAGTTAGTCAAAGATAAACGGCCAACGCTGTCCTTCCGGACGAGTACGTTTGTCAGGGTTGATGCCGAGTAAGCTAAGTTGCCAACTTATCCTTACCTAATCAACTGAAACTTAGAGGAGGTGATTTCAAATGTCAACGACCAACAGCAGTGATGATGTGGTGAGCCATGGCATTAATGCCGCACAGGCCAACGCGGAAGATAGCGAATCTAAACAAAAATTGGAGGAGTTAAACTCCATGCTCCAAGGTACAGCAACAAACTCCAGTGCCAATGAAGAGACGTCCTCACAGGAGTAGTCTGCCGCTAATCACTTTAGATGGTTAAGAATTAACATCGTTTGATAAGTACTATAAAAAGAGCTATTCCTGCTGGTCTATTGAGACCGAGGAAGAGCTCTTTTTTGGTATTAAAGGAGGCTAGGCGGATGAACTGAGTGAACCCTGCTGCTAATTTCGAGCCTTAGGGTGCTTTAGCTACTCCACTTCGCCACACTTGTGCAGCCCATACTTCTAGCCTTCAACTTCTGCACTCCACCTTGGGATACACCACTTCGTCAAACTTCTGCTGATCTACTCCACATTTGCAATACACTTCTACACACTTTTACTTTTCCATCTGCCCTCAGACAGCTGAATTCCTGCATCCTTCTACTTTATTACTCCCACTGCTTCCGATTATCTCTTCCACTACTCCTCAACCTCTACCTCTCCGCGATCCATTTTTCACTACTCACTTCGAACACAACTACTTTCCCACTTCCCTAATGCAGCTATATACCTCCATCCTTCTACATCTCTACTCCCTCTTGTACCGCCTATATCTCCTCCATTCCTTCACTCTTCTACTTCACTCTTCTACTTCACTCCTCCACATTTGCGCTACTCACTCCTGCACACAACTATTTTCAATTACCAGCTACCTTCCTTCATCCTTCTACTTCTCCACTCCACGTTGCACTACTTACTTCTACACACCCCTATATCTCCGCTTCCCAAGTACAGCTACACTCGTCCATCCTTCTACATCTCTATTCCTTTTTGTACTATTCCTCGCTTCCTCTACTCCTCTATATCTCTACTCCACCTGATTCTCTCCTCCAATAAGAGTCTCTAGGGACTGCTATTTCTACATTTTCATCTTCTTTAATCGAAATAACAGCCTTGAAAGACTCTTATTATCGAATAAAAGTGAGTTTTAGTTGAGAAATAGGGGAAATAGAAGTCTTCTAGGGCTTCTATTCTTCTGATCGTTGTATTTTATTCATCAATAGGAGCCTTTAGAGGCTCTTATTCTCCAACATACCTGAGAACATAGAACCAAACGCCCATGGGCCGAATAAATTGTAGGAAAAATGTTGGGATGGATGATGGAATGGTCGGATTGGATCAACCCGTTAGTATACAGACGAATCAAGTGCTTCGTCATCAATTGCAGCTGAAGTACCCATCTGTTGTGCATCACACGCCATACAAGGCGGAGCATGCCATGAACACAGCGATTGTTTACGCCGTTAATAAGCTGCTTCACGAGCAAGGCTATCCGCAAAATCCATTGGCAGACGTCACGGCTTACTATGAGCTAAAGACGAATGAACGGAACGTTCTCAGTCTGACTTTATGGAATTATACGTTTGCGGGAGGTGCTCATGGACTTACGGTCCAAAAAGGATTGACCTTTAACACAGAAACAGGCAAAGCCTATGCGCTCAAAGATCTGTTTAAGCCCGGCAGCGATTACGTCGCTAAGCTTAGTGCCATCATTAAAGCTGAGCTTAAAACGCGGGATATTCCTTTGTTGGTCGAATTTAATAGTATTAAACCAGATCAGGATTTTTATATTGCCGATAAATCTTTGGTCATCTACTTCCAAGTTTATGAATTGGCCGCTTACGTCTACGGGTTTCTGTATTTCCCTATTTCTGTGTATGCCATTCAAGATATCATTGACGAAGATGGCCCGCTTGGCAAAATGCTTTCATAACGTTACATGCAGACGATAATTTGTCTGCTGAAGTTGCCTTTATGGACGGCACAGCGCTCGACAATGCGGAAGCCAGCTTCCGCAAGAAGCGGATCGATCTGCTCCGTCGTAATGATCACTGCGCGCTCAGCTAGCCTGCGGGCGGATTGCAGCATTTGCAGCTGCTCATCTTCCGGCAGCTTGGAGCAGAGATTATACGGCATGTCCAGGATGAGCGCATCATAGCGACCCTGGTCCTGCGGGCTTTTCGGGGACACTGGCTGCGCCGCCCCCATCTCCTGCTCGCCCGCTGGGCTCAGGGTCCGCATGTCCGCGAGTCTGACAACATTCGGCATGCCGAAGTGGTCGAGATTCACCCGCGCGCCGCGAACAGCCAGCGGGTTGATGTCGCAGCCCACGATGTCGATCCCCATCGACATCGCCTCCACCAGCACCGTGCCGATGCCGCAGCACGGGTCAATGACTCGCGTGCCCACGACATCGGGCACGGCAATGTTCACCACCGCCCGCGCTACGCGCGTACCTAGGGCGGTGGAGTAATTCTGTGGCTTCTGCTGATGCTGAAGCCACACGGCTTCGCCGTAGCTGCAGTGGCCGAACAACCATCGGCCTCCCAGCTCCGTCACGGCGAACCATTGCTCCGGCCGTCGCATCTCGGCTTTGCCGCGAAGATGCCGGCCTATTTCGCGAGCGACCTCGCGCTGGCGGTCCGTACTGACCGCAGCGTCCGTCTCCGCGAACGCAACCTTGAACGTTGACTCCAGCACGGTCAACGTTGCCACTTGCGAGGCCAGCTCCGGCAAGCTGCCGGCCTCGAACAGCACATCCAGCCGCAGCTTCAGGAACGGGCTGCGGCTTGGCTCTACCCTTCGCGCGCTTACGGCGTAGCGCGCGCCCAGCACGGCCTCTGCGCCCAGTAAGGTGCGCAGCTCCAATTGACACAGCGCCTGCTCGTCTTCGTGGCAGGCGTATACGTATATATGCTTCATGGTTCATCCCTCATTTTTTACAAGTAAGCACTTTAGCTCCATCACTTTATATCTTATAAGCCTGCATCAACTGCTTCATAAACGTATCCATCGTCTTGCAAAGAAACATATCTTTCCGATAAACAATCCCAACGTCCTTCTGAGGGGCCAGGAGCTATGATGGGAATACTTCGAATGGCGCTGCTGCGGATACTGTCCACGTAGGACCCCGGCAAAATAGCGCCTCCCACATTGTTTATAGCCATCTGAAGCAGAGACTCCAAGGTAGAGAGCTCTAGCGCCGGCTTCCATTCAAATCCAGACTGGTCACAGGCATCATCCATCATCTGCCGAACATAAAACTTTTTCTGGAGCATGGCGACCGGCAGTTGAGCCAGTTCCGCTAAACGGATCGCCTTCAACTCGGCAAGCGGATGCTTGTCAGAGATCACGAGAGACAGCTTTTCATTGTACAAAGGAATACACCGAAGCTGCTCATCTTCATCAGGCAGAAAAACAACACCGATATCAAGCTGATTGCTCAGCAGCCCCTCCTTCGTCTCCTCGGTAGCGAGTTCGATCACGGATAGCTCAATTTTCGGATATAGCGCATGGAAGGCCATGATGGTCTCCGTGAGCAAGTGATTGCCGGAACAGCCTATACGCAGCCGTCCCCGCTGCATGCCTTGTATTTCATCAATAGCTGCCTTGGCCTGATCTAACTCGTGGAACATGTTCCTGCTGTGTTTGTGAAGAATCTCGCCTGCTTCGGTTACGTAGACTTTCTTCCCGATTCGCTGAAAAAGCGGCGACCCTACCTGATGCTCTAACAAACGAATCTGCTGGCTCAGTGTAGGTTGGCTAATACCCAGCTTTTCTGCGGCCTTCGTGAAGTGAAGTTCCTCGCAAACGGCTAAAAAATAGGTCAATAAGCGATGCTCCATCTTGATACGCCCCCGATCATAGCTACTGACTATGATGGTAATTGAAAATTCGCAATTGATCAATGATTGTTATTTTTCTATAGTAAAGGATAACAATAATGATTGTAACGAAAGGTGGTTGAAGGCGATGCATGGACAAATTCGAATCGAACGCAATCCGAACGGGAAAACAAAGCCTGACTTGGAGGATCTCGGGTTCGGGCGTTATTTTACCGATCATATGTTTATGATGGATTACGAGGAAGGAAGCGGCTGGCAGGACCCGCGTATTGTTCCTTATGGACCGATATCCCACGATCCGGCAGCGATGGTTTTTCATTATGGGCAAGCTGTGTTCGAAGGGCTGAAGGCTTTTCGTACGGAAAAGGATGAGATCGTTTTATTTCGACCTGATCAAAATGCAAAGCGGCTAAACCGTTCCAGCGACCGGCTGCAAATGCCCCTAATGGATGAAGAATTCGTCGTAGACGCTATTCGAACCCTCGTTCGTTTGGATGCCGATTGGGTGCCTCGAAAGAAGGGCTCCTCTTTATATATTCGTCCTTTTGTGATTGCCACCGAAGTCGGGTTAGGCGTGCGCGCCTCTTCGCGCTATTCGTTCGTTATCATTATGTCGCCGGTTGGCGCCTATTATGAGGAAGGTCTTCACCCCGTCAACATCCTTGTAGAAAGCCATTATGCCAGGGCCGTTCGAGGGGGTACAGGCAATGCCAAAACAGCTGGCAATTACGCTGCAACGCTCAAAGCACAAGCCCTCGCCAAGGAACATAACTGCGCTCAAGTGCTCTGGTTGGATGCCATCGATAAGATGTATATCGAAGAAGCGGGCAGCATGAATGTCTTTTTCAAAATCAACGGGGAAGTTGTGACTCCAAGTCTCAGCGGCAGTATTCTGGAGGGGATCACTCGGAACAGTATCATTCACTTGTTAAAAGAGTGGGGTATTCCGGTTTCGGAGCGGAAAATTTCCATCCATGACATTGTCAAGGCTTTTGAAAATGGGACACTCGAGGAAGCCTTCGGCACCGGTACCGCAGCGGTCGTCTCGCCGATTGGCAGTCTGCTTTGGAACGGAATGCTTATGAGCATTAATCAAGGAAATATCGGCGAGCTGGTTGCGCGGCTTTACGATACGATTACGGGTATTCAGTACGGAAGAATTGAAGATTCTAACAATTGGATGATCTCTTGTTGAGCACCAATTTGTTGATGGAGTAACCTTTTGTCAAGGATAAGCTGCTATAATTAGTAAGCCTCTCCTCCCCCATTACTCGAAACACAAAATTTCTTTTTTATAAGCCGTCCCGTGGTCATTGAACCATGGGATGGCTTTTTGTTATCTAACGAAGGGATGCAGCTTCGGCTTGCGTGCAGATAAGTCGACAATTTGTCCTTTTTTTCTCTTATTTTCGAGTAAATTTCCACTTCTATACCCTTTGATATATGTGCATTTTGTCACTTTGAACTATACTCCTCAAGTAGATAATCGATAATTGGAAAGGTGGTTTGGATATGAATCGAAAGCTTTTATTTGCCGCTATTATTTGTTCAGGCGCAGGTTACCTTTTCGCATTAGCAGGTGAAAATATGACAGCTCGCTGGATCTTAAAGCCTGGCACTATCATTCTCATGATCTTATTCGCAACAACCATACGAAACGTAACTACAACCTATAAGAATTTAATCATTTCAGGATTATTTCTCTCCGCCATTGGCGATAGTTTCTTATTACTTTCAGGAAACTCATGGTTTACGTTCGGATTGGTCGCTTTTTTGATCGCCCATCTCGTGTATGTCAGTGCTTTTATGACGCGCTCTCGATTTTCTCCTTTTCACTTGCTTGCTCTTATTCCAATATCCATCTACGCCTTCTTGCTCTTGCGCGGGCTGCATGGAGGCATTTTTGCAAGCGGAAATAACGGATTATGGATACCGGTATTGGTCTATGTCATCGTAATTTCAATCATGATTTGGAGTGCTGTTATTAGCAGAAACCGTGTTGCCATCGCAGGCGCCATTCTATTCTTCCTCTCCGATTCGCTGCTTGCATGGAATATGTTTGTCACGTCGGTTTCGTGGGCGGGTTACGGGGTGATGATCTTGTATTATACGGCTCAATTTCTGATTGCTAAAAGTATTGGTCAAGGGAGAGATGGAGAAACATGACGATGAGGAAAACCAAAGGATTCATAAGCAGGAAGCTCACTGCTGGAGGGATTGCCGCAGTGATGGCGTTATCATCATTGACGGTACTTCCGGGTGTGGTGAGTGCTGGGACGACTGGAAATGCACAAATTACACTTACGGACTTTGTCGACGGCAGCAGGGTTCAAAATATTACGGCCATCAACGGAATGGTTACGGACCCGGACGGAACCGATACGATCGGCAATGTAGCTTTTACTCTAAAACGGGTCAAAGATGATAATTATATGTGGTTTAACGCGAATCATTGGGAATGGAAATCAGGCTGGATTTCTCCACTCATTGCCGTAATTAATGGTCCCTCCGGAATGACCATGCAACCCGTGCAGAGGCAGTCACTACAATTGTTAACAGCATGAAATAAAAATCATATTAATTATCTGGTCAATGGGGCTGTCTACTCGGAAGAGAAGGCAGCCCCTTTAGGTATTTCGACCTTCTCGGACACTCGGAATGACGATCGATTGGGCAGCCCCCTCCTTTTACACCTTATCCATCATTCTGTCTCCTTCTCTTTCTCCTCCACGAGCTGTCCATCGATATCGATAATATCTTTGCTATTAACAACGTCATCACCGAGTAGATCCCTCAGCTTGTTCTTCGCTTTGAGCTTCACATCGGCATCAATACTCTTTGCGACAGCTGCCAAAGCAAGCCCCAAAACGCTCAAATCATCCACATACCCAACAATAGGCAGCAAATCAGGGATGATATCTAAAGGCAGAATGAGATAGCCTAACGCGCCGTAGATTTGAACTTTGGCTTTAAGAGGCGTTCTTGGACTTTCTACTGCGTAAAAGAGCAGCAGGCCGGTGTAAATAACTTTACTGCCTGCCTTTTTTGTGCCCTTTTTCAGCTTTGACCAGAAGCCGTCGGTTGAGAAATATTTTTCATACTTGGTAGGGTCCATCATCCTGTCACTCCAATCACCTTTTTTTCATAAACACCTATAACGCCAACATCATTTCCCACTTCAACTAACTCCTTCTTTGAATATATCCTAACTTTCCAGATAAATCGAATTATAACGAACTTGATCAAAATCCCCATTTCATCTCGCTCGATTCTTCCAACGGGTCAGCTGCAAACAACCCAGGAAGAGTTCGATTTAAACAAATAAAACCCCTTCTCACTGAGAGGGGTTCTTTGCTTTTAGTGACTTGGAAGTATCCACGTAAAAAAGGACTACTCCCCGAGGAGCAGCCCTAACAATGCTACCTAGCCAAACACTACTAAAATCCCCTTCAACAATGGCAAAAGCACGATTACAGTACCTGCTCACCATCGTAAGTAGCAATTTTCTTGTAAAGATCCGGACGGCGGTCGCGGAAAATACCCCACTCGATACGCTGAACTTCCAGCTGATCAAGGTCGAATTCGGCAACAAGCACAGTCTCTTCGTCGCGGCCAGCTTCCTCAATCATATTGCCCTGCGGGCCTGCGATGAATGATGAACCATAGAAGTTGATGCTGGATTCCTCATCTTCTTCCTTACCGATCCGATTCGATGCGATAACCGGCATCAAGTTTGCCGCGGCATGGCCGCGCATGCACATTTGCCAGTGATCCTTAGAATCGATCGAACCATCCTGCGGCTCGGAGCCGATAGCGGTTGGGTAGAACAGCAGCTCTGCACCCATCAAAGCCATAACCCTTGCGGCTTCTGGGTACCATTGATCCCAACATACGCCTACACCGATTTTGGCATAGCGTGTTTTCCAAACCTTGAACCCGGTATCGCCAGGGTTAAAATAGAACTTCTCTTCATACCCTGGACCGTCAGGGATATGACTTTTGCGATAAAGGCCAAGCACTTCGCCATCGGCATCGATAACCGCTAACGAATTATAGCGCGCGTAATTCTTTTTCTCATAAAAGCTTATTGGCAGTACGACCTGAAGCTCTTTGGCAATTTCACGAAAATGCTTGATTGCTTTGTTGTTCTCCAGCTCCGTCGCGTAATGATAGTAGTCGGACTTCTCTTTTTGGCAGAAATAAGGTGTCTCAAACAGCTCTTGGATCAAAATAATTTGAGCGCCTTTCGCGGCTGCTTGGCGAACCAAGGTCTCTGCTTTGCGAATGTTTGCTTCTATATTATCGGAACAGCTCATTTGCGTTGCTGCTACTGTGACTTTTCTCAATGAAATCACCCTTTCTTGCTAGCTGGCATTTGCTGCGTCGTGCAGTGAACGTTGCCGCCTTCTTTGATAATGGACATGCCGTTAATGGTGCGGATTCTGCGATCTGGGAAAGCTGCGCTTAGCACCTCTGCCGCCTTACGATCTGTCTCTTCTGCAGTTCCGCCGAACACCGGCAAAATAATGCCGCCGTTTACGAAATAAAAGTTCAAATAGCTTAGCGTCAGACGCTGTTCTTCAAAGAACGTTAAAGGAGGCTGCTCAATCTGGATAATTTCAAAAGAACGTCCCTTAGCATCCGTCGTATTGCGCAGAATTTCCAAATTCTCTTGTGTAATCGCATAGTTGGCATCCGATGGATCGTTGCAGACCTGCAAAATGATTTTGCCTGGAGCCGCGAAGCAAGCAATATTGTCGACATGACCGTCCGTTTCATCGCCGTCCAACCCTTTATTCAGCCAGATAATCTTCTCGACGTTGACGAAGTCTTTCACATACGCTTCGATTTGTTCACGGCTTAGGTCTGGATTGCGGTTCGTGTTCAGGAGACATTCCTCCGTTGTCAAAAGCGTCCCTTCTCCATCCACATGAATGGAACCGCCTTCCATGACGAGTGGAGCGTCAAAACGCTTCACACCGTGATGCTCCAGAATTTGCGGAGCCACGTTATCATCAAGATCCCACGGCTCATATTTGCCGCCCCACGCGTTGAATTTCCAATTCACAGCCGCGATTTCCTGCTGTTCATTTAACAAGAACGTCGGCCCGTTATCACGAAACCAAGCATCGTTATGCGGAATGATCAGAAAATCAACGTTCGTCTCGTCGAACATAGCCTTTACATCCTCAGCATCCGCCGGGTTCACGATCACTGTCACTGGCTCGAACTCAGCAATGGCCTTGGCCAAATCTGCATAGCCTTTTGACACAACCGCATGATCCTCTGGATAAACCATCGAAGATTGAACCGGCCAAGAAATAAATGTACGTTCGTGTGTTGTCCACTCTGCTGGCATTCTATAGTGTAAATCCTTAGGTTTCATCTCATCCATCTCACTTTATATAAATTTGTTGGCAGCCATATGAAGAGCTAATATTAAAGTAAAATTGCACCGTCTTTCATCATATACCAAAAGGAGCTTAGGCTCAATGTACATAGGTTTACAAATTTAGCAATCGTTAAAAACCAATTTGCTCTGCCCTGCATATTTTGATTGCTTTTAATGAACATTATATATGGCTTTAACATGCAACCAAATGAAAGGGCGGATTACATTGGCAACTGTTTTACACATCACAGCACATCCCCATGACCACCAAACATCATTCAGTATGGCTGTAGGAAAAGCCTTTATTGATACCTATCGGGAAGCCAATCCTAATGATGAAGTCATCCAACTGGACTTGTACAGCATTCAAGTGCCTCACATTGATGCCGACGTATTCAGCGGGTGGGGAAAATTGCGAGGCGGTCAACAATTCTCAGATTTGAGCAAGGAAGAACAGTCAAAAGTAGGTCGACTCGGTGAAATAACGGATCAGTTTGTAGCAGCGGATAAATATGTATTCGTTACGCCAATGTGGAATTTTTCTTTCCCACCGCTTATGAAAGCCTATATCGATGCGATTTGTATTGCCGGAAAAACGTTTAAGTACACAGAAACGGGCCCTGTAGGCTTGCTGCCTGACAAAAAAGCGCTGCATATCCAAGCAAGCGGCGGCGTTTATTCGGAAGGACCTGCTGCCGCTATGGAAATGGGACATCGTTATATAAGTACCATCATGTCATTCTTCGGCATTACGGATTTCCAAGGAATTTTTGTTGAGGGGATGGCTCAGACACCCGACAAGGCTCCGCAAATTAAAGAGGAAGCGATTAGCCGCGCGCAAGCATTAGCTAAAACGTTCTAACAAACAAGGATAAACGACTCCGTCGTCCCACTGGGACGAGCGCGTTTGTCAAGGTAGATGCGAAGCAAAAGTATAAAACTTATACTTTCTTATCTACTGATAAAAGGGGCTGTCCCATAGGGTGTTCATCTTTGGGCTGCCTCTCCTTTCACTGTTGTAATACATGGAAAACCTACCGTTAATTTGGTTTTTTCCTAAAAAAAGTTTAGTTTACATGGAAAATCTCCCGTTATTTCTGATGTTTTCTCGAGGAATAGCGATTCCCCTAAAAATTAGAGGGAGGTTTTCCAGTTATATGACCGTTTAGAACAATTAACGCCAAATTAACGGGAGGAATTCCTGTTAGATTTCGCTCCGTATCGAAACAACAAAGAGGCTGCTCGCTAGGTTTTAACCTTTTGAGTAAGCCTCTTCTTTTTTACTCTTTCGTCTTTTTGCCGCGATATTGTCCTGTCCGCAATTCCAAGATATAAGCATCCGAATCCGGCATCCGCTCATCCTTCGCTTGCTGGACAGCGAGTTCAATGTCGTAAGGCACTCTCACATGCTGGATATTGAACGCTGCGGGCTGTTGGCTATGGTAGTTTCCTTCTAAAAGAACATAAGAAGCTTGTGTCAAATCCAGTGGATTCCCTACGCTTCCTGTATTGAAAAGCATTTTACCCCTAAGAACCTGCAAATAGGCGTTGTGAACATCACCATAGCCTGCCACGTCGGCTTGCAAAGGCTCCCTGCACAGGTCCGAGGACTCGAACATCGACATTCGGCTTTCCATCGGGTCCCATGGCTGAATACGTTCATACACGCTTCTAGGCGAAGCATGGAATAACCTCACGAATTTCCCGCTCATCCAGAACTCATAGCAAAAAGGCAGCCCTTTCAAATATGTCAACCGTTCGCGCCCAAGCCTAGTCTGCGTCCAAAGTAAAACCGGATCTTCGGTAGGATTACCGATGAAATCATCCCAGTTTCCCATAATAACCGTTTGGCAAACTTCCCGCACGTGATCAACAACGAGATCCGAGTGCGGTCCCTTCCCTACTAAATCCCCTAGACAAATGATCTCTGTAACATGTCGATGCTGAATATCCTTCATAACCGCTTCGAATGCAGGCATATTACCATGGATATCTGAAATAATGGCTAATTTCTCCACCAACCCACCTGCCCCTCGTGTCAATAGTTTTCATTGCGTGAAACAGATATTTCCCTCCCGCTCGCTCTGCCCACTAAAAACGGATACATGAGGTACAACCCAACCACATATAACAGGGCCGCTATATAAACAGGAAGTAAATGAACAAAGTCTATGTAGCCAATGTGAAAATGCACTAGCAAACCGGCAGCAAATCCGGGTAGTCCTCCCCAGAGAAACGTCCACCACAACCAACTCTCGCCTTGGTTGATTCCCCATAAAGCGGAGGCTGTAATCGCTACCGCGAGTGAAAAGAGCGCTCCGCCAAATCCTGCCCGGTCATGGGCAATGAGCGGAATGATGTGATCGTTCCAAGCAGCAAACTGCTGGACAGTCAGGCCGAGATAAGCTAAATCTGTTGGTACGAACACGGTAGTGATACCGACGAAAGATATCGTCAAACCTCCTATGGCTAAACCAAATCCGAGTACAACGAAACAGCATTGCCCCCACTGCGCTCTGCGCCAAACAGAATCATTCAGCATGCCTGGCTTCTTCCGGGAGGGATGATCTTTCAAGCCGCGCAAGGTCAGCAGCAACATTGGCAGAAGCACGGCCGCTGCCGCGGCATGAAGAGGATCAAAATAGCCATAGCCGAGGTAAAGAAAGAAGCTGCTGAAACCTACGGCACACGAAGTCATTACGGCCGTTCGCGCCCAGTGAAGCCCGCTTCGCAGGCCATGATGAGCCAGTTGATAATAAAAGATACCTATTGAAATCATCGTTCCCGCTAAGGTAATGCGATCATGGGACATGAAATGTATAATATGCCCATTAAAATGGTTTATGACACTTCGGCTCACGCCAAGAAAAGTTTCGTCGTAAGGCAAGAGGACGCTTGTGGACGCAATGAGCCATGCAAGTACACCACCAATGATCATGCCGATACCCAGCAGGCTCATCCAGCCCCAATTGGCCCAGAATGAAGGCGGTCTGGGGCTCAGGTGTTTGCTTGATGCGATCATAAATGATCGCTTCGTTGACTCGCTTGGGCAGCCCTGGCCCCGCGTACACAAGCCCGCTGTGCAGCTGGACGCTATTCGCTCCAGCTGCCAATAGCTCTAGCGCGTCCTGCGGCTGATGAACGCCGCCGGCAGCAACAATCGTGCTCCGCTCGCCGAGCGACTCCCGGAGCAGCCGGACCTGGCTCAGCTGCGCCCCGAGCGCCTCCGCACCGCCGCCGACGCGTTCGCGGCGGGTGCCCGGCTCGCGCAGCGCTTCGCCGACGACGACACCGCTGAAGCTCGCGGCGGTGTCGGTGAGTTCACGCAGCATCCCGATGGGAGCTGGCTGCGGCAGGTAGAGCAGCAGCGGCTTCCCCGGGCCGCTGCTAGTGCTATAAGGCGTACCTCGCGGAGGTACGCCATGGCTTCCTCCGATGGCCAGCCTTCGGCGAGGCCATCGATGTAGAACCCCGCCGCGTACGGCGCCAGCTTCGAGAGCAGCTCCTGCTGCTCGAGCAGCGCCTCGCGCGGCGAACTGCCCGGCATCGGCCGCAGCCGCACGAAGTGCGGCAGGCGATGCCCCGTGCCCTTGCGCAGGCGCTGGACGATCGCGTCCGCGCCGTCATTGACATAGCCATCGGGGTAGACGATGGCTTCACACACAGCGTCGCGCTCGATCGGCGCGTCATTGAGCACTTCTCGGACCGTCACAGGTCCGATCTCGATGAAGCCGAACCCGAACTGGGCCAGCGCTTTGTGCGCAGTCCCGTGCGGATCAAGCGTGCCGCTCAGGCCGATGGGACACTGAATCAGCACCCCCGTCAATTCATCCTCGAGGATTGGCGACAGCTCCATGTGGCCCATCGTTTTGATCACGAATGTCCCTCCTGGGACATGGCTTAATCCGCCTATGGCATGAAGGGTCAAGTTCCGGGCTATGCGTCCCGGCAGTTGAAATAGCAACGGACGAAATATCGCGTGATAAGACCAATCAGGCATCGATATGTACTCCTGTATTTGTTTATTTTATTAATATTATACTAGAATGCCCCTTCCTCTGCAGGGAGGAAATAAATCGATATCGATAAGGGCAACTTTCTAATATACGACTATTCATAAGAACGTATGTTTGCTATATTGATAGTATAACAATAATAGGAAGAAATGAGGTGAGGTGACTTGCTCATCCATAAGGCATTTAAGTTTCGTCTGTATCCGACTGGTGAGCAGGCTGCACTCATCAACAAAACTATTGGCTGTTCAAGGTTTATATTCAATCGGTTTCTGGCTCTGTGGAACGACACCTACCATGCAACGGGGAAAGGTATGTCTTACCGTACTTGCTCAGCAGAACTACCTATGCTCAAACAAGAGTTAGCATGGCTTAAAGAAGTCGATACTATCTCACTTCAATCGGCAATTCGTCATCTTGCTGATGCTTATGAACGGTTTTTTAAAAGGCAGAATGCTGCTCCTATCTTCAAAAGTAAAAGGAATCGGGTTCAGTCTTATCAGACAAGGCATACGAACGGAAATATAGCGGTGATGGACAACCACATCAAGCTGCCCAAGCTTGGACTTGTGAAGTTTGCCAAAAGCCGTGAGGTCGAAGGGCGATTGCTGAATGCCACGGTTCGACGTGTGCCGAGTGGCAAGTATTTTGTATCTCTCCTTACCGAGGTTATGGTTCAGGAATTTCCTAAGACAGGGCAACAAGTTGGTGTCGACGTGGGCTTGAAACATTTTGCCGTTCTCTCTAATGGGGAAGTTTTTACGAATCCAAGGTTTTTCCGCACCTTGGATGGGAAGCTTGCCCAAGCGGGGCGGAAGCTGTCAAGGATGGTAAAAGGAAGTTCGAATTGGAACAAGCAACGAATCAAGCTTGCTTTTATTCACGAGAAGATAAGCCATGCAAGAAAGGACTACTTGGATAAAATCTCCACGCATCTTGTCAAAAACCACGACCTAATTGCGATTGAAGATTTACAAGTAAGTCATATGATTCAGAATGGGAAGTTAGCCAAAGCCATTAGCGACGTATCTTGGTCTATGTTTCGCAGCATGCTAGAATACAAAGCGAAATGGTATGGACGCACGGTAATCGCTGTGGGCAAAACCTTCGCCTCCTCACAGCTATGCTCTTGCTGTGGATACCGAAATAAAGAAGTCAAGAGTCTTAACATACGTGAATGGTACTGTCCTGCATGTGGAATACATCATGACAGAGATGGTAACGCTAGCCGCAATATCTTAGCTGAGGGGAAAAGACTTGTAAACCATACACAAACCGTAGGAACTACGGGGTTAGCCTAATCCATTAGAATCCAGTAGGATTCCGTACTTAGGAATCTCCTTCCTCTAAGCTTGGCGTAGGGAGGAGAGGTTCAACCAGTATACCTCGGATTCAGCATCATGCCTATGACACAGATTGTTGCTATTCCCTGTGATTATAATCACACAGGCTTCATCGTCTTGTTCACTATACTTAAGGCATCAAGTTAATCAAAGTGAAGTGAGGCGATCCTTTATGTTAACCGAGCAAACCATCCGCATTATTAAATCCACAGTGCCCGTACTGGAAGTTCACGGTGTTACCATAACTAAACGTTTCTATGACAGGTTGTTCACAGCTCATCCTGAGCTGCTGAATCTATTCAATCATGCGAACCAAAAACAAGGCCGGCAGCAAACCGCTCTAGCCAACGCCGTGTATGCGGCAGCCCTCCATATTGATCGGCTCGAAGCCATTTTGCCTGCAGTGAAACAAATTGCCCACAAGCATCGCAGCCTGGGCGTCAAGGCGGAGCATTATCCGATTGTCGGCCAACATTTGCTTGCAGCCATCAAAGAAGTGCTTGGCGATGCAGCAACCGACGAAATTCTTCAAGCTTGGGCTGAAGCCTATGGGGTCATAGCGGATGCTTTTATCAGTATTGAAGCCGAGATGTATGATACGTCTGAGCAACAACCCGGTGGTTGGAAAGATTTCAGACCGTTCCGAGTCGAACGCAAAAACAAAGAAAGCGACGTCATCACTTCCTTCTACCTGGCACCCCAAGATGGGGGCGCACTCGCAGCATTTGAACCGGGGCAGTATGTAAGTATCCGAATTCAGATTCCTGGGGAAGAACATACTCATATTCGGCAGTACAGCCTTTCGTATGCGCCTGGTGAGATTTACTATCGGATCTCTGTAAAACGCGAGGACAACAATCCTGCTGTTCCTGCGGGCAAAGCTTCGGTTTATCTGCACAGTCAGGTGCAGGAGGGCGATGTGCTGTGGTTGTCCGCGCCTGCTGGCGATTTTACACTGGATCAAAAGGATACTCGTCCTGTCGTACTGATCAGCGGCGGTGTTGGGCTTACGCCAATGGTCAGCATGCTTCATACTCTTGCAACCACGTCACCGAATCGTCAGGTTACCTTTATCCATGCGGCTCAGAACGGTCAGCACCACGCGCTTCGCAGGGAAGTTGAAGAACTCGCCTTGCAGCATCCGCAAGTGGCTGTTGCCTGGTGCTATCAGCAACCGACGGAAGCCGACGCAGCCGAGCAAGCTTTTCATAAAGAAGGATATATCGATTTGCCATGGCTCCAAAGCATTGTACCGACTGTGGATGCTAGCTTCTATTTCTGCGGACCCGTACCGTTTATGAAAGCAGTGAACCAAATGCTCCGTGAATGGGGTGTTCCCGACTCGGACCGCCACTATGAATTTTTTGGTCCTGCGGGCACTCTGTAAAACGAGCGATCTGATTTCTCATAAATTAAGGTTTTACATTCTCCCTAAGTAGACGATTCACGGTCTCCCGGCGAAGCCCGATGAACTGACCGATTTCCTCCTGCGTTAGCACATCTGTCAGCTTCAAGTCTCCCAGATAATGCTGGAACCAGCGTTCGAGCTTCATCAGCTTGGCAGCGGGAGTCACTTCTGTCAGTTGATCAATACGCTGCTGCATCATGCGCAGTTTATCCTGTAATTGTCGCGCAATCGTGCGGAATTGCTCCGGGCTGCGATCCAGCTCCTCGTACCACTGCGCAGCAGGAAGCACATCTATGTCACAAGTGACAAGCGCTATCGCAGTACCGTAGTAAGGACTCGGACTAATGAGCGAATGATGTGGAATCGTCTCGCCTGGCACAATGATATTCACGAGTGTCGTATTACCGTCCTCGTGAGCACGGACAATTTTCAACAGTCCGGTTTGGAGTTGGTACAGTGGACCCGTGTCCCCTTGACGGAATAGGATTTCTCCTTTGTGCAGTTTCATTTTTATTCTCCTTTATTATGAAAAAAAGCGACAGCATTCACCTGCTGATCGCTTTTTGTTTATGATTGCTAGCTGCTAACCAGCTATAGCTCTTTTTTTAACGGCTCCAGCTTCGTGCGAAGCGGCGAAAGTGCCAGTGACAATCTGGCAACCCAATTCAACTGCTCAACCTTGCCAATGAGCCAAATCGATCCCACCAGCCCTAAGAGAGAAACGAGGACAGCTGCAGGCAGTGCCCAGAATGAGACTGCATGCGCAAAATAGGGAATGAACGAAACGGACAGAATCGGGGCCGCGTTCCATTTGAACCACTGAATGAGAAAGATGGTAAGGATAGCTGTTATGAAAAATGATATGGCGCCGTGGCTTATCGCATACATGGTGCTGCCTAAAGTTACTGATATGATAGCGCCCATTGTGATGCGTCCAATGTCCTTAATTTGGTCCACCCTATGCATAAAAAGGAAGCTGAATGCCCCGAGTGTCGGATAAAACACCATCTTCATCGATGGGAAATGGTAGGAAGCCCAGTATGCTCCCATGAGGTAGCAGCACATCACTAGTGAACGTAGAAACATCGTTGGTTCCCGTCCTTTGTTCTCGAATTTTTGGCACTTTTCTCATTGTACAAAAGTGCCATCCTTCGGTCAACCATATGGAAGGAATCCCCTCTAGCTTAGTTCCGATCAACCGAAACCGTTGTCTCCACGAAAAATGTGGCCACCGCAAAAGATGCCGCCCCGAGCACCGTCGACCGATCGCTCAGCTCGCTGAACGCCACTTTCAGCTGCTTGCGCGGATGCGGCAGGGAACGCTTTTCAAGCAAGGCCAGCAGCGGTTTCATCAGCCAGTTCTCGGCACTTGCCAAGCGGCCGCCGAGAATAATATATTCGGGATTGTATCCGTTGATAATATTAACAACGCCAACACCGAGATAATAACCAAGGCGCTCAAAAAGCGCGATCACTTTAGGATCTCCCGCTTCGGCTTTGCTCAGCAAAGTCTCCAGATCCACAGCGTCATCGTTAAGCTCACGTCGTGCCTGCGTGAGGAGCGCGTGCTCGGACGCATACAGCTCCCAACAGCCCAAGCTGCCGCAGCTGCATTTGGGCCCGTCGTGCTGGATCGAGATGTGCCCGATCTCACCGGAGAAGCCAGTCGCCCCGCGGTACAGCTCGCCCTTAATGATGATCCCGGCACCGATCCCGATGCCGATCGACACATACACCAGATTCGCCGTGTCTTTACCGGCTCCGAATTGTTTCTCCCCCACAGCTCCTGCGTTCGCTTCGTTATCAATAACAACCGGAATATTGAACGTCTCCTCAATTTGCTGCTGCAAAGGCACGTTCTCCCAGCCCAGATTCGGCGCGAACAGCAGATTGCCGTTCTCATCACAAATACCCGGCACTCCGATGCCGATTCCTATAATCCCGTAGACGCTCTCCGGTGCGCTTTCGATCAGCCCGCGGATGGTCGTTGTCAACAGCTGGACGACCTTCTCAACGGAAGCATTGTCATGCTGCACTCTTACCTCGCGGATGATCTTACCGCTTAAATCCGTCAGTACCGCGAGAATATCAGTAACCCCTAGGTCTACCCCGATGGCATAACCAGCCGTCCCATTAAAAAGCAGCATCATCGGCTTGCGCCCGCCGCTTGATTCACCAACGCCAATCTCTTCGACGACGCTGCTCTCGATCAATTCGTTCACAAGACTCGACACCGTCGCCTTGGTCAGCCCTGTAATTTCTGCAATCCGTGCGCGGGATATTGGAGAATTCGTGCGAATATGATGTAGTACGATGGATTTATTTATTTTTTTCACGAGATTCAAATCGCCTGTTTGCTTCATGTTTGCCCCCATATTACTCTAATGGCTTGTCGCTCTTTTCTAATGAACTGATTTTAACATGAAAGAGATTTTCATGCATTAACTAAGTTTGTTTAATGAATTTACAAACTATTCATTTGGTGCTATGATGACTGCATAAGCATTTATTCCTTAATTTATGGAGGCTGAATTCATGAGCTATTTTGACAACATTCAACCGATTAAGTACGAAGGCCGCACATCGACGAACCCGCTTTCTTTTAAATTTTATAATCCTGATCAAGTTATTTTAGGCAAAACCATGCGTGAACATATGCGTTTTGCAATCGCTTACTGGCACTCTTTTTCCGCCAATGGCTCCGACCCTTTTGGCAGTGGCACAGCGATCCGCGCTTGGGACCAATACTCGGCCTGGAGCTGGCCAAAGCTCGCGTTGACGCTTGTTTTGAGCTGCTGAACATTCTGGATGTCGACTACTTCGCATTCCATGACCGCGATATCGCGCCTGAAGGCAGCACGCTGCAAGAAACGAATAAGAACCTCGACGAAATCGTTGCCCTGATCAAGGATAAAATGACATCCAGCGGCAAGAAACTACTCTGGAATACTGCTAATATGTTCACTAACCCGCGTTTCGTTCATGGCGCTGCTACGACGAATAATGCGGACGTATTTGCTTACGCTGCTGCCCAAGTGAAGAAAGCCTTAGATCATGCCAAAGAGCTTGGCTCGGAAAACTACGTTTTCTGGGGCGGACGCGAAGGCTACGAGACTTTGCTTAATACGGACCTTGGCCTGGAGCTTGATAACCTTGCTCGCTTCCTGCACATGGCGGTTGATTATGCCAAAGAAATCGGCTACGACGGTCAATTCCTGATCGAGCCTAAACCAAAAGAGCCATCCAAGCACCAATACGACTTCGATGCGGCTACGACGCTATCTTTCTTGCAAAAATACGACTTGCTGCCGTATTTCAAATTAAACCTGGAAGCCAACCATGCTACGCTTGCTGGTCATACCTTTGAGCACGAGCTTCGAGTCGCGCGCATCAACGGTGTTCTTGGTTCCATTGATGCGAACCAAGGTGATCTGCTGCTCGGTTGGGATACCGACGAGTTCCCGACAGATCTGTACTCGACGACACTCGCGATGTACGAAATCCTCCTGAACGAAGGCGGCATCGGACGCGGCGGCGTGAACTTCGACGCCAAGGTTCGCCGTACTTCCTTCGAGCCTATCGATGTCGTCTACGCACACATCGCAGGCATGGACGCCTTCGCTCGCGGCTTAGAAGTCGCTGCCAAATTGATCGAAGACCGCGTATTCGATAACATCCTCGACACGCGCTATGCTTCCTTCAAGTCCGGCATCGGCGCCGACATCGTATCCGGCAAAGCGGATTTCAAATCGCTTGAAGCTTATGCGCTTGAGAACAACAGCACCATCGTGAATCAATCCGGCCGTTTGGAATTGATTAAGGCGACGGTTAACCAGTACCTGATTAACTCTTAATTGTCGAAAATCTCGCTCCAGCCGTTAGGCGTGAGCGGGATTTTTTTGTCTGACTGATACCTTGTGTGGATAACTCCTCTTCTCTCTGCAATGATGTTTTCCATCGCTAACGTTATAGGGAACGCGGAAACTTGCCTCCTTAGCGTTATAAAACACGCTTAAACTCGAGGGAAATGACCATTTCACTCCTAGCTTCTCTCTGTAACGATGTTTTTCATCGCTAACAGATGGGCAACGCGGAAAATTCCCTCCTTAACGATATAAAACACGCTTATAGTCGAGGAAAATGACCATTTCACTCCTAGCTTCTCTCTATAACGATGTTTTTCATTGCTAACAGATGGGCAACGCGGAATCTTGCCTCCTTAACGATATAAAACACGCTTATAGTCGAGGGGAATGATCAATCGGGGCAGGAGGCAACTCGCAAAATAGCCCTCGAGCGCGTGAATTGTTGTAAAATTTGCAACATTGGTAACCGCTAACCTCAGATTATCCCTCGTAAAAATGGAAAAGATCTCTGATCGAAGAGATCAGAGACCCATAATGCTAGAATCACAAGCCTACCTTTTCCCAGGCCACCTTTTTATGAAAAATAAAGTTCGCAGCTTCCATCCTAACAACGATATCCAGAGCGGCAATTTGTTCGTATGCGGCAAGCAGCTTCTCGTGCTTCGGACATCTTAAGCTGAAGATCAAGTGCATCATTGGGGTATTCGCGGTATTCCCTGATACAAGGGAAGATTCACTTCCTGGCATCATCTTTAGATTGGTGACTTGGATACCCTGTTCACCAAAACGGGAGGTAACCAAGCTGAGAAAGCCGGGATGTTCATTGATCATGATCTCTATTTCGTGAGTTCGACGATGCCTTAGGAAATGCTTCTCCCACTTATTCAGGAGATACAGACTAATGAGTACTAAAAAGGTGCATACCAACGCCCCAGTAATAAAACCTGCACCTACGCTCAAACCGATAGCCGCTACCAACCAAACGGAAGCCGCGGTAGTCAACCCTTTAATAACACTGCCGTTTCGCAATATCGCGCCTGCGCCAAGAAAGCCGATGCCGCTGACAACCTGTGCAGCCAAGCGGGACGGGTCTATGCGGACGTTGGGTTCATTTACAAAGTCAGAGAATCCGTACTCCGATAGCAGCATGATGGTGGCGGAGCCTAAACAAACTAAGATGTGAGTACGAAAGCCCGCTGCATGATTGTTCAATTCCCGTTCAAGACCAATCAAACCACCCAGAACGACCGCCAATACCATTCTTACGATCAAATCCAAATGACTAATTTGCCACACGCTGCTTACAGTCGTCATTTATGCATCATTTCAAGCGGATGCGACAGCCATCGCTTCAGCTTCACGACTTCTGTCCCAGCCAGCATCATAATGCCAACCCCGTGGTTGTCATTGGTTACGGTGAGCAGGTCCTTTTTATAATAATCAGCGGTAAAGGCATACCGCGAGCCGCTGCAAACGCCATGCACGTTGCCCTGAGCGTCGATGGCCAGCCGGGTCAAACCGTCCCATGCCTTCAGCGAGGCATGGATGAACCGATCAGGCTGCTCCAACCAGCCGAATCGCACGCCTCTCGCAAAGGCATAAGCGAACATTGCCGTACACGATGCTTCCTGATAGGCGTCGGGATCGTTCAACACCTGATGCCACAACCCGCTTTTAGCTTGCAGATCGGCATATCCCGAACACAGCTCGTTAAAGAAATGCACTAACTCTGGGCGAGCTTCATGCTCTGCGGGCAGAACCTCCAGCACTTCTGTCAGCGAGAAGAGTGTCCATCCATTCCCACGCCCCCAAGGAATACCGGTAGCCATGCCGTATTTGAAATCAAATACATGCGACATAATGCGCTGATCCGGCATGTACAAATACTTGCGGAATAACAGAAATTGCTTCGCTGCTTCATCCAGTGCCTCACTGTTACCGGTTATCCCCGCATATCGGCACAGGAACGGCGTGCTCATGTAGAGGTCATCGGCCCACATCGTATTTTCCGAATATTCATCCTGACATATCCGATAAAAGGCACCGTCTTCCTTACGCTCCAACCTCACGAGTATGAAGTCGGCAATTCGCTGCGCTATCGGCATGAAGCCCGGATCCTTGTCTTCCTGATAGGCTTCTAACATCGCGGAACCAAAGGAGCCGCAGTTATCCAGCATTTTCATCATGACTAACTGTTGATTGATTGCTGGGAACCCGTACTTCTCTCGATCCCATAAAGAGTATTCGAACATGTCTGTGCAGCTTTGAACATGATCGAGGGCATACCCGATAATATCAGGCCGCTCCAGCAACCGACCTGCTTGCAGAAGCCCATAAATGGTAACGCCAAGCGGATAATCCCAGCGGGCATAATTCGTGACGTTGCCGACGGTCCACTTATTGCTCAGCATGGCATTCTCATAATAAGGACGTATCCAGGCGTCTGGACGGTCTAACTGCCAGTACGTCTTATCGCCTGCAGCAACTGAATCTGAACCTTTCGCATAGACGCGATCAGTTCGGACCAAATCCTCATACGCAAGCGCAACACTTGCGTCCAGTGGCCCCACATAGAACCACGGCTCAGCGGAACCGTGAACCTTCCGAGGAGCATTAAAGGGGACAACTTCCCCTCTAACGTAGGCATGCAGCGTCAAGCCCCAAGCGTTATTTCCACAAATACTGCGAATCAACAGATCATGTTTGCCAAAAGAAAGCGGCACCTCCACCTGAAAGCTGCCTTCTTTTGCGAGCTCTACTACCTGCTTCCCATCCAGCCAAACGGTTAACGGACCTGTCGTATGCCCCTTCAACAGGCAGGGTTCTTCACCTAAGCCCACCTTGTCCAATTTGGTCCAAGCATACGCTTGCTTACCGGGTTGTAAGCCGAATAAGCGCTCGCAGACAGGCTTCTCAAGCTCATCTTCACTCCACTCACAGGACGGCAACCAACGCAGTCCGTGCTCTTTCTCTGACGCCAAACCATCTGGCAGCGGACTACCCTCGAATAGATCCGTGTCGACTGGTGCAGAGTACACCCATCCCGCCTGACCACTTCTTTCGGCAAACGGGGTAAGCACATTCAAGATCCGTACCTTGGCTTCATCAGACCCGAATAAGCAGCCAAAGCCTGCCGCCGTATGCTTAGCTTTGATAAAAAGTCGGTTCCAGCCTTTCACAAAGTTCAGATTAAGTTTAACGCTGGCATCTGGCTTAATTTCATCGATCACGTTGGAGCGATAGGCGCGCTCATCATTGAAATAGAACTCAATCGGCCCCAAACAGCGGAACAACACATCCAGATTTCGTTCACCATCACTCCATACTAAACCAAACGCATACGCAAATTGGCCTGGTCTTGCTTCGGGAAATCTCTGCCCCAGATTTAAATCAAACATCCCATCCTCGTTTTGCAAAACGCCAGATCGGTAAAAGGTCCTAAAAGCAAATGGAACGGGCGGATTAGCCCCAATGTAGCGGTCCGCAAGCACCTTCAATGTTCGGTTAACATCGTCTCCTAAGCGGGACTGTATACTCTCTTGTTCATTAAAATAAGTCGTCATATCGGCCTTCCTTTCTACAGTAGTCGTACCGTAAATGTCCGGTCGAACGGCGTCACGAGGTTCACATGGACGTATTTGCAACCGGTCGGATGTTGATCTTCACGAAGCACAGGCAGCAAATGCTCGTAGGCGCCTGTTGAAATCTCAATCGCATCTTCATCCACCGCATATTTCATAGATCCACTTTTCAAGAAATATTTTCCTGCCTCGTCTTGGGCGAGATCACTGCCGCTAACCGTACCCTCATCTCCAAAAATAAAGGATAACTGCGTGAAAACATCTTCTCGCTCATCAGAAAGGATACGAATCTTCCATTCCGCGTCTCCTTGTGTAATTTCCGCTTGAAACTCAAGGGTTTGCAGATGTGTCATCGGCCGATGCTGATGCGGAAGCAAGTACCAAGGACTGAGTGTCGATCTCTCCGCGGACTCCGGCAGAAATTGTCGCGGAATCGGTCCGTTGTATCCTTTTTCCAATACGATTCCTAGCTTATAAACGCCTTCCTCCGCAGTTAGATGTGCGAACTTCACAATCCCAGGTGAGAAAGATGTAGACAACTTAATGCCCAGCAGCCTAACTTTTCCATGGCGAAGGGAGAAGAATGACGGCGTTTGCGGCATAATCGTCACGCTCTGATCAAGATCTCGAATGCGCACAAGCGGAGCGCCGAAGGCTAAGTGCATGCTGCTGTGTTCAATTCTCATATGGTGACCCACGCCATCGATCTGCGTTAAATGCTCATTGATCGGATGGTGCTCATTGATTACTTGGACATAACGATCAGGAAGCGGAGTACGCTCCAAATCGGAAATATCTGCTTCGGGATACAGCAATAAACCCAAGAGCGCATTGTTATTTACCGCTTCCGCACGCTTTATAAAGGTACCTGCATAGTCTGACATCGCAGCGAACAAAGGATCTTTATCATGCGCAGCCATTAAACGATAAATCAGCAAGTAAGTCGCCATATCAAACGTCTGTCCGAAATCCTGGCGTCCTGAATAATCGGTTACCACCTCACCGGATGGATGGATCAAATAGACCATCATGCGCAGATTGCGACGCACACATTCTAATAATTCTGGACGGTTTAGCACACGCCCCGTGTGGTATAAAGCAATATCGCTGACGGCATTATAGATGCCATTGCTGCGCTCCGTCCATTCGCCGTCATGTGTGATATCCATACCTTCTGCCAACCATTCATCCGCTCTTGCTACCAGCTCAGGCATTTGGAAAATCTCATACAGCAGCGAAAGTGCCGCAGTAATAACCCAGCGATGGTTCGGTGTATGACATCCGCCTGTCAGCATAGCAGGGATCGTACGCTCCAAAAAGAGCTTCAACTTTGCGGAGGAAGGCTTCACAGCCGCCCAGTCATGCGCCTCAAGAAGTTGATAAATTTGCGTAATCCCGCCTACAACAAAAGCTGTATCTGGTGGAGAGTTATAGTTTGTTGAACCTAACGAGATCGTACCGTCGGCATGCTGGCGGTTCAAAATAAAATCCGCTGCTTTGTCGAAAGCGGCCAAAAGTGTCTCATCATGATAGTAACGTGAATCTGGATTAACGATAGCCGAAGCCCATACAGCCAAAACGTTTGGCGTGCTGAGATGATTAACACGCGCAATGCCCGTTTCGTCGATGATGCCGCCGTAATATTTGGATGTAGGATCAAGCACCTGCCGCTGCAGCGTAGCTGCTGTATGTTCGTCATAAATGTGTACTAACTGTTTATAAGTAGCGTCCATGCTGATCACCTTTTAACCTTTCATAGCTGCAATTTTATTTGTAATAAGCCTGTGGCTTTCATCAATCTCATCTGGCCGGCAAACAGCCTTCAGTTCATATACCTTGACTTTGGCAAAATCAATTGCCTCCAAAAAATGATCAAAATATTGCAGATCCTTGCTGTGTACATAAGGACACCAGTGATCGGAAAGCTCTAGCGTTTCATGGATGTGTACGCCATAAATATAGCGTTTCACTTCCTGCAGCTCCTTGAGATTATCGTACAAGCCCATCCGATCCATCATCATGGCGTGACCGATGTCGTACCATAAGTAAACCGGACTGCCTTTCAGGTTATCGCAAATGGTTTTCGCCTCCATCAAGGTCGGCATCTGATAGGACCTTGAGCGTGTTTCGATGCCAATGGCTACTGACCATCCTTGTTTGGCTGCATGCTCGCTTACTTCCTCCAGACTGTCTTGAATCCGCTTGGTGTAGAGCGGGCTCAACCGCTCCCGTCTTTCGGACATGTCCTTCCAAAGCTTTTGATATTCCGGTGAATCCTTTCCGTGATCCCTGTACAGCTTTTTCAAATCCGAATCAATGTTATATTCAAAAGGCACTTCACCTGGATGTACGACAACGGCCTTCGCTCCATAGCGGTTCGCATAGTCCATAGACCGGATCAACAGTTCCACGGATCGCTTGCGCTTCACCTCATCATCGAAACCCAGCATAACCGAGTCCGTATCGTAATCCTTATCATTGATGAAAGGAAACACATTGTGGACACTGGATACGCCAATCTCCCCTTTATCGATCATCGGCTCAATCGTCTTCATCATCTCTTCCGTCACGTTATAATTCAGTTCAACATTGTGAAAGCCGAGCTCTTTGATCTCCTCTATCATGTTCCTTCCAATCGTATGCTTCTTAATATTCCAGCAGGTAGAAAATGAGTATTCCCCTTTATCCAGCATGTCTGTTCCTCCTTAGAGCTTTGTTGTCATCATTTCCTTAAAAAAAGAAAAGCCAGATTACCCTTATTTCTTTGCAGGGAATGATCTGGCCTTTCCTCAAGAAAGTCTCTTTATTCCGCCAGGTCACTCAGCCTACATACAGCACCTGAGCGTGCCGATAAAGTCGAAGCTTCCATTAAACGGGTCAAATCAAGGGCTATTTGTATATTTTCAGAAGCCGTCGTTCCATTTCGAATATGTGCCACCCATTGTTCAAAGGGAGAAGGGAGATTCGCCGGCAAATTCGTGACCTCTTGCCACCCTTTTGTTGCTTCACCTTCCAGCTTATGGCTTCGGACTAACAGCTTGTCATCCGTTCTCGTATACATAAGGCTGCCTTCCGTTCCTTGCACCTCAATATCAAATTGGGAGTAGTTATTCACGAAACCCGCTTCAACAATGCCTATAGCCCCATTTGAATAACGTAAAGTCGCTACCGCACTATCCTCTACCTCTCGCTCCGTGATATAACCGAAGCTTGCACTGACACTTTCCGGTAAGCCCAGGAATAAGCGCGTCAAGTACATCGGATGGCAGCCAAGGTCCATCAATGCCCCTCCCCCACTCTCCTCCAAATTGAAGAAATGAGATGGGAGTGAACCATTCGGATTTTTCTCTGTTCGCAAAGCGCCGTTATGAGCAAGCCGTATACGAACCGTCGTTACAGTGCCAAGCTGACCACCCCGAATGAAGTTATGTGCAGTTTGTGTGAACCAGGTATATAGCCGGGGGAGAGAAACTGTTAGTTTGACCCCAGCGGTCTCAACAGCAGCCAATATCTCATTACATTCCTTCGACGTGGTAGCTATAACTTTCTCAGTGAAGATATGCTTTCCCGCTTTGGCTGCTGCGATGATGACATCCCGGTGCCGATTCGTCGGCGTATCCACAATAACGGCATCGATATCCGGATTGGCCAAAAGCGCATGCAGATCCTCATAAAAGCTAACACCAAGCTCCTCTGCCTGTTGCCTTCCTCGTTCGGGAACTTCATCCCATACAGCCACGATTTCGGTACCCGGGTGCTCGGCGGCTAGCCGTGCATAATCCTTGGCATGCACATGCCAAAAGCTCAACATCGCAACTCTAATCATGAAAGAATGGCCCCATTTCCGGTTATTTTAGTCAAAATAAACCGCTTTTCCCGTTCTATTGGATTCGTAAATGGCTTCAAGAATTTCAGAAACGACACACGATTGTTCTGGCGTTACAACAGGATCCTTATCGTTCATTACAGCGTCAATCCACATGCGGATTTCTTTATCCTGCATACTCTCTTTTTTGCCATCGTAGAAGTCTGCGCCTTTGGCTTCGAACTGGAGTTGGTTGACGTATAAACGACTGTGGTTTTCACCATTTATGCGTAAACCATCCTGCATGTCGGCACCGCCTTCAGTACCGCAAAGCGTACATTTCGCTTCCTTCGTATCCAATGTATTTAAGGCCCAACTCGCCTCCACCATCACCGTCGCGCCATTTTTCATCACGATCATCGCAAAGGCGGAGTCTTCCACTTTGAATTTCTCAGGATCCCAGGGACCCCAGGAATTAGCGGCATTTTCTTTCCGGGAAAGCTTATGATAAGCGGTGCCAAGCACCACCTTAGGTTCGTAGTTATTCATCATCCACAGCGTCAAATCGAGCGCATGCGTTCCAATATCGATTAGCGGGCCTCCGCCTTGTTTGTCTTCATCCAGAAATACACCCCAAGTGGGAACTCCACGTCTACGAACAGCATGCGCCTTGGCAAAATAGATCTCGCCCAGATCGCCGTCTTCTATCACCTTTTTCAAATACTGACTGTCCGCACGGAAGCGGTTGTTGTAGCCAATAGTTAGCTTCTTACCTGTACGTTTAGCAACTTCAACCATTCGCCGAGCATCAGCGGCGGTTTTGGCCATCGGCTTTTCACACATGACGTGTTTGCCTGCTTCCATAGCTGCGATCGATATCTCTGCGTGCGTATCATTCGGGGTACAGATATGAACGACGTCAATCGAAGAATCAGCAAGAAGCTCATAATAGTTCTCAAATACCTTCGCTCCGGGAGCACCAAACTTCTCGGCCGCTTGGTGCGCACTTGCAGGATTGACATCAAAAAAACCAATAATTTCTACTTGCTCAATTTTACTTAAGCTGGGTAAATGTTTACCTGTTGCAATGCCGCCACAGCCAATGATAGCTACCTTAACCTTATTCATTCCTAGTTCCCCCCATAATGCGATCACCGACTCTAAGCTGACGAATAATGAATGAAGCTGGACATCTTAGCGATGTCTGCATGGGCAGGCACTCGCATATCCATGTCCAGCTCCCTCATTTAAATCAGTTACTTCACTTGCTCCATTTGCTGTCTCGCAATTGCCATAATATCCTTAGCAAGGAACGCTTTATCTTTATTTTCCGCATACCATTTGTTCATAAAGTCTTCAAGCTGCTTGCCGCCGGCTTTATCCCATGCCGCTTGTGCGTCTTTAATCGCTTGTTCCGGGCTGTATTTCGCACCGCTGATGATGGCCTTAACAAAAATGTCGTTTTGCTCTTTAAGAATTGTTGTATTAAGAGTTTGGAGATCAGCAGGATAGACCGGCATATGTTCCCCATGAGTCATTCCAGGGTATTGTCTTTGCGAATCGAAATAAATTTTCTGAAGTTCTTTATACATGTCCGAACCGGCTTTCTGTTCTGGTACTGCAGTATTAAATCCGTTTATCGTAAAGTTGCACTTATCTGTTCCTGAAGAGTAGAACATTTCGTAGTCTAAAGCGTAGCCGACTTCATTTTTCGATTTCGTTGGATCGATGGTCTCACGGCAGCCATTGGCGCTCTTCTTCCAATGTGTCCCTTCGTCTCCGTTAATAATCTTCAAAGCGGTTTCCGGTTTCATCATGAAGTCAAGATAGCGGCCGACAGCTTCCGGCTCCTTCGCCTTGGCGCTCACAACAGTCGTCATTTGCACAGGATTATCAACACCGCCGGTAAATGTTCCAAGCGGCGATTGCGGGTAGCCTAACGGAGCAATTTCCGCGCCTGCCACATTTTTCTTCAGAGTAGCAAAGTCGTTCATAACAAGATCATACATGCCACCGGAAAATTTAACGTAAATGCCGATTTTACCATTCAGGAAGTCTTGTCTTGCCTTTGCACCGTCTTTATCATTGATGTAATCTTTATCGATAATGCCATCGTCATAGAGCTTCTTCTTGAAGGTCAGGGAGGCCAACTGATTGTCCCACAGAGGGATTACTTTTCCATCCTTAGTTCCCCAGGCAATCAAATCTTTTGACGAATTTTCACCGAAAATCTCGTTGATGGCTTGTTCAGAATAGTAGCTCATATTCATCCCGTACGTATCTTTCTTGCCATTGCCGTCAGGATCTTGCTCAGCAAATGCTTTGGCTACTTTCATAAGTTCTTCCGTTGTTGTCGGCATGCTCAAATTCAGCTTTTTCAACCAGTCGGTACGAATCAATAACATGTGCTGTATGACTGCTTCTTTTACTTTACCGACTTCATACAGCTTGCCGTCCGGTTTCGTCCCCGCTTTCTTCAACTGAGGATACTGGTCCAGCAACTTCTGGTACTCAGGCATGTATTTTAAGATGTCGTCAATGGGAAGCAGCTGCTTTTGATCGTATAGGCTGTTACGAAACGGCGTACTGTACTCGTTCACAATATCAGGCGCAGAACCGGAGGCAAAAAGAACATTCAATTTTTTCGTAGACTCGCTTCGGAGGACAGAAATGTATTTCACATTCACAGGACCGTTTTGATTGATCCATTTGCTCCAACGATTTTCCTCGTAGTTCCCCTCTGACGCAGGAACCCCTCCCCGATCATACATGGAAACGGTAACATTTCCGCGTTTGGCAGCTGCTGACTCCTTCGGAGCATTCGTAGCTGTAGTACCGGCTGCCGCTCCTTCTTTCTTGTCGCTGCTGCAACCTACAAGCGTTGCTCCTAATGCTACAACCCCTATTGTCATTCCCATCCACAGCTTTCTTTTCATGCGCAAACCCTCCTGTTTATATTGAAAAGTTTTGGTAAACGTGGAACCCCATTTGGTTTAACCCTTAACAGAACCAAGCATAACGCCTTTGACAAAATATCTTTGCAGAAACGGATAAACGATCAGCATCGGGACCACCATAACGACAACGCCGACAGATTTGACCATTTCCGTAGCAACCATTTGCTGCTCCTCTGATACCAGGGAAGGTGAATTCAAGATATCGTTCTTTTGCAGCATCGCTTGGACAACGACCGTCAAATTCTGCATGTCACTATTATTGATGTACATCAGAACGCTCATAAATGCATTCCAATAGTTAATTCCATAGAACAAGGCTAAAGTAGCCAGCATCGGAAGCGATAGCGGCAATACGATTCGAATGAGGAGCGACACGTCGCTGCATCCGTCAATTCGCGCTGCTTCTTCCACTTCATGCGGTATATTCTCAAAGTAGCTTTTCATGAGCAGCATATTATAGGTGCTGATAAACCCGGTGAGCCACAGAGACCAATAGGAGTCGATTAAAGATAGGTTCTTTACAACGAGATAGGTAGGGATCAACCCTCCTGAGAACAACATTGTAAACACCATGGCAAGCACAAATTTGCGTCGTCCTATCAAATAGCTTCTCGACAACGGATAGGCTGCCAATACCGTTCCCGCCATACTAAGTGCAACACCGATAATTGTAATGATAATGCTATTTTTAAAAGCAGAGAAAGCCGGACTTGTTAGAAAGAAAACCTTATATGCCGTAAACTGCAAGCCTACCGGCCAGAAGAAGACATGTCCAGAATCTACGGCCGAACGCTCACTCATTGATAGCGCTATGATATGAATAAATGGCAGTAAACAGGTTAAGGCAATTGCCCCGAGTACAACATAATTAACTGCGTAGAAAACTTTTTCACCTTTTGTCGCTTTCATGCGGACGCCCCTCCTCGTTATCAGAATAAAGCTTGGTCAAACTTGCGGGCGATCCTGTTAGCTACCAGTACGAGCGTACAGCCAATGACGGATTCGAACAGCCCCATCGCCGTAGTTACGCTAAATTGCGCATTTCCCAAACCTATTTTATAAATATAAGTACTTATGACTTCCGACACGTCAGCAACCGCTGAGTTCTGTAGATTATAAATCTGGTCAAAGCCGACCTCCATCAATTGACCCATAGCCAAAATGAGCAGCAGGATGATCGTGTGACGAATGCCTGGAATCGTAATGTGCCAAATTTGCCGCCACTTCGTAGCGCCGTCCATACCTGCTGACTCGTAAAGGGCAGGATCTATGTTCGTCAGAGCGGCCAAATAAATAATTGTGCTAAACCCCATTTCCTTCCAAACCCCCGAACCAACGAATACGGCAATCCAGGATTTCGACTCGTAAAGGAAAGTTATAGGCTCAATATTGAATAGCTTGAGCACCTTATTGATCGAGCCGTAGTCGGTTGCAAATAAGGACAACACGAGACCTGCGACAATGACCCAAGAGAAAAAGTGCGGCAGATAGACGATCGTTTGAACCCATTTTTTAAACCATGTCTTTCTTACTTCATTGAGCAGAATGGCCAGGAAGATGGGAACGGGGAAGCCAACCGCCAAATTCAAAAAGCTGAGCCAAAAGGTGTTCCATATAATTTGGAGCGTACTGGCGCTGGAAAACAAAACTTTAAAATTTTTCAGGCCAACCCATGGACTGTGCAAAATACCATCTGCAAAATTGTAATTTTTGAAAGCAATAACAAGTCCGCCCATCGGCCAATATTTGAACAGAATGTAGTAAGCAATGACAGGGAAAAGCATGATAAAAAGCGGAATGTTTTGTTTCAATCTTCTTCTTCGTCTCAATTGCAAAGCTTTATGCTCGCTTGTCGTTAAAGGTAGTCTAGGACTTCATTGATATTTCCGTTCAAGGCTGCTTCACTCCTTACTTCAATGTAATAAACCTATCATAAAAGTTTTGATCCAAAAAACCCTTAAAAAATTATAGAAGAATCTATAATTTCATTGGGTATGACTTTCGTTTGTTAATCCGTTCCGTGTATCTAATGTTGTACATTCTACAACTTGCCTACCCAATTCTCTCAAAAACCCGAAAACAAAACACCAGGAAAATACAGTAAAGTAAAAAAAGACTATTTCATGTACGGACTCGGCATCCGCTTCTGAAACAGTCTTTTCTCTTATCATTTTCATGATCGCTCAAAACTAATCGTAACGATTTCTGCTGGACGAACGGCAACAGATAGACGCTCCGATCCCTCCTGCTGCAGACGATCCAAACGCCGTTCCAGAATATCGCTCTTATACGCATGATGGAACTTCTCAGGGAGATCTAACTTCAGAGCTCTTTCTTGTGCAGAGATGTTATACCAACGTACAATCAGATCTCCTGTCTCCTCGGAAACTTTCATTGTGGAGAAGACCATAGCTTGACCTTCCCAGCCCGCCAAAAGCGTAAACCGACGGCAGTTCTCCGGTATGAACCTCGGTTTGCTTGACCGACCAAGGAATTTGATATTGATGGGCAGCCTGTATAGCACCCAAGCCATGAACTCGCGGATCTTCTTCAGTCGTCTCGACAGGCACTGCATAAGGGATAACCGATAGGTGCACGGTATGCTCACCGATACACTGCGCTTCTGGCGTTGGGAAGTATCCCCAGTCTCCTAATTCACCTACCGCTCGAAGCAGGGTAACCGCGATGGTTTGGCCGCTATCTTCTCGAACGATCTCGTATTCGTTCAACCCGCGGTTGGCGATTGCAAGCCCCTGCCGCGCCCTCGCCACGGTTACGAATGCCTGCTGGTGATGACAGTTGCTCGGATTTTTCCATTCGGCTGTCGTTGTATTGCTCCGCTCCGGCACTTCAAAGATGGAGTCAGCAAAATGGGTGTCTGCTTCCAATCCAGTAGGAAACAGCATTCGCAAACGGTGATCTTTGGCTTGATTGTTAAAGGTTGAGGCAATATCAACGCGCTTTCCGTCTCTATCTAAGGATACGACGGTCGTGATTTTCAAAACAATCTTTGCATCAGATCGCGCCGACTTGCGCCCAGTAAACCAGACCAGTTCTTTCCTTTCCGTTTCCAGCAATTCCTCTGCAGATGCTGGTATATCCAGCTCGTGAACGATCTCTATGCTAGCTCGGTAAGGCGCGTCTTCCTGAATACGAATGGATGCCGGCACACCTCGTGTAGTCAAGGCCGTGTCTCCGTTTGCTTGGCGATACATATACTCATTGCCGATATCTCCCGTATTCTCGTAAACGCCCAAGCCTTTGTAGACCGTTCCTTCAAGCTTCTCCGTTACCGTAAACGAGCCGTCGTCAGCGACTTGGACACTTATATAGTCATTTTCCATCGCGTGTGTACCAACGATTAATGAAGTCGGCGAAAGATGCTGCTTTAATGAGGCATCGCAAGTCAACGCATACGTTTTGTAGCCCAAAGCAGGCACATTAGCCGCTTCGAAGGTCACACGGACGGCGCGGGCGAAATAAGGTTGCCTGAACTTATCGTCAGGTAAATCATATCCAAAGTGAATGCCCCTATCCTCTAATCCAAAAGGAATAGGATTACCCTCCACATCGACCAACACAACATCGTCCAAGCTCTTCTGCTTCACGTCCTGTCTCATATCCCGGAAATCCCTGCCATCACGGAAGTAAATCCTGTTTAACTCCAACTGCACGGTTACTGTGCCACTGCGTTCCCACCCTGTCGTATTCGTTACCAGAAAAGGCGCCGCTTCTTTACCGTAACGGGCAAACACAGACGTATCCACTTGTTCTGCCAACCAAGTCAGGCTGTCCAGAACGATCGATTCGGCTACATGCTTGCTTTTCTCAAAACGGGTCATCATTTCGGCATGTACTTCGTCGACACTGCACCCGCAAATACTGTCATGCGGATGGTTCTGCATCAACGTTTTCCAAGCATAGGTAAACAGATGATGGGGGTATGGACACCCTGCTTGGTAAGCAAAGGCAGCCAAAGGCTCCGCCACTTTTTCCAAGAGTGTCTGGCCTTCTTGATTTTTCTGCTTAATATAAACGCGGGAAGATGCCGTATTTACGAGCGTAGACCAGCCGTCGGTATGCTGGCTTCTCAGCTCTCCGCGAATGACGGATAGATCACTCGGAATCGTCCGATTCACATCACTTAAATAATCTTCAAAATTGGAATGGATGAATCGGATGTCCGGGTACAGCTTCTCGGCAGATCTGATCGCAGCGGCCAAATCGGCCTGCACAGGCTGATGATCGCAACCGTTCATGAACAACCAATGCGGCGTAGAAGCATATCGGGATACTTCTGTTAGTTTACGATCCCAATACTTGGCTGCCGCTTCTGGATTCACAGGGATTTCATTCCCGTTGCTGTACCAATTGGCAAATAAAATACCCAGCACCTTGGAGCCGTCAGGCGCTTCCCAAAACATCTCTGAATACGGCGATTCATACGCCTGCGTTTCTGATACTTCGTTGTTAAATCCCGTCGGCTTCACACCGCGTCCGAACACGGCGTTCTCGATGTCTGCTTGCCGCAGCAGTTGCGGTGCCTGCCCCATGTTGCCGAAGGAATCCGGGAAATAACCCAACTTCGAAATGACCCCATAAGCTTTGGCATCGCGGTGGCCAATTAACAGATTACGCACATTCGCTTCACTGCTCGTTAGAAATTCATCCTGCAGTACATACCACGGGCCGATGCGGATACGTCCTCCGCGAATCAATTGCTCTAGCGTCTCCTTCATTTCCGGCCGTACCTGCAAATAATCCTCTAAGATGATCGTTTGTCCGTCCAGATGAAAGCTGCGGTATTCCTCATCTTGACTAAGCGTTTGAATCAGCGTATCCATTAACTTGATCAACAATACGTGATGCTTTTCATAGGGCAAATACCATTCCCTGTCCCAATGTGTATGCGAAATGATATGTACAGTTTTGGACTGTGTCATGGCACTGTCTCCATTTCTATTTAATATCAGCTCTTTGCTTCAAGATGCTCTGTCCGTTGTCGGAGCGCCTCCATGACCGTTTTCAGTGTAGCTGCAATGCCCCGAATATCGCCCGTATCTTCGCCTAAATCCCCATCTCCCAGCAGTGCCGTCACCAGCTTCTCGCCGTTGGCATTCCAGCCGGTTACCAGCATACCGGGCATACGATCAATCGCCCCCCGCTCTTCCGCTTGGCGGATAGACTGCTCGAGCAGATCAAGGGCCGCTTCCGGTGTTTTCCAACAGCTGGGCCAAACTTCAAATCCTTTGTCCAGCAAATGCCCAACAGAAGGATAAGCATCCAATTTATCGTAGTGCCAATCGCACAATATAATATCCTTCGGAATAAGATCCACAGCCGGCCAAATGCCGTAAATGTCGCCGTCCCACTCTGTATAGCCCATGCCACTCGCGTCAATCAACCGGTCCGCCCACATGAGCATCTGTACCTTCCGATTGCCGACCAAATGCTCGTAGTAATCGTTCGTCGATTTCGCAAACAATTCGGCCTTATTCTTCCCTCGGCACCGTGGGCACCCATCATCGGCGATGGCGAACACTTCGTCCATGCCAACGTGCAGCGCATCCGCTTCAAAAGCATCGATCAGCTCATCCATCAGATCGAACACGAGCGGATTAAGGTCCGGATGGGATGGACACCAGCTCGGGCAGTAGAAATCAGGCCACTTGGCATCCGTTGGTACATGCGGGGTTTCGTCGAATTCCGGATGCGCCCGCAAGAGCGAATTCCTCGCTCCTCCCCAACCTTGATGTCCCAAACAATCAAACAAAGGAATCAAACGGATACCGTGCCGCTTGCATAAGGCGGACAGCTCCCTCGCATCTTCCTTCGTCAAGCTGCCACCCGATACTTCCGGATGCGATTGGAATTGAAACGATGTGTTGCATTCCAATATCAATACATTAACGCCCATAGGCGCCAACGCTTCCTCAATCACTCGCTTTAAATTCCCAACATCCTCATGCGATCCGAAGCGCATATGGAATCCTTTGAGCTGCCATCCATTTTTTTGCATATGTTATCCTCCAGCCTATCCGTATCTTTATTTTTATTAACCGACTAAGCCTGTTCGCTCTACGCTTTCCACGAAATAACGCTGAACGAACAAATATAAGGCAATCAAAGGTCCCATCATCAGCAGTACGCCCGTATTAAGCAGCATAGACTGGTACACCGGATCCGGCTCTTTACCGAGGGCTGGCCCCATATCCGTCAGCTGTGTGGAAAGCACCTTCACTTTACTCAAAAACAGGGATACATAATAGCTGTCGTTCCACTGCCATACAAACGAGAACAAAACGACAGTAACAACCGCAGGAATGGCGTTAGGCAGCATAATGCTGTAGAAGGTTTTGAAAATTCCCGCTCCGTCCGCGAGGGCGGCTTCTTCGATTTCTTTGGGAATACCCCGGAAAAACTGACGGAATATATAAATATAAAGTCCGTTTTTCAGCCCCATCGCGGTGCCAGAAGAAATAAGAAACGGCCAGAACGTGTCGATCAGATTGATACTGCTCTTTCCTGAAAATAGCCCAACTAATCCGAAAAGATCAAAATACCGGTATGTTAAATAGAGCGGAATCATGATCGTTTGAGGCGGCACGACGATGGTGAAAATGACCAGACCAAACAACAGCCCGCTGCCTTTAAATTTCAATCTCGCAAAAGCGTATCCCGCCAACGCGCAAGAACACAGCTGAATCAATGTTGTCGTAGACGAGATAAGGAACGTATTCCATAGAGCTGACAAATAGTTGGTTGCTGAGATCGCAATCTGCAAATTTTCGAGTGTAAAATGCCGGGGAATCCACAGCACAGTTGGATCATAAATGTCGATTCGACCGCGAAAGGCAACCGATAGTCTTAAAAAGATGGGAAACAAAATAATATAGCAAAAGCCGAGCACCAAGACGGAGCGTATGATCTGCCATGTCCAATTTTTCGCCTTTTCCAGCGGATTGCGCCTGCTAATCCATCCGTCCATACGTACAGCCTGCGATTTCATAGTCCTATCCCTCCATCAGTCGTAATAAAATACTTTTCTTGAGACAAGCGCAGTGGAGATAACAAGGATGATAGCCACAACAATGAAGTACACCCAGGACATTGCCGCACTTAAACCGAAATCAAAGGTTTTGAACGCCGTTTGCGAAATGAGGGTATTGATTTTATTCCTGCTGAAAGAATCAATAATGGAATAGACCAGGTTCGTTAATATCAGCGGGGTCATCATCGGAAACGTCACTTTCCAAAAAATCTCGTATCCCGTTGCTCCTTCGATTTTCGATGCCTCGTACAAGGAAGGGGAGATCGATTGAAGCCCAGCCAAGAAAATCAAAATTTGCACACCAGAAGAGCTGATAATTTCATAAATCCGATCTACAGCGCCAGTGATGTAATTGACTATGAGTGGAGCCATGCCCGAATCCAGCAGCATTTTTTTGAGTTCGAAGCTTTGCAGCATATTAGAGCCTTCTCCGCTCCCGCTTCCACTGAGAACGGAACCTCCCACGAAGCTGCTGATATCCAAATTAGCAAGGGCGCTCGATGCCAGAATGACCGGCAAGAAGAAGATCGCGCGCGCAAGGGCGCGCCCTTTGAATTTCTGATTCAACAGCACCGCTGCAAACAAGCTGAAAATAATGATAATCGGCACATTCACAACCATGTTGACGACACCTTCCACCAATAATCGGGGATAATCCGGATTGGAGGTAAATAAGCTGGTGTAGTTGCTAATTCCTTTTGGCAGTACGGCAAAGCCGCCCTCTACCATTTGTATGGAACTTAAGCTGAATCGGAACGATTGAATGAGCGGCAGCAGAAAAAGCATGACCATCCCCAAGATGAGTGGAGATACGAACAAAACGCCGTACCACGCTTTCGTCTGTTCTAACGATAATCTTTTTTTCCGCAAATCACTCACCCCCTACCCAGTAGCTCATGGCCTCTAGCTGTTTATTGTTCACCTGTACCGCAGCGTTGTTGTAATTGATAATAATCTTCTTCCCATTCTCGAAGGTCGTTTGAACCACACCCTCTGCCAATTTACGGTGATCGGTAATCACATAGGACCGAACCTCGTTCAGCACTGTGCCAGCCTCTTTGTAGAAACCTGCCGCTTGATCCAGCCAATCCCCGTAATGCAGCGCATATAGCTCGTTATAATCCGAATCCTTAACCGCTGATGAATCGCTGTAGTACCACTGGTAATAAATATCGGATCCCGTCTCTAGCGCTTTCAACAGGGAAACGCGTGGATGAGTTGCGCTCTGCATATTAAACGGCTCTCCAGCAAGATCATAAAAACCATGGAGCACAATCTGATAAAAGGGTACGTCTTCATCGGTCAGATTCAGGCGACTGCTTTTGGTCGGAGCATTCACAATGACATTGGCATACGGTAGGCTGTAGGCATTGCCGCCATTTACCATTAGATTTTTGGCCTGCTGCTTCAGCTTATCGGTTCCGCCAACGGCCATGTTTAGCGCTTCCTGCCGGTTAATCGGATGATCCGGGTTAAAGTCTGAGTTCACTTCATTGCCTAAATCCCTAAGAGATAAGCCTGTAAGGCCAAGCTTCGCATAGTCGGAGACAAATCCGTCCACTGTTTTTGCCAGCGCAAACGGCGATAACAAGTAATGTGAAAACTTCGTTGAATCTTTGACATACATGACAGGGTCATACTTGTAAACTTTGGCCTTCTGTCTGTCTAGAAAGGAAACTGCATCTGAAGCTCCTTTATATTTTTCAAGAAAAGCTACATCCGGGAAAAAACGAATGTTTTCTTTTGACGCATAATCGATCAGCTTACTGAAACCCTTCTTACCGCCTAACTCACCGACCACTTTAACCTCTGATGGAGATGTATGCCGAATCCCGTCATTAAACCAGCCGACATAGCGGAGCCCGATATCCTTAACTCCTTTTTCTTTCAGAGCTGTTAACATCGTCTGCGTTTCATCAAAGGTCGTCAGCGCTTCTGTTGATTGATACGGAATACCGACAAAAGACGCTTGTTTCTGGAACGCCCCCTCTACCTCAAGCAGGAAAGGACTTGCCTTCGCAGGCTCCAGCTTTTTCAGACCGTGTTTATTCACCAAATACTCCCTGTACTTGCCTGCCATAGCCGTATAGTTGGATGCAGATCCTGACAAAAAGTCATATCGAATCTGATAATCTCCTTGAAACGGCTTCTGCCCGAACATCGGTACGGAGCTCTTTTTGGTTCCGGACGTTAACGTATAGAAGTCCATATCCATAACTCTAAACTTCCCGCCAACTGTGTTGTAGGAATCGTTTCTGCCGGCGATGTCTGCCGTGATATTGGCCATTGCATCTCCGCCTTCAATCATGCCGAGCATAGCGTGGTCGTTCTGCTTGATGCCGAAGACGGGCAGTCGCGTGATCTCGTTCGTTTGAACCTTTTCTTTGACGTCGAAAGTGCCATCGGAACCGTAGACCGGCAGGTTGTAGGCTTCTGCGCTCTTTTTGTTGTTATTCAGATGAATCAAGGCGCCAGACCCGTCAGGGACAAGCATGTAACCGTCCTTCTTCTCGTCCGCAGCCCCGAAATATTTGAACAGCTGAAGCATGGCAATCGGATAAGCATTCGTATATTGAAGCTCCTTGCCGGCTGTCTTCACAACAAGATGCTCTCCGTCCAAGGTGATCTCAAGCGGAACCGTAAATCTCGGACCTTCCTCTTGGGCACTAACTCCCGCCCCATTGTCCTTATTGTCCTTGACGGCTTCCTCGTTCGTATAACCGATTGCCTCTAGCTTCTTGGACAGCTCCTCCGCCACAAAATCCTGCAGCTTGCGCACTTCATATACTTGCTTCTGTTCATCCAATTTGAATTTGAAAGCGACATCCTCACGAGTGTCCTTATCCGGCAGCTTCCCCAGAATGCGCTCCTCAAACCGCTGTTTACCGATCACCTTAGGAATATTGCCGTAATCTTTCGGAATATTTCCCAGCTGGTATACGATTTTAATCCCTTTATCCACGCTGCTGATTTTAAATTGTTTCTTTTTTACGCTGTCGTCGTAGCTGTTGAACGTATTCAACTGCCCTTTTTCGTTGTAATAGGTAATTAACAGTTGAGAAGATAGCTCTGATTTATACAAAGGCGATGCCTTGGGATCCTTCTCTCGATCCACTGGATTGGAAAACCAGATATAGCCGTCTCTTTTGTCCTTGATAGCAATCTCGGCCGTCTCGCGTTTGACGTAAAGCATCAGAGTTTCGTTCTGAACCACCAGCTCCATGGCTTGAAGAGCCTTCTGCTCCTCGGCCGTATTGGACGATACAGCAGCCATTCCACTTGCAGCACGAACCTCCGCGCTTGCGGCAGTTACGGGATTTCCTTTACCTGCTTGATCTGGAAGAACCGATTTGACCTGGGATTGAGCTTCCGCCATGCTTACAGTTTGATCCTGCGAGTAAATCATGATCAAACTGCAGGCCACCAAACCGGCGCTCAGGATGCCAAGGGATATTTTCATCTTGCTGGACACCTTCATCCCTCCTTAGAGCTTTCCGAAGGAAAACTTTCTTCGTAAGCATAATCTTAGTTAACCTATCGTGTGCCGCTAAAATCTGAATGAGAGTTCGCGGTAAATGGATGTGATAAAATTAATCATTTGCTGAAGCATGCTGAAGAACAATACCCCAAGGAAGATGATGATACCAATGACAACAAGCGTCAGAATCATCGTGACCACCGTCTTGGAAGCTGAATATTGATGGACCGTCATGGTACCTACGAACAGCAGCCAGATGAACCAGATGATTGCAATCGCATCAAGCAAATAATAAAACGTGCTTTCGCTTCCAGTAATCACATTGCTGTAAAGCGTCTGCGGGAGATAGATCAGGACGAACGGCATCAGCGCATAGCCTGTAGCCATTACGATTTCTTTAAACTTGCCTTCCCCATCCATCAAAGTGGTCAATGACCAATTCGCAATACACCAAAGCAGAAACGGAAGAACGATGAATTTCAGCTCATTGAGACTGTTCAGTTCGAGCGGATTGTTCATATTAACGACAAAACCGCTGTACTGTCGCTTCAAAATGGTGAAGAGCACGAGGAGAAATAAGCAGACGATTACAACTTTTAACCTGCCTTTTTGATCGTACTTCATCTCCCAAAATCCGTTAAATGGATGCACCATCGTGTAAAAAGGATTTTTCAACACGCCGATTTCCGTGTAATGCTTACCGCGCATTCTTCGGCCTGCAATCTTAACCGTGGTATAACCAAGACCGAAGACAAGCGCAATACCGAGCACGATGGTACCGAAATGCGCGAAGACAACTTCTTTCCGGTATCGTTTGAAAGCTTCGGAATAATAGTCACGGTTATTTCCCAACTTGAAATAACTCATCGCCCCGCGGTTATCGCCATTTTTCAAAAGCGATTTACCGATCCCGATGTAGGCTACCTCAAAGTTGCCGTTCATTTGAAGCACCTGCCGCCATGAAGCAGTAGACGCATCCGTTTGCCCATTGTAGAGCGATGTCACTGCATCACGTATCAGGCTTCCATAGCGTGTAGGCTGGAATACGGACAAACGGTTATTGTCCTTATCGAGCACCAGCACCTTGTCCCCGAGCATCGAGATCGCCGAAGGCGTACGGAATTTCCCCTGTTCGCTGCCCAGCCCGCCGAATTGATATAACAGATTGCCATCTTTGTCGTAGGTGAAAATACGGCCCCTTTTTAAATCCAAAGCGCTGTACATGCCGCCCTCGTCCTTGGCAATATCGATGAAAATGGAGCTCCCAGGCGCGCTGCCAACGTCCAGTGTATGAATATCCCCTTTGGGCGGGAAATAGCCTTTATCCCGTAAAATATCCACACCAGACGGATTCAGACGTTTGATCGGGTGATCCGATTTCTCCTCCGAAGTCGTCGTATACATAAATCCGTCATCATCAATCGCCAAGTTATTAAATTCAAGCGGAATGAATAACTGCATCTGTTCGCGCTGCGCTTTGGTCGAGATCCGTTTCCAGAACAAATCTACGGGATTGAACTTCACGCGATTCGTGCCGATAAATCCATTGAAAACGCCATCGGTATCGAACTCCATTATCCCCTCATAGGATCCGCGACTAATAACATAGATCCGCTGGGACTTATCGATAGCCAGCTTGGTTGGCATGTAGGGGAATCCTTCACGCAGCAGGGAAGATTTCGGTTCCTTTATCACACGCACCAACGCTCCCGTGCTGGTCAATTCAACCAGCCTTTTGTTTTGCGTGTCGGCGATAAATAAATGATCATTGGTCCCGTTGTAGAATACGCCTTCCGGCTTATTGAATGTTTCCTTGCTGCCGTTATTATTGAACCCGGAAATCACCTGAACGGCCTGAAACTGATCATCCAAGACGACGATCCGATCATTCCCGGTATCCGCAAGATAGATGTGACGGTCGCTGCCGACGAATAGATCTTGAGGTGACGACAGATTGCCTGTCTGCAGGTCTGTGCCATACATAACTTTTTGCAGCTCATAGGGACTAGGAGCCGGAACGGTCTGTCCCCAAAAATTATAATTGTACGTATCGTTGTCAGGTGCGGCAATTACAGGAGCGGCCATACCGATGAAAAGCGCAACGGCAAACATCAGGATAAGTATTCTTTTCAAGTGGCTCCCCCCTGTTTACTCTTTCAGACCAGAAGTGGACATGGTTTGGATGATGTTGCTTTGCGTCACAATAAACACCGTGATCGGCACCGCCATCATAAGCAGCGTAACGGCTGAAACCGGCCCCGTCCGCACCAAACCGCCGCTGGCTATTTGCCCGAACACATAATCAACGGTCTTTAACTGCTCGCTGTAAATATATTTGTGGCTCGTCACGGAACCATTCGTCCATAAATTTTGCAGGGAAAAAATGACCAGCGTCAGCCACGCAGGCTTAACGATCGGCATAACAATCTGCCAAAAAATCCGATATTCGCTGGCACCATCGATTTTCGCCGCTTCTAGTAGAGAGTCTGGAACTTGCTCCATAAACTGCTTCATCAGATACAATCCAAGTGTCATGCCGAAGGAAGGCAAAATGATGGCCCAATAGGTATTAACCAAATGAAGCCAGGAAATGGTCATATAGTTTGGAACCTGTGTGACATAAGCCGTAAACATAAGCGACATAACGACCAGACTGAACAAGAAGTTTCTGCCTGGAAACTTGATTTTGGCCAGTGGATAAGCAGCTGCAGAAGCCAAAACTACATGCCCCACAGTACCAACAATGGCAATAAAAAATGTGTTGAACACATAGCGAGAGAACGGCACCCATGAATCGGAAAAAATGTTAACCAAATCCGTGAAGTTTTTGAGAGTCGGATTTCGCACTAACAGCTTAGGTGGAAACACGAAGATTTCGTCGATCGGTTTAAAAGCATTGCTTATGGTAAAAACCAGCGGCAGCGCCATAAAAAAGGCTATGCCGCCGAGCATCAGGAACAATAAAATATCAACCGCCCAAGAGCGGTTCAATCTCTTTGGCATTTTCAATGACAGCTTCATCCCGGATCATTCACCCACTTTTCCTAGCAGCTTACGCGTCAAGAAGTTTGTTGCAAGCATGATGGTAAACAAGACAGTCGCGATCGCGGAGGCGTACCCCATCTCGAAACGGATTGAGCCGTAATCGACTAAGTGGGTCACAATCGTATGTGCTGCGTAATCTACGCTAGGGAAGCCGATCATATAGATCGATATTTCCGCTACGGAGAAGGCAAGCGTGATTTGAATGACGGCGCCGAATAACAGCTGCGGCCGCATGGCTGGCAGCGTGATGAACCACAGCTCCTGCCAGCGGTTCCGCACCCCGTCGATAGCACCAGCTTCATAAAGCGTGAGATCCACGTTTTGCAGACCAGCGATAAAGGCTAGAAAGGATGTTCCCAAACTGAGCCACAGCTGTACGAGGATTAGAATCCCGAGTACGAACCTCGGATCCTGCAGCCACTGGATCGGCTCCAGGATCATCCCCCATTTGATCAAAAATGAATTGGCATACCCGTAAGAATCGCTGGCAAATAAGGTTTGCCAGATCAGGTACGTGTTACCTGAAATCGAAGGCGCATACAGGATTAGCGTGAGCAAAGCACGCAGCTTAGGCCGCAGCTCATTGATCAGCCAGGCGAACAGGAAGCAAGCCATGTAGCTGATCGGCCCTGTAATTAATGCAAACAGGAGCGTATTTTTGAGTGCGATCAAAAAGATGTCATCCTGGACGAACAACCTCGCGAAGTTTTGCCAGCCCACCCATTTGGGCGGTTCGAGCATATTGTAGCTAGTAAAGCTTAAACAAACGGACATTAATACGGGAAATACCGTAAATGTACAGAAAATTAGAAAATAAGGTGCTATTAGCGCATAGGCATGCTTATGCTTTTTGATATTACTGCCCAGTCGGCCGAGTTTACCTCGGAGCTCCGAATTGGATTTCATCACGGTTTTTCCAGTATCGCGTGGCATACTAGGGTTCACTGCAGACTGTTGTTTCATGGCGCCCCCTCATTTCTCGTAGGGAAGATTGAACTCTTTCCGTTTTAAAGCGATTTCGTCGTTGATGTAACGAACGTAATAATCCATCGTTTCGCGCGGATCGTCACCCTGCACGACGACTCTGCGAAAGGCATTATCAATGTTGCGCCCCGTCAAATAACCGCCCGAAACTTCGGGTATCCCTTTCACCCACTTCATTTGCTCCTTCAGTCTACTGAAATCTTTGGAAGGCCACGGCAAAGCGGCTAAAGCTTCCATATTGGCTGTCGGATACCTAGCCGAAGAACCCATGCGAATTTCCATTTGACGTCCAAAAGCGATTTGAGTCTCTTTGCTCGTCCACCATTCCATAAACTTCCAGGCTGCCTCTTTGTTTTTCGTACGTTTGAACATGACGACGCCCGATCCCCCGCTGCCGACATCACGACGAAGGGATCCGTCCGGCTTTTTCGTGCCTGGAACGGGTGCAAATTCCCACAACCCTTTAATTTCCGGGGCAAAGACTGACAGCTTGTTGTACATCGTGTAATCGGCGATGCCAATGGGCATTTCCCCTGTACGGAAACGGTTGGCGAAATCTGCTGCGATCGGAATTTTATAATTCACATAAAAATCGGTCCACCGCTTGAACTCTTTGATCGCCGTTTCCGAATCGAGTCCGCTGGAAGTGCCGTCTTTTTGATAAAACTGGCCGTCATGCTGGTACAAAAACATAGCTAAGGACGGGTTTGGCGGCAGCGTAATGATATTGGTCGTCTCCAAATCGTTACCAAACGTGTTCAACGGTTTTTGCGGCAGCCCGAACTGCAAGTTGTGCTTCTGCAGGATAGGCAGCAGATCGTACACGTCTTCCCAAGTTTGCGGAGGCTTCATCTTCAGTTCATCTTCCAATATATCTTTCCTATAGAAGAGGACTGGGAAGGTTTGCGTTTCCGGCAGCGCATAATAGCTTCCTGCATACTCGTACGGAACCATCGCACTCTCGCTAAAGCGTGATTTCACGCTGTTGAAATCTGGAAACACCGATAGATCCTGCATCGCGTTGCGGCTTGCATAATTGACAGGCAGATCATTGGGAGCCTGCAGCGCTACATCCGGTCCTTTACCGGCTACCGTAGAAGGCAGCAAAATATCAGATCCTACTAACTTCAAATTGATTTGTATCCCCGTCTTGGGCGTGAAGGTCTCATCAATCAATTTCTTGATGGTCTGCGCTTGGTCACGTGCTGAGGTCACCCAAACCGAAACCGAATTGGCTCCTTCTTTCGTATTCGATAACTGATCGTAATTTTCAAAAAAGGAAGCGAAGAACGCTGCTGAGCTGCTTTTGAATTTCTGCCATGCTGTGGCTTCCGGATTCGGCAGCTTGGCTTTCGGTGAGCTTAGCGTCAGGTAATCGATTGCGAGCGGTTGTTCATTCACCGAAAGCAGCCACGCCCCTAGTCCCCCTACATTGGTTTTGAACTGATCAATCCGAGATGGCACCGTATCCGGTCTGTCTGCCATATCACTGAGCTGATAAGCCAGCGTATTCAACATCGCGGTTCGCTCGTCGTTCTTTCCATCCTGCCCTTGAATCAACTTCGTAATTTTATGAAGCAAGTCGCTTTGTTTACGAAACTCCCCCGTCATTTCAGGAATTCTTTGCTCAAGCTGATAATCCCTGAACGAATCGGGTACCGTCCCCGTAAAGCTAATAATTTTACGATACATGGCATTCAAGTCCAAAATACTCGTTTCCACCGCATTCAAAATCGGTGCTAAATCCCCCAAGGTCACTTCGAGGCGGACTTTATGCTTGCCCTTCGTGAAATGAAACAAGTACGGATGCTCAGCATCTTGGCCGATCACCGTCATCTGCCACTGACTGTTGTATGGAAAACCAACCTGTTGAAGCTCTTGAAAGGGCACTTTGCCGTCGATGTACATCGTTCGAAGCGAGGCCATCCCGCGCAAATAGTTCTGATGATTTTTCACAGCTATTTGATATAACCCGTCATCCGGCACATCCAATTCCCATTCGATCCATTGGCCAGGAAGCCGCCAAGCCCACCCGCCCATGGCATTGTTCCGCAATTTCGATGCGTGATACGGCTCAACTGCGGGACTGGAGCGATCATTGTAAGGCAAAAGTGTTGGAGAGGATTTATATAAGGCGCGTTCACCTGGAACTTGCAGCATCACATCTTTCGCAAGCTGGTAACCTTTTTGCGTATATGTGCTCGCCAACGTATCATACGAAGGCGTTGTAGCCGAGTTTGTAAGTTTAAGTGAGTGAATAACGAGCGGTTCTCTTACCGAAGTAAACGTTAGGGTGTGCTTGCCTTTTGAAAAATAAAACAGGTACGGATCTTCATTAAATCCTGTCGCATCCTTTAATAACGATGTCTGCCACATCGGCTCTTCCACTTGCGTTGGTACCAAATCATTGCCCTGCTCGTCACGCTCGAACTCATTCTTATCGTTCTTCCAAATGCGTTGGAACGTCATGCTTTTCGCCTCGGCAAAAGGGACCGAACCGTCAATCCGCAATTCTCTTTCTATATCCGAATCTTTCCCGCTTACCGTGTAGTAATGGATGCCAATGTTGTACATACCCTCTTGCTCGACTGTAAATTGCCATTCAATGGAACCCGTATCCGAAGTCAGAATGGACTTCCCGTTTTCCCCTTGATAATTGTCTTGTACGGAAACGTTCATGCCTTGAGCTGCACTGAATTGTTCGGTAGGGATAATGGTTTCAGCGCTCGGACGCGCCGATTGTTTATATCTAGCCAAATATTCCGCATAGCTGCCTTTTTTATATGTATCTGCCAAAGCTGACAGCGCTGTACTGCTTATAGGACGCTCTTCCGCTGAAGCAATTTGGCGGGAACCGCCGCCGAGCCACTGATACGGTACGAACCCGGTTGCAAAAAACAAAACGAATATGAGGAACACTTTGGCGAATGCTCGGCGCATGGGTTTTCCCCCTTTATTTAAGCTTTGCCCCTAATCCCTGCTTGCATGGAATTAGGGGCATGACATCATGCATGTTTATTTGCTATCCTCAAGCAGTTTGCTGATCTTTGCTTCGAATTGCGGCTTCACTTTGTCTACCGCCGTTGCAGGGGATACTTTACCTTCGGTGATGTCCTTCACAATACCTTCGAACAGTTTCTCTCCATCAGGAATTCCATAGTAAGAAATGTAATTAATGTTATTACTCATTTGCTTACGAGTATCCATGGACTCTTTGTTCGGGTAGGACTGCTGCCAAGATTGCTCGGAAAGCTTTCTGCCTTCTTCATTCAAGCTGATTTCGTCCATAATATGTAGAGCAACTTCCGCATTCTTCGAATACTTGGATACCATCCACATGTTGCCGAATGGCGTGTAGGACACATATTTGTCGGCTTTAGGACCTTTCGGGAAGAAAACGTAACCTAGTTCTTGGCCCTTCATATTATCCTTCAAACCACCGAGTTCCCAGCTGAAACCCGCGTACATGACACCTTTGCCCGCTACGAACTCTTTGCTTGCATCTTCTGGAATCGGCTGTTCAATCGATTTATCCACGTTGAACAGATCCGATGCGTATTGCAGCGCTTGCATAGAATTTTCACTGTTCAATGAGAACTTGATGGCTCCGCTCGCATCTTTATCCACGGCCCCTTTGTTCGTGTAAACCAATTGCTCTGCGAAAGCCTTCACTTTGCCATAAGCGCCTGTGATGCCCCAAACATCGGTTTTACCATCACCATTCGTATCCTGCGTTGCTTTTTTGGAGAACTCACGGAACTTTTCCCAAGTCCATTGACCTTTTTGCTGCAGTTCATACGGATCTTCCAAACCAAGCTTCTGCACTAACGTTTTATTATAGAAGATACCGTATGGGGACGGAGAGGAATCAACCAAGCCATATTGATGGCCATTGTAGCTGCCGCCTACCCTCATCCAATCGATATATTTCGGATCGGATGGTTTGATCCATTGGTCGATCGGCTGAACAAATCCCTTGTTCACAAGCTGTGGGAACGACCAGAATAATTCCAGTCGTACGATATCCGCGAACGGCTGTCCAGAAAGCGAAGTGGTCGTGAAATTCTCCACGTATTTTTCGTAATCCCCGAATTTAACAAATTCGATTTTACAGTTGTATTTCTTTTCAGCAGCTTCAATTAATTTGATTTGCGCTTCTTCTGCTGGGCCTTTCTCTTTCACTGTTCTGGGGTCGGCTCCGTCATACCAGGCACCAATTTTAATGCTTTGACCTTTCAAATCGACTTTCTTTTCTTCCGGTTTCGCACTTTGCGGTGCCGCTGTTGCTTGTGCGGTTGCTTGTGGGGTCGGCGTGGTTTTGGTAGCTGTACTCTGAGAACAACCGACTACACCCGCGACCAACGTAAGAGCTGCTGGAATTGCAAGTAATTTAAACGCTTTCATTCGAACCCCTCACTATCCTTTGGATTTGAAAAAATTAAAACGCTTACAATACGATCTCTTTACAAGAACGAGTTGAATCTCATTGTGTACATCCGAGTTATGTATGCCAACCAAAATCGTTCAATGGATGTTTAATTCACCTAATTCAGGAAAATCGACACAATTAGATATATCTTTAACCTCGTTCTTTAATAAGATTATAGCGAAATGACCTATCTTTGTAAATAGTTAATATATCTTTTGTTAAAATAAACAACTTTGGTTATACTCAATTTGCCCAGTGCACAATAATGGGCTTATGCTGTCCTTGTTGCGCGTGTTTAGTTGATGCAAAATAAGCAGTGACTAAGTGACGTATGATTACTTTGATTGTGTATAGGCAAACTGCGCCAAAGTAATGTAAGGCTTGCTTTGGGCGTGTAATGTTGTACTTCGTACAACTTCAGGCTACGTAAGTTTCGACCTAGTGGCGTTATGCCTACTTTGGGCGTGTAAGTTGTACTTCGTACAACTTTAGACAACGCAAGCTTCGACCTAGTGGCGTTATGCCTACTTGCCTGTGTAATGTTGTACTTCGTACAACATTTTGCCATCTAATCTGCGTTTTCCACGCGATTGTTGTAAAAAATACAACAATTTCGGCCAAAAGCAGCTCATTAGCCTCTAAAACGAGCAAATTGTTGTACGACATACAACAATCCTTAGCTTGCCCAGAAGAAATGAACGAAATTGTTGTACGAAGTACAACTTCGTGAATCCTGGGCGCGCTTGACTTCCTAGCTCACCTTACCACCCCTGATCCATAAATTCCGGGCGTGTAAATATAAAACCTTCCCGTAGGCATACCTGACACCCGGGAAGGTTCGTTATTTAAAGCTGTACGGCTGGAAGATCAGTCGTATAAGGATTCGGGCGCGGCCCCGTGGAGTCGCGTTCTATCCACCGTACTGGAGTCTTAATTTTGTATTGTTCGGTATCCGCGTTCTCAATCCTCCGAATGATGATTTCCGCCGCTTGACGCCCAATCGAGTAATAATCTTGGCCGACCGAAGATAAGGGAACTTCGACATGCCTCGCAATTTCATGGTCGTCAAAGCCCGCTATGGATAGCTGTTCCGGAACTCCAATTCCCATTTCCAAGGCGATTTTGAGCAGATCGACAGCAAGATGATCATGCTCAACCTGAAGAGCGGTAACCTTCATCTGCCTCAATTTCGAAATCAACGATTTGTAAAATCCTTTCGCGTTTGCCCCACTCAACTCACGATAGAAATCCGTCAGCACGAGATCCGAATCGATTGACATCTTATGGTCTTTTAGCGCTTTGCAATAACCGAGATACCTGTCTCTGACAGAACTGCGGTATTCAATGCTGACGCTGGAAACAAAAGCGATCCGTTCGTGTCCGAGTTCAATCAATCTTTTGGCCGTCATATACCCACCTTCAAAGTTGTCGGATACGACACTGCTGATAGGCAAGCTATCGAAATATTGATCGATCGTCACAATCGGATAATCATTCCAATAAAGTGCATTGATTACATCGATGTTACTGATCGTGCTAATTGGATACACAATGATACCGCTCAGGCCGCTTTTCGGCACCTTGGCCAGTATCTCTTTTTCTTTTTCTTTTTTCCAGTTGCTGTTGTGTATGCTCAAATAATAGCCTTTGGAGTCCAAGTAATCATGGGCTCCTTTGATATAATCAAGCTCACTTGTAGCCATATATGGCAAAATCATCGCGATGATGGGGTGCGTTGCGTTAGGAATCCCCGTATCAACGGCATCTTCCGGATATTTCACGTAGCTTCCGCTGCCACGCTTGCGGTATATCATGCCTTCCCGCTCCAGCTCGATCAGGGCGCGTTTGGATGTAATCCGGCTGACGCCGTACTGCATCGCAAGCTCAACTTCGGTCGGAAACTGCTGCTCAGGCACATACTCCCCGGATCTTATCTTTTCTTTCAAATCGCTCAAAATCTTCATATAAAGCGGCTTACTATCCAATTCCAACACATCACTTCCAGTTGTCCAGACATCTCTTAGACAATTTGATATAAAAATATATACCAACATTGTAAATTAAATATACCAAATTATCAAGCATGCTTATTAGGCCCAAGGAACTATTCATCCAACTGCCTTACAACTTGCAGCGCCTCTTTACCGATACCCAGCTTATAGCCGGCAGACAGATACCGAATGCGGCACTCGCGGTCCACCACAAAAACAAGCGGAAGATTGGATTGAAGCTCCGTCTGGATACCAGACAACACGGTTTGCAGGCCTTTGCTTGAGACGTCTTTTGCAAAATGTGTTTCGGCAGGTAAGCCTTCGTAAGCGTTCGGTTGAAACGCAGCAGTCACTTTATCATCCTCAACAACCAGACAAATGGATCCACTCCAATCGTCATACTCCTTAGAAAGCTCTCGGAGTTCCCGGATCAAATGCTTCGTAGGTTCCCTATCCGGATCGATCCAAGCCATGAGTAGACCGCGCCCTCCGGCCAATTCGCCTAGCGCACTTCTTTTACCATTGAAAAATGAGAAAGACAAATCCGGATCAACCTCACCTAATACAGGTGCTTGCACGGATTCTTTGGTAAAAGCAGGTATAACTTCCGTAGTTCTATCTGGCCATACAGTAAACATCGCGAATTGGACCCTAGCCGTCCCATCCGGCAATCGCGTACCTGTCGTTAACCGGTAACTGCCGGACTTCACAACAAGCGGCTCCTCATAGAAGTCCTTTTTACCTGCGGTGAATTGAAGCGTCTTGTACTGGCCATTTTCAAAGCGCGCCAAAGAAAAGTTCCGGAAATATTCCAAGTCATTATCGGCTGCGGCATTTGCCATGAACTTGATGCTCCCTATTTCCTTGTTATCTGACAAGTCTGTCGGTTCCTGGTCACACTGCTGTGCAAATGCAACGTCCTTCCACGTCTCACCAACTAGAAATTGAGGACTCCGTTCGCTCGGTTCAAGACGCGCAGGGATCCCTAAGCTTCGAGCCAACGCTACGAAAAGAATATCTCGGCTCAAACGGTCTCCTTTTTGCAAGCGGAAGCTCCCGGTGGGTGTTGCCATTCCCTGATAATAATTCAAATCTTCCACAATCTCAAAGTGCTCCGAAAGCCAATCAACCAACTTGACTGGATCCTCCCGGAAACTTCGTTGCTCCGAATCTGTGAATTGTTCTTGAAAGAAATTTCTATAAGGCCTTATCATTTCAAAATGAACTCTTGGACAAAGGATGTAACGCATAAACGTCTCTTCCTCATATGCATCTTTAAAAACAGCGGACTGGATAAGATGATCGGCTAACGTTGACCCGAAGGTATCCGTCAAATCTTTAACGTTCAAACTCTCCAGCAGTTTCAAAGTCCATTCGCCGTATTTCGGCGTATATTCTTGTAAAAAAGCAGCGATTTCTTGACTATTACCACGCGCCTTCTCCAATATGTCCCTGACCCTGCTCGCAGGCAAGGACAACTTTTTCGCCAACTCATCTCCCTGAAGGGCATCTACGAAGGAAGCTTCATATTTTTTCCTGATGCTCGCGCCCTCCTGAATACGACGGTTGTTCTCTTGTTTTTCGGCTTCGGTGATAACGTCTTCCGCTGCATCCGGCAGTTCCGGCGGGGGAACCATGTCGAAGACGCTGGTCCCATCCTGCGGCAGTTTATCAGACAATTGAATGTCGAACATATCGGCATCCTTCACACTAATCTTTTTCGTCGCCCAAAGGTTACTCGAAACCGAGTGAATCAACAAATCACCAAGGCCAGCGGTTAAGAAAGCTTCCCCTCGCTCGTCTGCCGGTATTGTAGCAATAGGAGAAAAATCAGCATAGTTGTACACTTGGAAAATGACAGTGGCCCCAGGCACTGGGTTTCCCTTCTCGTCTTTGACCCTGATCGTAATCTTTTTGCTTGGAGCGTAAGGTCTCAGTAAATTGATTTCAGAGTACCAAGGATGTGCTAATGTAAGCTCCTCCGGACCTGGATAGTTGGCTGCAACGCGAGTATTGACGAGCATCGCCCGCTTAGCCGGCCCCCGAAACCACCCCTCATTCAGCCGAGGCTCCGGCTCGCACGCGCCAAGGAAATACCATTTCCCGTCAGCCCACGCCTCCACCCAAGCATGATTGGAATCGCAATGCGCCCATCGCGGTGTATAACACTGGCGAGCAGGAATACACAAACTTCTTAGCGCTGCCACCAGTAGAGTCGACTGTTCTCCGCACCTTCCCAGCGTATTGCGAACCATCGTCAGCGGGGAAACCGTTCGCGGGTCGCATCCGACATAGGTTGCTTTCTCATGGCACCAGTGGTTGATTTCCAATATGGCCTGTTCCATCGAAAGATTCTTAACCCGATCATGCAATTGCCCGAAGAACCATCCCCGGCTGTCCTCGATGTTTTCATTATTGACTCGGTATGGAAGCACAAAATGCAGAAACTCGTGATCGGGCACACGTCTTCCCCATTCCACATCTTCACGGATTTCAAGCGTAGTTCGCACATGGTTTAAAAAGAGACATCCCTCATAATCCGCCAAATCGTTCAGCGGCATGTACGCATATAAAAATTTAAGAGCCCACGCTTCTTCTTCATTCATCGGCTTCTCAAAAATGTCAAAAAGCTCCTTCTCCCTGGCTTGCGCCAACCCCCGCTTGAATCGCATTTTTTCTTCGATTCTCGTGATCGTAGTGCTGTCTAACGAAAAAACATTCGTCATCGTTGTGCCCACTCCCTTAGTCGTTTTATAAGTGCCACATTCATAATGATATATCTTTTTAAATATATACTACAATATAGTATATCTAATTTGTATAATTTTTTTATGTCACACTCTGAGGTTTATTTGGGAGCCTGCTGCTGAGTTCTGTGACTCTGCCAGCTCAAACGTGATTATTGGTGGGAGTGGTCTCCCAAGTAGATATATCTGGTTGCCTGATAATACGAAAAGGCTGCTTCAGCCGTCCTTGGGCGTGTGAGTTTTGACCATTGCCATGCGGCGACACACAACGCGCTCCCAAGATTCGCGTAGGCTGCTCGCAAGACGCATTCGCGTGCTAATCCGTGTAATGTTGTATTTCGTACAACAATAGGCAAGCTAATCTGCGTTTTCCTCTCGATTGTTGCAAAAAATACAACATCTTTAACCAAAAGTAGCTCTATGGCACGGAAATAGGCTAAATTGTTGTACAGCATACAACATCTCAAGCTTTCACAGAAGAAATCGAGGAAATTGTTGTACGTTATACAACTTCGCGAATCTTGGGCGCGACTGACTTGCTAATTCTCCATATAGCCACCTACCCAAACAAATGCTTATGCATACAACCACATTCTCACTCAAACAACAAACAACACCAAGAAAACATAGTTACTTATCTAACCGATTAGGCATGTTCCCACAATCTCCCTCATCTCAGCATTATCCACAACTAACCATGCATGCCAAAATAGGACGAAGCTTAAGCCTCCTCCTAGCCCAACTTAAAATACAAAAAAAGCCGCCTCCCACAAAGGGAAGCAGCTTAATAAGCTACAAATATACTACTCACAAGCCATTGGAGCCGCAGTTGATTGCCTAACAATCAGCTCTGGGGGCATCACAACACGCTGCTTGGCTTTCGCTTCTTTCTTCAATTCCTGGATTAGCAAATCCACGACCATTTTCCCCATCGGCTCAATCGGCTGAGCGACAGTTGTAAGCGGCGGATCTGTGACGGAAGCCAGAATCGTGTTATCAAAACCGATCACGGACAGCTCCTCTGGCACGCGCAAGCCAAGCTGTTTAGCCGCCTGAAGCGCACCAATAGCGAGCAAATCGTTACAACAGAACAGCGCGGTCGGCCGATCAGGGCTCGATTGTCCCAGCAGTTCAAGTGCTTCACGCTTTCCATCCGCTACAACGTAGTGGCAATTACGTACACTGTTTGCCGGCAGCTGAATCCCTGCTTCTTCCAGCTTGCTCTTGAAGCCGCGCACCCTTTCGCGGCTGCTGCTTACTTTCGAGTGCTCAGCCAGAATGGCCATGCGTCGATGACCCAAATCGAGTAGATGCGTTGCTGACAACGCACCTCCGACAAAGTCATCCACCACGACAGTATGAACGTCGAGATCAGGCATTTCCCTCGCGATCATAGCAATGGGGATCGCTCTCTCCATCAATGGAGTCAGCATGTCTTTATTATCCATCCCCGTACCGATGATCATGGCATCCACGCTTTTTTGCTGGAGCAAATTCAGATATCGCTCCACCCGTTCATCTTTATTGTCGCTGCTGCAAATGACCAAACTATAGCCCATATGATGGCCTTGGTCCTCTACTGCTCGAGCAATTTCAGCAAAAAAAGGATTGGAAATATCAGGAACAAGCAGACCTAATGTATAGGTCTTTTTACCAGTCAGCGCTGACGCGATAACGCTAGGCTGATAATTGAGCCGTTCCATAATTTTTATGATTTCACCGCGTCGTTCTTCGCTTATTTTTCCTTTGCCGTTCATGACCTGCGAGACCGCCGCAATGGACACACCGGCCTCTCTTGCCACATCATAGATGGTTGCCTTCATCCTACTACCCCATTTTTCTTGAAGGATACTGTTTTTTCTTCCATTATGAAGGGGCTGACGAGAACTTGCAAACCGGCTTACGCTTCGCGCGGCTTCGTCATAATCCAAGCATGTTCCGGATCATTATGAAACTTCCATGTTCGGGTAGGTCCCGCCATAACATTCAGGTAATACACATCATAACCTGGAGGCGCCGAAACAGGGTGATAGCCACGCGGAACGAGCACAGTTTCGCCATTCTTAACAATCAGCGTCTCATCAAGCGACCGGTCGTCCGTGTACACTCGTTGAACCGCAAAGCCATGCCCCGGATCGACGCGATAATAATACGTTTCTTCCAGAAACGATTCGTCCGGAAGCGCATCGCGATCATGCTTATGGGGCGGGTAGCTCGACCAGTGCCCATTCGGTGTGAAGACTTCAACCACAAGCAAGCTATCCGCAGGCTCCTGCTCTGGCAATATGTTATGGATTTGGCGCTCAATATTGCCATAACCGCGCGTTTCAACCCCTACCTGGTCAGGTGCAATCAGACGTGCCTGATGGTTGCCAGCGCCAGGAGCGGAGCAAATAGCAAGCTCCACCGCTGTCAGCGCGATGACTTCGTAGCGATCATCATTTGGTACATAGACGGAATATGGCGGGATTTTCTCAAATACGCTCATCCGCTGCCCAATATTTTTCCACTCTGCTTGCTTGGTAAGCACATCGGCTTTACCAGTGAGCAAGACCAGACAAACTTCCAACCCAGCTGTCTCACGGCTCAAGATTTGCCCCTCCGCAAGCTGCACAACTTCGAAACCAACATACTTCCATCCGGCTGATTCCGGAGTCACTTTTAAAAGGCTGCCTTCTTCATTCGGGGAGGAGGCAGGCGTTACGATCAGTTTGGACCTGTTCATGTTAACGTCTCCCTCCCTTATTGAGATACCGAGGTCTGTTTAAGCAAATCTAATGCCTCGCTCACTTTCACCGGCCGGCCCAAACGGGAAGACAGCTTAGCAGCTAACGCGATCCGCTCAGCCTGCATACCGTCATAACCGCTCACAGGCACAGGCTTATCATTCAACAGACAATCGATGAAAATCTGTGTTTCTTCCATATAGGCAGCTTGATAGCGTTCCAGGAAGAAATGCAGCGGCTTTTCGCTAACAATAGCATCCGCCGTACTAATTACAGCCGTGTTAGGGTGATCGTTAGCAACAGCTACACTACCTTTGGAGCCAAATACTTCAACTCGTTGGTCATAGCCGTATACCGCTTGACGGCTGTTATCAATGACACCGAGAGCACCATTCTGGAACTTCAGCGTTACGATGGCGGTATCGACATCGCCGTGCTCGGCGAATACCGGGTTAATAAGCACATTGCCCTGCGCATATACTTCCTCAACCTCGCTTCCCGCTACATAGCGGGCCATGTCGAAGTCATGGATCATCATATCCATGAAAATGCCGCCCGACACCTTGATGTAATCAGCGTGTGGTGGATTCGGATCACGGGACGTGATTTTCACGATATGCGGATCGCCGATTGTTCCTCCTTGAACAACCTCGCGAACGCGCTTGAAGTTGTGGTCAAATCTGCGATTGAAGCCGATTTGCAGCTTCACACCTGCCTGATTAACCGCTGCAATAGCCGCTTCGGTTTGGGTGATATCCATGCTGATTGGCTTTTCGCAGAAAATATGTTTACCCGCCAGTGCTGCCAGTTGAATGAGCGGGACATGTGTATCCGTGGATGAGCAAATAAAGATGGCGTCGATGTCAGGGTTATCAATAAGCTCATGACTATCCTTTGTAACCGTCTTAATCTGACGTGAAGCAGCCCATGCCTCTAACTCAGGACCGGCAAACAAATCACTCACCGCGATGATTTCAACTTGAGGTATTCTCAGCAGATTGTCTGCGTGGATTTTACCAATTCTGCCTGCACCAATGATGCCGATTTTAATTTTATTCATTATGCGTTCCCTCCCGCTTTGCCTGTTGAACCGAATAATTGAATTTTAGCTCTAACGGAGGCGATGATCGCTTCCCGTGCTGGCACTAAATAGTTCCTTGGATCGTATGCCTCCGGATGCTCATTCAAGAACGAACGGATAGCGGCTGTACAAGCGATTTGATTATCGGTATTCACATTGATTTTGGCCGTACCGCAAGCGATCGCTTGACGGATCTCTTCATCTGGCAGACCGCTTCCGCCATGAAGCACAAGCGGCAGTCCAGTCAGCGTTCTAATTTCCGCCATACGATCGAAACCGAGCTTTGGCTGTCCCCGATAAGGACCGTGAACTGATCCAAGAGCAGGAGCTAAACAATCGATCCCTGTCTCCCTCACTAAACGAACACAGTCCTCGGCAACAGCGTACATGCCTTCGGCTTCGTCTACGACTAAGTCATCCTCGCGTCCGGTAATCCGACCCAGCTCCGACTCCACCGATACACCCAGCACATGAGCGGCTTGTGTTACTTGACGAGTAACCTCAATATTGTGCTCTAACGTATGATGTGAAGCATCGATCATGACAGAGGTAAATCCGGCATGGATCGCACGGATACATAGGTCATAGCTGGTTCCGTGGTCTAGATGAAGGGCTACTGGCACGGTTACCCCATAGTGCTCAATCAGCGATTTCACCATTCCTACAATACAGTTCAGTCCGCCCATATAAGGGATATAAGCCTCACTTACGCCTAGAATGACAGGCGCTTGTTCCTGCTGAGCAGCCTGTAAGATCGCTTGTGTAAATTCTAGGTTATTCAAATTAAACTGTCCGACCGCATATTTGCCTGCCAAAGCCTGCTGCAGCATCTCTTTCATTGACACCATGAAGTTCACCTCTCCCCGAACCCGCTATTACCAGCGAGCTGTGACCATTTTCTTACGCGTATAGAACTCCACGCCGTCCGTCCCATTCGCGTGCAAATCGCCGTAGAACGATTTTTTCCAGCCAGAGAAAGGGAAGAAAGCCATCGGTGCAGGAACGCCTAAGTTAATGCCGAGCATACCGGCATCGATATTTTCACGGAATTGGCGTACATTGCTGCCATCCTTAGTGAAGAGACATGCGCCGTTGGCAAAATCGGAGCGATTGGAAAGCTCGATCGCTTCCTCGAGAGTAGCCACTCTAATGATGGAGAGAACAGGAGCAAAAATCTCGTCCTCCCAAATTTTCATCCCGCACTCGACTTGGTCAAAGATCGTAGGTCCCACGAAATAACCTTGCCCCTCAGAAGCGGCGTCCTTACGTCCATCGCGAACCAGAAGCGCTCCTTCGGTTTCGCCGATTTCGATATATTTTAGCGTTCTTTCTTTATGCTGACCGCGGATAACAGGCCCCAAGAAAATGCCTTCCTCCAAACCATTTCCAATCGTAATCTTATCAGCAGCTTCAAGCAGCTTGCCGACTAGCGTATCGCCCACTTCTCCAACCGCCACCACGACGGAACAAGCCATACAGCGCTCGCCCGCAGAACCAAAGGCTGCATTAACGATTTCTTTCACTGCAATGTCCAAATCGGCATCCGGCATAACGATCGAGTGGTTTTTAGCTCCTGCGAGTGCTTGAACGCGTTTGCCATTGGCAGAAGCTGTTTTGTAAATATATTCGGCTACTGGCTGGGAGCCAACGAACGAAATGGCTTTAACTTCTTTATGTTCAAGTAGGCCATTAACCACGTCATGAGCGCCATGAACGATATTGAGCACACCAGCTGGTAAGCCCGCTTCATGGAACAGCTCAGCCAAGCGGTTTGCCAGATGAGGTGTGCGTTCGGATGGCTTCAGCACGAAGGTATTACCGCAGGCAATCGCAAGCGGGAACATCCAGCAAGGCACCATCATTGGAAAATTGAAAGGCGTGATACCGCCGATAACACCGATCGGATAACGGTACATACCGGATTCAAGATTGGACGCGATGTCTGGAAGCTGTTTGCCCATCATTAGCGATGGAGCCCCAGCGGCGAATTCTACGCACTCGATGCCGCGAAGCACTTCTCCGTAAGCTTCGTTGTAGCTTTTGCCATTTTCTTGCGTAACGATCCGCGCCAGCTCTTCCCAATGCTCCACCAGAAGCTGTTGGTATTTGAATAATACACGTGCTCTACGCGGTACAGGTGTGCGGCTCCAGGTCTGGAATGCTTCTTGAGCCGTACGAACCGCATGATCCACATCATCTTTCGTAGAAATTGGAATATGTGCAAGAATCTCTTCTGTTGCAGGGTTATATACCGGTTCTGTTTGTGTGGCTGTTGAAGCGATCCATTCGCCGCCGATCCAGTTTTTCAAAGTTGTTGTCATATGTGGACTCTCCTTAGTGGTTCGAATTAGTTAAGATGCTGTAATTTCACCGCGGTTGCAGCGCTCGATGTAGTCATTTACTCGATCCGTTGTCGGCATCGCATCAGAGCAGCTGTGACTGGAGATCACGATACAAGCTGCGGCACTGCCGTATTCCATACTTTTCTCAATCGTCCAGCCTTGCATGATGCCATAAATATAGCCAGTCTGCATAAGAATCACCTGCGCCAAACGTTTTGACCACCTTAGCCGGGAAGCTCTTGGCACGATGACCTACACCGTCTTGCGTATAAGCGATAGAACCTTCTTTGCCATGTTTGATAATGACAATTTTCGCTGAATAGTCGAACCATTTAGCAGCCGTGATACGGTCATTTTTCTCTGGATTATTTTCAAAACGTTCCATCATATCGAATTCTTCACGGGTACCCAGAATAATGTCACATTTCTCGGCCGCCAGATTGTAGTAAGCGGCTGTCTCTTCTGATGTCTTCCATGTGTATGGACGGTAATCCAGATCAAAAATGATGACGGCTCCATGCTTCTTCGCGTATTCCAGCGCCTGAAAGACAGCTTCGCGGGACGGGCTTTGCGCAAGTGCTGTACCAGAGATAAGCAATACCTTCGCTTCAGCAATCAGCGATTCTTGCACTTCCGAAGGTGTCAGCAGCAGGTCAGCCACATTGTCGCGATACATAAGGATGCTGCATTCCGTTGGGCTTTTGATTTCTGTAAAAGCTAGTCCGGTAACCGCTCCGGTATGATCAGTCACGACATTCGTTGTTTCGATGTTGTTCCGCTCTAAATAATCAGCGATGAAACGTCCCATTTGATCGTTGGCGATTTTGCCAATAAAAGCCGTTTTCATGCCCAATCTCGCCATGCCAATCGTAATGTTAGCGGGTGAACCCCCCACATATTTAGTAAAAGTCATGGTCTCTTCCATGGGACGATTAATTTCATTCGCATTCAAATCTATGCATAGTCTACCAATGGCTACAAAATCCAGCGGCTTCGACTGCGGAAAGGAAACATAGGTCATCAGATCGTTACCTTCTTTCTTGTGGAATGAGGGATTCTATATGTTGAAGTGCTTTCTTAGCGTATTCATAAGGGTTGTGTGCAGCCGGATCCTGCTCGCCTTCCAACATCGCCCATCCCACATATCCTTGAGATAGCAGCTCCTCAAATATAGGAGCAAAGTCGATACAGCCGTCACCAGGAACTGTGAACACCCCTTTGCGGATACAAGTCACGAAGTCGACCTTCTCGGCGCGCGCTTCATCTAACACGGCTTGCCGAATATCCTTCAAGTGGATATAAGCAATTCGCTTCTCGTGCTTGCGCAGCACAGTAAGCGGGTCTGCCCCGCCATAATAGGCATGACCGGTATCAAAGAGCAGGTGCACCAGAGAAGGATCCGTGAGCTCCATCAGCTTATCGATTTCCTCCGGACTTTCAACAACCGTTCCGCCATGATGGTGATACGTCAGTTTCAGACCGTACTCCTGCGCGATGGCTCCCGCAAGGTTCAGTCCTTCCGCTAAGCTTTGCCAGCCGGCTTCATCCAGACGAAGAACTTCCTTCTCGTTCGGGGAGCGGCGCGGGTCGAAATGGAGCGAGCCTCCGACTTCCGCTGTGCTGATGACCGTACTGCCCATTTCTTTGAGAAACTCTACATGTTTCCTATAGGCTTTCAGTTCCTCGTCCCTGTAAGCAGGATCAGAGAATAGCACGGATTTCCACTGTGACACTAGGCGTATTCCCCGCTTTTCCAGCTCCTGCTTCAGAACTGCAATATCGGTCGGATATTTGCGGCCCATCTCGGTACCTGTCAGCCCTAACGCCTGAATATCATCTAAAATCTGTTCATATGTGGTATCAGCGCCATGTTCTTTGACGTCTTCTCCCACCCAGTTGATGGGATGAATACCTAGCTTAAATGGCAGATCTATCATAGAAATGTTCCCTCCCCGTTATCGTTAAATGGGTCTCGCCGCTTGTATGTTTTTCTTCATCTCTTCGTGCGCTGCAATCACTTTCTCGCTCTCGGAAACTTCAGGAACACCTACCTGCCACCAGGATTCATAACCCTGTGTGTTGGTTCCGGGAACAACAGGAATTTCGATCAGCGTCGTGACCGTTTCTTCCTTCGCTTTAAGCAGCGCTTCCTTTAGTTCTTCAGGTGTGTTTGCTTTGTACGCCTTCGCGCCTAAACTGCGAGCATGTGCTGCGAAATCGATTGGCATATATTCGCCTGTCAACTTGCCCGAAGCGGCTTCACGATATCGAAACTCATTCCCGAAACCGTCGCTGCCGTGACCTCTTTGCAGATTATGGATGCATTGGAAGCCATGATTATCGAACAGCAGCACGGTAAATTTCCGGCCTTCTTGGAGGCTCGTGACCATCTCGGAGTGCAGCATCAAGTAGCTTCCATCACCGACCACGGCATAGACCTCGCGATTCGGCTCAGCCAACGCCGCCCCGAAAGCGCCGCTAACTTCATAGCCCATGCAGGAGAAACCATACTCCATGTGATAGGTTTTAGGCTCCGATGAACGCCATAAACGGTGTAAATCCCCCGGCAGGCTCCCCGCTGCGCATACAATGACAGCTGAAGGATCAATCGTTTGATTAATCACCCCAAGCGCGCGGGTTTGGGCAAAGCCCTCTTCACATTCCGCATTGTATAAACGGTCAACCTCGCCATCCCATTCCGCCTTCAAAGAACCTATGTAACCGGTCTCGTAACCGCTAACAAAGCGCTGCGCCGTCAAAGCATCTTTCAGTGCACTTAACGCTTCCTTCGCATCAGCCGTAATGCCGATCCCGCTCAATTTCGAAGAATCAAACCCGCTGACATTTATATTAATAAACTGCACCTTCGGATTTGCAAAAGCCGATTTAGATGCCGTTGTAAAGTCGGAATACCGCGTCCCTATGCCGATAATCAGGTCCGCTTGCTTCGCCAGCACATTCGCTGCGAGTGCACCTGTAACACCAATAGCACCAACATTCAGCGAGTGGTTCCAAGGCAACGAGCTTTTACCTGCCTGCGTTTCTGCTACAGGAATCCCAAAGGCAGCTGCAAATTCCATTAGTTCTTTCGTCGCGTCCGCATAAAGGACTCCGCCGCCTGCAATAATCAACGGACGCTGTTTGCCTACCATGCAGGCCACAGCACGATTCACTGCTTCTCTTGCTGGTGGACGTCTATCTAGATAGTGAACTTTCTTATCGAAAAAGGCTTCCGGATAATCGTACGCCTCTGCCTGCACATCTTGAGGTAAAGCTAGCGTAACCGCTCCTGTTTCTGCAGGATCTGTTAACACTCGCATCGCCTGTACAGCCGCGCTCATCAACTGCTCTGGGCGAACAATTCGGTCCCAATATTTACTGACGGATTTGAAAGGATCGGTGGCCGACACCGTATAATCACCCACAACCTCTAGCTGCTGGAGCACTGGATCCGGCTGTCTTGAGGCAAAATTGTCTCCTGGCAGCAGCAGCACCGGAATCCGATTGACTGTCGCTGTTGCCGCGGCGGTCACCATATTCAGAGCACCTGGTCCAATCGAAGTCGTGCAGGCATAGATTTGCCGACGGTTTTGCTGCTTGGCGTAAGCCGCCGCGGCATGGACCATCCCTTGCTCATTCTTGCCTTGTATATAAGTAAGGTCGCCTGCGCTCCGTTCCAAGGCTTCTCCAAGTCCTGTCACATTGCCATGACCGAAAATCCCCATGACACCACGTACAAACTTGGTCTCTTGTCCATCCACAGACACGTACTGTTGGTCCAGAAAACGCAGCAGCGCTTGTGCCATCGTTAGTCGAATCGTACTCATGACCATCTTCCTTTCACGATAAAGGTTAAGCGCTTAATCTCTCAAGGTTAAGCGCTTAATCCGATAGTACAACATATTGATTTCGACCGCAATGCCTTTTACAAAAAAAACTCTTGGGCGAAGGATTGATGTTGTGCCTTACAGATTTGTCCACCCTATTTAACCTTGGATTTAGCGCTTAACCTTATGGCATAGCTCGGCTATTCCTGTATTCCTTGGGTGACATTTGGAACTGCTGTTTGAAGACATTCGTAAAATAGTTCGGCTCGTCAAACCCGATGGCAGAAGCGATCTCGAATATTTTCATATCGGTATTTCGGAGCAGCAATGCCGCCTTATCCATACGGAAACGGGTAACGAAGCGCGTAAAGCTTTCACCTGTTGCCTTTTTAAACACGACGCTAAAATAGCTTGGATTTAAATGAATATGCGAGGCCACATCGGTCAAGCGGCATTCTTCATTGTAGTGCTCCTCAATGTACTTGACGGCTCTCTCGATCAGATTGTCACTTTTGGCCGCCTGCCAGTTGTTAAATTGCTGCTGGAAGCTCTTCACTTGCTCCGCAGCCCAATGGAGGACTTCTTCAGAGGTCCAATGCGTCTGCGGCATTTCGTTAGGAATCCTGGCTAGCGCATTGTTATCGTCGGGATCAAATTGCTTCTGAATCGTCCCAAGCATAGCAATGGAGAGAGATAACGCCCCTATTCGCATTTCCTCTGGCGATGAATGGGTCAGCTCCGCCAGCACCCGATCCAAAAGAAGCTGAAGACTGTCCTCCTGACCAACCAGGATGGCAGACATCAGTTGAACTTCCATCTCTCTAACCCTCGCTTGGTTTAGTGATAGCATGATTCCCGATCCTATCTCACTTCCACTCTCAGGAAGACTGTCAACAGATCCGTAGACAATTCCTTTGGTCAAATTATACAAATCCGCTAACTCATTAGCAGAAGGAGCGAGCCCCATTGAAATCATATGCAAACGAATTTTCAAATACTCGAAGGAAGCTCTTTGAATGGCTTCTTGCAAACTCTCTTCGACACCATGATGTGCCGAAACCAGTACAAAGCTGTCATGCTCCACCAAAAGAAGCTGAGCCTCCAGCCCCGCTCCATTCAGCAGCTCTAGGGCGATATTGGAGAACGCAAATTGCACCAGACTCATGTCGCTTTTCCCATACGCTTTATTTGCCAAATCCTCACTGTTCATTTGCAGAAGCCACAGCTCCTTACCAGCCAGACCCTCCGTTAACCTTGCTGCTATGTTCTTCTCATAAGGCAAGTCCAGCAAAGCCGCTCGAAGCTCCTGATCTTGCTGGAGCCGCAGCTGCACTTGCTGCTGCTGCTTCTGCGCATATTTTACATAGAACCGCTCGGATGCCTTATTCATCACCTGACGAACATCCTGTTCCGTGCATGGTTTGGTCAGAAAATCCAACGCACCATGTCGAACGGCCGCTTGTGCATACTCAAAATTTTTGTAGCCCGTCAAAATGATGACAAGCATGTCGGGATAGTTCTGCCGCAAATGCCCTACGAATTCGATCCCGTCCATGATGGGCATTCGGATATCGGTCAACACCAAGTCAGGCTTAAGCTCGTCCAGCATCGCTAAGGCATCCTGCCCGTTGCTAGCTTCGCCAACCACTTCCCAACCCAATTCTCTGCCCTCTAACATCTTCATCAGCCCTTTTCGAAAATTCGGCTGGTCTTCCACAATCAATACTTTCCCGATTCTCATGCTGCTGAACCTCCTGTCTCGACATTGTTTACAAAAGGCAAAACAAGGCGCATAGTGGTACCGCTTTCAATCACGCTATTGATCTCCAAACGATAAGGCGTCCCGTACACCAGCTCGATTCTCCTTACAACACTGCGAACCCCGAGACTTTCTCGCCCATCTGAACGCTGTGGCAAAGACGAGCCCTCGAAGCCAAGTATTTGCGAAATGGCCACTTCGTCCATACCGCAGCCATTATCCGTTACTTCTATCTCCAGAAAGCCATCGCGACTGCTCGCTTTAATCAACAACACTTTATGCGACACTTTGTTGCGAAAGGCATGCATAAACACGTTTTCTACCAATGGCTGGAGAAGTGACCGCATAACCTGGCCATTCAGAACGTCATCATCCGCTTGAATAATCGTCTCCAAGTCCGTTTCAAACAGCTCTTTCTGCACCTTCAAATAGTTACGGATCTGCTGAAATTCTTCCCTCACAGTGGTTAGCGTACGCACAGGCATCAACGAATATTTGAGCATCTCCGATATAGCCGCGATTAAGGCTGCCGTTTCGATCTCGTCTTGCAGATAAAGCTTCCAATAAATTTCGTTAAACATATTATGCAGAAAATGTGGATTCAGTTGGGCCTGCAGCGCTTTAAGCTCCGCCTCCTTCTCACTTAACTGCGTCAAATACACTTCCTTGATCAGCCTTCCGACTTGTTCGGCCATTGCGTTGAAGCTCTCTCCGATATAAGCCAGTTCATCTTTGGTTCGAATCTCGATGCGCGTATCGAAATCGCCCGATCTTACCTTGCGCAGACCCTGCAGCAAATCCTTGAGCGGCCGCAGCAGATTGCCCGTGGAGAGTACGATCAACACACTAGTGAGAAGGATGCTTATTAGGCCAGAGTAAACAATTTTCTGGAATAAATCTCGATTCTTGCTTTGAATAGCCGTAAGCGATGTTCCGCTGACCAGCTTGAAGGAAGTCACCTCGGACTGTCCTTGAACGAACAAATGCTGATCCATGATCTGAGTTTGACTCAAATTTTTCAGCCGTTCCCGTTTATCTACCGAGCTTTCCGGCGTATTACTAAATAACAGCTCATTATTCTTATTGTACAAATAGACTTCGCCCTCTCCATTCTTCGTCAGTTCCTTGAGAGAACCTGAGAAGAACGACTCGTCAAAAGCCATCACGAGCACACCGTACGTGTTCAAAGCGCTATTTTTCATCCAACGAGCCACAATGATTGTGTTTCTGAACCCGCTTGGTTCCACAGAGGATGATAATGGCATATTGATCCATACTAGGTCCCCGTAAGTGTCGTTGATTTTGGATCGGATTGTACTGAATACGCTCTCACTCGGGATATTAATGGCCGAGGTGGTATAGCTGAAATAAGAAGGATTCCCTTTGAGGTCATACAAGTACATACCTGTAATATATGGCGCATCGGATTTGATCTGGAAAATCTGTTCTTCGATTTGCTTTTTGTTGTAATACAAATTAAATGGATCGGAATCTTCGCTCGAATTGATCCGTGTGATGACCTTTTCGATTTCAGGGTTAAATACGACCGTTTGGGAGATCCGTATAACCTCCTGTACTTTCAGGTCCATCTTCGCCAGTGCCTCTTCGTTCGTACTCGAAAACTGCTTGCTGATTTCTTCCTCAAAAAGCGACAAATTATAGCGATACGTTAAATAGCCCGTTACGCCGAAGGCAAGCAAAATGATGACGGATAAGCTGAGAATCAGTTTTACCCTGAAGCTCCGGTTAATGCTTAGTAAAAGTCGACTCCATGATCTCATCTCATTTACCCCTATATCTTCGTATTGACCAATCCCTTGACGACATTATAGCAACATCATTCGTGTTCCTGCCATCCTTTTTGACTTGTAGGAAAAAATTGAAAAAAGCTTAATTCATCGATCATGAACTAAACTTCTTGGCAAAGCGCTGTTTCTACAGCTCTTCGAATTTATTTTCTAATTTAGTATCAACCGGCTGCAGGAGCTCATCATCGTTATTGTCACGCACTGTTTTCTGGAGAACAAAGGAGGACATCGTCAGGAACAAGGCCGTAACAGCGTAATAGCCTTTGACAGAAAGCAGCTGCTCTAGATTAATAATGCCGATAAACATACCCAGAAGTGCTAGAGCAAACGAGCTCCAGGCCAAAAAGGTGAAAGCCGCTGTATTGCGTTTGCGTGAACCGTAGCCATCCTCCAAATTATCACGAATAACCTTCTGCAAGACAAAAGCCGACATCGTGAGGAATAACGCGCATACGGCGAAATAACCCTTAACACTCAGTGATTCTTCCAACGTATAAATCCCGATGAACATCGCCAGGAATGCCCCAATGAAAGATGCCCATGCCATAAAAGTAAATGCTGTCGTATTCCGTCTCCGCTGATCCATCATCTCAAAAAGCCCCCTGTGGTTGCTGTGCAACGCTTTAATGTCTTGCTCTTGCTTCTCAGTATAGGAGAAATTTCCCATTCCAGATAGTACTATTTACCAATAGTACCCAAAAGCTCTGGCATACTAAAACGCGGTTAATATGGTTCTTGTGCGGTGCTAAACGCGTTACACCGCTCAAGACGTATATGTTTGAGCATTCGTTAGCTTGGTACGGGTAATGTTGTACGTTGTACAATATTTTGCAAGCTAATCGACATTTTTCACGCAAATGTTGCAGAAAAGAGTCGATTTCATAATAATAGTCCGATTTTTCCACAAGGGATCAATTCGGGAGAAATGCGAAGTTGGATAAGAGCCTTTAGAGACTGCTATTTCTTCATTTCCACCGTATTTCGTAAAAATAAGAGTCCCTAGAGACTCTTATCCGTCAAGTAAAGTGTGAAATCGAGAGAAAAGCAATCGGATAAGAGCCTTTAGAGACTGCTATTTCTTCATTTCCACCGTATTATGTAAAAATAGGAGTCCCTAGAGACTTTTAACGTTCAAGTAAGGAGCTAATTGCACAATAAAGCCCAATTTTCCTACAAGGCGCCTTAAAAATCGTACAAGCTATTGACATTCAAATGAAAAGAATTTATCCACTAAATGCCCTGATTTGTAGTACTTAAACGGAGAATAACAAGATATCTTGGCACCCAATGGATATCTTGGGTAGGTGACTGTTTTTTGTACGTTGTACAACTTGGCTGCTTAATTTCCTATTTCTACTAGAAACAACCCAACACAAAACAAAACAAATCAAACAGACAAGACAACAAAACAAACCACCTGCACCAAGAAAGGCATGGTCGCTTACTGAATGATTATGCATGTCTATTATCTCACTCAAACCACAAGCAGCACTAAGAACGCATAGACACCTACTGAATGATTGCACATGCACTTGCACATGCAACCACAGTCTCATTCCAAAAAAACAAACCAAGAACACATAGTCACTTACCGAATGATTATGAATGTCTCCACAGTCTCACTCAAACAAACAACACCAAGAAAACATAGTCACTCATCAAAAATTTACGCATTCCCCCACATTCTCACTCAACTCAGCAACAACGCAAAACAGGGATAAGCTTCCGCCCCTCCTCTAACCCCAACACATCAAAAATAACCCGTTCGAGCGTTCACTCACCTCGGGGCTTATCTGGTTTCTGCACAGCAAAAATTCATTCACATATGGCTACTCCAAAGGCATGATGCTCCCAGAAGACATCCTGAATTTGCTCGGTTGCCTCTTTATCACAAGCGACGAGCACAACAACTTCCGTCATCTTGTTTCGAGATGGGAGATTCGTTTTCGCTTTCTTCTTTTTTTTATGAGCGATATCAATAAAGACCCCAATCGTGAAGCCCGCAGCTGCGCCAATAAGGCCCCAAAGAATGGCCCCTCCTTTTAAAATAAAGCCATAGGTAGAGCCAACTACCGTGAGCGCCGTCGCTAGGGCAGTCCCCGCATCAAATAAACTTACGCCATCGGAGCGATGGATCGTGTCGAACATCTTCGGTTTGTTAGGCTTCCCCTGTAATGAAACGGCATAAATGTGTTCCTTTGGAATGCCCGCCTCTTCAAGAGCAGTAATCGCCAGCTCCAAATAGATCGAATGTTCAAATGATGCTATTACATGCATGGTGTCACCCTCATTTTCGAAGCGAAGATTTAGGAAATGGAAATTGCGGATGCTGATAGCCCTCTTGCAGCATGCAAGCCTGCTCGTGATCAAACAGCTTGTTATATTCAACCGTATTTACATACGCATCGTAGACGGAAAAACCGTAAAGTGAAGGTAAAAATAAGAGCCAATGCATATTCACCACACTAGCTGACTGTGTTAAGTCCCACATGAGTAAATAGTGAATTCCTTCGAGCAAATGAGAGAAATAGCAAAGCATAATCCAGTTCACTAATATAAAAAAAGCATTGATAATCCGATGGGAGTAAAGCTGTCCCACTCCCGGCATTAACAGGGACCAGACCATCGCTAACCATGGCGAGCGTTTATCCAGATAGTTAATTTCCATACCGCCCATTTTGAAACAATCCATGGGGGCCTTTTCCCTCTTGGCCAAAATATACTGATGATTCATATCCACGGACGTTCGATAACTGTCGTAGATTGCAAATAAATAAACAGGCGCATAAAGCGACATCCACCGAATATTCAGCACCTCATTGGCTTTCTCGAATTGACCAGTGAAGGTGTATACAATTGCTTCGTTCAAATGCATCTGTGAATTAATCAACATTTCCCAGCCAATGAGAATAAAGCCGCGGAAATACTTGGATAGCAGTAAATGACCAAAGCCCGGAAAGGCTGCGGCCCACCATGCAATAATGAGTGGATTGCGCAAATGCAATTGGGTAATCCCTAATAAACCGACATAGGCAATTTGACGGCGTGGCTTGGTTCTCATGTGCAGCATCCTTATGAATCAGTTTCCAATAATGCTATTATCTTCTTTCAAATGTAAGATATACATTTCGGATTTGACAATTGATTTTTAGTACCGTATAGTACTATTTATGAAAAAACAAAAAAAAATAACCAACCGTGATCTTGTGATGCAGGCGGCAACGGACTTGTTCCTGACAAAAGGCTACTTAGCAACCAGCATGGACGAAATCGTTGCCGTGAGCAAAGTGTCCAAAACGAACATTTATTATTATTTCAAAAGTAAAGAAGACTTGCTGACCGCAATTATCGAACAACTTATTCACACCTACAACGAGATGATCCAGAAGACCGTGTCACGTTCGGAATTAAGTGTGCAGGAGCGCTTCACTGCTCTCCTACAAGTGCTGACAGGGCTTGAATGGACTTCCATAGCCGGATGCCCGTTTCTCACCCTGTACACACAGATGCCTCAAGATGCAGATGTATTGCGGGAAAAAGTGAGCGCTTTTTTCCGGGAACAAATGCTTACGGTGGAAGCCCTGCTCATCGAGGGCGTTCATAATAAGGAGTTTTCATCCACCCTGCCGACAAAAGCCACGGCTCAATTGATCGTTTCGACGATTGAAGGCGGACTGTTCCTGCAGCATGCAAGCCAAGATCCAGCCATGTTGGATCAAACTCTTTCTACTTTAGCCTTGTTGCTAAAGTAATTTTTTTAATCCTAATTAGTACTATTTAGTACTAAAAATAACGAGAGGCAGGTCTATTTAGATGACACATATTTTCATCACAGGCGGTACAGGGTTCATAGGAACACAAACGTTAGCGCAGCTATCCCGTGAGGTTCATACCGTTTCGGTGCTCGTTCGTTCCAAAGCTCGATGGGAGCAGATCCGCAAGCAGCTGGATGGGCTCATCGGTAATGGTCAGAGGGAAACTAACGCGGGAAATGAGCGAATTTCCCCGGTTATCGGAGATTTAAGCTTGCCGGGCTTTGGATTAAGCGAAACGGACAGGGCGTTGGTACTGACGGCAGATGTGATCATTCACGCGGGTGGACCGATGGATATTCGGATCGGGGAGTCCGAGGCCCGTGCGGTTTTCGTGCAAGCCGCCGAGGAAATGCTAAGTTTGGCTTCGCAAATTCAAACGAGCAAGGGGTTGCAGCATTTCATCCATATTGTCGGCTTCAAAAGTCCCTATACCGATGATAATATCCACAATCCAGCACCGATCATCGCTAGTTTAGAGCAGGAATCCCCTTACGAAGCCATGAAATTCCTAGCTGATTTGCGCATTCGCCAAGGAGCGAAGCAGCTAAGCTTCCCTCTATCTGTCGTCCATCCAAGCGTACTGATTGGCAGCTCAGAGCACGGGGATACCCCGCAAACCGGCGGACTCGGTATTCTCGTACGGGCCACAGCGCGTAAGTTGATGAGCATCACACCCGGCGGTCACTCCCATTGGCTGCCCCTCTTTCATGTTGATCACGCCGCTGAATTCATTAGCGCTCTGGCGATGGAATCGAATCCCGTTAACCAAACCTACTACTTGCTGGATGAAAAAAAGCAAAGTCCATCGATGACAGAGCTTGTATCGGGCATAGCCAAGGAACTTCGTGTCAGTAAACCATGGGGAGCCATCTCCCCCAAATTGTTGTCGAAGGTTCTTGGGAGTCCACTTGGACAGAAAATCGGAATTCCCAAGGAATCCCTCGATTTCATCGTGGATGTCAATCAGGACTATCCCCTAACTGCGGCACAAGACATGCAGCGAAAATACGGATTGGAGCACGCGATAAACGCCTCGATTATGCCGCACACCATCTCGGATCTCGACTTTCGTCTCGTTCACTCCCACCCTCAGGCAGAAGGATATATGCGGGGTAAAAGAGGGCCTTTGGCTACGCTGGAACGGGCGGGATCAGAGAAAGGGAAGGCTCCGATCTTGTTCGTTCATGGCACTCTAAGCGGAGCTGACTGCTTGCTCCCGTTGGCCGAGCAATTCCCTGAGTCTGCCGTCTGCCTGGTCGATCTCCCAGGCTTCGGCCGTTCGCCCTATCACCACCGTCCCGATGTGATAGAAGGACATATCGAATCGCTTGTCCAAGCGATTCGGTCGTTCGAGACCCCGGTTACGCTCGTGGGGCACTCGCTGGGCGGCCTGCTCGCCGCCCATGCCTACGCCCGCGTACCGGAACAGATCCACAGGCTGCATCTGCTGCAGCCTGCTCTGCACAGCGCGGCGCGGAGGTACCGCAGCGCGCGAATCAACGAAGCCGCGCTGCGCATGCTGCGCGCGGCTAGCTTGCGGAAGCAACTGCTGGCGCAAAGCTGCTTCACGGACATAAGTGACATACCGCCTGCGTATGTCACTTATGTCCTGGCCGAGCTGCAGTCGCCGCGTGTGCGGAAGACGACTGCGGAGACCCTCTCTGCGCTGACGCGCGCAGAGAGCTTCACCCAGCTGCAGCAAGGTGCGCAGCTGCTGGGTGTGGCATCGATCCTGTGGGGAACCCAGGATCGGACGTACCAGCTGCCGGAGCGCTTTCGCTCCGCGCGCACGGTGGAGATAGCGGCTGCTCACCACTTCCCCATCTCGCATCCAGCGCTGACCGCTCAGCTTCTGAGGCAGCAAGGTCTATAATCGCAAGAACTCGATTCTCTCTGCCGCAGAACGGCATGGATCTCAATCGAGTTCTTCGCTTTTTTCCAGTAGACATACACCCATCTCCTTCCCTTCGAATAAGGTAAAGAAAAAAGTAGGCTCGGAAGTAACGCCTTTGCTTACGAAGAAAGGGAGGAATCCTTATGCAAATCCACGTTGTCCAGAAGGGACAGACGTTATACCGCATTGCGCAAACGTATGGCGTGTCGGTAGATACAATCGCAACAGCCAATGAGATGACCCCCAGCCAATCCCTGGTCATCGGACAGGCATTGGTCATTCCGATTGCTGGCTCGTACTACTGGGTACAGCCGGGTGAAGGGCTTTATATGATTGCCCGAAAGCTAGGAATCGATCTGCATACCCTTGCCTCCGTCAATGGACTAACCATGTATCAATCTTTACCTGTGGGCTTTCGCCTTTATATCCCGCCAACCCCGCGTAAACAGGCAGAAGTGAATGCCTATTTAGAACCTCGCGGGACTGACGTCTCGCCCGTCCTCATTCAATCCGCCAAGGAAGCAGCCCCTCATCTGACCTACTTAGCTCCATTCAGCTTCCGTATTAAACGGGACGGCACTCTCCAAGCCCCGCAGCTGGACGATCTTAGCGGGATTGCCTCGCAGAATGGCGTCACCATGATGATGGTTGTGACCAATCTCGAAAAGGACCAATTCAGCGCTGAGCTCGGACATATCATCCTCACGGACGAAACCGTTCAGAATCATCTGCTTCAGAACATTAAAAGCACTGCCAAACAATATGGATTCCGCGATATCCATTTCGACATTGAGCATCTGTTCCCCGATGATCGTGATGCCTACAATCGCTTTCTTCGTAAAGCGGCGGAACAAATCCATCAAGAAGGCTACTTAATGTCAACGGCGCTCGCGCCAAAAACGAGCGCCGCTCAAGCCGGCGCCTGGTACTCTGCGCACGATTACAAAGCGCATGGCCAGATCGCCGATTTCGTCGTCATCATGACGTACGAGTGGGGCTACAGCGGCGGCCCGCCTATGGCCGTTTCCCCCATCGGTCCCGTGCGCAAAGTGCTGGAGTACGCCATAAGCGAGATGCCCGCTTCCAAAGTCATGATGGGCCAAAATCTGTACGGCTACGATTGGACGCTGCCCTATGTCAAAGGCGGTCCCTTTGCAAAGGCTGTCTCTCCGCAAGCGGCTATTGATCTGGCCCGCAAGTATCATGCGCAGATCCTATACGATTACACGGCGCAAGCTCCGCACTTCAACTACTGGGACGATGCTGGTAAAGAGCACACGGTCTGGTTCGAGGATGCTCGCTCCATTCAAGCGAAATTCCGCTTGTTGAAAGAGCTTGGCTTACGAGGCATTAGTTACTGGAAGCTTGGTCTTAAATTTCCGCAAAACTGGCTGCTGCTTGAGGAAAATTTTAAAGTCGTGAAGCGCACTACTTAAATGTAATAGGAGAAATACAATTATGCCAAGAGGCTGACTCAAAAGGTTAATAACCTAGCGAGCAGCCTCTATTTTGTTTCGATACGGAGCGTAATCTAACAGGAATTCCATGTAGTGCAACAGTGAAAACAGAGGCGCCTAAAGATGAACGCCTTATGGGACAGCCCCTTTTGCTCATTCTCGGAATCGGACAAGCGCTTACTGAAGCTGATTCAAAGGTCTGTGATTTGCACTTCCGCGAAAAATGTCGATTGATTGCAACTTTTGTCCAAAGTCAACCGTCTTAGGTAAAGTAAATTCTACCAATAGGTCTAACAATATAATAGATTTGTAAAATATATATTAAACGCACGTAAGAAAATTGTTTTTTAGTTTATTTAATTGTTTTTACGTTGCACTCGAAGGAGCTTGACCATTATTAACCGCCGATGAATTCGGGTATATTTTGTGACTACTATTCAAATTCCCGATGTTTATTCCGATAATAGTCAAGTTCCATAATTTTCATATACATAATCATTGAGGAACTTAATCGGAGGGAAACAGAGCATGAAGTCCAGACAAAGCAAGTGGTTATCCTTGGTATTCATTTTCATTCTAGCTGCGCAATCTTTATTGACAGGAACCGCCTTTGCAGCTGATGAGATTTCTAAACTCGTCCTGAATAAAAACGAACTTGCCATGCAAGTCGGAGATACAGCCAATCTGACGGCAACCGCTATTTTCGTAAGCGGCTCTACGGAGAATGCAACCGTCAAAACCGATTGGAACTCAGGTTCGACTGATGTTGCCTCCGTCTATGCAGGTGTGGTAACAGCCAAAAAAGAAGGCAAGGCCGTAATAACAGCCACGTATATGGGTAAGACCGTAATTGTTAATGTTGATGTCAGCAAAAAAGTAAAATCGTTAACCAAAGATAAACAGTCCCTGGCTCTTCGCCTGAATGCGACTGATCAAGTTAAGATTACAGCTTTTTACGATGACGGCACGTCCGAAGATGTAACGAGCAAGGCTGATTACACTGTGGATACGAGCTCCATTGTGACGGTAACGAACGGTTTAGTGAAGGGACAAAATCCCGGCAGTGCCTCGATTACGATTAAATACATGAATCAATCTCTGACATTGCCAGTCGATGTTGAAGTTGTAAGACGTATTGATGCTCAGAAATCAAGTGTATCTTTGTTGTTAAACGGAACAGAGAAAATTAAACTGATGGCAACCTACCCAGACGGTACCATCGACGATGTTTCCGACAAAGCCGTATGGACAACAGATAAAGCGAACGTAGCTGATGCGATTAAAGGTACAGTTACCGGTTACAGTGTCGGTACAGCTAACCTGACTGCAACGTATGGTACCAAGTCGACAACGATTAAAGTCGATGTGGATAGCACAGTTAAACTTTCCTTAGATAAACCAAATATCTTATTAAAGAAAAATGCGACAGAAACTCTCAAACTAGAAGCTACTTATGCCGACGGAACTACGGCTGATTTTACAGACCGGGCCGAATGGGCTTCGAGTGATGCAGATATCGTACAAGTGACAAAAGGTAAGCTGTCCGCCGTATCCATCGGTGAGGCAACGATTTATGCCAAGTACGGCGATAAAGTGGTCACAGCTAACGTAGACGTTGAAGTTCCTCGCCGTTTAGTTGTTAGTACGGACCTTCTCTCCTTGCAAACAGGTCAGGAGTTCCCCTTATTCTGACTGCCACTTATGCCGATGGTACAAGCGACAATACCATCGCAGCAAACGCGACTTGGAGCGTGGATAACGACGCCGTTGCATTTGTCAGTAAAGGTTTAGTTAAAGGTTATAAATCCGGTGAAGCTATAGTAACCGCTGAATACGGCGGCAAAAAAACGACAACGAAAATCGAAGTCGATATCCCTACCATCATCAAACCAAGTAAGAAAATCGTTAATTTACAAAAAGGCGGGTCTGATAAGGTCACGTTGACTGCTTATTTTAAAGACGGAAGAGAATTAGATGTTACTTCCAAAGCAGAATGGACGACCAGCTCCAAAGATATCGCTGAAGCTCGCGGCGGAGACATAACAGGGATCTCTACCGGCACAGCAATGATCACAGCGAAATACGGTACACGCACTACAAGCATTCAAGTTTCGGTTGGCGTACTAAAAAGTCTAACGGTCAGCCAAGAAAAACTAGTGATGAAAAAAGGCGATTCCGTTACTTTAACAGCAGAAGCCATCTATACCGATGATACAAAAAACAGCAACGCAGCCGCAGATGTCATCTGGACAAGCAGTAATGTCAAAACAGCCACTGTTGACGGGGGTAAAGTCAAAGCTTTAGCTTCAGGAGAAGCGACCCTGACCGCGCAGCTGGATAGCAAAACAGTGACCATAACCGTCCAAGTCGATATGGCCAGTGATCTATCAGCGAGTGTCGCCAATCTAGTTTTTGACATGAATGAAACAAGATCTATCGTACTAACGGCTACAGATGCTAGCGGCGCAGCCCGCACTGTAACTAATGAGGCTGAGTGGAAATCAAGCAGCCCTACCATCGCGTCTGTATCCAAAGGTGTTGTAACGCCGGTTTCCCGAGGTAAAGCAACCATCACGGCAACTTATGGCGGTAAAAGTGTCTCCATTCCAGTCGAAATCGGCGTGATTCAGACACTAGTCGCTGACAAATCTTTCATCGTCACCAAAAGCGGCGAGCAAGTACAAGTGAAGTTAACCGCTACTTTAGCGGATGGCACTACCAAAGATGTTACGGAAACAGCAACCTGGAAAGTCATGGCCTATAAACTGGGTACCGTTACAAATGGGCTTTTCACCGCTACGGGTTCAGGTAAAACAACGATCACCGGGTCTTTCGGCGGCAAAATGGTCGCTATTCCCGTGGAAATCGATTCACTGAAATATTTGAAAACCGACGTCGTCAAAATCGAGCTGCAAGAAGGCAAAACGGCGCAGATTGAGGCGTTGGCTACCTACACAGACGGGTCCGAAGAAGATGTAACCAAACCTGCCCTATGGACATCGTCAAACATCATGATTGCTGATGTGAAGGATGGTATCATCCGAGCAACCGGCAAAGGTTCAGCTAGAATTACAGTCACGTATTCCAACATGAGAACGACTGTACAAGTGACAGTCACGAAGTAATACCAAAGAAACCGTTGTTTCCCGCATTGGGGGACAGCGGTTTTTCTCAATTTCAAAGAAAGATGCATAAGTTCTTGCATTTAGGGGAATATATCCATACCTGCACTTACAGAACCAATTCAACAAGTCTTGGAGGTATGGATCATGGTTTCCAGATTTCTGAAGCTGGGTATGATTTCTTTTTTGTCAATCTCGGCTCTCCTTGGGGCGCATCACTATCGTACGCATTCCCCTAGCCAGCAAATGATTTCGCAAGTCGATAGTAGGGAAGCCGCCAAGCAAGGCTCACCGACTTTCTTTGACACGAATCCGTTCGGCATGCCTGGCGCGGATGCTAATTTGCGTAAAATGGGCAGCATGAACAGTCATGCAGCTGGTTATGGGCTTACACCCCCAACGTCGATGAAGGCTTTAAAGATCCATACCCAAGAAGCAATTGGAGCAAATGACAAAGCGTCGCCTTGGTGGAATTACCTAGGACTGCTCGGTTTAATCGGACTGCTCGGACTCGGCAAACGTTCCCCGACTTCTTAGTGTGAAATGTGAAGGTTGGTTAAAGAGGCCTTGTTCCCGGTTTAGGGGAAGGCTTTTTTCTGTTTCGTTATATCGTTTACGGACATTTGTTTATACTATAGACATTTGTTTTAAAATGCGATAAACTAAAGATGTTATTCGTTTGAAAGGAGGCTTTTCATGGATCGTGAACAGCAAATTTTAGCACTGATACGTCAAAACCCATTCATTTCCCAAATTGAAATAGCTAGTGCCGTTGGCATTTCCCGATCTGCTGTTGCCGGCTATATCGCAGCGTTGACCAAGAAAGGTACGATCCGAGGCCGAGCTTATGTCACATCTGAAGAGCAAACCGTCATGTGTATCGGCGGCGCGAACCTCGACAGTAAAGCAACCAGCAAGACGGCCATTCGACTGGCCTCCTCGAATCCGGTAACGGTCACCGAGTCCTGCGGCGGTGTGGCGCGCAATATCGCGGATACATTAGCTGGGTTATCCTGCCGGACTTCACTCGTAACCGTTGTCGGTGACGATAAGGCTGGCAAGTGGGTGCTTGAAGAAACACGAAAGAGCGGTGTCGACGTCAGCCAAACGATTGTCCTGCAGGGTGAGAACACGGGGACTTACACGGCGCTGCTCGATGCCACGGGCGAGATGTTTTTGGCTTTTGCCAACATGGAAATATACGATAAATGTACACCACAGCTTTTGATGGACAAATGGTCCCATATTGCCGCTTCACAGCTCGTCATTGCTGATACGAATTTGCCTGCGGATACGCTCCAAGAATTAATTAAGCGCTGTAAAGAAGAAGGCATCACGCTATTCATTGACCCTGTCTCTTCCGAAAAAGCGAAAAAGCTCCCGCAGGAGCTTCATGGCGTTACAGCCATTTTCCCAAACCTAGAAGAAGCCCGTCTGCTTGCTGGTTCCTCCCTAGAAACAGACCAAGACTATGGCAAGCTGGCTAGAGCTATTCAGGCACGGGGTGTGAAACACGTATTCATTACACTTGGCAGCGCGGGTGTCATGTATGTTGGCGAGGAAGGCGAGCAGCTCTTCCCTCCTATTCCTACCAAAGTGGTGGAAGTAACCGGCGCAGGCGATGCTCTCGTCGCAGGTATCGCTTATGGTGTGATGCATCAGTATACCTATATGGAGGCCTGCTCCTATGGTTTGGCTGCGGCACATATTACGCTTCAAACCGATCAATCCGTAGCCAGTGAGCTAACCGAAGAACGACTGTTACAAACTATACAATCGATAACTAAAGGAGACTGATCCCTATGATGAACACATCCTACCTAACATTTACCGACGAAGTGAAAGATGCCCTCGCGAACAATAAACCAATCGTAGCCTTGGAAACAACGATTATTTCCCACGGGATGCCTTACCCGCAGAACATTGAAATGGCCAAAAAGGTTGAGCAAATCATCCGCGACAACGGTGCTGTTCCAGCAACGATTGGGATTATGGATGGCAAAATCAAGATCGGCTTAAACGAGCAGGAGCTTGAGGCTTTCGCGACAACGGCCAATGTGGAAAAAGTTAGCCGTCGGGACTTCCCTTACATCCTGTCGTCCGGCAAAATCGGCGCGACGACCGTAGCCGCAACGATGATCGGCGCGGCGCTTGCCGGCATCGAAGTGTTCGCTACCGGCGGTATCGGCGGCGTTCACCGCGAAGGTGAAGTGACGATGGACGTCTCCGCCGACTTGACGGAGCTGGCTCAAACGAACGTCGCTGTCGTCTGCGCAGGCGTGAAGTCGATCCTCGATATTGGCCGTACGCTCGAGTATTTGGAAACCCACGGCGTACCCGTGGTTGGTTTCAAAACGAGCGAGTTCCCGTCCTTCTACGCCCGCGAAAGTGGCTACGGCGTTGACTTCCGCCTCGATGAGGCAGCCGAGGTTGCGGCTATGCTGCGCACCAAGTGGGAGCTGGGCCTAGCCGGCGGCGCCATCATCGCCAATCCGGTCCCCGCGGAATCCGCGATGGCCCATAACGAGATCGAAGGCGTCATCCAGCAAGCGCTGGCTGAGGCCAAAGATCAAAACGTGACCGGCAAGAAGGTCACGCCTTTCCTGCTAGCGCGCATCAAACAGCTGACCGAAGGTCGCAGCTTGGAGACGAACATCGCGCTCGTTTACCACAATGCGCAAACGGCCGCGCAAGTTGCGGTTGCCCTTAAAAACAAATAAGCCCTCGCTTACAAGGATAAACGACTCCGTCGTCCCACTGGGACGAGCGCGTTTGTCAAGACTGATGACGCGAAGTGTAATAAAACTTATACTTTCTTATCTACTAAAGAAAGACCTGAGGCTTTGCCTCAGGTTCTTTGTGTGCTAATCCATATGTTTGAGCTTGGGCAGGGAATTGGATATAGGGCTCCAACCGCCAATATCCGCTTTCTCCATGATCATCTTCTTTTCTCTGCAGACCGATTTTGGAAGCTGTCGCAGAGCTAACGAACCGTGCACACGCAATTGTCCTCATCATGCGCATACTCGAATGGCTAACGAATCGCAGCCTCGTTACGTTAGCGAAAAAGCGTGATTTGGGGCTGTCTTTCCTGCAATAGCGTTTTCTCGATTCGTTAGACTATCAAAAGCCCGCTTTTGGGCTTCATAACGTTTTCTGAGTTCGTTAGCGTTTGTCCACAATGAATCGACAGCCGACTTTGCACAATTTGCAGAAGTTTTTGAATGGCCACCTTAGAAAGAGGATACCCTTAAGCTCTACCTCGAAACTTATACTTTCTACTCAAAAAACGAGCCCCCAGAAATTCTGGCGGCTCGTTTTTTTACGTATGATGGCTAGTCTTAATCCAAATACAGCGCATTGCTTACAGAGGCAAGAAGCATTTCATGCACCTCAACAAAATACCGCCATACCTCTGCCCGATAAAAGCTTCGGTCTGCCAGTTCACCAAATAACTCAAGTGAATGCTCGTTGTAAACGACACATGAACGCTCGACACCTTGATTCGAGATAAGCTTTACCTCATCCCCTGCAAGCAGACCCGACACTACAAGCTTTACATTTCCCTTACGCTCTGGTGCGTCCATCGGCACCACATCGCCCATATGATACTTCCCTAAACTCAACTCCATGACCGGACCTTCTGGGGAGTAGCTTAGAAAAACGCGCCCTGTATCGATCCCATCCAGAATGCCGTCCACGGTACGAGAGGATCCATACACCCAGGTTGTAGGAGAACTGTGACTGACGTAGCCTCCAAACCGGTGCATATCACTGCCGCCTACGGCGATGAGGCGTTTGCCCATGCAAAGCTGCCCATGCCACCAATCAAGTGTCTTACGGTTGGCTTCCCGCCAAGGCCCATTCCAGATTTCCACCCAATCATAATCGACCATCCAGTCCCATTCCCAGCCGCAGTTCGGACAATGGGGATGGTTCAGCACAACACGCGCGCCATTTGATCTTGCCTCACGTATACGTGCCTGCACCTGCTCCGAGCTAGTCGCACGGAAATCTCCCACAGGCTTAACAACACCTAAGAAGTTCGCATGACCGTGATTGGTCGTCAATTCCATACCGGGAATTAAAACAACGCCCGTTTCATGCGGATAAGCAAGGTTTTGACTGTACGTATTATGATCTGTCATCGCTAGAAAATCACAGCCCAGCTCTTCCATAATCCGTGCATTCTCGGATAATGTCAGCGCTCCGTCACTATGGACGGTATGCATATGCAGATCGCCTTTCAGCCAGCGCCCTTCCTTGGGTGTGCAGGCAACCTTCACAGTTACAGTGCATCCTGCCGGTGGAATCCGGTACGTGCCGAGCAGCACACACCACTCCCCATCCATCAAGTACCCAGGTACATATCCGGGAGTCGCCTTTTCAAGCCCAACATAAAACTCCGTTCGGGCTCCCCCGCTCCAGCCTCTTACTTGATCCGTATCCTTTACACCGAGATCAATGACGCAGTCGCCGGGTCCATGCGCTTCCACTTCTACACTAACGTGAATACGTTCCATGCCTGAGGCTACTTGAAAAGGAACCTCCAAATAACGATCGGCTTCCTCACTTGTAATGAAACGAGATATCGTCACGATGCTCATTGGCTCCTCCTATTCTTTCGTAGCGCCGACCATAAGGCCTGTTACGAAATATTTTTGCACAAATGGATAAATAACTACCAATGGAATCAAGGCCAGCATGACACCTGCCATCCGAACATTAGGCGTCATAAACAAGTTGCTGCTGGTTGAGTCGGACTGAATGACGAGCGAGCGCAGCGCTACCTGCAAAGTAAACTTTTTCTGATCGGTGATATAGAGCAGTCCAGGCGTTAATTGATTCCAACGGGAGACGAATTCGAACAAAGCTACGGTAGCCAGTCCCGGTTTAGCAAGCGGCACATACATCGTGGAAAAAATGCGAAACTCACCAGCTCCGTCGATTTTAGCGGATTCCGCCATTTCGTACGAAACAGCTCCAAAGAAATTTCTCATTAGCAAAATACTGAAACCTGAAACCAAACTATATAAAATCAACGCATTTACGGAATTCAATAAGCCCAACTCTTTATTTACAACGTAAAGGGGGATCATCACGGCTTCATTCGGAACCATCATGGTTAGCAAAATAAAGCTAGTGATCAGCTTGCGCCCAGGCAGCCCCTTGTGCAGCAGCACATACCCGGCCATTGCACATAGCAGCACGTGGACAAACGTACCCACCAACGTCACCAGCACATTCAAACCGAAAGGTCTCCACAGCTCAATGCGCTGCCACACTGTGCGGTATCCTTCTAGGCTCGGCTCAGAAGGCCATAACCGAATACCGCCATGCATGGATGAAATGTTAGAGGATATGGAGATGACAAAGGTGTTCCATATAGGCAGGATCATCGTCGCTACAAGCAGCAGCAGGAAGAGGCTGTTTACTACATGGAAGGACAAGTCCCTGCTGTTCAACGATTTATTCATAACACGACTTCACTCCTCGTCATAACGAATCAATTTGCGGGTTGCGAATACTAAGATCAGCGTTGCCAATACAACGAGAAAGCCAGCGGCTGAAGCGACGCCCATTTTGAACTCCAGAATTCCTTTTTGATACGTATACGTCATCAGGACATCCACTTTTCGGGCAATAACAGGATTACTAAGTATGATCATTTGGTCGAACATCCGGAGCATCCCGATCATATTCAGCAAGGTCACAACCTTCATCGTCGGAATGAGCTGAGGCAAGGTTACATAGCGAATCTGCTGCCAGCGTCCAGCTCCATCCATACGCGCGGCTTCATACAAAGAAGGGGAAATCGTCACGATTGATGCCAAATAAAGAATACAGGTGAAACCCATTTCCTTCCAAGTGTTCGTTAAGACCATCAAAGCTTGAGCATAGTCGACTTCCGCAAAAAAATGAATCGGTTTCGCAGCACCCAGCAGCTTCAACAAATCATTAACAAATCCTCCATCCGGAGACAGCATAATGATCCAGATGCCTCCTACAACAACCCAGGAGAATAAATGTGGCAAGTAAATAACCATTTGCGTCAGCTTCTTAAACCACGTTTTAAGCACTTCATTTAAAGAAAGAGCTGTAATAATCGGGGCAAAAAAGCCTACAATCAGCATCCCGATTCCAATCACTAAGGTATTCTCCAAGACGCGCCAGAATACCGGATCGTTCCAAACCACAATGTAATTCTGAAGACCAACGAACGGGCGAGTTCCAATAATCCGAAAATTTTGCATGGAGATTTGCAAGCCCTTGATGAGCGGGTAATAAGAGAAAATTAAAAAATAAATCACAACGGGAATCATCATGAGATACATTACCCGATAACGTGCCCATGCGGTCACTAGACGTCCCCCCTTATCCATGAAAAGTAAAGCGGCAGCTTAGGGAGTTACTCCCCGCCTCCGCTCACTCAATTTAGTCAATTAGTTTAGCTGCTTTAAGCTCATCATTCATTTTTTTCACAGCGTCTGCTGCCGGCAATTTGCCCATCATCGCTTGGAAAGCGTAATTGGTTACGATTTTTTCAGCGCTCGGCCAGTCTTTCGTGGAGTTTTCAATCGTTGCATTATTGTCGAAAATAACTTGGCGGCCTTCAAGCGCGCCTGGCAGCGTACCAATCGGATTCTTAAAGTTCGTGTTGTTCGGGAACGGAGCACCATGATCCATACCATGCTTAACTCCCTCATCCGTTAGCGTGTATTTCCCGTCTTTAACGGTGTAATCATCGCCTTCAATCCCTAATGTGCTAAGGATGTTACCCTTCTCGGAGTGCCAGAATTCTAAGAATTTCATCGCTGTATCTGCATGCTCGGCATTCACTGGAATTCCCCAAACACTTGGGTCGCCGCGGCGAAGCATGACTTTGCCATCTGGACCTACGGCCCCAGCGATTGCTTTGGCTTTAAAGTTAGGATCATCCGTTTTCTTCATATTATTGAACAAACCTACCCATGCATCCCAGTACGTGACCATCCCAACGCGATTCGTCAAGAAGAGCTCTCTCATTTTAGCAGAATCATTGGTCGCGAAGTTCGGGTCTAGAATCCCTTCCTTGTACAGCTTCGCAAACCACTCATAAATCGGAACTGCTGCTTCTGTTGCATAAGGAATCGAGCGCTTGCCACTAGCATCAATCACATATTTATATTTCACGCCTGCTGCGCTCATAAACCCTTGAATATCGTATAACCCAGCCGTGGACAAGCCATAAGTATCGTCCTTACCGTTGCCGTCTGGATCTTTTTCTTTGAATGCCTTCAGTACTTGGTAGAAATCCTCTAAGGACTTCGGCTGCTGCAGCTTCAGCTTGTCCATCCAATCTTGACGAACGGTAGGCAGCGTGCCGCCTTCTGATTTATTAAATACACTGAAGATCTGACCATTTTTATAAGTGATCATGTCCCATTCCTTGGTTGGAATGACTGTAGGATCGGATAAAATCTTGGAAGCTTTGATCTTATCGTTTAACGGCATCAGCGCGCCTTGATCAACAAGAACATCCATATTGCCTTTACCCATATAAATGAGGTCATATTTTTCGCCAGCAGAAATCGCTGCGTATAGTTTCTTATCATAGTCAGCTGCTGGCTTCTCGATGGTAACCTTTATACCAGTCAATCGTTCTACTTCCTTCTCAAACAGGACATTCTCTTCCGGCGTCTTGCCCCCAGCAACATTGCTCAGAATGCGAAGAGTTTCTTGTTTAGCCGGCTTGGCAGTTTCGCTACTAACGTTTGTTGCGGCTGTTTTATCGGTATTCGTACTGCAAGCAGTGGCTAGTATACTTGTCGATAATACGACGGCTGCGATCATTCCTGCTTTTTTATTGAACATGGGTAGGGCCTCCTATTGGTATCTATCTATTTGTGTGGTTTTATGGTGCTGAAATCTCTCGCCCGGGCACATGAGCCTCTATAAACTAAACTGGCAGGAATCAATATGCGTTTGGCGATGGCATTGGGCTGACGGCACTGTTCGATGAGCAGCTTGGCTGCCTCGCTTCCCAGTATCTCCCCATTGAGCCTGACTCCTGTAAGAGGTGGCTTGAATTCAGGCGCGAAGACGGAATCATCGCTGAAAGCAAAGACAGAAAGGTCTTGCGGTATTTGCAAATTGAGCTCCGCAGCCGCTTGGTATACCCCTAAAGCCACCTTATCTGTATCCGTAATGATGGCTGTAATATGCGGATATGCTGCTAATAGCTTCTTGGTCATCTGGTAGCCGTAGACAGTGGATGTTAGACTGCTATCTTTGTACACAATGAGCTTTGCATCAACGGACAGCTCGGCTTTATTGTAGGCTCTGTAGTAACCATGCTCGCGGTCTTGAGCGACCGTTCTTTTCTTCGGAGCATTGAGGAACGCGATATGAGTGTGACCTAATTGCAGCAGGTACTCGGTAACGATTTGTCCCATCCCAATATTGTCGTTATCCACATAAGAGACACTGGATTCGAACTCCTCCTGTGGTCTTCCTATCACGACTAGCGGCACGTTGCGCTTGATTCGCTCGGAAATTCTCTCATCATTGGAGGCGGGATCCAGAAGAATATCGCCATCTACCGGGTCTGTAGACAAGTGCTCCACTTGACTGGAGAATTCGGCAGACAGGGTGTTTACCAGCAAACGATAGCCCTGGTTATAACACTCTCTCAACACACCATTAAAGAGGCCAAGATGGAACTGACTGAATTTCACTTGCTCACCGGCCATATTTAACCCGATGATATTCGTTTTCTTATTAGCTAAACTGCGAGCCCAGTAATTGGGTCTATAATTTAAATCTAAAGCTGCCTCCAGTACTCGCTGCGACACTTCCTTGCTGATCGGCCTTTTTTTGCTAAACACATTGGAAACTGTACTCTTGGATACTCCAGCTACTTTTGCAACATCATCTATGTTGGCCATATGAGCTCGCCTCACTTCTCTTTCATATTAAACCGGTTTTATCAACAGAGTTTTAAATAGAGCTTAATGATTTGTAAAGGAAATAAGCGCTTTCGATGATTGTTTTAATCAAAAATCAAGGAAATTCAAGCATTTTCTTGCAAGCAATGCTGACAAATCATGAAACCGGTTCGACGATTTGTTTACACAAAAAGAGAAAACCGCCAGGGAATATCCCCTGACGGTTCTTTTAGGTTCGACAAAACTTTACCTTACTCGCTTACCCATGTCGTCTTCTGTTCAAACGGCACCCGCTGCGCCTTAGGAGGAGCCATGTCTGGATAGCCGATGTAGATGAATCCGACCAGCTCCTCTTTTCCTGCCAGACTGAACACCTCGCGCATCTTCGGATGATACGTAGGTGCGCCCGTCCGCCATATCGCCCCTAGGCCAAGTGCGTGCGCTGTAAGCAACATATTCTGCACGGCGGCATGCGCTGCCGCATATTCCTCTATCTCCGGAACTATAGGCTTCTCCGAAGGGGTTACGGCCACGGCAATAATAACAGGAGCACGGAACGCTTTCTTCTCCTGTGCGCTTTTCAGCTTGGATAACTCCTCCTCAGAAAGCGTCGGATCCGCTTCTGCGGCGGCAACCTCGGCGTAGCCTCGGCCCAACAAACCTCTGCCTTCACGGGTCATAACCCAGAACCTCCACGGCTCTGTGTGACCATGGTTAGGCGCCCATGTGCCTGCTTCAAGGATTTCTTCGATTAGCTGTTTGTCCACAGGATCCTGTTTGACCTTCCCGATACTGCGGCGCTGGCGAATCGCTTCTTTCATATCCATGAATCCCACTCCTATCCCTTTTGCTATTACTATCTCTATTGTTGCACGACCCAAGCTCCCTCTGCAAACCTGCACTGGAAGCATAGTACTTTTAGCTATTGCTACCTTAGTGGGTTATGCTTTCACTGCCGTTTGCGGCAGCTCAATATCATGCAAATTCAGCTTTTTATCTGTCGGAAGGAAAGCAGCCAACAACCCAATTAATGGTAAAAATGCGCAAAGCTTAATAACAAAAGAAATGCTTGTTGCATCCGCCAGCGTCCCCAGCACAGCGGACCCGATCCCGCCCAAACCAAAGGCCAATCCGAAAAACAATCCTGATACCGTACCTACTTTGCCTGGCAGCAGCTCTTGTGCATAAACGACAATAACGGAAAAACCGGATAACAAAATAAACCCGATACACGCACAAAGGACACCTGCCCAGAACAAATTGGCATATGGCAGAAGCAGCGAGAACGGCGCAGTGCCTAGAATAGAGAACCAGATCATATTGCGTCTCCCAAAACGATCCGCTAAAGGTCCACCCATGAACGTGCCTACAGCTCCGGCAGCAAGCAAGGTGAAAATGAAGAGCTGCGCTCTTTCGACCGAAAGATGGTCATGTTCAATCAAATAAAAGGCGTAGAACCCTGTCATACTGGCCACATAAACAAACTTGGAGAATAGCAGCATGATTAGAATAAATATCGCGTACGCCACCGTTTTACGAGGGAGTTTCTTTCGGACAACCCCAGTTTTGTTAGATGTGGATGGGCGGCTACCCGCCTTTCGATACCATTTGGCAACGAAAAACTGAACAATAATCCCCGCAGCCGCGACAAATGAAAACCAGATGATACCGAATTGGCCAAACGGTACAAAGATAAGGGCTGTAAAGACAGGAGCCAAAGCCTGCCCGATGTTACCGCCTGTTTGGAATATCGACTGCGCCAATCCTCTGCGAGGCCCAGCAGCCAAATAAGCTACACGCGATGCTTCCGGATGAAGGACAGAGGAACCCAGACCTACCAGGATAACGGCTAAAATAACCTGAGCGAACGAAGACGCCACAGCCAAGACAATCACGCCTATAAGAGAGAAAAACACACCTGCAGGCAGCAGAAATGGCTTCGGTTTCGCGTCTGTGTACAGACCAATCAAGGGTTGAAACATCGAGGCCGTCACATTCAGTGTGAAGGCAATCCAACCAATTTGTGTAAAACTGAGCTGCAGCGAATTATGAAGAATCGGAAACACAGCGGGGATAACGGATTGAATCGCATCATTCAACAAATGAACCAAGCTTATTGAAAATAAAATAGCATAAACGGTACTATTACGAGCATTGTTTGAAACGGACATGTGATCTCAAACCCCTTTCATCATATCATCTGACGTTTATAATTAAAGGAGAATAAAGCTACTCCTGGTTAAGATACTTTTTAAGCTGGCTGACCGTATCGTCTAGATTTTGCTTCGTCCAGTACTCGGCAGCCGATACATCCTTGGCTATAATTGCTTGATACATATTTTCGTGCTGGAGATTGTGGGGATCATGCGGACTCTCGACGCTCACCAATTTGTAAGACGTTTCTAGGAGAACGGTTGAGAAAGTCCGGTATAAGTCGATAGCAACGCTGTTTTTGCTCGCGATGGCGATGGACAGATGGAACTTCACATCAGAGTTCAAATAGGTGCTCGTATCGCCTTTCTCCAGCGCTTCCGACCGTTGATCCAGTGCGCTTCGCATCTGTTCGAGATCATATTCATCGCGGCGCTCCGCGGCTAATCGGGAGATTTCCAGCTCGAGCATCCTCCTTACCTCATAAACCTCCAGAATCTCGGCTCTGCGAAGCCTATGGTCAAGCGGCTCCTGCATACCCGTATTAGCCGTCAAAAAAGTGCCGAAGCCCTGCTTCTTTTCGAGCAGACCCGCGTGCACAAGCACCCTGACCGCTTCACGGACCGTCGACCGTCCGACACCGAATTGCTGCATCAGCTCGGGTTCAGTAGGAATCTTATCGCCGGGCTTCATTTCGCCTTCCGATATTTTCTTCTGCAATTGATTAACAACATCGTCAACCAATTTAGGCCGGTTTAACGGCTGGAATGACATTTTCGAATTCATCAGATCATCTCCTGTTTAAAAGAGTATAGCATAGCTGCTCTCGGATTTTCATCCTTTTTTTTTTACAATGTGACTCTGTAAAAAGACCTCGGCCTAGTAAGAGCGATTAGCGGATGCTGCATCGAAAAATGAGGAGCTACGGCCTATATGTTTACGCCTTCAATTGCTTATCCATGCTATTGTTGTATTTTGTGCAACTTTATGCAAGTTAATTGGCATTTTTCACCCAATTGTTGCAAAAAATACAACAATTTTCTTCAAAAGTAGCTCATTAGCCTCTAAAACGGATAAATTGTTGTACGATATACAACAATCCCTAACTTTTCAGAAGAAGTGAAGGAAATTGTTGTACGTTGTACAACTTTCCATCGAAGTAAACATTTGGGAGCCCCTTTTTTACCTATATGTATGAGACATATTTGTCTTTTTAGCGTGTGAAAACAATCGAAGTTACCTTAGGTGTTTTGGATGTTTCCTCATGCGTATTTGCGCACCATCGAAACTTCTACATTAATCAATCTCATTTTTCATTCTTTTCTATCATTTATCATTCTCTTCTATCATTCTCACGTATCATTCTCATCCATCATTCACATTATCGATCTCATCCTATCATTCTAGTTCTCATACTCATCCATCATTCACACTCCACCCAACCGAACCACCTTAGCACTCTCCTGTCGAGACTGCCAAGAATTTGACAATGACGTACTCTATCATGCAAGGTATAGTTATAGCAACACAACATGAACGATAGTTTGCTAGATTCAAAATAAAATAATTAACCCTTGGGAGGTACTATGAAATCCACGAAACTTACGATGATCGCGACGGCCGCTATGGCTTTCTCCTTATTTGCATCAGCTTCACTTTCGCTTCCAGCTTCCGCTGCAGCCAAAACTAGTGCTGATTTTACTGATTTGGCCGGTAGTGATGCCGCGCTGAAAACTAAGATTGATGCGATGATAGCAGCTGGTGTTTTTGAAGGCGTCTCGGACAGCACATTTGGCATTACGCAAAATATGACTCGTGCTCAATTTGCTAAAGTAGCCACATTGATTTACAACATCACTGTTGATCCTACAGTTAAGGTGTCCAGTTTCTCTGATGTTAATGCCAATGATACAGCCAACGGCTGGGCCATTCCTTATATTGAAGCAGCCAAAAAAGCAGGCCTCATAGACGGTGTTACAGATACCACTTTCCTTCCCGGCGATTCGGTAACGACAGCTCAGCTGGATACTGTATTGCTTAAAGGTTTAGGCAAAAAGATTTCCATGACTGGCTCACCTTGGTACGCAGATGCTGTGAAACAAGCAACAGAACTTGGCATTCACCCTGCTAGCAAATCTGGCGACCAGCCTGCCAATCGCGCTGACCTTGTTCTAAGCTCCTACACAGCTCAGCAAGTTTTTGGGAATCAAACACGTATTTCGATTACAAACACACAAGCCTCTTCTTCCGACAATAAGAAGGTTCAAGTTACTTTCAATAAAAAAGTGGATGCTAGCAAAGCAACACTCACTTTGAAAAATGGTACAACCGTAGTCCCTACGACAACTGAGTGGGCTAGCGATGGCCAATCGGCAACATTAACAGCCAACCTAGCGCTGGCTTCAGGTGACTACACGGTTACGCTTGGCGGACTCGACGCTTCCACAGTCCAAACAACAACTGGCAGCTTTAGCTTTACTGCTCCTAGCACAGGGAACATTTCGATTAACGGCACCTACACATTAGCCGGTGTGCTCGACAGCGGTCTAACAGATGCAGCCACAGGATCAAACGGTCTAGTTAGCAAAGCAACAGCTGAAGATCCAACACTAAGTAAATTAGCTAAAGAAATTGAAATTAAAGTGACATCGGCTGGTGGAGATCCTATTGCTATCCCTGGGGTTGTTCAATCCGTTCATTCCTCAGATCCTAGCATTGCTAAAGTTGGTCTTACCTCAGACCATCACGCTTACGTTCTTGGCAACAAGCCGGGAACTGCTGACATCAGTGTCATTGTCCAAATTGGAAATGGCGACGCTAAGCAATTACACGTAACTGTCACGGTTAAAAACGACCCGATCACTACCAAGGAAATAAAAGCAGGACAGACCTCCATTGAAAAGACGGTAACAGGAAGCGTTTATACCTTCAATGCTTATACGGAAATGGATCTATCCATCACTGATAACTACGGTATTAAGTATAAAAGCGCGGACATTAGTGGCTATAATTTCGCACTAGGCACCCTTTTCATCACGAATGATATTAAAGGAAATGCCGGTGGAACTGTAGGAACCGTAGCAGTTGACGCGGCTGGAAACGTTACTGTAACTGGTAATGTGACTTCCTTCGAATTAACCGCCGTAACTCCAACAGGTGAAAAAGCAACAAGCTTCGTCAACCTCACTCACTAAGAATACCTAATAGAGCAAAAGGCTCCCCACTCGGGGAGCTTTTTTGTGCTGCACATTCGCCTACATTCCACATATATTGCTAGTGCTCATTATTTTTCAGAAAAGGGGACCTCGAGATGTACAACGACTCATCCTTTTACCCCCATCCCTATCCTCACTATCAAAGTTATCCTGTACAACCCTACCAATATGCACCCTATTGGGTATGGGATCGAGATTATCCGCATGTAGATACGAAGGTACTCTCACATTCAGCTGCAACCTCTCAGACCCTCCTTCGAGACGCCTCTCTCTTAGTCCAAAAGCTGGCGGACCCAGCTATAGCCGGCCAATTGATGAGCAATGCCCAGAAAGGCAATCAGAAGGAAGTGGATCGTCTTATCCACACTCTGGGTATTGAGTCCATCATACTGACTAAATTTACACCAAGTGTTGTTCATTTCACTATCGATCCTCGCGTACCGGATAAACAGTGCTGTGAAATAGTATTGTCCCTTAAATGGGGCAAATGACAAAAACAAAGAGCAATCGAAACCAATATGTTCGTTGGCTTGGATTGCTCTTCATAGTTCTTATCGGACGTCCGCTGCGTTCAACAATGGCCATACTCTCCCCAGCCAATTAGCTAGAATGACAAGCAAAATCCAATAAAAGATATAATAAAGATCTAGCATCGAATAGGAAGATACATAATAATAAGTCCGTTTTTTTTGTGATGAAAAACGCTTCGCTTCCATGGCCACAGCCGTCCGGTGGGCACGGCGAATGCTCTGGGCAAGAAGGGGAATGGCGTACATTCGCAGCGTCGTATACCATCCGGTGATGGGATTACGCTTCTTCTTGCCCCGAACCTTCAGCGCATAGCGGAGGGTTTGGAATTCTTCGAGCACGAGCGGCAGCATGCGCATTGCTGCGAGGAAGCTGTACGCATATTTCGGCGCGACTTTCCACTGCTGCATCATGGCATAAAATAGGGCAACCGGCCGTGTGGTCAAGCTGAACAGCAGCCCGACTGCGGCAACCTGAAGGCCCCGGAAGCCAAGGTGGATGCCGCGGTAGAAGCTTTCTTCAGTGATTCGGATGAAGCCCAGCTGGTACCACAGCGTATCTCCGCTGCCGAACATCATCATCCCCGTGGAAGAGGATAGGAAGATAAGTAGGAACGGTGAAGCATACAACAGCAGCCGCTTCATAGGATGGCCGGAGAACAAGAAGAGCGGCACAAGTGCGCCCAAGGTCAAATACATCATAGCATTCAGATTATGCGTGAACACGACAACTATAAACAGAAAGATGGACAGGATAAGCTTCACACCTGGATTCACCCGGTGCAGCCAGGTTTCACGGTACGCGAATGTTATTTGCATAGCATCGCTGCTCCTTCCGGAGCATGTGCGGCGGAGGCCAGCAGCTTCTCAACTGGCCATTCCTTCACATGCCCATCTTCAACCCGCCAAACGCGCGTGGCGCAGCGTTTCACAATCTCCGGATCGTGCGTGACCATCACGATCACGGTTCCACTCGCCCGCAGCCGCTCCAGCTGCTGCAAGATGCGCAGCGTGCCGCGCGCATCAAGCCCGAAGGTGGGCTCATCGAGCAGCAGAATGCGTGGGCCGCGCACCATCGCGGACGCCACGCTTAAGCGCCGCTTCTGGCCCATCGACAGCTGGAACGGATGCCTCTTGCGCAGCGCGAGCAGGTCGTACTCCCTAAGCAGTCGCTCTATAGCCGCCTGCTGCACATCCCGCCCCTGCTCCGCCTCTGGCAAGGAGTAGGCCAGCTCTTCCTCCACCGAATTCGTGACGAATTGGAATTCGGGGTTCTGGAACACAAAGCCGACTTGCTCCGCAAGCTGCTCGACTTTGCTGCCCTTAACTCCCTCGATCCAGCAGCTGCCGTGGGTCGGGATGAGCCGCATGATCGCTAGCAGCAGCGAGCTTTTGCCCGCGCCGTTGGGGCCGACAAAGGTAATCCAGTCGCCAGGATAGACGCTCAAGTTATCCACAGAGGTCTTGATCTGCCCTCCGCGCAGCCCTACATAATCGCGAAGGATCATGACCGGCCCCGCAGTCTGAACGACGGAGGTTGTTTTTAGCTCCATCTCATTATCGTCCCAAACCCCAGGGTACCAAATCCCGTACTCGATCATTTGCTGTTTACAATCTACGAACACCTCTTGAGGCGGACCATCTGCTAAAAGCCCTCCCTCGGGTGACATGACGATCAAGCGGTCGATGAATCCCAGGATGCCGCTTATTTTATGCTCCACGATAACCAGTGTCTTCTCAGCACTAATCCTTCGAATCGTTTCCCAAACCTGCTCAGTGCCTTCTTCATCCAGAAGCGCCGTAGGCTCGTCAAGGAACAGCACTTCCGGCTCTAGCGCGAGCACGCTCGCAATAGCCAACCGTTGTTTCATCCCTTGCGACAAATTCCCAATCAAGGTATGGGTATCCTCTAATTGAAGCCCCACCAACTCCAGATAATACGCGATAAGATCAGGCATCTCCTCACGAGGGACTTGTAAATTTTCCAAGACGAATGCAATTTCCTCATCCACATAAGGCATGCAGAACTGTGTCTCCGGATCTTGAAAGACATAACCAGAGCGGCTTGGTGTGTGAATGCCATCTGCCTTGAGCGGAATCTCTACAATGTCAGGCACTATACCGCTTAGCACTTGAAGCAGTGTCGATTTGCCACAGCCACTCGGCCCTAGAAGCAGTACCTTCTCCCCGGGCTCAATTGAAAAGGAAACCCCCTGAAATAACAGGGGGGCGTCCTCTCCGGGATATTTTAACCTCAGATTCGTAACGCTCATTCCTTCGCTCATCACGTTACCCCAATACGTCGTAGTCTTTCTTTGAAACAGGACGAACTAGACTAAGCACACCTGTACGAGCCAATGCACCCGCTAAGTAGTACGCGAATACGCCGGCGATCAAAGCGCTGCCCAACAGACGAAGTCCAATAAACAGACAGTAGTTCCAGAACGTGAGCTGATCAATATAGCCATAGTAATTGTCCACGAGCAAGGAAAGCACTGCGGATGCGAAGGACGCTAGGATCGTCACGCCCACATTGGCACGGCGGTACAGGAATAGCGCAAAAATGAGTTCAGCGCCAAGCCCCTGCAGCAACCCATAGACAAGCGTCGAGACACCCCATGAGCCGCCAAAGAGAGCCTCAATCGTCGCAGCCGCAACTTCAGCCAATAAAGCAACGCCGGGCTTGCGAATAACTAGAAATGCGAAGGTTGCTGCCATAAACCACATGCCATAACTCAGCTGCTCCGCGTGAAGTCCGAAAGGTTTCAAAATATCATACATCGGCCCCCATACGCGATAAATCACCCCAAACACCGCTGCGATCACAATGGTGATCAAAATATCCGTCAATTTCAAACCCTTTGCTGCTGTTTCTTTTTGTGCCATCTGTTTGTTCGACTCCTTTTCATTTATAGATGTGTAAAATGAGATAGGCGAACACGAAAAAAAGCCCACCGGGTAGCGGCAGGCATAAAATTAGTGCAAAAAGGCACTTCATTCTCTACGCTGGCATTACCCAGATCAGATTAACGGTCAGTGGCATAGGGCCACTATCTCAGCCTGACTTCATCAAGCACCCGTGTTGCTATTCATTTGGCTTAACTGTAGCGGATTGCCAACTTTTTGGCAATCCTTTTTTTGGGGCATTCGCTCTATTTATCAATTAAATGCTGCAAATCATGTGTCAATCCGTTCAGCTGGCGAATTATTACATCATTCAACATGGGTCTGAATAATCCTCTATTTCAAATGATAAAGGACATGATCTTTACGCAAAAATTGACTTCTAGCCATCAGTATAACTACAATATGTAGTGTGATATTTTAAAATTTATCTAAAAGGGGATCATTTATCATGGATCATTCAACTATGCAGCACGGACCTGATTTTATGGCTATTTTGCTCTACATAGGATTGGCTATATTTGTTTTGTCGATTATTGGCTATGTGTTGGCCGCGCAAGCGCACAAACAGAACTCTAGTCGATTGAAAAAGGCGGAGAAACAGGTTCTGAAAAAAAAGCAAAAGACCTTGCTGCTTCTCTCTCACACTCTTGTTATTATCGCGATATGTTGTGTGGGGACATCACTTATTCAGCAAAATTCCAGCAAATACAGTGTAGAAAAATTGAATTTTAATGCTCCTATTCAGGTTGTGACCGACAAAGATTACGGGCGAGGACATGCAGACGGGACACTCTCTTATGAAATGAAAATCCCAACTTCTGGTACACACAGTCCTCATGACTTAAAGTTCGGCTTTTATAAGGAAAGACCCTCCTATGAAATGCTTGTTCATAATTTAGAGCACGGCGATATCATTATTCATTACCACCCTGATGCTCCTAAAGAACTGCTGGATCGTCTCGACTATTTGACGCATTTCAAGAAAGCCGGCGCCGGTGTACTAGCTGTTCCGAATCCAGATGTACCCAGCGATCAGGAGGTCGTCGTGACAGCATGGACGAAAACGATGCAGCTTACAAAGTTTGATGAAGCAAGTGTAGGAACGTTCATCTACCAGAACATTGATAAAGGACCTGAACAAATCCCTTCGGAAGTACGCCGGGGCGGCGGTACGATGTAAGTAAATACTACTTGCGAATCGTTTCACGGTCGGATACTAAATCCGTTGGCACTAAGCCGGTTAGACGCCTGAATACACGGTAAAAATAAGACGGGTCATTGTACCCGATGAACTCGGAGATCTCGGTCACTGACAGCGCAGAATGTCTAAGCATGTAGATGCCTGTTTTGATCCTAGTCGCATGGACGAACTCGCTGATTGTTTGACCTGTCACTTTGCGAAAAAGCGTCGCCGTGTAGTTCGGAGATCGGCATATGCACGCGGCAAGCTCGTCTTTGGTCACGCGCTCGCGATAATGGTTCTGAATGTAGCCTTTCATTTGTTCCACTAGTTGCGCAGTAGCGGTCGTTGTTGTATCTTGGTCCCACTCTCTATGGAGATGGACAAACAGCTCTTTGAGCAGTGCTTCACACAACGTTTGGTAATAGGCTTGCTTATCTTGCCACTGCTGATGAATAAGGCGCAAACGATCAACAATCAACTCGTATTTACCCGTTAATCGACTAGTATAATGCGGCAGTTGGAGAAGTGGGAACAGCTCATCTGCTGCATCAGCGTTGAATTGAACCACGTACTTTTCATGGATCTGGGTCGGTACACTTCTTCCGTAAAAGGGAACTTGGCTCGGAATGAGCAGCCATTGCCCTTTCTCAACTACCTGCTTCTTCTCATTGATCCAATAGACACATCGGCCATAGGTAACGAGAATGAGCGTCCAATTGAGGCATCCCTCCAGCTCTTCCTTGTACCAATTGCTGCTCTTGTCATACGTAAAGGCTATCACCTGCATTATGGCACCTTCCTACATACTATAGTACATATATCATACTATAGTTCATAGAACTTCGGCTCATTTAGGCATATAATGAAGCCAAAATTCATTCGTTACTATCGAAAGGAAGTCCTAAACACCATGCGTAAAACAAAAATCATTTGTACCATGGGACCCGCTTGTGATTCCGTCCCTACTCTTAAAGAATTAATTCGTGCGGGCATGAGCGTCGCCAGATTGAATATGGCTCACGGCGATTTAGATGAGCATCGGGGACGCATTCAGCGCGTACGTCAAGCAGCTGCCGAGCTTGGTGTCATCATCCCTATTCTGATGGATATTAAAGGTCCGGAAATCCGCATTGGTCAATTGAAGGATGCTTCCTATGATTTGCAAAGCGGCGATCACATTGTGCTTACGACTGAGCAAATTATCGGCGATTCCAAACGTGTTTCTGTGAATTACCCTGGCCTTCCGCAGGATGTTAAGCCCGGGAATCTGATTCTTATCGATGACGGCTCTATCGAGCTACGTGTAGAAATGATTGACGGTACTGAAGTTACTTGCAGCGTCTTGAATCAAAGTGTCTTGAAGCAGCGTAAAGGTGTTAATTTGCCGGGCGTGCGCACCTCCCTACCGGGTGTAACTGAGCGCGATGTGATGCATATTAAGTTCGGAATTGAAGAGAATATTTCCATCATCGCGATGTCTTTCGTTCGTAACGGAAACGATGTTAGAGAAGTTCGCGGGATTTTGGAACAGCATGGCGCAGCGTTTACGCCGATTATTTCGAAGATTGAGAACGAAGAAGGCATGACGAACTTCGCTTCGATTCTTGAAGCTTCCGACGGCATCATGGTCGCGCGGGGCGATCTCGGCGTTGAGATTCCAACGGAGGAAGTTCCGATTGCGCAGAAAGACATGATTCGCGCGTGTAATTTAGCAGGCAAACCTGTTATTACGGCAACGCAAATGTTGGATTCCATGCAGCGCAACCCTCGTCCAACACGCGCAGAAGTGAGTGATGTGGCGAATGCGGTGCTTGACGGCAGCGACGTTGTCATGCTTTCAGGCGAGACAGCCGCAGGCAAGTATCCCGTCGAGTCCGTGACGATGATGGCGACGATCGCCGAGCGCGTCGAGCAAACCATGGAGCGCAGCTCCTTAATCGACGCGCAGCTTCAGTCGAACAACGAAGTGACTGAGGTGCTGTGCCAAGCGGTCGTGTCATCCGCTAACAAGCTGCACGCTGCAGCGATCTTGACGCCAACGGAGAGCGGCTTCACCGCTCGGATGATCGCGAAGTACCGCCCGGAAGCGCCGATTATCGCGGTGACTTCCAATGAATATGCGATCAACTACCTGAGCATGGTGCAGGGCGTGATCCCGATCCTTGGCGAATTCTGCGACTCCACCGACGCGATGATCCGCTCTGCCATCGGGCAAGCTGAGACGCTCGGCTACGTGAAGAAAGGCGACCTAACCGTTGTCTCGGCCGGTATCCCTGTGGGGAAATCAGGCACAACGAATCTGTTGAAGGTTGAACGGGTTTAAAATAATCGTCTGGTGTGTCTTTCACCAGACTTTCTGTTAAAGACACCTAAAAGGTGTCTTTTTTATTGAGCAGCTTGGCGTGCATCTTCCGCGAAATTCGCCATGATGAGAATTATTCGCTGCCACGGGGAGATTTTTCATCTTCAAACTTATTCGCCATAGTGCCTCCATAAGAATATGTACAAGACAAAGGTCTCCGGGACCATCATGGCAAACGCTAAGGTCTAAAGTAACATAACCTGCACTTTGTACATCAAAATGATTGTTAAACGCCTTTGGAGGGAATTACCTGCAAAATGTGCAGCTAATTTCGCCCAAAAGGCTGAAAACCCTCGTTTTCGGGAGAATTTGATGTAGGAAATGCAGGTAATCTACGCAGTAAGTAAAGTTGACGTGGAATTTGATGTAGGTTTTACAGCAAATTTGTTTGAACAATCTCCATTTGGTTTTTACCAGTGAAAGAACCCAGCCAGAGCCTTATTGAGCTCTTAATCTTTTTCCCTCTGATCTTCCCTTTCACGCTCGATACTTGCTCACTTTGGCCTCCCCCGAATCGAAGTCATGATAGAAGCTAAAATAAAGGACATAACCTTGTTCCGGCTCGCTGAGCAGCTTGGAAATATTCGCGGCGTGAAACGTTGAATGGCGGCGTTTTGACGTGGCAGTACAAAAAAACCGTTTCTGACGAACATCAGGAGCGGTTTTTATTCGTTGTCGTCTCATTTTTATCCAATGGAACCGTATGTATCTGATTCTTCACATGCCTTATCGCATTAATTTCACCGCCGATGATAATGATGAGCGCCGAAATATAGAACCACGTCATGAGCACGATGATCCCCCCGACACTGCCATAAGTGGCGCTGTAGTTGGTGAAGTTGTTGACATAGAAGGAGAAGCCGAGGGATGTTAATTGCCATCCAACTGCCGCGAATATCGCTCCAGGAAGGACGCTTTTGCAGGTCAGACATGTATTAGGCGCTATATAGTAAATGCCGATGAAAACCACAAATACGATGATGAAGTTCACAATCCAGCGGAGGTTGTTCCACAAAGCCACTTGTTTCGTTGATATCGGAATGTTGGCAAGCGTCCAATCCCCGATCCAATGCCCAAACACGCTGAGCAGCAGCGCTGAAGCGATGACAATAAGCATGCCTAAGGTCAGCATCACAGCAAGAAAACGCGAGTGTATGAAGCTTTTGCGCTCCGGCAGCCCGTACGCTTTGTTGACGGCAATGACGATCGCATTCATCGCGGCGCTGGCACTCACCAAGGCGAATATTAATCCGAAGGAAAGTGCGCCTCCTCTTTTTACATCAAGCAGATTGCTAAGCATTTCCTCGATCCAGCCGGCTACTGCCCCCGGAATATAGTCTTTAATGAGCCCCATAACATCATCCGAAGAGAACGGCAAATACCCCAATAAACTCAGAATAAAGAGCAGAAAAGGGAACAGCGATAGTAGAAAATAGTAGGCGCATTGGGCAGCAAGTCCCGTGGCATCGTGCTTTTCGAACTGAGTCCAAAGCAATTTTAAGTAAGATATCCCCATATGTATATAGGTCCTTTCATCGGTCTATAAATGTGATAGAATAGGTAGTCCAGTATTGCTATGAAACAGGTGATGATTTTGACTTCTCTTTCAATTTACCCTACACCATTAGGTACGAAACAAACCACAGAGCGACCTATCCCGCATGCGCGTATGGCGCTTTTAACGAATAGTGCCGATTTTGTGTCCGATGCCGATCGCGACGCTTACTTTTTTCGCGATTTGGAAAGCCATCAGATTCTGCTGAATAAAGCGCAGGTTCAGGCTGTGCGCCATTTCAAAGGTCCTTTGCTTACACTAGCGGGTGCAGGTTCCGGAAAGACAACTGTTCTGGTATGCCGAGTGGCTTATTTACTGCGTGTCCACCGGGTCCATCCGTCGAATTTGTTGTTGATTACTTTTTCGAAAAAGGCCGCCGAAGAGATGCGGGAACGCCTCACGTCCATGCCAGGTCTTGATCATAGTATGACCAATACGATGCAGGTGCGGACATTTCACGCTTTTTGCCTAAGATTACTGCGAATGAACGGATTGCAACAAGAAATTCTGAGTGATAGCCGCTATCAGCAAATTGTCTTTAAGCGCATCATGCTAGGCATGGGGCTGCAGGATACATACCAACCCGAAGTGCTCATTTCCTTGCTTTCCTCTTATAAAATGCAGCTGATCGAGGTCGAAGACCTTCCTGAAGGATCGGAAGAAGATAAAGAAGTGAAGCGAATTTTCATGCAGTATGAGCAGTGGAAAATGGAGCAGCACAAGATTGATTTTGATGATATTTTAATCAAAGCCTACCACTTATTGCAGCAAAACGCCGATGTTCTGCGCTCGCTGCAGCGAAAATTCACTTATATCAGCGTCGATGAGTTTCAGGATACGAATACCGTGCAATACGAAATCATTCAAATGATTTCCAAGAACCACGAGAATTTGATGGTCGTTGGTGACGATGACCAGACGATCTATTCGTTTAATGGGGCGCGAAATGAATTTATTCTACAATTCCATGAGAAGTATCCTGCTGCCAAGACGGTCACTCTGGATATTAATTATCGTTCTACTTCAAGCATCGTCGGTCTGGGGAATGCCATTATCAAACACAACGTGCAGCGGAAGTCGAAGACCCTCCTCGCCACGAAGGAGAGTGATCTGAAGCCGCAATATGTGAAACCCATGAATAGTGATGATGAGGCTGATTGGTTAATTAACGATCTTCGGGTCAAAGTAGCCGAGGGTGGCAGTCAATATGGCGATTTCGCGGTTCTTTATCGGACAGCCAGCAACAGTCGGGCGATTATCGAGCAGTTGATTCTTCATAATTTGCCTTTTGTGGATTACGGAAGCAATGACTCCTTTTACGATCAGTGGATGGTGAAGCCGATTATCGATCATTTAAGGCTTGCCCATGAACGGCGCAATTTCGAAGCCATAGAAGGTGTCCTCCCTTCATTATATATAGGACGAGACCAGGGCATGCGGATTATTCAAGATCAGGAAGCGATTCAAGCGAAAAAGTGGCCGCTCATCCACCTGCTCGGTCTGCCGAACCTGAAAGATTTTCAGAAAGAAAAGCTCAAAAACCGCATCCGGCTTATCAAATCGCTTGCTGACATGAAGCCGCTCGCTGCCGTTCAGGCGATTCGCAAGGATTTCTACGATGCTTTCCTAGAGACGAACAAGCGCAGCAAGCTGACGCATCACAGAGAGATGCTGAAGGAAACGCTCGACGAACTGGAATCTTCGGCCAAGCGTTTTGATAGCGTGGAGCAATTTCTTTATTTTATCCATGAGGTCGCGGAAAAACGCACCGAAATGAGTGAAGCGAGAAAAGATCATACCGCGAATAAAATTTCGCTCATGACGATTCATAAATCGAAGGGACTGGAGTTCCCGATCGTGTACTTGCTCTGTGCGATTGAGGGCAATATGCCGCATAGCACGGCACTCGATGCCAGCCATCTGGACGATGTGAAGATGGCTGGCGTTGTTGGGCGCGACAAGGGAACCGCCGCGCTGGAGGAAGAACGGCGACTCGCTTACGTCGCCGTCACGCGCGCCAAGGCTGAGCTGCTGATCAGCTCGCCGGCGTTTTATCGCGGGAAGAAGGCGGAGCCTTCCCGCTTCCTGCTGTCCGCGTTCCCTGGCGCGGACCCTGTTGTCAGCCGCAAGCCTGCTGCGGCTGTGGGTTCTGCAGCGGCGCGGCGCCCGGCCGCTGCGGGGAAGCCCGCCGCCGCGACTGAGCGGGTCGCGGCGTGGATCTGCGAGCAGGCCGGCTGCAAGGCCTGGTCACGCATCTCTTCGCCGCAGGAAGCGAAGCTTGCGGCGAAGGCGTGCCCTTTGTGCGGCGCAGCGATGGTCAAGGGCAGCCGGATGGTTACGCTCAGCCGTTAGCCGGCCATGCCATACCTGCATGCTCCCTTCTTAGATGGGTAGAATTCCCCCATCTCTGTTGGAGGAAAGCGCACATGACTTCATAATGGAGGACTTCTCGCAAATAGCTTCGAGGCTCCAGCTATCATCTCGAATGTAAGTGCGCCTAAAACGTATATGTCGAAACATTCGTTTGCTCAGCCGTGTAAAGTTGTACAACGTACAACTTTTTGCAAGCTAATCCACGTTTTCCAAGCGATTGTTGCAAAAAATACAACATTTTCTGCCAAAAGTAGCTCTATAGGAGAGAAATAGGCTCAATTGTTGTACCAAATACAACAATCCTTAGCTTGCCCAGTAGAAATCAAGGGAATTGTTGTACGTTGTACAACTTTCCTTCCTAACCCCCATTCTTCTTAAGCACAGAAAACAAGACACCCCAATTTTCGGGTCCTTCGGTCCATTCGATTTCAAAGCAATAGCCTAGTCACTTACCCAGGCCGATAAATATGCAGACATCCCCATTCTCAACTCAGCCCAAACATGCTAAATAGGGGGTAAGATTCTAAGCTTCACCTTACCCCTAAATAAATAAGAGCAGCAATCCCCATAGGGAATGCTGCTCTCTTTATTTCTTACACAAGCTCACGCAAAGCCTCTAAAGCTGCATCATAATTCGGATGCTCCTTCATCTCCGTTAAATACTCCACATAACGAACGGTATTGTTCTCATCCAAGATGAAGATCGCACGCTGATCAAGCTGAATCTCTTTAATTAAAACGCCATACGCTTGGCCGAAAGCGCGGTTTTTATAATCAGACAAGGTTACGACTTTATCAATGCCAGCTGCCCCGCAGAAACGACTCAGTGCAAAAGGAAGATCCACCGAAATTGTCAAAATGGCGACGTTATCTCCTAGCTTATCTGCTTCCACATTAAAACGCCGTGTCTGTGCATCGCATGTACCTGTATCCACGGAAGGGACGACCGAAATCAGCTTCACTTTGCCTGCATAATCCGATAGGCTTACCTCTGTCATCAAATCCTTATTTACTGTAAAATCTGGCGCTTTATCCCCAACCTTAATCTCCGGTCCTAACAAAGTAACTGGATTTCCTCCAACTGTTGCTACCCCTGTGCGTTCTTGTATCTGTGTCATATTCGTATTCCTCCTGTGATTTTATATGTTTTAACCTATTAGACTCGTAGTGTTTCGTTATGATTTATTGTTTGTTAGGCTTTCTCAATAACCGCTTTAAGCTTCTCTTTGGGTTGTACCCCAACCAGTTGATCAACCAATTGGCCATCTTTGAAAACGAGCAATGTTGGGATACTCATAACGTTATATTTAGAAGCGGATTCTGGGTTGTCATCCACGTTGATTTTTACGATTTTGGCTGCATCACCGATCTCAGCAGACAGTTCATCTAGGATGGGAGCGATAATTTTACAAGGTCCGCACCAAGGGGCCCAAAAATCTACGAGGACAATACCCGCTTCAATCTCATTGTTAAAAGTGGCATCGGAAATTTGTTTAACTGACATGGCTAATTCCTCCTAAAGGTTCTTTTATACAAGGATCAATGACTCCGTCGTCCTTCAGGGACGAACGCGTTTGTCAAGGTAGATGCGCAGCAAAAGTATCTACTTAAAAAGCATTAAGCATGCTGTTCGGAAATATATCTCTCACAATCTAGTGCCGCCATACAACCGCTTCCTGCTGATGTAATCGCTTGGCGATAGATGCGATCCTGCACATCCCCACAGGCGAATACGCCGGGAACGGTCGTTTGTGAGGTTCCGGGAATAACCTGCAAATATCCGAGCTCATCTGTTGGCAGTTGTCCGCCTAGGAAGCCAGTATTCGGAGTATGCCCGATCGCTAGAAAAATACCATCAGCCTCCAGCAGTTCTTCCTCACCAGTTTCGTTGTTAAGCACCTTAAGTCCAGTGACTCCAAGAGGTCCAGCCACAACTTCAAGCGGTGTCCGGTTGAGGCTCCAAGCAACCTTTTGATTGCCGCGGGCGTGATCCTGCATGATTTTCGATGCTTTCAGATCGTTACGACGATGCACAACGCGCACTTCGGAAGCGAATCGAGTCAAGAACTGCGCCTCTTCCATCGCTGTATCCCCACCGCCGATCACGATAATCTTCTTATTCCTGAAGAAAAATCCATCGCAGGTTGCACAAGTGCTTACGCCTTTCCCAATATTATCGGATTCACCGGGGATACCCAGTTTCTTAGCCGTTGCCCCTGTGGAAATGATCAATGAGTCCGCTGTCAATTGCCCTCCATCCTCTAAGAACAAAGTGAATGGACGTTTGGACATATCGACTTCAGTGACCCGACCTGACTGAATCGTAGCACCGAAACGCAGCGCCTGTTTGCGCATATTGTCCATTAGCTCCGGCCCCGTGATGCCATCCGGGAATCCTGGGAAGTTGTCTACTTCTGTGGTGGTAGTTAACTGCCCTCCAGGCTGGATACCTTCTATAACTAAAGGCGACATGTTCGCCCTTGCCAGGTAAATCGCTGCGGTTAACCCCGCTGGTTCGGTTCCGATAATAATCGCTTTGTGATGCATAGGAACGCCTCCTTGGATGCTTCATGGTCATTTTATTTTATATTTGTTAGCAATTTAATTTGAAACAACTTTATGAATGAATCATACCAATTCCATTTAACATTGTCAACAATTAATTTGTGTACAATATAATTAAATGGAATGCCCCTTGTTAATGGCAGATTCAGCCTATCTATTCATCAAACTTTCAGTCAGCTTTCAAGTGGGCTTCAGTTTCAATCGGCATAATAGGCAACAGGTCAAGTCATTCCAATTACTGAAACCGAAGGGAGCATTCATATTGAATAAACATATATCAGCAAATCGTACAAGGAAATGGGTATCTTCTCTTCTGCTGCTCAGTCTTATCGCTTATCTCATCGTCTATCCTCCTCTTAAGAAAACCGATCAGGCATCAGCAGCATCATCAGCCGTAGCAAAGGTTAATGGCGTCAATATCAGCACGGACCAGCTCTATAAAGCCATGCTGGTAAGTGGCGGTCAGCAGACACTGGACTCTTTAATCTCTGATGAACTTATTAACCAAGAAGCACAGAAGACGGGCATTCAAATCACAGATGAAGATATTCAGAAAGAAATCTCATCTATTCAAAGTTCCTACGCTTCTAATGATGAGTTTCAGCAAGCACTCACCTCTTACGGTATGACATTAGACGATCTAAAGAAAAATATAAAGACTCAAGTTCTCTTGAAAAAAATTCTAGAACCTCAAATTACGATTTCGGATGATGAAATCAAACAATATTATGATGCAAATATCGAATCATTGAAGGTCCCTGAGCAAATTCAGGCTTCTCACATCTCGGTCACGACCAAAGAAGAAGCAGATGCCATTCTCGCTGAGTTGAAAAAAGGTACGGACTTTGCAACGCTTGCCAAAGACAAATCCCTAGACACTGCAACCAAAGATACAGCCGGAGCTCTTGGTTACATCTCTAGCGGTAAAATGGAAGCAACCTTCGACACCGCGGCCTTCGCCTTAGCTGTAGGTGAAACAAGCAGTGCCGTTCAGACAAGTACTGGTTACGACATTATTAAAGTAACGGACCGTAAAGCGGCCTACACACCTACACTAGAAGAGAAAAAGGAGGATATTAAAACAACATTAACCAACCAAAAGTTGTCTACCCTATCTACTACATGGCTGCAAGAGAAGAAATCTCAATCGACGATTGAGAACTACTTGAGTAAAAGTGCTTAAAATGTAGATATACAAAAGAAGGATGCCCTCCCTGGGCATCCTTCTTAGCTTTTATGGCGTCCGACTTTGCATCTCATCGAGACTCTTGAACTGGTATCCCTTACTCTTCGCATCGTCAATGATTCTCGCCAGCGCTTCCGTATTATCCTTGGACACCGAATGGAGCAAAATGACGGCACCTGGATGCAGTTGGGCCATCACATTTTTGTACGCATACTCCCAGCCCTTCTGGTGCTTCGGCTCCCAATCGCGGTAAGCGACGGACCAAAATACGTTCGTATAGCCAAGTCCCTGACTAACGGCTAACGATTGGCCGCTAAATATCCCCCGCGGCGCGCGCAGATATCGCATTTCCTTTTGCCCAGTAAGAGCGCTGACTTCGGTTTTCACTTGACTCAGTTCTTTCTGAATGCGCTCTGCCGATATTTGACTCATATCCGGATGACTCCAAGAATGGTTGCCGATCAAATGACCTTCCTGGGCCATTCGCTTTAACAGTTCTGGCTCTGTCTTGATATAATGTCCCGTCACGAAGAAAATCGCGGGTACCTGCTTCTCCTTCAGCACGTCCAGAATCTTACCGGTATAGCCCTGCTCATAACCATTATCGAAGGTTAAGTACAATTCCTTGACAGCTGGATCCCCTGTAAAAATAGCCCCTCGCTGCTTCAAAAGGCCTTTGAAGCCTTCTTCATCAATAGATGGAGGCTGTCCGTTTACGCTTTTCTTAAACCCAAAATGATAAGAACCATCAGCAGATGCCATCGTCGCTTGCCCGAGCAGCATGGCGAGCACGATCGTCAGAATTCGCATGTACTTCACGATTGAAGATTCACTCCTTGCCTTCTGTGGATTGGTACAGTCAACATAGACTGTTACTAATATGCCACATGTTAGACGGAGATTATGTGTTCTTTTTCAATCGATCACTTTCCCAAAGGCATCTACAATGTCAGCTCGAAAAGCATGTCCGACTAGCTTCTGAATTTCAGCGTACGCTTCTCTCGGCGACGTGGCCTGTCGATATGACCGCGGCGTCGTCATGGCGAGGAACACTTCCACCAAGCCGAGCATCTGCGACAGCAGCGGTATCTGATCGCCCGCGAGCCGATACGGATAGCCGGTGCCATCTACTTTTTCATGATGATAAAGGAACGCTTTCTCGACCTCTTGAAAATCAGGGATACCTTCGCACAATTCCTTCGCCATGAAGCAGTGCTCCTGCACCACTTCGAACTCAAACTCGGTCAATTTCCCTTCTTTTTCAAACATATAATCCGGCAGCTTGACCCTGCTTACAAAATGCAAAAGTGACAATAAATCAATCTCCCAATCTTGCACACGCAAGCTTCCATATTCATTCACTAGTGCTTTGAGGAGAACACTCATTTCACCGATTTCTTTACGCGACGTTTGTGTTTTCCGTTCTCCAACTGGGATGAAGCATTGCAAGATGTTGATCACTTGCTGTTTCTGCTGCTGGAAAGCGGCAGCTTCGACGCGCCATTTATGTTGATTAAAGGATGTAATAATAATCCCGCCTAAGATCACACAGCCTAATGCATAGACACCTTTTGTCGTCGCCATAATAATGGGAGAGAATCCGTCGTCATTCCCATACGTGGGACCAAAAATTTGAAAGAGTAAGAAATACAGTGAAAAAATGACAGAACCAACTACATACACCCTAAGTTCCACCAATAAACTGAGCATAATAGGGAAAAAGATAAGGGCAACCCACATCTGCTGCAAAGCTACAGGGTTGTACAGTGTGATAACAACAATCACCAAAAATAGTAAGGATGGGGTTATCAGATTCGTATATTGACTGTCTTTCGACATACTTTTCTGAATCGCATACATCCCCCAGGCAAAAAGGGAAACCGTAAACGAGGTCATCATATACAGCTTAGATTCCGCGTTGCCGCTAACCAACCAGTACGACAAGCCGCTCAGTGTACAGATAGAGGACATACTGCCAATGATCGCCATCAATAGCTGATGGACAGGCAGTTGGCCGAATCGTTGTAAATTCATTATAGTGAACTCCTTCTAGTATCTGGTTGATCGCTGTTGTTTTCCTTCGGGTGGAAAATAGAGGCACCTTTCATGACATCCTCAATGGTGGATAGAATCATTTCCGGACTCGTATCTTTCATCAAATATCCGTCAATCCCCGCGTTGAAAGCCCGATAGATATCCTCACTCTCATCAACAGCTGTTAAAATAATAATTTTCATTTGCGGATTCCTAATTTTAAGAGTCTTAGCCCCTTCAATAATCGAAGTACCAGGCATCTTCAAATCCGTCAATAGAAGATCGGGCACTAACGCTAATGATTGCGAAATGGCTTCATCTCCGTTCGCCGCCTCACCCGTAACCGCGTAATCCCCACAGCTTTTAAGCAAAATATGAAGACCTTCTCTTACGATACAATGGTCATCGGCAATGACTACTTTATACATAGGCAATGCTCCTCTCACGTGGAATGTAGGCTGTAACCGTCGTGCCCATGGCAGCTTCGGAATGAAAAGAAATCGCTCCATTCAAGGCTTTAATCCGATTCTCCATGCCACTCAGCCCAAATCTCCTCTGCACGTACACCTCGGATGTCTGCATTCCGATGCCATCATCCTTAATGGTAATCGACCATTGCACACTAGTGACTTCAATCCTCACATGAATATGTTTGGCTTTGGCATGTTTAATGACGTTGTTGGCTGCTTCCTCTACCAAGTGATAAATCGCTTCTTCGATATCAAGCTGCTCATGCGCTGCCCAACCGATGTTCTCGAAGGTTGGCACCACCTCGGTATGTTCAGTAATACGGTGCAGCAGCTTCTCAATGGCACTATGGAGATTGAATTTTCTCTTCTCATCCTTAAGCTCAATGATGAATTGTCGAATATCACGATGACTTTCTTTCACTTTTTTCTCAATCTCCATCACATAAGGAAGCGTCTCCTCGCGAACATTCGGGGGTAGCGCATTTTTCAATTGAAACAGCTGAATCGAGATAAAGAAAAGCTCCTGAGCGATACCATCGTGAATATTTTGAGCTATGACATCGCGTTCGAGGGCGACAGCCGTTTCTTGAGTATCCAGCAATTCCTCGTTGACGAAATGGAAAGCTTCCAGCTTCATGAGGATAAATTGAATATAAATTTTATGCAAAATAGACAATTCGTTCTTGCCTGATTTTACAAGCAGCCAGCCATACTTTTTCCCGCTACGATCCAGAAGGACTTGTATGTAGTAAGGCACAACTTCGCCTGTAGGCGATGGTAGTTGGGTGTAAATCTTCTGGCTATGCGGCCTATTTTGCTTCATATAATTCGTAAAATATGTATGCTTCCAACTTTGAACCTTTTCGTAACGAGAGGCTCTTTCCACGCAAAGGATAACTTCCCGATCATCTAAAATACGCTGCAGCAGCTCCTCTACATAGGAAATCATTCCTTGTTTCATTGCCTGTGAAGTCATCTGCCTGGAAGAATAGATCATGATTAGCTTACGAAATTGTTTTCGTACATCTTGCTGTACATAGTGTATTAGACTGACTAAGCAAAAGAATGCGAATACGATAAATCCGTAATTAAAATGAGCCAGCACATATTTATATATGAGAATGCCTGATGTCATAGCAAACAGAATCGGGATACCGGCTGCATAAAACAATAAGATCGGATAGTACTGTCTCCAGCTCACAAATGGTTTGACCATCAAGAGACCTGTAAAACTATAGATTAAGAACGGACTGGAAAGGCCGCCCGTCAACCCAAGCAAATAAATCCCAAAGATTAAATCCGCAATAGCGACCGTAATCGCCACTTTTCTACGAATTTTATTTAACTGTAATAGACTGTATATCGTCTGAAAAAGCACCGCGGCCAACAGCAGTTCGGGCGTTACACCGCCATCCTTTGAATAAAGGATGAGTCCAGACAGCAGTAACGCCCATCTGCAGCCAAAAAATAAATATAAGCTCGTTCGGTTATGTAAGGACATGCCCAACTTCTCCTAAACTTTATGAATTCTTAATGGTCTTTTGGCATATTTTGTTATACAATGGAGCCAATTGATAAACATAGGAAAATAGTAATAGGTATTTTGTACTATTTTAGTATAACATAGCTGAGATCTTTTTGGAGGGAACCCGCTTGGTTAATATGATTATCCTTGATGATCACCCGCTTGTTCGCAAAGGAATTCGCACGGTTGTATCATCCGGCCAATCGATGAATGTTGTTGGGGAAGCCGCGAATGCGAAGGAGGCTCTACGGCTCCTGGAGCAGACAAAGCCTGATCTTGTACTCGTTGATTTAAATTTGGGGAACGAAAATGGACTGGACTTGATTCGAGAAGCCAGGCGGTTGGGACATACTTGCAAATATATCATTTTAACCTCTTCGGTAACTCGAAGTGAGCTTCAATTAGCCCAATCTTTACAGGTTGAAGGCATCTGCTTGAAGGAAGCGTTTCCCGAAGACTTGTTATATGCGGTTGAAAGCGTTGCCCGTGGTCGTAAATACTATGATCCTGTCTTAATGGGATCTATGATGGGTAACAAATCCCACAGCGAAGAGCAGGAGCTCTCCGAACTAACACCCAAAGAGCTAGAAGTCCTGATGTCTCTTGGCAAAGGTCTTTCGAATAAGGAAATCGCCAGCTCCCTGTACATTACGGAATTTACGGTGAAAAAGCATGTGAGTCAGGTGTTAGCCAAATTAGCTTTGGCTGATCGCACGCAAGCCGCCTTATATGCCCTATCCAAAGGACTCGTACAGTTCGAAATGCAGCGATAAATACAAGGAAAGATCCGCCGGGATCATAACCCGCCGGATCTTTTTGCCTTATAGGTCAAGCGGCTTCGCGATCTTGTGCATAGGAAATAACGAGAAGACCGCATAACCCTTCACATCTTTGATATGAACAGGCCCTAATGAAGGATCCCGACTGTCCTTGCTCTCACCCAAATTCCGATTATCTCCGACAACGAACAGGTGTCCGCTCGGAATTGTCTGCATAGGCATATCCTCCGACTTCCCAGCTGTATACAGCTCCGGCAGCGGAGTTTCGTTCACGAAGATGACACCATCACGAATGAGTACGCGATCTCCTTGAACAGCGATAACACGTTTGATAATGCTAAAGCCTAGTCGCTCATCCTTAATAACGACGACATCTCCATATTTAGGCATTGAAAAGAACAACGATATTTTATTCATCAGCAGTATATTGCCGTTCTGTAAGGAAGGGTTCATGGAATTACCCGAAACTTTCGTAAGCCCAATCATGTTATTGATCAAAATAAAGGCCAAAGTCAGGAGTAGAATGAATCGAATCCAACCCCATACTTCACTTTTTTTCCTGACTGCAGGCTGTCTAAGCTCCAAGATTTCTTCCGTCATCACTGCTCGCACCTCAATCTCAGAAGTCTGTCCAATTATTGTTTGTTATACGTTACATTAACCACGGTTGCTGGTTTGGGTTGATGTCCATAGACATCATCCGTTACTGCTGGCGGCTGTGGCGCAGGAGCTGGTACAGGGACTGGGACTGGGACTGGTGGTTGAATAGGTCCTGCTGGTGCAGGCAGCGGTCCCGTTGCCCCTGGCGGCAGAACCAAGACAACCGGCGGGCTAGGCGTGAACACGAGCGCAGGCGGAACATAGCTGTTCGCTAATGTATCCATCGCCCCCTGTGCGCTATCCACAATCGCTTGAAGCTTATTCAAGATCTGCTGACGATCTTGTGCGGTCTTGATATCCGTACTGGCGAGCAAAGATTGCGCATACTGTCCAAGAGCCTGGAGACGAATTCGCTTCTGTTCCTCCGTGAATGATTCCAAGCTTCTGGAAGATGCTTCGAGTCGAAGCTGCAATTCTTTCTTCAACCGTTCCTTCTGCGTTTCGGTCTCTGACTTCATCGATTGATCCAAGCCTTGGATGACTTGCTCTGTTTTCTTATTGAACCAAGAAGCCATGGAGCCCGCAATATCAATGTCCGCATAGGAAATTCCGGCCGACGCCGTAAATACAACAGTTAAAGAAACAATTCCAGCTGCGACAATCCGTTTGGATTTCAGGTTGCGTTGCTTTTCATTTCTGGTGACCATTTTAATTCCTCCTTCTCCTCATAGTGAATAAAAGTAAGCTTGAGGCCCCGTCACCGGGGCCTGTTCGCCTATGTTATTATTTCAATCCGTTGATTACGATATTTTCCAATGCTGTTTTGCCAGCAGCTTCAAGGGAAACACCTTTTTCATTGATGCCTTTTTTGTTTGCTTCTTCCAAAGAATCAGCAAGAGCTTGAAGTTCTGCTAATTTAGCTGCGATTTTTGCTGCTAAGTTGTCCTTAATTTCTTGGGATGCAGCTGTTCTTTCAGCAGCAAGCAATGTGTTAAGTTCTGTTTTTGTAGCTTCGATTTTCGTAGTCAAAGCAGTTGCTGCTTGAGATTGAGTCGTACCTACAGCCGTAGTCAAGTTGTTTACGGATGTTTTACCTTGGTCATTAACATCTTTCGTAATGTCTAATTTGGCTACAAAACCAATACCGTCAACTACACCGTTGTTAATAGCGTTCGTACCATTAATAAAACGGTCGTACTCGCCTGGCATACTGCCTTTGATACTTCCATTTTGACTATCGATAGCAGCCGTGTAAGTGTTCAGTTGACCGTTGATGGAACCTTGTACACGCGTTGTTTCAGTTGTACCTGCTGTTTTCACGTCATTTACTGCGGAGTTATTGATATTTTTGTAATCAGTAACCATTTTTTCTTTGTTAGCAGCTACATAGCTTGCAACGTCTCCAGCGATTAATCCTTTGGTGATAGCTGATGCTGAGGAGTACCAGCTTTGAAGTTGGCCGCCAGCGTCTGTTGCTGCGAATGCTGTACCCATACCTGCTACTAAACCTGTTGCAATAACACCAATGGCTAATTTACTTTTCAATGCTTTCATCATTCATCAATCTCCCTTAGAATAGTATATTGTTTCATTGCATTCACCTGAGGTGAACCCATAACTCACCATGACTGACTAGTTGCCCAGCTTCGACGTTAATCCTTGAATCGTTTCCTGAGCCCATTGATCGACTTCACGGTCGTTCGCACTTTTCGAAGCACTTACATACTTGTCGAAATCTGCTGCAGCTCCCGTCTTAGCAAGCTCTGCCGCGCTTTCGATCTGACCCACATAGGATTGGCGAGCCGCCTCTATGCTGTCGATAGCCTTATGACTAGTGTCATCTGCCATCTTCTTCAAGTTGGCTTTTGCCTTGGATGCCGATTCATTCGCCGATACGCTCAAGGATTGAGAAGCTTTGTCCAACCCTTGTTGGACCATAGCATTCATTTCTTTCGATCCCTGCTGGAAACTTGCTTTGTACCAATTTTGCAGAGGCGCACTTACATCTGAGTAGGCGTAAGCTGTACCCATAATGAGGAAAGTCGAGAGGCTGAGTGAAACGATCATCACTTTGCTTTTCAAACGAATCATCGCGCTGCCCTGCCTCCTTCTTGTTCTGATCTTGCTTACAAACCTATTGTATCTCGCCATACGATTCGTGACTTCGTCCTTTAGAGTAATTTATATCTACTACCTTCGCAGGGTCTGATGGTATACTTTCGTACCAGATACATGCTAGTAAATAAGCTTTTACAAGCAAGAAACTACACGATACAATGCTCCTATACACTTAATTCACTTATTAATGGGGGCTGAAATCTTGAATCTATCAGAAATAAACTACCTTGCCGTACTTGTGGCGACGTTAAGCACCATGGTCCTTGGTTTCCTGTGGTATTCCCCGGTCTTATTCGGAAATGCATGGGTCAAGCTGCGCAATATGAAAATGGAAGAGATGAAAGTCGGAGGCCCCATCACTTACATCCTCACGGCACTAACAGCATTAGGGGGCTCCTTTATCTTGGCCTTTCTCTTAACGCTTGGCAGTGAGACAACTTGGTTGACTGGGCTTACGATTGGCCTGCTTATCGGGCTGAGCATTTCGCTGAAAATCGGGATGAATTATTTGTTTGAGAATAGCAAGCTGCAGTTGTATTTCATCACCATCGGTTACCACTTGGTATCCTATATGATTGCCGGCATTATCATTGGAGCCTGGCAGTCCTAATGTCAGTGGGATAGACACAGAAGAGCGCCTCCACGGGAGACGCTCTTTTTTTTATTGCCTCTAACGTGTTTAAAAATCGTCTAAATCGTTTATTCAGGTATATCCCCCCATTCCACTTGGCATTTACTCGAATATACTGAAACACAAAATGTTTGGGGGAGTTGAGATAGTGCTGCAACTTAATGGCATCGTAGGCGGTAACTCGCCAATCTCGGTTGGCGCTAGGAAAACGATACTGCTACAGCAAATACTTATTCGTGTGAAAAGTAAACAAAAGTTAATTTTGAGGGATATCAACTTCTTATTTAACAACGAGGCTTTTGCTATCAAAATAGAGGCCGAACCCTCGCCTGGCGTCTTTATAGCCCGAGGAGGGGCTGGTGATTTAACGCCTCGTAAAGTATTAGTCAATAATACAACTGGCGAGGATTTGCTTATTTTCCTACTCGTAAGTGCCGTAAATACAGCCAAGAACTCGCGATCCTTGAGTCGTTCAGATAGTTGGCACATGACTTTTGTGCGGCGTTAAACATGATAACCAAATGTTTTATCCCTAGAAAAGAGGAACCAATGAACAGGAAACAAATGCTCATGATCAGTACAATGGCCCTTACCTTAAGCATGGGTAGAACCACATGGATTGATCCTTTAAGAGCTAATCCAATTGCAAATAAACAGAATACTGTTCCTATAAAAGAAGATCTGCTGCATGTACTTGGGCTATCCTCGGAGGAAGATATTTACATCGCCCAGTATAATGGGCTATCTCTTGCAGATATCGCCCAAGCTAACAAGGTTGATGTTCAAAAAGTCATTGAGCTTCAATTAGCAGAGTTAACTGAACAATTGAACTTACGGCTGTCCAGCGGCAGCATTACGCCTGAGCAATATGAAGCACAACGCGCAGAATTGCCTGAAATTATTATCAAAAGTGTATACGCCATGTAGCACTGCATAGAGAGAAAAGTAAAAAGGATGCAAAACCGATTCACGGTTAGCATCCTTTTTTGCCTAGATTTTTTAGGGGTGAGTAAAAGCTTCTTCTTTTGCGCTTGCTCAGCTGAATGGGCTTATAAATGAGCTGCAGTTGTATAGCATACAACAATTTCGATGGTTTCTTCTTACAAAACTGACAATGTTGTATTTTGTGCAACAATTTAACCGTATTTCATTCTACAGAGCTACTTTTGGGAAAAATTGTTGTATGTTCTGCAACAATCGCAGGAAAAACGCGGATTTGCGAGCCAGATGTTGTACAAAATACAACTTTAATATGACTAGGAGTCCTCCGCTGCATGTTATGCATCAACCGTGACTAACACGGCTCATCGAAAAGATCAGCGTAAGCCATTTATCCTCCCCATTCCTGCGCATGTTACGGTTCCTCTAAACCATCCCACGCAGCCGATCCGCAATAACTCTCATCATGCTGCGCAGCACATCAATATTCTGAAAACAGAAGGTCAGCACCAGGTCCCGATGAAGCTGCAGCAGCACGGCAGCCTCCTTCGCCGTGCAGTCGGCCGAGCGAGGACCGCTGTCAATAATCGCCATCTCGCCGAAGAACGCACCTTCCTGTAAGACCGCGTACTCTTCACTGCCTCTATGCACACGGATGCTTCCTTCGATAATGCCATACATGGTATCTCCGAAATCACCTGCTCGGCAGATGACTTCTCCAGGTTCGTAGGCGACTTCTTCCACCCTTTGAGCGAGCCATATGAAATCCTCCGGGGCTAGATGAACGAACAATTCTATTTTTTGCAGCACGAGGATCCGCCGTAAAATGACTTCGTCCTTCGTCCAGCCTTCGGTTGGCCTGGTTTCAGGCAATTGCACCGTCGCTGCGACTTCTGCGTGCCTTTGGTCCAGTTCAGGCTTATCCGCTGCCTGTCCCCGCTCCAATTCGGATCGCAGCCTGCGGGATAGCAGCTTCATCATTTCAACCGCAATGCTGGTCTGATCGAACATCATATCGTAGAAAACGGAGGAATCCAGTCGCCACAGAAGAACATCTTCATCGGCTCGAATGGTAGCTGTTCGGACTCCCTGAGTCAGAATCGCCATTTCACCGAAGCAATCTCCCCGCTTCACCTCGCCTAGCGGCTGCCCGCTGCGGTAAACGCCTGCTCGGCCTTCATCCATAATCATCAGGGAATCTCCCATATCCCCCTCCTGAATGATGACAGCTCCCTTCTCAACACTCAGCTTATGTAATCTCCGTGCAATAACAGATAAATCTCTGCTTGTCATCCCTTGGAACAGAGATACATGACGGAGCAAGTGCACCCGATGCATCAGATCGGATAGATCCTCATTTGGTGAAGTTCCCAACTTGTTCTCGGTGTGATGCTGTATCGCTTGCTTGAGCCAGTCATCCCCTTGCGCGGATAGCCAGTTCAAATGTTCGCTGAGCGGCAAGTCCGTTACCGAATTCCTCACCATTTTGCTTGAGCCTGACATGAATGCCGTCATTTCCGTGCGCAGGCTTCCTCGCAGCGTTTGATCGATCACTTCTTCCGCATTGGCCTGCTGCCTGGAATCCCCTTCGGACCAGTCGAGATAGACAGCCTGCATCGTCTTCTCTTCATAGATGAGCGATAACAACTGGAAGATGCGTCGACTGATCGCTGTTCGAATTTCTCTAACGATATTCTCGATATCAGCGAAGCCTTCTACCCCAATCATACTCGCCCCGTGTTCAGCAAACTGTCCATGCAGCTTTAATTCATGGAAAATATAAGTCTCTACTTGCTGGCTGTCCACAAAAGGCAGTCGCTTATGCATGCGAAGCAGCGATTCCAAAATCCGATCCCGCATGTCATAGCGGGCAGCCTCGTAACAGTCGAAGAGCATATCGAAGGCTCTTTGCGTTGCAATTCGTTCGAATACGGCTGGCAGATACAAGCCAATCTCTATCTGGTTCAAATAAGGCGCTAACTGCGGCAAAATATCCTGCTCATCATAAGCAGCGAGAGCCTGGGTGGCGTAACGCCGGGTTTCGCTGTCTTTTAGCATGGCAATAATCGGTACAATTAATGGAGGTACATGAAGAATAGCCGCAGATTCCAAAGCACGTATTCGCACCAGCGGACTGCTGTCCTGTAGGAGAGAAATTAACGGTTTATAGAAGTTTTTCACCCGAATTTGTCCGAATAAAGCAGCCATCGCGATCCGTTCTTCTTCCTGCCCGCTTTCCATCATTTGCTTCAGTTTCCCGACGGCTCGAAACATCCCCTCAATGCTATAATATTTGACCAATCCAGCGATGGCAGCTGCTTGTACTTCCACCGACTGATCATCTAAATGAACGGTTATTTCATCCACATATTCCTCTTTGGCGTACGCCGCTAGCGCTAGAATGGCTTTTGCTTTCACCTGATTGTTGTCGATTGCCGCCAAGGATTGAAGAATAGGTTCAAATCCGCCTGGCACCTTTTGCTCCACATAGTCCAAGGCTTCTATACACATTCCAGGAGTTGAATGATGCAGCAGCCCGTCCAAATGAGGCGTTAAGTCGAAAGAGTCCATCTCTCGTAAAAGACCGAAAGCATACAAGGCTTGCTGCTTATCTGAGCTGGATAGCGCATCAATCAGGATTTGCCGACTGGCTGGGTCCATCAGATTGAGCTCAACCTTCTGAAGATCGTCTCCCCCTGTTTTGAGATTGGACAAGAGGGTATGCAGATAGGCTTTCTTCACTTTCACACCCGCCACAATACCAATCACAAGCAAAACCAACACAATATAACTCAGTTGTTCAGGAGCTAGCAGCCGCGTTACGACAAGTAAACAAATGGCCGCCAACCCTTTGGCCCCATTTCGGACTATGCCGTCCAGGAAGCTCTTCGCTCTGCCCCGCCATTCCGGCGGAACGGGAAACATGACTAATTGGCTCACGGACGAGTAAAGCGTATCTCCAACAACTTTATCGCTTCCCTTCACGATGACAGCCATAGCCAGAACAGGTAGAACTAGAATGCCGAAACTACCGGCAATTAAGGTAATAGGAAAGACAAGCAAGGCGGTCATCACGCCGAATCGCGTCAAAATGCGACTGGATATAAACAATTGTACAAATAAAGCAATCAACCCGGAGAAGCCATAGAAGCTGCCCATAAATCCAGCCAAAGCCTCATTCTGCAAAGTCCCTCTCAGGATCACCTTGAATTGATAATCGATTAATGTCAGTGATAATACAAGTGCTGCGGATAAAATGGCGACATATTTCAGATGAGGAACACTCGCGAATAAACCTGATTTCCGCTGTACAGCCTGCTTCGCCGTTGTTGTCCTAGGCTGTGCCGGTTTGGCCTCTATCGTTTCCTTAGCGAAGCTTAATATCAAATAAACGGCCACCAAACCGAGCAGCTGTAGACCCGCATAAAAATAAATCAGATTCGCCGTGCCTACGAGCGGAACGAGTGCTTTTAGCCCAAAACCGCTTAAAATCCCTCCCGTAATCCCGCCGCTTCCTACGATTCCAATCATCTGCTTCGCTTTCCTCTGGTTCATCACGGATGTGGCGAACTGCCAGAAACAAACGATCATCAGGAAATTAAACACATCAAAGCCGATATAGATAACGGGAAACACCCACCGCAGCTCAAGTCCCACACCAAACCTAGAAACTAGAACCAGTGTCGAGATAAGCGGAATTAAGATCTTCATAAGGCTTTCCAACCGCACCTTCGGTGAGTACCGCTGAAAAAGGATGCCCGCCGTGATCATAACCAGAGCCTGCGGCAAGTACATGAGGGACAAATAGGAATTATCAAATCGGCTTAAAAAAAGCGTATCTGCCGCAGTTCTCCCGATGGTCGATGCTGAAACGACACAAAATAAATAAGCGAATAAGAGAAAAACTTTCCCGTACTCTTGCTTATCTTCAGCGAATTTATGCAGAAAGTTCTGATAGGTTTTGCTAAACATCATACGGCCCATGATACACCTCATTTTAGAATCGGCGCTTCAAGGCGCCTAATGAAATTGTACCAGAAGTCCTAGGATTAAATAACTAATTTAAACAAAAAAAGACACAATCCGTCACGGATGTGTCTTTCTCTTTTCGAAAAAAAGCACTATATTCGGTAGGTATCGCTTCTCCAGCTCTTAATCGACTTCTTAATCGCGTCTGGTGACAACTGCTCTGCAGCAGCCTTCTTACAAAGTGTAGGAAACTCCTGATCGGAAGCAAAGCGCAAAGCGGTAATTTGCCCCATCGTGAGCTTAGTATCCAACAGCTTCTGGGTCAAGACATAGTGCCTTAGATTCTCTTCGGCCCGTATCGCACGATCCTGCGCTTTTAACGGGTAGGACCGGACCAGTAGGAATACAATGACTAAAATGATAGAAATGAGCAGAAAAATAACCGCGGGCAGAACGTCTGCCCCGGATTGCACTGACCTAACAAGCTGGATAAATGATAGAATCACTAAACCCAACGCCAGTACACTGTAAACGAAATGAAACGGCGGATGCATTCTACGATGATTCGCATAGTTTTGATTGTCGTTACTCATAATTTCCCCACAATCTCATCAATTTCACTTTTTAATAATAGGTAGCGATGAACACTTCTCATAATTGGCACTTTGGTTAACTTGTTTTTGTCCACATAGAGCTTCATCTGGTCCTTAGAAAGACCTAATGACTCTCCCGCTTCCATAACCGTTAATACGACTTCATTACTTGTAGCGTTGAACGTTGACTTTACTTTTTGATTCCAGTCTTCAAAAGTATTCATTTACTCGCACCCTTCTAATTCCGTTCCTTTGATTATACCACAGAAATGAAAAGGGGCGTCATCCAATTAGCGGATACTACTTCACCTCCTCATCATTTAAAAGCTCCAGCAAGGCTTGTGGCAGCGCAAATTGCTGATTGTTAATGATAATTCGATTCAACTTATCGTCCATGGATTCCGATTGCTCTTCTTTAATAACTTCAATTTCGGCATGCAAGCGTTCCATTTGCAGATCCAAAGCTGACGCGGCGGCAGCCGCTTGCTTTAATTCATCCAGAAGCCGCGCGGGTACAGCTTGATTGCCTTGATTGAACTTATAATAGATTTTATGCTCCAGACTAGCCCAAAAGTCCATCGCAATCGTTCGAATCTGAACTTCGATGCACACACTTTCTAGTCGATCCGATAAATGTACAGGAACTTCGATGATCAAATGAAGGCTTTGGTAGCCATTAGGCTTCGGATTCTTAATATAATCCTTCTCATCCAGTACTTTAAGGTCGCTTTGACTCTTCAGCATCTGGCTTATGACATAAATATCAGAGACAAACGAACACGTAATCCGCATCCCCGCGATGTCCTTAATACTCTCCTTAATCCCTGAGAATGAGAGATCGCCTCCCTTTCTGCTCAGCTTGTGAAAGATACTTTCCGGTGACTTCAAGCGAGATTTGGTATGTTCAATCGGGTTATATTCATGCAGCATTTCGAATTCCTGTACGAGAATTTCAATTCTGGTCTCTATTTCATCCAGTGCAAACTTATACGTCATCATAAATCTTGTCAGTTCGTTCTTGAACTGTTTTAAGTCATTGATCGAAAGTTGATTCATCATGGTTGTTCCATCCTTTGGTCGTGGTTATTTTACCAGTCCTAGCTAGTGTAATTCACATGTATCACTCGGTGCAAATTTGGTGTTCTTATTGACACCTGCCACGGCGGCTTGGTATAGTACTCCTATCATATTCATGTGAAATACTTACGACGGAAGCACCCGTAAGAGAAGGCCGATGGCCTTTCTTGCAGGTGCTTTTTTTGTTGTATTCACATCCCATTTTCAAACTTGAAGGAGGTTTTCTATTGAAAAATTTCACTGCTTTGCTCACCGCTTTAGCCCTCGCCTCAGCTATTCCAGCAGAATTGGCATCAGCCGCTTCGATCGAAATCACAACCACGATTCAAGCCTCTCTCGACAAAACGATTGCCGGCGCACCTCAAACACAAGCGAATAAAATCAGTTCACTTTACAGCGAGTTCCTTACTCTTCAGAAGCAAGAACAGGACTGGGACGCCAAGATCAACACCCTGCATAGCAGAAATAAGGATACATCGACTGAGCTGGGCAAGCAGGCCAAAGATATCGATTCCGCCAAATTGGCGAAATTGGAGGAGGAGATCACGCGAACGAGAGCTCGGCATCAACCATTATTATCTCAATATACCGCGCTAAACAAACAAATCGAAGCCGCCCGATTGCTGAACAGCAAAAGCTTGAACGCAATGCTAAGAATCCAAGCTGCTGCTATGAGAATCCCCGTACAACTAGCTCGGTTCGACATCAGCGCCAAAGTAAAAGCTTCCCAAGCCGCTAAAGACAAAGCATCCAAGGCAACGAAGAAAATTCGCAGCAGCCTGAATGATATAGACCCCATAAATGTTCAGATTAAAGCTAAGCAAGGTGCTATCAAAACGGTTCAAACCAGCCTCTCCCCGATATGGAGCGCTTTTAAACAAGGCGCAAAAAAAGAAGATACCAATGCCGTTCAAGGCTCACTCACCTCCATGATTTCCCTATCCCGTCAAATGAATGCAGAAAAAGAAAGCACTTTTAAGCTTGAAACGAAGATAAGTGAAGCACTTGCAGGGATTAAGGCTCAAATGCCGTAGGATTTAAGAGCAACACAAAAATTTTAGCCCATCATCGTTCATAAACTTTTCACGCTTCACTAACATACAAATCAAAAAGCACCCTCTCAGGTGCTTTTTGTGCGAGCTAACAAAGTTCCGATTTTACGTTTCCTTAACTTAACTTAACCTAACCTAACTTACATGACTTCCGATTTGAAATAGGGGGGGTGTTCTTAACCATCCTTTTCTCATCAATAAATCTTTTAACGTTATCGAATATGTAAACTTCTTTATCTGAAATTTGGCAAACATTGCTGCAACATCCGGCCGTACGGACTCTGTCATGCCCCGACAAGCATAATTTATGCCCAGTACAATATTGAAGGTGTGTAGACTCGCTATCTCCTCATCAGACAGTTTGGAGCCCTCCGGAATATTCCGAAAATCGCCAATCGGTTTATCCGGCGATGCCTCGGGCAGAGGGACGCCTTCTGCTTTTAAAAACTCTGTTAACTCTGCAAATATGGGACCATGAACATCGTTAATGACCTCTTTCAACTTTTCCTTAAGTTCAAGATCCTCAACAATATTATAAGATACCTGTTCGCCGCGCATGGTTTGTTCCGTTGCAGTCAAATAAAACCACAGATTCATGACTTCTCCGACGTTTAAAGGCGGCTTTTCACCATCTAGAAAGGGCTTAACCGCATCACTGATTACTTCCATGATATTCATGTTCGCAGCTCCTTTTTGCTAATTAGAGTTCCCATCTGCTTGGTTTTTATTTCAAAAATTTACTCCCATGGGTACTCCGTTACCAAATAGTCAGCGAACTTCTTGCTTTCCTCTCGGCGGTACTCCCCTCGCTTTCGCTTGGGTCTAGATTTCAACAGATTTTCCACCTACAGAAGAAAGCCTGCTCTCTCTTTTCTTTAAAGTCCCTATCACAATACCAACCGTAGTAAGAATAAAGGCCACAACGTGAATCCAACCGATTTTTTCATCCAAAAAAATAATTCCCCCAACCATACTGGCAAAAGGCAGCCCGTTCAGAAACATAGCTGTTTTGTTGGCACCTAGAAATTTAATGCCATGATTCCACCCTAGTGTACCTAGAGAAGATGCTCCCCAAGCTGACATCAACATAACAGCCCAAGCCGTGGCTGGCAAATGAATCTGAGTATATGACGAAGGGCCAAAGAAGGTCACTGTTCCCAGATTTAAAAGAACTCCCCCAATTAGTGTGGAATAGGCAGTGACGACTAAAGTTGGGATGGACGTTGTCGACAACTTCTTGATGAACAATGCGCCAACAACATAACCCAACATGGATAGAAGCATAATGAGATCTCCCCATCCAGATAAACCAACCGAACTATCAGCCGATTTGGAGGTTACGACCAGAACGACCCCTGAGAATCCAAACAGAATGCCAAGGCCTAATCTCATACTGAATTTTTCCCCAATAAAAATGGATGCAAGCAGAGCGGTAGTTAGCGGATTTAATCCTAGTATCAGTGATGCATTCGTAGCTGTAGTCGTTACAACCCCATAAGCTAAAAACAACTGATGAAAGAAGATCGACGTTAGCCCTATCAGAAAAAGAAGTCCCCACTGCTTTGCATTAGGTTTATAGAATCCAAACTTTTTAAATACAAACGGAAGCAACACAATTCCAGCAAGCGGCATCCTAATTGCGGCTACAAGCATGGGTGAAATAAACTGTGTAAGATATTTCACCATTACAATATTTAAGCCCCACGAAATGACCACCATAGCTAGGATGAAATAAATGGTTTTCTCAGACTTTACCAAGTTGATACACTCCTACTCTCTATCGATTATTGACTAATCTTATCTTGTTACACCACAAAAAGACACCTAAAACGGTGTCTTCTAGTACCTATCAACTTATTACATATAGAAACTATACTTGTTTCCTACTAGCGTGCAACTCATAGTTACTTCTATGAAACTTTTTAACCATATCTTTAAAACAGTTATTTTCTTGTTCACTCAAACCAAACTGATTATCCTTAATAATCAGATTTCCAATGATACGTCTCAAAATTTCGCTCCTGCGTCCTAACATCTCTGTATGATTCACTCCAGCCAACTCCTTACTTATTTTCATTCGTATCAGTCCTATTAATTATAACAAATAGCATTTTGAGTGAAAAACCGTCTATGGATACCTAATGCTAAATATTCCGCCCTAAGAATGGATTAGACCTAGCCGAGGCTATGTATTCGAAAACATCCTGCCTTATCCTCCCAATTAAGTCCCTCAGATAGTAAAAGACACCCTCTCGGGTGTCTTCATTTTGAATGTTTTGATCAGAGTTATGAGCCCCTTACACTCTATCAGTATCGCCTTTCCAATTCTTAATCCCTTTTTTAATATCATCTGAGCTTAAATTTTGCGATGCTGCCTTCTGGCATAACTCAAGAAACTCAGCATCGCTAGCAAAACGCAAGGCAGCAATTTGACCAAAAGTTAACCGAGAATCAAGCAATTTTCCTGTCATTACGTAATACCTGAGGTTCTGCTCCGCTTTAATGGCTCTGTCTTGTGCTTTTAACGGATAAGATCTCATTAAGAAGAAACTTACTGTTATATAGACGAAGATGAGCAAGATAACAATGGAGGAGAGGCTTAGTCCTTCTCTAATTAATAGAGCGGCAACTCCTACCAATATAGCTAGCAAGAGTAAGGGCAAAAAATAATGGTAAATCGGGTGGAATCTGCGATGATTTTTATAATTTTGACTAGTCAATGAAATAACCTCCAAATTGATTTATTAGACATGCTGCTCCAAATATTTCTTTAAGTTGCCTTCTAATGAACTGCTCCAACCATTGGTATGATTCTCTGCTTCTTCCTTTGTAGAGAAGTTCTCATGCGTAACTACAAGTTCAGTTCCTGTACCCTGCTGGATAAATTCGATGGTAACCACCGTATCCTCTTGTTCCTTGCCAGTGCCTTCATGCTCCCATTTCCAAGTAAAAACTAGCTTCTCATTAGGGATAATCGCCATATATTTGCCACCAATAATATGATTTGCTCCATTGGGAGCTTGCATAATGAATCGGTAACTTCCCCCTTCAACAACATCCATTCGATCAATGGTCGTGGTAAAGCCTTCTGGTCCCCACCATTGTTTCAGCAGTTCTTGTTTCGTCCATGCTTGAAATACTCTATCTTTGCTGGCCTTGTAGGTATGATTGAGCCCAAGTGTAAATTTGCCTGCTTCCATATGAATCATGTTTATTAACTCCTTTAGTCATTGTTTGTATTTTGGTCCAAAAAGTGTTCAAGTCTCGATAGTTGTGAAGTCCAGAATTGCCGTAAATCCGTTAGCCATTGATTTGCACAGTCAATTGATGCTGGATTTAAATAGTAATAGCGATACCTCCCTTCTTTCCGCACAGAAACCAAACCAGCCTTTTCCAGAACCTTTAGATGCTTGGACACCGCAGGTAATGACATTTTAAAAGGCTCAGCTAATTTCATAACCGTCATCTCGCCTTTGGCTAACCGCATAATCATCTCTCGTCTCGTAGGATCAGAAAGAACTGAAAAAACATCATTTAAAATATCTTCATCGCGATACTTAACCATGTGGTTAAATATAATGTTTTCTATTTCTATTGTCAAGTCGAATGAAATAATAGCCAAACTTAACAAAACACCAGTTCCGCCCTCCAAAATAGTACTTTTATAATAAATAAACCCGCCTTTCGCTTGGAAAGTCGGGCATTTCACAGGCATAGACGAGCTAAATGAATCATATTTATCAAAGAGAATTCCCTGAAAGGATGCGAATTAATTACATATGGAACACCTTTTACCACTTCAAATAGAACGTATTCTACAATTTTGCATCGTCTTTTTTTGGACAATCGCTTATATATGGGTCATTTATAAAGGGTTCCGAGATCGAACCTGTGGAATGCCTATAGTCGCTCTATGTGCCAATATTACTTGGGAATTTCTCTTTTCCCTCGTCATGCCCTACCACCCGCTCCAGCAAATCGTAACCCTACTATGGTTTTTATTAGACTGTATCATCCTGTTTCAATTTTTCTATTACTCAAAAAGCCTATCTCCAAAATGGCCAATAAAACCTATAGTCCTCTCCTTACTTGTCATTGCTTTGCTGCTGCACTACGGAATGGCTATCGAATTTCATGATCCTGAGGGCAAGTATTCCGCATTTGGAATCAATCTCATGATGTCCATCCTATTTATAAGAATGCTGCTGAAACAAGATCTGTATGGCCAATCCATCTTCATCGCCTACTCTAAAATGGTGGGTTCCCTGTGCGCATCGATTTGGTGCTATTCCCTGAACCCGAACTCAATCTTGTTAAATATGCTGTACATTCTTATATTTATTCTAGACGTCGTTTACATCCTGTTGGTTTATAGCAAGTCAGTAAAGATCATACATAGATCCACAATAACTCATCGTTCCCTCTATTAAGGGGCTATATTCTTCAATGATTTTTCGTATACCCGATAGGTTCCTACGACTCTTTTGTAAACAAGTTATTTACTCAGTGATAATACTCCAATAACATATGTCCCCTACAATTGAGGTATCCTATTGTGGCGGAGGCATCGAAATATGAGAACAAAAATAATTCTTGCGTTTGCCTGTATGTTATCCCTATCTGCGTTAGGTGCCAAAGCATCAGAGAATCATATTGTTCGTCCGTACTCACCAGAACTTTATAGCTCAACCGAACAATTTGAATATGAATTTGAGTGGCAAAATGGTAAAATCATAGCCAATCCTTAATACATACGTTTGCGGCGACTTCTTATAGGCACCCTGTTGGGTGCTTTTTGCCGTTTTGCAGCAAATAGCAAAAAGAGACACTTTTACAGTGTCTCTTTTTGCTATGATAATTTTCTATCAGATTTCAAAGAATACATATCTTGATCCGCCGCATGAAGTAAATCATCTAATGTTTGCGCCTCATCGGGATACACAGCCCTTCCAATAGAAACGGAAATCTCTAATTTGAACTCTTGAGAGGCTGCCTTTAATTCGTCCTGAATACGACTAATCCTCATCTCTTTTTGGCGAGTATCCGAACAAGTGGAAAGGATCAAAAATTCATCCCCTGCCCAACGAGCAATTTTATCCTTTTTTTCTGAATGAAGCATTAATACATTTGCAATCCTGTGCAGTACCTGATCACCGATTTTATGCCCACAGGTGTCGTTGATTATTTTAAAATTATCCACGTCAATAAAATATAAAATCAACTTCTCCTGGTTTCTATCCACCGAAGCGACGAGCTTAGGAAAAGTATCCAGTATAAATCTCCTGTTATACAGTGTGGTCAGACTATCTTTTTCCGAAAGAAACTTTAATTTATCATACTGAGTGCCTAGCAGCCAGCTAGCAAACACAACAAAAATTCCAAATAAGGGAAATTGAAGAGAGGGATAGTTATAATAAAGATTGCCATATATTCTTATGGCCAAGATCAATATTATTACGAACGATATAATAACGATTCTTCCTGAATATTTCATCCTAATTCACCATTATTCAAATGTGTCTATAATAAAATTCGTTTTGCGACAAACAATTTTGCTAGCCTATGTAGCTCCTATAGTGACACACTTGCTCTATACATTTCAAGCAATAAATCTCAATATTTCGAACCCTAAAGGATGTTTGTCTATACCATGCTAATGTCATTGAATATATTGTTATTATTTTATTTGTAATTGAAGGGTTTTCTAAAAAAATGGTCGGGGGAGATCACATTGGCTATCCGCTACAGCATCATCATTCCTACCTTTAATAGAGCCCAGCAGCTTTTGCTCACGCTCGTTTCATTTGAAACACAAACATATCCGAAGCATCTATTCGAAGTGATTGTGGCTGATGACGGTTCTACAGACGGAACGAAGGCAATGGTCGAAGGCTTCCAAGCATCCTACCCCCTTATCTATGTATCCCATCAGGAACAACGCGGTCGATCTGCCGTTAGAAACTTGGGGCTGCGCCATGCGAAAGGGCTGTACGTCATCTTCTGCGATGCTGACTTTTTGGTTTTACCTGAATTTATTAACATTGTGAGCCGATATCACCGCAAATATCCCAAAGCCGTGCTTTCAGGCATTCCTCACTCGTGGGATGACGCTTATACCCATTATTACCCTGACTTTTCCCCGGAGGAAAAAGAACATTTTCGCAATAGACTTATACAGTCCAATTTATGGGATCCAGACTTTGAAGCAGCGAATGAAATTATTCCGCTAGTAACGCCAGAAGATATCCTTTATCAAACCGAAGCCTTGTCCAAATTGATTATCCCCACAAGAGTACCCCCAAACGTCAAAAAGCAATTAGCCAAAACAGATGTAGCTCCTTGGATGTTATTAGTTACTCGTTGTGTATCGATTAGACGCAGCCAATTGACTCGTATTGGAGGATTCAATGAACGGTTTATACTCTATGGACTCGAAGACTGGGACCTTGGTTACAGGTTGCATCAATTAAAAATCCCTTTTTATTCCATCAAAGAGGTTGTCGGATATCACCAGGAACATCCAAACTACTTCAGAGGAAATATTATCAATACGGAAAATTTGAAAATCATGTTTGAAACCTACGGATTCAATGACTCCTCGTTAAATTTATTCACACTATTACCTCCATCAGAGGATTTCGAGGCTTACAAAAATACCCTAAGGGTATTGCGCAAGGGAATCCGATCTAAGTTAACACGTTCGTCCGCACTGTTGTTGAAGAAAACACTAAAAATTTCAGCCAAACAGTTCTTCCAACCAAATAATACCCATGCACACAAAAAGTCATTACGATGGATCAAAAAGAAAACAAAGAATAGGAAAAGTCGAGTCGCTACCGTTTTACGAGAAATGCTGCTGAGGTCTGAAAAGCTGGTAAAGTAGTGTAACTCGGTTTCAACGTTGTATGCATGATTAAAAGGGGGTTGGTGATATCTTATGATCTATACAGCTCTTGGAGACTCCATTACATTTGGGGAAGATGCCTCCTCTTTGAGAAAGGCCTATACGCAATTGACTGTATCTACTTTAAATTCACGCTCCCGTAGGGTAACTGGGTATGTTTTGGCTCGGCCTGGTTGGAGCAGTTATGATCTGTTGGATGCAGTCATATGGGAAGGGGCCTCAATGATTAGACATTCTGCTGTTGTTTCTATATGGATTGGGGGCGTGGATTTAGCAAACGCAGCGCTGTTTTCACTTAGAAGCCAGCAACCATTAAATGCAAAACAAATTGCAACCAGCTATAAGCGAAATTTAAGTGCTATTCTATCTCAAATAAAAAATTGCAGCCATGCCCGAATTATTTGCTGTACGCAGTACAATCCATTTCCGAACAGTCCTCTTGCGATCGAGTCGATAGACCGATTAAATCAGTTAACGAACGAGCTCGCCCAAAGTTACGATGCAGCTATCGCTCCCGCTCATACTTGGTTTGAAGGAAAACAAGCAGATCTTATTTATGGATATCAAAAAGGAAAGATTGAAGATGCGTTAAGCGGATCTTTGCCCATCCATCCCAATGATCGGGGGCATCAAGTCATTGCAATGGGATTGGCTCCCTATCTTATTCCTCGCAGGTAGCTACCTCCTGGTGAGGGGAGTATTGAAATGTCCATTTAACTTGCTAACGAAGCATAGCATCAGACGACAACCTTAGCGGTACATTTCAATGCCGTGCTCCCTCCGCTTACGCTCCAGTCCGCGCGGACTGAACCCTGAAGGGGTTCTCCTCCCTGCTCGCACCACCATAAAAACAAAAGACACCCGAAAGGGTGTCCTTTGTTTTTGTATGGAGGTGAGGGGAGTCGAACCCCTGTTCTGACCTCTTTAGTTGGTTTTAAGTTATATTTTTCAGTGCCGCGGAGCCTTATTTCATGCGGGTTACGGGGCTCGGTCCGTGTTAATTGATGTTAGATAATTTTAGATAAAATTAACGCTATTTAAAGCTTTTGGCTACACTTTGACTACAAAAAAACGAGGGGATTCTGGGGTAAAGTATTCGAAAATTTATTTCAAATTATTTATTATTAGAATGTTTTTTGAATGTCTAACCCTTACATTCACCGTTTGGGGTACATATTATCCTGAATTGTGTTCTGTAGCAATCGGCTGAAATAACTTACAATGTTTCCGCACTCCACATGGCTTGAGTGGTGATCGCAGACACTTAAAGATGTAGTGGTGTTTACCTTATAAAAGTTATCTTTTAATCAGATTAGCTTTCCAATTCCTATCCGATAAAACCGTTTCACGTACAATACAGCGACTCGACCTAAAGCCGCGTACGGTCAAGAAATACATGGCCACGACAAACTCGAAGCATACCATGCCGGTAGCAGAGAATCTGCTTAATCAATCCTTCAAGGCAGAAAAGCCAAATCAAGTCTGGAGGACCAATATCACTACCTGAAGCCCTTGCTGTTTCAGGATCTGCCATATTTTCGGGCTGCCGTACAACTGCCTGGAATCGGCAAAGATTCTGCGCATCCTTACCTCAACCCTCATGCAAATTAGAATAAGCCTTTGATGCATAAATTAATATTACTAAAAGTGTCAGCGGCTAACTGCAAAAAAATAAAATGTTATCCCAAAGCAATATCTCCATATTTATTAAATCGCTTATTTAGCTCATCGATTAGGAAATCATACGCCTCTTGGGTTATTCGAATATGCGAACGTCTAAAATGCATACTCTGCAAAGTCCCTTGACTAACATTTTTCCGTTTCCGTAATGACGGGAAGGTTGCCTTACCTACGCTGTTATAGAGGTCGACTAATCGGACACCATTTTTAATCGGTGCATTTATAACCTTACCACCTGTAAATTCTACATAGTACGGAAAGCGATGTTTCCAAGGACTATCCTTTACCTCTCCATCGTCTGCTACATTACTGCGATTAAATCCGTCTGTAATTGCATAACCAACAATCATCGGGGTGGGTCTGCCTTGTTCATCGTAGCTGACTATTGTTAAGAACATAGTGTCATCCTTTTGGATTCCACCTGGTTGCCGAGGAAAATATGTAGTATTTAGATCCCGTTTCCTGACTCCTTTCATGTGCTTGTAATCATAGTCGCTAGGTATACGATCTTCTCCAGTCCCTTCAAATTTTAACCAGATTCCCGTAACATCCTCTGATGAATCCGAGTTTTCAAGTATGGACTCAAACAAATCGGGTTGAACAATTTTCTTTAGCGTTACGCCTTTTTTGAAAATATTCGAATACGTAATATCCTTTTTTCGTTGGTTAGCTGCCATCTGAGGGACGTGCTTTTTCTCTTCATCAATCCACGCTTGGGTGACAACCCCTTCATCACCAGCTGCCTGGATCTGCTCAAGTAAGTCATAAAAGTACTCATTTGCCTTTTCAGCTATCTCAGGCTCGTCATCCATCAAGACGCAGATTTCATGATTGGACATGAATCCACCTTTTGTAAAGTTGGCTGAACCAATGATCGTAGAGTTGGTATCGAATAAATAGAGCTTTGAGTGTAGATCAACCAGAGCATATATATTCGCCATAGCTTCTAGAAGACGCTCAAGTCCGTAAATACTACTGACTCGCTCAACAAAGTCTTCCCGGTAAAACCTTGTGATGACATTGCATTTCACAGTAGGATTTTTGATTAACCAGTCAGATAGGAATGTTGCGGTCTGTGTTCCAATAAAAGGGGAGATGATATTCAACTCATCTTCAGTCTCATTTAACAAGTCTTTGAAGCGATCCATTAAATCATTGGAAATCAAGCTTACAGGCATTAGTTATCCCTCCTGTGATTGCAATTTCAGGTTCAACCGGGAATTTAGCGGAATTACCCCTAATAGTAATATAATTATTCCATATGTATAACCGCCACTTTTCATCACTTGAATAATTGAGTGTTTTCGCAGTGGATATTAAATTACGTAGCTCCTTGAAATCAACAAAGTAAATTTTGTTTCCTTCCAACCTCACTACTAAGATTGCTATGTCAGCCTTATCTAGTAATTCCACTTGCTTTGTGGTTAGATCGAACCAACCATGTCCTTTTACATGAAGCTTCGACTCGGGACTGCATAAGACCAATTTCTTCCCATTGCTCACCCCATGAAACATGATTTTCTTCCGTGTTATACTAAATAGAGAGCATTTATACTTTTTCGTAACTATATCGATTACCGTCTGTATATCTGGATTTTGCAATCTCATAACCCCCATTGCTAAGATTTACCTTTATCCTAGCACAAAGGTGCGTAACCTGTACTTAGCAATTGATCGGTTAGATATCGTCAACAATTGTCAGCGGCTAAACAGTGGTTACACAAACAGTTTTAACTGCAAAAATTCGAAACTAAAACAACCTGTACAATAGTGAGAGAGTCGAACTACTTCTAACAAAGGAGATAAGATAAGGGGAGTAACTGTCAAATGCGAATCTTGTAGCAATACTGATCGGTATGATAGCGGTGAAATATATGCTCATCGGAGAATGGGCTGTGAACTGTTCAAGGTGTGGCGGACCAGTTTTCGTAATGAGAGTCGACAAAGTTGGGCTACCCCAGGGCAGCTTCACTAAGAAGCGTAGTGTTGAAGAAGCAACCTGCCCTTACTGTGAACTTTGTCCGTATTTTGGAGAAGGTGGTGTCGAAGGCTGTCCCCCATAAAACCTATTACTTGTAAACGATAAAAATACCTTTCCCCATTGATTAATAGTGAATATTACCCATACGTTTATTCTATAAAGATTAATTGAACCAGGCTATATCTTGTATTAGTATTAATGAGCTATTTTAAAATTTCCACAATAAACGAAAAACTCCCAATGATTTAGGGAGTCATTTGTAGACGTTGATCTGTATCTTTAGATTTATTAACGATCAATAGACAATCGTATAATTCTGGTGATTCTGGCACATATTAATAAATGATGCCGTATCTACAACGATATCATGAATTGTTGAACTCATATCTGCGTGATGTTCAACATAAATAGATGATCGTGGTGTTGGACGTAATGTACTTATTCGATTCGGATCAAGGATCCCGCTTTTTACTGCATTGAACATTGATACTTCGGTTGTAAGAAAAGAAATCGGAGGTGCTTTATGTATGTTGAGTTCTAATGGAGACTGATTAGCCACAGATAAAACTTTTTCTTTCAATCTAATGCTTCCTTTATCGCTTGAGGCAAGTGTTATGCTTGCAATGTTGCTCTGGAAGTGCGATAGAAGAGAGAAGGCGAGAGTAATAATAGATATTTCCCCCGCATTTTTTCTTGTTAATAATGTTCCTTTTTGTTGCATAGGAAAACCATTGTTGTAAAATTGAACAATCCAATCATCAGGATAATCATCAACCTGTAATTTCTTCATTGGACCAAAAAATCTATATGCTTCTTCCGCAGTGGAACAAGTAGCGAAGAGTTCCATCAATTTCTTATCTGAATGCTCGAGCATTGGCAGATAGTCATTAACTTCGTCGATGTATAGTTTAGTGGTCGGTATATCGTTTTTGACATAGGAATCTTTGCCTGTATGATGCGAATACTCCGCATATACCCAACCAGGTATTAAAATAAGATCGTATGGAGCAAAGATGTGTGTTGCTGGCATTAACATTTGATGCTGATAATAGAATTGCAAATTGTTTGAATCTAAGATTAAGATTTTTGAGTCTGTTTTACCTTGTAATAATCCCGCCAAGTCACGATAGCTACTCATCCATACGCCCCTTTAGTTCCTTTTGGATCGCTCTATATTTCGCCTCCCATCCTAAGATCAAGTTCAAGTTGTCACGATACAATTCAACATCTGGATACTGGCGGATCTCTTTTTCAATTGATTCCTTTATTGGATTCAAATTGGTGAGATAGGAAGGTTTAATAAGGGAATCGTCCAAGGAGTAATCTTGGAAAATCATTGACCACTGTTCCGTTGTCCAAGTCTTATCGAAGTATATTTTGATTTGATGTTGTAATGGTTCATTGTGATTCTTTTTCGCTATTTGATATAATTCAATTAATACTGCCTTGTAAGGTGCTTTGAATGATTTCATGCAGTGAGCAATCTTTACGATGAAATCAGACTCTTTAATTGAATTGTAATAGTCATACAAATCAGAATAGCCAAAGATCATTTGACTTGCAAAATAATCAGCCTTACGTTCATTCATATCGAAATCAGTCGTAATATCATAGCTGTCTTCAGCGTGCTGATGCAGTTCATCATCTTCTGTTAAGTGGTATATTTCATGCCAGTATATAAAATATTGATACAAGCGAGCCTGTGCAGTGTTAATGATAGGAACTTTTCTTCCATTTGAAAATTTTCGAATAGCACCGCCCCAATTGTTATCGGGAATAGGAATCTCAATTAGATTATGCTCTTTTAAAATTTCCAATGCTTGCTGTTCAATAGGAAGTGATTGCCACTTAATAAGTCTTTTTGTGATGAATGTAATGTGTTCTTGTACTTCTTTTGCGATCTGTTCATTAAGTTGAACAGTCTGATCTAAATTTTCACTTGTAATTCGCAATGTGTGCTAACACCTCACTTCATCTAAAGTAATGGCAATGTCGTCTTATCGAGGAATTTACGAGTCATTTTTTTAGATACATCGAATATACGTCGAGTATACTATCCAATCCAAACAAGGCTTCTTTAGCTAAATCACTTTTCTCAAGTTCATTGCCATGATCCGAATAAGCATAAGCCAGTGGTGGGGGAGTGACTGCGATAGGAACAGCGGTTATGAAATAATCTTCTGGCAAACCAAAGGTTTCGTTTATTTTTGCGATTTGAGTATTGTAAATAGTTTGGTTAGGGCTTTCTCCTTTTAGGATTAGATCGATAGTTGGACGAGAAATTTCCGTTAATTTTGACAAACTCAATTTTGAATAACCTTTAGCACGAATAAACGCAAGCAAGTTATTCGAAATCGTTTCTCGATAGTCATAAAAATTCAAACTCATTCTTGACACCTCTTTCCTACATTTATTTTAATTATAACTTTCCGAACGGCAATTGTAAAACTCATTTTTACAATGTGTAAAAATAACTTCATTTAGTATATGCAGTTTCCGCAAAAATATACATGGAATCCCGTTTTTTCTTATAAGTCCTATTATAATAAACACTCATGAGTTTTCACTAATTCATCGACCATTAATTTATCTGGATTTCTGAACTGCAAAAGAACCTCTATATTCAAAACAAATATGGCCGCCGCGGCGGCCATTTCAATGGAAAAAATGAAAGATAAATTAAAGATCCTTTATCCCCTCCCCTACATTTTTCCGAAATGTCTTCTTTTCTCCATTTATCTAAGTAAAATCATTTCATAACCAATAAATCGTCTAAACTCCTTTATCCTATAAAATTACCCGTTTCGCTGGAGCAGAACTTATGTCCCATACTTTTTCAACGGAAATTGAGCCGCGGGAACCCATGAATATATACCTGATTTCGCATGGCTCTATTTAGGTTTTCCCTGTCCTACTGCAAACATAGTTGAAAAACTGTAATTTGATGAGTTTGTCCTAAAGTGAATTATTTAGCATACTCGCAACTCTTCTTAGACTGGCATCATTGTTTGATCCTAACGGCTTGGAAATGACTCTAACAGTTTACGTTCGACTTCCGCACGAAAGAAGTTTAGTAAAATAAGTCTTCGAACACCGCTCCCCCGTTTATTTATGGGTATCTGATCATCACTTGTCAAAGATAGTTTGAACAGTCCTTCCCATTTCGGTTCTGATTTAAAACGAGGGGCTAGCTCACTCGCTAAGGCTGGATCCATTTGCCTCAATTTATCAAGTGTTCTTGAAGCGACGGCAAGCACCTGATTATGTACAGTTTCTTTTATCCGCAGCAAGTCTGCTTCATCTGTCCTAATAGCCTCACTTATTGCATACTTCATAGGATCCTGGACTTCAGAATCCTCGTCATTACTCGGACGATCAGCTTGAAATAGTGCATATTGAGGGAGGATCTTCACAATACTTTCCCATACAGCCTTAGCATTCTCTTCGTTTAAGGGAACCATCTGTTCTTCTAACTGTAAATTACCCACCTGATTTCTAATTGCTTGGCGAAGTGCCGGGTTAGAACGTTGATCAATATTGCCTAAATCTACCCCGAGTGTGATCGCGCACGACTTTTGAGTTCAGCATTCTTTAATTTTATCAGATCTTTTGTTTCAGCAGTTGAAGGATGAGAAGCGAATGAAGACACCATTTCTTTAGGGGTTTTCAAGTTACAATTGTACACCTTACGGATTTCAAGCCCACCATTTGAGGGGCTTTTGACAAAATGGGTTGAGGACAGTATCCTCAACCCATTTTGTTTTATTTATCGAGTTTTAGTCTGGTTCGAAAGGACTTCTCATTCCCACGCTATCGCTTTGATCATTCGTTTTATATTTAGGGCCAACGCTGAAAAAGAAGCGTTACGGGTGCCCCGTTTATAGGTTTTTCTTAGATTGTGAGATTGTTTCATGATTTCCACCAAATACTCCGAAAACGTATGGAATTCCGATATTCTTCGCTGACTTGCTCATGCTAGAAATTGCGTAGTAGCGCCAACGGAATCATAACTTAAAAGTATTGACACCGACTTACTAGCAACGTAGAATCAAGTCATTAGTCGGTGTCATAACTTAGTGTCATATTCGAAAGGGGAAACCATAGTGAATTATGGTTATGCGCGTGTATCTGGTTTAGGTCAGGACTTAGAATTGCAGATAGAGCAACTTAAGGCGGCTGGTGCTGAATCGCTATACAGTGAGAAAATAACAGGTACTCATAAAGATCGCCCTGAACTGCAACGCTTGCTTACAGATCTCAAACGCGGTGATACCCTCATGGTAACAAAGCTAGACCGTTTTGCTAGGTCAGCGGTGGACGGTATGACCATGGTCAAGGAGCTTCTGAGAAAGGGGGTACGTATTCGAATACTAAACATGGGGCTATTAGAAGATACGCCTATTGGAAGGGCTATGCTCGCTGTATTCGCAGCAATGGCTGAATTCGAGAGGGACATGATCGTAGAACGTACTCAAGAAGGCAAGGCTGTTGCCAAGCTTAAGGAAGGGTTCAAAGAGGGCAGACCTAAACTTTATACTATACATCGTCTTAACGATGCTATGGAGAAGTTGCTTCGTGGTGATTCTTACAACCAGGTTGCAGCCAGTACTGGTATAAGCAAGTCTACGTTAATTCGCGAGGTGAACAAAAGGAAGGCGATGGCGCTTTCTAAGTAACTTGTGACAATAAAATAAACAATAAATTTAGGAATCCTGACGACGTGACAGATGGGAATAATGACGAATGTATCAGAGACGAATAAACAAAGGCGCTTGTCATTAAACAGTTCATAATAAGATGTAAAAGCTGCAACAACACTCGGGATCAAAAAAATAAGAATGAATACAAATCTTGCGGCTACAGCATTATTCTGACCATAATATGTCAGACACCATATGTTCACATGAAAAAACCTCCGCCGCGTAATGGGGGAGGTTAATGGCATCCAATAGTATATCTTTTACATCTTAACTGTGTTCTCTTTAGCCATCCGGTGATATAAAGCATTTCTCTCTTCAATTGCATATAAATTATTCTCTATGTACTTACTATAAGCATTTTTCAATTGATTTGCATAATGTTTATCCTTAAATTCATCTAATTTCATAATATCTTTATTCCGCAGATGTATATTATTGCCCGGAAAAATAGTTTCATTCTTTGTCACCAATAAGATTTCATTGTTTTTTAAGTCAGACTTTGCTAGAGAAATAACCTGATAATCGGAACCACTTACAAAAGGATTTAGCTTCCAATAATCAATAAATGTAGTAAATGCAAACAAACCATCTTTGGAGATATTCCGAAAATTGGATAGCCATGTTTCCTCTTTTTCAAATACAGTTCTCAATCCTTTAATGAACCAGAATGAGTCTCCGACAAAATAATTCCTTAGCTCAGCAAGTGTCAAATCAATTCTATCATAAAGACTATTTCCGCCTCCACGAGCAGTATTAATTGTTCTTGAAGTACCATTTAAAGGCCAGATCATATGACCACCAATTGTCCTTGCTTTTTCAAGGTATTTTCCTATTAGGAAATCCTCTATTAGAACATACTTTGCCCATGCTCTAGATGGCCCTATGAAATCACTGCTATATCTTCTTCCATATTGGTCAACTAAATTCATCATTGTGGCGTGTTTTTCAAACTTTAGTGGCAGTTGATCTGTTAAAGTTCTCGCAAGTATTTCACTATTCCACAAGTTTTTTAAATCATCATATAGTTTTTTACTTACTGCATCAGGATCTTTATATGTATGACATCCTATTGTGTTTTCTTTTGAATTATACAATTCGGGGTTAAATTTCATACCAATGGAATCTGACAAATAACAATATTTCGTATCAATCTTACTCATTGTTTTTCTCCTCGTAGCCTTGATAAAATAAAATTCAGTGATCAACTCGCCTTAATAATTAACTTATGTACTTGACTCTTGCGAAACATTTTTCACTTCATGCCAAAAGGATAGACGGGTAGCGTGAAGGGATTTAAGGAATAATGCGCCTATCTTCAATCCCCTTAATATTTCGAATATCGACTTCTTGTGGAGTGCTTGTTCATAACGTACATGAGCATTTGTTTTTTTATTCCTTTAATACTGCTTCTAGTATTTTCATTTTATTAATCTCGCTATTGTAATACATTTCATCGAACTCACTATGTTGCTTACTAAGCCAGTCTATAGTACGGTCATCAAGGTAATTCTGAATGTTTCTAATCATTTTTCCAAATGCGCCATAACATGCATCTTCTATAGATGGCTTCAGTTTTTCAAGCGTGTCGCGTCTCATTTCTTGCATTGTCTTTGTAGTTTCGTCAAGTTTGACTTTTTTTAGTGCTGATTCAATAGCCTTTATTTTTTTCTGTAAGTCCTGACCATCTAGAACCTTAGCACTATACATGAACCAATCCATAGGGATACTGTAAAAAGCTTGGTCTTCTAATAGCTTCGACCACCAAAGAGTCATCGAAAATACTTGAGGATCATCATCATAATTTTCAACTATATTAATTACCGCTTTCTCAGACAACCCAGTTTTTTCACAGATCTGACGAATGTCGAAATCATGACTTCTGACTTTCGTAATACCATACAAGTAGTCGATTGAACACTCAAATAGCTGGCTATACGCATACAAATACCTGCTATGTACGTTATACGCGTTCTCTTCATTCAGATGCATCTGAACAAATTTGATAATAGCCTTTATGTCATTTTCTTCGCTTTTTACAACCTTGCCATGCTTATTCTTTCTTTCACTCGGCTTTACTAATTCATAGCATCTCTCATATAAGGCCTGCGCTATTTCAGCCGGAGTCTCTTTATCATTCTCCCTGGCAAGTCCCATAAGTCTTTGCCCAAATTCCGGAAATTCTGCAAGTTTCAAATTCTTTAACGCCATATTAGCACTCTCCTTTTTAAAAGGATTATTTTATCTTTTTATTGTCTTAAATCCTAGTAAATAGATATATTTCGCGACTAATTTATCCTTTTCTATGTAATATCACAGTGTTATGATGAATACAAGACAAAAATAGAACCAACCAAACCAACCAAGAAAGGGTACTTAAAATGAATAATACTGTAATACAAATTACAAACTTAATAACAAGAAACGCAAAGACAGGTGCTGATATGACACGTGCACTCAAAGAGTTCGGCGGCGGTGATATGCAAAGAGGCCTTACAAGAATCGCTGAGTTTTTCCTTGCAGAATCGGCTCACTCACTCAAGATTGGAAGAATTCAGGGTGCTATTGGTGGAGCTGCTGGTATTGGGGTAATATACCTGGTCTACAAGTGTATCGAAGGTGCTGTTAAAAATTCAAAACACAATGAAGAAGGCAAGGCTATCCTCAACTGCTTAGAGAAAAACTTCCCTGAAAAGAAAGCCGATGATACTAAAGAATCGACGACTAAAGTAACTGAAGTTAGTTGACAAGCATAAATTCTCCACGGCGAAATTAATCATATTTTGTTTGAAGATGAGAGCATGATCCGTGATTATCAAGCTATTCAGAAGACTTGGTTTGCCAACGGGAAGCAACGGATCATTAAAACCACTGGCAAGCATCGTAGTATCAAACACGCAGAGACATTTTTTGGGTCAGCCCCTTCCTACAACGAGTAACGAGTCGGAGGGGTTTTTTCTGTTTTCAGGCAAAAGTGCCCGCTATACAAGTTTAGCTTGGTTCCCAACCGCTACTTTCCACGTAAAAAAAGGAAGAGCCCTGAACGTAAAGGGGTCTTCCTTCATTTAAATATCGTAATTTGTGTGATTTATTATTTGGTTCACCGTAACAAACCCAACACTCTTCTTTTATTATTCCAATTACACTACAATTCATGAGATGTACTACAAAGAATTACGAATCATATTTTTTCTTTACATATTCCTCTATTGCCGCCAGAATGCCCGACGTGCCTGAGCTACGAGGGTAAACTACATTCTCTCTTAGAAACGATTGAATACCGTAAAAAATAGCATGACTCAAGCAAGTCGTCACGATGACCACAATATCCGCTGATTTGACATGGGCCTTTGCTTCCGCTGTAAGTGCATCGTCGGTACAAAGTACGTATTTACATTGCGAGTTTCGGGCTAACAATTTTTCTACGGCGCGCTTTGCGGTATGCTCGCGAAGGGTAAAAATCGCTATTTTCATTGGCGGAAGACCAGTAAACACATCGGTCTCTACTTCGCCTTGCTGCTCCAAGTGTTGTCGCAACCAATGTAATAGATTATCATCGGCCCCCATGAGCTTTCCTAGTTCACACCAGTTCTCTAGCTCAAACGGTTCCATGGTTAAGAGTGATTCCCCTAGTGTGCCGCTCCAATCATTCCAAAGATTAACTAACTGCTGCTGCGAGATCCCGTAATCAAAATATAGCTCCAGCGCTGTTTGCAAATATGGTAACGCCATTTTACTTGGAGAAATATCAAACCAAGTTTGCATACGTTGAAACTGCGTTGAGGCTAACGTGAAGTCTAAATGTAAGAGTCCTTCTGACAATTTCTGAAAATAGACCATTGTGGCTTTATTCTTCTTCGATTGGGCCATCATGAGTTCTGAACAATAATCATATAAACTCAGCGCCTGGTCCTGCGGGAAGTGCTCGGGATCAGTTAACTCCGCCATAAACATGGATAAGCCTGTTTCTAGTAAACTTCTCGAGTTGCCAGTTAAAGACATCATGGCAAGTTCCGCAAACTGTTCTGCCATTTGAGAGAGCACATTATCTGTCCAAACCATGCCACCGCGCGTCGTGTCAATCGTTCGTAATTGCTGCTGCAATTGATCCGTCTTTTCAGAGTATTCAATGAATTGGGAAAACCATCCATGCCACGTTACTTCATGAATCGTGTCCGTGTTTTGTGGTTGTGCACTGACGATGGGTTGAGGACTCATTCGTGCCTGAACCAATAGAAGGTCCGCGCGACACTCTGGATCTTGCAACAGGAGTTGTCGTTCTCCCGCCGATAGACTTTCTAAGGCCGTCTTGGCCTCTTGATACACTAGGTCAGCATCAGTCATTGTCGCGATTTTGCATAAATACTTCACTTTGAAGGGTGACAATAAACTGGCTTTTACATCGTGATAAGCGTCATCATACCGCTGAGAAAAAAACGCCTGTTGCACTTTTTCTTCGATGGTGATCGTGACGTGCTGTGACGGAGAAAGTCGGTCCATTAAAAAGTGTATGAGCGAGATCGTAGTCTCGTCGGTAACCAACGTCAGCAATCGTTCCAAACCTTCGTGATCCGATTCTACAAACGCATTATAGGCTTTGAGTCGGCAAACGGGCTCTTCATTACTGGCAATGAATTTTTGGAGCAAGTTCCCCAGCCGGTATCTTGTTTGGGTAAATGCTTTCAATGAAATCAGGTATTGGTGATCCGCATCCGATCGTGCTAGCGTTGAATAGGCTGCCTTTAACAGAAAATGTTGAATGCGGGAAGGCACATAATCCAGATGGCTTATGATTTCAAAGTCCTTCGAGTACCAGACCTTCTCCCATTCATGCTGAGCCCCTAACCATTGAATTTTCAGAAAAAGGTAATTTTCCTCACTGACATAATGGCCTTGGCGAATGATCTCTAACGTGCTTTGTGCAGCATCCCACTGCTCCGTCGCCACTTGTTCTTGGAACATATTGCGAAGAGTGAATGCACTATATTCGGTGTCCATGGGAGATAATATGGGCCGTTTTTCATCCAACTCTAACCACAAGTTGAGCATGTCCCAAATCGACTGGTTTCGGTCAGAAGTCGACCGAAAGATGTAGTAACCACTTGGGTAACTGGAAACCCCGGTTTCGTGTAAAGCTGATTTACCCGTAACAAACATGCGATGATCAGCATGCCCTACTTTGCAGTAGTTACCGATAAAATGCTGAATTTCTTTCGCATGATCCCGACCTGTTTTCTTATCCGCTTGAAGGACTAACCAAAATACCTGATCGCCCGACTGAATGGGAAGTACAGCCGTCTGTTCGCTAAGCAGTCTCGACATCATCTTGTGATAGGCAACATGAGGCTGTGCTGGGCGGTAACTCTCCACATAAGCTTTGATAAATTGCTCTTTTGACGACACGATGCTCATATAATCTCCGCCTCCTCCCAGCGTCCGCGAGCAGCGATTAAATTTTGATGAACCTCAGATGGATGGAAGGTCGTTCGCACGCTCTCCAAATTTACGTAGACACCACGATATGTGAAATTCATCGAACCATGCAAATAGATTCGTTCGGTAAATAAGCCTTTTTCGTGATTGTCCTGTAGTTTTCGCATTTCGATTTGATCTCGCAGTTCAGCGATGATTCCTTGGGATTCTGGACGATCGGGATCACATATCACACGGACAGAAGAACCTTTCCAAGCCAGCGTTAGTAAGATGTCCGACAAGTAAATCCACCGGTTGCGAACCATCGGAAACAAATCCGAATAGGTCTCTAGTTGATTATCAATCATCGGAACATTGCTGAGGTACGGCGATATGAGGTAGACCTCCTCGCTGGGGTGCATCAGTTCCGTGACGAAGACTGAAATCAGGAGATCCTGTAGCGTATAATTACCGGTTTGAGAACGGATGGTTCGGCTATACATGGGACACCTCACGAATTCGAAGATCATAATGCCATTCCTGCCCATGGTTATGGACCGCCTCAATGTATGGGAAGAAGACTTCAAACGACGTTTCTACCGGTGAATGCACGATCGCTAACATATCCTGTTGCAGGTGCATTCGCTCTTCATAGGCACCGATCAATCTTACCCGTCTGCCTTTTTGCAGGGCTTCTTTGGTCAATTCTTTCCAACTCGCTTCACCATATCGAACCACGACGTGAGTTGGCCGAAGCATTTGCTCAACCAAGATCCTCGATGGCTTTATAAACTTCTGAAACGGTGAATAGATCTCTAAACATTCGGGACACGAGTCGTGACAATCAGCTAATAGTAAGGACTCTATTAACAGATATCGCTGCTTTTGCTGCTGGTCTTCACCCGCTTCGATACGATCTAGCAATTGATCGACTTGAAGCGCGATATAATCATACTTCAAGCAGGCAACCGCGAATTCACTGACACTAATTCGGCAACCAATTCGATGGCTTTCTTGGTGCCAAAGATCATGGAGTTCCTTCGTCAGTGCATCGAGTTGCGCAGAAGATTGGCCACGTAAATACTTGCTCGCCAAACTAATAATAAATTCTCGCTTCGGAGGTATCCCCACGCGGTCCAATTCCGTTTGTAAGCGAGTGAGAAGGTTCTGCTGATCTTCAACGCGGCGAGCCTGTCGAATCTCTTCTAGTAAAGACTGGAACTTTGATTCCTGTAATAAAGGTAATACGGCTTTCAAGGAAGAAGATACTTTGTGCCTTGAGCAACTACGCAAGCTTTGAATAACGTATTCTTCAAATCGACCTGCCGAGTGGTGGATTACACTTGCGACTTTGCTTATAATCCCTAACCCACCCGATTCGCCTTCCGATAAGTAAATGAAGTTATCTTGGATATCAATGATTAAGTCCTCGATATTTACATCCGGTAACATCTGACCTAAAGCGCGATAGACTGCAGCACCAATGGTAGTCGTCGCTGTTTGTTTCACCCAATCCGGAAAGTCTGCGTGATTCCGGATATCGTCACCTATGCTTGTTAGATTTAAAAGGAAACTTTTCATTAGATTGGTATCACGAATGAGCGAAAACAGATTACGAAATACTTTACTTTCGTCTGCTGGGTCCTGATCCTGATCTCCTGTCGCTACAATCGTCGAATGAAAAATGACTTCAAGGGTCCTCGTCGCGATGGCCGCGGCATGCTGCTTAAATTCTTCGATGGCTCCTTTTAAGTCATTTTGTCGACTTACCGCTGTTGCAATGACGGAAGAAAGGATAATTTGAGTGAGCCATTCGATTTCAAATGAGTTCAGTTGTGACACGATATTTGGGTCATGCTTGACCAAATGTGCGTAGAATGTCGGTTTCGACTCTTGAACGACCTGGTCCCAACGAGTGTTTTTGTAAAGTGATTCAAGATCGTAGGCTTGAACTTCAATAACCAGTGCATCGACGAATCGCTGGAACCCTAGAGCTGCAGGTTTGTCTTGAGCGGTAAACTCAAATGTTCTGCTCTCTGTACCCCGGTCCGACTTCTTAAACTTCAGCTCTGAAAGTACTCGAGGGGAAAAGCGAGTGAAAGCCACGTAATTATTTTCCTCACTCATGTACCAAGAAATCTGTTTTATCAACGGAGCCAGTGCAGAGTTCGGATGGAGAATCATCTCAAGATCGGTCGTCTCTGCAACCGTTTCGATGAACGTCCTCCAGTCATGGAAGCCTGTAGAGCGATCGGATACCTCGGATGGAATTTGAGTTAACTTTACTGCATACGGCTCATAAATAGGCAATAACCCGCTATCCGTAGGAACCTCAGTAATCCGTTTCGATTTGATATCCTCTCCGTTAACATCGATAACCCCTGTGTCACTGGATATCCAATGGGCTTCACTGATTCTCTCCGCGTTGACGAATCGTTTAGACACATTGCCTGGTGCAAATTCGATCATCCCAGGTACAATCGCCATGGGCTCCATTTTCTCATTCGGTAATTTCAAGGTAAGTTCGGAAACATCCAGTGCTGTAAATAGCGTGCGGGGTACATAACCGCGAAGCGGATATTCCTTCTGGTCTTCCCGGGCCAAAGAATACTGAGTTTGTAATTGCACAAATAAAGTTGGTAAGAGTTCAAGCCAGAATGAACGCGGAGGAGCCCAGAGTAACCGCGTCATATCCGCCTCAGATAACTGGAGTGAATCTTTAACATACTCCCTCCATTCGGCATCTTGCCCGTCAATGAGATTTCGGAGTTCCTTTAGGACGTAGTAATTCTCGTCAGGATATCGCTGTGATCCTGATTCCGTAAATAAGTCACGTACATCCACGCGGCTACCAAAATGAAATAATTTATGGGTGATATACTCCATAAATGCAAATGCCATCTGGATTCGTTGTACATACGTGTTACGAAGTGGTAACGATAGATCATTAAGATTCGGGCTAAACAACTGCTCTGGATAGTCATAGACATACCGGTCTCTCCCATACGCCGATGTGACGACAATGGTCCATGGTCGCATGCCTCGGGTACGTCCCGCACGTCCCTTTCTCTGTAAAAAGGAGGCGAGGTTACGGGGAGCCTTATGTTGGATGACAGCCCCCACCCTTGGATCGTTATACCCTACTTCGAGCGTACTCGTTGCAATCACGAGCTTAGCGGATTCATTCACTCCCTTATGCTGGGAAGACGTAATGTCCAAGGTGAGCGGTTGCCTCAAACTGTTTGCATCGATTAATTTCGGTATGTGCCAGATTTGCCCCAAAGCAACCTGAGCTTGTAACGTTGCTCTGTATTCATCTGAAAGCAGTTCGTGGTCTCGATACTTGCTCAGCGTCTTATATCTCTCTGCATCCACTTCAATATGATACCAACGGTTAATGACATCGAGTTTATCCGTAAATCCAAATAACTTCGATCCCACGGCGCCGCGGGAAACATCTTCAAATAGAGGATCTAATATACGTCCCACGAGCATGGCCGTTTGTACGGAAGTCGATAGTATCGACGTTGCCGAGAACGGATCCCCTCTCACGATGAGGTTGTACTCCATTCCTTCGGAGAACATCTCCTCCTCTTCTGGGGTCACATATGTAACGAGTTCCTGTTTCAGACCGGTGAGTTGCGAGAAAAACGCCTTCGGATTAGAAAGTGTCGCCGATAACCCAACGAAATGGGTGCCACGTTTTCGTCCCATCTGCTTACGCCAGCGACGTAGTAAATACGCCACGTGCGCCCCACTAACCCCCTCATAGATGTGCACTTCATCCATTAACACAAAGAGGGGAGGGGCGATGGCCTGAACACCGAATAAGTGGCGTTCATCGACACTCGTCAATTTCCGATTCAACATTTCAGTGGATGTAAACAATACATCCGGTGGTGTTCGGAGCATTCGTTCACGGGTGAGGACGATTTGATTGGAACTTAGGTGATAGCCGCAGTCCGAATCTTCACACGTAAGGCGCTCCTTTTCTCCACTCCCATGCTTGATTTCCCAATTGATGTCACTCTCTGCCCACAACATGGAAGAGCCGCATTCCGGACAAGTCAGTGACGGGCAGATGTATCCTGACCCTTGCTTCTTCCACTTTCGAAATTGACTTTTGATAACCTCTTGAGCATTTCGTGGAGTATCCCCGTAATAGCATCCAATCGTGACACTTCTCGTACCCGCCGCCTCAAAATAGGTCTTCAGTTCAATGATCTCACTAATCGCTTCACGGAACTGGTCCTTCAAGAGCTCTACGCGCGGGTAAATACCGATGACTTTTGCCCAATGCCTGGAATCCTGCTGGATTAGCGCAGCAAGATGACTGAATGCTGGTAAGTAAAATGCTTTCGTTTTGCCTGAGCCCGTACCTGCACCAATAATGGTGGCCTGATCTGTTGGACGCTGCGTCCACTCAAGAAGTTGGCGCAGAGAACGTACTTGAAAGGATGCCAGTTGAAAAAGGCCGTCACGAAGTAATGTACTCAATGCCTTCAACTGGTTTGGATGTATCTCAATTGCTTGCAGATCGAGGAGAATATCGTTGAGTGTTTGATCACGTTTCGGATATTTTCGATAGGCGAGCATCGGCTTCACATGGCTAACCAGATTTCGACCGGATTGCCAGTCCTTTTCACTAAACCGTTGTTTCAGCAAGAAAAGCAACCGAATTGCTTCTGCATATCGCGTTCGGTATCGACCGTCTTGCGTGCGAAACATCAATTTTCGTTCAACTAAATTGTCAATAATTGTTGGGATTGCTCCATGACCGATGGCTTGCTGCTCGATTAACGTCTCAAGCACTTTCGTCGGTGGATGGTCAAGGAGAGGAGCGATGACCGCCTCCGCGGTGATCGCTCCTCCTACAAACCCCCACTCCAACAACTGATTCTCTTTACGTTCCAATTGCGATAATATTTCCTCGCATAATATATCAAAGGATGGGCGTGCCACTTCTATCACCTCACTTGAACGTGATGTAAATATCCGACGTTAAATTTTGAGCTTCGAACCACTGAATGACTTCATCGTTCATATCTTTCAATGTAGCCTGACCAGTTGCCATCTTTTCCAAAAAAATCTGTACTTTGTTATTAGCCCCAAGAGAAGCAATCAGATCTTTGGCATCCGAGATGGACTTCTGATGATGGGTCAGACTCTTTTCCGTTACCGGCCACGTTTTCTCAATCGTATCGAACGTCTGAACCAATTGCTCTAAAACCGGGTCATTCTTTCGGACTCGCTGAAATACAAGGAGTGCCTTCTTGCTATCCATGTGCTGTTTCTTCGCAATGTCGGGCCACTGATTCTTGGCGTCAGACATAAAAGGCTCTAACGATCGTTGGATTTGTCCGAATTTCTCCTTGGGCTGATGCTCAATGTCATTGATCAATTCAGTAAGTAAGCGTATGGTTTGCCGAACATTCGGTAATTTCCATTGCATCGGATACGTGTCTTCCACCAAACGTACAGCGGTTACCGCTTTGATCGTGGCAGGAAGTTTGTCTTTCACCAGTTCAGATAAGTCTTTACTGCGTCTAAATCGCTCTTGAACCGATTGCGCGGCTTTCGTTTGCGCCATCAATTCTTTTGTTTGCTGGATTTTATTTCGTAGCATGGTGCACCCCCGCCTTCATAAGATCCAGTTCATTGTGTAAACTTTGCAGTGCTTTCTTGGTTTCTTCATTGACAGCATCCGTTTGGCCGGATTGATTGCCGAGATTCGTCAGGCGCTGTTGATACGTATGGTGTAAACGGTCAATCATATTGTGGAACTGCGCTAATGCTTCTTGATACGGCTGCAGCGGTAGGATGGGATCCTTCGATAAACTCATAAATTGGCCTGCTATACCTTGCAATTGCCCGATCGATGACAATACCGACAGATAAGCCACAACCTCATTGGGGTTACATGCATCGGATAGCATCCATTTAAATGGGGTAGGATCAATTTCCCGTTGTTCTTGTAACCACAGCACCAATTGTCTCATGTCTTCAAAAAGCAACTCTACCTCTTTGATATCTTCCCCGAGCAGACTTGTGACATGGGTCGCAAACTCATCCGTTTTCGTATATTCCGCTCGAATCGCTTCAGGTAATTGCTTTCTCGTATCATGAAGCAAGTTGATAGAACGATACCACGATAATTCCGACTTCTGTTTCGGTTTATTGGGAAGTACTACCTGCTCGAACGACCACGTCTCAGAAAGCAGTTTCTTAAGCACGGGTAAAATGCGGGCAGCATGTAGATAAAATGCTTCTGACTGTGCGCCCCTTCGAATATCTCCTTGTACCAAATTGAAATATCGAAGGTAATGTTCACTCAAATCTTTGGCATCCCCCGATACGATCCTTTGAAGTGCTTGCCATTTGTCGTTCCTTGTAGTGTTCACTTTCCCCTGTAAATCTAACTTGGCCATCTGCAAGTACACTTCTTCAACGGAAGTGCCGCAGCCTGTGAAGGCTTCGCTCAACGTTGTAACCACGACTTGCCCTGCCACCGTGATCTCATCGAATACACTTACTTCGGCACCCGTGCTGAAGGGATCACGGACAAATTGAATAATCCTTTGTTGTTCCTGATGTATCCAGTTATATAATACGAGAACATAGTCTTCCGCCCCAGAAAACTGCCATGATTTATTCCCCATCTCTCGCCATGCCGCAAGAGCGAGAAGGGCATATCGAAACGCTTCCTCTCGATGGAACACAAGCCTGTGCTCCGCACTAAGTGTCACACTACCGGTCTGACCTTCAATCTCAATGCGACGCGATGTCAAATAGTCCTTCACCATGATGGCCGGAATGCCAGCATCTTCCCACCGTATCGCGGAATCCAAGATGCTGAGAAGATCGTTAAGCAAGGTGGAAAAAGAAGCAAGACTCTCCCCATTCATCCACTTTTCGATATCGCGTTCAATCGCTCGAAAGCGTGTTTCCCTCGGATCATTGGGTACCGAAATACTAGGTCCGGGTACACGATCAGATGGAATTGGAACGGGTTCAGGTTCCTTGCTAGTTTTTTTGCCCTCCGCCGTGTCACCACCGCTTGGTGGTTCAGCAATGGGCTTCAAAATAGCATTCCCACCTACGGATGAACCGGGATTTGTGCCTACACCAATGGTTGTGGTTCCTCCCCTACCCATTGGTTCGGGAATATCGTTGCCCGATAATACGGATAAACCGAACGAGCGAAATACCTCTTCTTGAAGGCCACCTACCCATCGCTTACCATCTTGGGTATACGAGTCCAGCGTGCGATTCCCCCACACCCGGAATAACATCATATACCGGCCAACTTGGTTAGTTGGTGCTTGCCGTCTTAAGACGGCATCATCTTGCGGGTCAACCCAAGACACGTTAAGATTTGCCATAGTGTAATCTGGTGGGAACATTTCCGGGCCTTGTGTTAGCATGAGATGAACGAATTTCAACACGACATCTTGCAAGAAACGACGTGGTGTTTTGAGTTCTTTTTTGTTATGAAAATTTTGTATGGCCGTTACATTAAACGGGAATAACGTCATTGAATGACTGCCTACTGACAGTTTGGCCCACTTATGCTCACGGAATGCATCCGCTATTGGCAGTTCTTCTTGACGAGCACCCGACGTGAGCCAGTCATTCACTTTTTCTGGTTCAATATAAATGGCGTTCAAATACCGTGCTGTCATTTCTACCATGTCAGACACGTCACCGAAAGCGTCATCGACATGTAAGAGTGCTGTGACACGTTCTTTGAAGTTGTCGTTAATGGCATTATCATAGTACCAATTGGTCACACCGACGATCGAAATCAATCGGCATAGCGACTCATCATATTCCGTTCCTTCGTGCGTATACGCAAGTACATCGATGAGCGCTTTATCGATGCCGGTAAACGAGGTTATATCTTCTATCAATAAGGTTAAACTTTTGCCTTGTCTCCTTAATTCCTGGCGTAACAGTTTGAACGTTTCGGTTAGATCAGTTCCGCGAAACTGCGTACACTCCTGGATGACCTTATCGAGAAACAAATTCAAATACGTTGCGATGTCTTCACGCTTTTTCAGAATTTGTTGTTGTTCCACAGCGTTGGTGGAATCCGCGATCGATTCGATAAAGCGCAGTGCACGACGTCCTGTATCCGAGCGCTTGATCATCTCCAACTGGTCCATGGTAATGACAAAGTCACTGGCCTCAAACCAGGGATTGACATCCGTCATCACTTCATTTCTAGCTTCGGATGCAAGCTTCTTTTGAATTCTCTCGATAGGACCGCCTTCTGCGAGGAGAAATCGCTGAGTATCTTGTTCTACTAAAAAAGCATATAACTGACTTCGATCTCGCGAACTGACGTTAGACGAGGTATTGTCTTTATCTTCTTCAACGGCGATTGCAAAATGATGAATAATCCGTTGTTTCAGCCCATCTTTACTTAAATGTTCATTGGCTTGCACCAACTTGCGCAGTTTCTCGGTCATTTCACTTTGCTGGAACACCTTCGCATTAATGATTTGCTCCAAAGCCCCTCGAAGTGTGCTTTGTGCACGGGAAATGAACAGAATCGTTTCTTTTTCTAAATCCACAAGGGAATCATATTGAAGTCGTTCCTTTACCCAACGAATGAGGTGAGATTTCCCTGAACCGTTATCCCCTTTGACCATGATAAAGTGATGACGGTCTTTCTGAGTGAACACCGATTGAAAAAAGTGCTCTTCATCGATGAATCCGACCTCTTCTTTGGTCTTATTCCTTGGAACCAAGTGTAATTTTTCAAAAGGCTTGTGCGTCGCTAAGAAATACGCTTCACTTACATCTTTGGCCTCTACTTTAATGACTTGATGCAATCGTTCGGCAATCGCAGGATACTTCATCATTATCGCCCTCCGCGAATCGTAAACTCGGTTACTGCTGAAGAAACTTCATGCAGTTTGCTCGGCGTTAAATACCAGACATCAGAGGCATCTTTTACCGTGTTGAGACGGATGACTCCTTGCTGATGAAGCGTCCTCAGTCCCACAGACAATGCGTAGGACAAGCGTTGGTCTTGACGACTTGCGTATACTTGTTCGTGATAGGCCCCCCCATCCAATTCCGGAACCGAACGATTCAGCCACTGCATGAACTGACGGAAAGGCATCGACTTCTCTCTTTCCAGTGCCTCATCAAAAAATAGAGCTTCTTCTATGCGTAAAGCGGGATTGACTAGGAAATGCGAGTTATGTGAAAAACCGTATCCTAAATATCCGGCCCAATCCATCCACGCTGTAATATTGAATTTGTTATATTCCCTGTTAGTGGTCGACTTCCTGGAAACCTCGTCAAAAAACATAAGTTCCATTTGATCTGCTTTTGAGACCATGAGTTCCTGTCCCTTTCCGAGTGCCCACGCCGTAAACCGGTGGAATACGAGATCTGGTTGTTGATGCGCGTTTTGAATAATCGTTCTACGAAACAGTCGCGGGTCCTGCGCTGCTCCCGGTGGCAGGGCAGAATACAATTTTTTGTCTTGTTCGATCACTAGTTTGCCGCTTGTAGAAAACGTCAGGATTTGCTTTGTCGTTTCTCTTTTTGTGGAAAATGGTTGTAACAATTGGGCGACTTCCTCACGCGTATAGGCTGCGTATTCGACCAATTGACACAAAGCACGCACCCGCTCAGGCGTTTGATTATTTTTCAATGAATTATCAAATGGCATCCACAGATCCCCCGCTTACTTTAAAATAACGAAATGGTTTGTTGTTGTTGATGACCATCCAAGAAGGTATCTAACGACAGCGATAAATGATCAAGCGAGTCCCGTATAGCTCTTCCTTCGTGAGCAATCATCATTTGAGGATCGACCACATGAATGAGCTTATTTTCCGGCGATTTGGAAGCGATCTGGTTAGCCCACACATAGTAAGCATTTGCCCTGCTCGCGTCAAATGGATACAGTACAGCAATCGGTCCTCTGACCTGCTTGGTATACTGTTGTTGCAGTTCATCGTGCTGCAGGAGCATGTAAAACTTGTTGATTCGTTCATTGGGTGCTTGCTTCACGATCGTTGCAACGACATCCCTGTCCAGGGGGGGCAACACGATCGTACGGACATTCGTACGTATTAGAGCCTCCAGGAGTTTAGTGAGCACGGAAACATCTTGTAATTTTTGCATCTTCGTATCCATGATCAGATGCCTAAATCCACCGATGAAATAGGGCGACAGAATCGTCCCCATTTTTTCAACCTCCATCGGTTGGGAAGAACGGAATGGAAACTCGATATGCGAAACATTAAATCGCAAGTCTTTTTGATTCTCCTGACAATACGGACATCCCCCGCAGACAGCTTCACTATACGGATACGTCTCTACGAGATATTCGGATAGACAACTCTCTTTGGGATGAAAGACATAGTACTTCATCGTCTGGATTTCTTTTGTAATTCGTTCCCTCTCTCTGTCGCGATCAGGGTTCACATACGACAACATTGTAGTGGCATCATTCAGGATCCCATGCACCAGAATGCGCACTTTGATATAGGGGACATAGGGAGAGTCTTCTGGAGCCCGTTCAAATTCGAGCAATTCTAGTAACCCACTACGAACCATAAGCAATACGCTAGCTACGTTCCAGTTGGCATTTTGTTTCCCGGAGATCGTATGTTTCAAATGGTCGGGTTGAACGGTCATATCGAGCCACAATTCATCGGCTTGATCACCCCGCTCTGCTATTTCGTATAGCGCAGACCAGCGTGCCACTAGGAGTTCCGTGGTCAAAATCTGTCCGTCAATGAGACTATGAACGACATCCACGTCATCATTCACAGCACTCAATATACTCAAAGAAGCAAACCCGTCGCGTCCGCCGCGGCCTACTTCTTGATAATAGCGATTTAAACTCTCGGGAATACCACAGTGGATGATCGTCCGAATATCCGGTTTATCAACGCCCATCCCAAATGCACTCGTCGCTACCATGATATCGATTCGATCTTCATTCCACTCCTTAAGCAAAAATCGACGTTCTTTATCATCGGTGTCTCCAGTGAACATTCCTACACTGGAGTAGCCCGCAGCCTTAAGGAGTTCAACCCACTCCTTTGCATGATCCTTCTTGTTCACATATAAGATGAGCGGTCGTGGTAGGAACCCAATTCCACTTCTGATTTTTCCATTACGGACTTGTTCGTTTTCGGAATGATCGACGAGATAGGCTGGCTCATATCTCAAAGCGTCACAGCGGATCTCGGTATAAGCACCTTCCTCAGAAAACAGCTCTTTCAGCACCTTCGATGTCCATGGAGTTAAGGTGGCAGACATTAATAACGTTTTTAGTTTCCCATTGCTTCTCGCCAGCAATTGCTTTTGATAGGCGGAGAGCAATTGAAATCCCGTTCGAAAATGATTTCCCCAGTCGATGATAATATGCGCTTCATCAATGACGAAGCGGTTCACATGACCACGTCCTGCCGATTCCAAAATCACTTGCCCTAACGGACCAATTACCAAAGACTCCGGAGACGTAAACAAGATGGGAACCGTTCCCTCCTTGATACCTTCAAAAATGATGTCCTTTTCTGCTTGTGGCATTTCCGAACGGTATGCTTGTGGCCGATATTTTTCCTCTACCTTCAAGGAGAAATATTTGCTCGCTGCATTCTTCTGATCGATCGCCAGGCCCGTTGTGGGGACGATGACAATTGTCGTTCCTGCCGAAGCTATAATGCCTCCCTTAAGCGTCCCCCCTTGAGTGTCAAAAAAGGCTGGAAAGAGCCCGACTAGACTCTTCCCTCCACCGGTCGGAAGACAGATGGTCAGCGTATCCCCGGGTTGCATGCTCATAGCAGCATGAACGAGTTGTTTCTGTGCATGAGACTGGTAATGCGTAAATCCCGTCATTTTATGAAGGATCCCGTCCCCTACTGCCGGAACCCGTTGCTTCCGTACTTTAAGTTCATAGGCCTCTGTGACGGCTCGTGTATCACCAATCCAGAGAGGGTACCCCTCCTCAACGTCGATCTCCCCATCGGCTTGGATAACGAGCCCAAACCTCTCGAGCACCCTGGACAAACCGCTAGCGAGTTCAGAGCGAATCACTACTTTCCGACCATACATGAGAATAAACTGTCGTAGATGAGAAGCGATATCTACTGCAACATCTTGCCCCTGTTCTTGCTTTAAGAGCGCGTAAAAGAGCCGGATTAAACACGAAGAACGAGAACGAAATTCTACACCCGCCTGAGGATCTTTTCGCATCTCCTCCATTTTGTTGAGCCCCTCTTTAGGTGCCATCAAGCCTTGCAAAACAGCTTCAGCTAGTTCATAACTCCGTTTCAATCCGTTTCACCAACCTCACGTAGGCTACCGATTCCAAGCGGATTTCCGGTTCCGCCAGTCCTTCGAGTAAAGCTCGATAAATCTCCGATAATCGTTCAATGGCTGCTTTTGAATACTTCTCTTGCCTGTAATATAAATTGGCTGCCTTCATCGCATTAATTTTTCGAGTAAAGTCCTCTTTTGCTCTTTCCCAATCCACCCGCTTAGAGACAAATTCTTCAAATTTAGCTTTACTTTGCGTATAAGTACGCTGAACAATGGATGACCAGATGTCGGGAGGATAGGACTCCATGAACGAACCAACCCGATTGGATTCGCGCTCTCCCAAATGAATAGCCTTCGTCACACCGCTTTGCACAAGTCTAATGACATCACCAGAGAACACCTCATGACTTGTCTCGAAGGCTTCAGCGGTAATAAAGTGTTCTAACGGCGTGTATCCTTGGGCGTGCACCAAATGTTCGAGTGGTTCATTTCGTTCCATCAACGCGGTCGGATCTAACGAAACCGACCATGTGTATACAACGCCTTCCCAATCAAATTCGGCACCTCGAACTTCGAAAGCCGTCGATCGTCCCCAATCGGTCTCTTGAGCATTATCTACAATGGAATCAAATAGGCTGTTACCAGGTGCGTAGAAAGCTAACTTTTCCCTGGCTACCGCTATTTCCCGCATGAAAGTACCACGCACTTCCCCTACACGTCCAGCGCGTCTTAACATCTCACTGTTATCGGGCTGCAAGAAAAGGGTGCGAACCATCGATTTGATGACTGTGCTATCTTTATTAAAAGAAACGACTTTCCCACGATCAAGCGACTTCCCATGAAGTCCGGTCATTTTTGCCCATTGCAACATCGTTTCTGCCAATCGCAGACCCCCGTCAGCATCGAACTTTCGAATCAAACTCATAAGTTGCTCTTGCACATGGCGATCCAGTTGTCGGGCCATATCGAAATAACGCTCTTCCTGTACACGTTCCCTCATTTTATCTAAAGCATCCTGCATCGAAGGCATCACATCTTGTAAGCCAAACCGTAAGTTGCGTGTAAGGGCCTTGGTCATTTCATCTTGTATGTCTTGAATGGCGATCTCGATACCGCTCAGTGATTCACGGAAGATTTGAAGCCCCTCTTTCCAGATTTGGAGCAGTTGTTCTTCGATCGTTCCTTCGGAGTACACGACAACCGAAAGTACATCTCCTTTGCGGCCGATGCGGTCAAGACGCCCAATTCGTTGTTCGAGATGCGATGGATTCCACGGAAGGTCCAAATGGAGAATACGATCGGCCATCTGAAAATTCCGCCCCTCACCACCGAGCGGATCGCACAACATAAAGCGGCAACCCTCATTATTTTGGAAATCATCCACAGCCTCTTGCAATTCTTTATCTGATTTCCCAGCATAAAAGCCTTTGACGCCATCCTTCCCAAACTTCTCGGCAAGCACTTTTTCTAGCGGAAGCAGCGTCTCTTTCCAGGAAGAAAATACGACGACTTTTTCTTTATCGGTATTGGATAACAGGTGATCGATAGCCTTCATTAATCGCCCTTGAATTAAATCCGGATCATCGAAGCATTCATCCACCCGTTTAAGTTCTTGTTCAGTCGCTTTCATCCACCGCTCCACATAGGAACTCAGTACGTTTACATATTCTTGTTCGCTTGACTGATGCGGGATGTCCATGATAATTTCGGTGACATCTTCCGCGGCAGCACCGTGATCGCCTTTCAAAATGGCCTTACGTAAACGAACTAGTGACGCGAGTGCCCATGGTGAACTAAACATGGACGATAAAAATAAGCGTTTGAATTTTCCGACCTTCTCATCCGTAACGGAACTCTCGATGTACTCGAGGTAATCAATAAGCGCGTCGTAGGTATCACTTTCATAGTACTGAACGTCGGATCCTGCCATTAGGTAGGTTTCCTCATGAAGAGTACGCTTTCCCAATGAGGATTCGATCTGCTTTCGCCGATGACGTAAAATTTTCCGTTCGATTTGATAATGTTCACCGAGGTAAGCAAGGGCTAACTTTACCTGGGACAATCCTTCGTCCTCACTTTTGATGTCAATTGCTTCTACCAGGTTGTGAAAGTTTTGATCGCGTAGAACGTCCGCAATATCCATCAAATCTTCTTGGAAACCTTCTGCGAGTTCATCTTCGTAATAATCCGGCAAATCTTGCATCATGCGGTGAACTTTCCGCCTCAAAAATGCTTGTTTTTCTAACAAGTCGCCGAACTGCTCTTCGCCCATCTTCCCGTACTTTTGTGGATCCAGTAGTCGAACTAGCCGCAAAAACTCGGTTTGACGTGATTGAATAGGCGTTGCGCTGAGCAGTAATAAATGGGGCACTTTTTGACTAAAGGCATAGATCATATCATATTCGGTATCCAGTGTAAGCAACCGGTGGGTTTCATCCACGACACAAAGATCCCATGACTTGCGCAGCAACATCTGACCTGCACGTGTATTTATTTTTTCTAAGGGAAATAGGAGTAAATCTTTATCGAGATGATCTCTTTCACCATCATACGCAGTGAAATCCGTCCAGAACTTGTAAGACATTTCATTTCGCCATTGGTATAGTAACGATTCAGGTACAATAAGCAGGATCCGGATATGCCCTAACCGTTTCTGCAGTCCCCTCATAATGACGGCCGCTTCAATCGTTTTTCCCAGACCTACTTCATCGGCTAGCATGAAACGACACGGATCTTCGGAAATCGCGCGAACGATAGTATCCACCTGATGCTCCATCAGAAACACACGCGATCCAATTAAAGTTTCAAAGCCAAATGTAGCGTTGCGTAACGTATGTAGCGAATCCACGACAATTTGGCGATGCAAGTACCATCTGGGGTTATGAAATTCATAGTTTTCGAAGGAATCCAGCACATCGATATCCCCACGCGTAATTGGGACAAGCAATTCCGACTCTGGCAAGCAACCAATGGCAGAAACTTCTTCCATCTGAACAAAATAATGATGAAACCCGAATAAATCCACGTGGGAGAATGAAAGAATCTTGCCCTTTTGACACGATTTTGCATGGATAAATGGGCTCTGGGCTAATATTTTACTCCGGGTTACTTTTGGGATTGGGTACTTCTCTTTGGTCGGAATCCGATATACTTCATGCATGGTTTCTGCATCACGTGGTAGGAAGAAGGCAACCTCCACTTCCTGAATAGATGTATCTACTCGAACAATTCTACCAATCGCAAAACGGCGTGGTTTATCTGGATGTTCGAATTCGATTGAACAACGTACATACATGCCTGCTTTCATAGTAAAACCACCCTTTATTTACAGGAAGTAATAATTTTTAAAATTATGAATCACTAATTTATAATGAACCTTTAAACCAAATAATAGACCATATAATCCTCTGAGCATTTTCCAGGAATGGTGCATCTATACGACTTTGGTATCAATTCGACAAAACCTATTGGTTTCCCTCCCAACTTAGTTATGGGAACCCCCCAAAATGTTGGGGATGAAGAGCAATAAGCAAGATTCCCCCCCTCTTGATTAAACATAGGTTTTCTGACAGTCTATAGTGTTGTGATACTTTCGTTATTTTAAGTTTCTTTAATCCGGAGAGACCTCTAGCATTGCCCCTATTATGGATATAGTGCAGTAATTTCTCACCCTTGATTTTCGGGTTTATCTCCGCGGCCAATGGTTCTAATCTATCCTCAACCTATTTCCTAGCATATAAAAAAGCCCTACATACACTGTAGAGACAATTAAAGAATTTACTGTTTTTTCTTAGAAGGTAAGATCAAAATCAAAGAAGACATCTACCCCATTTATTTGAGGCGAGACGTCTTCTATTTAGGTCTTATTCGGGATTTACCTGTCAATAGAATGGACATAAAGAACTTTAACGCAAATTAAAATCTATACTTTGTTTTCTTTATTAAATACCAACTGCAATCTGACTGACTCAAATAATGTAGGGAATCGTTCAGCCAACTCTTCCACTAACTTTCTCCATTGAGATGGAGGTAAACTACTGTATCCCCTTTCCAACAAATTAATTAGTTGTCTCTTTACAGCAGGTCGAACCTGGGCATCATTATTTATACATTCAACTGCTTCTTCCAAACTCATAGCATTGTACGTCTCATAATCTTTGTTGATTTTATCCAATAGTGATCTGGTATCATTATCTCTTTTCGACTGTTCAATCCACTGCGCGTTGACTTTATAAAAGTCGGTAGTTTCCCATGTTGTAATACATTCCTTCAAGCCAGTATTTGGTTCTATTCCATATTGTAATTGCTCAACATATCCATATATCTGGCTCCATAACAACTTAATCTTCCTTATCTCCGGAGTGTGAACATCTACTTCCAAGAAACGCTTCACTACATTTCTGGGAGTGTTAGAGAGCGTATGTTGTAATTGTTCCATAGATTGCGTTACTGAAACCCACTTATGAATCTCCTGCTTTAAATTCACCCATCCAGGATCAAACTCGACTATCTTTGCGGGCAGTTGTGCACTCGTTATATCTTTGCAAAGAACCGTCACCTTCTTTTCTAATGCTTTAAATCGTTCAAACTCCTCTATTACCTGCTGTCTATTTAAACACAATTCTTCAAATTCAATCTTAAAACCATTCTTATCGATCAACTTATACCACTCATCAAGATAGCCTATTGCAATTAAGAGGTTTTGATAACTCACCTTGCTAGCTAAACTTTTGAGAATATCCTTACATCTTTGACTTTCGATACAGGACTTTGTATCAAGATAAATCAAATAGCCCATCTTTCTATCAACTTCCTGGTCGAATGCTTCAATAATTTGTCTCCTATAGTAGCGGAAATCCTCCTGTAATTTACTGAAAAATACGTATAGGGAAAGATTATTGGACTGATACTGCTCAAGAACTCGAGGGATCTTAAGATTCATAAACCATGACTCGAAATTAAAATGAGCATCCTTAGAGTACTGAATAGCGTTGTAATCCACCATATTGTCCCTCAATAAATACCAGTCTTGAAACATCTCCTCTGTGAGATCTAACATGTTTTTCGTAAATGGCGAGTTTATAGAAGATGCCCAGTTTGTTTCTCCTACCTGATGCCACTGTTTTACCCACGATTTTAATTCCAATGCTAGCTTAGGTAATGTTATACCTAACTCTAATTCTAAAAGTTTTCTCCACTCCCCATGCAACTCATCAGCTTGGTATACCCATTGTGCAACATTTAACTCATTGGATATTTGAAGAAACTTCCTTCCCTTATCGGCCGGTTTGAACGACTGAAAATTACTTATCTGTAATGCAGAGTAACTTCGACTAACACCTATATTTAGCTGATTGTCCTGCTCTTCAGAAAACACAATCGGGTAGCGGGAACGATTTTCAATTTCTTTTCTTTGTATGACAGCACTCGCGCGAGGAGTAAACCTTCTTGACATGAGAGTTGCTTTGACAACATCATTCACTAAGCAAGTTATGCCTAAGCGCACTGGTTCAAGCAGTTGCTTATTTATTACCTTACCTTCAACCCAATCTCTTATTGTCAGTTTTTGATCGTCATTGTGCAATACATCTTGATTATTTATTGTAATATCTTCTGTAATTAACCTTGTTTCTAAAGGATGAAGTTTCACAATAGTTTCTACATCATCGTACCCAAAATGTTTTAATAAGAGGGGAGATAGAGTTACTTCCGAAACCTCTTCTTCGCAGTACCATTCTGCCAGAGATTTAATTAAAGTGTCCTGGTGATCGGCAAAAACTTCTCTAGATACAAGGGGATGTATGCGATCTAGATATCGTTTATTTCCCTTCTGGAGAAAATGAACAAGCTCTTTAGCATTTAATATCATATAGCGCAATTTACTTTTTCCAATAGTGATTCCATCAAACATTCTTTTAATCAACGGTTTGTTTAATGGAAGTAGCGAGATCTCCTCATCTGCATTATTCTCTCCAACTGGTATATACTGTTTACAATTATTAAAGTGACCGCAACTTCGAGAACATTGAAATCCGCGTGAACTCTTTAGCTCTTTCATATAATTCGACATGTATGGGATTACCTGTAACCGATCTAGATTGTAAAAGGCTTTACCCGTTTCATCCGATAGCCAAAATTTCCTTACTCGATCGTCAAACGTATCTAAATTTTGAATTCTTTCTGTTAATTCTGATCCTCTCGCGTTATCCTGTAGCGCACCTGGGGTTAAACCAATAACAACGTCCCAGTTCCCTTCCTCTAACGTTATTAGATGGTCGAGAATCTCTGTAGCATATATATTAACCGATTGTACCAAATCATCAATCAGTAGCAGTGGTCGTATGTTTTGTTCCTTCAATATTTTTGATAGTTGCTTGAAAAGAGCACTAATCTCCCAACCCTCAAACAGAAATTGATCTAATTTATGTACCAATGTTTGTTCTAGCAATGAATACTCAACTGGGATTGAGACTGTAGTATTAGAGATTATTTCCTGAAATTGCTCAACTGAAATTATTTCAAGTGGCCTCTTTATGTTTCCTTTTTCGATTTGCTTTGTAAATGCAGTAATGTTTTTTTCAATTATCGGGCGTATCAAAAGTGCAGCAGGTACGATTTCCTCATCCGACTGTAAGCACTCGGCTAGCGTTGTCCAGACCATCTGATTAATAAGCGTTATGGGTTTCTTTAGTAAAAGGTCCCACCTAGTCTCATCAATTTTAACATTTAAAGTCACTCCTATGGATTCGTAGCACTTTTTAATTAATATTTGGGGATTCAATTCACTACGTGAAATTCTAATGACAGGACGGTCTACACCACTTGTCTCCCACTTATCTTTTAACCAGCAAAGGAGTTCTGATTTACCAGCACCAGTAGATCCAAAAATAAAATACACGCGATTACCTGACGAATCAACCTCTTTTAATTCGTACAATAACTCTTGCTCAGTTACTTCTGCAGTTAGATGGCTTTTATAATAGCGATGCATGATTTGTGGGAAGTGCGTCTTTCTAAAATATTCTGGGGAGTATTGAAACCTTTCATCAGCAGTCCCTACTAGCAATTTTAAAGCCTCTCTATCGATGCAAGGTATCATCATTGTGCTCCCTCAAATTTTGTAGTTATCCAATTCCAGTTATACTCTGGACCATATGATTTAAATGGTAGGTCCTGTTTATTTTTTATCTCGATAACCTTTTTCTCGTTAAGTGCGTTTAATCCATACAGCAAACCTCTAAAAACATTCCCTTCCGTTGTAATACAAGGTATTATCGGATTTATAAATTTCTCACAGTATTGATGCAATGGTCCCTCCCAGAATCCAACCTCACGAATAATTTCAATTAATAATTCAAACCGCGGCAATGCGTAAAACCCCGAATATACTCTTCTACCTAAACCATAGCACTCCATAATCCTCTTCCATGCATTTACTTTTTCATGTCCTACCATTGCTTTTCCATTTAGGCTATTAACTTGATAATGCAAATTACTTACAAATAACTTATCAGGCTTTACAAAGAATGTTTCATATAATGATGCAAACACATAATTTAGTGAATCAGGATTACCTTTTCTTGAAATCTCATTCAGTCTTCTAAACATATCCGATGTACTCCACTCAGAAGTCGTGACATAGTTCATCTCTTGTCTCTGTTCTATTAGACTTAATTCTTTAAGAAACACAACTACACTATCCACTAACGATTTAATATCACCATTATTCTGATATTGATATTTCTCTTTTAATTCTATTGCTGTCAATCCAGGTTCCTTAATTAAACACTCAAACATTGATCTAATTTCCGGTCCGTAACACATTTGAAAGAGCATTATTATTCCTCCCTCTATTCGCTTTCATTAATTCTAATGTTCTGACAAGATGATAATAATTATGAATGGATCTTAGTTTCATATAATCGCGCGGAGATGGAATTAAAATTTTACTTTCCTGATTCACACATACTGGACAATCGCATGGGAGCGGGTCGCTAATTCGGTTGGGCGCAGTAGGTTTCGCTCTAGAATCAGAGATATAATAAGTCCTAAATGGGTTACTGTAGAATACTTGGTAGAAGGCAGCAGCCATAGTAGGCCTAGACGAATCGATTGATTTTATTCCCATATCAAGCATAGCGGACATTTGAGGTACTCCTGTTACACCAAAAACATGGAGACTATTCGCACCAACTATATCAATTGCATACTGGATAAGTTCGATTTGTTGATTATGACCTTTAGCCAATAAAGAACCTATACCAAAATTTTTATAACCCATTTTGATTAACTCCAGAGCAGAATACCTGATACTCGCTCTATCATATCCCTGAATAACTCCCATACAACTGACTGGTCTATTTATTTCACTTTTACGTATTAGTTGTAAATATTCATATGCATTAAATAGGGTTCTTTCCATTGCTTCATAACGATTGGATAAGGTAATCTTATTTATCATCGGTTCGTCAAAATGAACTAAGGTAATATCACAATTATCGTTGCAATCCTCTACAAATGATTTCTGAATATCAATAATCTCTTTTACTGATGGGCGGTATCTCTGCTTTACGTAAAACACAGAACCACAATCAATAATCAATGTTTTAGGCTTTGAATTAAACCGCTTTAGTGCACCACGATTATCGGGTATTGCACTTATTAACATTGGAGTCTCAGGAAAATAATTACTGAATATCGCATCGCTATGAGACCAACTTATAAAAAATTTCAAACACACACCTCCATCTTCGTTTATTACGTGATCTTACGTGATAAATTGATGATAACATATATTTTTAATATCAGACCACTCCAAATTAAAAAAAGAAGAAGCCTTAAAAAAGACTTTCTCCTCAGTTTAGCCAAGTGTTTGTATATAAATAAGTTTTTATTTAAATTCAGATACGGTTACCGTTGAATTTTTATTTATTAAGTAAATTACCTTTACATTTCTAGGAATATTTCCGCTCCCACCTATGGTATACTGTGTGAACAGACTGCTTGTGTTTAATTAAAAAAAACCTACAGTATTATTTAAATTAAGTTAAGTTAACTTAACTTAATTTAACTTAGCAGACAATCATACGACCATTACAATTAAATTGCCAACTCATTAAAAGGGATGATTATATGGAAAACACTCAATGGACGGACTTAGAAAACAGTGCATGTATCTCGAAATTATACTTAATTAGAAAAGATAAGCGTAATAATCCTGAGATTAAAAAACTACATTCAGCATATACAAAGTACTCATCCATACTTATTGAAGAACATGAAGAATTATTCATTAACCGGACAGTAGAAGGCTTAGTAGCGCAACTTTGCTATTTAGATAGTTTAACAAATGGATTATTAGATAAGTTTCCGGAGAAAGACACTAAGTACAATGGGATATATATTGACTTTGAAAATGGGAAGTAACAATACATACAATCACCCCAAATAAAAAAACTAACCCAAATTGGATTAGTTTTTTATTTGGAATTAGTTAAATAACTAGACCCCTCGTTTATTCCCCCATAACCACGCATGCAATTGAGGTAGCACTCTCACTTGTTTAAGTTCATTTGACTTCATAACAGTATCAACTAACCATTCATAACGTTCTAGAAGTCTCGCAAGAAGTCGTTCGTTATTGGTCTCTTTAAGATCATCATTACCTATCTGTAGATACATCACTAAATTCGGATATCGTTGATGCACATGGATCGCATACTCTAAGTCAACTTCGTCAAATACTACAATTTTCAGGCTAAATTTTCTATTATGAATAACTAGTTTTTCAATTATTCCATCTAGAACAATCCAATCAGTCTTCATATTTGAGCTAGGAGGCTTTGGTGATAGAGTCAGATCATTTATCTTTAAAAACCAGTCCTGCCATCTACTGCCTTGCGTTTCTAAAGCAACTTCTATCCCTCTCTCATGCAATAAATCAATAAATTGATCTAATTGTCTAAGTAACGCTGGATTCCCACCTGAAATAGTTACGTGCTGAAATGTATCACGTCCTATTATTTCTAACTCTTTAAGTATTTCTTCACCTGTCATTAATTTAATCTCATCCTTAGCAGTTCCATCCCATGTAAAAGAGGAATCACACCAGGAGCAAGAATAATCACAACCTGCTGTACGTACAAACATCGTTTTTTGTCCAATTACCATTCCTTCACCTTGAACAGTAGGGCCAAAAATTTCAAGTACAGGAATTAACTTTTGATTCATTTCGTAATACCTACTTTCGGGCGATAAACAACATAGCTAGTAGGTGTTTCCCTTAGAAAAACTTGCAGACATTTCGGTTTATTGGTTTGAATGTCTAACTGGGATTGAACAATCTCCGCTATTGTCCTAGCTACAACTTCTGTTGTGGGAAATCGATCCGCCTCATTATCATTAAAACTATCTTTATCGTTATTCAAAAGAGTATGATCAAAACGATCATGAATCAGTTTTTTTATCATTGAAAAATTCACAAGGAATCCTGTTTCGTCCAACTCATCTCCAACGATCGTAATATTTGCAAAATAAGTATGACCATGTACGTACTGGCACTTTCCTGCATCATTACTTGGAATATAGTGTGCCGCGGCAAAATGAAGATCTTTATTCAGTTCATAGTGATAAGAATGATGAACAGATGGATAAATTTGTTGAATCACAACTATCACCCCCTACTTTTTCTTACGAGGTAGTCACTTAACCCCTTTGATCTTAATTTACAAGCGGGACAATCACCACAACCTTCGGCAATTACTCCGTTATAGCAGGTAAGTGTCTTATTTCTCACAAATTCGAATGCACCTAGTTGATCTGCAAGTTCCCACGTTTCTTCTTTGTTCAACCACATCAATGGTGTATCGATAACAAACTGGTAATCCATCGATAAATTTAATGTTACATTCAGTGACTTCACAAACACATCTCTGCAATCTGGATATCCACTGAAATCTGTCTCACATACACCAGTTACAATATGTTTAGCACTTATTTGTTTCGCTAGCACTGCTGCAAAGGATAAAAACAATAAATTTCGACCATCTACGAAAGTAGTAGGTAACTTACCGTCTTCTGCTTCAATTTCAATTTCATCTCTTGTTAAAGCATTTGGAGCAAGTTGATTCAATAGAGACATATCCAAAATATGGTGTTTTATTGATAGTTCCTTTGCAATATTCGCAGCACATTCAAGTTCTAAACTATGGCGCTGACCATAATTAAACGTAATTGCCTCAACTTCATCGAACTTCTCTAGTGCCCAAAATAAACAAGTTGTACTATCTTGGCCACCACTAAAAACAACCACAGCTTTTTTCTTCAAATTTATCCCTGCCCTTCTATTGTTAATCGAATTGTCTCGAATAATGTTGAAATATATTTCAAAAAGATATGATAGGTTTATGTTACCACATTTACTCTTTCCCAGCTACCCTTCATTAACCGGTTTTGCAACAAAAAAGGAACCTAATTGGGCTCCTCTAATAATTTAATCCAATATTTAAACGTAATTTCTTTTTGTTGAGTATTTAGCTTAAATCTCAGCCTTTCCCCTAATAAGTCCTTCCAAAACGGATTGTTCCTATTAAAGAAATTGCCCCTCCACCCATCTATCTCTAAATTTTTATTAAGATCAGGAATAACAATTGATTCTTTGTTTTGATCCCACTTTTCTAAGAAATATTGAAAATACAATTCCCAAGCAAAACTCAAATCAGAAACATAGTTCTCACGATGAACTAGTCTCTCTTGTATAGGCAAATATCCTAGATATGGATGGATTTCAATCAATTTATTAATGAAATTGATAAGAAGTTGGGAGAACATATCCCACTTTTCTGAAGGTTGATATGTGCCAAACACTTTTATCAATGAATTCTCTAACGATTTAAATGTAATCAATTTTGTTGAATGCTTACTTAAATTTGATCCCCTCTCAATAAGATCACCGAGAGCAGATTGTTCAAGTATCTCCACAACTAAATAATTAGGAAAATATCCTTGCTCTTCGCGAAATACTACAGGCCATTCATCTCCAACACTAGATATTGGGAGTTTATACAACAAAAAAGGAGATATCACACTCAAAGTATTCTTTTCATTACTATTCTCTTCATGCAGTTTGCCTAATACTATTATTAATTCGGTAGATACATCTTTTGAATTAGCCACTTCAAGGTTCCATTGCTTAATATTTTCAAATGTTTCTACTGAAATATATGAATTTCTATTTTCCCTAACTATCTTTTTATAGTAGTTTACACTAATAGAATTCAAGATTAATCTCCCTACAAGAAACCAGTGGATAAATAAAATATCCACGGATTCGACTATTTATTTAATTTGAGTTTCCAAAGATTTCAGAGCGAAGCTTTTTAAATTGATTATAATATACAAATGTATTATGAAATCCACGTCGTCTATTTCGATTATTTCCACGGAATATTACAACATCTAATCCGATTTCTTTACAAATAGAACAATCACAGTTTTCCCATGGACGATTGGCTAAAACCTCTCTATACATTTCTTCGTGTGCAGATCGATTTTCTCCAAGTAAATCATCGTATGCTAAAATTGCTGTTAGAGCATCTTCAAGCCCGACTGACTGATCTACATATCCTCTAAGTGCTACAAGGGCATCTTGCTCTAGTTTCTTAAACTGCGCAAACTCCCCTTTTCCCTCTAGGATCATTTTCTTTACTCTTCCTGCAGTTTCCTTTGCTTCCGGAATTCGAATTGCCGTGTAATGCCTTCCGCCTGCGGTATGATAGTTGTGTCCAGAACCCAACCAGGCCCTACGTAGTGGAGATGCCGAGTCAAATGATGTAACTCCAAGCTTATGAAATGCCTTCATTGTTCTCATATCACGTGCCACACCAAATAAATGAATTTTAAAATTTTCATTGGGTATAATAGGTGATATTTCCTTCATAATCTCATATATTTTTTCTGATTGTTCTCGGGCCAATCCACCTAAAGCAATATGCTGATAACCGTTACTTATAACATCTTGAACTGCTTTTTTAAAAGAAAGGGGATCCCATCCCTGAACTACACCTACAGGAGTAAATTCTCGTGGCATTTCATTATATTTAGTAATAAAGTCTTTAGCATTGGCTAATGTAAGTTCGTACCTTCTATCTCTTTCTACTTGATCCTTTTGAAAATCCCCAACTATTAAATGATCTACAGAAACTCCATAATCAAATCCAAGTTCCTGATAGTAATTAATTACATCTTCAGTAGAATACGGCGGTACTTCTTCAGTGATATAACTAAATGCGCCACAATCACCCATAATAGGGTAATCCTTAGGTAATCGTAAAAATTCCCTAATACCTTTTTCCTGAATCAGTTCTCTTTTCTTATGAGTCGCATTATCGATATTCACTTTTGATATTAGCATACCATCGTATTGTGGAGAGTGAAGTAACTCGTGTGCATAACGATCATTAATCAAGGGATCTCTGTTTTTTTCTGAGAAATCATTAAAAAAATCAAAATTCGGATCCACTCGATCATCATTTTCTGGCATAAAGAACCTGAACTCAGAACTATAGTTCTTACTAATAGTTTCTACAGGAAAAAGTTCTAGATAAAATTTCAGAAGTGAGTCAGTTGAATCCTCCGAAAACAATTCTATTTGTTTGTTAGACTCAAATGATTTCAATATTTTTTGTCTTATTAATTGAGGAGATTCAATAATCTCTTCCCAAGCGTATGACTGACTAGCAACTTGGCTTAATAATTTACTAAATAAAAATCCTTTTATACCAATCAATCCAAACCTAAATCGCTTGGCTTCTGCCTCGCCAATAGCCATCAAATGATAATTATCTTGGATTAGTACCCTTGATTTGCTTGATTCGCCCGCAAAAAAGACGAACTTTTGATTATTATTTATTGCTAAAGGCCATTCAATGGACTGCAAATATTTATCACCCAGCAGGAAAAAAACGAGGTCGTATCCCTTTATCCGCTCTTTAAGCGTCTCAGTTATCTTTTGCTTAGCCGACCAGTTTCTGATTGTAGTTGAGTCCATCGTATTAAATGTGACCTCATACGGAGCAATCGTTTGATTCTCACTTATTAATCCGTACCCCGCCGAAAGGATATTTAAATCAATTAGACCGCCAGTTTTTCTATATCCTTTAATGCCATCCATTAGTGCTATATGTTGACTACCAGTGTACATTTCGCTGGCCTCAGTTAAAAACGATTTAAGTTCAAGTTCTCTTTGTCCTAATCTTTCCTCATTTTCAAAATCAATCTTATATAGTTGATTCTCAGGTTTATGTAACTTTTCCCCGGTACAAGAAGTTATAACTAAAATGCGTTTGTCCATTAGAAAACTCTCCTTTATATATCTAATTATATACTAACACATGAATTAGTTGAGTTGATAGATCATTAATTTTGCACATTAGGCCAAAAAAAGGAACCTAAATCCACAACTCCCTAAACAATTACAAACTCACAGCATGCCCGTCCTTTCCTGTTCAATCCACGAAGTAACTGCCTTTCCTACTCTCTTAAATTGATGCATTTACATCCCCGTCCGAGTCATCCATAACTCAGGGTCTACCTTCTCTTTAATATACTGGTACAACTTACTATGTTACATAAAACGAAACAGATATCATCTGCAGCGTTATGCAGTACATTCCATTTATTTCCTTAAATTCTATATGCAATTCACATTTGATTTAGTAAAATAGTACTAGATTTAATATAACTAGAGTTGGAGGTTTTATTTTTGAAGAACTACGGAAAAACAGCAGTTCGTGCTGTGGAATTAATACATACTAACCAGGTTGCAACTACTAGTGATGCGTGGACTAGAGCCGCTGTCGAGATATTCGGAAATACCTCCACACGGCATAGAAAAGCTTGCCCCAGAAGCACGTTTTTGGGTCTTTGTGAAGAAGGGCTTATAAAAGGAGTTTCTGAAACTCACATTTCTAAAAAATTACGAAATCAAACCAATAAAGGTCATGCGATTGATGCAATTAACTTATTGCGGGATAACCCATTTTTATTTTCCAATCCACGTGAACTTTGGAAAATGCTTATGAACGGCGACCCTAAATCTCATAATTTTCAAATGGATGTTGTTACTGCACTATGGAATCATAAATTAATTGTCCCTCAACTCGTCACGGTATAAAAAAGATCGAACCCGTTGTAATTATCGGAGTTCGATCTTTTTTTCTGTGGCTATGCAACACAATGCCGTTGATTTTAGACTATAAAAAACCGCTCACGGTTTTTGATCTTATTGTATTCCTTTGGAATAATATTAGTACAATATCGTCTTCGGGATGTCCGGTTTGAAATATTTAGGCGCTTAATCGCAATGCGCTCCGCGGAAGCACAGGATAATTACTGCTTCCCCATTCGGTCATCTTAAAAGGGATAATACCCCAAAATGGCTAACGACATACTGCCTGTCTTTGGAGCGGGTGCACCAAAACATACTTCAATAAAGTCTCAAGTGCGAATCATAATATGTAACCAATCCATCATTAATCTCTACCCATTTTGCTTCTGCTAAAATGCTTCTCATTTTCTCATTTAAAAAATCAAGACCTGTAAAATTAAATTTGAACGGTTTAATAAATAAAGTATATAGAACAATTTGAATATTAATATTTTGAGAAATTGCTTGAGCACATAGTTTATAAAGGACTAAAAAAGTAGCGCTATCTACAAAATCACATCGTTGATGAATGATGATCTCATTATTATCATTTGTGTAAATTATATTCCACTTAATCTCTTTATGGGACTTATTTCTCAATCCTGCCAATGTGCGCATTGATTCAAATCTAGACTTCTTCTCATATTCTGATCTAACAAGATCTCTTACATGCTTTGGATCTTCAATGATTATTAAATTCACTTTATCCGTCCATTTTGATAAAACTTTATAAAAAGCATTTAGAATCGTATTGGATCTCATTCGAAAAGCCCATTGTTCTGTTGTTTTGTATATAAACAAAATTGTGCTAGGTAAAACTTGTCCTTCAGCCTGCAGATGCTCAAAATACTTCGAATACAGCGAGAACTTTTCAAATAAATCATTGCTATCTTCTGTTCCTCGATCGGCCTCGATAAAACCGTACCCATTTGGAGTACTAAATTCAGCATCGGCTTTTAAAGTCCACTGCCTACCTCCCACTTCAAATTTTCTAGAACAATACAAATTATGTCTCCACTTAATTTCATGGCAATATTCGTACTCGTCAGAAAGCCTTTCTAATTCCACCAATACTTCCGTGACCAGCATATGGTGGTCAATAAATTTTTGTGGTGGATAATAAATTTCATATTCAAAAAAACCTTCGCTCTTAAACCCGTCATTGAAATCACCTAATTTCAAATTTAGAATCCCATAAACATATTGAAGACCTTTATTTGTAAGGTAACAATATTTGCATACCGGAAAACTTCCAAAAGAGCTTGATTTTAGAAATCCCAATTTCTCTAGATTACTGACATTCTTATAAAGATTTATAGCGAAATAGCTACCTCTCATTGGTTTTACTGTTAGAAGTGACTTGACCAAAAGAGAGTGGCTTAATTGTCGAAAACGGAATACCGTCAGCAAGGTTTCCTCTTCCAGTAAAGTAATTTTCTTATGCGCTTTTGATTTTTTCAGGCTCATATTTACTGTTCACTCCCTTATATTTCCGTGATTTATTCAGGATCATCATGCTTCCAACTTTTCAATTAATATAAGGCCTGTAGCCTTTTATCTCTTACTAAATCGGCTACCACCATTAGTAGCAATAATAGTAGTACCTCTTAGTATTTGTAGGTAAGCATTAGTAGCAACCATTAGTAGCAATTATTGCACTCATTTAACCATGAAGTTTATGACCAAATGAAAGCAGTGGTTCATCATCAGAAATGCCCTGGTGTGTACCGGAAATTCTTCCGAATGATTTAGCACCAATCTCGATCATCAAATTGACTACAATTCTTCTTGAGAGAAGCAAAGAGGAGAAAGGATGATGAAGAGCATTGAGCAGATCCATCGAATCAAAGTGTTAACCGGCTAGCCCTGAAGAATCCTGTGTTCGACTGCTCTTACCCCATTGTCAATCGCTACGTTGCGCCCAAAGCAATAACGTAGGTCGAGCTAAAACGGATTTTTGGTGTTGCAGTGGCACCCAAGAGAAGCCAGTCTGGGCTTTCGTGAGTGCGATGATATTTAAACGGGCAAAAGCGGACATTTCACTTTCTCTTACTACTCTTTTCAACTAAACAACTCCGCGTTCGTACAGTGCTTCCTGAGGAAAACAGCGGAATGCCTCTCGCAAAGTCCGACTGAGGGCGCCCCAAACCGTTTAGTGCTGGATAACGCTAGGGAGCATTCAAAAAGAATGATCCTATCTGTACAGTATTTGAAGCGGATCATAAAGCCTTACTACCACTGCCTAAACTCGAATTCGAGGTTTGCCGTCATAAGCACGTAAAACCACTGCAATGGTAAATTTATTCTTGCGGGGTGCCACACGTATTACTCTTCACCGATGTACGCCGAGGGCGAAATCGTGGTACGCACAAATGCGTATTTTATCGAACCACTAGACGAGGCCGGCGCTACTATATTCCAGCATAACCTTGGATTTTGTAGCGAACGTACGGATACCTTGGACTGAAAGACTATGCTGGACCAGCTTATGGTGAGGCTAGCTGCATGGAAAAATAGCGTTATGCGTAGTCAATTGGCCGCCAAAAGTGGTCGAATAACTAAAATTTCACAGGAAATTCGTGATGCAACCATGGTACTTTTGCTTGATAAAGACAAAAAAATCGAGTTGCCCTGAGTAACAGGAACAAACTCGATTCAAAAAGTTAAACGTCAAAAAGACGAAATATTTCTCAAGTGAGAAATCCAAAGTAATGCGCATTAATAAAACTTAAACGCTCTTTCGTCTCGTGACCAGAGCCAAGGGAAAATAAATATAAGAATAGTATATCAGCAAAATATTTTCTTGTGAAGAGACATTCGTTTTTGTATCCACTTAGACTTGACTGTCTTTTGTATATCTATTAGAATAAGCTCATTCAAGCTCGTCGTAATGAGCAACTATTGAAATATGAACTTTTATAATCGAAAATGGATAGCTAGACCTGAATCTATGGTTCAGGTCTTTTAATTTTTATTTACTAGCTAGTACTATGGCATTTCAAAAAAGTTTACGTTAAGGCTCTTGAAAACTACGCGGGCTTGTTAAAATGGAGTGGCAAATAAAAACTGTACACTTAAGTTAAGTTAAATTAAGTTAACTTAACTTATCCACCAGTCATTACGCACTTCGTGAATTCCTCATAAATCATAGATTGCTCCATGGCACTATTACTGGAATTGTAAGCTTTATTGAGATCCATAATTTTATCCAACTTGCATACTTCTTGCAGTTCTTCAATGGACATTGCGGTCACCAAAGATGAAGTCTTATTCGATACATGATATAGCTTTTCCTCAACTTCAAGCCGCCCTTCTAATTGACTGCGGTAATAGTGCATCAACAAATTAGCTTGTAATCTCTTTAACTCAATAAATTTCTTACCGATATTCACTTTTCCCCCAAGCATAAGCCCCACCACCTTCGGCACAAATAGCTACTGATCAATTAGTACAGATAACTCCTCATAATCCTCAAGAGAGCCGACTCGACGCAGGTATTGGCGCCCTCCATCAACTCCGACTTTTCCACAAGTACATGTTATATAATCATGATTCTCAATAGATTCAACTATTTCTAGACAATGTTTACACCGTATGCTGTTTTTAACAATGCGAGGACGTTTATCCATATTGATCATCTCTCTAATAATTATTTCGCATGTCTAATTTATCATCAAGTGAAAAAGAAAGAAAACCCGCCAAAGAAGCGGGTTGAGAATTACCTTACGGAAATATTTGATCTTAACAGATCTATAAAGTCATGCTCAAATAGCCACTCTAAAAGGTCTAATGACTTGATCCCCAATGTTATAGCACTCGAGTTCCCACTTGCGTCGCTGGATAACATCACATTAAAAATGTTTCTGTGATAGTCTTCGTATCGCTCATTATTTTCAGAACAGACAACATCAATGCTAAAATGTGAAAAGCGGTGAAGAGCTTCTTCTAACAAAATTTCTGCTTCAGGGGCGTCAGTCAATAGTTCGTTTCTATCCAAAACACTTACAACTATTCCGCTAACTTCGCTTTTATCTCCGTATGACAAAATAGCCCGAAAAATCTCACGATCCATAGGTGAAAAATTATCACAATGAATCGTTACAAATACCTCTGTAAATAGTCCTACCTGCATCTTCTGAGGAACATATTCAGGACTAAACAATTCAAAAAAATCGATTTTCTTAACCTCCGGCCGTTGTCTCATCGCCTGCCCCTCCTCATTATAACCATTCCTTTGTCAGAACAAGTTGTCCAGATAGCACATGAAAAATAGAGTAATCAATTCGTTTAGGGCTGAACTCTCTTTCCCCATAGTCAGAGGCTTGCTGATAATTAATAAAGATTAGCTCCTGGCCGTCAACTACAATTTTGTGTACACCTGATGGCCCAGTATCAACATTTTTAAATAATAACTCAATGAATTCCTCATTAAAGTGCTTTTTCAGAGCAGCCAATTTGTTAATGGCGACTTCATATTCAACCGTCTTGCCGTTCTCTGACGAGTATTTCAACTGGCAAAAGCTATAGTCGGAGTCTCTTTCCTTAGAAAACTCCTCAATTTGAATTCTCATCAGCTTTCTCATTCTTTCAAGTAAAACACTATCAACTATACCCAGTCGTTTCATGAGAGTGTTTTTTCTAATGAAGCATAAAAGCGAATCATTTCTAAGCACTTTTCTACTTTCCTCTAAAATAACTATGATTAGTTTCTTGTCTAAACTATCCATTTGCGGACCCGTTATCTTTACACCAACTGCTTCGTGCGTCCCATCATCAAAAGTGTGCTCGAGAATTAATTTGTCGTACAGCTTAAAAAAATCAAGCTTTTTATACGTGGATTCCAATGGCTGCATATGTCACATCCCTTTAATTATTAACAAACTCAACAGGCTCAAACGTATTCAATTTAAGCGAATGAAACGTATTACTTAAATAATTAATCCAAAGGCATCTGCCTGGATCAACATGATGTATTGCCTTCATTTGCTCGGTCGGAATTGTGATGTTAGTCAGACGCGTATACTCATCCGAGTGTTTCTTGTCGAACAAGACATGATGATGATTTGGCAGCCGGCATAGAAGATTCGGATTATCTATTGATAAATTACTGGAAAATCATAGTTCCCCCAGTCGGCTCTCCATAATAAGTGGTGTAATGCTTCAACAAACCAAGCCTCGTATTTTTCATTTATTAAAGCCTCGTTAGGGATTTCGATATCAAAAATAAAGTGATGTCCTAATTTCAATAAACAAAACAATGCTGGAACATGATATATTTCCCATATCGTTTCAAATAGCAGAAGGGCTATTTCTTGAACAGTCAGATCTTTGGGAAACTCACGATAGTATCCCTGTTCTGTTTTTACCCATGGTTTAACTCCGAAACTACCGGTATAAAACTCTAAGAATTCACGACAAGGACTTGATTGCAGATTATTCGCATAGTCTTTAAGTGGGCTCTCAGTGTATGTGTTGTAGCTTGTACCGTTTGAAAACAGATCCTCTTTACTTATGCCCTTGATCTCTGCCAACATCTCCATATAAGTATCACAAAAGAATTATCTTGCCGCCGTGGTAACCTCGCCGATAAGATATAAGCCAGATAATGATTACTGCTCAGCCAAAAATGACAGAGAGTTGCAGTTTGCGTAGTGCATTAAAGCTATAATCTGTTTTCAAGTTAGACCCTCAATTATTTCTTTGTGTGTAAAAATTAAATAAAAATTGCTAGTTTTACACTGGTATCTGATTAGATACCACTTCATCAAAAATTATATGTTAGCTTTTGCGTAAAGTCAAAAGCTGGTGAAAATAATTTATGAGCAAACGGGTTCAAATTAATATAAAGGCCTTAACTACAAAGCACAACATTTCTCTTAGAGAGTTAGCTCGATTGTCGGACATCAACCACGCAACTTTGAGTAATTTATCGACCGGTAAGAGGAAGAACATACATTTTGCTCATATTGAACGAATTGCCGAGGCCCTAGGCATAAGTGATATTAGGGAGATTATTGAGTTAGATGAGGACAATAGTTAACAAATGTATAAGGCTCACATCTATTAGACTCCATTACAGGAGTTAACAGATATGAGCCTTTATCTTGAGGTCCGTTTTACCGTAAGGTTGAGTGTTTCTCTAAATACTCTTGCCAGTAATTTTGATCATCTCCTACTATGTCGTGTAGCCAATAATACATCATTACTATTTCAAGATATTGCTTCTTCCCTTTTAAGAAGGGTTTAGCCGATATTTTGGTGTAAAGCGAATCTAAATTAAATAGATTGCTCTTCTTCCTGTAGTCGTAATCATACTTCTCCCACTGGCTTGCACTCTTTTTTCTGTGATCGGCAGGCCACTTGTCTTTATTCTCATAGAAGCGATCTACCCAATCAAAACAGAAAAGTAAAATGTCTACTCTATACTTTTTCCAAGTGCTTTCAATCCATAAATCTATCTCGCTATAAAAAGAGACCCGACCGTTCTCTTCAGCTTTACTTTGGGTTAGCTGGTAATCCTTTAGAAACAAATACAACATCTCTGTTTGATCCTTAAGAAATGGATGTTTATTTATTAGTTTCGAGTAGCAAACATACGATAAGCTTCTAAATTCACTGTCTGAGCTATACAAGTAAAAAAGGTCCTCTTTTTTAATTACAGGTACTATGGATCGGTTTAACTGCCTGTTATGGGTGTCATAAATATCAATTAGCCACTCTTGTAATTCAGGCTCATATTGTGTGATTGTTTTTCTGTACTTATCCAGCTTTTCATCATTTAAGATCGTTTTCTCATCTATCTTGGTTACATCCAGGTATTGATTATAATATTCAAATACATAATCTACACAAGTCTTCAAGTTTTGTATACGATCCTGTATGTTGAACTCATTAAGTTGGTCTTCATTCTTCCGTTTAGCAATATAAGCTTCTATGGTAAGCATCAGTAAACACCTCATTATTCGTAATGTAAAAAGAATCTTACTTCCAGTGCACTAGCAGCACTTGAAAATGTGAACTGACTGAGGTATAATTATGTTAATTATTTAAGTGGGTTCCGTCACGCGACAATGAACCTTTACGGGTGTAGAGCACAATCAGCAACGGCTGATTTGTGCTCTTTTTTTATTTCGCATGCTTTTTTTTGCATGACACTATTTTAGGAGGCTTATTATATGGAAACAACCCTACTGACCATCGATGAAGCACGCGGCATCTTGAGAGTTGGACGTAACGTGATGTATGAGTTAACTAAGACGGGATTGCCTCATATCAAGGTAGGCAAGCAAATTCGCATTCCTAGAGAAGCATTACTGCAATGGATTCAGAGCCAAACCAATGTCTCCTAAACTCATTAGGATCAAAGGTATTGGCAAAAGATAAAATCTCGTCCCAAAAAACAGGGCGGGATTTTTTATTTTTACCAAAATATTTTGAAAGCACGATTGCAAAAGACACGTTCTCCATGTGGCCCTACAGAGGCCGGTGCGGTAATAACCATATAAACACGTTCCAATCCCTTATATAGGATACACGCTTATCATAACAGGCCTTCGCGTTCAAGAAGTGCAATCAACTCCAATTCACGTTCACGGGCGGCTTGCTTGTCTATCTCCTCGATTTGAAGCATACCTATTTGTTCGCGTACAAGGCGATCAAAAGCGTCCGGGATTTTAGAAGCGTCGATTGTCACTGCTGCTTTAGCTTCTTCTGGAATATACTTAACAATGTGCTCAACCAGCACTCCAACATGCAGACTTTCAAATTCTTCACCGTCAATGATCTCGCAAGGAAAATTGATGATTTCCACGCCATTGATAACCATCACTTTTACTTCCTTCACCTTTGTCGCCTCCTCCCATATATTCGTGCAACCTTACTCCATGGTCTTACTATAACTCATTTATCAACCTCAGGTAACTTAGAACTAGCATTCCATACCCCACCTTATTCGGAAAAATAAGCACAACGATGAAATATCAATTAGTTTGCTTTTCACATTTTATGACACTAGAATTTTTGAAAATAAATTTTCTTCTGAATTTTACGCCTTCGGAGTCCCTTGTTAAAGTGTAAGTATTATACACATAAGGGGATGCAGCATACCATGATTCATGTTAACTTCTATGCAGTTAAGCAAGTAATTGAGAAACGGCGAAAATTGAAAGAAAAGCCCTTGCCGGTTAAATCACCACAAGATGCCTATAATTTTATAAACAAATTTGTTGACTTGAGTAATTATGCTGCAGAGCGCTTCGGTATTCTTTGTTTGAATGCTCAATATGAGGTAATTGGCATACATGTACTCTCTATCGGTACTTTGCAAGCTACACTTGTATCACCAAGAGAAATTTTTCAGGCAGCCCTTCTAAACAGTGCAGCAACCATTGTCTTATATCATAACCATCCGTCAGGCGATCCCACTCCAAGTACAATGGATATTCAAATAACCAAAAGTATCGCATTAGCGGGAGAAATAATGGGAATAGAAGTAATTGATCACATCGTTGTCGGACATGAATGTTATAAAAGCCTTAAGGAGTCAGAGTTATTTTAGTGCAAATAGATAGGCTAAGAGTAGTCGTTAGGATAGACAGAATCTCATGATGTTCGGGGTATAAGTCTGGCCTCAGTTGTTAAACTGAGGAGAGGATACTATGGTAATATTAGGTATGTAAGTGTTTGTCCATTAAAGTAACGGGAGTTTAGTTGAATTTGTGATTGAATATAGGGTAAATAGCACTTACATATTGGTGGTGGGTTATGATGAGTAAGATATTAAAATTAAAATTTATTTTGCCAGGTATCCAAATAATTTTGACTATTGTGGCAGTATTAATAGACCAGAGTTTTAAACATGGGTTTGGCGAGGGAGTAAATCAAGTAAGAGCCAATCTTGTAAGCAATATTGAATTTTTTATTAAGTTCTTTCTTGGATACGATGATATCGTAAATTACAACTTTAGAATAATAACAGTGACATTGGCTATTGTATTCTGGGCTTTAGTTGGTTTAGCAATTGATAAGTTGATAAAACATTTCAAATAAAAACGTCGTTCAACTAACGAGAGAACGAGGGAGTTCACTATAATAGCAGCAGTACATGACTTGATTTTCTATTCCATGACTGCTGCTGTTCTTAATTAACGGGGCTGTCTATTACTTATTCTTTGTGAACTGACAAATTTGTAAATTCAAATAGCCGCGCTAGGTCAATGACTCTAGTCAAGACTTGTAAAACTGTCCATTTTATCTAACATGCATGAAATCTATTCATTCTTACTAATTTTTCCAGCTCAAAACTTTTTTCCATCTTCTAGCGATATCGACCTTTTGAACTCTTTCATTACGCCGATTAACTCTCTTGTGATAAGCTTCTCGCTCAGCGGGATTCAACGTTTTTAGTTCTTGAATTACCTCACTGACATACTTCTCACAGCCGCCAACATTTAACTCCTTCTGCTTTTGAAGAGATCCCCACAAAACACCTTCATCCCATGCGCTTTGGAGTTCGAACGCAACTTTGTCAGCGTACTCTTCAGTCGGTAATTCCATTATCGGAGCATTAAATATACCATCAGCAACTAGAACTATAAACTTACCATCTCTAATAACGGATCTGTACAATAGCTTCAGCCCCTTTTGAATCAATTGACCATCCATGTCCAGAAGGTACTCTTTACTCATGTATTTCAGTCTTTACGCCATCCGCTGACTTCTTCAAGAAACTCTTCCCCTCGTTCAGGCATAAAGAACGGACTGCTTCCAAAAGATTATCTACGGAGTAGTCTTCCCTTTTGAGCTTCAACCGTCGTCAGTAGCTTTAATATAAGGTATAACTATTCTCTGCACTCGATTGTAAAGAATGGATAGAAACCCATTCTAGTATTAAAGGGAGTTACAGCCGAATTAAAATTTGCAGAATCATTCTCCGTGATGTACCCAAGACAATAAAATCGGAAATCTTAGCATTTGTTATAAAATTTATAATATCATCCCTGGAGACATCCCAGTAAAATATAGCTCTCTTTGTAGATGAGTACAAATATTTCTCGCACTTAGCGGATACACCAGCCACATAAGTTTGATTCAGAATTAAAATGCCATCATCAATTAATGCATCTACTCCTAGTCTGCAAGCAAGAACTTGCGCCATATGACTTTTTCCTATGCCACTCTTGCCGTTTAAGCCGTAGATATTCATACTAATCTACCTTTCACGTAAAGTGCAATTATCTGCGACTCCTTAAAGCCTCACTCATGGCGTTGACCGTCTTTTTATGGGTTTTATCAAAACGGTGTGTATAGATCTTGTTCGTAGTCCCAAGGTCAGAGTGTCCTAGTGCTTCTGAGATTGCTTTAAGATCTACTCCCGCCTCGTAAAGGATACTAGCGAAGGTGTGTCTTAAATCATGCAATCGGATCTTCGGTAGGCCACTCTTCTCTAAAAAATTTTTAAACCGTGTGGTTACGTAATTTACACGATATAGCTGTCCGTTATCTTTGACAAAAACGTAATCACTTTTGTGATACTCATGTCCTAACATTTTTTCATACTCCAGCTGTTTCGACTTGGTTTTTAACAGAACTTCTAATAACTCGTCCGTGATGTAGAGTGTCCTTTTACTTTTATCCGTCTTAGGAGGCTTAACAACTTCTACGCTGCCCGCGCTTGTTCTGACTTCAGAGATATGTATGAGCCGGTTTTCTAAATCTATATACCTCCATCTGAGGCCTACAATCTCCTCACGCCTTAAGCCGAGATATCCCGCCAGATATACCGGCAACTCTAGATTCGTATCCCGAACTCCATCCAAAAGCGTATTTAGTTGGTCACTAGTATACGACTGTCCTGTAAATTTGTCTTTCCTAGGTAGCGTCACCGCGTCAGAAACATTACGATGGACGAATTGTTGCTTCAATCCATAATCTAACGCCTTGCGAATACAGGCATGATGTTTATGAACGGTGTTTGGAGATAAACCCTTTTCATCCATCAGGTATTTGTAGTATTGTTGAATGTGAACCGGCTGCAGTTTCTGCAGTTCGAAGTTTCCTATCTTAGGAATAATGTGATTGTCTATGATATTCTTATAGCCATATGTAGTCGTTTCTTCGCAGTTGTATTTGACGTAATTGTCCATCCAGTGGGATAGAAACTCTGCTAAGGTCATATCTGTTGTCTGAACTAAAAGATGCCGTTGTTGGTTATATTCAAACTCGTTTAAGAGCTTCTTTGCTTCTGTTTCGGTTGAGGCTGTTGCATATTCACGAATTCGTTTGCCGGCGCTGTCTCTCCCGAAGTCAAACGTAATTCTAAACTTAGTGCCTACTTTTGTGATGTTCCCTGGCATCTGTACCACCATCCTATCAAAATGAATCGTAGGGGATTCCCCTACCTCATATTAATCGTAACATGGCGAACTGACTTCGAGAAATACCCCCTCCTGTAGTCCAATGGACTACAGGACACTTTAAAAATCAGGGGTCCAAAAAGTTTTGGACTACATTTGGACTACATTTTTGCCCCTAAAATGGGAAAAACCCGCTCCAGGAGCGGGTTTCAAGATGGAGGTGAGGGGAGTCGAACCCCTGTCCGAAAATATCGCAACACAGGCATCTACGGGTGTAGTCACAGTTTTGATGTCACCCGAGCAGCGCCCCGTAACCGGCTATGCGTTGGGTCAGCCTGATTATCTTCTTACGTCGACCCCAGGCGGAGACCAAACGTCGTATCCCACTATAGTTGAGCCCCTATCCCAGTCACATGGGCGATGCTGAGGAGGAGCACGCTAACAGGTTATTAAGCTGCTAAAGCGTAGTTGTTTTGTGTTTTGCCATTTAATAGGCTTTAGCGTTTTATAGTGGACGCGGCCCCACTACCCGCAACCCGTGCCCAAACTATCCCCGTCGAATCCAAGAACACCCCCGGATTGCCTTCGTTACCGTCATCATAGACGGTGAAGGTAAAGACGTGCAGTTGAGCCAAATTGCTTTCAAATCTTTGCTGCTAAATTAGTATAACACATGCTGATGAAAAATGAACGACTAGGTTCATGGAAGTCGAGGAGTTGCCTTCCAGTATGGGCTGGCCACCTATCTAGCAATCTTCTGCTTCTCACGCAGGGCACGTTGAATGTCTCGCTGTGCATCCTTTTTCGCTGCAGATTCACGCTTGTCGAACTGCTTCTTCCCTTTGCCTATACCGACCAAAAGCTTGGCGTAACCATTTCGGATATACACCTTCAATGGAACAAGGGTATAACCTTCTTGTTTTGCTTGACCTAGCATCTTGGCAATCTGCGCCTTTTTTAATAGCAGCTTTCGCGTCCGTGTTGGATCTTCCGGATTGCTTCGGTTGCCTTGATCAAAAGGACTAATATGCATGTTGTGTACAAATGCTTCGCCATTGCGAATAGTCGAAAAGCTATCGCCTATGTTTGCTTTACCTGCCCGTAAGGATTTGATCTCCGTGCCGGTCAGGACAAGACCGCATTCATACGTTTCTTCAATAAAGTAGTCGTGTGAAGCCTTTTTGTTCTGGGCGAGCAATTTGCCATCTGCCTTTTTCGTTGCCACGTGAGATCCTCCTCCCGCACGTTCAATGCAGGTAAATACTGCTACAATGTGCATCCTATTGTAGCAAGTTCATGGCCGAAAAGCAAGAAGCGGCGTTATCTCCGCCGCTTCTTGCTACCATCGCCGTCGTCACTCCGGCGACGACCACCCTTGGCGAGCGCGTTCACGCCGCTCGCCCAATCACTGCCGCCTGTGCTGCGCTCAGCAGCAGGCGAACGACCACCCGCTTGGGTTTCGCCCCCAAGCGCAATCCCACCGCGGCCGCGCTTGCTTTCGCCGCGGGCAGCACCGCTCTCTGTCCGCCCCGCGCCGACAGATTCAAGCCTTGCGCTCAAGCTGCCGCCTTCGCTCAGCTTAGGACCGCCCGCTTTGCCGCGGCCAGCTCCACCCTTGCCGCGTTTCTCGCTCCACGGCGTGCCTCCAGCTTTCCCGCGCCGCGACTTGCCCTGGCCTGCACCGCCCTCTGCACGCCATACTCCACCTTCTGCGCGTCCAGAACCTTCGCCGCGCCCTTGCCCTGCTCCGCCTTCACCGCGCGCTGCGCGTGCTGCAGCCTCAATCCTGCGGGCTGCACCACCTTCAGCACGTCTAGCTCCAGCCTCACCGCTTTGCCCTACTCTTTCAGTTCTTTCCTTATCGCTTTTCCCTGCTCTTTCCTTACGCTCTCCACCAGCAGCACCAGCGCCCTGAGCCTTCGCACCGCCCTTGCCCTTAGCGGCAAATCCGCCCTTGCCTTTTTCAGGTTTGCCTCTATCGGATCCCCCTCGGAAACCTTTAAACCCAGCCGCACCCTTAAATGGTTTTCCACCGCGGTTTGAACTTCCGCCTCCGCGACTAAACCCGCCCTCTTTGCGAGGCTTCATATCGAGCAGTTCAAAATCAATCGTATGCTCATCCATATTGACACGAGCAACGCGAATCTTGATCTCATCGCCGATTCGATAGATCTTGGACGTACGTTCACCGATGAGAGCAAACTGCCTCTCATGGAAATTGTAATAATCGTCGGTCAAATCGCTAAGGCGAATCAAACCTTCAACCGTATTGTCGAGCTCAACGAACATACCAAAACCGGTAACACTGGAGATAATACCTTCGAATTCCTCACCGACTTTATCCAGCATGTACTGAGCTTTCTTCAATGCTTCCGTCTCACGTTCCGCATCTACGGCCACACGCTCACGTTCCGAAGATTGCTGAGCAATATCACTCATCCGCGACGATAAGTATTCATGACGCTTATCAGACAGCGTTCCGCCGCTTTCCAGAACCTCACGAATCACCCGATGAATAATTAAATCTGGGTAACGGCGAATTGGCGATGTAAAGTGGGAATAAAATTCCGCCGCCAAACCAAAATGTCCCAAACTCTGCGCATCATAGCGAGCTTGTTTCATGGAGCGAAGCATAATTTTACTAAGAACCGTCTCTTCGGGAGTCCCTTTAATCTCTTCCAAAAGCGCCTGCAAAGCCCGTGGATGTACGGAATTCCCTTTACCTTTAACCGAGTACCCGAAGTTCGTTACAAACTCCATGAAATTCATCAGCTTCTCAGAATCAGGGTCTTCATGAACACGGTATAAGAAAGGAACTTTCATCCATGAAAAATGCTCTGCAACTGTTTCATTCGCTGCTAACATGAACTCTTCGATCATCATTTCAGCGACTGAACGTTCTCTTTTCACAATATCCGTAGGTTTGCCTTCGGAATCAACGATAATTTTAGACTCCTCGAAGTCAAAATCAATCGCTCCGCGCTTCATCCGTCTGGAACGCAGCCTTGCAGCCAGCTCTTCCATTCGTTTGAAATCTTCCATTAAGTAGGCATATTTCTCGACAATCTCCGGCTCTGCTTCACCTGTCAGAAGCTTACGTACATTCGTATACGTCATGCGTTCACTAGTTTTAATAACACTCGTGAAAATCTCGTGGTTTACTACTTTTAAATTCTCATCGAACTCCATCTCGCAAGACATGGTTAAACGATCTACACGAGGATTGAGCGAGCATATCCCATTAGATAGTCTATGAGGCAGCATTGGAATAACACGATCGGTTAAATATACGGAGCAACCGCGATTATAGGCTTCAATATCCAGTGCAGTGCTTTCCCGCACATAATAGCTCACATCGGCAATATGCACGCCCAAACGGAAGTTGCCATTTTCCAAAAGCTCCACATTTACCGCGTCATCCAAATCCTTCGCATCTTCACCATCAATGGTTACAATGCGCTTCGAACGAAGATCGCGGCGCCCTTGACCAATAATTTCTTCTTCCGTAATGGAATCTGGAGCGGCATCTGCCTCCGCCAGTACGTTCTCTTGGAAAGCCTCTGGTAGTTGGTGTTTGCGTACGATAGCCAAAATATCAACACCTGGATCATCTTTGTGGCCAAGGATCTCAATAACTTCCCCTTCAGCCGCAGAACGGCCCTCTGGATAGTTAACAATCTTGACGACGACTTTTTGCCCCGTAACAGCGCCCATAAAGGCATGCTGAGGGATGAAAATATCCCGAGACACACGCTTATCATCCGCAATAACGAAACCAAACGTCTCCTGACTCTGAAAAACGCCAACAATTTGCGTATTCGCACGCGTAATAACTCGAACGACTTCGCCTTCCAACCGGCCTCCGCCCTGACTCCTCGCGGTTATCTTTACGAAGACAATGTCGCCATTCATCGCAGTATTTAGATCATGAGCATTAATATATACATCCGGGTGATCCCGATCATCTGGAATTAAGAACCCGAAGCCTTTGGCATGAGCTTGCAGTTTACCTCTCACCAAATTCATTCGTTCAGGAACGCCATAGCGGTCATTTCCGCCTCTGACAATGTGACCACTTTCCTCTAATTGATTTAACAATTTAATAAAATCCTTGAACTCATTCGCACTCTCAATTCCAAAATGCTTCTCAAGTTCTTTATAGGACATAGGCTTATAAGCCTCTTCTTGCATCAAACTTATGATTTCTTTATCTGTCAACATACTCTCTTCACCTTCTTGTTGTTGTTGAGCCTAGCTTTCTAATGCGCCGTACTTGTTTCCTTTACTCCATAGTATGCCACTTTCAGGGAAAGGATAAACGCAGTAATATCGGCATAGATAAGCTCTCTCTCTTGATCCAGCAGCAGTCCATGGGATGACTCTGGGTAATAACGAAGTTCTTTCACTTGTGAACTAGTGCGCTTATGTAAAAACGCTGCGCTTTCCTGATGGACCACGACGTCCTTGCTCCCTTGACCGATCCATATCGGGGCTTCAACCTCAGGCAGCAATCTTTTCACTTGTTTTAACAGCTTCAGTAGGCTTACTACGCAACGAATCGGCGTTTTGGTATATGCACATGACTCATCTAATAACGTGGAGACTTGTTTGGGCTTCTTGGCTACAAATTTGATAAAATATTGCAGCAATATGGCCAGCGCCAACTTTCTTGAAGTCAGAAAAATAGGCGTAGCCAGCGAAACAACCCCAGCCGCACGACGTTCCACAGCCAGCTTCAAGGCGAGCAGTCCGCCCATGGAATGTCCCATAACAACAACGCTTTTGCATATAGCTGCAAGTTCGTCATAACTCTCCAGCACATGCCCATACCAATCCGTCCATCCGGTTCGTATCATTTCTTCGGGTGAGGTACCGTGTCCTGGAAGTTTGACGGCATGGATCGTATATCCTTCATCTCTGAGTATATATCCAATCCGTCTAAATTCCGAGGGTGACCCGGTAAACCCATGGATCATCAGTATGCCTGTCTCTTGATTATCTCCACTTCCTACCCAAAAGAATGGTTCTGTCGACTTGTAAATTCTGCTCTCGATGGTAACCAGCTCCTAACACCCGTTTAAAATGAAAAAACAGCAGGAGTAGATTTCCCCTGCTGTTATCGTTTTATGTGTGTTAGGCCTTCACTACGTATGCTACGACAATGGAAAGAATGAAAAATGCAGCAGCAAGCCCCATCGTGAAACGGGACATAAATAGTTCCAAACCGCGTGCTTTTTGCTTACCAAATAAGTGTTCTGCACCACCGGAAATGGCACCGGACAAACCTGCGCTTTTACCTTTTTGTAAAAGTACAATCGCAATTAATCCAACCGAAGCTATGATTAACAAAATTTTCATAAAGATTACCATGTTATTAGCACCCCAATTGCCTGTTCTTTGCCTTATACAACTAGCATGAGTATTTTAACACAGTTCGTCCTAGAATACAACAAAGAGCCACCTGGCGGTTCCTCTTCTAGTCACGGTAGGATGGTGTTGGTGATTGTCGGTTGGAGCTCCTTGCACGCTTGTTTCGCCCAAGAAAAGCTTGCACAGCCTGCTTCGCACACCACAAAGCAAAGAGTGTAAATCCGATAGCCCATATGATTGCAGGAATACCGGTATGCAGTGCCAAATTGGTGGCGTCACCTGCTTGCCGTGCATTGCCCCAAGCATAGATGATTAAAGAAAATGGGCCAAACACAGACTCTTCTAAGCATAAGAAAGCGAGCAATAAGTAATAGAAATCACTTAACCACTTTGGCGTAAGCGCCAGAATAATGATCGTCAGAGCAATGAAGCCAACTAAGAACGTGATTCCAAAACTATTTCGTACAAATAAAATCAACGAAAGACCGGATAAGAGAATCATAACCTGCAAACCTAAACGCTGCTTGCCCCTCGAATAAGCTGAGAACAGGAACCAAGCAAAGAGTGATGCCGTTATATAACCAGCTAAGGCCACCGGAATGATCGCCCATTGCTTCGTAATGGAAGAGTAGGTTACTCCGCTATGATCCTGATAGAGCTCAATGTACATCACCTTTCCCGATAGGGCCAAAGTGACTACAGCATGCCCAAACTCATGAACCATCGTGTCTAAGTTGCGAAAAAAAGAAGAAGGGATCCAGTGCGTGAGCAACGCGGAACCTATCAGAAATAAAATAGTTTTCACCCAATTGCTCATACAGCAGACCCCTCCGGTATTTAATTAATTATTTAAAGTTTCTCAAGTTGTAGAATGCTTTTTTACCAGCGTATTGAGCAACTGTGAACAACTCGTCTTCGATACGAAGAAGTTGGTTGTATTTCGCAACGCGGTCCGTACGGGACGGAGCACCTGTTTTGATTTGACCAGCGTTTGTAGCAACAGCGATGTCAGCGATTGTGCTGTCTTCGCTCTCACCGGAACGGTGGGAGATAACCGCTGTGTAACCAGCGCGTTTTGCCATTTCGATCGCATCAAAAGTCTCAGTAAGTGTACCGATTTGGTTAACTTTAACCAAGATGGAGTTACCGATGTTTTGCTCGATACCTGTGGATAGACGCTCAGTGTTCGTAACGAACAGATCGTCACCAACGAGTTGTACTTTGCTGCCCAATTTCTCAGTAAGCAATTTCCAACCTTCCCAATCGTCTTCGGAACAGCCGTCTTCCACTGTGATGATTGGATATTTATCAACCCATGCAGCAAGGAAGTCAACCCACTCAGCGGATGTGAAGGATTTGCCTTCGCCTTCAAGGTGGTATTTACCATCTTTGAAGAACTCAGTGGAAGCAACGTCCATACCCAGGAATACATCAACACCTGGTTTGTAGCCAGCTTTTTCAATTGCTGTAAGGATAGTAGTGATTGCTTCTTCGTTGGAAGTGAAGTTAGGAGCAAATCCGCCTTCGTCGCCAACAGCTGTGTTAAGGCCTTTTTCTTTCAATACGGATTTCAAGCTATGGAAAATCTCAGCGCCAATGCGAAGAGCTTCTTTGAATGTAGGCGCGCCTACTGGCAGAACCATGAACTCTTGAACGTCAACGTTGTTGTCGGCATGTGCCCCGCCGTTGATGATGTTCATCATTGGAACTGGAAGCGTCTTAGCGTTGAATCCGCCAAGGTATACGTAAAGTGGAACATCCAAAGCGTCAGCAGCTGCACGAGCTACTGCCATGGAAACAGCTAGGATCGCGTTAGCGCCTAATTTTGCTTTGTTAGGTGTACCGTCAAGCTCGATCATTTTGTTGTCGATGCCAACTTGATCAAGAGCGTCTAAACCAATGATTTCTGGAGCGATGATTTCGTTCACGTTCTCAACGGCTTTCAGAACGCCTTTACCAAGGTAACGACCTTTATCACCATCACGAAGCTCAACAGCCTCGTATGCGCCTGTAGAAGCGCCTGAAGGAACGATAGCGCGGCCGAAAGCGCCGGACTCTAGATATACTTCTACCTCTACTGTTGGGTTACCGCGGGAATCCAATACTTCGCGTGCATAAACATCAGAAATAATCGTCATTGTTAGAAAACACTCCTTTAAATAGTATGTTTGAATTAACGCTTTATGATGGTTGTCCCGGTCATTTGTTCCGGTTGTGTAACCTCTAAGAAGTCTAGCATCGTTGGGGCAATATCTGCCAAAATTCCGCCGTCTCTTAGTGTAACAGATTTGTCCGTAACAATAAAAGGTACCGGATTTGTTGTATGGGCTGTGTTGCGTGATCCGTCTGCGTTCGTAACCACATCTGCATTTCCGTGATCTGCTGTGATGCACACCACGCCGCCTTTGGCGAGGATCGCTTCTACAACTTGACCTAGACAAGCATCGGTTGCTTCGATGGCTTTCACTGTAGGCTCCAGCAAACCGGAGTGACCTACCATGTCAGGGTTAGCGAAGTTGAGAATGATCACGTCATGACGCTCCGCTTCGACTTCCTTAACCACAGCAGCTGCCAACTCATATGCACTCATTTCTGGTTGCAAATCATACGTAGCTACTTTCGGTGATGGAATGAGAAGACGCGTTTCGCCTGGCAATTCCGCATCACGCCCGCCGCTGAAGAAGAACGTAACGTGTGGGTATTTCTCAGTCTCTGCTGCGCGAAGCTGCTTCAGACCATTCTGAGCCAGCACCTCACCCAGTGTGTTGTCGAGATCTTTAGGCTTGTAGGCAACGAAGCCGTCTACCGACTCACTGAACAGTGTCAGACATACGTAGTACAGGTTCTTAGCAGCTTTAGGACCACGGTCAAAACCGCGGAAATCTTCATTCGTGAAGACTTGTGAAAGCTGAATCGCACGGTCAGGGCGGAAGTTGAAGAAGATTACCGCATCCCCTGATTCTACAAGACCTACCGGCTTGCCGTCATCGCCAACGATAACTGTTGGCATAACGAATTCGTCGAAGATCGATTTCTCATACGATTCAATGATGGCTTTCATTGGATCTGTATACGTAGGGCCCTCGCCATAAACCATGGCACGGTAGGATTTCTCCGTCCGCTCCCAACGTTTATCGCGATCCATCGCATAATAGCGGCCTTGGACGGTCGCAATATGCCCTACGCCGACTTCCATGATTTTGTGCTGCAAGCTGGCCATATAACTCTTTGCAGAATCGGGAGCCACGTCGCGGCCATCAAGGAAGGCGTGGATGTATACATCGTTGAATTGTTCTTTTTTAGCCAAGTCCAGCAAAGCGAACAAATGCTGAATGTGACTATGCACGCCGCCATCGGAGAGCAGCCCGTAGAGATGCAGCTTCTTTCCGTTTTCTTTTGCATGTCGAAATGCGCCTAGAATCGTTTCATTATCGTAAAATTCACCATCACGAATCGATTTGGAAATCCGCGTCAGATCCTGATAAACGATACGGCCTGCGCCGATGTTCAGGTGTCCCACTTCAGAATTCCCCATCTGGCCTTCCGGCAAACCTACGGCCTCACCGCAAGCGGTAAGGGTTGTATGTGGATAACTCGACCAGTAACGGTCGTAGTTAGGCTTTTTGGCGTGAGCAACCGCATTCCCCTGCTCTTCTGAGCGGAGTCCGAAGCCATCGAGAATAATGAGTGCTACCGGTTTCGGTCTGGACATGTTACTTCGCCCCCTGGACGAGCTGGATGTAGGAAGCTGGCTCTAAGCTCGCTCCGCCAACAAGTGCGCCATCAATGTCTGGCTGTGCCATATACTCAGCAATGTTGTTCGGCTTCACGCTGCCGCCGTATTGAATGCGAACCGCATCAGCTACGGATGCGCCGTATAGACCGCTCACAAGCTGACGGATGTAGCCGATAACGTCTTGTGCATCTTCAGCAGTGGAAGATTTGCCTGTACCAATAGCCCAGATTGGCTCATAAGCGATAACAACTTGCGCTGCTTGCTCTGCGCTAAGACCAGCAAAAGCTGCTTCTGTTTGCACTTTACAAACATCTTTCGTTTGACCCGCTTCGCGCTCTTCCAACTTCTCACCTACGCAAAGGATTGGCGTTAAACCATGTTTGAAAGCCGCAACGACTTTCTTGTTCACGATTTCATCTGTCTCAGCGAAGTAAGCTCTACGCTCGGAGTGACCGATAATAACATACTCCACACCAAGATCTTTCAGCATAACGCCGCTGATTTCGCCTGTGAATGCGCCATTGTCTTCAAAATGCAGGTTTTGCGCGCCTACGTGAACGTCTGTACCTTTCACAGCTTCAACCAGAGCAGGCAGATTCGTGAATGGGGAGCAAATTACGCTCTCAACGCCTTCTACCGTGCTGCCTTTTACTTCATTCACGAAGCTAACAGCTTCGGAAACAGTTTTGAACATTTTCCAGTTACCCGCGATAATCGGTTTTCTACTCATTGGATATGCTCTCCTTCAAGTTTATTGCCAGAAAAACTGGCTTCGTAAGCATTTGCTTTACCATTCAATTATTTATCGTTCAATGCTACTACGCCTGGCAATGCTTTACCTTCCATAAATTCCAAGGAAGCTCCGCCACCTGTGGACATATGGTTCATTTGATCAGCCAAATGGAATTTCTCTGTTGCTGCAGCAGAATCGCCACCACCGATAACGGTGTAACCGGAAGTTGTTGCGCAAGCCTGAGCTACAGCGCGAGTACCGTGAGAGAAAGGCTCGATTTCGAAAACGCCCATCGGTCCGTTCCAAACAACCAGTTTGGATTTCGCGATAACGTCTGCGTATAGTTCACGTGTTTTCGGTCCGATGTCAATGCCTTCCCAATCCGCAGGAATGCCATCAACGCCAACGATTTGTGTGTTCGCATCTGCGCCGAATTTATCAGCGACAACGATATCAACGGGAATCAAGAAGTTAACGCCTTTTTCTTTCGCTTTTTCAATAAAGCTAAGCGCTAGGTCAAGTTTCTCGTTATCCACGAGGGATTTACCGATTTCGTAACCTTGTGCTTTCAGGAATGTATAGGACAGACCACCGCCAATAAGCACGTTATCTGCAATGTTCAGGAGATTGTTAATCACAGCGATTTTGTCTTTCACTTTGGATCCGCCAACGATGGCTGTGAAAGGACGCTCTGGGTTGTTCAGCGCTTTACCTAGAACATCAAGCTCCTTCTCCATCAATAGACCGGATACCGCTGGAATGAAGTGTGCGATTCCTTCTGTTGAAGCGTGTGCACGGTGAGCAGCGCCGAATGCATCATTCACGAACAGGTCTGCAAGCTCAGCAAAAGCTTTTGCGAGTTCAGGATCGTTCTTCTCTTCGCCTTCATTGAAACGAACGTTTTCAAGCAAGAGAACGTCACCATTTTCAAGAGCATCCACTTGTGCTTTCACGATTTCGCCAACGGATTCATTCGCTTTAATCACCGATTGACCAAGCAATTCAGCCAATTTTGCAGCAACTGGTGTCAAACGAAGCTCTTCAACCACTTGTCCGTTTGGACGACCAAAATGGGCAGCGAGAATAACTTTAGCGCCTTTTTCTATTAAAAATTTAATCGTAGGCAGCGTTTCTCTGATCCGTGTATCGTCGGTAATTTGACCATTCTCTACAGGTACGTTGAAATCAACGCGAACAAATACTCTTTTACCAGCTACTTCAACATCGCGAACACTTTTCTTATTCATAGGTCACGGCCTCCTGAACGGGTATGGTTTACTTCTATTCTAGCTGAAACAGGGGTAAATCGCACATAAAGAGGAGAATCTCTTCTCCCCTTCATGTGGTTTTTCATTGATGATCTATGAAATTACAGACCTTTTTTAGCGATGAAAGCAACCAAGTCAACTACACGGTTGGAGTAGCCCCACTCGTTGTCGTACCAGGAAACCACTTTCAGCATGTTGTCGCCAACTACCATTGTGGAAAGAGCATCGATTGTGGAGGAAGCAGGATCGCCATTGAAATCGCTGGAAACCAAAGCATCTTCTGTGTAGTTCAGAATGCCTTTAAGAGGGCCTTCGGAAGCTGCTTTCAAAGCTGCGTTTACTTCATCAACAGTTACGTTAACTTTCAACTCAACAACCAAGTCAGTTACGGAAACGTTAGGCGTAGGGACACGCATAGCCATACCGTTCAATTTGCCTTTAAGCTCAGGAAGAACTAGGCCGATTGCTTTTGCTGCACCAGTGCTGGAAGGAATGATGTTCTCAGCTGCTGCGCGAGCACGACGAAGGTCTTTGTGAGGAACGTCAAGCACGGATTGGTCATTTGTGTAGGAGTGAACAGTTGTCATCATCCCTTTTACGATTCCGAAGCTATCGTTGATAACTTTCGCGAAAGGAGCCAGACAGTTTGTAGTACAAGAAGCATTAGAGATAATTGTGTGAGCTGCTGGATCGTATTTATCTTCGTTAACACCAAGTACAATTGTGATATCTTCGTCGGAAGCTGGAGCGGAAATGATAACTTTCTTAGCTCCGCCTTTCAAGTGAAGGGCTGCTTTTTCTTTAGCTGTGAAAATACCAGTAGATTCGATAACGATTTCTGCGCCTACAGATGCCCAAGGCAGGTTCCCAGGGTCACGCTCAGCAAAAACTTTGATGGAACGACCGTTAACGATCAATTCACCTTCACCAGCTTCAACTGTAGCGTCTAGTTTACCGTGAGTTGTGTCATATTTGAGCAAATGAGCCAATGTTTTTACGTCTGTCAAATCGTTAACTGCTACGATCTGTACTTCTGAATTGTTCAAAGCTGCGCGAAACACGTTACGACCAATACGTCCGAAACCGTTAATACCTACTTTTGTTGTCATAGCCAATTCCTCCTAAGATTAAAAAAATAATTATATATTTCAAAACGCAGCTGATGAAGGCATACGTTATGATGTCTTTCGTTTTCGTTAAACATGCTTCATAATTTCCAAAGCTGCTGCTTCATCTGTCACAAGAACATCTTCTTGTCCGTGACGAAGTACGGAAGCGATCGCTTCCCCTTTGCTCTTCCCGCCGGCTACACCAATGACGACTTCAATGCGCTGCAGATCCTCCAGACGAAGTCCTACGGTCGGCATCTTGTGAACCACATTTCCTTGGCGGTCAAAATAGTACCCTAACGCCTCTGCGAGAGCACCCTCGGCTTCCAAACTGCGTGTCGTCTCGGCGTCGACCTTACGTCTGCGCGCCATGACCATAGCATCCCCGATACCGTGTACAACGATGCGACAACTGCGAACAGCGTCAACAACTTCTTGAATTTGCGGATCTTGGATCAGCGATTGGTACGCTTCCTCCCCGAGATGATCCGGTACATGCAGCAATCGGTATTTACCGCCTGTTTTCTTGGCCATAATAGAAGCAATGGTGTTCGCCTGCATATCCACACTTTCACCAAGTCCACCGCGAGCAGGCACGAACCAGCTGCCTTTCATCGATGAGGATATCGCCAGGTTATTGGCAATCTGCGCCATCGTAGAACCACCGGTTACAGCGATGATATCATCCTTGGACACATACTTGCGGAGAACTGCTGCACCTGCACGCCCTAGCTCCTTCTTCGTAAATACCGAAGTGTCGGAGTCTCCTGGGACGACAATCACTTGCGAGATGCCGTATGACTTAGCAATGCTTTCCTCCAAGTCCGTTAATCCAAAAGCCATCTTAATGATGGGCTGCATGTCCTCAAGCAATTGACGACCCGATTCACTAATCTTCATCCCTGTTGCATCCGATTCGAGAAGTCCAAGCTCCTTAAGGAAATCAACTTCCCCGCGCAGCACGCGTTCAGTCATATCGAGCGAAGAAGCTAACGTTCTACGTCCGACAACACCGGAGACTAAGATGTGATGTAGAATCGAGTACCGCTTCTTCATGATGTCCATGAGATCCGGCAAGAGCTGTTTCTGAATGTCAAGAATTTCTCTCATATGACGACTTTTAACGCTCCTGATCCGTTGATGGACGTTTTATGTCCCGGGTATACATTTTGCGTCCCACCCGGGCGAAAAAAAAGTTCCTTACTCAATTCCCAAATCAGAAAGATGAATTCACTGAAAATTGTTATGCTTGAATTCTTTCTGATAGCTTACTTTTTCATTATAACCAATTCTCTTTCCAGATTCAACATTTGTTCAAACATTTTTCACCAATATGGGCTGAAAGGGCTTACTGTCTTGCTTTTTCCGGGCGGCTGACATATAATAACCCTTGCTTCACTTTTTTAACTTTTTATGCGCCCGTGGTCCAATGGATATGACGTAGGCCTCCGAAGCCTGAGATAAAGGTTCGATTCCTTTCGGGCGCGTTCCTAAGAATTGCAGCAGAATCAACTTCAAATCAACACTTGATCAACAACAAATCATCAACAGATCGACAACAAATTGACACTAGAATGGCCAAAATCAGCATCCTTGCTGATTTTTTTTGATCTTAGTTTGACCTTTCTTGACCTTCAGAGGTTTTTTCGTTATCATACTTGTAGATACTGTAAACAGTATGTACAAAAGAGATCAATTTCATTATCCAATGATGAGATTGACTCCACGCATCAATATTTTAAACCAGTACCCACCCCAAGGAGGTCATTCTCATGAGTTTTATTCCTATGGTCGTCGAACAGGACGCGCGCGGTGAAAGAGGGTATGACATCTACTCTCGCTTACTGAAGGACCGCATTATTTTCTTAGGCACGGGTGTCAACGATGTTGTGGCTAACTCCATCATTGCTCAGCTACTTTTCTTGGCCGCACAAGATCCTGATAAAGATATCTCGCTTTACATCAACAGCCCTGGCGGTTCCATTACAGCCGGTATGGCCATCTTTGACACGATGCAGTTCATTAAGCCAGACGTATCCACGATCTGCGTTGGTATGGCTGCTTCTATGGGCGCATTCCTGCTCACAGCTGGCGCCAAAGGCAAACGTTACGCTTTGCCTAACAGTGAAGTCATGATTCACCAACCACTGGGTGGCGCTGAAGGTCAAGCTTCAGACATCGAAATCCGCGCTAAGCGTATTTTGAAAATGAGAGACAACCTGAACAAAATCCTAGCCGAGCGTACAGGCCAAACTTTTGAGCGCATCGAAAAGGATACAGACCGCGATAATTTCATGAGCGCTGCGGAAGCGGCCGAATACGGACTCATCGATAAAGTCATCGAGCGCGTCTAATTTGTAACATAAGAACCAGCCTGCAATGACTGCTCATACGAGCGGCCGTGCGGCTGGTTTTTTATTGGCTAATCAAAGTGCTACTTTCTCAATTTCCCCTTCACTTAACAATGAAAAACATCCTCTCCACCCACATCGCATGCGAACCAACCCTGATCCTGCTTACTTAAGAATGTTCTTCATCGTTAAAGTGCTACTTTCTCACTTCCCCCTCCACTTAACGATGAAAAACATCCTCTCAGCTCACTTCACATGCGAACAAACCCCGATCCTGCTTACTTAAGCATGTTTTTCATCGTTAAAGTGCTACTTTCTCACTTTCCCCTCCACTTAACAATGAAAAACACCCTCTCAGCTCACAACACATGCGAATCAACCCTGATCCTGCTTACTTAAGCATGTTTTTCATCGTTAAAGTGCTACTTTCTCACTTTCCCCTCCACTTAACAATGATTAACATCCTCTCAGCTCACTTCACATGCGAATCAACCCAGATTCCGCTTACTTAAGCATGTTCTTCATCGTTAAAGTGCTACTTTCTCACTTCCCCCTCCACTTAACGATGAAAAACATCCTCTCAGCCCATTTCACAATGCGAATCAGTCGATTTCCGAGCTTATTCCCCATCTCTCACCGCCGCCACAAGTTCGCAAAAAAAAGAGCCTCCTGAGACCCCAGTGTTATGCTGAATGCATCACTTGGATCTCAAAGGCTCTTATCTTTTCATCTTACTTCTTCTCATCCAACGGATAGAAAATCAGGTCAATCGGGAATGCCGAACCTGCCGGAGGCGTGAACTCGATATCCAGCGCATCTTCCGTACCCGTTGTACGTGCCAGCACTTCCATTCCGTCAAATGCCGTAATGACACCGGAATAAGGAACCGGAATGATCTCACCGTTTATTTTGAACGGCCCTTTGAAAACGCCGCCTTTGGCCATAATCATAACAGCCATCTTGCGCGGCTTATCCGCATGGATTTTATAGACCACGCCATAATTGCCGCCGTTCTCCACATTTTGCTTACGCATCACATCATACCCTTTAACGAACGGATCCGTCTTGTTATCACCAATCGTAAGTACCGACGTTTTCGTGAAGCTTGTGGCGTCTACATCCCATTTAATCTCCGATACCGGGAACGTCCCGCGTACGTGTCCTGTGAAGCCCAATAACGGAAACTCCTGCGCTATCGTCGGCGTCAGCATGCGATCTGTCACACCGAATGAGATTTGCATCTCGCCGTCTGTTTCCACATCGTAAAATAAGTTCACACCCTGCCCCGGATAGAAATCCGGAAGCTTCGCATACACGTAAGTCTCATGAGGAGGCACCGTTAGTTCGTCCGTGTACACATTGTTTAGAAGGAAGTCTACGGACGCTTCGCTACCGATCAAATTCGCATAAACGGAAGGATACACCTCTCCTTTATTCGTTGTCTTGATCTTAACCGGTTTATCCGAGTTATTCGTTGCGAATATGGCCATGGTCATCTTCTGCTTCGTACCGTTGATATGATCGGCATACAGACGAGCCTTGCCATTGATGTTATCGCGGTAAAGAATACCACTCTCTGTAAATTCCTCCGGACTGTCGCTCACAAGCAGCGTGCGTCCTGGAACTTCCGTTACTTTTTTAGGCAATGGAGCCATTTCATTGAAGTGCGCCCAAATGGTGCCCCAGTCCGACTTAATAAAACCGCCAACCGGCTTCATATAAATCGGGTATTCCACTTCAGTCAAATAAGGTTCATTTACCACCGTTACAAAGCTTTTGAACAATTTACTAACATGTCCGTGACCATCTTTAACCGTCAAAGTAACCGGATATTTACCTGGCTTGAAAAAGGCTTCCTGATTGCCTGCCCAATCATAGGACGCAATACCTTCCGCATCGGGATCATAGCTAAGATCGAGATACTTCACAGGCTCTCCAAGACGGTATGTAGGCTTTGCTGTTGTAAACTTAGCTACAGGTCTAGAGTTGCTATCCTGGTCAATGTAGATGCCCTCAGGCGACTTAAAATGCACGATTTCTACTCGGCGAAGCTCGTTGTTATATTTATACTTCGCTCCCATATAGTCTGCTAACCAAGTCAGCTTCACTAGAAGCTTTCCATTTACAATCGCAGCAACTGTGTTAAAAGGCGTATCTACCCCATTGGTCGTCACGGTCTTATGATCAGAATCGAGAACGATGTTGTAACCCGGAGGAGTCATCTGAATGGTCCGCGATGCATCATTCCACTCCACATTGAAGCCCATTGTATCCCCAAGAAACTTGGCTGGGACGAACGTGCTGCCGTTGATAATGGTAGATGGAGACTCCAAATGGATTTGCTGATCATTAACGAATGCTTCTGACTTATCGATATAAAGTAAAATGAAGGACGAGCTTGTCGATACCGCGTAAGCTGCCGGTGCTGTTATCGTACTAGCAAGAAATACGATGAACGCAAGCAGGAGGGTAACCTCTTTTTTTAGCGAATTCAATTTCATTCTCTTCTCTGGCTCCTTTAACATTTGAATGCAGTTTGGCAGAAATGGCAAATAGCCCTTTCCTTCATTGACCACGTTCATTAGACGTCGCCAAGAGAAAAAGGTTGCTAATTCCCCTAATTGTTAACAAATTTGACACTTATTGAACCTGCACTGTATGGCCGCTTCACTCGCAAAAAAGCCTCCTCGAAAGGAAGCTTTTGAAGGATTATTGGTTTTCCAATTCTTCCTTGCTGACTAATGTGACTAAAGCGTTTACAGCCTGCTCGGCATCCGAACCTTCTGCACTTATGAAGACTTCGGTCCCTGTACTGATCGCAAGACTCATAATTCCCATGATGCTTTTCGCATTCACTTTCTTTTCATCCTTCTCAACAAAGATCTCGGATGAAAATTTATTCGCCTCTTGAACAAACAATGCCGCAGGTCTGGCATGAAGTCCTGTTCTCAACTTCACAACGACTGGACGTCTGGACATGGAACTAATTCCCCCTAATATGGAGCTTATATGAATTACTATTGATAACAGTGCTAATACCCTATGTTTTAACATTATAGCATTTTTCCCTGAAGTACACTAGAAAAAATGAGAAAAACTTATAGATGCGCTGTACAGGGGCTTCTTATCTACGAATTTCGCTGTTTTTCAGCCAATTCGTCGATTTTTCGCAGACGATGATTGACGCCGGATTTGCTCACGCTTCCCTTAAGCATGTCGCCAACTTCCTTGAGATTTAGATCAGGATGCTGAAGTCTAATTTCGGCAACCTCTCTAAGCTTCTCAGGCAAGCTATCCAGTCCGACCTCTCTTTGCAGGAGTCGGATATTTTCGATCTGTCTAACTGCTGCACCAATCGTCTTGTTAAGGTTCGCTGTTTCACAATTGACAATGCGATTCACCGAGTTGCGCATATCCTTCATGATCCGGACATCCTCAAAGCGCAGCAGCGCCTGATGTGCCCCAATGATACTTAGAAACTCGATAATCTTCTCGCCTTCTTTGATATACAAGACGAAACCTTTTTTGCGTTCGATGCAGCGGGCATTCAAATCGAATTTGTTCGCAAGCTGCGACAGCGCCTTGCAATGCTCCTCGTAAATCGAGGCAATCTCGAGATGATAAGAAGAACCCTCGGGGTTATTCACCGAGCCTCCAGCCATGAATGCCCCACGAAGATATGCCCTTTTGCAGCAATTGCCTCGAATGATCTCTTTGTTAATTCCCGTGGTGAATATGAACCCTTCGGAAACAATTTTCAGATCACTGAGCAGCTCCTGAACTTGACCAGGAACTCTAACAATGTACACGTTATTCTTCTTTAAACGCATTTTTTTACGCACGAGAAGCTCGGTGTGCAATTTGTACGTTTTTTTGATGAGCGTGTAGATCCGCCTTGCAATAGCTGCATTTTCGGTGGAAATATCAAGTACGACACGTTGGCTGGTTAACTGTACAGATCCATTCATTCGAATCAAAGCTGACAGCTCCGCTTTTTCACAACATGCTTCCGCATCTGTAATTAACGTTAATTCTTTTTTGGTTGTTGCCGCAAAGGACAAGGGACTCACTTCTTCCTTAACATCCAGCTTTCGACGAGCTGATAAATATGGTCACTCAATTTCTCTGCATCATGACGAAGGTAGGTACGAAATAGCACGAGTCGATCAGCAATAATCCGATAGCCTCTCTTCGTGACTTCTTCTAGGTCCAAATGCACCGCTTTCGAACCCTTTTCCGCATATTTCGCCTGGACTTGCGGAGGGATTTCCCCATTGTTCACAATCACATAGTCAAACAAATGTTGACCCAGGTGATCATAAATGGCATCCAGATGATCGCTGACCGAATAGTCGTCGGTTTCGCCTGGCTGTGTCATCACATTGCAGATAAACAACTTTACAGCATTCGATTTCACAATCTCTTCCGCGATCCCAGGGACAAGTAGATTTGGCAGCAAGCTTGTATATAAACTGCCCGGGCCGCATAATATGGCATCCGCTTCGCGTATAGCTTGAACAGCTTCAGCTAGAGGTGTCACGTTAGCCGGCTCGATGAATACACGCTTGATGCGTCCATCCGCTTTTGGAATCTTAGACTCGCCTACGACTAAGGTACCATCTTCCATGATCGCTTTCAATACGATAGCTTGATTCGATGCGGGAAGCACCCGACCTCGAACAGCAAATACGCGATTCATTTCTTGAACCGCAGTGACAAAGTCACCAGTAATATCCGTAATTGCCGCTAGTATTAGATTTCCCAGACTGTGTCCAGCTAAACCTGTACCCACTTGAAATCTATATTGCAAAATAAGCGACAGCAAAGGCTCGACATCCGCAAGAGCCGTTAGCACACTGCGAATGTCGCCTGGAGGCGGCATCTGTAATTCATTTCGGAGAATCCCAGAGCTTCCTCCATCATCCGCTACCGTCACAATGGCTGTAATATCAACCGGTTTCTCCTTCAATCCTCTAAGCATAACCGAAAGACCTGTTCCACCGCCGATAACGACTATTCTGGGCTTGCGTTGTAATTCCACATGTTCCATACTTCTTTCACCCTCTTAATCGTAGGACTGCTTATACACGGTCCCGCTCGGCATCACGATGACTCAAACGCACGGTTTCGGTTTCGCTATTGCCCATCACTTTGCCGAGATATTCCGTGATGGCGACGGATCGGTGTTTACCTCCAGTGCAGCCTATTCCTACAACAACCTGACTCTTGCCTTCTTTCTTATACTGAGGCATTAAGAAATGGAGCATATCGAGCAGCTTATTCAGAAACTCTTGCGTCTCAGTCCACTTCATAACGTAGTCATATACATCGGGATCTTGACCAGTCTGTGGACGAAGCTGTTCCACATAATGTGGATTCGGTAAGAAGCGAACATCGAAGATTAAATCAGCATCAATTGGGACACCATACTTAAATCCGAAGGAGATTACATTTATAGATATGCGGTTTGTTTCCAAATTGGTAAACCTGGAAATAATTCTTTCTTTGAGCTGCACCGGCTTAAGCGTGCTTGTGTCAATAACCTGTGTGGCTAAGCCTTTCAGCTCTTCCAACAGTTTACGCTCAAGACCAATACCTTCAAGCGGCGCTCCATCGGGAGCTAGCGGGTGTCGGCGACGGCTTTCCTTATAACGCTGTACTAGCGTCGCATCGGTAGCATCTAGGAATAGAATTTCATAACTAAGCGTGTAATTCTCTTGGATATAACGAAGCGACTCCTGAAGTGCAGTGAAAAATTCACGCCCTCGCAAATCAATCACCAGTGCCACTTTGCCGATTTTCCCCATCGACTGCTCGATCAACTCAGCAAATTTAGGAATCAATACAGGAGGTAAATTATCGACGCAAAAGAATCCTAGATCCTCAAGACTCTGTACGGCAATCGTCTTACCTGCACCTGACATTCCTGTAATTATGACCAGTTTCGCTAAAGGGTGGTTTTCTTCCATGAATGACACCTTCCTTTGGAGTGCTTCTCGCAGGCCAACTCAGATCCGCTAACCATACGAACAGTACGTAATACGTCTATCTTAAATTCAAACCAGCAGCACCTACGATGCCTGCATCGTTACCCAGCGTTGCAGCAACGATCTCAACACCTTCTGAAGCTGTCTCTGGCGTGTATTTCTTAAAGGTTTCACGAATCGGTTGGAATAAAATTTCCCCTGCTTTCGAAACACCGCCACCGATAATGAATCGTTTCGGGTTAATAATAACGGCCATCGCAGCCATGGAACGTCCAATATAATAGGCAGCCCGGTTCACGATGCGCAGGGATACTTCATCTCCGCTCTTGGCCGCATCGAAGACATGCTTCGCTTCAATCTTCTCGTGAAGAGCTAATGACGTTTTCTCGCCGCGCTCAACGGCTTCATTAGCCATACGAACGATGCCTGTCGCCGACGAAACTGTTTCTAGACAACCCATTTGTCCACATCCACACTGAATTGCTTCAATGTCTGGCACAACGGACATATGACCAAGCTCTCCAGCCATACCCGCAGAACCTTGATAAATTTTCCCGTTAATAATAATCCCGCCGCCAACACCTGTTCCAAGCGTATAGCAAACCACATTTGGAATTCCCGCTCCGCTGCCCGCCCAAGCTTCGCCTAAAGCAGCTACATTGGCGTCGTTGTCAATCTTAACCGTTTTACCCAGAAATCCTTCCAGCATTTTCTTCGCAGGGACATTATGCCATTGCAAATTTGGAGAGAATTTAACGAAGCCTTCCGGAATATCCATGAATCCGGCTAAACCTGCGCCAATACCAGCCACTTGCTCCCATTCAAACGGAGACTCTTCGACAATTTGGCGTACATACTGGGCAATTCGCTCAATTACAAAATCAGCACCATTCTCCGCGCCTGTAGGGCCTTCAAACGTTTGCAGCAGTTTTCCCTGCTCGTCGCAGATACCCACTTTGATATTCGTACCGCCTAAATCTACACCGATATAAATCTGATCTGACATTGCAAGGTCACCTCATGAATAGTCATAATAATTTTCGGATATTTCCGGGGTCCCCGCAAAGTAATTGGAATAAGCTTCGAAGGCTATGCGTCACTTTGTGGGGTTTACTTATGCTCCTGTTCCAACTATAAGTCAAGCCTGTAAACTGGTCAAGATTCAACAGTTCCCATTGAAACGAGAAAACGTGGAGAGATTAGCCCTCCACGTTTGCTGTAAAGACTCCAGACCGCTTACAGCGACTGGCTCCAATCGTGTACGATGTTGCCTTCTAGGAACTTTTCAGCTTCCAGAGCAGCTGCGCATCCACTTCCTGCCGCTGTAATCGCTTGGCGATATTTCGTGTCTTGCACATCACCACAAGCAAATACGCCAGGGATATTCGTCTCTGTCGTGCCCGGCTTCACAATAATGTAGCCGTGCTCATCCGTATCGATTTGTCCGCCTAAGAACTTCGTATTCGGTGTATGGCCGATAGCTACAAAGATACCGTCCGTTTCGATGATTTCATCTTCACCGGTTTCGTTATTTTTGACCTTCAGGCCTGTAACACCTTTTTCACCAGCTATAACTTCAAGTGGAGTATTATTAAGTGCCCATTTCACTTTTTCGTTGCCGCGAGCGCGATCCTGCATGATTTTCGAAGCGCGAAGCTCATCGCGACGGTGGACTAAGCGGACTTCCGAAGCAAAGCGAGTAAGGAAATTTGCCTCTTCCATAGCGGAGTCACCGCCACCAACGACAACAATCTTTTTGCCGCGGAAAAAGAATCCGTCACACGTTGCGCAAGTACTTACGCCGCGTCCGATGTTTTCTCTCTCATTCGTAATTCCAAGCAATCTGGCAGAAGCACCCGTGGAGATAATCAGTGTTTCTGTCTCGATCTCGCCAAGACCTTCAACTTGCAGTTTAAATGGACGATTCGTCAGCTCAACAGAGTTCACCCAACCGGTTTTGAATTCGGCGCCGAAACGTTCTGCTTGCTTCCGCATATTCTCCATTAATTCAGGACCCATAATCCCTTCAGGGAAGCCGGGGAAGTTCTCTACTTCAGTAGTAGTGGTAAGCTGTCCGCCTGGCTCTGGCCCTTCAATAACGAGTGGGCTAAGGTTGGCGCGCGCTAAATAAATGGCTGCTGTTAGACCGGATGGTCCTGTTCCTACAACGACTGATTTGTACATATGGTTTCCCTCCTAGGTGCTTTCCTCAGGAAAGCTATCTACGTAAGCATCGCCTGCGTTTTGCTTCAGCAAGACAGTCTTCGTATGCTTCGTTTTATTGTGCTTCCATGCGAGCAGTTGAAACCGCCGCTTTATTTATGTATGAAAGCCAGGTCTTTCGACAAGGCAAAAGACTGGCTATCAAATACTCGTGAATTTGTTAAAAATAGCTTCCATTTTCTCACGTAAACCACACGTGTCATCAATCAGCTTGACGTTGCGGCTTACGGTTGAGACTGTAACACCGTAGCGTGTAGATACTTCCTGATAGGAAATAGCTCGGCGATGCATTTTGGCGATCAAATACTCTAACGCTGCTGCCCAGCCCTCGGATTTATGAATCTTAGGCACAGCCGGGTAGATCTTCGTTAGAAATTCAACCCATAGGATTTCCAAATCATACTGCTGAACCATATCATAGCGCTTGTGCATATGCGACAGCGCAGTTTCCATTACACTTTGCCATTTGGCATCCCAAATCGGCAAATGCGGCGAGTAAGGAGAGGCTTCTACCGTTATCTCTTGGTTCTCCAGATAGGCGGGAAGTGACTCTCGGATCCCCATGCTGCGAAGCACAAAAATCGCGACTCTCTTCAAATAGTCATCTTCTTGACGATCCAGGATGAAATCCTGCAAAGCATCTCTCACTTCATTATCAGCGATTAAGCCGAACGCTTGGATCACCTGCAGCTTCGTCTCGATATCACCATGGCGCAAAGCCCAGAAGAAGGAGGATCGCACTAGCGGATCTTTCTTCAGTTGGTCCGGGATTCCTTGCGTGGACTTCTCCAACACCCTAAACTGCTCTTCGAAGGGCAGATGGTAGTGATAACTCCAGGTTAGCGGCCCTTCGGCCTTCTCGCGTGAGCGCAGCTGCTCCAAGTAAAACTTGGAGATTTCGGCACCGGGATCAAGCTTCTCGGCTTGCTTCCAATAACGGTAAGCTTCGCCGAATCGACCGATATGGCTGGCTGCTACCGCTGCGTAATGATAGAGGCAAGGGTCTGCTGTCCCGTCTCCTGCTTTAAGCAGGCGCTTAAACAAGTGGTATGCCTTCTCATGCTCAGAAAGGATACCCATGGTTGTAGCAAGCTTGAACACATGATCCTGTTGAAAAGGAAACGTCTTGCACAATAGAGAGGTTAGCTCAGCTAACTCCTCTTTGTTACCGAAATGCTGGTGGAAAATGGCCATGTTACATAGCGCATGCAAATTTCCGGCATCGATGTCGAGCACTGCACGAATCGTTTCCATCGCCTTCTCAAACTGACCCATATAGTAATAAGCAAGGGCCAGATTGTTGCGGGCAGCTGTGAAATCAGGCTGATTCTTCACCAATTTCTCTAACTGCCTCACAGCTTCAGCGAACTTGCCCTCTTCGAGAAGCGCACGGGCTTTATCATGCTCGAAGAGCCCTTCTCGACTCTTGATGCTAGTGAGAGGGGCGGGACGTTCGAGCTCGTAGCTCAACATTTCCATCATTTCTTCAGACTCATCCATGAATTGACCTGTGGGGTCAGTCTCCAAATATCGAACCAACGCTTGTTCAGCCTGCTCGAAATTTTCCATGTTGGCATAGTTGTTTGCCATATAAAAGTGACATTCCGTCATCTCGGGATCGATCGTATCAAGGACATGCTGCAGAATTTGGTTCGACTCGTCATAATTGCCCATTTCGGAGAGAACTCCTGCGAGATTACAGTGATTCACAGGGTTATCCTGTTCATACTCTGCAGCTCGCCGGAAATATTTCAATGCCTTATCATAATGAAACCGATCCAACGATTGAACCGCTCTCTCGAAAAAGAATGCGGCATCCATGTTAATTGAAATAACTTTAGGCTTTGGCGCTTCGGACACACGCTTAATCTTTTCCATAGCAAGACACCTCCGGCAATTTGATTACACTCAAATTATACCATAGATCGCTTGGAAGCCAAAAACATAATCCGAAGGTAAGATCTGGTCTTGAAGTTGCTCTTGAACTCTGCCCTTGATCCTTATACAACCGAGGCTTTACAAGTCGGCTTTCAAAACCGAGAAGGTTGAACGAAATTCGGAGAAGGAGGAACGGAGCGTAGGTAAGCCTACGTGAGTACCGGACTTCCCGAATTTCGTTCAAGATTCGACGCCGAATCCACTTCCTGCATCCACATCGTTTTCAAAGTCGTCTTGTAAAGCTTCCGCTTATACGCCGCCGTATTTGAAGAGGGAGGATAGGGATCCGCCGTCATTAATAATGCGAATCGCATCAGACAACAGCGGAGCTACGGAAAGTACATTGAATTTATCGGAATGTCCTTCTGGAATCGCAATGGAGTCCGTAATGATGACTTCCTTAATGCTAGGGTGATCTAGGCGCTGCAGGGCAGGTCCGGAGAACACAGGATGTGTCGCACAAATATAAACGTCATGCGCTCCTCTTTCCTTCAAGCTCTCAACAACGTTAACAATCGTCGTACCCGTATCGATAAGATCCTCGATAATAATCGGCGTACGGCCGGCTACATCACCAATGACATGGGTAATCACCGATTCATTATGTTCTGGGCGCTTCTTGATCATCATTGCGAATGGCGCATCAAGAATGTTCGCCATTTTCTCAGCGGTTGTCGCACGTCCTGCATCTGGAGATACGATAACTGGGTTAGGCAAATTTCTCTTTTTAATGTTATCGCTGATAAGATCAAGCGCCGTTAAGTGGTCCACCGGAATATTGAAGAAGCCTTGAATCGCAGGCGCATGAAGGTCAATCGTTACTACACGAGTTGCACCTGCTGCACTGAACAAGTCAGCTACTAATTTAGCAGAAATCGGCTCACGCGGAGCAGCTTTACGTTCTTGACGAGAGTAACCATAGTAAGGGATGACAAGGTTGATCGTTCTTGCAGAAGCTCTTTTCGCCGCATCCATCATGACCAGAAGTTCCATCATGTGCTCATTAATCGGATGGGAAAAAGTTTGTACCAGGAATACGTCACAGTTACGAATCGTTTCTTCGTAAAGACAGTAAATTTCTCCGCTTTTAAAACGGGAAAGCTTAATTTGTCCAAGCGGCTGGCCGAGCTCTTTACAAATACGTTCCGCAAGCTTCGGATTCGAAGATCCGGAAAAGATTTTAACATTGTCGCTATGCATGGTTAATGGTTACCTCCGAAGGTTCATTAAATAGATTATACAGTTCCTCTTCATTATACATGAAACATGTCGAATTTAAAAAGTCACAAGATGTCGTTTTCGGGCAGAAAATGTGGCTATTTCGTTAAATCCAACGGATTTCAAGAGTTCCCTGGCTTCGTCCAAATTCTGGGACAACCGATCCGGCTGGTGCGCATCCGAACCTAGCGTCAATGGAATTCCCACCTTATGACAATATTCCAGCATTCGGCGGCTCGGGAACATCTCTTTACAAGGATGGCGCAAGCCCGAAGCATTCAGCTCGATCGCAAGATCACATTCTTTCACAGTGTCCAGTGCCGCCTTCTCCAGCTCCCACGTATCACGATCCGGGACATAACCAAATCGTTTAATCATATCGATATGACCGATATAGTCATACAGTCCGGTTCGGACTGCTTTCTTCACTGCCTCGTAGTATTGGGTATAAACTTCATAAATATCCTTGCCTTCCCAACCTGCGAGCTGCCTAAAATCAGAAATATCCCACTCGCCAAGGAAATGAACAGAACCGATAACATAGTCCCATGGATACGCTTTGATGATTGCGGCAATCTGTGTCTCATATCCTTCGATATAATCGCCCTCTAGCCCAACACGGATGTCAATCTGATCTTTGTACTTTTCTTTAAGATGCAGACACTCCTCAACATAGCGAGGCAGTTCTTCCATCGGCATGGCCATTTCCGGCCAATAAGTCGCAGGGTCCACATGCAAAAGCGGCATATGATCCGAAAGCCCCAACTGTGTGAGCCCGATCTCGATGCCGCGTTTGACGTATTCCTCCAGTTCCCCAGAGGCGTGACCGCAGCGCACATGATGTGTATGATAATCAATCAACATCGTGAATTCACTCCAGGTCGTTTTATTTATTTTTTGACGTGCCGATTAGCCAGCTCTTTCATAATATCATCCAAAGGCAACTTATTATTACGCAAAAGGACCATTAAGTGAAAAATAAGATCACTCGCTTCATAGCGAAGCTCATCATTATCTTTGTTTTTGGCTGCGATAATGACTTCGGCTGTTTCTTCGCCGACTTTTTTGAGAATCTTATCGACGCCTTTTTCGAAAAGATACGTTGTATAAGCGCCCTCAGGACGCTCAGCGTCACGCGAAGCAATAACGGCTTCCAACTCGCCAAGGATCGCGAAACGATTGCCCTCTGCGGCAGGTGCGGCTTCTTGAGCGGCCCCATCCACAGGGATACTTTCTGTGAAACAAGTATACGTGCCGTTATGGCAAGCAGGTCCCACTTGTTCCACGAGAACCAGCAGCGTGTCTGCATCGCAGTCGTAACGCAGTGATTTTACCTTTTGAGTATGACCGGAAGTTGCCCCCTTATTCCACAACTCCCCGCGGGAACGGCTCCAGAACCAAGTATCACCCGTTTGAATCGTACGCTGCAATGACTCGCTATTCATGTAAGCAAGCATGAGCACTTCTTTGCTGACTGCGTCCTGTACGATGGCAGGTACAAGACCCTGTGCATCATAAGTAATCTGATCTATTGAAAATGTCATCGGATTTCAACCCCTTTACCTTTAAGGTCGTCTTTGACCCCTTGAATCGTTAACTCTTTATAGTGAAAAATGGTTGCCGCCAACCCCGCATCGGCTTTGCCTTCGGTAAATACATCATAGAAATGCTCCGCTTTGCCCGCTCCGCCGGAAGCAATCACGGGAATCGTGAGCAGCCCGGATACGGCACGTGTTAGCTTCAAATCAAAACCGTCCTTCGTCCCGTCTGCATCCATGCTGGTAAGCAAAATTTCTCCAGCGCCAAGCTCTTCCATACGCTTCGCCCACTCTAACGTCTTGATACCAGTAGCGTTGCGACCGCCATGCGTGAACACTTCCCACTCGCCCCACTCGCTATTGAACTTCGCATCAATGGCAACGACAATACACTGGGAACCGAACTTCCGTGCTCCATCAGAAACAAGCTGAGGATTTCGAACCGCCGCTGTGTTGATACCGATCTTATCCGCTCCGGCGCGAAGCAGGCGTTTCATGTCGTCCACACTAGAGATGCCGCCGCCAACGGTGAAAGGGATCGTAATCTCTCCTGCCGTTTGACGGACAACCTCCACCATCGTCGCCCTTCCTTCCACCGAAGCCGAAATATCGAGGAACACCAGCTCATCCGCGCCCTCTTTATCGTAAATCGCTGCCAGCTCCACCGGATCGCCTGCATCGCGCAAATTAACGAAATTAACGCCCTTGACCACCCTGCCATCCTTGACGTCTAGGCAAGGTATAATTCTTTTGGCTAACATGATGGGCACCTCCTTCCTAAGCTAAAACTTCTATTTATGCAAAAACAGCTGGATTGCTTATCCTCCACAATAAAGCTCCATGGCTTTTGCATCGAATAAGAGTCTCTAAAAGCTTCTATTTCTGCAAAACCGGCTAAATTAGTCCAAATAAGAGTCTTTGCAGACTTCTATTTCCCCGAAAACAATCCTTTTCAAACTTTTCACACGGAATAAGAGTCCCTAGAAGCTTCTATTTGTGTCTAACCCGCCCCATCGCACCAAATAAGAGACGAGAGAGATTGTTATTTTTTATTGCACATTTTCAAAAAATTATTAAGCAGCTGCATGCCGATATCCCCACTTTTTTCGGGGTGAAACTGCATGCCGTATACGTTATCTCTGCCTACAATAGCCGTCACTGGCTGATGGTAATCCGTTACCGCCAGCAGGTCGCCTTCGCGCTCCGGCTTCGCATGATAGGAGTGAACGAAATACACATGCCCATCTTCGATACCTTGGAAAATCGGACTCGCATTTTGCTTGTAGACTAATCGGTTCCACCCCATATGCGGCACTTTATAGTCACCGCGGAAGCGGACAACCGAGCCAGGCAAAAGGGCCAGCCCCTCATGGTCCCCATGCTCCTCGCTGCTGGCGAACAACAACTGCATACCAAGGCAAATACCCAATAGCGGCTTACCCGATTCCGCATAACGAGTGACGACATCATTCAGCCCCGACTCGCGCAGCTGCTCCATCGCATCTCCGAATGCGCCTACGCCTGGCAGAATAGCACCCTCAGCTGCAAGAATCTGCTCAGCATCCCCTGTTACAACAGCTTCGTAACCCAGACGCTCGACAGCCTTGCTTACACTGTGTAAATTACCCATTCCATAATCAATAATGGCGATCATTCCTACAGCACTCCCTTCGTCGAAGGAACCCCCTGCACACGAGGATCAATCGATGTCGCTTCATCCAGCGCACGGCCTAATGCTTTAAATACAGCTTCAATCATATGATGCGTGTTCTGTCCGTAATGCGCGATAACATGCAGCGTAATACGGGATTCCAGAGCAAACTTCCACAGAAACTCTTGTACAAGCTGCGTATCAAAGCTGCCCACATTTTGTGAAGGATACTGCGCACGATATTCGAAATGCGGTCGGTTACTAATGTCGATGACAACTTGAGCAAGGGCTTCATCCATAGGAACGAATACGCTGGCATAGCGTTTAATCCCTTTTTTATCGCCAAGTGCTTCACGCAGGGTTTGACCTAAACAAATACCGATATCTTCAACCGTATGATGATCATCGATTTCAATATCGCCTTTTGCGACGACGTTCAGATCGAACTGTCCGTGTTTCGTGAACAAATCAAGCATATGGTTCAAGAAAGGAACATCGGTTTGGAGCTCAGAAACCCCTGTTCCATCTACTTGGAAAGCCAGGGCAATATCAGTCTCATTTGTTTTGCGGGCTACACGCGCTGAGCGAGCGATCCCTTTATCTTGTTCAGCCATTATTTCAACTTCCCTTCCTTTTTGAGTCGGATCTCTACCGCTCTTGCATGACCTTCCAACCCTTCGTTACGAGCCAGCGTCATAATCATTTCGCCGTTTGCGATCAGCGCTTCCTTGCTATAGTGAATAACGCTTGATTTTTTGAGGAAATCGTCCACATTCAGTGGCGATGAAAAGCGGGCTGTGCCATTCGTTGGCAGCACATGATTAGGTCCAGCGAAATAATCGCCGACAGGTTCCGTGCTGTAGGCGCCGAGGAAAATAGCTCCAGCATTCTCAATGCGAGGCAGCAGGTTAAAAGGCTCCTGTACCAACAGCTCGCAATGCTCCGGCGCCAAGCGATTGACAACGTCAACGCCCTCGTCCAAGTTATCCACAAGGAGTATAGCTCCTTTGGTCGCTGTGGACACAGAGGCGATCGCTTTCTTCGGCAGCACATCCAGCTGCCGCCACAGCTCTTGCCGAACCGCTTCGGCAAGCTCTCTCGAAGGTGTCACCAGAATCGACGGTGACATCTCGTCATGCTCGGCCTGCGCCAGCAAATCGGCCGCGACGTATTCAGGATCGGCGTGCTCATCAGCTAGCACGACGATGTCCGTTGGTCCGGCGATCATGTCGATATCGACGACGCCGAACACGAAGCGCTTCGCCAGCGCGACGTAGATGTTGCCGGGCCCGACGATCTTATCGACCGGCGGGATCGATTCCGTGCCGTAGGCCAGCGCGGCTACCGCCTGCGCCCCGCCTACGCGGTAGATCTCTTTCACACCCGCTTCGGCTGCTGCCACGAGGATATGCGGGTTGATGCCCTCTTCCCCCGCGGTAGCCGGAGGCGTCACCATCGCGATCTCAGGCACCCCCGCGACGATCGCGGGGATGGCGTTCATGAGCACGGAGGAAGGGTACGCCGCCTTCCCTCCGGGCACGTACAATCCGACCCGCTTCAGCGGTCGGATGATTTGGCCCAGCAGGCTGCCATTGGCCTGCAGGTCCATCCACGACGTGCGTTTCTGCTTCTCATGAAACGCACGAATGTTGGCGGCGGCTTGCCGCAGCGCCGCCAGGAAATCGGCGTCGACCTGCGCGTACGCCGCTTGGATCTCCTCGTCGCTGACGCGAAGCTCAGCGACGGTGACGCGGTCGAACTGCTGCGCCATGCGCCGCAGCGCGGCATCTCCGTCCTGCCGCACCTCATCGATGATGCGGCGGACGGTCTCATTTTGCTCGGGTGAGCCGTATTCGACCTCGCGGTTCAATTGAAATTCCGAGGCGGGAAGTATCCGCATCTTCATCATCCTCTCTTGATCTTGTTCCTTATCTATATCGATTGCACCATAGCTACAAACTAATTTGTCCTACGTTCCGCTAATTAGAATTTCTATCCATTTTCGTTCAAATAGAGGATCGTCGTTCCTCTAAAGCACTTCTCGCGCTACACCTTCATCACAGGCAAAACAGCCTGGAGCATATCACACAACCGCTGAATAGAATCATTCTTCATGCGGTAACTAACCCGATTCGCAATTAAGCGGCTCGTAATTTGAAAAATCTCCTCTTGCTCCACAAGTCCATTCTCCCGGAGCGTCTCTCCCGTTTCAACCATATCCACGATCCGGTCAGCAAGACCAATTAGCGGCGCAAGCTCGATAGAGCCGTTTAGCTTGATAACCTCAACCTGCTGCCCCCGCTCACGAAAATACTGAGAAGCGACGTTCGGATACTTCGTCGCGACGCGCGGATTAATCTCTTGCTTCCAATCTGGCAGTCCAATAACCGACATCCGGCAGCGTGCTATGCCCAGATCCAGCAGCTCATACACGTTGCGGTTCTCCTCCATCAGGACATCCTTGCCAACTACTCCGATATCCGCTACACCATATTCGACATAGGTAGGAACATCCACCGGTTTCGCCAAAATGAATTCCATTCTTGCTTCATGAACAGGAATGATTAACCGGCGCCCTTCTTCCAGATCCTCTGGAATCGGCAGACCCGCTTTATGAAAAAGCTTCGCTGCTTGTTTATAAATACGGCCTTTCGGCATTGCTACTTTTAAAATATCATCCACCGTTCCAACCTCCTTCAAGCTTCCAATCAACCGAGCGAGACCCATCATGCATTTGATTCTGCTCTTGCTCCTGAACTTACTCTCACTCCTGCTCTTCACTTTCACTTGCTCGTATCAAACCGCCGAATCAATCATCGTAATAACATCGCTATAAACCGTTCCGCGAAGCTCGTACTGGCCGTCTCCCTTGTTCAACAACTCGTTCGACCAAGCTTCATACTCGCTCACCAACTGCGTGATAATGATAACCTCATCATCACTACTGCGCATAGCTTTCGCCAGCTGCAGCGCTTCTTCACGATGCTCTGCATTGTAAGCAATCAGCACGCGACCTGGCTGCTCCACTTTCTCTTTGGCTGTAACCTCTAGGATTCGGTTCGTTTTAAGCGCAAACCCCGTCGCCGGAGCCGGACGCCCAAACTGACTCAGCAGATTATCGTATCTGCCGCCGCTGCAAACCGGGAAGCCTAAATCGGCTGCGTAGCCCTCAAACGTCATGCCTGTATAGTAGGAGAAATCTCCAATCATTGTTAAATCAATGACTACATGCTCACTAACTCCATAGGCTTTCAGTACATCCCATACTTCGCATAAATGACGAATCGCATCCTGCGCGATTGGGTGCTGAGATACCATACGAGCTTGCTCGCAAATTTCATCTCCGCCTCTAAGTCGCAGCACGCCAATAAGCTCACGCTCCACCTCCGGTGTAAGAGCCAACGTCTTAATGGCTTCGCGGTACCCCACATAATCGCGACTGAGCAAATGCTCTTTCAGTGCGAGCTGTGCATCACTGCGTCCTTCCAGCGTTTCCTGGAATAAACCGTTCAGGAAGCCTACATGGCCGAGCGCAATCTTGAATGCGCCTACGCCAGCCGCCTGCAATGAAGCAATCGCTAACGCTACTACCTCAGCATCCGCTTCGGATGAAGCATCTCCAATAAGCTCGACGCCCGTTTGGAAAAACTCGGAATCCCGTCCAGCTTCCTCTTCAATCGAACGAAAGACATTCGAATGATAAGATAAGCGCAATGGGAACGCATGTTCCTTGAGCAAGGAAGAAGCTACACGCGCTATTGGCGCTGTCAATTCAGACCGCAAAACAAGCGTCTTTCCCTTACGGTCGAGCAGCTTGAACAGCTTTTTATCTTCTGTGGAGCTCGCAACACCAACGGTATCGTAATATTCGAGTGTAGGCGTAATGATCTGGTTATAACCCCAGCGTTCCATACAGGCCAATACACGGAATTCAATATTTCGCAGCTTCGTAACCGCCTCGGGCAAATAATCTTTAACCCCTAACGGTTTTTCAAATACTTTTGGCTTTGACACCGTCTCACCTCAACATGTAGGAATTCAATTTCCTTTTTATTCACTTTAACACAGTAACGTGCTACCATACTACCAAAATAAAGAATGTACGGCTATTTTATCACGGAAGCTTAGGACCGTCAATCGTCTTTACCTTGAATATCGACTCTTCATATCCGCATTCACACACGCAAAAAAAAGAGCTGTACGGCTCAATAGCATACAACTCTCATTTCTCATTCATTCTTTCACGAATCGTCTGAAGCGGATTCCCTGCCACAAAGCTATGCGGTGCCACGTCCTTATGCACAACCGAACCCGCTCCAATAATGGCATAGTCTCCAATCGTCACACCGGGCAGAATCGTCGTATTGGCACCTACCATCACATGCGATCCAATATTTACATCTCCGAGTCTATACTCATTAGTTAAATATTCATGGGCCAATATCGTCGTGTTATACCCAATAATCGTATTGCTCCCAATATGAATCTTCTCTGGAAAAAAGACATCCACCATCACCATCAAAGCAAAAGCGGTATGTTCACCAACCTTCATCCCCAATATGTGCCGGTAGATCCAATTTTTCATACGCAGCGAAGGCGAGTACCGCGTTATTTGTATGAATACGAAATTCCGCATCGCCTTCCATTTGCTAACGGTATGATAGATTTGCCATAAAGCATTAGGTCCATCTACCGGATACTTATCCGTTTTTCTCAAACAGCATCCACATCCGACGTCAGCCCCACAATAGGAAGCAGGTCAAGCATATCGTCGATCAAATGATCCGGGTTATACTGCTCTAAGTAGGAGCGCCCTTTCCACGACCAGGATACGCCAACTGATATAACACCCGCATTTTTGGCTGCCTCAATGTCATAATGGCTATCTCCAACCATCATCGCTTGGTCCGCTGTACTTCCTAACACCTTAAGGGCTGCAATTATGCCTTCTGGATGTGGTTTCGGCTCTTTCACATCTTCAACCGTCACGATAGTACTAACAAAAGTATCCAACCCACACAGCTTTAGACCCATCAGAGTGGTTTGTCGAATTTTGCTCGTTACGATTCCGATTTTAATCCCGTTTGCATGCAGCTTAGCCATCGTCGTGTGTACATTCGGGAATTCTTTGACCAGTTCATCATGCTTGGATAAGTTGAAGGTCCGATACTTCTTAATGATCTCTTCAACCTCTTTCCTGCCTGTAAAAAATTCCATTTGTTCCACAAGCGGACGCCCCATATTCGGAATGATGAGTTCCCTGCTAATAGGCTCTGCCGTCTCGCCTTCCAAGCTATGCAAAAAAGATTGCACAATAAGCTCGTTCGTATCAACAATCGTTCCATCCAGATCAAATAGTACGGTTTGAATCATAGTCTGCTCCTTTATCTACTTCTTGATCTTTCAATACTTTGCTTTTATCAGCTTTCGTGGAAACAATAGGATCAGCATAGCGCACATTCGCGTATCCTTTTTTCCTTCTTACGATAATAACAATAACCATCCCTATCACGATCAGAAGCGCTAACAGCTGCGAGAATCTTATATTTCCGCCATATGTCAGTACGCCCGGTTCAAATACAACTCTCATTGGTGACCACAGTGCATTCAAGAGCGACGCAAGCCACGTGGGGCCAGTGAAATCAAGACTATCTGTACGCACACCTTCGATAAAGAAACGACCAATGGAATACCAGATAAAATAACTGAAAAATAGTTCCCCTGCCCGAAGGAAAGGCCTGCGACGAAGCCAGAGTAGAACTAACAGCCCTAAGATATTCCAGACAGATTCATACAGGAAAGCCGGGTGATAAAAAGTACCCTCAATGTTCATTTGATTCACGATAAAATTAGGTAAATGCAAAGTATTACGTAGGAATGACTCCGTAACAGGGCCTCCATGGGCTTCCTGATTCATGAAGTTGCCCCAACGTCCTATCGCTTGACCCACAATTAAACCTGGCGCACATATATCGGCGATTCTCAAAAATGAGTACCCTTTGGCTCTTACGTAGAAAAAAGTACCGATAATCGCACCAATTAGCGCTCCATAAATGGCAATACCGCCGTGCCAGATCATAAAAATTTCAGCTAAATTATTCTTATAATCGGACCATTGGAAGGCTACATAGTAAAGTCTAGCGCCAACAATCGCTGAAGGTACCCCAATTAACAATAGATCCATGAAAAAGTCAGGAACGATTCGGAACCGTTTCCCTTCTCGAATTGCCAGTAACAAACCAATTAACGCGGCTGTACCTAAAATAATGCCATACCACCGCACGTGTATCGGTCCTAAGGAAAACGCAACACTTTCGAGCATAGTTTCACTCCTTCATTATATTTATATAAATTGCTGCTTAATCAATATCAATCGAAATCCTCAAAATCTTCGTTCAGCGACTCCGTAAGCTTATTCGTAAACTGAAGTGCCGCGTTATATCCCATTCGTTTTAAACGATAGTTCATCGCTGCCACTTCGACGATAACTGCTAAGTTTCGTCCTGGGCGAACAGGAATCGTGACGAGCGGCAGATCCGTATCAATGATGCGTGTCAATTCTTCATCGAGGCCCAATCGGTCATATTGCTTGTCCTGCTGCCAATTTTCCAATTTAACCACAACCGAAATCTTCTTCACATTACGGATAGCACCAGCTCCGAATAAAGTCATTACATTAATGATACCCACACCGCGGATTTCAAGCAAATGACGAATTAGCTCAGGAGCATTTCCTGTCAGCACCTTATCGCCATTTTGACGAATTTCTACGGCGTCATCCGCAATAAGCCGATGACCTCTTTTTACAAGTTCAAGCGCTGTTTCGCTTTTCCCGATGCCGCTGCTCCCTGTAATGAGCATACCTATTCCGTATACATCGACAAGTACACCATGAATTGTCGTACTTGGAGCTAGTTTATTCTCTAGAAACCCTGTTAAACGGCTTGCAAAAATCGTCGTAGACATTTGACTGCGAAGTACGGGGAGATCACGCTTCGTCGCTTCTTCCAATAATTCAACAGGAACATCTAGTCCTCTTGTCACGATGATACAAGGCGTTTCTTCCGGCGAGCATAGCTGCTCTACACGATTGCGCCTGACACCCGTCGTTAACATTTCCATGAAGGTGACTTCCGTCTTCCCTAGCACCTGGATACGTTCTCTCGGATGGTAATTAAAATATCCGGCCATCTCGAGACCTGGACGGTATAGATCACCGGTTGTTATGGGACGTTTCAGTCCAGACTCACCTGCAAGAACCTCCATATGGAGTTGTTCTACCAATTCGGAAACCTTCACTTTTTTGGCCATCGTCCTGTCTCCTCCGAGTTTTGCCTGTGCAAAACGTGCTTCATCTGCTATTATTCATTCTTTTCAATAGTTTCATCGTAATGGAATAGTTAGGTGAAATCAACTAAAGTGTTCGTGAAGCCGTATAAACAGACAAAAAAGGCCAGCCGATAACGGCTGGCCTTTCTGTTAAAGCTTATAGATTAGGGTTAACCAAGATGGACAATGTTGTATCTTTATCGAAGAAATGAACTTTGTTCATATCAAGTGCCAATTTAACGTTTGTGCCTTCTTTGATTCCTGAACGACCGTCAACACGTGCGATTACTGTGTTAGCGCCGATACCATTCAGGTACAAGTACATTTCGTGACCCAAGTTCTCAGTCAACTCAACGTTAACGTTGAATACTGTGTTCGGGGATGCTTCCAAGAATACAGGCTCTTCGTGGATATCTTCTGGACGAACACCCAGAATAACTTCTTTACCAACGAAACCTTTGTCTTTCAATACTTGTGCTTTTCCAGCTGGAACTTCAACGTTCACAGTACCTGCTTTGAAGAAAACACCACTGCCTTCTTGTGTCAATGAACCTGTCATGAAGTTCATGGATGGGGATCCAATGAAGCCCGCAACGAAGATGTTCACTGGGAAGTTGTAGATTTCTTCAGGTGTAGCTGCTTGTTGAATGATACCTTTATCCATAACAACGATGCGATCGCCCATTGTCATTGCTTCGATTTGGTCATGCGTTACGTAGATCGTTGTAACACCAAGACGTTTTGTTAATTTTGTGATTTCCGCACGCATTTGTACACGAAGTTTCGCATCCAAGTTGGAAAGCGGCTCATCCATTAAGAATACTTGTGGCTCACGAACAATCGCACGACCCAAGGCAACACGTTGACGTTGACCACCGGAAAGAGCTTTTGGTTTGCGATCAAGCAAATGAACGATATCCAAGATTTTCGCTGCTTCACGAACGCGAGCATCGATATCTGCTTTTTTGAATTTACGAAGTTTCAAGCCGAATGCCATGTTTTGATAAACAGTCATATGTGGATAAAGGGCGTAAGATTGGAAAACCATCGCGATATCGCGGTCTTTTGGAGCTACATCATTTACAAGGCGGTCGCCGATGTAAAGTTCACCTTCAGTAATTTCCTCTAATCCTGCGATCATACGAAGAGTTGTGGATTTTCCGCAACCGGATGCTCCAACCAATACAACGAACTCTTTATCTTCAACTTCAAGATGGAAATCTTTAACTGTGGATTCTTCTGCACCAGAATATCTTTTCACGATATGATTTAAACGTACGCCTGCCATGGTTTCATTCCCCCTACGATTTATCGATCATATGCTTGCTGATCAACTTTTCAATATACTCATCTTACCCTACGAAGTCCGGACTGACTATGCACAATCCCTACAAAAAAATCACTTTCTTTTCGTTACTTTGTACAATAGTAATGCAAGTCTCACTAAAACCGCATGATTGAACGTTCTAACATCCAGTCCAGTCTCATTTTTAAACTTGTCCAAACGATAGAGCAAGGTATTACGGTGTATATATAACTTCTTCGCCGTTTCACTAACGTTGCAGTCCAGTGTGAAGAAATGTTCCAACGTGATTACCGTCTCGGCATCCAGCACATGGTCTATGCCGCGAAGCACCTGCTCTAAGAATTCAGCCTTTTCCTCTTCATCAATCAAATGCAGCAGCTTCTCCAAACGAAGCTCCCAACGAAGATGAATAAAGCTGCCTACATGAAAGGAGCGCCCTAACATGATGGTCTCCCTTAGCTTAAGAATCGTGGCGAACAGCGATTTTGAAGGTTTTACCGGATAATCGATGGCCAGGTGGCATTCGCCAACCCACTCATTAGCAAGCATTTCATACAGCCCAGAACCGAGAGCGTCGAGAATCTGCTCTACGCTTTCTTCCTCATCCCCTTCTCGCTCTTCGCTGCCACTGGTGAGTAGACCTTCGGGTGCTAGAATCAACCACTCTTTTTCTAGTAAAGGAATCAGGATGATCTCCGATTCAAAAAAGGACTCCAACAGCTTCTTCAGCTCCGCATAGGAAACGCGCTGATTTTGAGAATAATCTCCGTACAACAACAGCGGAATTTTCGTTGAATACAGGGAGGATTGTGAAGCTAGCGCATCCGGGAGCTCGGCATGGGTTGAGCCGCGTTCCATCTGCAGCAGCAGCCAATCTCTTAATTGGTGCGCTTTTCTTTCATCTTCAGATAAAAAGATTCCCCACTGTTTCTTTTCTGATGTCATCTTAGAATCTACAGTTAGCTCCACGAGCTTACGCTCTGAAGCGGTTAGTTTGGCTTTGGAAACCTGCAAAACGCGAATATCTTTATGTTCTTTGGATAAATAAAAAAGCACATCCTGTCCGCGGACAACACTTCTACTAAAGCTCTCCAGATTCTCTGCCTGCTCTTCCGCCAAATGTTCCCAATCTGCCTCGGGTATCAAACTAATCTGCATAGGTGACTGTAAAACCGCTTCCAAACGCTCTTTTACACGCTCCCAATCCATCTGCCTCTCTCCTTACTCCCTTATATCTTCTATATCTATCTCCTTATTGTAACATATGTGCCCCCCCTCATGTGAATGTGAAAGCCCCCTCCTGCAGCAACGGCAAAAGGGATCTGTTTAATTCGTGATTTAGTTTAATACTCGACGAGCCATTACATAATGATCCGGCAACCATTCTTTATTGATGGAAGTGAATTTTACGCCACCTTCACCTTCAATCGTACAATTGGTAAGCGTGCCAAATATATCATTAGGTTTTGGAAGCTTGGTAAATATGGCTATTTAAAACCAACTCATAATCTTTGTTAATTTGGAAATAATTGTACTAGGGTGATTTCATCCTATATTTAGTTTCGTCTCCCTCATCAGCCGATGATGCCTTTATTATTTTCAGCCATTAGCATTTTTGGACTTACTGCTATCTATGGAGGTTGACTTACCTTGAAGAATCATACCTATTATCCAAACTACAACGTCCTAGATGAGCAAAAAGAATGGGATTCCCATACTCGGTCCATAGTGACCTCCCGACTGGTGCGTGAACACTCTTATCATTTTCTAACACCGGTAGAAACGGAAACATTACGGGTTTGGTGCGCTTTGCTCATGGATGATCATCGGGGAGATATTATTCAATCGATCCTTACCCATATCGATCGAACGTTGGCAGAAAATAAAGGGGAAGGACAGCGCAAAGTCAATGTACCCCCCATTCAAAACCTCCTGCGTCAGGGACTTAAAGCGATTGACGAGGCTGGATGGATAGCCGATAGCCGACCTTTCTTCGAATTAGACGAAGCTGCACAAAAGCACATCATGCTCCAAATCAGCGATGCCAGCTACCCTCCAACGGAAGCTTGGGATGATGTTCCACAAAAAGCACTGTTTCTTAAACTCCTTCAGTTAAGTGTAGAGGCCTATTACTCACATCCATTAGTTTGGTCGGAAATCGGTTTTGGCGGCCCAGCCTATCCTCGCGGATATGTACGAGCAGAACCTGGCCAACTTGACCCTTGGGAGGCAGTGAGGGAGCCATGAAGTGGAGACATGGAAATGATGCTGTCGATATTGTAATTGTAGGTGCAGGTGCAGCAGGAGGTTTGCTGGCCAAAGAGTTGAGTGAAGCCGGCCTGAGTGTTGTTGTGCTCGATGCGGGACCTTGGCGGGATCCTCAGAAGGATTTCGCTAGTGACGAGCTGAGCATGCGGAGTTTGGCATGGGAAGATACACGTATCGTCGATGGGACGGAACCATTTGGAGTGGGAAGGCATAATTCGGGTAAGGGCATAGGTGGCGGAACGCAGAACTTTACCGGTGTTTTTTTGCGGTTTCATGAATCAGATTTCAAAACAAAGTCTATTGACGGCGTTGGTGAAGATTGGCCCATTCACTACAAAGATCTGGAACCATACTACAGTAGAATTGAAAAAGAAATTGCAGTTTCCGGCCCGAGGCATTTCCCCTGGGGAAATTTCAAGGGCCCTTACCCTTATCCAGAGCGTGACCCCCTAAGTCCTAATGCTTATTTATTTCAAAAAGGCTGCGAAGCACTTGGCATTCAATCCGCGGTTACACCGCTTGCTATTCTCTCTACTCCTTTTGAAGGGCGTCCTCCCTGCACCAATCGCGGCTTCTGTATCGAAGGCTGTATACCGAATGCCAAGTTTAGCACCTTGATCGTTCATATTCCAAAAGCCGTACAAGCCGGGGCTGAAATTCTCCCTAATTGTATGGTTACCCAGATCGAAGTCGATAAAGAGGGGCATGTCAGTGGTGTTCTCTTTGTTAACCAAGGAAAGACCTATCGCCAACGCGCCAAAACTGTGATTATAAGCGCACATGTTGTCGAGACCCCTCGCCTGCTGCTTCACTCTGCTACGCCTCAATTTCCAGACGGTCTGGCGAATTCCAGCGGTCTGGGTTGGCCGCGCGATTATGACGCATAGCAGCAATGATGTTTACGCCAAATTTGAGCAAGAGGTTCGATTATACAAAGGCACGCCTGTTTTAGCCTCCACACAAGATTTCTATGAAACGGATCCGCGCAGAGGTTTTGCTCGTGGTTATACCATTCATTCACACGGCTCAAGACCTATAGATATGGCTCAGGGTATCAGCAAATCGTCTCACGAGCCCATCTGGGGGCCGCAGCTCAGGCAAATCATGCTTGATTACAACTACTATGGACGTTTAACCATGGTTGGTGAAGTTCTTCCGCAATGGGGCAACCATATCTCCTTATCTGATGAAAAAGATGAAAATGGCATGCCTCGTGCCTCCGTGAACTTTCATTATGGGGGTAACGATCTTAAATTAATCGATCACGCTGTAGAGAATATGAAACTCATCCTCAAAGCAGCCGGAGGCGAGGTTGCCCACGTAGTATCAGACACACAGCATCTCATGGGCGGTTGCCGTATGGGTAATGACCCAGCTACCTCCGTTGTCAATTCATATGGTCAAAGCCACGACATTCCAAACTTGTTCATCTGCGATGCGAGTCTCTTCGTAACCTCAAGCGGAGGGAATCCAACAAACACCGTCATGGCGATTGCAGCAAGAACAGCCGATTATATTATTGACCTTGCCTGCTCTTAATTGACGGAGTAGCTTCACGTTGAATTGCATTGCCTGTAGTCACTCATCTACAATAAAAGAGAGCTTTACAATATGAAAGGAGAAGTGACCTCCATGGCTATCGCAGAATTCACCATTATCCCTATAGGAACAGCCACTACAAGCCTTAGCGGCTATGTCGCAGATCTGCATAAAGAACTAGAAAAACATGCTGATATCGCTTTTGAAATGACACCTATGGGTACCATTCTAGAGGGTCCATTAGACCGACTGCTTGAAGTCATTCGTGCCGTCCACGAAGTCCCATTTACGAATGGAGCAGAACGAGTCTCCACCTCCATCAAAATCGACGATCGCCGTGATAAACCGGCCTCTATGAAGCAAAAAATGAAGTCTGTTGCCGACAAGTTGAAATAGAAAAAAAGCATCCGGCTTATGGATGCTTTTTCTTTATGTAAGGGCGAACTAACTTTGCCCATTGGTTATATAAAACAAAAAAAGACCTCACGGCCTTCAACGTTTACTTATAAAAGTGAGTCATGTAGGATTCGAACCTACGACACCCTGATTAAAAGTCAGGTGCTCTACCAACTGAGCTAATGACTCAAGGTAAAATGGAGGCTGATGGATTCGAACCACCGAACTCGAAGAGAGCAGATTTACAGTCTGCCGTGTTTAGCCACTTCACTAAGCCTCCAGATGAGAGATAACCATGCTGCATTGTTGCAGCACAACCATCTCAATGGCTCGGGACGGAATCGAACCGCCGACACGAGGATTTTCAGTCCTCTGCTCTACCGACTGAGCTACCGAGCCTTATGTAATTGTCTTTAGCTTGTCCAAATTCACTAAAAAAATAAATGGCGGAGCTGACGGGATTCGAACCCGCGGTCTCCTGCGTGACAGGCAGGCATGTTAGGCCACTACACCACAGCTCCATGCTACAAAAGTTAAACCATGAAAATGGTGCCGTCGAGAGGACTTGAACCCCCAACCTACTGATTACAAGTCAGTTGCTCTACCAGTTGAGCTACAACGGCAAGAAGATAAAAATGGTGGAGGCTGACGGGATCGAACCGCCGACCCTCTGCTTGTAAGGCAGATGCTCTCCCAGCTGAGCTAAGCCTCCGACTTGATTGGTTTTATGGTAGCGGCAGAGGGGCTCGAACCCCCGACCTTACGGGTATGAACCGTACGCTCTAGCCAGCTGAGCTACGCCGCCACATAAAAGGTATATATATTTGGAAACTGGCGGAGAGAGAGGGATTCGAACCCTCGCACCACTTACGCAGTCTAACCCCTTAGCAGAGGGTCCCCTTATAGCCACTTGGGTATCTCTCCAAGATATATATACAGTCAGGAAATATTATTCCCTGAAAACTAGATACGAAACTTACGTAAAGTAACATTCAGGGTTTAGGTTAAGCCCTCGACCGATTAGTATTCGTCAGCTGCATGCATTGCTGCACTTCCACCTCGAACCTATCAACCTCGTCGTCTACAAGGGGTCTTACATACTGGGAAATCTCATCTTGAGGGGGGCTTCGCGCTTAGATGCTTTCAGCGCTTATCCCCTCCGTACATAGCTACCCAGCGATGCCTCTGGCGAGACAACTGGTACACCAGCGGTACGTCCATCCCGGTCCTCTCGTACTAAGGACAGCTCCTCTCAAATTTCCTACGCCCGCGACAGATAGGGACCGAACTGTCTCACGACGTTCTGAACCCAGCTCGCGTACCGCTTTAATGGGCGAACAGCCCAACCCTTGGGACCTACTTCAGCCCCAGGATGCGATGAGCCGACATCGAGGTGCCAAACCTCCCCGTCGATGTGGACTCTTGGGGGAGATAAGCCTGTTATCCCCAGGGTAGCTTTTATCCGTTGAGCGATGGCCCTTCCATTCGGTACCACCGGATCACTAAGTCCGACTTTCGTCCCTGCTCGACTTGTAGGTCTCGCAGTCAAGCTCCCTTATGCCTTTGCACTCTGCGAATGATTTCCAACCATTCTGAGGGAACCTTTAAACGCCTCCGTTACATTTTAGGAGGCGACCGCCCCAGTCAAACTGCCCACCTGACACTGTCCCCATACCGGTTCACGGTACCAGGTTAGAACTCCGATACGATCAGGGTGGTATCCCAACGGCGCCTCCACCCAAGCTGGCGCTCAGGCTTCAAAGGCTCCCACCTATCCTGTACAGATCGTACCAAAGTCCAATATCAAGCTGCAGTAAAGCTCCATGGGGTCTTTCCGTCTTGTCGCGGGTAACCTGCATCTTCACAGGTATTAAAATTTCACCGGATCTCTCGTTGAGACAGCGCCCAAGTCGTTACGCCATTCGTGCGGGTCAGAATTTACCTGACAAGGAATTTCGCTACCTTAGGACCGTTATAGTTACGGCCGCCGTTTACTGGGGCTTCAATTCATAGCTTCGGGTTGCCCCTAACCACTCCTCTTAACCTTCCAGCACCGGGCAGGCGTCAGCCCGTATACTTCGCCTTGCGGCTTCGCACAGACCTGTGTTTTTGCTAAACAGTCGCTTGGGCCTTTTCACTGCGGCCCCCTCGGGCTATTCACCCTACCGAGGCACCCCTTCTCCCGAAGTTACGGGGTCATTTTGCCGAGTTCCTTAACGAGAGTTCTTCCGCGCGCCTTAGAATTCTCTTCTCACCCACCTGTGTCGGTTTGCGGTACGGGCACCTTCGCCTGGCTAGAAGCTTTTCTTGGCAGTGTGAACTCATGACCTTCGGTACTTAAAGTTTCCCTCCCCATCACAGCCCAGCCTTAACGGTTAGCGGATTTGCCTACTAACCAGCCTCACTGCTTGGACGAGCATCCATCAGCTCGCGTCACTATCCTTCTGCGTCACTCCATCGCTCATAACGGCTACGGTGGTACAGGAATTTCCACCTGTTGTCCATCG
>NZ_AP036016.1:0-267500 GCF_055396115.1 Paenibacillus sp. WG02 | reverse complement strand
CTTGATTCATAATCAAATCAACATAACGTTGGCGATAGCGCAGTTCTACATCACTAAGACCATGAAATTTATCCGGCAGCGGAAGCAAGGATTTGGTCAAAACCTCAAGCGATTTCACTTTAATAGAAGTTTCGCCGGTTTTTGTTTTGAAAACAACGCCCCGAACCCCAACCATATCGCCTAGATCCAGAAGATCAAAGGCTTGGTATTTGTTCGCGTCTAGTGCATCTTCACGCACATAGATTTGAATTTTGCCTGTAATATCTTGAAGATGTGCGAAGCTGGCTTTACCCATGCCTCTTTTTTGCATAATACGTCCAGCGATACTGACCTCATGCTGCTCAGCATCCAACTCTTCTTTGGTCTTATCTTGATAAGCTGTAAGGATTTCTTTGGTTGAATGCGTCCTTACGTATTTGCTGCCAAACGGATCGACTCCTAGACCGCGAAGCTCGTCCAATTTATTACGGCGAATGACGAGCAATTCGTTCAATTCCAATTCCTGGCTCATGCTTTCATCTCCTACTTATTAGTAAAGGGTGCTAAAACCGGAAAAAAGCTTCCGAAAGGAAGCTTTCCAAAGGAATGCGGCTGCACGCTACTTTTTAATATCAATAATTTGATACTGAATGACGCCAGCAGGAACGGTAACGTCAACGTTCGCGCCCCTTTGTTTACCTAAAATAGCTCTACCTACAGGGCTTTCATTGGAAATCTTATTCATCAACGGATCGGATTCCGCCGTACCTACGATGTTATATTCAACCAAATCACCGAATTCCAAGTCCTTCAGCGTTACGATTGAGCCAACACTCACGGTGTTGGTATCGACATCATCGTTATTAATAATACGCGCATTGCGCAGCAATTTTTCTAAAGTAATGATTCTGCCTTCAATAAAAGCTTGTTCGTTCTTCGCGTCTTCGTACTCTGAGTTCTCACTAATATCGCCATATCCGATGGCAACCTTGATTCTCTCAGCCACTTCCCGGCGCTTCACTGATTTCAGATGCTCAAGCTCATCTTCGAGCTTTCTTAAACCTTCTGGTGTAAGAATGACCTCTTTTTCAGCCATTTCCAACTGATCTCCCGTCATGTGAAAGATTTTCATATCGTTGAATCGATGCTTCCTGCTAGGAGTTGGGTCTTAAAAGAGCTGATTCAAGTAGTATGAATTCACGTTTCTTAAATAAGTTAGTTGCTCGTTTGTCTTTCAATATATGCAGGAACACATTAATATTGACTGATTATATTGCAACGGTTTCAAAATGTCAATCTCAACCATAGCTGCATTTTTTATTGAAGTACGGCTGATTCTTCATTTGTAGGCGATGCTAGATGCTCGACATAATCATTCAGCGCTCGCACCATTTCATCACGCTTCAACATCTCCATAATCGCATCCTTCACACGAGCCGCTCCTGTCATACCTTTAAGGTACCAGGCCATGTGCTTGCGCATCTCTTTCACAGCAACATGTTCACCCTTGAGAGCTATAAGTCGGTCCATGTGTAAGATCGCGATACGGATCTTCTCTTCCGGTGTAGGCTCCGCCGGTAATTCGCCATTGGCCAGGTATTGCACAGTACGGTAAAGCATCCAAGGGTTGCCTAACGCGCCGCGCCCAATCATTACGCCATCTACACCCGTATGGTCTAACATGCGTTTTGCATCCTCAGGTGTCACAACATCCCCGTTGCCGATGACGGGAATCGACAATGCTTGCTTAACATCACGAATGATGTCCCAATCCGCTTTACCTGTGTACAGCTGCTCCCGCGTACGACCGTGGACACTTACTGCGCTACCGCCGCCTCTTTCGACAGCTTTAGCATTATCTATCGCATAAATGTGCTCGGAATCCCAACCGATACGCATCTTCACAGTTACTGGTTTGCTTACTGCCGCAACAACGGTCGCGATCATTTCTTCGATTTTCTCTGGTTGGAGCAGCCATCTTGCACCCGCGTCACACTTCGTGATTTTCGGTACTGGACAACCCATATTTATATCAATAATGTCTGCATTCGTTTGTTGGTCAACGATTCTAGCCGCTTGCACAAGCGTCTCGGTATCGCCACCGAAGATTTGCAGACTTAACGGTTTTTCTCGATCATCAACATAAAGCATTTCCATCGAGCGGGAATTCCCGTGAACAATGGCTTTATCACTAACCATTTCTGCACAGACTAGACCTGTACCAAATTCTTTGGCAATGAGTCGGAACGCAGGGTTGCATACACCCGCCATTGGGGCAAGCACGACTTTATTGGGAGCTTCGACATTTCCTATTTTCAGCACCGAAGATTCCACTCCTCTCATCTCGCAACCGCTGCGACTAACTCATCCGGTTCAATATTCAGGACTTGCGAGATTTTATTTATTATTTTGGTGTCCGGTTTACGTGTACCTCTTTCAATAGCACCTAAAATGGCAATCGACACACCGAGTAAATCGGCTAATTCGTTCTGCGTGTACCCTTTTAACTTACGAAAAGCGCGTATACGCTGAGCTACTGAGCTTTTTTCCATAGGATGACGCCTTCCTTTCCTTCCAGTTTCTCCAAATGCGCGGAGATGAATTCAAATGCAGCATCTTGTCGCTTGTAGAGAACCTCAGTGAGAGGAACTAATACAAAAGCCCGCTCATGCATCCGCGGATGCGGAATGATCAAGTCGGGGGTTGTAAGCTGATGGTCGCCGTAAAGGAGTAAATCCAAATCGATCGTTCTCGGGCCCCAGCGCAAATCGCGCGTTCGACCCAGTCTTTTCTCGATGGCTAGCATAGTGAACAACAACTTTTCTGCAGGTAAAACGGTGATGATTTGAATAACCATATTAAGAAAAGCAGATTGATCTACATAGCCAACCGGTTCGGTTTCGTAGATGCTGGACACGCCAGTCACCGTAATGCCCGATTCCTGATTCAGCGCTGCAATCGCATCCTGCAAATAATGTTCGCGATCATCTATATTGGATCCCAATGCGACATAAGCTATCGTGCCTTGTTCTCGTTCTTCGGCTGTCATTCATTTGCCCGCTTTCGGTTAATCTCTACAGTTACCCCGTCAAAAAATACGGCAAAGGGCGGATGCGGCTTAATGACGCGAACCGTCACTTCATTGATACTAGTATAAGTATGCAGAAGCTCGGATGCAATATTTTCTGCTAAAGCTTCAATTAATTTGTAAGTGCGGCCTTCCACAATCTCTTTGACTTTGAAAAATACTTCCCCGTAATTAACCGTATCATTCAGATGATCCGACTTGCCGGGCTTGTTTAGCGGAAGCATAAGCTCTACATCTACATAAAAGCGTTGACCAAGCTTATTCTCTTCCGGAAAAACACCATGATTACCAAAGAACTGCATGCGGGAGAGTGTTATTTTATCCAATGTAAGAGCCTCCAAAGTTTAGGTTAACTGCGAATGAATGATGGCATCTGTCATAACTGCTAAACGTTTCATCGCTTGAATATCGTGGACTCTGATCATCCCACAGCCTTGGGTAATTCCAAGCACCACGGTCGATGCTGTACCTTCCAAACGTTCTTCAGGAGGCAGACCCAGCGTTAGGCCAATGACGCTTTTGCGGGATGTTCCTAAAAGGACGGGATATCCGAGGTCTACGATCGTACGCAGATTGTTCATGAGGAACAAATTCTGTTCGTAGGATTTGGCAAATCCGATGCCCGGGTCCAAAATGATCCGCTCTTCCCGAACGCCAACTTCTCTGGCTTGATTCGCATAGAGCTGTAAATCGGAAGTAACATCTCGAAGAAAATCAGTATAGGTCGGATTCACACGATTATGCGTGATGATAAACGGGCAATCGTAGCTGGCCGCAACTTCTGCCATTCGAACGTCGGCTTGGCCGCCCCAAACATCGTTGATGATATGCGCCCCGGCTTCTAATGCTTGCTTGGCGACCTCTGCTTTGTAAGTATCTATAGAAATAGGAACGTTAACTTCCTTACTTAGTGCCTCAATGACCGGAATTACCCGTTGCAGTTCTTCTTCTTGTGTGACCTTGGCAAAACCCGGTCGGGTCGATTCTCCCCCGATATCAATGATGTCAGCGCCTTCCGCCACCATTTGGCGAGCTCTGCGCACCGCATCTTCAATCCTAATGTAATTCCCACCGTCCGAGAAGGAGTCCGGTGTTACGTTTAATATGCCCATAATGATCGTCCGATCACCAATGGGCAGCTCATGTCCTCTGCAGGATAACACTTTCATTACCGTTCACTTCCTGTTGTTATCAAATGTTAGTTATAAAGCTCGCTTAGTTGGCGGGTTATCGGGCCTACGACACCATTTCCAATAGAGTGAGATTGTCCACTGGGTGTGAACAGTGTCGTAATGGGTACGATCTCTTGTATGGAATTAACGAGAAACACCTCATCGGCTTCCATAAGATCTTCCCATCGGTATTGGCCGTTCTGTGTGGGAATCTGCTGCTGCTGTGCCAGCTGTAACACATAGGCCCTTGTGATGCCAGGTAATATGCCTGTATCCAGCGATGGCGTATAGCAGGCACTATCTTTTATGAAAAAGATGTTGCTCACAATGCCCTCAGCTACATAGCCTTCTTCAGTCAACATCAGGCCTTCAGCGCTAGTCGCCCAGGCATACTGCTGCAGCTCTCTTTTCGCCAAAATATTATTCATATAGTGAAAGGACTTGAATCGGTACAAACCTTCCGGCGTATTACGAGGCAGCTTCAGCAGCTGCAGCGCTTTACCCTGTGCATAGATCTTCTCGTCCTTCGGTGGAAGCGGCTTGATGTAAATGATCTCTGTAGGGTTTTGGTAGACACCTGATGGCAGCCCAAGAATATCAGTTCCCGCCGAAACGGAGTAACGGATATACGCATCCTCTAGGTTATTGGCTTTAAGCAGTTCATCAATCAGACGCTGAATGTGTGCGTAGTCAGGCTCGTAGTCAATCCCTAGCTCACGACAGCCCTCCGATAGTCGCCGAAGATGCTCGGGCAGCAGGAAAGGTTCTTTGTTATAGGTGCGAAATGTCTCAAAAAGGCCAAGGCCGTAAAGAAAGCCGTGATCGTAAACCGAGACCACAGCTTCCTTATCATCCATTAAAATCCCGCCCACACTAATAATCATAGATTAAACTCCTGCTTTAGCCGTGCGGCGAAGAAAGTTTCGCAGGATCTGATGACCGTGCTGAGAAATAATTGATTCTGGGTGGAACTGCACACCTTCAATCGGATATTCCTTATGGCGCAATGCCATAATTTCACCTTCTGCTGTACGCGCACTTACTTCCAAGCAATCAGGAAGCGTCTCGGTTTTCACAATCAAGGAATGATAGCGAGTCGCTATAAACGGGGATGGCAGCCCTTCGAATAAGGTTTTACCATCATGGAAAATCTCCGAGGTTTTACCATGCATTAAACGTTCTGCGCGAATGACGTCGCCGCCAAAAGCTTGACCGATTGATTGATGGCCTAGGCAGACGCCGAAGATAGGGATTTTGCCTTTGAAATGGTCAATGAGTGATAAGCTAATTCCGGCTTCATTCGGCGTGCAAGGACCCGGAGATATTAAAATATGATCCGGTGCCAAAGCCTCAACGCCAGCTAAATCAATTTCGTCATTGCGACGAACGACGACTTCTTCCCCGATCTCCCCCAAATATTGGACGAGGTTGTACGTAAACGAATCATAATTATCAATCACTAAAATCATTCTAAGCTCCCCTTTCGTCAGCCCTGCTAGGGCTTAAGCTCGGCTCATGCTCCGCTCGCTATATTCTATCGCTTTCCACATCGCTTTGGCTTTATTCAAGGATTCAATGTACTCACGTTCAGGTATGGAATCAATGACGATTCCCGCCCCTGCTTGAATGTGGCCCATCCCTTGAACAGCTACTAGCGTCCGTATAATAATATTAAATTCCATATTTCCATTATAGTCAATCCATCCCATGGATCCTGTATAGGGTCCGCGGCGAACCGGCTCTAATTCTTCAATAATTTCCATCGTGCGAACCTTTGGAGCGCCTGTGATCGTACCTCCAGGGAAGGTTGCCGCAATGACATCATAGGCATCCTTCCCTTCTGCGAGCTCGCCGACGACTTCCGAGACGATGTGCATCACATGGGAGTAGTATTCGATGACCATGAAGTCCTTCACATGGACGGAGCCGTACTTCGAGATACGGCCAAGGTCGTTGCGCTCCAGATCGACCAGCATGACGTGCTCGGCGCGCTCTTTGTCGTTGTCGATAAGCTCGCCGGCCAGGCGCAGGTCATCCTGCTCGTCCTTGCCGCGCGGGCGCGTGCCGGCGATAGGACGCGTCCGCAGGACGCCGTCCTCGAGCTGCACGAGCAGCTCCGGCGAGCCGGAGACGAGGGCGAAGCCTGCGAAGCGCAGCAAGCCCATGTAAGGCGAGGGATTGACGATGCGCAGCGCCTCGTAGATCTCCTCCGGCGTCGTGCGCAGCTGCCGGCTCTGTCTAACGGACAAGTTGACTTGGAACACGTCACCTTGGGAGATGTAGGCTTGGATGCGCTGCACCGCCGCGATGTAGTCGGCTTTGCCGAAGGCAGGCTGGATGCCTGCGATGCTCTCGACGTCGATGTGCAGCTGCTCGCGCGCGATCGACGGTTGGTCTGCACCGCTCAGGTGCGAGCCTGACCAGCTGCTGGCGCGAATCGCGTGCCAGCGAGCGAGCATCGCCTCGGCATCAGCGTGCGCCTGTGCGTAAAGCTGCCGAAGATAGGCGTCATCGGCTGCATGGCTCTTATCAAGCGGCATATGCACCGCAATGTACAGGCTCTTATCGATATGATCCAAGGTCCAAACTTGATCATACATAGCGAAGCTATAATCCGGAATCGGCAAGTCATTTGCCGCTTGCTCTGGGAGCTTCTCAATGGTGCGAATCACGTCATAGCTCCAATAACCTACACAGCCGCCAAGAAACTTTGGGGCTCCTTCGACTTTGGGGCTGTGATAAGCGGACATCCATTGCTTCACGATGTCGAGCGGTTTGCCTTGCAAGTGTGAAACTTGAGGTTTGCCCTTATCCACTTGGTTGATAAGGGTAACTTCTGCATCCAACCCGTTTCCATGAACCGTAGAAAATGGCTGTAATCCGAAGCACGTGTAACGCCCGCCTTTACCGCTTTCTAGGACAAAGGAATCAGGCGCGGCTACTTTCCACGCTTCTTGCCAAGAAGCGATCCGGTCGTCGGCAAGACCCAATTTAATGACATAAGGCAGCATCGTGTACGTGGAGGACCAATTACGCCACTGCTCTATTGTTGTTAGGATCATATTTGCCCTCCTTCCTGTGACATCCGATGATTAGTTGTCCATTAGTATACTCCAACCTCACACAGAAAAAAAGCCCCCAGCTGCAGCAGCTGGAGGCACGTTCGTAGCAAGTAATCTTATTGCTCTTCGAATTGATACAGTGGCGTAGAAAGGTAACGCTCACCGTTACTTGGAATCACAGCAACTACACGTTTGCCTGCGCCAAGTTCCTTAGCAACTTTAAGCGCTGCAAAAATCGCTGCACCTGAGGAGATACCACCAAGGATACCTTCTTCTTTGGCTACACGGCGTGAAGTTTCGAAAGCATCTTCGTTTTCTACGGCAATAATTTCGTCGTAGATGCTTGTGTTCAGAATATCTGGAACAAAGCCTGCGCCGATACCTTGAATTTTATGAGGACCTGGCTTGCCTCCGGAAAGTACCGGGGATGCAGCTGGTTCAACGGCATAAATCTTGATGTTCGGGAAGTTTTCTTTCAGCACGCCACCTGCGCCTGTAATAGTTCCGCCCGTACCGATACCCGAAATGAATGCGTCCAATTTGCCATCATGAGCATTAATCGCTTCAACGATTTCCGGACCTGTTGTTTCACGATGAACCTTCACGTTGGCTAGGTTTTTGAATTGTTGCGGGATGAAGTAGGAAGGATTCTCTGCTTGAAGCTCCTCCGCACGTTTGATCGCGCCCTTCATTCCTTCTGCTCCTGGCGTCAGAACCAGCTGAGCCCCATAGGCACGAAGAAGGTTACGTCTTTCCAAAGACATCGTTTCTGGCATAACCAGAATCGCTTTATATCCTTTTGCTGCTGCTACTAAAGCTATTCCGATTCCTGTGTTACCGCTAGTTGGCTCAATAATCGTATCGCCTGGCTTCAATTTACCTTCTTGCTCAGCCACTTCAATCATGGAGATGGCAATACGGTCTTTTACGCTGGCACCTGGATTTTGGTACTCGAGTTTCACATAAATCTCTGCGCTTCCTTCCGGAACAACGCGGTTTAAACGCACAAGCGGTGTATCGCCAATCAAATCCGTAATGCTTTGTACTAATCTTGCCATACTTATTTCCCCTCCAGGTTAAATAATCGATGATTTCCGAGTTAATTAGTCGGTATTAATATATTCATCTTATCAATGCACTTACTGGTTGTCAACCACATTTTCACAGAATGTCACCGGAACTGAGGGTCTAGAATGCTAACTTTCCATTTCTCTCGAAGTTGCTTCACATAATCCTTGAGAGGCGGTGCTTCATGAAGCGCCAGCTCTCTTCGCACATTTTCACGAACGAAAGCAAGATCGGGATTTACTTTTTCACGCCGATTCTTCAGCTTCACAATCGCGAACCCCTGCGGCAGAGGGACGGGCTTACTCACTTCTCCAACCTTCAAGAGTTTCGCCGTTTCAAGAACGGGAGCAGCAACAAAGGGGTCATCTCCTTCAATCCAACCCAAATCACCGCCGGTGTTATTGGTCGCATCATCTAGGGAACGATCCCTGGCAAGGGTCGCAAAACTCTCTCCTTTCGCCAGCTCCGCAAGGACTTTATTCGCTTGATCCTTGGTTGACACGATAATCTGAAGAATATTATATTCGGTATTTTGCTTGAATTCATCGGCGTGAGTCTTCATATAGTCTTCTACCTGAGCATCCGTTATCTGAATATGTTTGGTTGCGAGCTTCTCGAGTAACAATTTATTGGTTACATCTTCCTTAATTTCTTGCTCTGACAAACCTAACTGACTTTTCATGGATGCATAAAATTGTTGCTCGCTCTCATAACCTTGCTGCATCCGTTTCAACTCACGGTTAATCTCCGCGCTTCCAATCGAAGTCCCTGTCTCGTTTCCTTCCAAACGTATCACTTCACGATCCAACATTTGACCCAGCAGTTCGGCCCCATAATGATGTTCAAGAGCCGTTTGAAGCTCCAAAATGGTCATCTCACGATCTCCAATTTTGGCGACTACCCGATCATTCTTCTGCTCACCCTGCTTCTCAGGTTTTGGTGATTGACTTGGTTCTGATTGGTTTATGGTATGGGTGACCAGCAAGGATGCGAGCACGAGATTACCTACAGCCATCACGATGATGACTCCCCACAATCGCTTCACGTTCTGCATCCTGACTCCCTCTTTACATCTATAATGCTGCTTGCTCTATTGTTCAATCATCTGCTTCAAATCATCTTCGTTGAAACGATAAGCTTCATTGCAGAAATGACAAACGACTTCAGCAAACCCTTCATCTTCAAGAATTTCTTGCAGCTCTGTTTTCCCTAAGGAAATAAGCGTTGTTTCAACTCTTTCACGGCTGCATTTACAGCGAAACATGACATCCATCTGATCGAGCTTTTGGAAAGATGGAAGGATAGTTTGAAGGATTTCCTCTAAATTCAAACCCCCGCCGAGCATATTTGTGAAGGATGGAATGCGAGCGAGCATCTCTTCAATTTCCCCAATTTCATCATTTGTTAATCCTGGGAGCAATTGAATAACGAATCCGCCTGAGGCCAGAATGGAGTGATCCGTATTGACCAATACCCCCAGCGCTACAGCTGAAGGCGTTTGTTCAGACATGGCAAAATAATACGTGAAATCTTCAGCCAATTCACCTGAAATGAGAGGAACACTGCCTTTATAAGGCTCTTTCATGCCTAAATCTTTCGTTATGTACAAAAATCCATCCGTTCCCACCGCAGCAGCAACATCTAACTTGCCATTCTCTTTAAGGGGAGGATCGACTAACGGATTATCGACATAACCGCGCACCTCACCCTTCGCATTCGCATCGACCACAATTTGCCCGATAGGTCCATCGCCTTTTACTTGAACAATGAGATGCTCTTCACCCTTGAGCATGGCTGCAATGAGAAGTCCAGCAGCTGCCGTTCTTCCTAATGCTGCCGTGGCTGTTGGTGTGGTTTGGTGTCTTCGGCTAAGTTCTTCTGTGAGGACAGTCGTTTCCACGGCAAAAGCACGAACTTTTCCGTGGAGCGCCGTTCCTCGAATCAAATAATCGCCCATGTTAAATCCTTTCCTTAAACAGCTTATGCATTTTTCTCATAAATCATTTGCAGACCTTGCAAAGTGAGCAGTGGGTTGACGATCTGAATGGTACGAGATTCACTCGAAATCAACTCCGCAAGACCACCCGTAGCAATAACTGTTGGATTGACATTAAATTCTTGAATGACACGTTCAACAATCCCATCAACTTGGCCTACATAGCCGAAAATAATCCCTGCCTGCATCGCCGCTACGGTATTACGGCCGACGACGCTCTTCGGTTTGACCAGCTCAATGCGCGGCAGCTTTGCCGCCTTCTGATATAAGGCTTCCGTTGAGATCCCGATTCCCGGTGCAATCGCGCACCCAACAAGCTGCTGGGAGGGATCGATATAGTCGTATGTGGTGGCCGTCCCGAAATCAACAATGATACAAGGAGCCCCGTAGAGCTCAAGAGCCGCGACAGCATTAACAATGCGATCAGCACCGACCTCTTTGGGATTGTCTACACGTACGTTCAGACCTGTCTTAATACCTGGACCAACGATGAATGGCGTCCTTTTCAAATAGTGTAAGCAAAGGTTTTCCATTACATTCATAAGCGGAGGAACAACGGAAGAGACAATTACTCCTTCTACCTGCGCAAACGAGATGCCCGAGTGTTGAAAAAGGCTGTGCAACTGCATCCCATACTCATCAACTGTCGCCGAGCGGTTCGTGCTAACCCGCCAGTGATGCAGAAGTGTTCGCTCTTGGTAGAGGCCGAGCACAATGTTCGTATTCCCAACATCGATAACGAGAATCATAGTGCTGTCTCCTTCCGCTCATTCAGATCTAATGAGATATCAAGCGCTGCAACCGAATACGTCAAACGCCCAACGGAGATCACATCAACGCCTGTTTCCGCCATCGCTTTAATAGTCTGAGGCGTCACAGAACCTGAGCCCTCTACTACAATATGCGGTGCTTTACTTTTAATTATGGAAACTGCTTCTTTCATCTTCGCAGGAATCATATTATCGAGCATGATGATATCCGCTCCAGCCGCTAATGCTTCGTGCAGCTGGTCAAAATTCTCGACCTCCACCTCAATCTTCATCGTGTGGGGGATCTGTTGTCGAGCCGCTTGTACAGCTTGTGTGATGCCGCCCGAACCTTTGATATGATTATCTTTAATCATCACAGCATCGTACAGTCCAAATCGGTGATTATGACCGCCACCAACTCGTACAGCATACTTCTCAAGCAGTCTGTGTCCCGGCGTCGTCTTCCGTGTATCGACAAGTCTTGTCGGCACGCCTTCTAAAGCATCGACAAACTCACGAGTCTTAGTCGCAATTCCTGATAGTCGCTGCATCAAATTCAAGCTTAAGCGTTCACCTAGCAGAATACTGCGCGTATTGCCTTCCACTTCAGCTAGTATGGTCCCTTTATTAACAGACGATCCTTCAACTACTTTAGTTTCAAATCGAAGAGAAGCATCGACCACAGCAAAAACTTCTTGGGCGATCCGAAGTCCACAGACAATTCCGTCTTCTTTGACGTGGATAATCCCTTTGGACGCATGTTCCAAAGGGATCGTTGTCAGAGTCGTGACATCGCCGGTTCCAATATCTTCTTCCAGCCAAAGCCGAATATGTTTACGAATGAGTTCCATATTTAAATCCAGCATGTTAAATCCACTCCTCAATGCTATCTTCCCCGCGCTTAAAAACAATATGCTTCTTCCATGCCTTATCATCTCGTTCAGGGAAATCTTCCCGATAATGACCGCCACGACTTTCCTCTCGCGCTAAAGCAGCGGTTGTCGTTAGAAGCGCACAATTGAGTAAATTTGCAAACTCATAATCTTCTCGTTTCGTCATCAAAGAACCGAAGATAGAGAGTTGTCTTGCCAATTCATCATACCCTTTTTGCAAGCCTTTGGCTGAGCGTTTCAGTCCCGCGTAACGCAGCATAACCTTTTGCAGCTTAAGCTTTTTCTCGACAACGGCCTGATTCGGGATTTCCGTTCTTGGCGCTTTTGATTCAGCTCGTATTTGAATGTTTCCTTCCAAAGGAGGAAGCTCCTGAATCCGTTCAATAATTCTTCTACCGAACACAATGGCTTCAGATAAGGAGTTACTCGCTAAACGATTCGCGCCATGTACACCTGTAGAAGACACTTCACCACAAGCAAACAGACGGCGGACGATCGTTTCTCCGTGTAGATCTGTCTTGACACCGCCCATCATATAATGAGCTGCGGGAGCAACCGGAATCCAGTCGGTGCTCATATCTAGACCGTAGTTGAGGCAATATTCATATATCGTTGGGAATCGATGTTTAATTAATTCTTCAGATTCGTGCGTAATGTCGATATAGACGAAGGTCGATTTGCAATTCTCCATCTCGTCGAGAACGGCACGGGCCACGACATCCCTAGGCGCTAGCTCAAGTTGGGGATGGTAACGCTCCATGAAGCGCTCCCCCTTGATATTGCGGAGATAAGCCCCCTCGCCGCGCACCGCTTCCGAGATCAGGAAGCGCGGAGCACCTGGGTAGCAAAGCGCCGTAGGGTGGAATTGAATAAATTCCGCGTCCTGAATTTGCGCACCGGCGCGATGAGCAATTGCAATCCCATCGCCTGTGGCAATGTCAGGGTTCGTAGTGTAACGGAACAGCTGTCCCGCACCGCCGGAGCAAAGGATCGTGGCATTACCGCGGACGAATACCCGCTGGCCGCCAGGCTTCTGTACGAGTGCGCCATAACACTCGCCATCCTGCGTGATCAGGTCGATCACGAAGTGATCGTCCCAGATCTCAATGTTCGGATCTTGCTTCGTGCGTTCCGAAAGAGCTCGTACAATTTCAGCGCCAGTGGCATCGCCATGCGCATGCAAAATACGACGTTGGCTGTGCGCTCCCTCTTTGGTCAAAGCGAACTCCCCGTTCTCGAGATCGAACTGGGTACCCATCCGAATGAGATCCTGAACGCCGTTGGGGCCTTCATGAACGAGAACGTCAACTGCCTCCGGCGAACATAGACCAGCACCTGCGATCAGTGTATCCTGCATATGATATTCCGGTGAATCCTCGTCCGATATAACAGCAGCAATTCCGCCTTGTGAATAGCGTGTGTTACTGTCGAGGAGCGATTTCTTCGTAATCATCAGCACTTTCTTATTTTCGCTAGCGCGAAGAGCAGTGAATAAACCTGCAATGCCCGCGCCAATCACAATAACATCTGTATGTACATGAGGAATGGAATCTAAATCTACATCTACGAGGTATCTAGGAATCATGCCGTTTCACCTGTTCTTCACCATTAGTTGCTCGCAAAGCAAACGGTATCCGATGGATTAATCGAATACAGGAAGGCTTTGCGAGGGTACCCTACCTATTAAACAAGAGAGTAGCGCATGCTACTTTACTTGTAACATGCGCTCTAAGGACAATCTTGCTTTATCGGCTACATCTTCTGGCACATAAATCTCTGGCTGCATCGTTTCAAGACATTTCACAATTTTCTTCAAATTGTTTACTTTCATATTCGGGCATACCAAGTATTTGGTTGCAAAATGGAACTGTTTATCTGGACTGTCCAGACGAAGCTGATAGCCCGTTCCATCTTCGGTTCCAACGATAAACTCTTTACAATCGGACTCTTTGCAATATTTGATAATCGCTGTTGTACTACCCACGAAATCTCCCAGTTTCACAACTTCAGGTCGACACTCCGGGTGAACAACGAACTGCGCATTCGGGTATTGAGCTCTCATTTCTTCCACATCTTTAACGGTCAGCATATCATGCGTATTGCAATAGCCTTCCCAGATGATTACTTTTTTGCTTGTGAATTTTGATACATAGTCGCCCAAATTTTTATCCGGTACCCAGATGATCTCATCTGAATCGACGGAATTGATGACGTTGATGGCATTCGCCGAAGTACAGCAAATATCCGTTTCTGATTTCACATCAGCAGATGTGTTAATGTAAGCAACAACTTTGGCATTAGGATGCTGGCGTTTCAGAGCACGTAGTCCTTCTACGTTCACCATATCCGCCATCGGGCAGCCTGCACGTTCGTCAGGAATAATAACTGTTTTGTTAGGAGCAAGAATCTTAGCACTTTCCCCCATGAAATGTACGCCACAAAATACAATCACATCAGCATCGGTTTGCGCGGCCTTCTGCGCAAGCAGAAAGGAATCCCCCGGAAATCGGCAACCTCTTGAACTTCGTCACGTTGATAATAATGAGCAAGAATAATAGCATTCCGTTCTTTCTTTAGCTGCAGCAACCGTTCCTTAAGTTCACGGTTCTGCTCGGCTTTGCGTTCAATAGCTAGAGCTTCCATGGTGCTTCCTCCCCTGTCTGGGACGTAAAATGTACTTCTTGTCTATCTAAAAATAGGATTAACAGTAGTATGATCTAATCGTAATAAAATTAGAGATTTACAACTAATTTACACATTCTCACATCCCCTGTCAATGCGCAAATATGCCGAAAAAACCAGAAAATCCGGGTACACCTGACGTGTACACCGGATTTACGAGTTGCTATTGCTTGTTACTCTTCGGAATGGTCCGAATTGGAATCTTTATCTTTGTTTAACTCCAATTTATTGCTTTCGCTAGATTGGCTTTGCCCTTGAATGTTCACTTTGACTTCTTCGTCATCCGCGCTTGCATTCAATTTGCCTTTCTCTAGAAGCTCGATGATTTCATCCTTATCGAGTGTTTCTTTCTCAAGCAGCGTTTTGGCTACGAGATGAATCTGATCCGCATGCTCCGTAAGCATCGCACGAGCACGATCGTAACAAGTGCGAATGAAGTTTTGCATCTCTTGATCAATCTCATAAGCAATCGCATCACTGTAGTTTTGTTCATGTCCGATATCGCGGCCTAAGAACACTTGGCCTTGCGAGCTGCCGAACTGCATCGGTCCTAGCTTATCGCTCATACCGTATTCCATAATCATGCGACGAACAATGCCCGTTGCTTTCTGGAAGTCACTATAAGCTCCTGTGCCAATCTCTCCGATAAATAATTCTTCGGAAACGCGGCCTCCTAGGAGTCCTGTTACTTTATCCAGCAATTCGTTCTTCGTCTGCATCATGCGATCTTCGCCTTCTTTGGGCAGCATCATGACATAACCGCCAGCGCGTCCGCGCGGAACGATCGTCACTTTGTGCACCATGTCGGCATTCTCGGCATAATAACCAATGATCGCGTGGCCGGCTTCATGATAAGCCACAATGCGTTTCTCTGCTTCGCTGATAATCCGACTTTTCTTCTGCGTACCTACAATAATACGGTCAAAAGCTTCCTCGACTTCAGCCATTGAAATATCTTTACGGTTGCGACGGGCAGCAATCAAAGCTGCTTCGTTCAACAGATTCTCGAGATCAGCACCTGTGAATCCAGTTGTGTAGCGAGACAAAGCGTCCAGCTTCACGTCTTTGGCAAGTGGTTTGTTGCGAGCATGTACTTTCAGTACAGCTTCGCGGCCTTTGATGTCTGGACGATCTACCGTGATTTGACGGTCGAAACGGCCTGGACGCAGTAAGGCTGGGTCAAGGATATCTGGGCGGTTCGTCGCAGCAACGATAATGATACCTTCGTTCGCGCCAAAGCCGTCCATTTCTACGAGCAATTGATTGAGCGTTTGTTCGCGCTCGTCATGTCCGCCGCCTAAGCCAGCGCCACGTTGACGACCTACAGCATCGATCTCATCGATAAAAATGATACATGGTGAGTTCTTCTTCGCGTTCTCGAACAAGTCACGAACACGGGAAGCACCGACACCGACGAACATCTCAACGAAGTCAGAACCCGAAATACTGAAGAATGGTACGCCCGCTTCACCAGCGACTGCGCGTGCAAGAAGGGTTTTACCGGTTCCCGGAGGACCATTGAGCAGAACCCCTTTAGGAATTCTAGCACCAACAGCTGCGAATTTCCGCGGATCTTTGAGGAATTCGACAACCTCGATTAATTCCTGCTTCTCTTCGTCAGCACCTGCCACGTCTTCAAATGTGACGCGTTTTTTCTCCTCATTATATAAGCGGGCACGGCTTTTGCCGAAGTTCATCACTTTGCCGCCGCCACCTTGAGCCTGATTTAACAGGAAGAAAAACAAGATGAAGATAATGACGAATGGGATGATGGAGGTTAGGAAACTAATCCAAACACTATCCCGTTCCATAGTCTCGTACGTTTCTGATGGAACGCCATTCGCTTCAATCAGCTGAACGACCATTGGCTCGAATGGAGCATGGGTTTCGAAGCTCTTCTTATCAGCACCATTTGGTGGGTTAATATACTTACCTTTAATCAAATATGTGTATCCATCAAACTTTAAGGTCACGGATTCCACATTTTTGTTAACTACCGCTTGGCGGAATTTATCGTAAGTAATTAACTCCTTTTGCTCGTTTTGGGTACTAATGAAATGGACGATACCTACAGTAACCAAAAATATAAGTAAATAAAAGCCGGTATTTCCGGATAATTCGATTCATCCCGAGCCTCCTCTCAAACGGCACACGTTTATTATTTTACCACATCCCGGTAAAGCACTACAACATAACAGCGTTGATGAGTCTGCGGGAAATGGCATTAGCTGCTATAGATCTCTGGTTTCAATATGCCGATAAATGGAAGGTTGCGATACTTCTCTGCATAATCCAGACCATATCCGACGACGAACTCATCTGGAAGCACATAACCTGCATATTCAGGTTCGAGGTCCACAGTTCTGCGTGCCGGTTTATTAAACAGCGCAACGACCGAAATCGTCTTCGCATTGCGTCGCTCTAGCACATCTATCAGATAACTCAGCGTTAAACCGCTATCGATAATGTCCTCCACGATAAGAATATGACGTCCTTCTACGGGAACATCAAGATCCTTAATAATCTTGACAACACCAGAAGATTTCGTGGATTGACCATAGCTGGATACAGCCATGAAATCAAGTTCCAATGGTACTCTGATTTGCTTCACAAGATCAGCCATGAAAATGAAAGCTCCCTTAAGCACACAGATAACCAATGGGTTCTTACCTTCGTAATCGATGGAGAGTTTCTCCCCTAATTCTTTGATCTTGCCTTGAATTTGTTCTTCACTGTAAAGAACTTCTTGAATGTCGCTGTACAAGGATGAACCCCCTAGTTTATATTATGAATCCTTATAAATTTACATTCTAGAAGAACGAAATTTACGCATATTACTTCAGCACTAGCTTCATATGAAGTACACGTACTGTATCTGGTCCAACCAGAGCGTGCTTGGACCTACGAAAGCCAGCAATCCAGAGGATTTGCCCAGAAGCATCGACCAGCAGTGGGATGACATCACGCCGGCTTAGCGGCATTTTGGCATCAATGAACATATCCTTTACTTTTTTGGACCCATTTAAACCATACGGCTCAAACCGATCTCCTGACCTGCGGCTCCTTACAACAAGCGGCAAAATAATTTGATCTAGATCCAAAAACACGTCCGTTGCAGATGAGGAATAAGCAGCTGTCTCCTTCGAACTAGCCGGCACCCATGAGTAGATCAGCTTGGCTTCCACTTCCGGCAGGTTCAGCTCGCTTGTATCCAATCCAACCTCATAAGCATAAGGCTTCGAAGAAGGAGCGAAGGTCTGAAATTGAATAGATTCATATTCTCTCACAATATAAACCTGTTCATCCACCTGAAGAATTTGATTAGAAACCTGATCCTCTAAAATCAACTCACGCATACTTTCAATTCGTGTAAAATCCAACCGATCTCTTTCCAAACAAAGACAGTTTAATATTAATTTAATCAAACGCCTTTGTAAAGCAACGTGCAGCTCAGTGAAATCACGTCTTTCTATGCGGCAGCAGGCTTGCTGGAAAGTCGTTATTTGGCGAAAAACCTGCTCGGCTTCTTTGGCCAAATAATCATCCTCAGCTCGCATCAAATCCGTCAATCGATTCAGTGACTCCGGAAGTTGTTCATTATACTGTTTCAGCATCGGCATCACATCAAGCCGAATCTGGTTTCGAAAATACTTCCGCAGCTCATTGCTGCTATCCTTACAATACGTCATTTCATGCTGAGCGCAATAATTCACAATATCTGTTTTGTATATACGTAAAAACGGACGAATCAGTTCCACTTTTTTTTCGCGCCTGCGTTCCGGCATGCCAACCAGACCTGAAGGGCCAGTCCCTCTCAAAATCCGCATCATGACTGTTTCAGCTTGATCGTCTGCATGGTGAGCGAAGGCAATTCGGTTAGCGCTGTATTTCGCTGCGATCTGATGTAGAAATTCGTAGCGCTTCTCACGTGCCGCGGCTTGTCCATTGAGTGACGTTTCCTCTATATAGGCCGGCACATCAATGACGCCGATTTCACACGGAAGTCCTAGGTCATCAGCAAGCTTCCCTACGAAAAAGGCTTCCGCATCTGATTCCGCACCGCGGAATTGATGATTCACATGCGCAACAACGAGCCGCCAGCTATAACGCTTGGCAAGGGCAAAAAGGACATGAAGCAGCGCCACAGAATCAGGTCCTCCTGATACCGCAACAACCACCACATCTCCTTGATCGACGAGATTTTCGTCAATAATTCGCTGTTCCACCTTGGCAACAAGATCGATTTCCATCGGGTATTCCTTTCCATTCCTGCACTTTCCATCATGTTACCAGTACACATAGAGCGTTACACCAAAAATAAAAATAGAAGCGGCGAAGCATATTTTCAACCAAGGCATTTGGAGTGTTGACTGTGTACTCTTCTTACCTGAGACCAACGTTCTCCAGTACTGGTACGCTTCTTGCGAAGAATTAAACTCACTATTCAATGCTTTATGAAGAAACGGTGCGAGATGAGCAGCAACCGAATTTTCACGTATTATGGCGGTTAGTTGATCTAAATCGCGGTTTTGCGGCAGCGTTTTGGATAAACCAGTAAAGAGTTTGCATTGATCGAGCGATTTTAATAGTAAAATGGCAAATGAAAATAGATCATAACTTTCTTCCGCAACCCGCTCCCCCATATTCCAAAAGCCGCGGTCATACACTTCAGTCAACTGCTTAATCGCTCTGCCTTTAGGCGTCACACCCCCAAAATCAATGAGATCCACATCGCCATAATTGGAAACGATCATATTCTCGATCTTCAGATCACCGAAAACATAGCCGCTCTTATGAACTTCCGTTAACTTTCGAAGCAGGTTTGAACCAATCACATAGATCCAATCTTGACCACGCTTATGTATGAAATTGGAAATTTTCATTCCCTCAATATATCGCATGACATAGAAGGAGACTTCTTTCCCATTTATCGTCATATCATCGGCATCTATTAAAAAGTTCTTGAATGACGTTTCTGTCATGGATATCGCATGCAAGGAATTAATCTCCGATTGATGATCAACCGTCTCATGGCCTGCTTTCAGCGCAAATCTAGCTGCCCCTCTTCGTACGAGAGCCACTACACCATTGGAACCAGCACCTAATAAACGTTCGACCACATACATCCGGCCGTTCCATTTCCCTTGGATTTCTGATCCCGGACGGAAGGCGTCTTCATACCACGTAGTCACTCAGCATCCCATCCTCGGTCTTTGGTAAGATAGACTTCTCCGTTATGAACTGCAAAGTTTGCAGCAGCGCCGGACCTGTCGGAGTTGTACCCTTCATGTTTATTTTATAGAACATCTTGTCTAAATTTGCAAGCTGATTCGTCCAACTGAGATCCATTTCTAATTCCTGATCCCTAGTTTTGGTTGACGGAAAATGAAAAACTGCCAGTTCACTCTTGCCGCTGCGGGCTCTAAGACTAAGCAACAGATCATGAATCGCTTCACGCACCGCTGCATGCTTAGGCTTCATACTAGCACTGGCATCTATTAAAAGTGCTACGCGGAGTGAAGTAGTTTCACTCATGGTATCGATCACTTGAACCACTTCCGCGCGCTTATCTGGAGGTAACTGCTCCAATTGATTAAAGCCTAGAATACTTTGCAGCTCCTTGCCTACTGCGTGCTGAATCGTTGTGGTGACCGTTTTGCGCGTCATCATCTGAACTGTCTGGGAAAGTTGGCCTGAATTGACGATTCGGCTCATCCCGCCGCCTGCCGCAGCAATCTCTTGAATCTCCTCAGAGCCCAGCACCCCCAGCTCCCCATGGTCAATCACACCGATGACATTCACAGTAACGCCTTCAGTATGTGCTTGTGCCGCTGCTATTACCGGACTTACCCCTACATTGGAACACCCATCTGTTATTAAAAGAATCTGTTTCATCATGATATATGCCTCCCTGGCCCAAGAAAAGATTAGCTCTCTAGTAGTTCTCCTCCTAGTTTTTCCATTTATGAGAGAGTCTAATCACGAGCTAACTCAGCGAAATAAAAAGACAGCCCACCCAATGGTAATGGCGGACTGTCTCAAGATTGAAGATTTACCTAGTGAATCTCCTTCTTAGGATAAGACCTAGTAAGATTAAAGTGATGCCTGCAATTTCCACGTACAGATGGCTAGATTCTCCTGTCTTTGGGAGGGTCTCTGGCTTCGTGATAGGCGGAATTCCTCCTAAGGGCACATCATTATCAGTATCAATCGGAATGTCAGGCCCCGTTGAAGGTGTTGGCGTTACACTTGGCAATGGTGTTGGTGTTGGTGTTGGTGTTGGTGTTGGTGTTGGTGTTGGTGTTGGTGTCGGTGTCGGTGTCGGTGTCGGTGTCGGTGTCGGTGTTGGCGTTGGTGTTGGCGTCGGTGTTGGTGTCGATTCTGGCGTTGGTGTCGGTGTCGGTGTCGGTGTCGGTGTTGGTGTTGGTGTCGGCGTCGGCGTCGGCGTTGGCGTTGGCGTTGGTGTCGGTGTTGGCGTTGGCGTTGGTGTCGATTCTGGCGTTGGTGTCGGTGTCGGTGTCGGTGTCGGTGTTGGTGTTGGTGTCGGCGTCGGCGTCGGCGTTGGCGTTTGCGTTGGTGTTGGTGTTGGTGTTGGTGTTGGTGTCGGTGTCGGTGTTGGTGTTGGTGTCGGTGTCGGTTCTGGTGTTGGTGTCGGTTCTGGTGTTGGTGTTGGTGTTGGCGTTGGCGTTGGCGTTGGTGTTGGTGTTGGTGTTGGTGTTGGTGTTGGTGTTGTCTTCGTGTTGATCACATTGAGATAAAGTTCATCTCCTGGTTGAAGGGTTATCGGATTATCCTCTTTATTTATTCCATAACCAGAAGGAGCCGCTATTTCAATCACCACATAATCGCCTGCAAGTAGATTGTTAAAGATGACAGAACCTGTTTCATCTGTTGTTAACCTGTCAATAAACGTTTTTGTAACACCCGATTTACGATACAGTTCAAAGGTTGCGCCGCTGAGCACTAAGGTGTTGTTGGCAGAGTCAATTTTCATAACCGTTAATGACCCTCGAACTCCGCTGCCGGTGCCAGATCCGTCCGATACACCTACCACAATTTCCTTGGTCGTTTCTTTCGTGATAGTGGTTTCGTTAGTACCGCTAAGACTGATTTTATTCCATACCGTTTCGTGATCATTAGCCCTAATTAAAGATTGATATTCCAAAATATACGCGGTCGTTATCTGATTGACAAAACTCAGCTCAAATGTTTGTTTACCTTGATTATCCGTATTAATAACAAGCGTGTATACGCCCTTTGTCAATTCGGACCCCTTCATGACATTCCCGTTACTAGCCACGGTCGTAGCAAACAAATGGAATGAATTTGGCAATAATTGTTGGTTGAATGACGGTGTATCTATGATTTTCGCATCGTTTAATGTAGATTGACCATAATTAATTTGGACTGACCAGTTTATTTTATCTCCGCTTTGCCCTCCGCTTTTACTCACATATTCTCCGCCTTTAGGAATGGGCAGGGTCGCTTTGAGATCGCTGGAAGCCGGCTTAGTTCCATCAAAAATTTTAGCCGTATTAGAAACCGTGCTGTTAATCAGTTGACCTTGCAGACTCGTTTTAAAAACGATGTAAAATGGTTCCGAAATGGGTTGAAGGAAATGAACAACTAGCTTGTTTTGGTTATCTACTGTGTATTCATACTTTGAGCGGGCTATCTTTTCACCCTGTGTTGCGTTGCCATTTTCCGGAATGGTCATTTTATATACTTCAAGCGAATCAAGCGAATTAACATTAAAGATTTGATTGGACTCTAGCGTATCTTGAACTTTAGCATCTGTAAGAGTCTTGCCGTTATAGTTAGCCCCCACTGTCCATGTGAGTTCTTTAGTAACAGCGTTATAACCACCGTATTTAAACCCGTTGTTCTTCACTTCATTTCTCGGAATAAATGTTGCAGTTGCTGTTTGCGTCTTTGTTTTTTCAGCGCTGTCGATCCAATCCGCCTTAGCTGAATTCATGAAATTAGTAGTTCCCGGAGGACTGATCAAATCTATATTGAATTCTGTTTGGTAAACAATCGAAATTGGTTCTGAGATCGCATTCGTGAATTTAACTTTGAACCCATCCTCAGCACCGACAGAACTATCAAGGATATAATTCGCCGACGGTAAGACCACGTTACCTTTTTTAATAACTAACGAATCGGGCTTGAAACGCAATCCTTTATTCGAAAATGTATCGGTCACAACTAGATTGTTCATCAACTGACTGTCTCTGTTAATGATGATAAGCCACGATACGGTTTTGGCCTTGTAATCTGCGATTCCAGGATACTTAAAAATTGCCCCCTGTTCAATAGCCCGTGATGCTGAATCACTTGCTCCGCTGCCGGACGTAACGGTATTCGTAATGATCGCATTATTCAAAACCGGATTACTTGCCTTGGTCTGATAAGTAATTTTATAGGCCGATGAAATATCATGATTAAATTGCAGTTTAAATCCTTTCTTGCCAGCAGCTGTTTCCGTTGTGACGGTGTACTCCCCAGTCGGCAATTCACTTCCCAGTGTCTCATTCCCACTTGAATTGAACGTTACGGGATAGATATGAAGGGATCCTGCAACAATTTCTTGTGTATCATTGAATAAGTCCTTTAGGAATGCTGCTGACTGGGCAATTGTCCTTTCATTATAATTATATTTGATTCCCCAACCAATAATTTGCGTAATTGGACTATAGCTTTCCGCTATTTTATCCAAAGAACTTCCACGCGTTATATGGACTGTCGCAGAGGCTTGAACAGGATTTTTATTACTCCCTCCAAACGTTGCTGTATTCACAAAGATATCTTTGTCAAAATCGGTTATTGGTGTCGTATATTGAATGCGGTAAGCCGTATGAATAGGAGATTCATTGAATCGAACAGAAAGATCCGCCCCTGTTCTATTAACTGTATACTTACTGCTATCCACCAATGCTCCTTGTACGACCGTTCCATCTAGATGAACCCCTAAATCATAAACAGCTACAGTTACAGGAACAGATAGACCTATGGGAATAGGGTCCGTCACCACGGCGTTCTGAACAGAATCCAGCGTCTTATTCACATCCACGGTCCAATGAATATCTTTCGCGTTAAACCCAGAGGGTACGCCTCTCTTTTCGATTGTGGAAGTGACCGAGGGCTTTAGATGAAGGATGAAAATCTGTTCGCCAGATTGAATCGGAATTGTAATCGTTACCGTTGTGCTCTCCGTAAGTTTACTTATATCTAACTGTGTTCTGAAAGTGAGCGTGCCATGTACATTGTCATGGCTTTCGATGTAGTTGTTAAAAGTAATCAACACTTGATGACTAGCCTGATCCACATGAAAAGTTCCCAACTGATTCGGTCCCATGTCCAAACCGCCACTGATATCGTTGAAAAGCAAAAATTGCTGCGGCAGAGTGAACGTAAACGTATCACCACTATGGTACCCATGACCGTTTGGCAAAGACCATGTATAGTCTAGCTGCACTTTGGAGTTAGGATCGTAAACATTGCCGGTCACAACTTGTCCCGAGCTGTCATACACAGCCATCGTCACGCTGTCAAGAATATTGTTTGAAATCGTGTTCGCACTAGCCTTGGTAGTAAAGCCAATTCCGTAAATACTCTGCATAAAAATTAATAAAGTAATCAGCAGCGCACTCGTCTTTTTCTTCAACATAAATTCATACCTCCATTCATGATTAATTTTTATTGAGATTATTAGTTGCAACTTATGCACTTGAAACAAATTGTATCATTTTTAATACTATATGATACAACTTGTATTGTAAATCTTGGAATTTAATGTTTTTTTAACATGAACGGCACAAAAAAACCTGTACTCAGTTGAGTACAGGTTTCTTCATTTACTCTAATATATTTTGGAAATTTGATAATTATGATCGTTTTTTATAATATCTATTGTTTCACCGGCTTGTATATGAACAGCGTCATACGTGGTATCGATCGTCACCCATTCCTTACTTTCCTTTAGGAATACTTGATTCCACGCATGATAAGTATCTGGCGCATGGCTTTCAAATCCCATAACTAGACGGGTTGGAATCCCCTGGCTTCTTGCCATTGCCGCAAAAGTAGCAGCAAAGTCATAACAAATTCCATTGGACGCTTCGTAGACCATATCCAGATTAGGTACATAATTGTCTGCTACACTTTGGGCCTTCTCGTAATCATACTGGAAATGTGTTGTGATATATCCATAAATGGCCTTTATTTTGTCGATATCTTTTTCTTTATCTCCAGCTAATTGCTTAGCCTCAATGACCGCCTTCGATTCATCGTTCCAATCGATCAAAGGAATGGACTGTAGAAATACCGCATTCTCGTCTTCCATCTCTAAATCTATTTGTTCTTGCGCAACAACTTTATATTTATTAGCTCCTATGGACTCTCCAATCAGCACTTTATACGGTCCGTTTCCAAGCTGCAAAGGGTACTGGTCCCCTTCTGCGAAGGTGTAATCATATTTGACATTTTCTCTCATTATTCGTACGAGAACTTTGGCGTTCTTATCGTTTGAATAATGAACCGAGATAATTCCTTTATTCAGAGCATCTTTATCGATCACGGAAGGATTGGAAGCTGCAAATATCCCTTGCGGAGCAAGAGTAAACAGAACCGCAGCAATGATCGTTCGTATGATTGGCTTTTTGAACACAAAAAAATCCCCTTTCGGTAACTGGCTGCCAACTTAGTTCGGCTAAGGAAGGCCCTTTAGTTTTGCGTCTCTAGTTTTCGCTAGATTTGCCTTTATCGGAGGAACGCACCGAATCCCTATAATCACTATAGTGATAGTGCAATCTTAACATAGGCTTGTCTCTCTGGATAGACAAAATATTACATTTTATTCCTTAGACTGCACCAGGATTCCCTTAATGGCAATACGATGAGTCGGATTTTCCATAGGATGACAAGTTATTAGCGTAATCTCCCGATCTTTGCCGTTACCCTTCAGCACCCAGACATCCTCTGGGAGGACATACTGTTTGTCCACTACCTTGTAGATATACGTTTTGCTCCCTGTATTCACTTCTATGAAATCCCCTTCAGTAACTTCATCTAATCTATTAAAATTTTTCCCGTAGGTCAGGTTTCGATGACCCGCAATGGCATAGTTACCAACAGCTCCTACTTTGCCTGTTTTGGCAATACTAGCAACGGAAATCTTCAAATTATTCACGGTTGCATCTGTCAAAATAGGGAGCTTTAAATTAATTTTATCGATTGTGAGGACACCCTCTATATTCTTCTGCGGCAAAGTAACAGGCTTCGGTGTCATTTCTGCGGCTAAGGGGCCTGGCTGACTGCTTGGTTGACTGCTCGGCGAGCTGCTTGCTGGCAGAGCTTCCACTTCCGGACTGGAAGAAGGCGCGACCAACCCCGCATTCGTTTCCTCCTCGATGTCAGAGGCTGTCTGATCCATATTCTGCAGATTTTCCTGCCATTGTTTCAAAATTTTGCTCTGCTGATAGCTCTCATAACGATCGTTTAGCGTTGGATAAAGAAAAATGATAATCCCAAGAACGATAAATAACAGTGATAGCTTTTTTCTAATCACAAATGGCACCGCCTTCTCTTGGATCTCACGCAATAATGATACTCCGAGGAAAATTAGATTTGGCATGATTTGTAAACAAACCTATAAATAAGTTAAGCATGCTTCTAATTCTGTGCGCAACCTATTTGGGTATTAATTTACTTGTTTAATCTTAAGGGAATAGCAGCAAATAAAAAGCCATAACAGCAAATGAGCTGTTATGGCTTCTATTCCTCCATTAACTAACCGTCTTCGGACGCTCCATTCGCGTAATGCCTGGCCAGCGGAATGTGGCCCATTCAGGCTGCCTCTTCTCAACCCGAGCAACAACAACGGTCATATCATCTTGAATTTCACCATGATGGTGGCGGAAAATCCTTTCTAATAAACAGTCCGCAAAATCCTGCGGCATCGTCGTATCGATCTCCTGAATCATCCGCTTCATCCACATCTCTTTGTTTACCGCATGTCCCGGTGCATCGTAGATGCCATCTGTCATCATGACGAGGATATCACCGGATTGGAGCGGAATCGAGACCAGATCAACGTCAATCTCGCTCAAGATACCGACCGGCAAATTATTAGCCGATATCGAGATCACTTCCGTCCCGCGCTTAATGAAGCTAGGCGTAGAGCCAATCTTCATGAACGTTGTGTTTGCGTTGTACATGTCGATCAAAGCCATATCTACGGTCGCGTACATCTCATCCGAAGAGCGCAGCATCAACACCGAGTTCAGCGACTTGATCGCCAGCTTCTCGTCCATGCCCGACTGCAGCAGCTGCTGCAGGATGCTCAGAGCCGTCTGGCTCTCCGCACGCGCGCGCTCGCCGTTGCCCATGCCGTCGCTAAGCGCCACGGCATACTTGCCATTGCCTAGCTCCACCGTGGAGAAGCTGTCGCCCGAGAAGAGGTCGCCCCCCTTGGCTGCGCCGGCGACCCCGGTTTCAACCTCGTATTCCTTGGCGGAGCCGAATACGACCGTGCTGTAACCCTCGCCGCGCGCATGCATCTCTTCACGCATGACGGCGACGTTCTCGCCGATGATTTCGCTCAAGAGCGGCGCAATGATTTTCCGGCATTCATCGAAGCCCTTCGTGTATTGATGAATGATTTCAATCTCGATATTTCCTTCATCTAAGGAAATGATGTCGATGGTATGGATGGATAAGCCCAGCTCCTCTAGGGCATTACGAATTTGCTCTTCTTGAAGGAACAGCTCCTGTCCTTCCCGTTTAATCTCCTTGGCCAAGTCCTCCATCACTTGGGACACGCCCGATAGCTGATCAGCCACGAGATGCCGGCTATCCATAATCTGCTTTTTCCAATGCAAATCATTCTTGTACAAGCCATATTGCTGCTTCATCACATCCAACACTTGATCTGTGCGAATGCATACCTTCCTCCATTCCGGTGGAATATTCTTCTTCGTCATACTCTCCTTCATCTCAATTTGGGTCATCATATCGGTCATATACGTATAGGTTTGATAAAATTTTTGATCCCAGCACTGGCTCTTTTTCCAGCAGGAATCACAAGCCTTCTGCGCAACCGCATTCATGAAATGTCCAACTTCCTCCTCCTTGCGGCTCACCGCATCATCCGTCGTCAATTGCTTAAAGCTCCGCGCCAGCTGGCGGAACACTTCGGAGAACTGTTCCACACGTCCGGCTGTAACATCGCGAACCCGCTTCGCATAGTCCTGTTGGGATTTCAGATTTTCCTGCGTGCCAGGTACATATTTAGCAAGTGTCAGAATTAAGCTCCGAGGTGTCAACAGGAAGAGTGCAACAGCTGCAAGCGACTCCCAGGTGGAGTTGATCACGTCAGCCCCTGACCCCATATAGAAAGCAAGTATCGATGACCCCAACAGCATTCCGAAAGCAACAGCCAATCGATTACCATCTTTGAGAAGCCCTGCTAGCATCCCCGAGAAAGCCAGTAAACTCATTTGATAAACCGCATTGCTATTCGCAAGACTTAAGATTAATCCTGTGATGACACCTACCGAAGCTCCGAAAGGCGCTCCCCCCACCAGCGCAAATAATAGAATCAAATAACGGGACAGCACATGTTCAACGGTAATTGGACCTACAACCCAGCTCACCGTTCCTGTCATTACAGAAGCTAACAAGATAATCAGACAAATAATTTCCTCATGTTTCAAATGGTAGTTCTTACGGGTAAGCGTAAATACAGGTATAGCTTGAATAAAAATTAGCGTCAGCACTAGACTTAGCAGTGCCTCAACGGAGACCATCATAAGTGTATACCAGCTTAGGTTCGAGACTACCAGCTCCGCAAAGAGCTGAACCAACAAGGTAGAGCTGAATACTAGCAGTGGCGCTAACGAAAGGTCGGAGCGTTCAAATTTCTCTAATGCCTTTTGGATGAGCAAGAACACGATGATTTCCGTAACCAGATAACCTGTATTCGAACTTAGTGAAAGTAAGCTTCCAGCAAATGCGGCAATCCCTACCCAGTGTAAAATATCTCTTCTTGTAAAATAAATCACAGCAATGAACGCTAGAGCAAATGGAGATAGCTGTTCCAAAATCATCGCACGTCCAAGCAAGAAAGCCATCACGATGAGCAGTAAAGACCACTTCTTAGCTACAAAGGCTTGTACGAATCGATTCTCCACGGCTGCGCTAAGTGCGCCTGCTTTCGCTTTCTGCCATAATCCCGACCAACCGCCACCAATCACTGCGCTTAAGCTTCTTCTCTGCATGTTTTCGAACACCATCCATTTCTTTCCTTATTTGTTTCTCTAGTATAGAGACAATCTAGCAGAAAGTTTGTCAGAATGAGTTGATAGATTCAAAGAAATTTCCGACAAGCCGCGTTCGCTTTGTCACCATGCCTCAGCCCTTGCCTAGTCTCGCTTTACCCTATCGAAAACGTTTCCAAAAGTCTGATTGCCTCGAACTTTCGCCCTGCATATGGGGGAGATACCCGTAATTCCATGTCGATTGTTCTTTGCGTTATTTTAACTATTTGACGATTGGATAAAAAAACAGGCTTGCGCTGTCCTTGGTCGAGAGCCTAATTTTTAAGGCGCGGGCGCCAGATGAATGAATCCCCCTTATCAATGGAATGATGTTGTAAAAAGTACAACAATTGCTGCCTAGATCCTGGCTTTCTCCCATTGTTGTTGCACAATGTACAACAATTAGGCCAAATATTGGCGATTTCGCAACAAATGGGTTAGAAATGTTGTAGGAACTACAACTTCAAGCTGCAAAATAGCCTTTTGGAGTTAAAATTGTTGTAGAAAATGCAACATTGGTAAGCCACTCTTCCCTCACGAAGCTGTTGAACAACTCAGAATTTGGTTAGGCATATCAGTTGCAAGAAGATATTGTCCCTTACTGAACGATGAGGCATGAAAACTAACCATCCCAATTAGGGAGAAGCTCACTTACCCGCAAATGTAAAAAAAACCACACTCGCCTAAGCGAATGTGGTTCGTTACTGCATCTATTAGTCTCTTCTTCCGCCTCGGCCACCGCGTTTGGACTCGGTGTTCTTTTTCAAAGACGAAATCCGCTCTTCACTATCTTTAAGGAACCGAGATACTTTATCTTCGAACGAAAACGGTCTAGCTCCGCCTTGCTGCTTGTTAAAGCCGCCGCGACCGCCACCACCGCCGCCTCGATTGAAGCCACCGCCGCCACCTGGACGACCGCCACCACCACCGGGACCACCGCTTGGAGGACCACTACGTTCTCCGCCGCTACTTGGACGACCACCTTGGTAGCCTCCTGGACGATCTCCACTTGGACGTCCTTGATAGCTGCTGCCACCTGTACGTTCAGGACGAGCTGGTCTTTCCTCAACTGGTTTGTCAACCGTCTGCTTGATCGACAATCCGATCTTGCCATCCTTGTCCACGTTAATCACTTTGACCAATACTTTGTCATCCAGCTTTAAATGGTCATTAACGTCTTTCACATAATTGTCCGCGATCTCCGAAATGTGAACAAGACCGGTAACTCCTTCAGCAAGCTCGACGAATGCTCCAAAGTGAGTAATCCCCGTCACTCTACCCTCTAACTTGGTGCCAACTTCAATTGCCATAAAGTAAAATGTTCCTCCCTTAAAATGTTGAAAACACTGGCTACGCCGATTATAACCGATGCAGAAACCACGGTCAACACGGCAACAGCCTCTTCTTCTTGTTGATTTTTATTGCGACTTTGAGACACTCAATGGCGTCTCTCCGGTTTTACTATAATGAAAATCTCGACGAATAATTTGATCCAAATACTCGTCATTATGAAGTCGAGCGACTTCTTTCGTTGTTTGCTCTTTGAGTTTTTTGGCCTCAACCAGCTGTTGCTCCATATTCGCTACGACACTACTCTTCTCTTGCAGCTTAGCGAACTGCCCCCAAATGTTCACAGCAGCCCAGCTCATAAAACATAGGACAAAAATCATTAGAAAACGCAGTCTTCGTTTCGAGCCTATACTGTTGCTGCGCTTGGTTGGAACGGTTGCTTTAGCTTGCATGAATAGGAATGCCTCCTACTTTGAGAATAACCTGCGAATGATCAATAAGATATTACCCTTGAGTTTCTTCAACCAAACAGGGATAACAAAATATTTATGCACAGGCCGAGTCATCCAAAGGAGTAATCTCCACACAGGATAAAGCAATTGTAGCACAATTCTATAAAGGAATATAGCTACAGCTAGTAAAAAGCCTAAAATTATCACAGTTAGACGATATAAGCCAATAATCGGTTTAATGATGACCAATTCGACAGTTTTTGCAATGAAACGGTAAATAGCAATCGTAATTCGAATGAGAAGCAGCGTTAGACGAATGACCCAAGTGCTGAGGAAGGCGAAATAAAAACAAATGCCGATACCCATCCCCAGAAAAATAAATACACGAACTTGTCCTTCATTACTGTAAATGAGCAGACGGAACACGAGGATTGTCGCCACAATCCAATAAACCATATCAACGAACGGAATCGTCCATCGCGGCAGTCTCAGCTTGCCAGAAAGCACACGAAACACATCAAAGATCGCACCTATGGCGATTCCGCTCAGGAACATCATGAAGATCGTATGGAACTGGACGCCTAAGGTCACTTAAACAATTTACCAAGGAAACCCTTGGATTTCTCCTGGGTATTTCCATCCACATAAGCTAGTTCGTGAATGATTCCTTCTATGGCGACCAATCCTTGTTCCAAACTTAAGTTCTTGATGTGCAAATTCTGCCCTTTAATCATCAAGTAGCCCATTTCCGTTTCAAGGAGGAACTCTTCACTGTCAAAGCTCTCTACGTTCAAAACTCCGGAGATCTCCAAGAGCTTGCGATTCAGCATTTTAATTTCTTGCCGCTTATTCGTGTTTTTCACGGGTTCAATCATGGCCTGTACCCCTCCTTCATCTATCACTACGATATGGGAGGATGTCCTTTTTTAGAACCATGCATTAGCCGTCATTCAAATATAAAAACAGCCCAAGACCCCTATTCAGGAATCTCAGGCTGTTTCACAACTTGCAGCGTTATTCGGATTGAAAAGCTTCTTCCTTCAGCAGGGTGTACATCTGAGCAGCGTCTTCTTTGCGGGTCGACTCCGAAAGAACCTCCACTCGAATCGTCACCTTTTTCTGACCGAATTGAATAGAGAGCTCATCTCCGACTTTCACGTGTGTACTCGCCTTCGCATCTCTACCGTTGATCCAGACGCGCCCTTGATCAGACACATCCTTCGCAACGGTGCGACGTTTGATGAGACGAGATACTTTGAGAAACTTATCGATACGCATTATTTTACAGCGTCTTTAAGCTTGTTGCCCGCTTTGAAAGCAGGAACATTGGATTCCGCGATCACGATTGGGTTTCCTGTTTGTGGGTTACGGCCTGTACGACCCGAACGTTTGCGAGTTTCGAATGTTCCGAAACCGATTAATTGAACTTTATCTCCGGATGAAAGAGCGTCCGTTACTTCACCAAGGAATCCGTTAAGTACAACTTCAACGTCTTTCTTAGTAAGTCCGCTTTTTTCTGCAATGTTGTTGATCAAATCTGTTTTGTTCATGTGGTTTCTTTACCTCCCAAAAATGTTTGAAGATCTAGTCTTCTACTATGTACCCATTTTGCAAAGCTGAGAGACTTCGAACTATGTTCAATATCTCTATACTATATTTCCATATTCAACCTTACACCAAATTTAGTATTCTGCTTTTTTCGGCAAAATCCTTCTATTACGATTTGAGTTTTGCAACTTTTTTTGCTTCTTGCCATAAATTTTCCATCTCTGATAAATCAGTTTGTTCAAAAGAAAGCCCTTTTAAACGTAGTTGATCTTCGATATACGAAAATCTTTGAACGAATTTGCGGTTCGTTTGCGCAATCGCCTCTTCCGGATCAACCTTCAAGAATCTAGCAACATTAACGATAGAGAAAAGGACGTCGCCCAGCTCCTCAAGCCGATCTTGTGCCCCCGTATCGGACGGTTTGACGATGGCTTCACGCAGCTCAGTTAACTCTTCTTCCACTTTATTCAGGACATCTTCCAGCTCTGACCAGTCAAATCCAACTGTCGCTGCCTTTTTCTGAAGCTTCATCGCCTTCATAAGGCCTGGCAGCTCGCGTGGCACACCGTCAAGTACGGATTGCTTCGTGACATCAATGCCCTTCTTACGCTTCTCCTCCGCCTTCATGGCATTCCAGTTCACAAGAGCTTCGTCTGCATCCTCAGCCTTGTTCTCACCGAATACATGGGGGTGACGGCGGATGAGTTTCTCATTCAATGTGGCGATGACATCATAAACGGTGAACGTGCCAATTTCCTCTTCCATCTGCGCATGCAGCATCACTTGCAAAAGCAGATCGCCAAGCTCCTCACACATATGCTCCGGGTCGTCCTCATCAATTGTTTCAAGAACCTCGTACGCTTCTTCGATGAGATTTTTGCGCAGGCTAGCATGCGTCTGCTCACGATCCCAGGGGCAGCCTTCTGGGCTGCGCAGGATTTGAACAATTTCATGCAATCGGCCAAAAGTGCGGTAATACAGCTCATCTTGCTCGCTGCGAGGCACCCAAACGAGAGACAGATTGCCGTAACCTTTGACATGATCCAACTCATGTAGAGGCACTTCGATAATTTGCTCCTCGCCCGTTACACCTAAGGAATGACCGACCACGACACGATAATCATCAGGGTAAGCCTCCATAAGGCTGATCTTAAGATCCGATGCCGTAAGGGTATCATACACTTGTCCAATAACAGTATGAAGCTGCGGATTTAGAGTATAACGGCTCAGGCTGGTCGCGTCAAGCAATTGAAAGCCATCAATCGGGTCAAAACCAAATCGTAGAAACGCTTGATCTAGAAAGCTCTCCCCGCCGATGACTTGGAGCGTGATACCCTCGGATGGACAACGTTGTTTCAGAAGCTGTACTGTGTATTCCGCCACCATCGGATGGCCTGGTACTGCATAAATAACTTCGGAGGATTGCGTCTTGGCGGATTGAATAAGCGCCTCTGCAATCGATTCGTACACTTGTTCGAAGGTTTGGTGAGCTAGGTAATTCTCGTCGAACGTTTGGTAAGGAATCTGATTCGTATCCAGCATCTGAACCATCGGATGATCTTTCGTTCGCAGGAAAAGCACGGCTTGCTCCTTGGAGGCCAGCTGCAGCTTTTTCCAGACACCTAGGGTAAGCTGATCTTCATCCCCCGTTCCGAGTCCGAGGACGGTTATTTGCGGGTTCGTTATTGACATGTAGGAAACACCTCCTGATTATTGGTTAACTGCTATGTGTAATCATGGGATATATGGATTAGTCAAAAGTTTCTATACTAGTCGGCACCAGTCTAGAGTGGTAGCTGTAGATTGTGGAGGTAATCTGGCTCAAAAGCAAACTCAAGAACTACCACATCTGTTCCCCATCAACCGACGGTTGCTGCAGATAACGCAGGTAACCTGAGCTCAAAAGCGCAATCCAGAGCTGCCACACCTGTTCCCCATCAACAGACGTTTGCTGCAGAAAGTGCAGGTAATCTTAGCTCAGAACCACTATCCAGCAAGTTTTGCTGCAAAATGTGCAGCTAATTTAAAGGAAATCAGCCGATTCGGCATTTTGAATGACATTTAACTGTAGGAAATGCAGCAAATTAGTGAAAACAACGAAGTAACGCTGATTTAACTGTAGTTTTTGCAGCTTATTAACCAAAAAGGAGCGATCAGCCGTCGTCGCGGGGGGCGACGGCTGCCTTCGCCGGCCATAGCTTCGCCAGGACCGGCGCCAGCTTCCGGTCCAGCTCCGGCATCAGCCGCAGCTCCTCGCGGCTGATGCTGCCGCTGCGCAGCAGCGCAAGCGCGTAGACGGCTGCGCCGCCGACTACGCCTACAAAGGCGATTGCGCTAGCGCTCAATCGCTCAGGCACGTGCCATGCCGCCGCAGCAGGCATGGCCAGCAGCTGCAGCGCTGCGAGGCAGCCGCCCATCAGCCCCACGCCAAGCGCGGGACTGACGGCGTATGGCCGCAGCGCGAAGCGCGCCCCGGTGCAGCGGCGCAGCTGCACCAGATTCAGCCCCGCCGCAGCGGCATAGGCGATCACCGCGCTCAGCGCGGCGCCGTCGATGCCCCAGCGGGGCATCAACACCACGTTGCCGAGTGCTTTCAGCACGATGGCAACGAGCAAAGCCTTCACCGGCGTGCGGATCGCGCCGGCGCCCTGGAGAACGCTGGCCGAGACAGCGTTCAGCGTACTAAACAAGGCCGTGAAGGCAAGCACGGCCATCGTCCAGCTGGCCTCATTACTTTTGTATAACATCACGTTAATCGGCACGGCAGCAAAGGCAAGTCCGAACGAGGCTCCGAGCCCGATGAGCCAGGAGAGCCTTATCGCCATCTCAGCCCGAGAGCGGATGAGTTCGTCCTGCCTTCTTGCCTTGGCTTCAGCAAGAGCAGGAACTAGCACCGCGGACATCGAGGAAGCGATCATGACTACGAGCTGAACGAGTGGAAGCCCTCGGTTATAAAGCCCGAACTGCCGCATGGCTTCCCCCTCACTCCCTTGCGCGGCCTCGAGAAGACGCGGCATGGTAAACGTGTCGACAAGCGTGAGCAGTGGAACCACAATAGCACCCAAGCAAACAGGAATCGCATAAGCCGTAATGCGTTTCGCCCACTCCCAGGAGGAAAGTTCCTTGGGCTGCATCACGCCTTCCTTTCGCTTCCCATCACTCGCCCCCTGGCTGTTCCACTCCTCAGAATACAGCCCACCCTCTTTACGCATTCCCTCATCTGGTCCCTGCCAATTCCGTTCTTTCCACAGCAGCCCGTCACCCTCACTCATGACATCTTGCCTCTGTCCCTCTGTTTCCCCAGACTGTCTCCATTCCACTTCATTCACTCCATGCAATCGGTCCCTGTCCCTTTCCTTATCCCGTTCCTGCCTCATCGCCTTCCGCCAATAAACATACATCACGATCAACCCAGCTGCAGCACCTGTCACAGAGCCAAACGTAGCCCCTGCTGCAATCCACTCCTCGTCATAAGCCAATGCCACCATATAGAGCAGCAGCGCGACCATGGTGATCACTCTTATAAGCTGCTCAATCACTTGTGAAACAGCAGTCGGCACCATATTTTGGTACCCTTGAAAATAACCGCGCAGGACAGCAAGCATCGGGGATAACAGCAGTGCGAAGGATACGCTTCGGATCGCCCTTTCAGTCTGGCTTATGCCAATCCAACTGGCTATCTCACCAGCTCCGAAGTACAACAAAACAAACACAACAAAACCGGTGCCCATTAATATCCCTGTGGAGACATGGACAATTCGTCTAGCCCCTTGATGATCACCATCCATAGCTCGTTCGGCTACAAACTTGGAAACAGCTACCGGAAATCCGGCAGTAGCCGCAAACAAAATCAGAATATAGAGCGGATAAACCGCATTATAAATACCAAAAGCCGTATCACCGGCAACATTTTGCAGCGGAATCTTCTGCAGTGTTCCCAATAGTTTAGAGAGAATCGCGGCAGCCCCAAGTAGAGCAGCACCTTTTAACAGCTTGGCACCCTGTTTACCGACATTCCTCTGGAGCTCCTCTTTATGACCTTGATGCCCCTTGTCGGCGTCCCCCATCCTACTTCTCCTCTACCCTGACTTCACGTATATAGACATATTATAACGAAATCCGTCATGGCAGACAAAAAAAGCTTCACTTACAGATGCGGGGCATCTCGGTAAGGAAGCCTTTATGTCTTATTTTTCTTTCATTGCTCCATCTGCTTTGCCAAAAATCCAGCCGCGGTCTCCACCATCTTAACTTCCATATTCCCCATTTTCACACTCTCATCTTTGGAGAGCAAAATGACACATCCAATAGGGTCACCGCCGGCTACGATCGGAGCAGCCACGAAAGAAGAAAACGTTTCATTGGTATCCTTAATAAGCTCAAATTGACCACTGCCGCTTTCCAGAATCGCTTTGCGATTTTCCATACAGGATTCAACGATCGATCCAACCGACTTTTCAAAATAGTCTTTCTTGGACCCCCCAGCCATCGCAATAATGTTATCTCGATCTGAGATTAGGGCCACATGATTCGTGCTTTCAAATAACGATTCCGCATATTCCTTGGCAAAATCACCAAGTTCACCGATAGGTGAATATTTCTTAAGAATCACTTCACCATCTCGATCCACGAAAATTTCCAAAGGGTCACCTTCGCGAATGCGTAGTGTGCGTCGTATTTCCTTGGGAATCACAACTCTCCCTAAATCATCTATCCGACGGACAATTCCAGTTGCTTTCATACCTCTAGATGCCTCACTTTCCGCTCAGTAATTAGATACGACAGGAGCATGAAATCTTGTATGCTAGATCGGGATTTGGTGGGAACTCGAATTCTATCCATAGTATTCTTCACTTCCCATTCTTCTATGCAGACGCTTTTCTACGGAATTTACTTTATTTAGCTTTGCATCCTGCTGCGATTATCATGTCCAAAAATAACAAATAAAAACAGGATGCCCGTTATCGGACATCCTGGTAAGTTCTTACTTTGCAGCTGGACTAGCCGCCGGGCTTGCTGCTGGGCTTGCAGCAGGACTTGCTGCTGGAGCTGGGCTCGCTTCCGGTTTCGGCAGATTGTTGGTTTGAATCAAGTTCGGATATTCTTTCTCTGCAAATTCAGACAGGGATTTCTCCGCAAGCTGAGATTTGATTTGTGTTTTGAGCGTATCATCCAGTGGTTTCGTGCTTCTGGACTCCACTTTCATCACGTGGTAACCAAAAGAGGATTCAACAGGATCACTGATTGTGTTCAAAGGAAGCGTACTAGCTGCTTGTTTGAATTCAGGCACCCATTGATTGATGTCTGCATCTTTATACGTACCGCCAGCATCTTTGGAGCCTGGATCGTCGGAATATTCTTTCGCAAGCGCTGCGAAGTCGCCGCCTTTATCCAGTTTCCCTTTCACTTCTTTGGCTCTTGCCAAAGCTTCATCTTTGGTACGCAAATCTTTTTGTGTGGCTGCATCCTTCAAGGAAATCAGAATGTGGCTAACTGTTGCAATATCAAAAGCATGAGTAGCTGCTTGTTCTTTGTAGGAATCTTGTACAGCTTGGTCGGTTATTTTACTCTCCATGCTGCCCATCGTGTAGAAGCTCATTTTCATTAAGGACTCGATATCTTTAAGCTCGATACCATTGTCTTTTAACTGCTTGTCCATTCCGCCTTCTTGCTTACCGAAGTAATCCGTGATGGCTTTCATTTGTTCTGTCACTTGTTTGTCTGCATCAGCTTTCACTTTATCATCCGCTTTAGCGGACAGCACACGGAAAGTTACCATTTGCTTCAACATATCTTGTTGAAAAGCCGGGTCTGTCATGAATTGCGCCAGCTGCGGTGAGAACATTTTGTTCACACTGATGAAAGAGTTAAACTCGCCGCGTGTGATTTTACCGCCCTCTTTATAAGTAGCAATCACGTCACTCGGATTACCGGCAGTTGCTGCAGTAGCAGAAGGTGAAGTTGAAGGTGAAGCCGTTGCTGCACCTTCCTTTTTACTTCCACATGCGCTTAAGACTGAAAATGCAAGGAGCAATGCTACCATGCTTAAAATCCATTTTCTCGAAAAACGTCGTTGTGTACTAGTATCATTTGGCAACATCCTGTAATTCCCCTTTCGTTTTCAGAACATCCTTATATTGTACCAGAAACTTCTCCACCAATTCGATGGAAGCTTCTGGCTTCATGCCTTTACATCGAATAACGATATGAAACTGCGGGTCCGCGTTCAACTTGATTCGACCATCGAAGCCTTTGGACAATGCAATAAGCTTCTGTCCTTCCAGCCTGCCATTCTGGTCAATATGCACCTTGATTAGGTAATCATCCCCTTTTTGGCTGATCGTTTCAATCCGGTACTCCGAACCGTATGCTTTCAAACGAGCCACTGTCAGTAAGTTGAATACGGCCTGCGGCAGATCGCCGAAACGATCTACCAGTTCATCATGCAGATCCGCGGCTTCTTCCAACGTCCGAATGGCGGCCACTTTTTTGTAAATTTCGATTTTTTGCATGCTGTCGTAGATGTAGTCGGATGGTAAATACGCATCCAATTGTATATCGATGGAAGTATTCCATTCCGGCTCTGGAATGAGTGCTTCCCCATCTATTTCTAGTTTCAGCTTTGCAATTTCTTCCGCTAGCATTTGGGAGTACAAATCAAATCCGACAGATGCAATGAAACCATGCTGCTCAGCGCCAAGCAAGTTTCCAGCGCCGCGAATAGATAAATCCCTCATCGCAATTTTAAAGCCTGATCCAAGTTCTGTAAACTCTTTAATCGCTTGGAGGCGTTTCTCCGCCACTTCCGTAAGCACTTTATCCCGCTGATACGTGAAGTAAGCATAAGCTACGCGATTAGATCGTCCTACTCGTCCACGCAGCTGATACAGCTGGGACAGCCCCATTTTATCCGCATCGTGAACAATCAGTGTATTAACATTTGGAATATCGACACCCGTCTCGATAATACTCGTACTTACTAGCACATCGTATTCGCCATCGAGGAAATCAAGGATCGTCTTCTCCAGCTCCTGCTCGCCCATTTGTCCATGTGCCACAGTAACGCGGGCATCCGGAATCATCATGGAAATCTGATCAGCAATCTGAGTAATACCTTGTACACGGTTATATAAATAATACACTTGACCTTCACGGGCTAATTCCCGCTCAATCGCCTCTCGAACCAGCGTTGGCCCGTATTCGACCACATAGGTCTGAACAGGGAAACGATTTTCCGGCGGAGTCTCAATAACCGATAAATCACGAACACCTAGCATCGACATGTGTAAGGTTCTCGGAATTGGTGTTGCCGTCAGTGTGAGCACGTCCACATTCGTCTTGAGCCGTTTCAGCTTCTCTTTGTGGGACACGCCAAACCGCTGCTCCTCATCGACGATTAGCAAACCAAGATCTTTGAACTGCACGTCCTGCGACAATAGCCGGTGAGTACCAATAACGACGTCAACCGTCCCTTTCTTAACACCTTTCATAACTTCGGTCTGCTCCTTCTTGGAGCGGAAACGACTTAATACTTTGACATTAAAAGGATAGCCTGAGAACCGTTCACGGAACGTTTCATAATGCTGCTGAGCCAAAATCGTTGTCGGCACCAAAACAGCCACCTGTTTGCCGTCAATCGCTGCCTTGAAGGCCGCGCGAACCGCAACTTCCGTCTTCCCATAGCCTACATCGCCGCAAAGCAAACGGTCCATCGGACGCGCTTTCTCCATGTCTCCCTTAATTTCTTCGATTGCGCGAAGCTGATCCCGCGTTTCATCGTAAGGGAACATCGCTTCGAATTCGTTCTGGTATGAGCTGTCTTTACTAAATCCGTAGCCGGTTGCAGCTTGGCGTTCTGCATAGAGCTTGATCAGCTCATCGGCAATATCCTTAACGGATGCCCGCGCCTTGCTCTTCACTCTAGCCCAGTCAGCGCCTCCGAGCTTATAAACCTTCGGCTCCTTCTCTTCGGAACCTACATATTTCTGGATCAAATCAATCTGGTCAATCGGTACAGACAGCTTATCACCGCCAGCATACATGATGTGGAGGTAATCCTTATGAATACCGCCTACTTCCAAAGTGCCGATCCCAACATACTTCCCGATCCCATGATTCACGTGAACAACATAGTCGCCAACCTTAAGCTCTTGATAGCTTTTGATACGCTCAGCGTTCTCCAGCTTCTTCTCGACCTTACGTGCTTTACGCTGTTTCTGTGTAAAGATCTCGCCTTCCGTAATGACAACCAAATGGATCGAAGGCATTTCAAACCCTGTCTGCAAATTCCCATCTACAATTTCGGGGATGTCAATTTGATAGTCCTGCAGCACCCGCCGAACACGCTCAGCACGGTCCTCCCCGTTTGCCAGCAAAATCACATTGCTTCCATTTTTCTTCCAGCGTTCCATCTCCGCTTTGAGGAGATTCATCTGTCCATGGAAGTTTTGCATGACACGGCAAACGAAGTTTACGATGTTTTGCGGTTGAATCCCTGCCACTTGACGCAAAAATAGCGATACATATAAGGTCGGGAAAGGCCTGCGATGCAGCAAAGTTTCATACGATTTGGACAGCACAAAAGCCGGCAAGCTCTTCCCCTCTGTCAGCGCATGCATCATCCACTCTGCCTCGTCGCGTTCCAGCTGTTTGGCTGTCTCCAGCAATCGGGCCGGTTCGTCGATGATCAGCACAGTATCCTTAGGCATGTAGTCCATGAGGGTCTGTCTTTCCGTATATAAAAGCGAAATATATTTATAAATACCAGGAAACGTCTGCCCTTCACGAAGCAGTTCAATATCATGTCCAATGCCTTCGAGCAGCTTGTCTTTGGCTGATCGGTCCGTCATTTTCTCCAGCTGCGCTTGAAGCAGCTCATAGGCATGCTGCGCCGCCGATTGTAACCGCTTTCTATCCGCTTGAATCTCGCGGCAAGGGGGAATCGTTATCGAGTTTAATTTATCAATTGAACGTTGGTCACTTACATCAAAAGTACGAATAGAATCAACATCGACATCGAACAGTTCAATCCGAATGGCATTCTCCGACGTTAGTGGAAATAAATCCAGAATTCCGCCGCGTACGCTCATTTCACCTTTGGTCTCAACCCGCTCCACACGTTCGTAACCTAGACTGGATAAAGTACCTAGGAGCTCATCCAATTGAACGGCATCCCCTACGTTGACCGTAACGCGGGATTCCTCGAATACTTGCTTGAGCGGAAGCAGTCGGCGCACACCGGCAAAAGGCGCAATTACAACCCCGCGGAAACCGCCAGCTAGCTTAGTGAGAACGTCAATACGCTGCGCTAGCATCTCCGGGCTGGAAGCCGCTTCTTCTGTTGTCAGAAGCTCTTGAGATGGGTAGAGCAGCACTTTATCAGGTGATAGACATTCTAGTAAATCCTCCGCTATTTTCTGAGCGGCGAACATATTATGAGTAACAATGAACAGCGGGCGCTCTAACTCGCGCGCGAGAGTGGCAATCATTATCTGCCTGGAGGAACCGGTAAGTCCGGCAACGAGCTGCTCTTTCATTTCGGACCTGAGGCCTGTCACGATCGTTTGAAAGTCGCTATCCGTAGAAAAAGCTTGAATTAAAGCTTGCAAACAAGTACACTCCCCTCACAAAAAGAAGCCTCGGCACACTTGCCTCGGCTATTGACTCTTTATCTTCATCAATTTACTGCAACGGACTTGCCAGCAGGGACAGTTCTGGGTTTGCATCTAATGCCTCGCGACAGTAGTCGCAAACGACCCTTACCGTAACATCTCCATTCGTGTTATACGATATTATATCTCTACGCTCATCGGGGGTCAAGAAATGGAAGCCTAACTGCTGCTCCGTGATCGAATTTTGATTAATTTCCCCAACAAAGGTATGACAATGTCTGCAAATATACTTAATCATATATGTATGCCTCCTTCGACTATTCGATTACATCCTAGTATGGCCATTCTTCGGAGAAATTAGCCGAATGTGCCATTGTCATTTTCGAATAGTCGACTTGCATACAATGAATCTGAAGCGGAGAGCTTTACTTATTTATTGAACTTCGCCATCGTCTTTTCGAATGACTCACTTAGACTGAACAGCATGGCTTCGCAGGTGAGGTCCAGTACCTCATCTATCGACTTCATCTCGTCTTTGGAAAAGTTTGATAAGACATAATCGGCAATATTATAGCCGGGTGCAGGCCTGTTCACACCTACTCGAATGCGATTGAAGCTTTGTGTCCCAGCGTGTTGAATAATGGATTTAATCCCGTTGTGACCGCCAGGGCTTCCCTGATAACGGAGTCTAATTTGACCGAAGGATGTATCCATATCATCATAAACAATCGTAACGTCTTCCAGTTTCGCTTTATAAAAGTCCAAGAACGCTCGCATGGATTCGCCCGAAAGATTCATGTAAGTCATCGGTTTAAGTAAATATACCTTCGTACCATTTACCATACCTTCGCCTAGAAGCCCCTTACTTTTATTTTGAAAAGAAGTAATACCCCATTTGGCAGCAAAACGGTCAATGGCCATGAAACCAACATTATGTCGATTCATCTCATATTGTTTTCCCGGATTACCCAGTCCAATAAAACATTTCATCTTCTTCTAAATCCTCCTAAAGTTAAACTAAAAAATCCTTTGCGGATCCATCATCTAGAGGTTATTGTTTACCTATACAAGCATTAACGACTCCGTCGTCCTTATGGGACGAGCGCGTTTGTCAAGGTAGATGCGGAGCAAAAGTATAAAACTTATACTTTCTTATCTACTGAAAAATGAACCATCAAATTTAAAGCTGTGGGTGAATCAGTCCTATGTATCTAAATGGTCAACAGCTTTCAACCGATCTTCATTTTCAAGATCATGCTGAATCCTGTATTCCCGTCCAAGTATACTATCAAAATGTACATAAGGATATAGGCTTCATTGAAATCTACACTCTGTATTTTATCAAAGTAAATAATACATTCTACAACCGGAATACGCATGTATTTCTTTCACGACCCGGATATTAAGCGCTTACAAATCAGCAAAAAAGGATACCCTTCACATATCGGTGAGGGTTCCTTGTCGTTTATTCGGACTATACCGGCTGTCCTTCAGTCGCAGCCTCGTTCGAGACTTCCGCTTGTCCAACCTTCTCTTCATTATTGGCTGGCTCTTCTACAGGAGCCTCTTTCTGAGGTGCAAGTACCGTGAGAACCAAATCATTAGAGTCAGATTTCACTTCAATCCCCGCAGGGACGGAGAGTTGGTTTACTAGTATGTTGTCTCCGAGTCCGACATTCGAAATGTCTACCTTGATCGAGCTTGGTATCTGATTGGGCAAACACCGTATCTCCAGCTCATGCATCTGAATCTGCACAATACCGCCTTCTTTAGCCCCTTCAGCCTCACCAATAAATTCCAAGGTAACGACCGTTTTAACAGGCTCATCCATATTAATTTGATGAAAATCGATATGAAGCAGCCGCTCTCGCTTTAGTTGGTCCCGCTGGATTTCGTTGATCATCACCGGCTGCTTGCCGCTTCCGTCTGGCATGTCCAAATCAATAATCGCATGCGGATTTTGGCGGAGCAGTGACATCAGTTCCTTCTGGTCAACTGTAATGACCGTAGAGGCAACCTTCTGGCCATACACAACTGCCGGAACTCTGCCCTTAGCACGTAGTTGTTTAATGTCTGATTTCGTTGTTTCTTTGCGGGATTCCGCTTTTAATGAAAATGCCATAAGAAAAAGAACCTCCTAAGGGTTTTGCTCAGCACCTTGCTTGGATAAGCAGTGCCAAGTGGGTAACAGCTAGTTCATAGCCTACCCAACCTCAAGAAGTTCCATCCAATTTCATCCTCACAAAGTGAGATTTACCGTTCCTAGATCGTGAATTTACACTTTGTTCTGTTTATTTTCCTTCTTCGCTTTTGCTCGTGCTCTAATTTTATCAGCATAGCCGGGCTTGTTGGATTGTCTCTCACGGGCAATCGCTAGATCGCCATCATCTACAGAATGTGTAATTGTAGAGCCTGCAACAACATAAGCGCCCTTGCCAATTTTCACAGGGGCAATCAAATTCACATTACTGCCCACAAAGGCATCATCATCAATTTCCGTTAAACTCTTATTGAATCCGTCATAGTTCACGGTAATGGCGCCGCAGCCGATGTTTACATTCGTACCAACAACTGCATCCCCTACATAGCTCAAGTGAGAAACTTTCGATCCCTCACCTAGTGTCGCGTTCTTAATCTCAACAAAGTCACCAATTTTCACTTGCTTCCCAATATTAGCACCAGGCCTCAAATAAGCAAACGGCCCAACACTAGCCTCATTATCCACATAGGCTTCCTGAAGGACGGATTGTTTAATCGTAACCTCATCCCTAATCGTCGAGTCGATAATTTCCGTTTGCGGTCCAATTGTACATTGTTCCCCAATAACCGTACGCCCCCGCAAAATAGTACCCGGCAGCAGCACCGTATCCATGCCGATGGTAACATCTTTTTCAATATACGTATTAGATGGATCTACAATCGTAACCCCGTTCAACATGTGCTCACGGTTAATACGCGCTTTGAACAACCGCTCGGCTTCAGCAAGTGCCACACGATCGTTCACACCGATCGACTCTTCGCTGTCCTCCATGCAGTAGCCTTGAACTATTTCTCCTCCGCCTGTCATAATCCCAATGACATCAGTCAAATAGTATTCGTTTTGCGTATTATTGTTCGTAACCGACGCTAAAGCCTTGAATAGTTTCCGATTATCGAAAATATAAGTACCTGTGTTGATCTCCTGAACAGCTGCTTCCTCACTACTGCAGTCCTTCTGCTCAACAATCCTTGCTACTCGGCCATTTTCTCCGCGAATAATACGTCCATAACCATGCGGCTCATCGAGTTTTGCTGTCAGAATTGTCGCAGACGCTCCAGACAGCTCATGCAGCTCAATGGTGCTCATCAAGGTGGCTTCCGATATCAACGGTGTATCGCCGCAAATAACAACCGTCATCCCTTCCTCTTCGCCAAGAGCTTCCTTCGCTTGAAGAACAGCATGACCCGTTCCCAACTGTTGCTCCTGTAAAGCGTACTCCACTCGATCTCCCAGATGTCCCTTCACGGCTTCCGCCCCGAATCCAACAATGACTAGTGTTTTTGTTACTTCTATATGCTGAAGCGTGTCCACAACGTGTTCCACCATTGGCTTACCTACAACCGGATGAAGCACCTTGTACAGCTTCGATTTCATGCGTTTCCCTTGTCCTGCGGCCAGTACAATCCCCATGAGTTTCAACTATCATCCAACCCCTTTGATATAAATAGTCACACATTACTATATGTATAATCGATGAGTTCTCCACCAAATATAGCATCAATACCACCTAAAAGAAAAGAGAGCCCGAAGGCTCTCTTAATAATCTGAATTATGCGCCTTCTTCTATTACCTCTTCTTCTACAGCCGCGCGATCGTATTCAGCCAATACGGCCGCTTGAATTTTCTCGCGAGTTGTGGAAGAAATCGGATGAGCGATATCACGGAATTCACCATCCGGTGTTCGTTTACTTGGCATAGCCACGAACATCCCATTATTACCGTCGATGACACGTATGTCGTGAACGACGAACTCGTTATCAATGGTAATGGAAGCAATCGCCTTCATCCTCCCCTCGGAGTTGACCCGGCGGAGTCTTACATCTGTAATTTGCACTTGTGTTCACCACCTTTTTCCATCTCTGAGACTTGGGTGTAATATTCCACATCGTCGTGCAAATTCCTTCTTCTTTTTTTGAAATTTTCGATAATTTTATACAATCTTAATGTTACTGTTAAATTTCGACAGAAATCACAGCAATTAACTCAATTTCGACAAAAACATCACGGGGTAATCTGGCCACTTCGACAGTGGATCTAGCCGGTTTATGGTCTCCGAAGTAGGTTCCATAAATATCATTCAGCTCTGCAAACTGATTCATATCCTTCAAAAAGACAGTCGCTTTCACAACTTGATCAAATGATGAACCTGCTGCTTCAAGCACACCCTTCAAATTGGCAAACACTTGATGGGCTTGTTCCTTGATTCCACCCTGTACAATCTGACCATCCAAGCCAAGTGGAATTTGTCCGGAAGTAAAGAGAAGGTTACCTAGCTTTACCGCTTGCGAGTAAGGTCCGATAGCAGCAGGTGCTGCTGTTGTTGAAATAAGTTCCATCGTTTACGAATCTCCTTTTTTACTGTCAAAATAGTTGCCTGGTTCTACCGTGATTTGTTTGGTCTTGGAATCTACACCGTATAAACGAGCAAGCGATACGTAATGATCGACCAAATGCTCTTCAACCTCACAAGACTCCATGAATACACCAACACCCTGAACCGAGGCTTTGAATTCCGCTAACAAATCCATCATACCGTGAATGGTACCGCCAACATGCATGAAATCATCAATGATAAGCACCTTTGACTCTTCTTTCAGAGCACGCCTTGCGAGTGACATCGTCTGGATCCGCTTGTTGGAACCTGAAACATAGTTGATGCTAACCGCTGATCCTTCCGTCACTCGACTGTCCCTGCGGACAATCACAACGGGAAGATTCATATAAGTTGCCGTCGCATACGCGAGCGGAATACCTTTCGTCTCTACCGTCATAATCACATCAATATCACGACCAGCGAAAGCGGATGCAAATGTCTTGCCAATTTCATTCAAATATTGGGGCTGCCCCATAATATCTGACATATACAAATAACCGCCTGGAAGAATCCGTTCTGGCTGCTGCAGTTGTAAACAAAGGTTCTGAATAAATTTCAGAGATACTTCCTTAGGCACCTTTGGTGAAAACTTCACACCTCCGGCAGCACCCGCAAGCGTATTCAGCTCGCCTAGTCCTTCTTCTTCAAATACTTCCTTGATGATCGCTAAATCTTCACTTATGGAAGATTTAGCAGAGTTGTAACGCTCGGCAAAAGTCGTTAAAGGGATTAACGAATGGGGGCGGAATAACAAATATTGCGTCATTTCCACCAGCCTAGCGCTCCTTTTCAACTTTTTCATCGCACTACCCCCAAAAATCCGAATATTATATTGAAAATATACCATTTTTATACGTATTTATTCAAGCTTCTCATGAAAATTATATTAACATAAACTTAACATCAATATAACACATCAAATGGATATGGGTGGAGTCAAAGTCCAACCCTCTATGCAATGAAAAAGAGCCCTTCGCGGGCCCTGCTACGTCCTACTTCATCTACGTCAACATCCTCACAGCGTAAACATCCTTACAAAATCCACGCAACCCGTTATAAATCCGGGGCACCTTCGCTTCCTTGGACACGAGACCGAATACCGTCGGCCCGCTGCCCGACATCAACACACCATCCGCACCAAGCCTCTGCATGCATTCTTTGAGATGTCTCACCTCGGGATAAAGGTCCAGCGTCACTTCCTCAAGCACATTACCAAGGCTTCCGCAAAGCAGATCGAATCGCTTCTCCCGAATCGCGCCCAGCACACCCTCCGTCGAAGGGTGATTCTTAATCTCCCGAGCATTCAGTTTTCCGTAAATCTCCGATGTGGACACATTAATAGGCGGCTTCGCGAGTACGACCCAACACTGAGGCGGCGAGACGATCGGTTCCAGCTTCTCTCCGCGTCCTCTAGCGACCGCCGTCCCTCCCGTCACACAGAAAGGTACATCCGAGCCAAGCTCCGCTCCAAGTACTTGCAGCTCTTCCATAGGGATGTTTAAGTTCCAAAGCCGATTCAAACCTCTAAGCGTCGCTGCCGCATCACTGCTGCCTCCTGCTAGACCCGCTGCCACGGGGATCTGCTTGTCCAAATGGATGTAGACGCCCTGTTTGACGTCGTATCGATCCTTAATAAGGCGTGCCGCCTGAAAGGCTAAGTTCTTCTCATCCAGCGGAATATACCCCGCCTGACTGGAAATGATGATGGTGTCCCGCGAAAGCTCCTGCATTTCGATCCGATCTGCTAGATCAACCATCGTCATGACCATCTCAACTTCATGGTAACCGTCCGATCTTTTATGTAAAACATCAAGGGATAAATTGATTTTAGCCGGTGCTTTTTCAAAAATCTTCATCAGATCACCTTCTTTTGCTCGTTTGCCGTTAAAATATTATAACAAAAGCGCAAAAAAAAAGCTAAAGCATTCGCTTTAGCTGTAGTAGGGACGCTGTTCCGCTTGCGTTGCCTGCTGCGATCCCGCAATTAAATGATTTGAAACTGCCGTATTAGGTTACATTGGATTAGAAGTTCTATAAGTATTTACATTGGTTGAGTTCTGCAGGTAGGCAGCTGGTGTATAGGTAGATTGCGTTTGCTGCGTTCCACTGTATTGGTTCTGATTAAAGCTCGATTGAGGCTGCGAATACGGTTGTGGGGAAGGAACAGATGGATAGGTGGACTGATGATAATTCAATGGAGTGTAGCCAGACGGATTGGAAGCAGGTTGACTATAGTTGGCTTGGTTGTAATTCGGCTGACTATATGTTGATTGCGTGGTTGAATGCATCTGATTAACGGAAGAAGCTGCAGGGTTATACTGTTTCACCAGCTGTTCCTGAGCGATTTGGATCGCCCGCTTCACCATGTTCCCTGCATCCTTTGTTCGGATGCCCTCCCAGCCCTCACGCTGCACCACATCATAAAACCCTAGATCTTTGGCTAATTCATATTTAAAGCTTTCAGACATGATCCCTCTTCTGCGACTCATACTTGGAACCTCCTTAGAGTTTTGCTATAGTATGCCCAACCAGGTAAGGTCCATACAAATGCAAAAACAGACCCTCTGGGTCTGCTCATATAGGAATGCATTAAGCTAATGTTGGATGTAGGTGATACGAACCTGTCCATCGTCATTACACACGGTAACTTCAACGGATTCGGTAAGGATATCGGCGTAGCTGTACGACACTCGTTTGAAAGCGTGGGATTCTTGATCTAATTTCACAATAAACACAGAAGGGTAGGTTTCTTCTAAAACACCAGAACGCTCGACAGTCTTTCGACGGCCACCATTCGCTCTTAACATGATCTTCTGCCCAACGTGGGGCTCCAAACTGCGTTTGATCTCCAACAGCGCATTTTTTGCCATTGTCAACTACCACCTCTTTCCTAGTTTATTATAACCGATTCAGACAGGCATGTCAAACGAGGTCAAATATTATATCAGCACCACATTCCTGTTGTCAACGGCATTTTCGCTTAATTTTCGAAATCCCCCTCTTACAGGTTGTCTCCAAAGTTCGCAAATTATTCACACTTTTCCACTAAAAAAAGAACACTTACCCCATCCTCCTCCTCCAAGGAGTCGAATGACAGGTAAGTGCTCTACTGCATACCGTATGTTTTGTCGGTTCATGTCGCATTAGATGTCCAAAAAGAACATTTAAACATGATCTTCCGTATGCTGAATCCCCGGAACCCCCATGCGATAGCTCCCTCTCGTCTCTACCCCGCCTAAACCATCCAATCCTGTCACCGTCAATTCAACGATATCCAGCATAGATATGGTATCCTTCACGGAAGTATACGACAGCTTAGCGGCGATACAAAGCGGATCTAAGGCGTGAATGAGGATACGCGCAGGAGAACTCGCAAAATTAGCTCCAGCCCTCAGCAAGGCCTCAAAATGGGACTGACAAGCACCAGCTATAATAATCATGGAGTCCCGGTTGCGCTCATACTGCCTAGCGATCTGCACGGCATTCACAAAGTTTTGTGAATTCTTATAGCTGGAAAGGCTGCTTGGACCTCCACTTTTACGATGCTTAAGTATTCCGTCATGACCGGTAACAACTACAATGTCTGGCCTAATTTGAGGAAGCAGCCTGTGAAGAGCTTCCGCCATTTGTGCTTCTGGAACATAAAATCCCTCGGCTGGCACTCGCAATTCCCCATAGATCTGCATACTTTTACGCAAGTAAGTTGGATCACCGTCTAGGTGAAGCACTTTGCCAGGCACTTCGAAGTAGCTTTTATCGATATTTTGCTTATGGTTTATTGAGAGTTGGTTCTTCTCCTGCAGCTGCATCTGGGATACCGCCAGACGCCGGAGCGACTCCCGAAACTCGGGTGAACTCGATCGCGGATGATCCATGACATCTGCCGGATTTGAAATGGTCAAATCAACTAGAGGCGCATCCGCGAGCAGCCTATAATCCACACCACGCAGGATAGCTCTCAGCTGCTCTATGCGCTCAATCTTAAACATGACGTCGCCGCCATAGGATTTACGGGTAACATAGTCTCCTTGCCTCATCGCACAAATCCCCTCCTAGGGGTATCCTATGGCGAGACTGGGCATTTGGTGCGGGTTATTTGCAGCCGTGCGCGCGAAGAGCCGACGACAAGCGCGCGAATTCTTCCATACTGAGCGTTTCGCCGCGACGCGAAGGCTCTATGTTAATGCCGAGCAGCAGCGCTTCCAGCTCAGGCTTGTTTTCTTTCGTGAAGAACCTAGCAGCTAGGTTATTGTAAAGGGTTTTGCGCCGCTGGACGAAGGACGCCTGGACGACGGCGAAGAAGAAGTCCACATCCGCCACCTCGACCGGCGGGGTTTGGCGCACACGCAGCCGAATCACGGCGGAGTCGACGTTCGGCTGCGGCACGAAGACGGTGCGCGGCACGATCGTGACAAGCTCCGGCTCGCAGTGGAACTGCACGGCAATGCTGAGGCTGCCGTAATCTTTGGTGCCCGGGCGAGCCGCCATGCGGTCGGCCACCTCTTTTTGGATCATCACGACGATATTCTCCAAGGGAAGCTTCTCTTCAAGAAGCTTCATGATGATCGGCGTCGTGATGTAGTAGGGCAGGTTGGCGACGACACTGACGCCGTCCATGCCCTCGAAGTGCTGCCGGAACAATTCCGGCAGGTCGGTCTTCAAGATGTCCCCATGGACAACGGTAGCATGGGGATAGGGCTCCAGCGTCTCGTCCAGGATGGGCAGCAGACGCTGATCGATCTCGACGGCCAAGACGCGTCCAGCGAGCTTGGCCAGCTGCTGTGTGAGCGCCCCAATGCCGGGGCCGATCTCAAGCGCAGCCTTGTTCGGCCCGAGCTCTGCGGCCATGACAATCTTGCTTAGGATATTTTGGTCAATTAGGAAGTTTTGACCTAAGCTCTTCTTAAGCACCAGACCATTTCTCTTGATAATTTGTTTCGTTTTACTTGGCGTAGCCACGTCATCGGCTGTTACAATCACTTCATTGTTGGGTACATTCATGATATAGACCTCATTATCTATAGGTTCTGGATTTCACATTCTTCATTGTCACTCAAAATCATTCAAAGTCATTCAAAATCAATTAAAATCAATTAAAATCATTCAAAAGAGTTTTGAAACTCTGCGCCAAATCTCATGCAATTATTTTCTAAGTGGCATCTTACTGAAATTCGGTATGCATAGTCTTGTAAGCTCATGAGAGTGCTGTATGAAATTCAGTTGAAGATGTTGGAGAAAGTGCAACAATTGCTGTTTAAATCCCGTCAATATTCTAGAATGTTGCATTTGGTACAACAATTGATACCTCATCCAGAGCTTTTTTCCACAAATAGGCAAGAAGTGTTGTACAAACGAGACCGTCGATTTATTCATCCAATTTTGTTCTACTTAATGGTGTCATACATCGGGATCAAGTCATATATGCCCGCTTAAGGTTGCTGGATGAATGAATCCCTCAACGCGGTAGAATGATGTTGTAAATAATACAACAATTGCTGCCTAAATCTCGCCTATTTCCCTTCGATGTTGCAGAATGTACAACAATTTTGCCCAATATAGAGCATTTAGCAACAAATGAGCTCAAAATGTTGTACGAAATACAACTTCAAGATGCAAAATAGCCTTTTGGCGTGTGAATTGTTGCAGAAAATGCAACATTTAACCACTATAGCCCATCTGCCATCACGAAAGCTGAATGACTCTAAAATCGCGCACTTTGGAGTTATGACTACCAGTTGTAAATCAATCGACAGTCTCCAAACTACAACATCAGCAACATCCATTCTACTTATCAGCTTCCAAATGCTCCAAAGCCGCCTCAAATTCCTCACGCGAGATCTGAAACATTGCACAGCGCTTATAAAACTGCTTGCCATTGCAATAGCCAATTCCTAACGCTTTACCCACAATCAGCCGGCGAGACGCCGCCTCTGCATGAACAATCAACCCTGCGGTCACGAGATCCGCCATGGTCAGCTGTGAAACCGCACCATCATATTCCGTACGAAGGCTCTGAAGAGCCTGACGGATCGTCTCAGGCGTCGCATTCTCGACGCCAATATCACCCTTGTACTCAGCCTGCTCCTGCGTAATGAAGGCATGCTTGCAGCCAGGCACCTTGGCTGCCACAATCTTCCGAATCCGTTCACCAGCGTGATCCGGATCCGTGAATATAATAACGCCTCTGCGCTGCTGTGCAAGTGCAATACGCTTTAGCACGGCTTGCCCAATCGCAGAACCGCCAGTTTCAATTGTATCCGCCTCTACCGCTCGGCGAATAGCAGCTGTATCGTCTTTGCCTTCGACGACAATCACTTCTTTAATCATAAGCGGTTCCCTTCCCAGTACCAAGGATAAACGACTCCGTCGTCCTTCTGGTACGAGCGCGCGTTTGTCAAGGTTGATGCGGAGCTAAAGTATAGAACTTATACTTCCATATTCAACGCAGAAAAGAAGAGGGGTCCCCTCTTCTTTTGCCCAAGTTGTTACTTGGCAACGTATATATATGACATTCTTCCCGCCGAAACAGACGTTTACACGTTAATTTTCAGACGGCTTTTTCGGTCCTACCACATACACGGTGTACCCTTGCTTCGTTCCGAATTTATTGGCATAACCATGATCTTCAAAGAAGACATCAATCATTTGACCTTTCACACCGCTGCCAATATCTTCAGCACGGCGGAAGCCAATGCCCTCAATGTAAACCCACCATCCCAATGGGATCACTTTCGGATCAACCGCAATCGTGCGGCCTTCTGTCACGGTAGTCCCCGTATAGGTTTTACCGAAACCAGGAGATCCTTCGGACTTACCTGTAGATTCAGCGTCTGCCGAATAAGCAGTCAACTTCACATTCTTCAGGATTTGTTTGTACCCAAATGTTACACCATTCTTCGAAACCTCATCCACACTAGGTGAGGATGACGAAAGAACAACAACTGGGTTTTTCGTGCCAACGGACACGACTTTATTAATACTTTCTGTTTTTACTTCTTCACCCACAACTGCTTCCGCGACTAGAACACCATCTTCGAAAGTCTTTTCTTTCTTCTTCAAGAGTACGCCCTCTTTACCTTCTTGGACGACTTGCTCTTTGCCTTTGAGCAGCGATGCGTCGCTCTTCTTTTCCGTATCGAACGCAATCGGTTCAGTTACTTCCTCCGTCTCTTTCTTCACACGGACGATTTTGATTTCATCGCCTGAGTTCAGAGCGGTTGTCGGTTCGGGAGTTAAACGATCGTGCTCCCCAAGTGCAATATGTAAACGTTGCAATGCACTTTCAACCGTTCTTGCAGTTGTGTAAACAGTGGTGGTCTTTCCATCAGCAGTCAATTGAATCGGTGAGGCATGTTCGATGACAATTTTGTCTCCACCCTTGATTGTTGTCGTTGGCGCAGCAGAAATTTCATCGTGTTCACCAATCTTTATGGCTTGTTCATCCAGTAGGCGTTGCAGGACCCATTGTTTCGTTTGCACAACGGTTTCTTGTCCATTCACAACCACGGATACGCTCTTGGTAGCCGTACCGTACAACAACACCAAAAACATGAAAGTCATTGCGATTGAAATTATGGCTAAGCTTAAAATCAAACGCAAGTTTTCATGCTTCCATCGCAATGCGAAGGACATGCTGGATGATCGTTTTACATGGGTCTCGCTAATAGAGATACTGCCCACTTCTTCGGTCCTCCTTCAAAGCCTCGCCGCCAGGTTACAGCATGATTAGATTTGACGCGACTAAGGTTTTTTAGTTTAACTTAACGTGTTCGCCATCAGCAGTACGGTGCTATACCGCTGCCTTCTGGTCGTCCCACACCAGTTTGCCTATTCAACATTCATATGAATTCCGGGCAATTTTTAGTCGTCCGAAATGTGTATAGCCCTTTATGAAGACAAAAAGCCAGCAAGAAGAGGACTCTTCTCGCTGGCTTAGTTTGTATAGTAAAATACACAAATAGCACGCACGACAATCGTTACCTCTCTTACGCTTACGAGGTTAGCTGACGGATTCGGACGTGAGAGTCGCCCTACTATAAGCATACAAAGTACGCTCAAAGATTCACCCCTGTTACTCACTCTGTTCACTCAAGAAGCATGCTTCTTCAGCTTACAGTGGTTCCCCCGTTCCCATAAATGGAACTCAGCGAATGGAAAAATGGCAAATTGGATATTAAGTTATTATGAAAAGTATATTACGCTGTTAATCTTAACCTGTAAAGGGATTAACACCTACTAAAAAGGGCTAAACCGACTAAAATTCAATCAAATAGGCAATAAAACAGCCCTATTTCTACTTATATCTCACTATCACGTACGTATACTAACTCTTTTCAACTTTTCACCCCTAAACTAGGCTTAAATTACAAATTTGTTTATAATGATCGTATAGGAAAGCGATTCATAAATACCAATAATTTGCTAATCAGGGAGGCAATGAGATGGGCTCCATTCTACAAGTTGACTCTTTATACGGGGGATATTTACCAAATAAACCCGTTCTTCATGACCTAACCTTTTCTATTCGTCAAGGTGAAATGATGGGTCTGATCGGACTTAATGGCGCCGGTAAAAGTACCACAATCAAGAACATTCTCGGCCTGCTTCAACCGCAAAAAGGATCCATTCGAATCAACGGACTAACTTTAGCTGAAAATCCTGTATCCTATCGCGCCACCTACGCTTATGTACCCGAAAGTCCCGAGCTTTACGAAGAGCTTACGATCCGCGAACACCTTGAGCTAACCGCTATGGCCTATGGCTTGTCGAAGGAAGACTATTTGGCTCGATCCAGTTCTCTTTTGGAGCAGTTTCAAATGAAGGACAAGCTGAACAGCTTCGCCAGTCATTTATCCAAAGGAATGAAACAGAAAGTCATGATTATGAACGCATTTCTGATTGAACCCTCGTTATATATTATCGATGAACCCTTTCTCGGCCTCGACCCTTTAGCGATTCGTTCCTTGCTAGAATTAATGGTCAAAATGAAACATAAAGGAGCATCATTCCTCATCTCTTCGCATATTTTGTCTACGATTGAAAAATATTGCGATAACTACGTTGTCCTTCATAAAGGTCGCATGGTTGCTCAGGGTGATTTAGTCGAATTACGCGAGCAAACCGAACTCCCGGGAGCGTCACTAGACGACATTTTCTACAAACTCGTACAAGGGGATTCATGATGAGAAATATGGACATCAACACCCGTTCCTTATGGCAGCAAAGATTCGAATATTATATGAAGGAATCCATGGGCTATTGGCAATATGCAGCGCGCAGCAATTTCATCGGTCTCGTGTTGTTTCTTGTCATCATTTCTTCCTATTATTATGCAAAAATATTACAGCGTCTTCCGACAGATTATCCCTATCTGTGGATCGTGCTTTTGCTGCTCGTTCCGCTTCTATCTTCAAGCTCCATTCGTACATTGGTAAGAAAAGCAGACCGCATGTTTTTATTACGGATCGAACATCAAATGGGTGCTTATTTCCGAAGTGGATTCATGTACAGTTTGGCACTGCAAGCTTTTTGGACATTTATCGCCTGGGTTATTTTATGGCCGCTTTATCACCATTGCCTCGGCGCTTCAGAACAGCATTTCTTACTGATGCTTGCCCTACTTCTTCTATTAAAGATTGCTAATTTATTAGCGAGCTGGCAGGAAAGCCGCTTTGCTCATGAGCGTACACGTTTAGCTTCGGTTAGCTTTCGCTGGATTGCAACAACCGCTCTCATTTCGCTGCAATTTCTAACCAGCATTTTATGGGCAAGCGGGGCTGCACTGCTTCTCATTTTCGTATGGTTAGGAGCTGTTCATTTCGTATCTAAATACGTCATCGGCTGGGACTACTTGATCATCAAAGAAAATCAGCAGCAAGCACGGCTTTATGCCTTTTTCAGCTGGTTCGTCGATGTGCCTCAGATGGGAATGCGAATAGCCCGCCGAAGTTGGATCAGCGGGATAACACGGTTCATACCTTTTAGACAAGATGCTGCCTATTTGTATCTATATATGAAGACATTGCTGCGTACGGAGCTGTTCGCGATCATACTGCGTCTCACCCTGTTAGGGGTACTAGCTATTGCCGTTTCAAGCAGCGGTACTGCAAGGACATTGATCTTCCTGATCGCCCTTGTGATTTCCCTTGTTCAGTTATCGTCACTCGAGCGTGCTCATCGGTATACGTTCTGGCTGGAGATGTACCCGCTCAATCCAAATTCGAAAGCCGGTTCGCTGGCCTTCATCATTTGGTCGGTCTTGCTGCTGGAACTATGTATCTTGACAATTCCACTTATGATTCGCTCTTCACCAATCTATCTGCTCGTTCCACTCGTCAGTCTCATCTTCATCTCTTTCAGCTGCGGTATTGTGCTTCGCCGCAAGTTCGAAAAAAACGCTTTACTTGAGACCTAGCAATCGAATGGCATTGTTAGTTGTTATTTCCGCAATTTCTTCCAAAGTCAACCCCCGAATTTCCGCGGCTGTCTCAGCGACCAAGCGAACATAGCCGGTTTCATTGCGCTTGCCGCGGAAAGGATGCGGGGTCAGATAGGGAGCATCGGTCTCAATTAACAAACGATCTAATGGAACTTGCGCCAGCACTTCCTTCGGTTGCCTAGCGTTTTTAAACGTAACTGGACCCCCAAAAGAAATATGAAAATTCATATCCAGACACTGTTTAGCCGTCTCCCAGCTTCCTGAGAAGCAATGCATGATTCCCCCGACTTCCTCGGCCTTCTCTTCTTTTAAAATGTGCAAAATATCTTGATGGGCATCTCGATTATGTATGACAATGGGCATCCCCAATTTACGCGCTAGACGAATTTGCTCCCGAAATACCCTCTGCTGTACATCCTTCGGCGACTTGTCCCAATAGTAATCCAGTCCAATTTCCCCGATGGCAACAACTTTCTCATGCTTACACAACTCTTCAATCCATTCTAAGTCGCCAGGCATCATATCAATTGCATCCACAGGATGCCACCCTACCGTTGAGTAGATGAAATCATACCTCTCAGCAAGGGCAATGGAGCTGGGTATGGTCTCCCGGTTGAAGCCTACATTCACTATTCTTGTCACTCCGGCGTCCAGTGCTCGCTGAATCACTTCATCTTGATCTTCATTAAATTGTTCGGCATTTAAATGTGTGTGTGAATCCGTTAGCATAATCGTTCTCCCTTAAGTTAAAATATTCTGCTGCACTTGTTTTTCTAGCTAATCTTGCTCACCAAGCAGTGCCCATAAATCAGGATAATTGGTTGCGTTCAATCGTTCCAACAGCTCCTCCGGATAATAAACATGATGCTTACCCATTTGGAAGCCACTGATGGACTGAACAATCTCAGATCGATGCGTAATTTCCGTTAAAGTCTCCTTATGATCCAGCAGAAAAATAGGCAAATTGTCATCTGTTTCCCCCGGTCTATACACGTCATAAGATTGATTCGATGGAAAATCAATTTCCATATAATAAGTAGGGTCGAATCCGACCTCAGCCATCACTTTTTCCATCAGCTTAATTTGACGTTGATTAGACTCATCAAAGGTACTGTATTTGTACAACTTACGATCCAAAAACCGTTTACACATATCGGCCAGAATAGGATCTTTCTCATTACTCCAGAAAGTTAACATCGTCTGCATAACAGACTCATCCAATAACAAATAATCTTCGAGCGAAATTTTATTCTGAATCAGATGCAAAATGGGTTCCACCATAAATCCAAACGTATAGTCTTCTTCGTATAAATGTTTGGCACGCGCAAAAACTTTGTGCAGCAAAATTTCCGCACTACGTGTCACGGGATGGAAATACACCTGCCAGTACATTTGATAACGGGACATTAAATAGTCTTCAACAGCATGCATGCCGCTTTCCTTGACAACAATATGCCCTTTATAGGGCCTAATAACACGAAGAATCCGCTCCAGATCGAATGTGCCGTAATTTACACCGGTGAAATAGGCGTCGCGCAGTAAATAGTCCATGCGATCAGCATCCAACTGACTGGATACAAGGCTAACCACAATTTCTTCACTATACGATTTACAAATAACGCCCGCCACTTTTTTTGGAAAATCAGGTGACACTCGGCTTAGCACTTTATTCACATCGGTATCTCCAAGAACAATTCTGCACGACCAGTCTTCATGTTTCGTTCCGAAAGCTTTTTCAATGGAGTGCGAGAAAGGCCCGTGACCCAAATCATGCAGCAATGCCGCACAAAGGCAGAGCAAACGTTCCTCCTGAGGCCAATCCTCATAGTGATTTCGTTCGAATTGTGAAATAATTTTCCGAGTGATTTCGTACACACCAAGTGAATGAGAGAAGCGACTATGCTCAGCACCATGGAAAGTTAAATAAGAAGTGCCTAATTGCCTTATGCGGCGCAGTCTCTGGAACTCGCGCGTATTAATTAAATCCCAAATCGTATTGTCCTGCACGTAAATATATTTATGAACCGGATCTTTAAAAACCTTCTCTTCCTTCATCCATTCACAACCTCTCTTTAGCAAATTTAAATAATTTCGACAATTCCTTTTCATTACTTCGACATTTCTGTCGCATTTTGTCGAAATGCATATTCCAATTTCTCTGTTATACTAGACTAGTCTTTAACTTCGTAATTTAGTACTTTTCAAGGAGAAAGAACGTAATATATGATTTACATTCCCTTATTCTACCTGGTTTTTCTCATATTTAAAACAGAAACCCTATTAAAAATTTTTTTGAATAACAAGCTAAAATAGACGAAAATATGGTTGACTATTTTGGGAATCGTTGGTATCATTAGGCAAGAAGATATGTCGAAACATGACGATATTGATAAATTTTTGATAAAATCGAAAGGGGTTTATATATATGATGAAATCTACGGGAATTGTAAGAAAAGTTGACGAATTGGGTCGCGTTGTTATTCCAATCGAGTTGCGCCGCACGTTGGGTATTGGTGAGAAAGACGCTTTGGAGATTTATGTAGACGGCGAGCGCATCATGTTGAAAAAATATGAGCCTGCTTGTATCTTCTGTGGCAATGCAGAAAACGTATCTTACTTCAAAGGAAAAATTGTTTGTCATATTTGTTTAGCAGAAATGCCAACACCTGTGACAAAATAAGAAAAGTAGTATATAATAGAAGTAGCACTTATCCTATTGGTAATTCTAACCTTTTTCATATCTCCTCTAATCTCTAATTTGTTGGCTTCGGCCGCGGATTAGAGATCTTTTTTTGTCCGGAGAACTATTTAGCGCCGAGTGCGGCGGGAACGCTGCACTTCCCGCGCGCCTTAGCGCTCGAGTAGTGCATTGTATACATCACGTTTGGAGAGCCCGCGATCGCTCGCGACCAACTTTAGTGCATCCTTGCGATCGCTCCCGCTTTGCTCGTAGTGCTCAACATGCTCGCCCAGCGTCATCGCTTCCCACCAGCCATCCGCTGCTTCGCGGGCTGCCTTCTCCGATGCGCCTTCGGCGATCACGCAGTACTCGCCTTGAGGCGGGTACTGCTCTAAGTGCGCGAGGCACTCTGCGATGGTGCCCCGCAGGAACTCCTCGTACCGCTTCGTCAGCTCGCGGGCGAGACACACCCGGCGCTCCGCCCCCCACACTTCCGCCATGCGGGTAAGTGTTTTCTCCACGCGGTGCGGGGACTCATAGAACAGCAGCGTATCCTGCGTATGCTGCAGCCCTTCAAGCACCTTCGTCTGATCCTTTTTCTCCCGGGGGAGAAACCCGACGAAGGCAAAACGCTCTGTCGGCAAGCCTGATGCAATCAGCGCCGACAGGGCCGCATTCGCGCCGGGGATAGGCACCACCGGCACGCCCTGCTCTACGGCCATCCTCACCAGGTCATAACCTGGATCGGAGATGGCCGGCAGTCCAGCATCGCTGACGAGCGCGATGCTTTGCCCTTCAAGCAGCAAGCGGACGAGTTCGGGGCCGCTTGCTTGCTTGTTGTGTTCGTGATAGCTGACGAGTCGCGTAGCGACCTCGAAGTGCGTCAGCAGTTTACGTGTTTGCCGCGTGTCTTCAGCGGCAATCATGCTCACTTCCTTCAGGGTGCGAATCGCACGGAAGGTCATATCTTCTAGGTTGCCTATCGGTGTGGCAACCAGGTACAGCGTGCCTACGCCGCTTCCATCCTCGCGATAACTCTTTTGCACATTCAAGCTCAATGTTATTTCCCTCTTCACTTTTATGATTGCTTACGAAGTAAGTTTTCTACGAAAACTCTAAGGAGCTTCTGCCCCCGTAATAAATTTCTTTCAGCTCTTTACAATACTCTTGATTGTCATCATAAACAATAAGCGGCGGTAACGTACGGATCTCAGGCTTTCCATCCTTCATTCCCTCGATCAGCACCATCATCGCTTCTTCCCCAGCACGTGCGTGCACATAGCGAATGCGCTTCGGTTCAAGACGATACTGCCTCATTAAGCAGCAGATATCGATTAATCGTGTAGCACGGTGGACCATCGCTACTTTACCGCCAGCCTTCACGAGCTTTGCACTTGCTGCAATGACATCTTCCAAGTTGCAATATATTTCATGACGAGCCGCAGCGAAATGCTCATTGACGTTCTGCTCACCATTTGGCACAGGTAGATAAGGAGGATTCACCGTTACGGCATCAAATTGGCCATGACCCAAGGTTTCATGAATGGTTTTCAAATCCCCTTGAAGCATATGCAGCCGCTCTTCCAATCCATTAATCTCTGCATTGCGAACCGCCATATCCGCGAGCCGTTCTTGAATTTCAACGCCCCAAATCTCAGCTCGTGTTCGCGTTGTTAAGAGCAGAGGGACGACCCCGTTGCCCGTACATAAATCAATCATGCGCCCCTTGGGAGCCACACTGCAGAATCGGCCTAGCAGGACGGCATCTAGTGAAAAGCTGAACACTTCATCACTCTGAATAATTTTCAAATCATACGTCAATAAATCATCAATTCGTTCGGTAGGTCGTAACTGTACTTGCTTCATACGTATTCTCCGTCATTTCCTTTCTAGTCTGCTCATTATGGAAAAAAACCGTAAGGCATACACCCCTACGGTCAAAATCACTTATTTATTTAAAAAGGATAAGCAAAATAAACAATCTCCCTCGGTCCGAAGGTGTCCATAATACACATTGCAAATATGAAAACCTTCATTATACAAGCGAGTCAAATTATCATAACCTGCTCCAGGTAACGGAAGTGGTTCTTCCGCCTCTCCTACTGGCTGCTCGACAATCGTTTCCTCTTGTCTGATCAGTTTGCGGAGCTGCTGATTTTCGATGCTTAATCTCTTATTTTCTTCGATGAGGTTAATGATTTGTTTCTTTAAGGCACCCAACTCGGCATAAGTGGCACCCATTCGTTCTTCGATCCCATCTATTTGTCCAAAAATATCTTGTTTATCCACGCTTTCACCTCTAGTGCCATGCATGCTTACTGGCCAGCGCCTCCTTGGATACTTTGCCTCTACTCTTGTTCTACTACATCATCGAATGGTAAATCAAGTGCTTTACCAAGATCAAACAATTGAACCTTTGCGGTACGCTCTTTGATATTCAACCCAAGCACCTTACCATTACCGAAAGAAGTGATTACTTGTCTACCTACGGTTGGCAGTGAATCCTTCGCGCTCTCGTAGTTATCATGTTCATATTTCAAGCAGCACATTAACCGTCCGCATAATCCGGAAATCTTCGTTGGGTTAAGCGACAAGTTCTGGTCTTTCGCCATCTTAATGGATACGGGTTCGAAATCACCTAAGAACGAGGAACAGCATAGAATTCGCCCACACGGACCTATACCTCCAAGCATCTTCGCTTCATCCCGTACGCCAATTTGACGCAGTTCGATTCTGGTCCGGAAAATACTCGCCAAATCCTTCACGAGCTCGCGGAAATCAACGCGCCCTTCAGCCGTAAAATAAAAAATAATTTTATTGCGATCAAAGGTATACTCTACGTCTACGAGCTTCATCTTAAGACTATGGTCTTTAATTTTCTCGTGACACGTTTGAAACGCATCTTTGGCTGCTTTCTTATTTTCTTCAACCAAATCAGCATCCGAGTCATCCGCAATGCGAATCACCTTTTTGAGAGGAAGAACGACGTCATTTTCTTTGACAGTCTTCTTTCCAACAACAACTTTGCCGTATTCAACTCCGCGAGCGGTTTCAACAATAACGGCACTTTCTTTCTCAATCGGCAAATCAATCGGATCAAAATAATATATTTTACCCGCTTTCTTAAAGCGGACGCCAACTACCGAATACATCTTACACCCCCTGCATCTCCACGAGCATTTTCTCTATAACCAGCTGAGAATTGGCGTTGAAACGCAGTCGTTTTTGTAAATCTACGGCTTGCTCCATCATACGCACCCATACTGAGACATCCCGGCTGAACGCGAGGGAGCTCATCCAGTCCAGCTGATCATTATAAACAAGCTTATCTCTGCGCTCCAGGCGCAGCTGCACCATATCTTTAAACCAGAGAATCAACAAGTCGAAAAGACTCGACATATGATCCGCTAGCTCCGTTTTCACAATCCGTTGCTGCACCGTAATCATGGAAGTAGGGAAACGTGTGAGCGTCTCCTTAGCTAATTGTAACACTACGGTTCTCATTTCTGCAAACCAATTCGCAGCAATTAAATCCCTAGCCGCTTGCAATCCTGCCGTTAAATGTGCGGCGGGCTGAACAAGCGATGCAGGATGACCCTCTTCCAAAAGCGTCAAGACCATTTGCTCACGCGGCATTGGCGTGAAATTAATCCACTGCGCCCTCGATTGAATCGTTGGCAGCAGGGCGTTGCCATTCTCTGTAATGAGTATCGCGACCACACGTGAGGTCGGTTCTTCTAAAAACTTCAACAGGCTATTAGCAGCCTGTACCGTCATTTTATCCGCATGATACAGGATATATATTTTGGTTCCGGAGGCTGTAGCGCGGTAAGCAAACTCCTTCTGCAGCTCACGAATTTGCTCGATCTTAATCGAAGCTCCATCAGGCGTAACCATGTGTAAATCCGGATGATTACGATGCTCGACCTTACGGCATTCCAAACATTCACCACATGCCTCATCAGTCCCGTGTTGGCAGTAGATCGCTTTGGCCAAGGCTATGGCCATTTCCGAGCGTCCAGTTCCTACTGGCCCGCTAAATATATAGGCGTGAGACAGCTTGTCTTGCCGCAGCCCGTTCTGCAGAAACTGCTTAGCCGCTGCTTGCCCCGGTATGGCTTGAAAGGACATTAGAAATACGCTCCATCCGAGGATAAACGGCTATATAGCTCGAATCCTATATTTTCTTATATTTTAAAATAGCAAGTTAATCAGCATCCCTCGGATTTCTCCGATTTTGTGCAAAATTTCAATTCGCCCCTGCTCGTTTTCTAGCAATTCATCTGCTAACGCAAGCAGTTCTAGATCGATTTCCTCCAAAAGCTTATATCGTTTCGAACGGCCGCGACGATCCCAACCCTTCGTATCTCTTAAATTGACACCACGGCGAGCTGTTTCCTCTAGAAACTGCTTAATCAACAGCTTGTATTGCAAAAGCTCTCTTACCGTCATTGCCCGCGACAGACGATCACCCTGCAGCGTAATTTGCTGCACCATTTTGGATAATTGCTCCTGCGTAAATTTCTCATCCTGCTGCTGCATAATGTCAGAGAAATTCCGGGGGGCCATCTGTGGCGGCGGGACGTTCTCATTCACTTTGACGTTCTTACCGATGGGCTGCCACCCCGGATTAATTTTCAAGACGCATCCATCCTTGTGTATGTCTGATTAAACCTAGTATAAAAAGATCGCCGCCCTTATCTAACAAGGAACAGCGCTTATCAATTTAATAATGCTCGAAGCGCTCTACCGGTAATACGAAAACCGCGGCTCCACCCACTTGAACTTCCACAGGGAATGGAATATAGGAATCCGTCGTTCCTCCCATCGGAGAAACCGGTGTAACAAGCTGTTCCCGAATTTTGCAATTGGTGCGAATGACCTGCATGACCTCTTGCACCCTCTCATCTTCCGTACCAATCATAAAAGTCGTGTTTCCCGCACGTAAAAATCCACCGGTACTTGCCAGTTTCGTGGCGCGAAACCCTTCTTTTATCAAAGCATTAGAGAGACGGTTACTGTCCTTATCTTGTACAACGGCTACGACTAGTTTCATGGGTGATTCCTCCCTTTTATTATAAACTAAGAATGGATTTTCTGCTTTAACCGGAAATATGTTCCTCAAGCAAACGATTACAATCCTTCCATATATCTCTTGCAATCTCCTCTTCGTTGCGGTTTGCATTAACAACTCGCACCCGTTCAGGATGATCAGCTGCAATCTGATGGAATCCTTCCCGTACCCGACTGTGATAATCTACATTTTTCTGTTCAATGCGATCCAACTGCTGGGCATTCACGCCTGTGCCCGTTGCTCTATGGTGAAGTCTCGCCAAGCTTACTTCCACTGGCACATCTAAGATGTATGTTCGGGTTGCTTGTAATCCCGAACTGGCATAACGTGAGATGGCCTTAACCATATCTACATCTACGCCTAATCCGTAAGCCTGATAAGCAACACTCGCATCAATGAAACGATCACATAGCACAATTCGGCCAGCAGCGAGTGCCGGAAGAATTAACTGATGTACATGCTGTGCTCTAGATGCTGCGTATAACAAAACTTCCGCTTGATCCACCATCTCCTTATTCACAGGGTCAAGAATAATACTGCGGATTTGATCACTGATTGCCGTTCCGCCTGGTTCTCTTGTAACGAGGACATCATGCCCTTGCTGCTTAAGCTCCTCAGCTAATTTCTTAAGCTGTGTTGTTTTTCCAGCGCCGTCCGGCCCTTCAAACGTTATAAATATTCCGTTCACGCTTCCTCCTGCATGCTGCTTTACCAGATCTTAGAATGGTTTATGTGTATATCTTTAGCTTTTGTGTCTGTCCAAATTCGGTTCCTTGAAACTTGATTCCGTTTGCGGCCAATTGCAATAAGGCTTCGGCCACAGAAGCCGAGATGATTTCGCCAGGGTATAAATAGGGAATTCCCGGTGGATAAGGGATTACCATATCCGCAGAACGCTTCCCGACCGCCCCCTGAACACTAACCTGACTAAACACGCTGTCTCGTGATGCTTTGGAGATATCTCTCATATCAAATGCAACTGGTGAAGAGATTGGAGTGTAGTAGGGTAATTTAAGTATATTCGAGATTGGCGCTTGAAGTTCCTTCTTTTGTATCGGAACGTCCAAACAAATGTTAGTTAATGCTTCGACAATTCTTAACATATCCTCTCTCGTGGAAGCAGGGGTGAAAACAAGAAGCACTTGACGTCCGTCCGTCATTTCGACAAAGCAGTCTTGAGCTTCTAGCCTTTCTTTGAGTTCAGTGCCAGATAACGTATTCGTCGCATCATAGATGGCTATTTTAAATGGATCTGCTGTTTGAATCTCTTGACTCTGATTTACCAGAAGCTCTCGTGGGTGGTATCCGAATACGGTAAGCCCATCAAGCAGCGACCTGAACTCTTTTACAACAGCTAGTCCTTGATCCAGCCAGTTTTTGCCTTCTATATGCATCCTCTTCCTAGCCAAATCTAGTGATGCCATTATAGGATAAGATGGACTTGAGCTCTGCAGCATAGCAAGCAACTGTTGGATTGCCCTTCGATCTATCCGCGGTCCTTGGACATGCAGCATAGCCCCCATGGTCATTGCCGTTAGCATCTTGTGCGTGGATTGTACCACAGCATCAGCACCTTGCGATAACGCGGAAGCCGGCACCTCATGATGAAATCCATAGTGCGCCCCGTGCGCTTCATCTACCAACAGCAGCTTCCCATATTCATGCATCAATTCCGCGAAAGGCTTGAGATTGACACCATTACCGTAGTAATTAGGATTAGTTATAAATAGACCCTTAGCCTCTGGATACAGCACTAGCGCTTGTTTAACATCTTCGATATATAGACTTGTGGCCACACCTGTTTCCGGATGAATGCCAGGAGCTATGAACACTGCCTTGGCACCGGCTAGCATAAGCCCATGAATGACTGACTTATGTACATTCCTCTGCACAAGAATGATATCATCTTTCCCACATACGGCAGAAATCATGGCTAAATTGCCAACCGTACTCCCGCCTATCAGAAAATACGTCTCCTCGGCTCCAAAACACTCCGCCGCTAGCTGCTCGGCTTCACGAATGACACCTTCAGCATGATGTAAATCGTCCAAGCCCGTAATTTCCGTATAATCGATAGACATCACCGTCTTAAGGAAGCTTGTCCCTTCATCCAACAAGCCCTGTCCGGATTTATGACCAGGCACATGAAAGCTTGCAGGGTTCTTATCGTGATGGGCGACCATGGCTTCAAAAAGCGGCGCGCGTGACTGTTTAGCATGTTGGCTGCTCATGTTTGACACGACTCCTTGTGCTCCGTGAGCTTTCTATTTTATACCCTTATAGTAGTGGATTGACGCAAAAAAAACAAAAAAGCTTCCATAAGAAGCTTCCCCATTAGTTCATATATTGTTTCGAGCTGCCGATATAAAATGCTTTCTTCATCTGCCTCACAAAAAATGGATATTTCTGATCATTTACATTCGTTTTGACCATCTCACTACTGCACTCATCACAGATAAAGGCCATAATAATATGAATTCCCCCAATCCGCTGCTGCTCGCAGATCATACATACCCCTATTCGGTTCTCCTCCATATGATCACCCCACGATCTTTTACTAATAGTATATCCGTATTCCAATTCTCCTAAACTAGCTAAACACTCATATTTTGGAAGGCATGTGCCGATATAGACTTATATCAGGTTAACCGCCTTGCGGAGGTCATCAGCATGTCAACCAAACAGGAGCCAAATCTCTCCAAACAATCTACCATTTATAGCTATACTTTAATGAAGCGAATATATCATTCCTTGTATAAAATAATTGTTTATTTTATGCTGCTGATCCTAGCGGTCTTTTACAAATTTGACCCTACGAACTGGCTGCCGCTCTTAGTCAGCTATCCGCTTCTTCTTATCTTTCATTCTTTACTCATCCGGATCTATTTTCAGTTTACGATTGGAATGGCTATGAGGGGCTGGTCTTACCGCTGGGGAGTCTTTTGGTGTGGATTCTTGCCAGAGGGAAATGCCTCCATTCGACTGGTATCCAAAATACAGCTTACTTTATTTTGGATTGGCCTTGCTATGATTACACTTCTTTATCCATGGATACCTGACAAATGGTTAATCCATCTCACGATCTTTCATGTCTGGATGCTTATGCCGCGGCTGTGGATGCTCTACCGGTTTCGCCCATACCGCAAAGCTGGCTTGATTAAAATCACAGATAAGGACACATCTTGCTACATGCAATAGCTGTTCTTGAAATGAAATAAGAGCCCATAAGGGCTCTTTTTTGTTATAAAGATTGAATCGATAGCGGAATAGCAGTCTTTAGGAGCTTCTATTCTGTTGATAATCGTTGAATCTTGCCATTTCTTGAGAAATAGAAGCCTCTAGCGTATGCTATTTGCTTGATTTCGCTAAAAACCAAGGAAATAGAAGCCTTTAGGGACTCCTATTCTGTGAGATTTTAGTTATACCTGCCTCTTCGTCAATTTCAACAAATAGAAAAAGAACCTTACTAGGATTTCTCCTTGTAAGGTTCTTTTTGTTTGCTTGGCAACGTTCTACTCTCCCAGAACCCTGCGGTTCAAGTACCATCGACGCTGGAGGGCTTAACGGTCGTGTTCGAGATGGGAACGCGTGGGTCCCCTCCGCCATCATCACCAAACAGTCAAAGCGTAGTTTGCGCCTTGAAAACTAGATACGAAACTTGCGTAAAGGTTTGAATTGCTTAGGTTTTCTGGGCCCCAATCAAGTATTCGGAATTCGCTACTAAGCTTATCTTCACTTGGTTGGGAATTGGTTAAGCCCTCGACCGATTAGTATTCGTCAGCTGCATGCATTGCTGCACTTCCACCTCGAACCTATCAACCTCGTCGTCTACAAGGGGTCTTACATACTGGGAAATCTCATCTTGAGGGGGGCTTCGCGCTTAGATGCTTTCAGCGCTTATCCCCTCCGTACATAGCTACCCAGCGATGCCTCTGGCGAGACAACTGGTACACCAGCGGTACGTCCATCCCGGTCCTCTCGTACTAAGGACAGCTCCTCTCAAATTTCCTACGCCCGCGACAGATAGGGACCGAACTGTCTCACGACGTTCTGAACCCAGCTCGCGTACCGCTTTAATGGGCGAACAGCCCAACCCTTGGGACCTACTTCAGCCCCAGGATGCGATGAGCCGACATCGAGGTGCCAAACCTCCCCGTCGATGTGGACTCTTGGGGGAGATAAGCCTGTTATCCCCAGGGTAGCTTTTATCCGTTGAGCGATGGCCCTTCCATTCGGTACCACCGGATCACTAAGTCCGACTTTCGTCCCTGCTCGACTTGTAGGTCTCGCAGTCAAGCTCCCTTATGCCTTTGCACTCTGCGAATGATTTCCAACCATTCTGAGGGAACCTTTAAACGCCTCCGTTACATTTTAGGAGGCGACCGCCCCAGTCAAACTGCCCACCTGACACTGTCCCCATACCGGTTCACGGTACCAGGTTAGAACTCCGATACGATCAGGGTGGTATCCCAACGGCGCCTCCACCCAAACTGGCGCTCAGGCTTCAAAGGCTCCCACCTATCCTGTACAGATCGTACCAAAGTCCAATATCAAGCTGCAGTAAAGCTCCATGGGGTCTTTCCGTCTTGTCGCGGGTAACCTGCATCTTCACAGGTATTAAAATTTCACCGGATCTCTCGTTGAGACAGCGCCCAAGTCGTTACGCCATTCGTGCGGGTCAGAATTTACCTGACAAGGAATTTCGCTACCTTAGGACCGTTATAGTTACGGCCGCCGTTTACTGGGGCTTCAATTCATAGCTTCGGGTTGCCCCTAACCACTCCTCTTAACCTTCCAGCACCGGGCAGGCGTCAGCCCGTATACTTCGCCTTGCGGCTTCGCACAGACCTGTGTTTTTGCTAAACAGTCGCTTGGGCCTTTTCACTGCGGCCCCCTCGGGCTATTCACCCTACCGAGGCACCCCTTCTCCCGAAGTTACGGGGTCATTTTGCCGAGTTCCTTAACGAGAGTTCTTCCGCGCGCCTTAGAATTCTCTTCTCACCCACCTGTGTCGGTTTGCGGTACGGGCACCTTCGCCTGGCTAGAAGCTTTTCTTGGCAGTGTGAACTCATGACCTTCGGTACTTAAAGTTTCCCTCCCCATCACAGCCCAGCCTTACGATGTGCGGATTTGCCTACACATCAGCCTCACTGCTTGGACGAGCATCCATCAGCTCGCGTCACTATCCTTCTGCGTCACTCCATCGCTCATAACGGCTACGGTGGTACAGGAATTTCCACCTGTTGTCCATCGACTACGCCTTTCGGCCTCGCCTTAGGTCCCGACTTACCCTGAGCGGACGAGCCTTCCTCAGGAACCCTTAGGTTTTCGGCGGATCAGATTCTCACTGATCTTTTCGTTACTTATACCGGCATTCTCACTTGTATGCGCTCCACCTGTCCTTACGGTCAGAATTCAACGTACATACAACGCTCCCCTACCCATGCACATAGTGCAAGCCATAGCTTCGGTGGCGTGTTTAGCCCCGTTACATTTTCGGCGCAGAGTCACTCGACCAGTGAGCTATTACGCACTCTTTCAATGGTGGCTGCTTCTAAGCCAACATCCTGGTTGTCTGTGCAACTCCACATCCTTTCCCACTTAACACACACTTGGGGACCTTAGCTGATGGTCTGGGCTGTTTCCCTTTTGACAATGGATCTTAGCACTCACTGTCTGACTCCCGGATTTAAGTTTGTGGCATTCAGAGTTTGACTGGACTTGGTAACCCTTGGCGGGCCCCGCACCCAATCAGTGCTTTACCTCCACAACTCAACATCCGAGGCTAGCCCTAAAGCTATTTCGGGGAGAACCAGCTATCTCCGAGTTCGATTGGAATTTCTCCGCTACCCCCACCTCATCCCCGCATTTTTCAACATGCGTGGGTTCGGGCCTCCAGTGAGTGTTACCTCACCTTCACCCTGGACAGGGGTAGATCACACGGTTTCGGGTCTACGTCCACGTACTAAAGCGCCCTATTCAGACTCGCTTTCGCTGCGGCTCCGCCTTTTCAGCTTAACCTCGCACGGGAACGTAACTCGCCGGTTCATTCTACAAAAGGCACGCCATCACACATATAGAGTGCTCTGACTTTTTGTAAGCACACGGTTTCAGGTTCTTTTTCACTCCGCTTCCGCGGTGCTTTTCACCTTTCCCTCACGGTACTGCTTCACTATCGGTCACTAGGGAGTATTTAGCCTTGGCAGATGGTCCTGCCGGATTCCGACGGGGTTTCACGTGACCCGCCGTACTCAGGATACCTCTAAGGGTTTCGTTCGATTTAAGCTACAGGGCTTTTACCTTCTATGCCGAACCTTTCCAGATCTCTTCGCCTACCGAACTAACCCCATATCGAGGTCCTACAACCCCAAGGAGCAAGCTCCTTGGTTTGGGCTATTCCGCTTTCGCTCGCCGCTACTGACGGAATCACTTTTGTTTTCTTTTCCTCCAGGTACTTAGATGTTTCAGTTCCCTGGGTATGCCTCCAATGCAGCTATGTATTCACTGCATGGTAACTGCGCATTACCACAGCTGGGTTCCCCCATTCGGACATCCCCGGATCAAAGCCTGCTTACGGCTCCCCGAGGCATTTCGTCGTTCGCCACGTCCTTCTTCGGCTCCTAGTGCCTAGGCATCCTCCGTGTGCTCTTTCTAGCTTAACCAGAAAAAACATTTGAAAATTTCGCAAGATCCAAAGATCATGCTACCTAAGTTCTTACTTTACGTTTTTTGTTGACAATTGACCTATGCTTCGCAAAGGTAAATTGCAACTGTTTCGTTATCTAGTTTTCAAGGAACAAATGTGTTGTTTCCCCTGCACCTCTCGGCGACAGGAACTATATCTTATCATGCCATCTCAATATCGGCAACAATCAAAAATTACCAAATGATGAGGTGAATCATAAGCTATACAGATGGTTTACTTTTCATCGCCCTAGTGTCAACAACACCGCCTTATCGGCGGCGGAAGTATGCATTAGGTTAATGGTGGAGCCAAGCGGGATCGAACCGCTGACCTCCTGCTTGCAAGGCAGGCGCTCTCCCAGCTGAGCTATGGCCCCACATTGATGAGATACACTTCAAAGAAGTGTACAAGCTCCATCAAAACTGAACAAATGAAATGAGTAATCAGCGGTTTGTGTATCCGAAGATACTTGACTGGATCTATCAGATCCGAGTCTCCATAGAAAGGAGGTGATCCAGCCGCACCTTCCGATACGGCTACCTTGTTACGACTTCACCCCAATCATCTACCCCACCTTCGGCGGCTGGCTCCCTTGCGGGTTACCCCACCGACTTCGGGTGTTGTAAACTCTCGTGGTGTGACGGGCGGTGTGTACAAGACCCGGGAACGTATTCACCGCGGCATGCTGATCCGCGATTACTAGCAATTCCGACTTCATGCAGGCGAGTTGCAGCCTGCAATCCGAACTGAGATCGGCTTATAAGGATTGGCTCCACCTCGCGGCTTCGCTTCCCGTTGTACCGACCATTGTAGTACGTGTGTAGCCCAGGTCATAAGGGGCATGATGATTTGACGTCATCCCCACCTTCCTCCGGTTTGTCACCGGCAGTCATCTTAGAGTGCCCACCCAAAGTGCTGGCAACTAAGATCAAGGGTTGCGCTCGTTGCGGGACTTAACCCAACATCTCACGACACGAGCTGACGACAACCATGCACCACCTGTCTTGGGTGCTCCGAAGAGGGGCACTATCTCTAGTGCTTACACCCAGATGTCAAGACCTGGTAAGGTTCTTCGCGTTGCTTCGAATTAAACCACATACTCCACTGCTTGTGCGGGTCCCCGTCAATTCCTTTGAGTTTCACTCTTGCGAGCGTACTCCCCAGGCGGCATACTTACTGTGTTAACTTCGGCACCGAGGAATCGAATCCCCAACACCTAGTATGCATCGTTTACGGCGTGGACTACCAGGGTATCTAATCCTGTTTGCTCCCCACGCTTTCGCGCCTCAGCGTCAGTTATAGGCCAGAAAGTCGCCTTCGCCACTGGTGTTCCTCCACATCTCTACGCATTTCACCGCTACACGTGGAATTCCACTTTCCTCTCCTACACTCAAGTCAACCAGTTTTGGATGCGAACCGGGGTTGAGCCCCGGGCTTAAACACCCAACTTAATTGACCGCCTGCGCGCGCTTTACGCCCAATAATTCCGGACAACGCTTGCCCCCTACGTATTACCGCGGCTGCTGGCACGTAGTTAGCCGGGGCTTTCTTCTCCTATACCGTCACACAAAGAGCAGTTACTCTCCTTGCTGTTCGTCTAGGGCAACAGAGCTTTACGATCCGAAAACCTTCATCACTCACGCGGCGTTGCTCCGTCAGACTTGCGTCCATTGCGGAAGATTCCCTACTGCTGCCTCCCGTAGGAGTCTGGGCCGTGTCTCAGTCCCAGTGTGGCCGTTCACCCTCTCAGGTCGGCTACGCATCGTCGCCTTGGTAGGCCGTTACCCTACCAACTAGCTAATGCGCCGCAGGCCCATCTATAAGCCACAGATTGCTCCGTGTTTCATAGTTCTCTCATGCGAGAAAACCAATTATCCGGTCTTAGCTATCGTTTCCGATAGTTATCCCGATCTTATAGGCAGGTTACCTACGTGTTACTCACCCGTCCGCCGCTAGCTTACCCCGAAGGGTAAACCCGCTCGACTTGCATGTATTAGGCACGCCGCCAGCGTTCGTCCTGAGCCAGGATCAAACTCTCCATAATAGTAAAACTATTTGAAAGCTTAATTGCTCATTTGCGTTGCTAGCGAGATTTTGCAATCTCAATTGTAGTCACTTGCGTGACTGAATTTGCTGATTTGCTTCATTCATTTGTTCAGTTTTCAAGGAGCTTTAATGCGTTACCGTTTAAAGCGTTAATGCATCGCTTGTTGCGGTGACAAGAACATATATTATCAGGTTTCAAAACGAATTGCAAGCAACTTTGTTCATCCATTATCTTACATCTTCAAAAACCCCGTGGTTGCAGCGTTTCGGCGCCATATCCCCTTTTTCCCGAACAAATGAACGCCGCCAATCCAATCATCCATGCCGTTCAGGTATAGATGATCTTGGTCACCTGCATAAACTAGTTTTCCCATTTCAGTCTTTTGCAACTGCCAATTATCAAATTGAGCCGGCAGCGGTTCGCCGTAACTCGGCAGCTTGTCCCCGCCAGTAAGACGGACCAGCGGAACCTCACATTTGCGAATACTATCCACAATAGCCCATAACTGCAAATCACCAAGGCCGTAATGACTGACTGCATTGCTTACTTTTTGAAATAACGACAGAACGGGAACCTCTCCATCCCCTATCAGCTCAAGAATGAGCTGTTGAATGGTATTCAAGCCATTTTGCATAGATGGATAGCGTTCTGAATTGGCCTCTAGGGCTTTTTTAAGAAAAGGCAGTGCAGATAGATCCTCTTCTAATAAAGTCGCCATAAGATGGGGCTCAGAGGCTGAGTAGGCTGTCCAAACCTTATAGGCCAGGAGAAACTGGTCTTCATTAACAGGCAACCACTTGTCGTGGAGCTGCTTAATTTGAATGACGTCTAATTGACCTAAGCCATGAAATAATTCAACGCCAGGAAATTGATTGATACTTAACAAAGATACTTTATAGGATCGATCAGGGAGAGCGAATAATCTCGATAGCAAATAACAAAGCATTAATTGGTCATATAGATCATGCTCAAACCACAGGACAATTTCGTCTACATCCTCCGCAAGCTTGTCCAGCGCTTTTTCCTGCTCCAAGGTAGTGGAGTTGAACATTTCCTGAGGGATGCCATGCTGGCGATTCATATAGACCGCCCTAATAGATAAAAGGACACTATCCGACATTTGCATGCCGATAGGTCCTTCATATAGTGACTCGCGCCACACCAATATGTCTCCATCGATACCCGAAGCATGCAGCTTATCTCCAAAAGCGTCTCCATTCACGATATGAAGTTTATTCGGCATGGCACTGTCCCCTTATTTGTCATTTAGCCTTCACCTAAAAGCTGCAAAAGCTCCTGTTCATCCTCAATGATCCGAATACCAAGCTCTTGCGCTTTCGTCAGCTTGCTGCCGGCGCTTTCCCCTGCGATCACGATGTCCGTTTTCTTAGAAACACTTCCTGTAATCTTAGCCCCTAATGCTTCCAGCTTTTTGGCACATTCGTCACGTCCCATAGTGGATAGCGTACCTGTGAGGACAATGGTTTTTCCGAAAAACGGATTGTCAGGGCTAGCCAAAACAACCGCCGGCTCTTCGGCTATCGGGTTCACACCTGCAGCGAGCATACGCTCAATGCTGGATACCATCACAGGGTCACGGAAGAATGAATAAATACTCTCAGCTACGATTCCACCTACATCCGGGAGCCCGATTAGCTCCTCAGGCGTAGCCGCCATAATCTTCGGTAAGCTGCGATAGTAGTCTGCCAGGACCTTGGTCGTGGTTTTACCCGAGTTGGGAATGCCTAGGGCATAGAGAAACGAAGCTAGATCGCGCGATTTGCTTTTTTCTAGCGCATCAAGCAGGTTGCGGGCCTTCTTCTCGCCAAAGCGATCGAGCTTGACGAGGTCCTCGAATTGTAAGGTGTACAGATCCGCAGGATCGCGGACATCCAGCTCTTGATGCAGCTGTGAAGCGGTCATTTCGCTGAAAAATTCAATATCCATCGCATCGCGCGAAGCAAAATGCGCCATACGCCCAACCAGCTGCGGACTGCAGCCGAGACGGTTCAAACAAAACAGATGCGCACCACGCATCTCGAGCTCACTGCCGCAGGAAGGACAATGCGTCGGAGCTACAATCTCCTCACCGTCATTCTCCTCGGTTACTTTACCGAGAATTTCAGGAATGACGTCATTGGAGCGACGGATGTAGACGAGGCTGCCTAAGGCGTGCTTGAGGTTTTTGCGCTCGATGTCACCGACATTGTTGAGCGTGCAGTTCTGTACGGTTACGCCAGCGAGATCCACGGCTTCAACGCGGGCTAACGGTGTGATTTTGCCGGTGCGGCCAACTTCCCAAGATACACTTTGCAGGATTGTTGTCGCTTCTTCGGCTTCGAACTTATAGGCGATCGCCCAGCGAGGGAATTTCTCGGTGTAGCCGAGCACTTCTCTTGTGCGCATGTCTGTAATTTTGATGACACTTCCGTCAATCAGAAAATCAAAGCTAAGGCGCTCTTCAGCAATCTGCTCCAGCTCTGCGCTTACTTCTTCAATCGTGCTGAAATACCGTGTGCGGTTGCTCACTTTAAAGTGGTTGTCACGAAGAAACTGAACCATATCGAAATGATTATCGAACTGGATGCCGTCGGAGTAACCCACATTATAGAAGAAAGCGTTCAGCTTACGCTCTGCCGTCACTTTGGGATTGAGGTTGCGAAGCGCTCCGGCTGCTGCGTTGCGAGCATTTTTGAGCGGATCCGTCGCAGTTTGGTTGTACGCCTCGAGCACAGAAAGAAACATCATACCCTCACCTTGCACTTCAATGGTCCCCTCATTGTAAGGGATTTCCAGCGGGATGGATTTGATCGTCTTGATTTGGGCTAAAATGCCCTCACCAACCGTACCGTTTCCTCGCGTAGAGGCTTGGACAAGCTCTCCTTGCTTATAGGTAAGGTTCAGCGTGAGCCCGTCGAACTTTAATTCCACCACATACGTCGGGTCTGGCAACGGGTTCTCTGGGTTCTTGCTGTTGTAATCTGCAATTAGCTTAAGCACACGCGTGTGCCAAGTCTGCAGGTCCTCGGCATTTTGCGCTTTGTCCAAGCTCCAAAGCCTAGCCAGATGCTTGTGTGGATCAAAACCTTTGAGAATGTCGCCGCCCACGCGCTGGGTTGGAGAAGAAGGCAGGGTAATCCCTGTCTCCTTCTCTAGCGCGGTCAATTTATTGTATAAAGCATCCCACTCGGCATCAGAAATCGCCGGTTGATCGAGCGTGTAGTAGTTATGATTGTGTTTGTTGATTTCTTGGATGAGGGTTTTCATTGCCGCGATGGCATCTGTCATTACGGGCTCTTCCTCTCTAATGGGTAATAGGGTGGGTCAGGTAAATAAAGGCGAAAAGCGGCTCCTATTGTTTCGTAATAGGAGCGAACTTGGCGAGCAGGCGCTTCAAGCCAACAGGCGCCGGGAAAGCAATTTGCAGCTCGGTGTCGTCACCCGAGCCTTTGACTGACACGACGGTGCCGATGCCCCACTTGCCATGCGACACTTTGTCGCTGGCTTTGTAGTCCGGCACCGCGCCGCCTGCGGCAGGCTGCGGAGCCCGGAACACAGCCGGCTTCGCCCCGGCTGCAGGGCTTGGCGCAGCCGCGCCCGTACTAGGCCGTCCGAACGAGGACGGCGTGCCCCAAGCGGACGAGCCGGCGGAACCGCGGCCCGCTTGTGAGGCAGTGGCGCTGCTGCCACTGCTGCTGCCCCACGAGCTGGAGCTGGTGCGGCCAGCTCGCGAGAAGCCACCGCCGATGGAGCCGCCCATCGAGACGTTCTCCAGGAGTTCCTTCGGAATCTCCTGGAGGAATCTCGATGGCGCGTTCGCGGCGGTGCGGCCGAAGAGCGTACGCATGCGGGCGCACGTGAGGAAAAGCTCTTGCTCGGCGCGCGTGATGCCGACATAGGCCAAACGGCGCTCCTCTTCGAGCTCTTCGTTATCGGCAAAGGCACGGCTGTGCGGGAAGACGCCTTCTTCCATCCCGATGATGAATACAACCGGGAACTCTAGGCCTTTGGCGCTGTGCATCGTCATGAGCACAACAGCGTCCTGTTCTTCCTCGCTTTTTTCTTTATCCAGCGTATCGATATCGGCGATAAGCGCCAAATCGGTCAGGAACGAGATGAGTGACTTGTCCTCATTACGTTTCTCGAAGTCCATCGTCACAGACAGGAACTCCTCGATATTTTCGAGACGAGCCTTGGATTCAATCGTATTCTCACGCTGCATCTCCAGACGGTACTGCGACATCTCCAGTATTTTCTCCGTCAGTTCAGTTACAGATAAGTATTCAACCATTCGGTTCAGGTTATCAATCATTTCACGGAAATCAGCCAAAGCATGCTTAGCCTTCGATGTGATCTCGAGTGAATCGACTTCCTCCAGCATGGCATATAAGGAAATACCTCTTCGTCCCGCCATTTCGGCCACTCGATCCATCGAGGTGTCGCCAATGCCCCGCTTCGGCACGTTCACAATTCGGCTCAAGCTAATATCATCGTCCGGATTGGAGATGAGGCGCAAATACGCCAAAATATCCTTAATCTCTTTCCGATCGTAGAACTTTACGCCGCCAACAATGGTGTATTGGATATCGGATTTAATGAGAATTTCCTCAATCACCCGAGATTGTGCGTTCGTCCGGTACAGAATGGCGTGATGACCGAACTTTTTCCCATTGGACTTATTTTTATTAATTTCACTTGTAACGAAATAGCCTTCTTCGTGCTCGGAATCGGCTTGATACAGCTTAATCTTTACGCCGCCCTCTTTATCCGTCCATAAATTTTTGGGCTTACGTCCCGTATTATTGGCAATGACCTTATTGGCAGCCTGCAAAATATTAGAAGTGGAGCGATAATTTTGCTCCAATAAAATAGCGGTAGCATTCGGATAATCTTTTTCAAAATTAAGGATATTCGAAATATCAGCTCCACGCCAACGGTAAATGGACTGATCACTATCTCCTACAACGCAAATGCGCTGATGTTTGGCCGCAATCATTTGACACAGCATATACTGCGCTCGGTTCGTATCCTGATACTCATCGACATGAATATATTGAAATTTATTTTGATAAAACTCCAGAACCTCTGGAACTTCATTAAACAAATGAATGGTTGCCATAATTAAGTCATCGAAATCCAGGGAGTTATTGCTTCTAAGCTTCTTCTGATAAAGTGTATAAATTTTGGAGGTCAATCCGTCGAAGTAGTCACCGATTTTATCTTCAAATTGTTTAGGAGAGATGAGTTCATTTTTGGCTGTAGAAATGGCCGCTTGAAAGGTCTTAGGTTCGTACTTCTTGGTATCAATGTTCAGTTCTTTGCAGCACGTTTTGATGACTGATAACTGATCACCGGAATCTAGAATGGTAAAATTCGAGGTGAAACCGATGCGTGAAATGTCTCTGCGCAGCATGCGTACACACATCGAGTGAAACGTGGATACCCAAATATCGTTCCCGCTGCCGCCAACCAGCTTGCCGACACGATCCTGCATCTCACGAGCCGCTTTATTCGTAAACGTAAGGGCCAAAATGCTCCATGGCGCCGCTTTGCGCGTGCCGATCAAGTAAGCAATACGATGCGTTAGCACACGTGTCTTCCCGCTTCCCGCTCCAGCCATAATCAGAAGTGGGCCGTCGACAGCTTCGACTGCTTTGCGCTGCTCGGGATTCAACCTTTTTATCGCATCTAAAATATTGACTGTCTCGTTCATAAGTTACCTTCCTGTTCTATCAAAGTTCACGGTCTGAAGCGCCTGCTCCAGATCACTATAAATAATGTTGCCAACGACGATGGTATCTGCGACCTCCGCTGCTTGCTGCGCTTTATCCAGGCTGTCAATACCGCCGCCATACAATAAACGGGCATTCTCCAGCACTTGTCGCGTCCGCCGTACCAGCTCCATATCTCCAAACATACCGCTATATTCCAAGTAAACAATAGACATGTGAAAAAGCTTGTCCGCCATGCGTGCGTATGCCGCAACATCCTTAGTATCCAAGGTCGTACGAGCCGATGTTAATTGCGCAGCCGTAGCTTCGCTATTAAGAATAATATAGCCTTCGGCAATAATTTCGTCCCAATTGAGCAGAGAACCATATTCCTTCAACGCCTCATGATGCTGCCCAACGATCCATTTTGGATCATCCGCATTCAGCACAATCGGAATTAGGAATAAATCAAAACCTGGGACGATCGCCTCTTGATTAGATATCTCAAGCACACAAGGTACCTCATACTGACGAATCCGAGATAGAAGATCTACGGTGTTATCAAAAGTTACTCCCGTTGAGCCACCGACCATGATCGCATCTGTCCCCGACTGGCAAAGCCGATCGAGCGCTTCATCTGAAATGTAACGATCGGGGTCAAGCTTAAATACATGCTTCCACTTACGTATATCGACGATCAATTGTTTCCCTCCGATTAGGCGGCAATACTGCCATACTATCAACAGTCTATGCTACGTATACAGGTGTGTCAAATGCCAAAAGACGGGCTAATCGCCCGCCTTTTCAAGGAATATGAACGTAATGTTATCTGATCTGCGCCAACGCTTGATTTCCGACTAAATACGCACAAATGTTCCCAATTATTTTACTTCAATATTAAGAATTTTCTCTACATTGAGATCCTTATGATCATTTTGCTGAAGCTCGAGTTTGATCTCATGTTTGCCTGATGCTAAATTGGTCAGAGTTAACGGACCCGTTTTGCCAATCATCGCCTTCTGCTTACCATCCACGTACAAATGCAAATGTCCTTCACCTTGTACGGCTTTCTGATCCATATGATCCGCTATCTGGAAATTACTTGTCTGATAGGTGATCGTAACGTTTCTGCCATCAACTTTATAATCAGCATCGATGGCTGGCTTACCGTTTGAGGTCACCGTTTTCACACTGCTTTCCGTCTTCCCTTGGGCCACGGTAGTCGCTGCCTTGGGGTCCTTCAAGCCTGCTGTACCGCTAGTAGCAACCTCCTGTTTGGAACCACACGCTGTTGTTAATGCTCCTAGTACCATTAAAGTAGCTGCGCCGTAAATCCACGTTTTTCTCATCAGCATTAGCACCCTTCTCCCATAAGTTTGGACATCCTATGTTCCTTATATATGTGTGACAAGCTGGTTCCATACCATGATTATGAGAAAGTGGGACAAAATAAATAAACATATTAGAGCGATGGGATGTTTGATAAAAAAAGACGCCCTATAGCTAGAAGCTAGGACGTCTTGGTGCCGAGGGAACAGGCTAACCGAATTAGAAGCTGTATTTACTGCCCTCATGCTGTTTATTGAGATAAGAGCTTTCTCCTGCCGTCGAGGACTGAGAACTTGTTTGACTGCGGGAAGCGTTGGTGGAGCTTGCTGGTTTGCTAGTCATGCCCGCATTTTCAGATGCGCTGTATCCGGTTGATGCGGCATAGCCCTGACCCTGAGAATGTCCGTAGCCCGTTTGTCCATAATTCTGATCTTGATAATTTTGTCCTTGCAGGTTGCTAATATAGGCTTGCTGTTGACTTGTCTGATTGGGTGAAGACTGTGTATGGGTTGAATAGCCTTGCCCTTGATTATTGTACACCGCATTAGGATATTGAGAGGCACTAATCATCGGTTGAATTGGTGTCTGTGTTTGGTATAAAGCTGCAATTTGGTTCTGTTGTTGACTCTGCTGCTGATGTTGCTGTTGCTGCTGGGCGATAGTCGTCTGGTCTTGCTGCTGATAGCTCGCCGTGCTGGTTTGGCTTAAATTTTGTTGTACAAAGGACTGCAGCTGAGCTGCGATCTGGCTTTGTTTCTGCAGCTCTTGCCCAATTTGCTGCTGAGGAGCAGCTTGAATCTCATATTGGCCAAGCTTCTGGATTTCCTGAAATACGGCAGCTTGATCCTGCAGTGTCTTTTGCAATAACGACTGAAAGGTCTGCCTAATCTGTGGATTAGCGGCCTCCAAAGCTGCAGTTGTATATTCACGAGCACTGCGCTTCAACTCAGAAAGGACAAAGTTCGCGAAGTCCTCGTCTTTTAATTGTGCTTGTAACTGATGAGACTGTTGCTGCTGTTGATACGGATTTTGCTGATACATGGCTTCTTGCACCTCCTATTTTGTACGAATTAATGGGTAATACCTGATTGCTGCTGTAGGGTGTTGATGAGGACGTTAATGTTTTGCAGACGCTCCTGAGAAAGATGAGACAAGGTTTGTTTCAAAGACTGACTCTGGCTGTTCACCGCACCTTGTACACAAAGCTTTGCTAACAGCTCTTCATTTTTCAGCGTATCAGCTACATACAAAAGCTCTTTGCCCGAAATTTGTTGATTCCCTTGATTGCTATACATGTGAATCTTACCTCCTTTCCATTCCTTTTTTGTAGGTTTCCCAAATTATTCCGTTTTATGTATTGTTGGAAAAAAAAGTTAATCAAAAATTTGGAAAACTAGGGTTTCAACCTGCTGCAGTTGTAGCAAAGTTGTATATCATACAACAATTTTGAAGCAAATTCGTGTATTCTCACCGATTGTTATACAAAATACAACATTTACAGCCTGAAATGAGCGTTTTGAATGAAATAGAGCTAAATTCTTGCACGAAATACAACATATTAAGATAAATGGGACGAAACTAAAGAAATTGTTGCACTCGGTACAACTTTCAGAGCTTTCGATTCCTACTGAGAAGGAAATATGCAAAAGGAAGGTGCGGAAGGGGAAATAGTAGAACAAAAACAAAAGAAGAAAAGTAGAAGGTGGTAAGTGCGAAAGGAGAAAAGAAGAAGGTAAAAAGGATGAAAGAAGAAGGTATGAAAAAGGTAAAAAAGAAAAAAGAAGATAGAAGCAGTAGAAAATAAAAAAACTGCCCCCACAGCACAATAGCTGTAGAGAGCAGTTTTCCTGTTAAGAGGCGGGCTGAGCCGGTTTACCGGCATAAGCATCCGCCAATTTCTGTATATCTGCGGCTGTAAGCAGGTACGCCCACTGTCCGCCTTGCTTCGTTAACCAGACTTGATCTTGGCTTAGCTTACCTTCATAGATCTCGGTGACTTCTTTGCCATCCACAGACATTCCAAGCTCTATTTTGAGCTCACCGCCAGCAGTTGGCTTCTGAGCCGCCGGCTGTGGAAGTTCCGCGCTGTGCAGGAAGTTCAGCTCATTCAACAGCGGAGTCGCCTCCGCGCCTTTCAGCTCTTTATCACCAAGCTTCCAGTTCGCTTCAGCAGCTACCTTGTCTTTGTCTGTTTTGGCAAGCGTATAGGTCTGACCTTTCCATGTCAGCTTTACGCTTTGCACCTTGTCGCTTTCGAATTGGACTGGGCTAGCATCAGCAAAATCTACCGGTTCTTTGCTGAGGGCAGAGAGCGACTGATCACTCACCTGATACACAGCAGGAGATCCCTCCACTTGAACATAGGAAAAGCCTTCAATTGGAAGAGCTGTACCCACCAGCAGTCCTTTCTTCGAGCCGTCTTTTAACGTAACTTCATAAGTTCCGAGCGGCTTATCTAACCCATAGTTGGACAGATTACTTACCTGATCTTCAACCAGTTTCGTTGATGTCACCAAACCGAGGGCATCCAACCACGAACCCACTTGGTTCGTATTAATCGGCGCTGCTGCCGGGGTTTTCATATCCCATCCGCTGCCGTTCCGAGCTAGCTCGATCTGCGATTCCTCTTTTTTTACATGAATGGACTGCACGTCTTCTTGCTTGAGTGTGATGAGCGATTTCGGTTCATCTTTTTTCTCTTGAAAGAAGTTTTTGCTCGAAGCGTACCAAAAGCCGCCGATACAAATAACAACTAACAGAATCGTAGGAATAAACCGTTTCATCCTCGTCTCCTCCTCCACCAGATCAAGCCGCCAATGACTAGGAACAAGAGCGGTAAGAACACGATCGTTACGAGGAAAATAGTATTCGCTTGGCTAGGCGTAATCATCGCTTGCTGGAACGCATCCCCTTGACGCGGACGGATCGTGATCTGATCCTTCTGTTCCTGCAGCCAACCGATACTGTTCAGAGCAAAATCCTTGTTGCCTTGATTCTGAATATCTTGATCTAGTACAAACGTAGATCCCCCAAGAATGACAGCTTTCGGCTTGTTATCCTTACCCGAAATCGCGTAGCCAAGGTTGAGCGGTCCTTTGACATCTGTCGCATCCTGCTTGGTTTTGGATTGTGCTAGAAGGTTGATATCGGTTTCCCCATAAGCTTTATCTGTCGTTTTCAAAAGCAGGGACTGGGTGTAGTCTGGTGCACTGCCATCCGCATTCAAGCTTACAGCCAGCGACAGCATCGTAATCAAATTATTGCTGGACAGCTTGTTGGTAATGTCATGCGGGCCATACTCCGGAATAATCGTCAGTGGATCATAGAGCGACGTTTGTTTCGGTTCAATCGCAATCGCGTGTTGATCCTGAATACCGTATGTTTTCATGATCGCATCGATATTTTTCCACTTGGTCGCCATATCTTTATTGAAGCCTAACGCCATATAAATCTTGCCTTTATCCTTCAAATAAGCATCAATCAGCGCCGCTTCTTTATCATTCAGGTCATTTTGCGGACCAAGCAGCATAAGCATCTGCGCATCGTCCGGTATTTTACCCTCAACGAACAGATTAAGGTCCTTCACGACATAATTAGCCGCTTCCAGACTGCTTTTCAAAATCGTCATGGCATTCGATGGATATTCCTGATGACCGGAAAGCAGATAAACCGTGTGCTTCTCTGTGGACGTGAGGCTCTTAAGGGCCTGGGTAAACTTCTCTTCCCCTGAGAACGTGTAAGAACCATCTTGTTGACCGACAAACAATTCGTAGAAATTGATATTCTGCTTTTTAGAGCCCATTTCAAAAATAATCGTTCCGCCTTGATCGACACCATACTGCTTGGCCATCGAAGGCTGTTTCAGCATATCGTATTCATCATACGTAATCTTACTGCTTTGCTTCTTATATTCGGTCACCATATCGGTGACTTGCCGCGTCACAAAACCGTTGTTGTCCCCGCTATTCGTAAAGGCAACGATGTGAATATCTTGATTTAAGTTTTTGAGTGTGGCAACTGTTTGCTCGGAGAGCGTAAAGCTCTTATTTTTCGTCAAATCGACCTGAAAGCCTTTCAGCGAGTGAAGGAAGATGGTCAAAATGATGAAAATTCCGATAACGGCGATTGATAAAACAGTCGCATTAGTTCCCCGTATCCACTTATTCATCCCGCTCACCTCCAACGCTTTCTTTCAAGGACTTGTATGCAAAGAACCAGGAACACAGCTGTTAATGTGATATAAAAGAGGATGTCTCCGCCGTGCAGGACGCCCTTTTGCAAGTTCGTCAGATGGCTCGTCAATGAGAATTGAGCGACGTAATCCTTCAGCTTGCCTGTCATGCTGCCGCTTACCCAATCAAGCAGCCATAACAAGAGCAATATAACAAAGCCTGAAATACCGGCAACCATCTGATTGTTGGACAAACTGGACGCGAACAAGCCAATGGCCATCATCGCGCAGCCTAATAGGAACATGCTTAGATAGGACAGCCACATAACAGGCTTATCCAGCGTTCCGAAAGCAGACATAATGAGCGGATAGATCAAGCTGATCCCCACTAGCCCCACTTGTACAATAAAAGCAGATAAGTATTTACCCAGCACGATTTCACCAATACCTGCAGGTGAAGTCAGAAGCAGCTCATCGGTTCCTTGACGGAACTCATCTGCGATGAGACGCATCGTTAACAGCGGGATGATAAAGAGATACACGAATGTGGTATTTCCAACAACGGAACGCGCATCCACAATCGGCGGCTGGCCGTTTACGAAGTTGATGTAGAAGAAGAAGCTCGATAGCAGCACATAAAATGCGAATGCCACGTAAGCAACAGGCGAAAAGAAATACATTTGCAGCTCTTTTGAGCAAATGGCCCAGATTCTACGCATCGGTATCTACCTCCTGCTTCAGCGTGCTGTCGACTTCGGCAGGTTCATCCGTCGTCAATTTGAGGAAGATATCCTCTAAGCTAAGGCTTTCCCGCTTCATCTCTAGAATCGGATAGCCTGCGCCAGCCAAGCGGAAGAACAGCGCTTCGCGGATATCGGAGCGATCCGCGGAGGTCACGAGCAGCTTCACCGTTTCGGCTGAAGCTGGCAGTTCTGCGAGCACTGCTTCTGTTGATGCATCATCGGTGATGAACACATCCTGCGCAGCAGGCGCAGCGATCGTTGCAGCGTCGCTTGGCGCGTCGACTTCTTTCACCGCTGCGACCGCCTCTAGGCTGCGCAGCTCGGTCAAGATCCGCTCGCGAGGTCCCTTGACCTCGAGCGACACTTCGAACGTCTCGCCCATCGTGCGGCCGAGATGCTCAGGGCGCTCGTCGAGCACGACGCGGCCTTGGTTAATAATGAGAACGCGGTTGCAGATCGCGTTAATTTCCGGGAGAATGTGCGTGCTCAGCAGCACCGTATGGTTCTCCCCCAGCTCATGAATCAGCTGGCGAATCTCAATGATCTGCTTCGGATCGAGGCCGGACGTAGGCTCGTCCAGGATAAGCAGATCCGGTTGGTGCAGAATCGCTTGCGCAAGGCCCAAGCGCTGCTTGTAGCCCTTAGACAAGGAGCGGATGATTTGCTTCTCGCGGCCTTGCAGACCTAGCTTGTCTATCGCTTCGCCGACACGCAGCTTTTGCTCCCGTGCAGGCACATCGCGAAGATTTGCGATAAATCGTAAATAAGCTTGCACCGTCATCTCTGGATAAAGAGGCGGTGTTTCGGGTAAGTAGCCGATTTTGCGGCGTGCTTTCTTCGGGTTATCAGCCATGGAGTGACCATCCACCCATATTTGACCATGCGTAGGGTTCAAATAACCCGTAATCATGCGCATTGTCGTTGTTTTGCCAGCACCGTTCGGCCCTAAGAAGCCGACGATCTCACCGCGCTGCATCGAGAAATCGATGTTGTGTACGCCGCGATCATTTTCGTACAGCTTGCTGACTTGTTTGACCTCAAGCATCCAAGATCCCCCATTTCTACTCATTCATATAACCATCATCACTATACCCGTGGAACAATAAACCAACCTTAAGCAAATCTGAAAAATAGATTAAAAAAATGTGTCTAAATTGTGAACAAATGGCATGTGAGGAGATGAGGGTGGGAGGCAACATCGTTGATTGCTAGAAAGCAAGCTGAAATCATATGTATATAAATAATAGAATTCCCTAGTTGCTAGAGAGTTCTATTATTTATGGCATTATGATGCTGATTAATTGATGGCCTAAAAACCTAACATTTTAGAGATCTTTTCAAGTATTCGTTGCTGTGATGTCAATTGTTGAGATATGTCATCATATCGCTGGTTCAGTAACTCCGTTGTGGCAGTAATTATTTCACCTTTGAGATCTCGATCTGAAGGTTCAGTTACCGTTTGTTGAACGGTTTCGATCAGGTTTCGCAGTTCCGTTACCTCTTCAGATACGGTGTTATAGCGTTGGTTCAGTAACTCCGTTGTGGCAGTAATTATTTCACCTTTGAGATCTCGATCTGAAGTTTCAGTTACCGTTTGTTGAACGGTTTCGATCAGGTTTCGCAGTTCCGTTATCTCTTCAGATACGGTGTTATAGCGTTGGTTCAGTAACTCCGTTGTGGCAGTAAGTATTTCACCTTTTGGATCTCGATCCGAAGCTTCTGTTACCTTTTGTTGAACAGATTCGATTACGTTTCGCAGTTCCGTTACTTCTTCAGAAACGATGTTATAGCGTTGGTTCAGTAACTCCGCTGTTGCAGTAAGTATTTCACCTTTGAAATCTCGATTCGAAGTTTCAGCTACCGTTTGTTGAACACTTTGGATCGCATTCTGCAGCCCTGTTACCTCTGTAGAAATACCCTCAAATTGTTTGTTTAGTAACTCAATTGTGGAAAAAACCTCACTTCTGATATCTTGTTCAAACACCTCGGCTACCTTTTGGGTGAGAATCAGGATCATGTTTCGCAGTTCCGTTACTTCTTTAAATACGGTGTTATAGCGTTTGTCTAGCGATTCTGTAGTAGCCTTTATTTCACTCCGGATTTTCTTGTTCCACCACTTCGCTTACCTTTTGCATGTGAAGATCAATCAGATTGCGAAGGTCCATCACATCCTCTGAAACGCCTTCAAAGCGTTGGTTCAGTAACTCGGTTGTAGCAGTAAGCACTTCGCCTTTGAGATCTCGTTCTGAAGCTTCCGTTACCTTATGCTGAACGATTTGGATCGCGTGCTGCACCCCTGTTACTTCTGAAGAAACACCCTCAACTTGTTTTTTCAGCACTTCAATTGCGGAAACAACCTCACTTCGGATGTCTTGTTTAAACACCTCAGTTACCTTTTGGGTGAGAATCTGGATCACATTGCGCAGCTCCGTTACTTCTTCCGATACGGTGTCATAGCGATTGTCTAGCCATTCTGTAGTAGCCTTTATTTCATTTCGGATTTCTTGTTCCACCATTTCGCTAATCTTGAGCGTATAGAGATGAATCTCATTATGCTGGTTTTTTACATCCTCCGAAATGCTTTTATAGCGTTGATTCAGTAACTCCGTTGTGGCAGTAAGTATTTCACCTTTGAGATCTCGATCCGATGCTTCAGTTACTTTTTGTTGAACAATGTGGACCGCATGCTGCAGCCCTGTTACTTCGGTTGAAACACCCTCAATTTGTCTATTCAGTAATTGGAGTGCGGCAGCAGTTTCACTTCTAATGTCCTGTTCGAACAAATCAGCTACATGGTGGGTGAGAATCTGGATCACGTTTCGTAGTTCCGCTACTTCTTCCGAAAAGCCCGAAACTTCCGCAACCTTTTGCTTGAGTGTGTCCATGATGTTATTAAGTTCCGCGACTTCACTTGTTAATTGAACGAACTGAGCGTTTGAGTGATTCATCATAGGTAACAAAAGGCTGCCGCCTTCTATAGACGATATACCAACCTTTTGATTCTGGCCGTTTACAGGGTCCATTAAACTCCTTGGAGATTTATTCGCTTCTAACTTTCGCGTGAGCAGCTGTACCTTGTTACTTAATTCCATAGTCTCTTTACTTAATTGCAAGTCGGAGTCGTTCACAACTGGAGGTAAGCTGGAGTTGTCTTCGGAAGGAGGTAAATTGGTGTCAGGAACAAGAGTAGGTGTAGAAGGAGGTAAAGGCTTTTCTTCATTAAGTGCGATAGTTGCTTTCTGACGTATCTCCTGTAAATGCTCTTTTATAAATTTAGGCGGTTTATTGGCATCGCTCATCTTGGCAATGATCTCAAAATTCTCGATGGCTTCTTCTGTGTACCTTTGGAATCCACCAACGGCTTTAGTCGGAAGAAATTCGCGAAAATAATTTGACCATTCCATCACAGCAGCTCGCGTTTTTCCGATTTTACCAGCGATCTCGGTGAGCTTATATGTCCTTTTCATTGTTATCCATCGTCATCCTTTCTTCTTATGTCCGTTAGGCTTAGGCATTAGCTGTAACATATTATTCAGGACATCGAACAAATGACAATAAATGAAGGAAACATTTAAGACTCCGCCTTCTTTTTCTTCCAGACAAGGATAAACGACTCCGTCGTCCCACTGGGACGAGCGCGTTTGTCAAGGTAGATGCGAAGCAAAAGTATAAAACTTATACTTTCTTATCTACAAACAACAAACCCAGCACCTATACGGCACTGGGTCTCTTCCACACTATAGATCTTCTACTTCACTAGCTGACCGCGAGTTACACCAAGTTGGTTCGTCGCTTTCAACGAACGCCATACTTGCGTTCCGCTAATTTCACCGTCAATCGCACGGCGGTACAAATCGAGAATTTCACGTACTTTGTCCGGCGTCTCTTCAAGGAACTCAACACGGAAGGAACGAATTCCCAAATCCATGAAATGGCTCAAGTACTCAGCACCAGACTGATCCACGGCATTATATACCGTATTACGGCAGCCTTCATCAACACGAACCGGATGGGACATACCGACACGGTCTTGCAAAGAAACGCTGTGATCCTCACAAGGACGGCCGCAGTTTGTAAAGTCAGTGCCTTCGCTCAGGAACGTACAGTACACGCAGTGCTCCGTATGGAACATCGGCATATGCTGATGGATAACAACTTCAAGCTTCGAAGTCTCAGCACGGCGAAGCAAATCGACCATTTGCTGAATGTTCAAATCGTACGAAGGCGTAATCTTCGAAAGTCCCGCTTCTAGGAACAAGGCAGCTTGTCTTGTGATTGGCCACATTAAGTGAGAAATCTCCGATTAACTGCGGTTTCGGCGCGTCCGGATTTTCCAACCGATGCTTCAAGAAGAAGTAGGCTGCGCCCGTATTGCGGATCAATACCGCATCGGGATTAAGCTTTAATATATGGTTAAAATAGCCCGTTTCCCCTGGCATATGAATACGCGGTGTCACCAAGGCGATCCGGCGCCTGGCTGCACGAACGGCATCCACGGCCGCAGGGAACTGCTTAATAAATTCGAAATCCGCATAAATAAATTCGATATCCGTTGTCTCAAGCACGGCCTTCACCTGATCCAAGTTACGGCAAAGTGCCGTAAGCTCCACTGCCTTGCGTTCCGCTAGGGAAAGGGCAGGAGCCGCCGCGGTGACAGCAGACTCATCGATCGGCTGAAGCACGTCGTCATACACGCCGATGTCACGCTTCATGTAAACCGGCGGTTTCTGCCGCTCGTCCTCCATCAGTTCCACAGCCATGCGGCGCATGCTGTTAAGTTCACGCATCGGCACGATCAGCTCACCGGTCAGCTGCACATCCAGCTGACTGAGCTCATAAATCGTACCGCCAAGGCGTCCGAACTGCTCTGTGAAGAGCTGTTCGTCCATCGGTCTTTTCTCCGCGCGAACCAGCGGAAGCTCGGACTGTACGAAGACGGTATGACCGCCTTGCATATCCGTCCACCAGCTTTTGAGCGGCTCGCCTTCTACGCCGCTAACTTTCACGCTTACCGGGAATGTCCGGTAAGGCTTATCGGTCTCGAACGTCTGGCGCAGGCGTTTGTCCAGCTGTGGATCATTCGTCTTCCAGATGCGGTCCCCGACATGTAGACGGCCCAGCTCTACATCATTGCGTCCCATAATGATCTCGATGAGTCCGCCCTCGGCTTCGCCTTCGAGCTTCTCTCCCTTGCGGCGCAAATCGTAGATACGCCCGCCTTCTTCCTTCTTCGTCGGATCCCCCGCGTCGAAAACAAGCCCGTCACCGCGCTTGAGCGGCGCCTCCAGCTCACAGATTACGCCATCGCGCAAAATCTGCTTGATGCGGCCCACGAAAACCCCGCGGCTCTTCGGAAACGTACCGTCGACAAGCTGCTTATTGTTGGTTCCATTCAAGAAACCAACGGTAAATCCACGTGAGAAGCTTTGCTGAAGCTCACGAACCTCTTCTTTGGTCGGACGAGCGTCCTCCCCAGCGAAATAACGATCAATCGCACGGCGATACTTGCTCACGACATTGGCCACATATTCAGGGGTCTTCAGACGCCCTTCAATTTTGAAAGAGCGTACGCCGGCTTCAATAAGCTCCGGCACGATCTCGATCGCTGCCAAATCCTTAGGCGACAGCAAATAGGTTACGTCGCCCATCGGCTTTTGCACGCCATCGACCATCAGATCATACGGCAAGCGGCAAGCTTGTGCGCATTCTCCCCGGTTAGCGGAACGCCCGCCCCACATTTCAGAAGTCAGACATTGACCGGAATAAGATACGCAAAGCGCACCATGCACGAATACTTCCATCGGAAGCTTCGCTTGATCGCCGATTTGTTTAATCTGCTTCAAGTTATTTTCGCGCCCTAACACAACGCGTTCAATATCGAACGGCTTCGTAAATTCAACCGCCTCAGGCGATGTAATCGTCATCTGTGTCGATCCGTGAATCGGGAAATCCGGGGAGATTTGGCGAATCATTTTAACCAGACCAAGATCCTGTACAATAACTGCATCCACACCGGCGTCCACGCATGCATCTATCAATTGCTTCGCATCATTCAATTCTTCCTCGAACACGAGGATGTTGAAGGTCAGGAAGCCTTTCACCCCGTATAGATGAAGGAACGACATAATATCCGGCAGTTCAGCCATCGTAAAGTTATGCGCGCGTGCTCTAGCATTAAATTTCTCCACACCAAAAAACACGGCATCCGCCCCATTGGCAACAGCCGCTCTCAAACAATCCCAATCCCCCGCAGGGGCCAACAATTCTATATCTTCTCTGCGTATCGTACGCATGGCAGCAAATCCTTTCAATAGTAGATCCTCGGGTCATCCTCAAAGTCTTCTCTTTAGTGTAACAGAAAGGGTAGGTAGTAATCTAGGGTGGGGGGGTAATTACAAGCTTAGCCAATATCCGACAGTTACGCCTCATTGTCAAACGTTTCCTCCTCAAGCTGAAACCCTTTAGAAGTTAACAAAGTTTCCTATGAATGCTATAATGGCAAGGATAGTGACCTTTTTAGTAATTGAGGGATACCTTTGGTTTTGTCGAAAATTCGCGTTCTTAAACTACTGATCGGACTAGGCCTTGTCAGCCTATTTACCATCGTCCTTCTTTTATTTTTGCCAAAAGTAGATGAAACCAAGCTCCTCTACGCGACGAGCGGGAATCAATACGATGCGGCAGCCTATGGAAATTTTCAGCAAACCTTGCAAGCAGGCGTTCACATTGACAAACAAAACCTGCCTTCTTTATCAACGAGCCAGCTTCATAAGTACGATGCTATTTATCTGGATCCTGCCCTTGCGCAAGATGCCGGGTGGGCGGAGCAAGTTCCGAAACTTGTAGCATTTGTGAAGCAGGGCGGACATTTATTAGTGGAAAATGAGTTCTCGAGCCGTTTCACACCGGAATTTTTAGGTGCTGAAGCCATTGTGGACTTAAAAAAAGTGACGCTCACGAACCTGGGTGGCCCCCAATTAGCAGCTTCAACGCAGAGTCTGAGCTACCCGCAGGTGCCTGTTAATCTGCAAGGCATACAGCAAACTTTTCAATTGTTTAGTCAGAGCTACTTCAAACATAATTCATTGGAAGACTTACCGGGCTTTAACTTGGGCTACGGCTTCATTCCTTCTACGGGTCAAACGATAGTTGCCATGAATATGGCCGGGAAACCTGTTTCCCTTGTTATGCAGAACCGCGTTGGGAAAGGCACTGTGCTAATCAGCAGTAACTTTCTGCCCAACCGATACTTTATAACAGGCTACGACATGATGAGCGGCATGGATGACCCAAAAGCGGGCTTCTATCAGCTGGCTGCAAAGTACCAAGCAGAAATAAAACGGGTTCCGGGAACGACTTACTTCAATAGAAAAACATTGCCTATCGAGCCTTACTTCAACTTCGCTTTTGCAGCTGCGAATATGCAATATCGTAGTGAGCTGCTCGCTTATGTTTCAAAAGAAACACTTGGCTACAGTGTTAAAAAAGTCCTTGGCCCTTATGGAAGGCCTGCGATGGCCTTTCAGAACCATTTTGAGGCGCTGCCTGCCATTGGGCAAAAGGACGGCATTGCTTGGGCGGAGAAGCTGAAGGAATATAACGAGATTCCCTCGTTTACACTCGTGCGCAATGCCTTCAACTGGGGGCAATGGCGCGAGAGCGTGACGGTGCAGCTCAACACAGGAACGAACGCGCAGCCGAAGTTCGTCGGAGAACTGCCCGGCTCGGGTTACGCGAGCGGGCTGCACGTGATGGCTGCCGGTAAGCCTCTGCGGCAAGCTTTGTTCCCGCAGTATCGCGATCTATCGAGCGCGATTGAACTGCCTTACCGCGCGTACCCGACGGCCGCGGATATGAACGGCGACGGCCGCACGGACCTCGTGGTCGGAAGCTCGGATGGATTCGTGTATGTCTACACGAATCAAGGCGTTGACGCGGCGGCCTACACGAGTGAGCCGCCGCCGGAGGGCTTGGCGCTGCCGGACACGTTCGGCGCGCCGGTGAAGCTGCTGCTGGAGTCCGGCGAGCCGCTCCAGCTTGGCCCTTACAGTACCGTTCACGCCGCAGACGTGAACGGGGATGGCCGCACGGACCTCGTCGTCTCCGACGAGTCCGGGCGGTCTGGCTCCTGCCGCAGCTCGCTAGCGGCAGGTTTGCGAAGCCCACGGCGCTGCTCGCGGGCGGGAAGCCGCTGCAGCTGCCCGGAGGGCCTGCAGCACCGTTCGTCGCCGACGTCGATGGCGACGGCAAGCTCGACCTTGTCCTAGGCGGAGCCGATGGACAAGTGTGGCTCTTCAAGGGCCGCAGCGCAGCGGGCCTTACGCTCGATAAGGGCAGCGTTCTCTTCCCGCTGCCTCAGCATGCCACGCACGCCGCACCATCCGTGCGTGACATCAACGGCGACGGCCGACCTGATATCGTGGTCGGCAGCAGCGATGGGGACCTACAGGTATATCTTCAAGGCGCCGATGGCGCTTGGGCGGATGCGGGTCCCTTACAGGGCACAACCCTAAACCAAGTCGGCGATCACGCCTTGGTTGCCGGCCACTACTCTGTCCCGCTTTGGATAGATCTTAATCACGACGGCAAAGACGACCTGGTCGTCGGCGGTATCGAATTCGGGTCCCCCGTTTCGATCGACGACCCGCAATTTCCTTATCAAGCGGAGCTCCAGGAGTTCATCCAATACGCGCGTGACAATCATTTACAAATCGATCCGCACGTGTTTGTGCATAATTTTAAAAGTACAGAAGAGGAACGCACCGAGCTTTCCCTTCATAAGAAAGCTTTCGATAAGCTCGGCATCCCATGGCAGCACCTTGGAACGAACCAACACACATGGCGCATCAACAACATAGACCACCAGCAAACACTGGCGAATGAGCAGCAGCAAGGATTATGGTACAATTTCGGATTCTTATCGCCGGATTCACCTGTTATTCCACGTCCGGAAGAGATCTGGTCGCTTCCCTTTCTATTACAAAATAAACAAGGGAATATGGATAATACGATGCTGATTCATACACCGACACCGGTGCTGCGGACAGGAGACTATGCAACGACAGATGTTTTCGAATCGATGGTTAAATTGGATATGCCGATTGATTATTTCGAGCACATCGAGTACCATTTTCCCGTACCATCTTTGGTTGCCGACTTAACCAATTTTGCTGACTACTTTAATAAACTTCGTATGAAGCATGATTATAATTTTATGACCGAAACACAGATGGCGAAGTCATTCTTAACCGCTATGAAAAGCGAGGTTCGTATCAGTCAGTCATGGGCCTCCTATTTATGGGACAAGCTGAAAGATCGATTAGCTGGCGGCAGTCCACACTTTCATGCCACTTTGACACCGGATGCCGACAAGGTGCCAAGCTTGGCTGGTGAGTATGCTACGACACTCGGTGTCGTCATCGAAAAGGGCGAAAAACTTGCCCAATACTCTCTACAAAGTGATTCGGATATTTACACGACAATTGATAACCGATTCTATCTAGGTTTGACTAAGCCTTCCTCCATCGGTATTGGAGCGACCAAGGAAAAGTTGCACATCGTGCGTTCTAATGTCCCATTTGAGCTGACACAGCAAGGACACACACAGCAATTAGTTCTGAAATCGGCAGGTCTGCAGCAAGTGAAGGTTTTCAGCCCTACGGAGCTGCGTCTAGACGGATCATCCGAGGTCAAGATCGAGCATGACGCCCAAACGCATATGTACACCATTACCCGATACGGTGATTTGACGACACTTTCTTTTACCGCAAAGTGAACCAACGTTCCTTCATCATATGACCACTTTTAATTTAACCAGGAGGCTTTCCAACATGTCTAATGAAGAATTATTAGCGCAGCTTGAACAGCATATTCGCGAGCGTTATGAAATTGCTGAGGATGACGATGATTTTGACGTTGATGTTCATCTGTTTGATTATGGGTTCATTGACTCCATCGGCGCAACTGCGCTGATTGCCCACATTGAGAAAACGTACAGTATCCAAGTAACGAATCAAGATTTAATGCTGTACTCCATGAACACGGTAAGCGAAATTGCCGATTTTATTTCCAAGAAGACTGCGAGGTAACCCACACATGTTGACATGTAAAATTTCTTTAGAAGGCCTGGCTGAAAGCCAGCATGGACAAGTTAAATACGCGTCCGCCTTTGCCGATGAGCATATTCAGGATATTGCCCTTGTGGAGGGTCACATTATCATTACGCATAACTCTCCGAATGGAAACGAGGGTATTACCGAACGGGTTAAGCGTCTCATTGAACGTTTCTCTCACGGCGATTTCGGCTTCAAGGAAAACATTCTATTCGAGCATAAAGTCAATACTCCTTACGAAGGCGATATTATCGCTGAGCTTGTAGAGCGTAAAGCAATTAAAGTGTTGGAGCCCGGTCTCTTTATTTTCCGTGAGCCTTTCTCCAGCTTAATGCGTTTCTTTGATTACTCGTTCGTAACGAAAATCGCCAAGCGTTTCGAAGGCATGCAGGAAGAGTCTTATCCAGCTGTCATTCATAGTCATACTTTGAATAAAACGAACCATTTCACTTCATTCCCTGAACATATTCACTTCGTGACTCATTTGCGTGAGGATTTGGATGTTATCGAATCCTTCTCCCAATCGATCCGCGAAGCTGGCGGTTGGAACCAAGAGCAGCCGCTCGCGCTTGATAACAACATGGTGAAGCCGAACTTCATGATGAACCCTTCTACTTGTTATCACTGCTATGAAGGCCTGGAGAATGAAACGCTTGAGGGTGACGGCATCGTCGTGACAGCCATTGCGAAATGTCACCGTTTTGAGTCCAAAAACCACACCGACTTCGGTCGTCTGCTCGACTTCTCGATGCGCGAAATTATTTTCGTCGGCAAACCCGACTTCGTCAAAGAAAATCGTCTAAAATCGATCGAATATCTCAAAGAACTTGCCGTTGAATGGAACGTGGACAGCATGATGGAGATCGCCAACGACCCGTTCTTCACGAACGATTTCCAAGTGAAAGCGTCCTTCCAACGCAATCAAGAGATGAAATATGAGCTGCGCTTGAGCATTCCTCATGTGAAGAAATCAATTGCCTGCTCCTCGGTAAACTTCCATAGCAACACGTTTGGAAATGCTTTTAATATTAAAATGGGCAAGCGCAACGCTGTTACAGGTTGTGTAGGCTTCGGAATCGAACGCTGGGCGTTCGCGTTCTTGGCGCAATACGGTCTCGATGAGCAGCAGTGGCCTGCTACATTCCGTGAGCAATACCATGCTTGGCAGGAGAAGGCGCTGTAAGTGCCTTTTCTGTTCTATCCTTAACTACTTTGCTTGTCCGACTTAAGCAGATAGGTGAGTAATCATCGATGAGTGATTCACTTCTTAATGCACGCGAAGCTTTGGTACACGTTGTAGCATCGCCGCATGGATGTGGTCAACCCTGACCGCCTAAGTTGCATTTTGTGCAACAATTTCTCGATAAATAGATCTTTACCCGCAGCAAAGTTGCATTTCGTACAACAATTCTGGTCCAAAACGCCTGATTTGATGAAAATCTCTTTGAATTGTTGCATTTTTTACAACATATTGCCAATATACTCAAGGAATTCAAAGTATTGTTGCACAAAATGCAACTTCAGCCCAAGTTAGGTTCGTTGAGCTCGTTGGGTTTGTTGGGTTTGTTGGGTTTGTTGGGTTTGTTGGGTTTGTTGAGTTCGTTGGGTTCTTGAGCTCGCCGGATTCATCAGGTGCACACTTGCACTATTTACATCAAAGTAACATCACAATAGCCCACACGCCGACATTGGCTGTACGATATACAGTTACTTGTTAGCTGTGGGCTAACTAATGCTTCATATGTTCACTATGGTGAGCCAGACGTTATGAATCGTCCATCCTATACTAAGATAATGAGTGATACCGTTGAAAGTAGCTGCATTTCTCAAAAAAAATAGCTTCGTACTCGGCCTGCTGCTCGCAATCATCGTCTCCGACCTGCTCATTTCCTGGTGGAACCCGATGGTTAGCTCGCGCCGTTTTTACAAAAACGACTTTACCAAAACACTCTACCACCACGGCTGGTCCCAATCGGGTCCGGTTTTCTTCGGTAATTCGTCCGTTACGGGTGCGTATATCGAAGAGAAATCCGAAGCCCACTTGGTTGAGATGGGACTTTCCTATGGTAAGTTAACCGACCTGAAAGCCATCCTATCGAAAAACCTTTACCAGGTAAAGGATGAGCTTGTGATTGGCATCGATGTTCACACCATGCTGGACGCGCTTGAAACGGATCCAACCTACCAATGGTTCAAACCATGGTATCAGCCTTATGTTTACACGTACCGTGACTATTTCCGAGACTCAGGCGAAGAGTTTGCTCGTAATTTGCGCAAAGGCAGCCTAGCCTACGAGCCCCGCTGGATTGATAAAGAGCTGTACCCCGGTCGCAAAGACGATGCATTCCTAAAGACGAAGTGGAGCGATTACGACAAGCGCTTCGGTGCCATGACTCTGAAAGATTTTCAGGCAAATTTGGATGCTCTGCAGTGGATTATCCAGTATGCGAATCAGCATCAACTTGCTCTGCGAGTGATTTGGATGCCATGGAATAAAGGCTATGCGGATCCGCCCTATGTCTCCTCCCTAATGCAAGAGGCAAATCGCCAGCTGCAAGCTGCGAATGTCCCTACGCTGGATTTGCTGCACAAATACGATCCACGCTATTTCCATGATCTTGTCCACTTGAACCGCGAAGAGGGCGCGCCGCTATTTACGAAGGAGGTTGACACATGGTTAAAATCCTTAGGAAAACCATCGAAGTCCTAATCTATCTCGTGATGCTGTATTTAGTTTTCATCTATTTTACTGGCAAGGGCTTGTTTATCTACGAGAAATTCTAGTATTTCTAAATCAGCCAGATGTCGAAGTTGAGACCGATTAAGCTTTCGAAGCGAGGAGTTCTATAGCTATGTTTTATATGCACATGAACGCAATTATCGCTATGATTGGCATGGTTGCCGTTCTGATGCTCACCCGCAAGTGGGCTAATAATAAACGCATTCTAATGATTATTTTCAGCCTCTGCTTTCTGCTGCTCTTCAGCCAGAAGCTGCTAGTTTTCTATGCTGCATTTACGGTAATTAACTATGCTGGCTTTGTTTATTTATGCCGAACGACGTTATGGCGTAAAGCGACCTTTATTTTCGCGATTGCCGCTAATGTTGTCGGTGTATTTCTCGGTGTCCGGCTTTTCGTTATGGACATTTTTCACAATCCGTTGTTCGACGCTATCATCTATTTAGGCCTCATTTATAACGTTCTTAAAGTGATCGATGCTTATTATTTTGCTTATTTCTTTGGTAAAGAAGGCCAAGTACCAGCCATAGATTACGCGAATTATCTGCTCTTCATTCCAACTTTTACATCAGGACCGATTTTAAAATTCCGTGATTTCATGGCCGATAGCAAAAAACCTTACAACGTAGACGCAGCGCTCTTCGAAGACAGTGTGAAACGAATCATTTTAGGCTTATTTAAGAAAATCGTTGTGGTCACCTGGATGACCAGCATTTTCGATCAAGTGCTAAAGCAGGATCTGCACACTCATCAGTCGTTATTTCTTTTGATCTGGTTCTATGCACTCATTTACTTCGATTTCTCTGGTTATTCCGATATGGCGATCGGCTTTGGTCGATTGATGGGCTATACGATGCCTGAGAACTTCAAGCGTCCGCTCTTCTCGCCTTCCATGACGCAGTTTTGGCGAAATTGGCACGCGACATTAGGTGATTTTTTCCGTGATCATATCTTCATGTTCTTCTCTCGTTCCGCTCCATCCCGCTGGGTAGCTTCAAGTTTGTCCGTTCTGATTATGGTCCTGATTGGCTTGTGGCATGGTTTTACATGGCTTTATTTCTTCTACGGGCTCTATCATGGGATTATTCTAGCCATTGAAAATATTTTTAAAATCACTACCGTTAATAAAAAGAAAGTATCCAAAACCTATTTCTACTTCCGTTGTTTCGTGACACAAGCATTGGTTACGTTCTCGGTTATTATCTACAGCTCCAATTATGAGACGGTCCTTCGGATCTATAAAGGCTTGCTTCATTTTACTGGATGATAGTGGTATAATTTGTGTGGTTGTTTACCATTTATGGAGGTGTACCTAATGAAGTTAGGCGTTTTTATGGTTCTGTTCGGTGGAAAACCTTTCGAGGAAGCGTTGGATTACATTGCTGCAAAAGGCTTAGATGCTGTTGAAATTGGTACAGGGGGCTATCCCGGTACAGCTCATTGCAACCCAAGCGAACTTCTCGCAGACGCAGGGAAACTAAAGGCATTTAAACATGCGGTGGAATCCCGCGGTTTGACAATCAGCGCTCTTAGCGCTCACGGTAACCCGCTGCACCCGCAAGAACACATTGCCAAAGAGTTTCACGATGCTATCATACAAACGATTGATCTTGCTGAACGCCTTGAGGTACCTGTAGTGAACACGTTCTCTGGCTGTCCTGGCGACCATGAGGATGCGAAGTATCCGAACTGGCCGGTTGCGCCTTGGCCGAACGATTTCCAAGAGATTCTGGACTGGCAGTGGGGAAATAAAATTATTCCTTACTGGACGGAGACAGGCAAGTACGCTTCCGACCGTAATATTAAAATTGGACTGGAGCTGCACGGTGGTTTCTCCGTACATACGCCAGCCACCCTCCTTCGTCTGCGCGAAGCAGCAGGTGAAGCAATCGGGGCAAATCTTGACCCGAGACCACATGTGGTGGCAAGGTATCGATCCTGTTCAAGCGGTTCAAATTCTTGGCCGTGCCGGAGCGATCCACCATTTCCACGCTAAAGATACATCGCTGGATGTAAACAATGTGAACCGCTATGGTGTAACAGACATGCAATCCTATGCTAACATGCTTGACCGCGCTTGGCAGTTCCGTTCCGTTGGTTACGGTCACGATATGAAAGTTTGGGCTGACATCATCAGTGCTCTGCGTCTTGTTGGTTATGACTATGTCGTGAGCATCGAGCATGAAGACGGTTTGATGTCCGTTGAAGAAGGATTCTCCAAAGCCGTACAAAATCTACAACAAGTACTCATCAAGGAACCTCTTGGTGAAATGTGGTGGGTATAAGTATTCGCTTTAAATAACCAAGGATAAACGGCCCCGTCGTCCTTCTGGGACGAGCGCGTTTGTCAAGGTAGATGCGAAGCAAAAGTATAAAACTTATACTTTCTTATCTACACAAAAAAGCCCACAGGCGCCGTTGATCTTTCGATCTTGGTCCTGTGGGCTTTTTATCTTGTTAACTCGAAATTACCAACCGCTGATCATAACGTAATCCATAAAGCCGAATACGGCCAAGGAAACTACTGCAAACCCCAGGGCAAACAAATTTCTTCGCGGGTTAATCAACTGTCTAATGACCGCAATTGCGATAACCACTGTAAAGATCAAAACATAGATATCAAAGCTTGTATACGTACTTGTTGTTGCTGCTGCTTCCGCTAATAACATGGTGAAACCTCCTTATAGTAACTCGGTGCAAGGCACACGTCCTGCTATTTTAATTCTATGTTAGCTTGATTGAGCACTAGATGCAAGTGATTACACTGATGTGTAACAAGTTTGTCACCTTTTGCAGGGCTTGACCACATCACAAGGCCACGAATGACTAGGTTCACCTTGAGATCATACATCACTATCAATGATTTCTTGTTGATGAGTTTAGAGTTCTCAAACCTGCCTCGTAAGTATAAAATGTCCATCTCTTCGCATATTTATAACTCTGGTCATGCAGTGATTCAAACCTTACCTTAGTGATCAAAATAAAAAAATAAACCCGAAATCCCTATCAAGGGACGTTTCGGGTTCTATGTTTCATAGAGTTGCACTTCTTTTAAACGACTAGTCCGTACACGGGGTCGAATTCTTTATGCTCCTCTAGGTATGCGTTTTGTAGTTTTTCAGCTAATTCTTTCTCCTGCCAAGCTAAGAAACGAAAAGGGTCAATACCTAAAGCAGAAACAATCTCTTGTAACTCTAACGTCGGTTTCATAACAAGCCCTCCATAAAGTAGATAGATTAGAACTGCTTATATCCTCGATCATGGATAGTTAGTATGAGGGATATTTCTGAATGCAACTTATAACCTAATTATAGGTCTATTCTCCCCCATTGTGATAGAGGGTTAAATTGTCGAAGCTTGTATCATTCAATTAAGTCTTAACAAAATTCAAGGTTTTTTAGTCGAAATTGTGACAAAAGTGAGAAAACCTCTATCGAGGCCATTCAAAGATGAGCGACCGCGTTTAACGAGGAGAGATTTTGCTCTACGACCAAAGATCCCTATATTAGGTTTTATCGCCAATAAGAAAGCGGTTTTCGTTACACCGAAAACTTATACTTTCTTATGTGGTAAAAAATAAGCTTGGCGTCACGATCACTTGCATCGTGAGCCAAGCTTATTCGGGTAACGGACTAGCCGACTGATTCTTCTAGCACTTCAAGTCGCTTTGCGTAGTTCTCAGAGCGCTCCCGATCCCGTTCAAGGATCGGTTTCAAGTATTGGCCGGTGTAGGACCCGGCCACCTTCACGACATCCTCCGGCGTACCGGCAGCCACGATCAGTCCTCCGCGGGTACCACCCTCGGGGCCTAGATCGATGACGTGGTCCGCCGTCTTAATGACATCGAGGTTATGCTCGATGACAAGGACCGTTTCACCGTTCTCAACGAGACGGTGAAGCACCTTCAGCAGACGATCGATATCGTGGATGTGGAGCCCCGTAGTGGGCTCATCCAAGATGTAGATCGTCTTGCCTGTGCTGCGGCGGTACAGCTCCGCCGCGAGCTTCACACGCTGGGCTTCGCCGCCTGACAGCGTGGTCGCTGGCTGGCCGAGAGTCATGTAGCCCAGCCCCACATCCAGAAGTGTCGTCAGCTTACGATGAATACGCGGCAAGTTCTTAAAGAACTCGCAGCCGTCCTCAATCGTCATCTCTAACACTTCGGAAATGCTCTTGCCTTTGTACTTCACTTCCATCGTCTCACGGTTGTACCGCTTGCCTTTGCAGACTTCACAAGGCACGTATACATCCGGCAAGAAGTGCATCTCGATCTTGATGATGCCGTCTCCACGACAAGCCTCACAACGGCCGCCTTTCACGTTAAAGCTGAAGCGGCCCTTCTTGTAACCACGAACCTTAGCTTCGTTCGTATTCGCATAAACATCACGAATATCATCAAACACACCGGTATACGTAGCAGGATTCGAGCGTGGCGTACGACCAATCGGTGATTGGTCTATATCGATAACTTTATCAATGTGTTCAAGACCCACAATTTCCTTGTGCTCACCTGGACGCACCTTCGCTCCGTTTAAATCACGCGACAAGGTTTTGAACAAAATCTCGTTAATCAACGTACTTTTGCCTGAACCGGATACCCCTGTAACACAGGTAAATACACCGAGCGGCACTTTAGCCGATACGTTACGCAAGTTATTTTCTTTGGCGCCTTTGACCTCGATCCATTTCCCATTCGGTTTGCGTCGCGCTGCTGGAATAGGGATGAACCGTTTGCCGCTGAGGTATTGTCCTGTAAGAGAGTTATCGTCTTTCATTAACTCTTTTGGCGTACCTTGCGCAATGACTTGTCCACCGTGAATGCCGGCACCAGGACCGATGTCGATAATGTAATCCGCAGCCATCATCGTGTCTTCATCATGTTCCACAACGATTAATGTGTTGCCGAGATCGCGCATATGTTCGAGCGTCTGAATGAGACGCGTATTATCTCTCTGATGCAGTCCGATGCTAGGCTCATCCAAAATATAAAGGACACCCATCAAACTAGAACCGATCTGAGTAGCCAAGCGTATCCGCTGTGCTTCTCCACCCGATAACGTACCTGCTGCTCGATGCATCGTTAAGTAATCAAGACCTACATTGACTAGGAACCCTAGGCGAGATCTGATTTCTTTGAGAATCAAATTGGAAATTGTCAGCTCTCGTTCATTCAAGATCAGCCCCTTAAACCATTCCTCAGCCTCACCAATCGAAAGGGACGTGGCATGAGCAATGTTCTTGCCATTGATCGTCACAGCTAATGTTTCGGGCTTCAAACGCTGTCCTTTACACTTCGGACAAGGCTTCGTGCTCATATACGTCTGAATGTGCTCCCTGATCCCCTCAGAGAACGTATCTTTGAATCTGCGTTCTAAGTTGCGAATGATACCCTCGAAAGGCACTAACGCTTCTTTGCTCGCTCCCATATCATTCTCATATCGGAAGCGAATCTTCTCCCCGCCTGTTCCATAGAGGATAACCTTCATCTGATCACTGCTTATCTCAGAAACAGGTACATTGCGAGGAATGGAATAATGTTCACAAACCGCGGCAAGAAACTGCGGATAATAGTTGGAAGTACTGCCGGCCCATGCTTCGAACGCTCCCTCTTCAATCGTTAGCTTTGTATCAGGAACAAGTAGATCAGGATCAACGATCATCTGACTGCCTAGTCCATCACAATCAGGACAAGCACCGAAGGGACTGTTAAACGAAAACATTCTCGGCGCTAATTCTTCAACGCTGAAGCCGCACTCCGGACAGGCTAAGTTTTGGCTAAAGAGCAGCTCTTCTTGGTCAATGATATCGACGATTACCCGTCCATTTGCCAACTTGAGCGCTGTCTCAAGAGAGTCCGCAAGACGAGTTTGAACGTCCTCTTTGATCACAATACGGTCAACAACGACTTCGATCGTGTGCTTTTTATTTTTGTCGAGTTCGATCTTCTCAGCGAGATCGACCGTTTCACCGTTGACACGCACCCTGACGAATCCCTGCTTTTGAATATCGGCAAGCAGCTTCGTATGTTCGCCTTTGCGTCCTGAAATTAGGGGAGCTAGAATCTGGAGCTTCGTTCGTTCTGGATACTCCATAATACGATCCACCATTTGTTCCACGGTTTGCGATGTAATCTCAATGCCGTGGGTCGGACAATGCGGTCGTCCAATTCGAGCAAATAGCAAGCGCAAATAGTCGTAAATCTCCGTTACAGTTCCAACTGTGGAACGCGGATTACGGCTTGTTGTTTTCTGATCAATGGAAATAGCCGGTGAAAGACCTTCAATTGAATCTACATCCGGCTTATCCATTTGCCCTAGAAATTGTCTGGCATATGCAGATAGAGACTCTACGTATCTGCGCTGCCCCTCCGCATAAATCGTATCAAAGGCAAGCGACGATTTCCCTGATCCACTTAAGCCCGTAAGAACAACGAACTTATCACGTGGAATCGTGACATCGATATTTTTCAGATTATGAGCTCTAGCTCCTTTAATAACGATTTGATCTCTAGACACGGGTACCCTTCCTCTCCTATGTGGAGCTGATGCCTCTTCTAGGCATCAGCTTTCATTTCCATAATAGCATCACGCAGCTGTGCGGCTCGTTCGAACTGCAGGTTTTTCGCTGCCTCTTTCATCTCGCCTTCCAAACGCTCGATCAGCGATGCGCGATCCTTCTTCGACATCTTCGCACCCTTCACATCGGCCAGATAATCCGCTTTCTGTTCAGCCACCTTCGTAGCTTCAATGACATCGCGTATTTTCTTGGCAATGGTTTGCGGCGTAATCCCCAGCTTCTCATTATGCGCTTCTTGCAGACCACGACGGCGACTCGTTTCATAGATCGCCTTCTGCATAGAATCTGTTATTTTATCTCCATACATAATAACACGACCGTCTGAATTCCTCGCCGCACGGCCGATGGTTTGAATCAACGATCGTTCCGAACGCAAGAACCCTTCTTTGTCCGCATCTAGAATAGCGACCAGCGAAACCTCAGGTAAATCAAGCCCTTCCCTAAGGAGGTTAATTCCCACAAGAACATGGAAAGTCCCCAACCGCAAATCACGTAAAATCTGCATACGTTCAAATGTCTTGATATCCGAGTGCAAGTACCGAACCTTAATGCCTATTTCCTTAAAGTAATCGGTTAAATCCTCCGACATCTTTTTCGTTAAGGTCGTAACGAGCACCCGCTCATCTTTACGAATTCGATCATGAATTTCGGCTATTAAATCATCGATCTGACCCTTAGTTGGTCTTACTTCAATGATTGGATCCAATAACCCAGTAGGACGAATAATTTGCTGCGTCATTTCTGGACAATGTTCCAACTCATAGGGTCCAGGTGTTGCTGATATATATAAAATTTGGCTGACTTTCTCCTCAAACTCCTCAAAGCGTAGAGGACGGTTATCCAGTGCAGAAGGCAAACGGAAACCGTGATCAACCAATACTTCTTTTCTTGCCCTATCCCCATTATACATCGCACGAATCTGTGGCAAAGTCACATGAGATTCATCGACCATAAAGAGCATATCGTCTGGGAAATAATCCAAAAGCGTATAAGGCGTAGCCCCCCGCTCACGGAAAGTCAGCGGACCTGAGTAATTCTCAATCCCATTGCAGAAGCCCATCTCTTGCATCATTTCCATATCGTAGCGCGTCCGCTGCTCCAGCCTCTGCGCTTCGAGCAGCTTCCCTTGCTCTTTCAGCTCGGCAAGACGCTCCTCGAGCTCACGCTCAATATTCACGAGTGCGCGCTTCATCGTATCTTCGTGCGTCACAAAGTGAGACGCCGGGAAGATCGCGATATGATCGCGCTCGCCGATTATTTCGCCGGTGAGCACATTGATTTCCGTAATCTTTTCAATCTCATCACCAAACAATTCAACTCTCACCGCTTGTTCGCCATGAGAAGCTGGGAAAATCTCTACGACATCTCCGCGCACGCGAAATGTACCACGGACAAAATTTAAATCATTCCTCTGATATTGAATATCCACGAGCTTGTGTAAAATCTCATTACGCGATTTCTCCATACCTACACGTAAAGAAAGCAGCATATTCCCGTATTCAATTGGCGAACCCAAGCCGTAAATACAAGACACACTCGCAACGATAATAACGTCACGGCGCTCAAATAATGAGCTTGTCGCCGAGTGTCGGAGCTTATCTATCTCTTCATTGATGCTGGAATCTTTCTCGATGTAAGTGTCAGAGGAGGCAATGTAGGCTTCTGGTTGGTAGTAATCATAGTAACTAACGAAGTAGGAGACGGCATTATGAGGGAAAAATTCTTTAAATTCACTGCACAACTGTGCGGCTAACGTTTTGTTATGCGCAATAATCAGGGTAGGACGGTTCAACTTGGCAATGACTTGCGCCGCTGTGAACGTTTTTCCCGTTCCCGTCGCACCTAAGAGTGTCTGATGCTTATTACCCGCTTGTATACTTTGAACAATTTCCTCAATCGCCTTGGGCTGATCGCCTTGCGGAGAAAAATCGGACACAAGCTCAAACTTCTTAGAGCTAATTTGTAGTTCACTCATCAATAATCACCCACATTTTATCGAAATAAATCGAACTTTTATCCTATTAACTTTCCTTATGCTATTTCCGATATAGAAGTTTATGGAACTAATTCTGCACAAATATGAAGGAATCTCTAATTTCATCCATCATAAGAATGTTTGTTCTGGTTTTTTCATTATACTCTTTTTGAATCATGGATGCAAACGGCAATATCTGTTACGGCCTGTATAAGCTTTGTGAAGAGAGGCTTCAACGAACTTATCAGGTTGCTTTATGGTTCCTATTCTTTTTATGCTAATTAGGAGTGGTACAGTCATGGATTTGACAACAGTTTTAGGATTAGTATTGGGTCTTGCAGGTTTAATCGGCGGGTACATGTGGGATGGCGGTCATATTAGTTCATTGATCATCCCGAGTGCCATGCTGATCGTTTTCGGCGGAACCTTTGGTGCAGTAGCCATCAGCTTTCCGCTCTCTATTTTAGCCAAAATCCCTAAAGCTCTAGGCATTGCCTTCAAAGAAGTAAAAAGAGATCCGGGAGCAACGATTGATGAACTTGTAGATATGGCTTCGATCGCTCGTCGAGAAGGTGTACTAGCCCTAGAGCAGCGCGCACAGGAGCATACAAATCCATTCCTTAAAGATGGCTTGCTTATGGTGGTGGATGGAACTGATCCCGAGCTGACCAGACAAATTCTGGAGCTTGAAATGGACGCTATTGAGCACCAGGTTAATAATATGTCAAAGGTGTTTGAAGCCGGAGGCGGATATGCACCAACCATGGGAATTATTGGTACTGTTATGGGGCTTATTCACGTTCTTGGTAATCTCGACGATCCCTCCAGTCTCGGTCCTGCGATTGCTGTTGCTTTTACAGCTACCTTATACGGTGTTATGAGCGCCAACTTGGTCTATCTTCCGATTGCTAATAAAATAAAAGTTCGCGGCAAAGAAATGGTTTCCGAAATGGAACTGATGTTAGAAGGAATTCTTGCCCTTCAAGCCGGTGAGAATCCACAGTTAATTAAGAAAAAACTGAATTCCTTCCTCCACGATAAATCAGCGAAGAAAGTCGCAGAGGAGGATGCCGATAATGGCGCGGAGAGGTAAGAAGCACGAGGAACATGTCAATCATGAGAGATGGCTCATTACTTACGCTGATTTGATCACCCTTCTGCTCGTTTTCTTCATTATTATGTATGCTATGAGTAAAGTCGATGTTCAAAAGTATTCCGTTCTGGCCCAAGCCTTAAACATGCAATTCCAGAAAGCCGACTCGGTTTTGGATAAAGGCTTTGGCGTAAGTGGTCAAATGACCCCTAAGCAAGGCGATGCCCAGACACCGCAGAACCAGAATCAGAGCCAAGATGACAATAAAGAAGAGAAAGATAAAACAAAGCCTGAAGAAAATGAAAAAGAGAAGCGCGAGAAGGAGCTCCAAGATCTTTTAAAACAAGTTCAAGCTTATATTAAGGATCAGAATCTGGAGGCACAAGTATCCGCTAGCGATACAGAACGCGGTGTGGCTATCACCCTTAATGACTTATTCCTATTCGACCTAGGAAAAGCGGATCTGAAAGCGGCCTCCTTTCCTATTCTACAGAAGCTCGCTTCACTCATCCCTACGCTGAACAGCAAGGTGAGCATTGAAGGTCATACCGACAACTTGCCGCTAGCTACAGGCAATCCTTTCAAAGATAACTGGGGATTATCATTCGCTCGTTCCCTTTCGGTGCTTCGCTATTTTAGTGATACGGCCAAATTGGATAATAATAAATTTATTGCTACCGCTTATGCCGATACAATGCCAAAAGTAGCCAACACCAGCGATGAGAACCGCAGCAAAAATCGCCGCGTCGAAATCATTGTACTGCGTGATGGGCTATCTCCTACAACAACGGTTAAATGAGAAAACCTCTATCGATGCATTTCGAAGATGAGCGACCGCGTTTAAATGTAGGTTTTATCGCCAATAAGAAAGTCAAGTTTCTCTGTTAGAAATAAACTTATACTTTCTTATGTGGAAAACAAAGACCCTTCCTCTTTCAAACGAGAGGATAGGGTCTTTTTTAATCACATGGATTTCGTTGAATCATTAGATAACAAGCCTGTCAGTTTACTTCGCAAATAGGAAAATAGATGCAGAGGTCTTTGCTCTAGGAAGTACAGTGCATCCTGATCCGGAGCTAAAATAATACCTAATTGATGATGATCGCCAGAGTAAATCGCTCGCTGCAAGAAACGTACCTCACCTTGCTCATTCAGCACTTCCAGCCTGCAGAAAGCAGAATTCAACCGCATGGCAACGTGCAGATCGGTTTTCGTCTTGATTTTATGACCGTTCACCTTGTGAATGAGTTCGCCCGTTTGAATACCAAGCTCGTGGGCAGGACTGTTTGGCACTACCGACAACACCATAAGACCTCGCTGTGAGTGAACATAGAACGGCACCAGCTTATCTTCCACCCATTGGTTATACCGAATCAATCCTTCATGTAAAGCTATGCTGAGTACGGCTCCTACAAGCAGAATCGGTGACCAGAAATGAGCTCCAATCGCTGTAACTAATAGGATGATGCCATATAAGTAGAGTAAGCTTGCGCTGAAACGGGCTTGTTTGCGGGGAAGCTTCGAAATCGTTAGCTCCGTAAAACCAATCATTGCCGGAAAGGCAAGAAGTGTCCATCCGGATGCGAGGTTTGAACCAAACAGCGTATCCCATGGAAGTCCTTGTATACTCCCCCCCGTCATAGGAACGAGCAAAAATAATGGAACAGGCCAGAAACCTTGCAGCTGTTGCCCGCCGATAATTTGCCCTCTTCTTCCCTCCAGGAACAGCGGTGTCGCCATACGTGCCCCTTGAAAACCGACGAGTGTTCCTTCTAGAAGATGAAGTATGGCGACAATGACCAGCAAGGAGGGGATATCCGCGCCAACTACAATGTCCAGAACCGGAATTGCCTCCTGGAGGCTGGCCGCGTTCGGTATCCACGAAAGAATCACTTGCGCGATTCCCAAAATACCTACCGCATAAGCTAAACAGAAGAATCTAACGCGCATTATCACTAGGATAATCGATAAGACCCACAATAGAATTATTGTGCTCGCTTGAATATTAACACCTACGAAGAGCATAAGTACGGAGGCACTTATACCGCCTAGCCAACCCCAAAGTACGGTTCGCCACGTCTCATTTAATAAAGAATGCAAGCGCGTGTGAAACAGCTTACGCTCCATCTGAATCTGTTTCCGATAATGCAGCACGATAAATAGAATACCTATATAGTAAAAAGGATTCGCAAACAACTGCCCTACAGCCTGCAGCAGTCTGTCCAAGAGTTGAATCAATACATCCATACGAATCTGGGTCTCCTTGATGAAAAAGAAATAGGAAGGCAGCCGCAGCAACCTTCCTACACTAATTCGACTATTAGAGCCTAACTCCTGCCCATCTTGACGAATTTCCAATATCTGATCCTTATTATTTCCCGATTTGCTTTTGAATTTGCCCAATGGCTGCTTTTAATTGCGAATCGTTTTTCGGCTCACGAATTTGCACCAAAATTGATTTTTCAATTTTAGTCGCTGTTTCCGTGTCTACTTCGCCTGTCATAGGCAAACCATTAGTCCGTTGGAATGCTTTTACAGCTGTAACGGTCTTATCATTAAAATAACCATCTGTACGCTCTGGGTTAAAACCAAGACCTGTCAGCATCAGCTGTAGATTCTTCACATCATCGCTTGTCATATCTTGTTTAAGCACACTCTTCTTAGATAGCGGAGCTGCTTTGAAATAACCTGGCTGTTCAACTGGAATATCCGGTTGGATTCCCGTTTTGTGAATCCAGTTACCATTTGGTGTTAACCATTTGTACACGGTCATTTTAATATTGCTGCCGTCGCCCATTTCCTTCTCGAAAGTAACCTGAACGGTTCCTTTCCCGTAGGAGGTTTCACCAATAATCTTGCTGCCAACCGCTTCTTGGAAGGCTCCAGCTAATATCTCGGAAGCACTCGCACTGCCCTTGTTGATAAGCACAGTAACCGGATAGTTCTTGCCTGAACCCGTTGAAGGTGTCGGCTCCCGCTTGCCATCCCGATTCTCGACCTGGACGATCGGCTTGCCGCTCTTAACGAATGGATTCACGATATCTACGACTACGTTCAACAGACCGCCCGGGTCATTACGCACGTCGATAACAAGCCCTTTCATCCCTTTGGCTTCAAGGCTTTTCAGCTCTTCAGCGAAACGGACGGCCGTATTCGAGGAGAACTGGCGAATCTCAATCTTTCCGATTTGGTCCTGCAGCATTTCGCCATAGACCGTTTCAACGTCAATATTATCCCTGACCACGATGACTTGCACCGGATCACCGGCACCTTGACGAAGTAAATCCAGCTTCGCCTGCGTCCCTTTAGGCCCGCGGATTTTCATGACCGCTTGGTTGAGTGTAAGCCCGTCCAATTTCTCACCGTTGACAGAGACAATCACGTCTTTGGATTGAATACCCGCTTTCTCAGCAGGAGATCCCTTGATGGGAGACACGATAACGAACTTACCTTCCTCAATCGAAACCTCTGCCCCTATGCCTTGAAAAGAGGATGTAATACTCTCATCGAACTGCTTCGCTTCCTTCTGATCCATATAAACTGTAAATGGATCTTCCAGAGATTCCAGCATGCCATTGATTGCACCGTTGACCAACTTATCATGATCCGGCTGCTTCAAATATTTGCTCTCGATCAATTGAAACGTTGTAGAGATTTTACTCAAATCCTTACTCGATAGCCCGGATGAGGTGGCCGTGGATGCGGCTGTGCTGCCCGCAGGCTGCTCTTTCCGCCCCCAAGAAAAGGATGAATCCACAATCGTCAGTGTCACGATACTGCTTGCAAACATGGCTAATAATACAAATACTATGACCGTGCGTCCTTTGAATTGCAAAGCGCGTTTCACCACCTTTTTCCTAAAACCCATTTGGGTTCGCCTGTTTGTAGTATATGACAAGCTATTCCCGTTTTATAACCAAGTTCCCTTATCGTAAATACGGTTTAGGATCGGTTGGAACTTCATTCTTCCTAACTTCAAAATGCAAATGGTTCCCTGTCGATTGACCTGTCGAGCCAACACCGGCAATCTTCTGTCCGCGTTTCACCACATCGCCAACTTTGACATAGATCCCATCATTCATAATATGTCCATATACCGTCCATAACCCATTCCCATGATCCACGATGACGCAATTCCCATAGCCGTTCATCCATGATGCATAGATGACTGAGCCGTTCTCAGCCGCGAGGATATCCGTTCCTTTGGGTGCTCCCAAATCAATCCCTTTATGGCTCTCTGATCGGCCTGTAACTGGATTGATTCTAATCGTGAAATCGGAAGTAAGCGGTGCTTGAACGGCCAATGGGTAACCCAGTTTCCCACCGGAATAAGTGAAAGGCGACTTCGCATTACTAGCAGCCCGCTTCTTCGCCTGTAGGTCAGCTTCTTGCTTCGCTAATTGTGTAATCTGTTTATCGCTTTCTTCCGAAATATCCTCTAGCACCTTCTCTTGCTTCGTAAGGGAAGCAATCTTAACTTCCTTGGCCTTTTCCTTCGCTTGCAGGTCATCCCTAAGGGCGTCGGCGTCAGCGTAAAGGGTCTTAACCTTCTCAAGCTGCTGCTCCGTATCTGCTTTCTTCTGGGCAACCGTCTCTTTATCTTTCTTATTCGCTACTAGTATCTCTTTATCTTGGTTGACAATAGATTTCAAAGCTTCAATTCGGTTCAAGAAATCAGAAAAACTAGTCGCGCTAAGCACCACATCCATGTAGGAAACAAATCCGTTCATGTACATCAGGCGTACACGGGATTTCAGCATATTATCACGAGTCTCAACTCGCGCAACTGCCTCATCCAATTGCTTAGCATTATCCGCTAAAGCAGTCGACACTTGGTCAATTTCCTCATTCAGCTTCGTGAGCTTCATACTAGCCTCATTCACCTGATTAACAAGCGTTTTCATATCCTTGGTCGCCTGGTCCTTCTCCGTCTGGACCTTCGTTATTTGATTCTGCGCGTCATTCGCCTTCTGCTGCGCCTGCGCTTTCATTTTCTTGAGCTGAGTCAACTGCTGATCGATCTTTTCCGTTGTTGAAGCGGCATATCCCGCATAAGGAACCGCCAATGAAGCCGCAATCCCAAGTGTCAACACCACAGGCAGAATCTTCTTCTTCAAGCACGTAGCCTCCCCATCATCAAAACCTGGTACTCAATAAATCTCTAATCTTTAAATCTATGAATCTTTGAAAATATTTTAATATAAATAGAAGCTAAAAAAGCCCGCTTTCAGAACCGAGAAGGTTGGATGAAAATGAGGGCAGGAGGAACGGAGTGTAGCAAGCTACATGAGTACCGCACTGCCCCATTTTCATTCAAGATTCGACGCCGATTAAGCTTCAAGATCAACTTCGTTATCAAAGTGGGCTTATTTAGCCACCTTTTAGACCCGGAGGAATTTGCGGACGGAGATTAGGGACCCCCAGATGCCTATAACCATGCCAATACCTAACAACAAAGCCGTCATCGTAGGAGCAATCTTCCCGAAAGGTGTTAATTCAACCATAAGCAAATTCAAGTTCAATGAACTTGTGTTAAGCAGTTTCCAGTACCCACCTAGAATAATAGCTGTCGGGATCACTGAACCAATGAATCCAAGTAGAGCACCTTCTATAAAGAACGGCCAACGAATAAAGGAATTCGTCGCACCCACCAGTTTCATAATTGATATTTCTTTGCGTCTGGCCAAAATCGTAATTTTAATCGTATTCGCGATTAGGAACACGGCGGTAAATGAAAGTAAAATAACGATACCAATCCCGATCCAACGAACAATTTGTGTCACCTTAAATAGGGCTTCCACCGTGCCTTTGCCATAGTTCACCTTATAGATAGGCTTTGGATCTTTGCCGATGTTAAGCGCGCTGATTTGATCAGCAACGACGGCCACATTTCGCGGGTCATCAACTTCGATGGTGAATGCATCGTTTAACGGGTTATTATCCCCTTCAAATCCATCTAACAAAGCTTTACCGCTCTCACCAAGCTTTTGCCTTAAATAAACAAGGCCCTCTTCTTTCGAAACAAACTTGATCGATTTTACCTCATGAATAGCTTGGATTTGAGATTCGAGCGTCTTCATCTGATCCTGCGAAGTATTAACCTCCAGGTACACATTAATCTCAACCTGTTTCTCAATCTGACCTGCAATATCATTCACATTAAGGGTAATAAGGACGAAAACACCTAAAATAAATAATGAAATGGCAATCGAACTGATCGACGCGAACGTCATCCAGCCATTCCGAACGACATTCTTCGTACCTTCTCGCAAATGACGAGAAACCGTACTAATCTTCATAACCGTACTCCCCCCGTGCCTGGTCACGAGCAATGAGTCCATGCTCAATCGCAATGACTCGTTTACGCATCGTATTGACGATTTCCTTGTTATGCGTAGCCATGACTATGGTGGTTCCCCGGAAGTTAATTTCCTCCATCAATTTCATGATTCCCCAAGAGGTCTCAGGGTCGAGATTTCCTGTCGGTTCATCGGCGATAATGACGGCTGGATTGTTAATTATTGCCCGGGCAATCGCTACCCGCTGCTGCTCGCCTCCAGAAAGCTGAGAGGGCAGCGAATTTGCTTTATCCTTCAACTTAACAAGCTCGAGCACTTCCATGGTGCGTTTCTTAATCTGCTTCTTAGGTGCCTCGATAACTTCCATAGCGAAAGCCACATTTTCAAAAATATTAAGCTTAGGAAGCAGTCGATAATCCTGGAAAATAACGCCGATATTACGGCGCACAAAAGGAATTTTACGCTGTTTCAGCTTTTCCAAATTAAATCCGTTCACGAAGATTTGCCCCTTGGTCGGCCTCTCTTCTCTATACATCAACTTCATAAATGTAGATTTACCTGCGCCGGAAGGTCCAACAACATAGACGAACTCATTGCTGTCCACTTTTACATTAATCCCTCGCAATGCATGAGTGCCGTTGGAGTATGTTTTCCATACGTCCTGCATTTCGATCACAATATCACATCCTAATATATGGATCTTTGCGTAGCAAAGTCTCTCTACTGTGGGATCTTTGAGCGTAGCTCAAAGTCTCTCTGCTATAAACATAGCTTTTAACCATTCGACACAAAAGCTGAAATTCCTTTTAAAATAGCTTTGAAATTCCTGTTGAATACTGTCATTATATCATTTTATTAGAGAATATGAGAAATCCAACGCTAGTACTGTCGAACTAGAAAACTATACCATACGCAAAAACCGCCCTGCTTAGGACGGTCCTGTCATTAGTTTTATTTATTTTTAGGTGGGGCTACACTAGATCGGACGAGAAGTTCTGCTGGAAGCACCAATTGTTTGGTTACCTGACGGCCCTCCAGCATGTCAATAATCATCTGGGCAGATTGATAACCGATTTCATATGGATTTTGGCTAACGGTTGTTAAAGCTGGAGAACAATAGGCGGAGATACTGATGTTGTCGAATCCAGCGACTGAGACATCGCCAGGGATTTGAAGTCCAAGTCCCCGAAGCGCCTGCATCGTCCCAAGAGCCATTAGATCACTTGCGCAAAAAATAGCGGTCACATCAGGACGCTGAGACATAAGCCTGTACGTAGCGTCACGAGCTCCTTCATCCGAGAACCCCCCGTCGAGAACCAAATCCTCCTCAAACGGAATGCCTGCTTGCTCCAAAGCTTGCTTATAACCATCCAAACGCTTAATGCTGACATCAGCTTGCGCGTGGCCATTCACTAGCGCTACCTTCTTATGGCCCTGTTCAATCAAGAACTGCGTCATCCGAGACGCGCCTTGAATATTATCCGAAGTCACATAACCAACATTGCTGTTTTTAAAAGGAATATCAATCAGTACGCAAGGTAAACTCGAGGTGACGATCTCTTTTAAATAGGGATCATCCAGCCGAATGCCCATAATAATAACACCATCCACCCCGCGTTCCTGACAAAGCGCTTTGTAGGATTTCGCAGCTTGCTTCTGGGGTGTAGTACTGAATAAGATCAGATCGTAATTCAGCTCCCCCGCCCGGTCATTCATACCGCAAAGAATTTCAAACGCGATACTATCCTTAGTACTATTACGCGTAATTCCGGATAGCAGCAGTCCGAGTGTCTGTGTTTTTTTGGATATTAGGCTGCGCGCGGCCATATTAGGACTATAACCAAGCTCATTCGCAATGAGCTGAATCTTTTTGCGGGTATCATCATTCACATCATTGTATCCGTTAAGCGCTCGCGATACGGTAGTGACGGACACGCCGGCTTCTCTGGCAATATCTTTTATTGTAATCATATAGTTAGCGTGTTCGCCCCTGTCCAAAACGTTTTGGAATAAATCGGTCGGAATTTTTATATAATTCCTATATTAATCTATTCCGCTTCTAGTTTCAATCTTAATTATTGCCTGATGTAAACGCTTAAAAATTTGTTAAAGGGGATTGAAAATGGTTACATCCTTCTGTATAATCAAAATATCAAGTTACCAAAACGTTTCGGAAACGTTAAATTAGTGATTGGGTAAAAATTGGAAAGAAAATTTAATGGGTTTCGACCCCTTTGATTTTGGTTTCCTTTTCTTTTTATTTGTCTCCGAAACGTTTCGGTAAGAATAATGTAGTAGAAATCATCAAGAATAACAGAGAAAAGGGGTGGCCCGAATGGATTACCGAGTCATTAAGGAGAATGATCTCTTCCTCATGACCGATAAAACCGGCGATATTCCAGCAGGCAATGAAGCAGGACACGGTCTATATACGAAAGATACCCGCTTTCTAAGTGGGCTTGAAATTCGTATTAACGGCAAAAAACCGATTCTGCTTAGTTCTTCCGCAGGAACGAACTATATCGCCACCATTCGTATGACTAATCCTCATATGGAATCGGATGGGCAGTTGATTCTTTGGAGAGAATCTGTCGAACTGGAAAGACAACGATTTATTTACGAAGGCGCTCTATATGAAACCATTGCCTTCACTAACTTTTATCCGAAGCCGGTTGCTTTCGACTTTACAGCTCGATTCGAAAGCGATTTCGCTGACATGTTCGTCGTTCGGGGCTTTCAGAATGGAACTTTCGGTGAAGCGCTCCCTGATGTGATGGAACACCAGAAGCTGGTCAAACGCTACAAAGGCACAGACGGAATTGAACGTCAGACGCATATTTGTTGGGATCGCAAGGAAACGGTTGTACAGGAAGACAGCACGATAGCCTTCAACTTTGAGCTAGCGCCCAAAGAGCGCCAATCCGTTACCTTCTTCATTGCCCCTTTTATCGATGGCAAGGGACCAGAGCAAGTATCTGCCCAACAAGCGATTGAGATGCTGAAAGCTTCCTATCAAGAATGGGACCAAAATACCACGTCCGTAGAAAGCAATCTTCCCCTGTTCAATCACTTGTACGACCGAGGACTCCAGGATTTGCGCGTGCTCCTTACGGACCTCGGGCATGGACGTTTCCCGTTGCCGGGCTGCCTTGGTATGCAGTCCCATTTGGACGGGACAGCTTAATCGCTGCACTACAAATGTTGCCCGCAGAACCCAATGTGGCCAAAGGTACATTGCTTACAATGGCCTCCTATCAAGGGACAAAAGAAGATGTGTGGCGTGATGAAGAACCCGGTAAAATTATGCACGAAATTCGCTATGGCGAGCTTGCATTAACGAACCAGATTCCTTTCACACCTTACTACGGAACCATTGATGCAACGCCTCTTTTCCTACTCCTTGCTGCGGAGTATGTGCAATGGACCGGTGATACGGCGCTCATTGAGCAGTTGATGCCGAACATCGAGCGAGCCTTGCACTGGATCGACAATTATGGAGATGCAGACGGCGACCGATTTGTGGAATATTACCAGAAATCATCCAAAGGCATCGCCAACCAAGGTTGGAAAGATTCTGGCGATTCTGTCGTACATCGCAACGGCGATTATGCCAAAGCACCCATTGCGCTCGCAGAAGTGCAAGGTTATGTCTACCATGCCAAGGTTAAACTAGCTCCGATTCTTCGTCGGCTAGGTAAAGAATCGATGGCCGAAGAGCTGGAAAGCTCCGCAGAAGATCTTCGCCAACGCTTCGAATCGAGCTTCTGGATGGAAGAAGAAGGCTTTTACGCAATTGCACTAGATGCTGACAAGAAGCAAGTCCAATCGGTGACAACCAATCCTGGTCATGTCCTCATGTCAGGCATGCTGCAGCCAGACCGTGCTGAATCCGTGGTGCGAAGACTAGTAGCACCCGACATGTTTAGCGGCTACGGCATTCGCACTATGAGCACGGAATCGTCCGGCTACAATCCTATGAGCTATCACGACGGCAGCATTTGGCCGCATGACAACTCCCTTGTATTGCTGGGAATGAGCCGCAGCGGCTTCAAAGCGGAAACCATGCAAGTCATTGAGGGCTTAATGAAGGCATCTGAAAGTTTTGAGTACCATAGACTCCCTGAATTATATTGCGGGTACGACGATTCCATAGGTGAGCCTGTACCTTATCCTGTCGCTTGTTCTCCTCAAGCCTGGGCAGCCGGTACTCCGCTAGTATTTTTGCAGACCATGCTCGGGATCGAGCCCGATACGCTGGGAGGTACTATCCGATTGAATCCCGTACTGCCATCTGGCATGACGGAACTTACCGTCCGTAATATGACCGTGGCGCAAGGCAAGCTGAGCCTCCACATTCAGATTAACCCACAGACGCAGACTGCGGTTGTGAACGTGCTGCACAATACAACAGGGCTTCAAGTGATTCAACATTCATAAATAGCTACTTATAAAAAGGGAGGCATTTACTCATGAAAAAATGGCTTACTGGCATTTCACTTGCCGCTGTATCATCGATGATCGTAATCTCCGGCTGTGGCAACCAAGCGAACAACGCATCACCATCCCCATCGGCTCCTGCGGCTTCAGCTGCAGCGACTGCGGCACCTAAATCGGCAGAGCCAGTCACGATTACATTGAACGGTTGGGGCTCCAGTCCTGAAGAAACAGCCTTATTTCAACAAGTATTGAAAGATTTCCAAACCAAACATCCGAACATTACCGTTAAGTTTGACGTAATCGCGGATCAATATATGGATGTCATTAAAACTCGCTTAGTAGGTGGCGAAGGCGCGGATGTATTCTTCCTAGACGCATTCGAAGCTCCTGGCCTGATTGCCAAAAACGTGCTCGAACCGCTTGATGGTTATGTAAAACCTGAGTTTGACGTTGCTGACTTCGAAGCGCCGCTTCTGAACGCTTTTAAAGGTAAAGACGGCAAAAGCTATGGCTTCCCGAAAGATACGTCTACACTAGCGCTTTTCTACAATAAGAAAGATTTCGCAGAAGCTGGTATCACTAAGGTTCCTACAACTTGGGAAGAGCTTCAAGATGCAGCCAAAAAGCTGACAAAAGCAGATGGCGGTAAAGTATCCCGCTTCGGATTTGGCGCTGCGCCTGAGCTCGCCCGTCAAATGTTCATGATTCAAGCTGCTGGCGGCAAGGTTTCCGACGACAATGGCAATGCGGCTTACTCATCTCCTGAAGCGTTGAAAGGTCTACAACCGGTAGTTGATATGCACCTGAAAGATAAATCCGCTGGCGAACCGAAAGATCTGGGCGCAGGCTGGGGCGGAGAAATGTTCGGACAGCACAAAGCTTCGATGGTGATCGAAGGAAACTGGGCGATTCCGTACCTGCAAAGCACATTCAAAGATCTTGATTTTGGAACAGCTGAACTCCCAACCACTTTCGGCAAAAAAGCAACAATGGCTTACACAGTAGCCTATGTAATGAATAAAAGCTCAAAGCACAAACAAGAAGCATATGAACTTATTTCTTACCTGACTGGTAAAGAAGGCATGAAAACTTGGACCAGCAAAGGCTTAGCGCTGCCTGCTCGTAAATCCGTAGCCAAAGAACTTGGCTTTGACAAAGATCCGCTGCGCGCTGCTTTAGTAGCCGGCAACTCCTATTCCATTCCATGGCAAGCAAAAGAAACGTTGCCGACCATCATGAACAACTTCAACAATCAGTTTATTTCCGCTTATCAAGGTAAAGTAACCCTGGAAGAAGCGCTCAAAAAAGCGCAAGACACCGCTAATAAAGAAATTGCCGCAAGTAAATAACCAAATAACGCATAGCAGCCGTAAAAGAGGAGAAACTTCCTCTTTTACGGCATTTTACAGGAAAGGGGGAGCTTTGAATGAAACGACGCTGGAACCGCCGCAAATGGCGGGACGTGATTTCTGGATATTTGTTCGTTTCTCCGTCTCTGATTGTGCTTGGCGCCTTCTTTTTACTGCCTATTCTTTACGCAGTTTTCCTCTCTCTGCATAAGGTTGAGCTGCTTGGCGGCATAAGCTACAAATTCATCGGACTTCGCAACTTCGCCCGTATCGCCGATGACGACCGCGCCTGGATCGGGCTCCGTAATACCGTTGAATACGCGTTATATGTCGTTCCGATACAAACGATTGTCGCCATGCTGATGGCGTCCGTATTGAATTCTAAAATTAAGTTCCGTAATTTTTTCAGAGTTGTCTACTTTATGCCGACAATCACCTCATCCGCGGTGTTAACCCTCATTTTCATGTGGCTTTACAAATCTGATGGATTACTAAATGATATGCTCAATTTCCTGGGCATGGATAGTTTCAATTGGCTGGGAGACCCGAGCGTCGCCCTTAAAGGCATTATGATCATGAATATATTTTCCACAGCGCCTCAGTTTATGGTTATTTACTTAGCAGCGCTGCAGGATATTCCCGATACGTTATATGAAGCAGCCGAGCTTGATGGCGCAGGAACTTGGCGCAGATTCATCTCGATTACAGTACCTATGCTCAAACCCGTCACTTTCTTCGTGGTGACCATGGGATTGATCGGAACGTTCCAGCTTTTTGATCAGGCCTATATCTTGTCAAATGGTTCTGGGGGCCCTGATAATTCTACGCTCACCCTTGTTCTATTGATTTATCAATATGCGTTCAAAAACTTGGATATGGGCTACGCATCCGCTTTAGCCTTTATGTTAACCTGCGCAATCATGATTGTGACGCTGATTCAACGCAAGCTTTTCGGCGGCGAAGAGAAATTGAACTAAGAGAGGAGAGACCCTAAATGGAAGCATCCAAAACCCGCTCCATAGCGCGCGTATTAACCTATCTCATGCTGATGCTATATGCCGTAATTACCGTTATTCCGTTCTTGTGGGCGCTCTCCGCCTCGTTCAAGACGCTAGCGGAAATCTCTACAACCGGTTTATCGTTTATTCCAGAACATTTTACACTGGATAATTACAAATATATTTTCACAAGTGAACAAATGTTTCCTCGCTGGTTTATTAACAGCGTCTTGGTCGGCGTCTCCGTTACCCTGCTGAATCTGCTGCTGAACTCATTAGCCGGGTACTCATTAGCCCGCTTCGATTTTCCCGGCAACAAGCTTATTTTCTTCTTCATCCTAACCATTCTGATGGTACCGGATAAGGTTACGCTTATTCCACAATATCTGATCATTAAGGACTTGGGCTGGCTGAATAGCTTCCGTTCTTTGATTATTCCGGCGGCGGTGCAAGCCACTTATATTTTCATGATGCGTCAGTTTTTCATTAGTTTTCCCAAGGAATTGGAAGAAGCTTCGGAAATGGATGGCATGACACGAATCGGGATGTTCTTCCGGGTTGCACTCCCGCTAGCTGGACCGCCGCTTGCGGCTATGGCCATATTCACCTTCATGGGATCATGGAATGAATTCTTGAAACCACTGCTCTTTATGTCAGAGCGCTCCATGTTCACACTTCCGCTAGGATTGAATACATTCAAAGGCCAGTACATCTCGTACTGGAACTACATCATGGCAGCTTCGATGATCTTCACCCTGCCAGCCCTGCTTGTCTATGTATTCGGAAATAAATTTTTCATCAAAGGAATTACATTTACAGGGACGAAATAATGCTATATTTGAAAAACCGTTGGATCATGTCTATCATGTCCGACGGTTTTTTGTTCTCCTAGGCTGCTGGATAATCCCCTGGCAAGTACTAAAACTCCTTAGCTAGCGATACATATAATAGTACAGGCATCCTATGCCTGAACCGCTTGTATCTGAGCGTAAAGGAGCCGCTGTACATGCCAAGCCAAATTAGAAAAGTGATCTTCTATGCGTCTATCTTCCTAGGCTTACTAAGTGCGTTTAGCATTGCTCTATATATCTATGGATCTCAACCTACATTTCCTGCAGGGTTCACCGTTGCCGGCTGGCGGGTTGAAGGAATGCCCTATGATAAATTTCAACAAGAATATGAAAAGCGCCTACAGCTGCTTTCCTCCTATCCCGTTCAATTGCAATCCTCCCGTGCGAATATTCCTAATAAACAACTGTCACTTGGACAACTAGGTGTTGAGTATCAAAAGGAAACCCTAGCTCGTTCACTTGGGCAGCTATTTGGAGGCTCGCCGATAGAACGTATAAAAGCTCGCTGGACGCTGCGTCATGCAGATATACCACTAGAGGTCACTGTCAATCAAGCGCAGCTAAACACCGTAGTCAAAGAAGCTTGGAAAGACCTCTACAACCTTCAGCCAGTTGCCGCCAAACGAATTGTAACCAATGAAGATTTACTAGCTTTCGAACCCGAACGTAAAGTGCTGAGAATTGATACGGCCCATTTGCTTGAACACTTGAAAGAAGTTGCCCCATCCATTGCCTATATTCACAACGCCGCTCCTATCATACTCTCCTTGCCTTTATACGAGCAGGGCCCTGCGACAACGGTCGAAACATTGAAGCATCAGGGCATCGATCGCAAAATCTCGGAATTTACGACCTCATTCCCCCCGTCGGGCGAAGGGAGAATTTACAATATACGCTCCACAGCCGCCTCTATTCAGGATTATCTAATGGCTCCAGGAGAGACCTTCGACTACAGCAAGGTTATTGAAAAAACGGAAGCCCAATTCGGCTATAAGGAAGCACCAGTCATTCTAAATGGCAAGCTTGTACCAGGCATTGGAGGCGGCATTTGCCAAGTATCGACCACACTTTACAATGCTGTCCTGCGGAGCGGTCTCGACATTGTTGAACGACGCAATCATTCACTCCCTGTTAGCTATGTTGCGCTCGGCCAAGATGCCACTTTCGCCAGCGGTTATATTAACTTCAAATTCCGCAACAACACAGATGCCTATCTATTGATACGAACCATAACAACAGATCAAGCCGTCACCGTGAAGCTTTTCGGTCATATGTCGCCATCCATTACCTATGACATCAATTCCAACATTGTAGAAACCATTCAACCACCGGTTAAATACTTGCAAAATGCCAGCCTGAAACCTGGCGTTACACGCCCTATTAGCACCGGCAAGGTCGGCTATAAGGTAGAGACGTATCGCATCAAAAGAGAAAATGGTACAATTGTCAGTAAAGAGTTAATCTCGAAGGATCAGTATTCTCCAGTGCCTACCATCATCGCTGCCAACCGGAGCGACATCAAGTCAGATGAAATCAATCCCTCAACGCCAGAGCAGCCCATCCTTGAAGATGGCGTGAAAGGACCGGTTAACCGGTAATAGATAGAGGCTTCTGCCTCTTTTGCGAATAGGAAAGGTCATGTGACTGTAGTTACTAGGTCATTATGACTTTTTTCTATTATGATAGGAATATGAAATAGCACACAAGGAGGCTAGGCGATGAGCAAAATCGATTATTTCAAAGAATTAAACTATCGACTGCGTGGACTTCCCGAGAAGGAGCGCCAAAATATATTGTCTGTTTATGAAGAGTTGTTTCAGAAAGCCATTGAAAATGGCAAGCAAGAGGATGATGTTGCACAGTCTCTCGGCTATCCGCGAGTTCCTAACTGGGACGCTCAAAAGGAGACGCCTAGTACAGAGCAGGAGCCTTCCAAAAGCACGTCCAGCGAACGGGTAGAGAAATCTTATCCCAGACCTGAACCGGCTGTGGCGCCTAAGCATGCTCCCGAAACTAGGGGCTATCCGCCTTATACGCATCCACAGGGCACGAATCCTTATATGAATCCCAATCCATACCCTTATCCGGTTAAACAGGAGTCGAGTATTAAGGCGATCATCGTAAGTATTATGCTTGGATTTTTTAATCTAATATTCGTTGTTGGTCCATGGTTCGGTGTTCTCGCCGCATTAATTGCGTTATTCGTTGCGGGCTTTGCGCTCATCATCGCACCGATAGTCGGCATTCTTAGCAGCATCGCCGGATCACCGAGCAGCGACCTGATGTTCATTGGATTTGCACTGCTAGCTTGCTTTGGTTTAGGCATCATTCTGACAACGCTTAGTTCTTGGTTATTCAAACAATTCTTCAAACTAAGCTGGTTGTACATCCGATTCAATGCCAAACTAATTAAGGGGGCTTAAGCCATGAAACGTGGAGTCAAATTTTTCTTACTGCTAGGCTTTGCCTGCCTTGGGGTCGGCCTTATTGGAGCAGCTGTTTCTTCTAAAGTTGTCGATTGGAATGCAGGTGTCACGAATATTGATATCGAAAAGAAGATTCCGGCAGCCAATATTGATACAATAATCATTCAAAATGACATCTCCGGGGTAACCTTTATCCCAAGTAATTCCGATGAAATTAAAGTGCATCTGGTAGGAACGGTTGGAGAGCTTACTGCTAAAAGCTGCACCATTGAGGCGGCGACAGAAGGAAGTAATGTATGGCGAGTAGACGTATGTACGCAAAAGAAACCGCAAATTAATTTCGGTTTTAATTTGACAGAATTGAAAGCCCTGATCAATAACAAAGGTATCCGATTACGAACAGAAGTCACACTTCCAGAGAAAATGTACAAAGCTATCACGGTTTCCACGGATACAGGTGGCATCAACTTCAAAGAAGTAAAGGCTGACAAACTTACAGCAACCACCGACACAGGCGGCATTTCCATTGAGCATTACGAAGGGAAGCAGCTAAATCTTCAAACAGATACGGGGCGTATCAACGTAGAGGACGGGCAAGGTGATGTCAAGATAAAAACAGATACAGGCAGCATTACAGCTAAGCTGCATGATATCGGAGATTCCGTATCGCTTCAATCCGATACTGGCTCGATTCGTCTTCAGCTCGATCCTACTCCAAAAGGTGCAAGTTTCGATCTGAGAACAGACACAGGCAGCGTCAATCTGGAAATACCTGGTGTTAATGTACAAAAGACCGATCACAATGCCGCAAAGGGTACCATTGGTGATGGCAGCAAAAAAGTAACGGTACGGGCAGATACAGGATACATCTCTGTTACCGGTAAATAAGAAAAAGCCTTCAAGACCATCAGATTTGGTGGTTTGAAGGCTTTTTTTTCGATCAAAAAGGAGCTAGCGAGGATTCTCGTTTATTCGTTTACTTGCTTTTTTCTAAATAAACTTGCAACCACTCGTTCGACTGCGCCAGCACTTGCTCAGCACGAGCGATCGCTTCTGACACTTGGTTGCTGGCTGTTCCGCCGTAAACATTACGCGCGTTAACCACTTGCTCAGGCTGTAACACCTGATAAATATCGGACTCAAATAGGCTGGAGAACGTTTTGAACTCCTCGATGCTCATATCGAGCAGGTATTTTTTGTTTTGGATGCAGTACAGCACGGTTTTGCCAATCACTTCGTGCGCCTGACGGAAAGGCAACCCTTTGTTCACAAGGTAATCGGCGATATCCGTTGCGTTTGAGAAATCTTGGTTCACTGCTTGTCTCATGCGATCCGAGTTTACTTTCATCGTAGCGACCATAGGAGCGAATAATTGAAGCGCGCCCTGCAGGGTTCGAACGGTATCGAACATGCCTTCTTTGTCTTCCTGCATGTCCTTGTTGTAAGCCAGCGGCAGCGACTTGAGCACGGTCATTAGACCGAACAAGTTGCCGTAGACGCGGCCGGTTTTGCCGCGGACGAGCTCTGCCACGTCCGGGTTCTTCTTCTGCGGCATGATCGAGCTGCCGGTGCAGAAAGCATCATCGAGTTCGATGAACGCGAACTCGGTCGAAGACCAGAGCACCATTTCCTCGCTGAAGCGAGAAAGGTGCATCATGATCATAGACGCGTTAGAGAGGAACTCCAGAATGAAATCGCGGTCGCTTACCGCATCCAGGGAGTTCTCGTACACGCGTCCGAACCCGAGCTGCTCCGCCACGAAATGGCGGTCGATCGGGAAGGTCGTGCCAGCGAGCGCGCCAGCGCCGAGCGGCAGCATGTCTACGCGCTTGTAGCTGTCCTGCAAGCGCTCAAGGTCACGCTGGAACATGCTGACGTAAGCCATCATGTGATGCGCGAACAGGATCGGCTGCGCACGCTGCAGATGCGTATACCCCGGGATAATCGTATCCAGATTATCCTTCGCCTTCTCAAGCAAAGCCTCCTGCAGCTTGATCAAAAGGCCAACGAACTCGACCACCCGCTTGCGCAGGTAGAGATGCATGTCCGTCGCCACTTGATCGTTGCGGCTGCGGCCGGTATGAAGCTTGCCGCCGACAGGGCCGATCAAGTCGATCAAGGTTTTCTCGATATTCATATGAATATCTTCATTTTGGATCGTGTATTCCAGCTCACCACGGCGGATCATGCCTTGCACAGCCAGCAAGCCGTCCTTGATCTTTTCGACATCATCCGCAGGCAGTATGCCGCACTTGCCAAGCATGGTCACATGAGCCAAGCTGCCTTCGATATCTTCCTCGGCGAGCTCTTTGTCAAACGTAATCGATGCGGTATATTCTTCGACCAATTGGTCGGTTTTCTTCGTAAATCGTCCACCCCAAAGCTTAGACACCGTGCATGGCTCCTCTCGTATTAACACGTAATATAGGGATCTTTGAGCGGAGCTCAAAGTCTCTCTGCTGGACAAACTGTGGCCTGTAGAAACTCCTATTTAGCATAACTGAACTCGTTTTGGACTCATTCAGCAGCCAATAGAAGTCCCTGAAGGCTCTTATTCCACCAAAATAACCGCTGTTTGACGAATTAGCAGTCCCTAGAGACTCCTATTTCACTCAAATCTAGCTATTTCCGCACATGTAACCGTCACTAACAGTCCCTAGAGACTCTTATTTGACTAAAACAACCGCTTTCCATTGAAATAGCAGCCCCTAGAGGCTGCTATTTCAATTCACCATTCTGGTCTTTCGGCAGATGTTTACCTACAGCGAGTAAACCAATCTGCGTTCTCAAACAGCAATTACTTCTTAGCGTTTTGTTCCACGCCGGAAGATACTTTCAGACGAAGCGCGTTCAAGCGGATGAATCCTGTTGCGTCGCCTTGATCATAGGCTTTCGTCGGATCTGCTTCCATTGTAGCAATATCCGGATTGTACAAGGATACTGGGCTTTTAACACCAGCGCCCATTACGTTACCTTTGTACAATTTCAAGCGTACAGTACCTGTTACGTTCTTTTGGCTTTCTCCCACAAGTGCTTGAATCGCCAAACGCTCAGGTGCAAACCAGAAGCCGTTGTAGACTAATGTCGCATATTTCGTAATGAGGGAATCACGAAGGTGCATGACATCGCGGTCCATCGTGAGGGATTCCATTTTGCGGTGAGCGGTGAAAAGGATCGTACCGCCCGGAGTCTCGTACACGCCGCGGCTCTTCATGCCGACGAAACGGTTCTCGACCATGTCCACACGGCCAATACCGTGCTTGCCGCCGATTTCATTCAAGGTTTCCATCACTTGAAGTGGGGACAGCTTATTGCCATTGATGGCTACGCAGTCACCTTTGTCGAACTCAAGCTCGATGTATTCCGCTTGATCCGGCGCATCTTCTGGAGCTACGCTCAAGACGTACATCTCTTTATTCGAATCTGCTGCCGCATCGAACCAAGGATCCTCCAACATGCCGCTCTCGAAAGAGATGTGCAGCAGGTTACGATCCGTCGAATACGGCTTCGCCGCGGATGCAGTAACCGGAATGCCGTGTTTCTCGGCATAAGCGATCATCTCTGCGCGACCCGGGAACTCCTCGCGGAACTGCTCTAGACGCCAAGGCGCGATAACGGACAGCTCAGGCGCCAACGCCGCTGCTGTCAGCTCGAAGCGCACTTGGTCATTCCCTTTGCCGGTTGCGCCGTGAGCAATCGCTGTTGCGCCTTCAGCGCGAGCGATCTCGACCATGCGCTTCGCGATCAACGGACGAGCAATCGACGTGCCGAGCAGGTATTGCCCTTCATACAGAGCACCCGCTTGGAACATCGGGTTGATGAAATCCTTCGCGAACTCTTCGCGCAGGTCGTCGATGTAGATCTTGGATGCGCCGGTTTGGAGCGCTTTTTCCTCCAGACCGTCCAGCTCATCCTTTTGCCCGATATCCGCTGTGAAAGCAATAATTTCCGCATCGTAAGTCTCTTTTAACCATTTGAGGATAACTGATGTATCCAATCCGCCGGAATAGGCGAGAACGATTTTTTCCTTAGCCATGTCTACTAATCTCTCCGTTTCTATGTCTGCTGCGAATTATTAATAATTATATCATTGTCGCGGCCATAATGGCCTTTTGCGCATGAAGACGATTCTCTGCTTGGTCAAAAATAACGGAATTCGGGCCATCGATGACGCCCTCGCTTACTTCTTCCCCGCGATGGGCTGGCAAGCAGTGCATGAACAAGTAATCTTGCTTAGCGTGCTTCACTAGCGCCTCGTTGATTTGGAAGTTCTTGAAAGCAATCTCCCGCTCCTGCTGCTCCGCCTCAAAGCCCATGCTTGCCCAAACGTCCGTGTAGACGATGTCCGCATTTTCGATCGCTTCGCGTGGGTCGCGTGTAAGAAGGATACTGCCTCCGGTTTGCGCTGCGTTCTCCTTAGAAATCTGAATGACTTCTTTATCAGGATCGTAGCCTTCCGGCGAGGCAATCGCGAAATTCATTCCCAATTTGCTTGCACCCATCATGAGGGAGTGCACCATATTGTTGCCATCTCCGATGTAGGCGACTTTGAGACCTTTCAAACGGCCTTTTTTCTCCAAAACGGTCTGATAATCAGCCATAACCTGACAAGGGTGGGCATAATCCGTCAAACCATTAATGACCGGTACCGTTGATCCACGTGCAAGGTCAATCACTTTGCGGTGTTCGTACGTGCGAATCATGATGCCATCCAGGTAACGGGACAGTGTTTGCGCCGTATCCCAAACGGTTTCACCACGACCAAGCTGCAGATCATTTTTGCTCAGGAAAAGAGCCTGACCCCCTAGCTGGTACATCCCCACTTCAAAGGAAACTCGCGTACGCGTCGAGGATTTCTCAAAAATCATTCCCAGCGTCTTACCAGCGAGCACAGCATGCGGCTCTCTAGCTTTCTGTTTACGTTTAAGCTCAATCGCATAGTGAATCAAATATTCAATTTCTTCTGATGTATAATCAACTAAAGCAAGAAAATCCTTGCCTTTCAACTGAGCAGCCAGTTCTTCCTGTACAGCCATATTCATGTTATCCAACCTCTCTAAACGGAACTTTTACTAGACGCTGCTGATGGTTGATGCCTTCTGGGAGAGGACACTGCACACCACATCTAGGGCTTGATCTAAATCTTCTTGCGGTATAGTCAAAGCGGGCACCAGACGAATAACGTTCGGCCCTGCCGGAATTACCAATACACCTTGCTTATGAATTTCACTAATAATTTCACCCGCTGGCTGAGTGCATTCGATCCCGATGAGAAGACCAATGCCGCGAATATTGCTGATAAGCGGATTGCCTGCAAGCTTGCTTTCCAGCTTCTTCACCGTGTATGCGCCTAATTCCGCAGCACGCTCTGGCAGTTTATTCGAGATAATCGTGTCCACAGCCGCATATCCTGCAGCCGTAGCTATCGGCGTTCCACCAAAGGTTGAACCGTGGCTTCCAGCGCTGAAGGCTTCAGCCAAGAACGCTTTGCCTAACATAGCACCGATCGGAAACCCTCCACCAAGGCCTTTGGCCAATGTGAAAATATCCGGCTCCACCCCATAATGCTCATAGGCAAAAAGCTTACCTGTACGTCCCACGCCCGTCTGGATTTCATCCACGATCAGAAGCAGGTTCTCTTGCTTGCAAAGCTCTGCAATTTGTTTCACGAACTCCGGATCAGCCGGAAGCACGCCGCCTTCCCCTTGCACCATCTCCAACATAATGGCACATGTATGCTCATTTACAAGACTACGGACAGCCTCGATATCGTTATAAGGCGCATAGACGAAGCCGCCAGGAAGCGGATGGAAGCCTTCCTTCACTTTATCTTGACCAGTAGCGGTCAATGTCGCCAGCGTACGTCCGTGGAACGACATGTTGAACGTGATAATCTCGTACCGACCATTGTTCAAAACCTTCTGGTTATAGCGACGTGCCAGCTTAATTGCAGCCTCATTCGCTTCCGCACCAGTGGAACAGAAGAATACCGCGTCTGCACAGCTATGATCAGTAAGTAGAGTAGCCAGCTTCTCCTGATTCGGAATATGGAAAAGATTGCTCACATGCCATACTTGATCGAGCTGTTCAATCAACTTCTCCTTCACCGCTTGAGGCGCGTGCCCGAGGTTCGTCACCGCGATCCCGCTCATCAAGTCGATGTATTCCTTGCCTGTATCATCCCACAGTCGACTGCCCTCACCCTTTACTAGTGTGATTGGATATCTTGCATAGGTTGGAAATAACGAGCTTTTTCCCGTTTCAGTCATGTACATTCCCTCCTTAAAGTTTGTGAACTGTATTAATTTGCTTTTATGCAGCGTTGAAGGCAAGGGATTCGTCGTATTTACTTCTTCAAACGGAACCTGAGTGCCTTATTTACCTAAAAATGCTCGGTTTCCACATGTCTGCGGAACGACGATCACTTATTTCACTGTTTTAGCTTCTTAGGTGAGGCATTTTGTTAAAATAGCGCTTTGACGTTCCGTTCACCCAGCATTTTGGGCCATTTCTGTGCAAATGGAGGATCGTCGTTCCGCTTCATACGAAATATACACATTTCTTTGCTTAATCGGTCGACCTGTCGCACACTCCGTGTGTGATCCCCAGCTACAACAAATCCATTACTCCATCGGGTGATCTATCGCACAAATCCGTGTGGTTCCCAACACCAACAAACTATACTCCATCGATCTAGCCTATCGCACAATCCTCGTGCCAATCCCCGTGCCCTTCAGCACTTTACTCAGCACATTCGGCTCAGAACCGTTCACGATGACAACTTCTTGGACCCTGCCTTGGATACAAGCAATCGCTGCTCGAACCTTCGGAATCATGCCTCCGTAAATATCGCCACTCGCAATCATTTCTTCAATCTCTGCCACACTGACAACGGGAAGCACCCGCTTCTCGCCATCCACTGTTTTCATAATGCCGGGAACGTCCGTCACCACAACCATCTGCTCCACACCAAGGTGAGAAGCGACAGCTCCTGCCGCCGTATCTGCATTAATGTTGTAACGCTGTCCGCCGTCGGCGCCAAGTCCAACTGGTGCGATAACCGGAATGTAGCCCATGTTTACGATACCTTGAATCAGCTCAGCGTTCACTTTCGTAACATCACCAACAAGGCCAACCTCGTGGCTATTCGCCACCGGCTTCGCTTCAATCAAATGTCCATCCACACCGGACAATCCAAGTGCCATTGCGCCTGTTAACTGAATTCGGCGTACGATCTCTTTGTTGATCTGGCCGGAAAGCACCATCTCCACAACGTCAAGCACCGCTTCATTCGTCACCCGCAGGCCGTTCACGAAACCAGACTCTATTCCCAGCTTCCCGAGCGTTTCAGAAATGGCAGGACCGCCGCCGTGAACGATGACCGTTACAATACCCTCATCCTGAAGCTGACGCATATCTTCAAAGAAACTAATCGGTAACGCCGCCAGCGTGCTGCCGCCGCATTTCATCACAAAGCAATTGTTCTTCACAAGCTTCTGATCCCCTTTGCTTCCTTATGTGCTAGCTGTAACAAACCTAAGTCCGATAAGCCGCATTGATCCGCACATAATCATATGTTAAGTCGCAGCCCCAGCCCGTAGCCTTGCCAGCGCCCATATGTAAATTCACATGAATTTGAATCGTGTCTGTTTTCAAATAGGCAAGCGCCGCTTCCTCGTCGAACTTCACCGGACGCGACTGCTCTAACACTGCGATATCGCCCAGGCGAATATCGACGGTGTTCACGTTCACCGGCTGTCCCGAGTAACCGACAGCCGCAATGATCCGCCCCCAGTTCGCATCCGCGCCATAAACAGCGGATTTGACCAAGCTAGAGCCAATGATCGACTTCACGATCTTGCGTGCCGCATCGTCGCTCTCCGCGCCGACCACCGTCGTCTCGATCAGCTTCGTCGCGCCCTCGCCGTCGCGAGCAATCGCCTTGGCGAGGTACTCTCCAACGTACTGGAACCCTGCCGCGAACGCTTCCCAATCCGGATGCTCCGGATTCAACGCTTCGCCGCCGGCCAGCCCGCTTGCCATCACCACGACCATGTCGTTGGTGCTCGTATCCCCGTCAACAGTGATCATGTTGAACGTAGAATCTGTAATCCTGCTCAGCAGCTGCTGCAGGTATTTGCTCTCAATCGGCGCATCGGTTGTCATGAAACCGAGCATCGTCGCCATGTTCGGGTGAATCATCCCCGAACCCTTCGCTGCCCCGGCAATGTGTACTTCCTTGCCGCCAACAACAACACGGACGCACGTCATCTTCTGCGTGAGATCCGTGGTCAGGATCGCTTGGCAGAAGTCGTTTCCGCCGTCTGCCTTAACTCTAACCGGCAGCTGCTCGATGCCGCTCAGCACTTTCCCCATCGGCAGAAGCTCGCCGATGACGCCCGTGCTCGTCACGCCGACGTGGTGCTCCGCCACGCCTAGCGCCTTCGCGCTTGCAGCGCGCATCGCATACGCGTCGTCCTCGCCCTGCTGGCCCGTACACGCATTGGCGTTGCCGCTGTTGACGATCATCGCCTGCAGCTTGCCGCCTTGGGCGATGCTCTCCTGCGTCACGCGAAGCGGTGCCGCTTGGAACGCGTTCAGCGTGTACACGCCCGCCGCTGCCGCCGGTACATCACAGACGATTGCGCCCAGATCGTAGCGCTCCGTCTTCTTCAATCCACAGTGCAGGCCACCTGCACGAAAGCCTTTCGGCGTTGTTACGGTGCCCTCTGGCACGACAGTAAAGCTTACTTGATCAAGCATGTTCGTCCTTCACCTGTCCTCATCTTCTCGTTATGGATACACCGGTGCGAACAACAGCCCTGTCGTTTCGTCCCAGCCTTGCATAATATTTAAATTCTGAATGGCCTGACCTGCAGCGCCTTTAACCACATTGTCGATGACGGAAACGATGGTCACACGCCCCGTGCGATCATCCACCGCAAAGCCGATGTCGCAGTAGTTCGAGCCGAACACTTCCTTCGTTGAAGGGAGCTTACCATTTTGACGAATCCGCACAAATCTCCGGCCTTCGTAATACTGACGGTACAATTCGATGAATTCCTCAGCGGTGTGTTCACCTTGTATCGTTGCGTACATCGTAGACATAATTCCACGAGTCATAGGCACAAGATGTGTCGTGAACGTCGTAACAACAGGCTTACCCGCAACACGGCTGAGCGCTTGCTCGATTTCCGGAATATGCTGATGCTTATTCACTTTATAGGCTGTTAAATTCTCATTCACTTCCGCGTAGTGCACGCCTAGATTTACGCCGCGACCTGCTCCGGACACGCCAGATTTAGCATCAATAATAATTGTTGAGGGATCGATCCAACCCGCTTTAACTGCAGGAATGAGACCAAGCAGCGTCGCCGTCGGATAGCAGCCTGGGTTAGCGATTAAACCACTGCCCTTCACTTCATCCCCGAACACCTCAGACAAGCCATAAATCGATTGCGCCAATGTTTCCTCGGAAGCTGCAGTCTTTTTATACCATTTCTCATAGTCGGCACTAGATTTCAATCTTAAATCCCCAGAAATATCAATGACCTTCAGGCCAGCCGCCAGAAGCTTCGGTGAAAGTTCTGCACTCACACCAGCTGGTGTCGCCAAGAACACAACATCCGCTTTGCCCGCAATCAAGTCAACATCAAGCACATCTAGAATATCCACAACCACTTCCTGCAAGTGTGGAAAATGCTCCGCAAGCGGCGCTCCTGCATTAGAGGTCGAAATGACCGAAGTAATCTTCACCAACGGATGCGCCTGCAACAGACGAATCAACTCCGCACCACCATAACCCGTGGCTCCAATAATAGCCGCCCTAACTCCTTGACCCATTTGAATTTCCCTCCCGATGTTCCGAAAATATATGTATTATTATACAGTCGTATACATAATAATTCAATGAATTTTTTTGTGCTAATTTTGACAATATTATTGTGCCTAAGCAAGGAATTTCAAGGATTTTTACATTAAAAACGACGAGTCTTTCTCTCTTTGGATTCCTGTCTTTCGACAAGAAGTATACACAATATGCATCAATTAAACGTAACATGTGCATAAAAACAATTCTTTCTCTTCGATACCTTTTGTATGACAAATCAATTATCCCAAATTATAAGCCATACAGGAAAATCTTGTATGTGATTATTGTGAACTATTTAAGAAGTGTGGGTAAATGGTGCTGTTATCCACAGATTATACACACTTTATCCACAGCCTGTTTGTTTCTTTACAAAGTTATACACAAAAAAGACGCACCTAAGTGCGCCATTCTATCACAAAGCTCTCGCTATGCATGTCGTTTGAAACCTTCCCCTAGTACCTCATTCGTTTCGCTCAAAATGACAAAAGCCTGCCGATCCACCGACTGGACTAGCGTTTTCAAACGACTTACTTCATTTTGTTTCACAACGACCATCAAGACCGTTCGCGATTCACCTGTAAATCCTCCTGGACCATTAAGCTCCGTAAGTCCACGGTCCAAATCATATAAAATTGCTTTGCGTATGGCTTCTGTATGATCGGAAATAATGAAGGCCACTTTGGCATAATTGAAGCCGAGTTGAACGATATCGATCGTTTTCGTGGTGACAAATAACCCAATTAAACCGTAAAGGGCATTCTCTGGTGTAAAAACAAGCGCGGAGCTTAGAATGACCAATCCATCAAAAACCGCTACTGAAAATCCTAAACTTAAACCTGTGTATTTATGCAGTATTTGCGCGGCCAGTCCAAGTCCGCCTGTGGATCCTCGCCCTCGGAAAACGATGCCGAGTCCAAGTCCAACACCAATGCCTCCATAGACAGATGCAAGCAATGGATTGTGCGTTGGCACCCCCAAATGGCTTGTTACGAGTACACACAGTGGAAATATGACCGACCCGACTGCCGCTTTAACCCCGAATTGCCCGCCTAGCAGCCATAGGGCTAACAAGAAAATCGGGATGTTCAGGGCCCACTGCGTAATCGCCGGGTTCAGACCTGTCAAATGTTGAACAATCGTTGAAATACCTGAAACCCCGCCTGTCGCAATTTGATTCGGGTTCAAAAAACAGTTAAAACTAGCCGCCATAATCAGCGAGCCGATCAGCATCAATGCATATTCAAATACGGTGTGTGCTGGACTTCCTATCCGTATTCGCGGTTCTTTTCTGGACACGAACGGCCCTCCTCCCGGTATCAAGCCAACTCCTACAACAGGGGCGCACTCATATTTTTACCGTAAAATATTTCGTCCATTTCCCACTTCACACTTTCTGTAATATCCTTCTGCTCTGCTTCACTCAGCTTGTCTTTTGTGTAACCGAACAAATAATTGTTTAAATCAAATTTCTTCAGCTTACATTTCGTATGAAAAATATTTTCCTGATACACGTTCACATCGATCATGTCGTACATGCTTTTGATTTCCTCAGGAATATAGTTCTGAATCGAACTAATATCATGATCAATAAACAGCTTATGCCCGTTTATGTCCCGTGTGAAGCCTCGAACCCGATAGTCCATTGTCATAATATCCGTATCGAAGGAATGGATTAAGTAATTCAGTGCTTTTAGCGGCGAAATTTCCCCGCATGTGGATACATCAATGTCTGCCCTAAACGTGCTAATCCCTTCGTCTGGGTGATATTCCGGATAGGTATGAACCGTGATATGGCTGGTGTTCAGGTGCATAAGCACCGTCTCTGGCAAGGGTCCAGGGGATTCCCTAAACGAAGCTTCAGGAGCGCCCTCCACAGGGCCTTCAGAAACCAACATCGTTACGCTTGCCCCTTGCGGATCATAATCCTGCTTAGCCACGTTGAGCACATGAGCACCGATGATATCTGCTACCGCTTTGAGAATTTTGGTTAGCCTGGCAGCATTGTACTGTTCGTCAATATATTCTATGTAGGCTTCGCGCTCTTCTTTGGTTCTGGTGTAGCAGATATCATACATATTGAAGCTCAAAGATTTCGTAAGGTTGTTAAAGCCGTGCAGTGTGATGCGCTGCTCCGTAGTAAGTGTCATGTTTCTTTCTCCTCCTTGTTGTTCCATCCCTACTCTTTCCTTACCCAAACCCTGAATGACATTAAACTTGAAAAAATCCTACACCTTTCAGATGTAGGATAAACGTCTATAGCTCCATGTATGCGTTTTGCGTTGAGTGTTCCGTGCACCAAGCTCTTCCAGTACAAAGCTCTTGTGCATACGTTCTACTCCGGCTTCCGGATCTGATGACGCAGATAAGCATCGATGAACATATTGAGATCTCCATCCATGACTGCGCCAATATTCCCAGTTTCCGCTGAAGTTCTGTGATCTTTGACCATGCTATAAGGATGAAACACATAAGAACGAATCTGGCTGCCCCAGGCAATGTCAGATTGCTCGCCGCGAATCTCTGCGAGATGCTTCAGCTGCTCTTCGATCTTCCGCTCGTAGAGTTTAGACCTAAGCATCTTCATCGCTTTCTCGCGGTTCTTAATCTGCGAGCGCTCTTGCTGACAGCTCACCACGACACCCGTCGGTATGTGCGTAATCCGCACAGCCGAATCCGTGGTGTTGATGTGTTGACCGCCGGCGCCGCTTGCGCGGTACGTGTCGATTTTGAGATCCTCGGAGCGGATCTCACCTACGTCCGTGTCGTCCTCGATCTCCGGCATGACGTCACACGACGCAAACGAGGTGTGACGACGACCGGAGGCGTCGAACGGCGAGATCCGGACGAGCCGATGCACGCCCTTCTCCGCCTTCAAATAGCCGTAGGCGTTGAAGCCTGTGATCTGCAGCGTGACACTCTTCACGCCGGCTTCGTCGCCGGGCAAATAGTCGAGGACCTCGACTTTGTAGCCCCGCTTCTCCGCCCAGCGGCGGTACATGCGCAGCAGCATCTCCGCCCAGTCCTGCGACTCGGTGCCGCCCGCACCGGGATGCAGCTCCAGGATCGCATTCAGCCGGTCATATGGCTGATTGAGAAGCAAGCCAAGCTCGAAGGATTCGAGCTTCTTCTTCAAAGCATCGATGCCTGCTTCAATGTCTTTCGCTAGGCCGGCATCGCTCTCCTCTTCCTCGAGCTCGACCATGACCTGCAGGTCGTCGAACTCGTTCGAGAAGCCTTGGAACTGATCGACGACACTTTTGATGGCGTTGAGATCTGCGATGGTCTTCTGGGCACGATCATTATCGTCCCAGAAGTCCGGCGCCCCCATTTTTTCCTCAAAATCCCCGATCGCTTCAAGCTTATGATCTAAGTCAAAGAGACCCCCGTAATTCGGTTAGTCGCTTTGCTGTCTCTCTTAAATCCTGTTTTACTTCTGGTTCCAGCATGTCTTGCACCTCATTTATTCTCTCGTGCCTAGGTTATACAGATCATGGTAGCTAGCTAGCAGCTTAGCTTTAGCTACCTTGTCCGTGGCACTGCTTGAATTTCTTCCCGCTGCCGCATGGGCATGGGTCGTTGCGTCCAATACGCTGCTCATCGCCGCGCACGAGCGGTTTCTTCCCGCCAGCTTCGTTCTTCGTGTCCACCGCTTGACCTTCGGCTACCGCTTGACGCTCCAGGTTGCTCTGTACATGAGCCTTCATGATGTACATCGCGACTTCTTCGCGGATATTATCGATCATTTCTTGGAACATCTCAAAGCCTTCGAATTGATACTCACGCAGCGGATCCGTTCCGCCGTAAGCACGAAGATGAATACCTTGGCGCAGCTGATCCATCGCATCGATGTGATCCATCCATTTGCTGTCTACTGCACGAAGAGCAACGACCTTTTCGAATTCACGCATGAATTCTTCACCGATCTCAGCTTCACGCTCATCATAACGTTTGCTAACAAGATCTTTGATGTAGTCAATAATCTCTTCTTGTTCTTTGCCCCAAAGATTTTGATCCGTAATCTGGCCTTCTTCAGTTAAGAAGTTGTTGTTCACGAAGTTAGCCACTTCTTGAAGCTCCCACTCCTCCGGAATTTGCTCCTCCGGACAGTGTGCTTTCACGATGCGTTCGATAACCGCGTTGATCATACCTTCGATGACTTCACGAATATTTTCGGACTCCAGCAGCTCACGGCGCTGTTTATAAATAATTTCCCGTTGTTGATTCATGACATCGTCATACTGAAGAACGACTTTACGAACGTCGAAGTTGTTACCCTCAACGCGCTTTTGGGCCGATTCGACTGCACGAGAAATTAATTTACTTTCGATCGGTTGATCTTCTTCCATACCCAAGCGGTCCATCATCGCCATAATATTATCAGCGCCGAAACGTTTCATCAATTCGTCCTCAAGGGAGAGGTAGAACTGGGAAGAACCAGGGTCACCTTGACGGCCTGCGCGTCCACGCAGCTGATTATCGATCCGTCTGCTTTCATGACGTTCTGTACCTATGATATGCAGCCCGCCTGCATCATGTACGCCTTCACCGAGCACAATGTCCGTACCGCGGCCTGCCATGTTCGTTGCAATCGTTACAGAGCCTGGTTGACCTGCGCGTGCTACGATTTCAGCTTCTTCTGCATGATACTTCGCATTGAGTACTTTGTGCTGAACGCCTTTCTTTTTGAGCATCTCCGATAATTTCTCAGAGTTCTCAATAGACACCGTACCTACAAGTACCGGTTGATTCAGCTTATGACGCTCTACGATTTGCTCAACAACAGCTCTGAATTTACCCATCTCTGACTTATAAACAACATCCGGCATATCCTTACGGATCATCGGACGGTTCGTCGGAACAATGATAACTTCAAGACCGTAAATTTTCTTGAGCTCTTCCTCTTCCGTTTTCGCTGTTCCTGTCATACCCGCCAGTTTGCGGTACATCCGGAAATAGTTCTGGAATGTAATTGTCGCCAGCGTCATACTCTCATTCTGAACTTGCAGCTGCTCTTTGGCCTCAATGGCTTGGTGCAGCCCATCACTATAACGACGGCCTGTCATAATACGGCCCGTGAATTCATCAACAATCATGACTTCGTCTTCTTGTACCACATAATCCACATCACGTTTCATAATGAAACGAGCCTTAAGCGCTTGAGTCACGTGATGGTTGATATTCACATTCTGATGATCGAATAAGTTCTCAATGCCGAATGCCCGCTCCGCTTTAGCTACCCCTTCTTCAGTAAGAGCCACGGAACGCACTTTGATATCAATCGTGTAATCCTCTTCTTCTTTCAACTTAGCCACAAAACGGTCAGCCGCGTAGTACAAGTCTGTCGACTTAGCTGCTTGTCCCGAAATAATCAACGGCGTTCTCGCCTCATCGACCAGAATGGAGTCAACTTCATCGATTACCGCAAAATAAAGCGGACGCTGAACCATCTGCTCTTTGTAAAGCACCATGTTATCACGCAAGTAGTCAAAACCATATTCGTTATTCGTACCATACGTAATATCACAAGCGTAAGCCGCTTGCTTTTCCTCATGGGATAAATCATGTAGATTAACCCCAACCGTCAAACCAAGGAATTCATAGATCTGACCCATTTCGGCGCTGTCACGTTGAGCCAAATAATCATTGACCGTAACCACGTGTACGCCTCTGCCAAGCAAAGCATTCAAATAGACAGGGAGTGTTCCAACGAGCGTTTTTCCTTCCCCTGTTCTCATCTCGGCAATACGGCCTTCGTGAAGCACCATACCCCCAATGAGCTGAACATCGTAATGACGTTTACCTAATACACGTAAACCCGCTTCTCTAACAACAGCAAACGCTTCAGGTAGCAAATCATCCAGTTCCTCACCTTTTTCCAGGCGGTTTCTGAACTCAGTAGTCTTGCCTTTCAATTCCTCATCGGACAGCGGCTTAATACTAGCTTCAAGGTCATTGATGTAATCAACAGCCTTGAGCATCCGTTTAATTTCCCGTTCATTGGAATCACCAAAAATTTTCTTCACTAGTCCTAGCATCGGTGAACCCCTTTCCCTTGCATTCGTATCCTTAAATTGTACCACTTTTGACGGTCTTGCCGCAACAAATGACCATTTCTACATCGATACACAACGTCCAAGGCGGATGAAAAGATCACGTTTTTCCTTTTTTCTATAGTATTGAATCGATGTCCTGATTGCATGCATGAGAAAAAGCTTAATTCGACAAAATCGAATCAAGCTCATTTTTTTGATATAGGGATGTCTCGAATTGCTCCGCTTTCTTATTAAACAGCCGGCTCAATCAGACCATACTTGCCGTCATCACGTTTGTAAACTACATTGACTTGATCCGTGTCCATGTTCGAAAAAACGAAGAAATTATGACCAACCAAGTTCATTTGTAAAATGGCTTCTTCCACATCCATCGGCTTCAAATCGAAGCGTTTGTTGCGGACCAATTCAAAATCATCTTCCTCTTCCAAATAAGTGACCGGCGATGTTTCAACCTTAAATAAATCACGCTTGCCGCCTTCTTGGCGAATTTTTCGATTCGTCCTCGTCTTATGCTTACGTATCTGGCGTTCCAACTTGTCCACGACCAAATCGATCGACGCGTACATATCATTGTTGCGTTCTTCAGCTCGCAGCAGCACGCCTGTTAAGGGGATACCTACCTCAATCGCTTGTAAACCTTTAACTACACTCAGCTTTACTTGTACATCAGATGTAAGGGGAGCTTCAAAATACCTCTCTAGTCTGTTCAATTTCTTGTCGACATAGTCCCTGAGGGCTTCAGTTACTTCAAGGTGTTCTCCGCGAATGCTAATTTCCATGTTCAACATCTCCCTTCCTGCTTACATTATACTACATTCCACCCCCATCTTCATAATTCCTTTAAATTCCGATCTTACGATTTACGCAAAAAAACACCCCAGAAGCATGCCCCAGGGTGCTAGTTAGTTCATAGATGTATTCAATCGGCACAAAACGTACCGGAAGCTTAGATTCTGCTTACATTAGCGGCTTGCGGCCCACGTGCGCCTTCTACGATGTCGAACTCTACAGCCTGACCTTCATCTAACGTTTTGAAGCCTTCTGATTGAATCGCTGAGAAATGCACGAATACATCTCCGCCATCTTCACGCTCAATGAAACCATAACCTTTTTCTGCATTAAACCATTTCACTTTACCTTGCATAACGTACACATTCCTTTCGTTTTAAAAAATAATAAAATGTAAGCCCTTACTTTTCGACTATATCACCAGCCCGCTTGACCTGTCAATTTCTAACTTACCATTTGATGAAATATTTTGAAAATTCGGGTATATACAAGCCGTGGATAACTGCGAAATTTGTAAAAACTTGTCGTATCGGGCTTCTTTACATTTTATCAACAAAGTTATGCACATAATTGTACACATTATCCACAGGTTGTGAGGAACGAATTTGGGATAACCGGGGTTCATTATGGTTGGTTTATGCACAAATGGGTTTTGCCGGGATTGCTTGTCCACAGGTTTAACTGGAAATTAGAAAAAACAGATGAATAAAGAAAAACCTCTTGCCGCGGCAAAAGGTTCTGTGAATATCTTTATTTTTTTCGATCAAAAAAGTAGCTTTCATCATCATAATGACTATCATAAGCATTCCGTTGAGTCTTACCTGTATCCAGCTTAGCAAGCTGTGCGCTAGCTTCATCACGAAATTGTTCCAGCTTCCTTAGAAAGATAGAATCTAAACTAACAATAGCTTGAATCCGCTCCTTGTAAGCAGCCTTATCACGTGTTGTCTTCTCCTTCGTTGCCTTCAGCAGAGCCTCCATAATCGAGCTTCGTTGCTCCATAAAAGTCGATAGATGTTCTGCATCCATCGTAACGAGCTCAGCCAGTCCCTGCTGCGTTAGCTGCTCGAGTTCACTAACTAGCTTATCCATGCATCGCTCCGGCTGGTGTTGAACTTGCTGCTGCACTTCCACTATTAGCCTGCTTAGCCGCTTGCATCCATGTTTCTTTCAACTGAATAAGATAACCCAGCACTTCTTCAGCAGGTTCAACCGATTTCTTCATATTTGCTTCAATTAGTCGGTGTGTAAAGTACTCATACAACCTCAACAAGTCGCCGGAAATCGGAGCGTTACGATCAATCGTAATGGAGAATTCGCTAATAATGTCCTGTACCTTGACTAGGTTGGTGTTAGCGTCTTGGTAGTTGGATGTTTTCAAAGCCTCTATACCCGCACGGCAAAAACGAATAGCTCCATCACAAAGCATCAGCAGCAACTGCGCTGGGCTTGCTGTTTGAACCGTGTTTTCCAAGTATTTATTACGTTGGGCCTGAATCATGTTTATTTCCCCCTAGTGTAAAGTAGGACTCTTTTTAGCCGCCCATTTGTTGTGTTAGCTGTGCGCTTTGTGCTTGAAGTTGATTAATGTATTTTTCCATAGCTGTAAATTGGTTATAATAACGCGTTTGAAGAGCATCTAATTTCGTCGTCCAATCATCGACTCTTTTATTAATATCTCTTGTCGTTTTTCCAATAGTGTAACCTGTATCAACACTGGAAGTTACACCAGCCTTAGTTGTAATTTTACTAACAATAGAAGTAGCTAAATTATTAAGCCGTGTAGCAATACCATCACCACTAGTTACATCTTTAAGTTTATCATCCGTAACAAAAAGAGCCATAACCTGATCCGGTTTTTCCGCAATAGCTTTCTTTAATTTCGCGTCATCGATATAGAGTTTCCCTTTGTCTAAGTAGCTCCCAGAAACAACTCCACCAATCGTCACACTTGTAGATATTCCAATATCAGCTAGACTTTTGGCATCTCCCGATGGTAGTCCAGTAACTGGGTTCGAAAAAGAACTTCTAAGACTTGATAGCGCTTGGTTTAAAATATCGTCATTGCGAAGCATACCGCTTTTAGCTTTGGCTTCCCACGCCGTAATTTGATCATCCTTCATATCTTTGCGCTGGTCATCCGTTAATGGCGAATAATCCCGATATCTCTTCTCAGTAACTTTTGTATTAATGGTATCTATAAGGTCATTATATTTATCTATAAAGTTTTTAATACTTGAATACACGGCATCTGTATCGCCGCTAACATTAACGTCGATCGCTGAACTAGTTACTTTCTTTGCCGTGAAATTCAATCCATTAATAGTGAATGAATTCGTATCGTATTTAGCGGTAGCACCATTAAACAGAACCTCAGCCTGATCACCTGTTTTTCCTACCTTCGTATAACTTTGTCCTGCTATCGGAGCACCAAGTGCAAGTTGAGGGATAACATTGGCTGCATTATCCTTTTCATCTGTGAGTACAACTTTGTTGGCTACACTATCATCAGGGTTGTAAAACACAAGATGATGACTGCTATCTAAATAAGCAGACACGCCTAATTTTCCTATTGCAGAACTATTAATAGCATCTACCAGTTTCCCAATTGTTGTTGTTTTATCGATACTAATATCAGCCGTTGTAGAACCGACCTTAACCCTTAATGTATTGGTTGTTGTTAGATTCTGATCTATCAAGGTCGTTAATGGAACTGCCAAACTAGGATTTGGCGTAACTAGTTGACTAGGTACTTTGGTGGCATCATCATTTTGGTCTGATAGTGTGACAGAAGCATCTGAAAACTTTAAGTTATTATTACTGTCTAAGGATGTCGTAACCCCAGCAGTACCAATAGCAGACTTATTTATGTCAGATATTAATTTGTCAAATGTTGTAGTCTTATCAATTGTAAAATCTGCGGTCGTACCACCAAAGTGGACTCTTACTGTCTTATTTGTTGATAAAGAACTATCTATCAACAGAGATCCAGCAAAATTATTCGTGCCTGTAGCAGTTGAAGCTGTTGTAGTACCAGGAGCACTTCCCCCGATTTTAAGAACAGAAGCCAAAGGATCGGCAATAGGTGAAGCTCCCCCAATACTTTTCATACTTAGATTAACTTGGCTGGCTAACCCTGTTGAGGATGATGTAAAAAAGAGCTTATCAATAGAAGCGTCATAGCTTAAGTTTACACCTGTTATACTTGAACTATTATTAATCGATGATATTAAACTACCTAAAGTATCGGTAGGTTTTACTTCAATGGTCTTTGTTCCCTTAGATCCGCCAACTGTTAGTGTTGTAGTCCCCGTTAACCCTAAACTAGATAAAGGAGTATCAGTCCCCTTGGCTGCAGCATTCAGTAATCCTGATGTCACAGCTCCAGCTGTCGCCAATTTATCGACCTTTAAGGAAAAGTTTCCCTGTGTAGCGGAAGTTGTTCCAGTAACGCTAACACTACTATCATCAGCTGATGTAGCCTTTTTCGTTTGATAAGATGACTGAAGCTTCATATTAAATGCTAAATCGCGAAAACTCATAATTTTAGTATTGATTGAGCGGTAATCATCACGCTGCCATTCCAATGTTTGTTTTTGCTGCTTGAGCTTATCCTGTGGTATTCTGGCTGCTTTCATAAGCTTGGTTACTGTATCATCAATATTAATCCCTGTATTTGAAAAGCCATTTAAACGAGTTACCATAGATCCTAATCACCGCCTTCGTTTTATCTTTTCTCGTCAACCAGAATTCCAGCCATTTGCCACAGCTTTGCAACAAAATCTAAACTCTTTTCCGGCGGAATCTCACGTATGGTTTCTCCAGTATTTTTATCCAACACTTTAACAGAAATGAGTTTTGTTTTTTGATGAATGGAAAACTCAAGGGAAGTCGATCTGCCTTGAATTGCTTTGATTGCATGTTCTATAGCTTTTACTACTTGAACATCACTGATTGTTACATTCTCCCCTTGTAGTTCAGCTTGTCTGAGTTCATTGATATTGGTGACAGAGGTTGGAATAAACGCCGTTGTGTCAGATCCAGTACCCTCTACCTTATGAGTTTTTGCCACTGGCTCAGAGGCAGTCTTATCTGATCCAGTACTCCCGAATCCACCGACAGGATAATTAATACTCATAGAATAACCTCCATCCGAAGATATACATATATCTTATATATCGGATGAATCAAGATTAATCTTTAGATTATATTAAAATTATTTACTCCTCTTATGAAGAGTTCCTAATATTCATAAAAACAAAGAAGGTCCTTCTCTCCGTGAGGTTTTGTTACCCTCACTCATCGGTAGTATGATCCCCTAACACCGGCTTGTTGTACCTAGCTTGGCTAGTCGAACACCCTAGAGATGACGCCCATGCTGGGCGTACAAAAAAAGAAACCCTAGAAATTCTAAGGTTTCTTTCTTATTGACTAGAATTAACGAAGCAATTGCAGTACGCCTTGAGGCTGTTGGTTTGCTTGAGCCAACATAGCTTGAGCAGCTTGAGAAAGGATGTTATTCTTTGTGAAGTTCATCATTTCTTTCGCCATGTCTACGTCGCGGATACGGGACTCAGCACCTGTCAGATTCTCGGAAGCTGTTTGCAGGTTGTTGATTGTATGTTCCAGACGGTTTTGTACAGCACCCATTTTGGAACGTTGGGAAGATACATTACTAATAGCACTATCCAAAGATGTTAATGCATTGGAAGCTGAAGATGCTGTAGATACATCTACACCAGAGATACCAAGTGCAGCTGAACGCATGTCCCCGATACCGAATGTAAGGCTTTGGCCTTTGTTCGCACCGATTTGGAAGGTCATTCCGCCGTTACCTGCAGCTTCTGTCTGAGCAGAGGACAAGCCAAGGTCAGAGATCATCGTTTGACCTACTCTGTCTTTCAGTTCAACTGGGCCGCTCTGGCTAGCTATGCTGAATCTGCCGTCATCTGTTGCTTTTAATGTTACTTTTTCTAGGAAACCATCTTGACCTGTAGTCTTGCCCGTAGCCGTATTATAGGCAGTAATGGCAGCATTAACTGCAGTTTCAAGAGCAGTTGCGGTCGCTTTCATTGTATCCCCGTTATTTACTGCAGGGATTGTCACTTTCAGCAGTGTACCATTGACGTAGAGGTCAGAAGCGCCACCCGCGATGTTTTTACCGTTATAGTTGTTAGTTCCAGCAGTAGACACACCAGCAGCACCAGCAGTCATTGCGAATAACACACCAGCGGCACCCGCTTTAACATTTGAATCGGTACCAGTGCTTCCACTTTGAATGACTAGGTTTGTGCCATCGCTGTAGCCACTAATGTGGGCTACGTTTTTGCCGGAGGCATCAATAGCCTGATTGATCTTATCAACTACTAATGCAGCAGCTTTATTCATTGAGTTTGCATCAGTGGCTGCATTCTTCAAAGTAGCCTGTTCATCCGTATTAAGATCTTGCCAATTAACATTGATATCATTACCATCAATGTTAATTGTTTCTTGTTTAAAATCTCCAGCGACTGCGTTAGTCAGCGCACCGCTGATTTGACCACCCGTAAGTTTACCAACTGTCGAACCGGTAGTTGTGTTTTGACCAATGCTCGCCCCACCAGCAGACTTCAAAGCGCCATTCAACAATTTTTGTGTATTGAACTCAGTTGTGTTACCAATACGGTCAACCTCTGACTTTAACTGCGTAACCTCATCTTGAAGGTTTTTACGGTCTTCAGCTGTGTTCGTTCCGTTAGCGGATTGGTCAGCCAGTTCGCGCATACGTTGGAGAATCGAGTGAGTCTCGTTCAACGCACCCTCTGCAGTTTGAATCAGGGAGATACCATCTTGAGCGTTCTTAGCGGACATATCCAAACCGCGGATTTGTGCTCTCATTTTCTCGGAGATCGCAAGGCCTGCAGCATCGTCGCCTGCGCGGTTGATGCGAAGACCGGAAGACAATTTCTCAAGGGACTTGCTGGACTCAGCTGAATTCGCTGTCAATTGGCGGTGCGTGTTCGCTGCTGCGAGGTTATGATTAATTCTCATTTGTTTTCTTCCTCCTGAAGGTTCGTTTCATCCACGTCCATGTGGATGTTAGTTAGGCTATCTAGTAGGTCGGCCGCCCTACTTTTTCGCCATTGATATATATATCGTCGAAGCTATTCCAAAAGTTTATAGCAAAAACAAAAAAAATGTCGACCTGTGGCCGACACCCTAGTTTACTTGGTTTTGTTGATTAGTTTGCTAAGATTCATTGGGCTAATTTTATGAGTTGTTGCCTCTTTATTGGATTCCTGGATGTGTTGGTAGATTTCTTTGCGATAAACTTCGACATGCTTGGGAGCTTTAATACCGACACGAACAGTGTCTCCCTCGGTACCGAGAATGACGATCTCGATTTGATCGCCGATCATAATCGATTCTCCTTTTTTCCTTGCCAATACCAGCATGCGCGTCACCCCTTCCCTTGGGTTGCTTCATTAAGTTCACTCATGACGACTTCATGCTTTACTTTGTACTCAGAGTCATGCAGGATAATTTGCTTAGCTAATTGGGCTTTCACATTCCAAATAATTGGCGCTAACAGATTCAAGGTAATCTTAGTAAAATCCTCATCCACAGTAACAACACACCAGACCTGTACATCATCTAGTTGTTCGATTTTCAATTCCTCCTGCAAGGCTTCAGGCAGAATGAAATCATATTCTTTAAAAAAGATAAATGGGTCAGTCACTAAAAAGGAAAGATCCCCCTCTTGTATTGACTGAAAATATGAAAAAGGAGCACTTTCTTTAGGCTGTACTAAAATAAATTTAGTAAGTTCTTCAAACCCTGGGATACCTTGTGCAAATATAATGATTTCAGCTTCTTCTACTTTTAGTTCACCGAAAAACAAAGTATTTATTTTCATGAAACGTTTCTCTCCTTCAACATTGATCTCTTCAAGCTAAAAAAGCGATATAATCATTTTATAGCTTGATTATAACGCTTTATGTTTTGAAATCAATTTGCGGTGGGGTAATCTCAACTTTAGGATATTGCCTCATATAAATATCAAGCTTTCCCCGATTGTATTCAATCTCGGGCGGATTTACACGCGCATTAACATTCACTTTACCGTCCGTTACGCTAATTTCAGCTTTATGAGGTGTATAGGTAATATCAACATTATCAATAGAGGCTTCCCCGTAATAATTAAATTCCGGATGACTAATACTTAAATCCTTAGCAATTTCAGCAATAGGATTACCACCTAAATGTATAGCTGCCATGCGGTTACCATTTTCGACAATACGAGCTATTCCTTGCATGGCAATATCATGCGATTGCGAATAAATACGACTCATCGCTTGAAGAATGGGGCCTTGACCTAGTGCATCCCAAGCTCGGCTCTGGTCAATCTCGAGTTCACCGCGAGGCTGGCGAATTTCCAACTTCGGCTGCTCCACTTGCATTTCGTAAGTAGGGCGCGGCTGCCTGATATTCTGTGTGCCCAGGTCAGCATCTATCCCAATTAGAGCCGGTTGCTGGCTTATTTGTATTTGGGGGATACTTGGCATTACAACCGCCTCCTAAGTATTATATTACTTTAAAAAATCAACTAGTGTAGGAACGATAACTTTAGAGCCGGCTGATAGCGACGCTTGATATACGTTCTCTTCCATTTTAAGATTTGTAATGACCAAAGACATATCCGCATCTTCTGTTTTGGATTGCAAGCTTTGCAAGTTGATCCCAATGTCCTTCAATCGGTCCTCAGCAAGTTGAATCCGATTCGTCTTAGCGCCGACGTCTGCTCTTGCTCCAAGAACACCACTCATGCGTTGATCCATAAGTTCAATAGAATTTTGGATACCTGTCTTATTTCCAGACGCAAGTGAAGCGGACAAATCTTTCAATATCTGAAAAGCATTATTCTGATCGCCAGATTTACCGAAAACCTGTTCAGCTGTCTTGTTCATCGCGATTTGTACACCAGCACCAATTTCGAACTTGATTTCCCCGTTGTCCGTCACAGCGTTAGCCGCTTTGTCGGGGTCAGGAAATGGAGCTTTATCTGTTATTTGGCCGTTAAAGACAAATTTACCATTAAATTGACTATTTCCAATGTTCGTCATCTGTCCATATAACTGATCAATCTCTGTTTTCATAGCATCCAACGATTCGGTCGAGTTCGTTCCATTCGCTGCTTGAACAGCAAGCTCACGCGCTCTCTGCATAACACTACCGGTTTGATCCAGCATCGTATCCGTGTAATCAAGGAAAGAAACCGTAGCATCCACGTTGCGTTGGTACTGATCATTCGTTTCAAGTTCACTGCGATAACGCATGGAGAAACTGATTCCTACCGGATCATCCGAAGGCTTATTAATTCGACGTCCTGTCGAAAGTTGATCTTGCAATTTATCCATACGAGACAAATTACCATTCAAATTGCGAAGCAATTGTGTGTTAAGCATGCCTTGCGTTACGCGTAGTGCCATTGCAATTTCACCCCGTATCTAAAATGTCTAGTAAACTATCTGCCTACTGTTCCCATTGAATTAATTACTTTATCGAGCATTTCATCGAATGTGGTCAAAGCACGTGCAGCAGCATTGTACGCATGCTGAAATTTAATCATGTCAGCCATCTCTTCATCGAGGGAGACACCGCTGACGGATTGACGTCTAGAATCAACCTGGTCCACGAGAATTTTCTGATTCGAAACTTGCCGCTGTGCTTCTTGCGTTTGAACCCCGATCTCCGAGACAACAGCACGAAGGAACTCGTCAAACGTACCGCCGTTGAGAATAATCTTCGTAACCCCAGAACCATCGAAATTGTACTTCGTATTTTTGATGCCTGCAAGCGCAAGCGCATTTTCGTTGTTCCCTTTAACAACTCTTTCTACGCCATTAGCATCTGTATATGTTCTAGAGGAAGCAGCAATGTGCTCCACACTATCCGTAATATTTGTACTTACTTTCATCGTTTCTGCAGCTGTGCTGAAGTCTGCAACCGGAGCGAAGAAATCGCCACCCTTGGTCGGTGGATCCTGCAAGGTATAACCTTTTTTGTGCATATCGTTTACGTTTGTTACAATCGTTGAAACCATAGAGTTCAATTGGTTTCTGTACTCATCCACATAACGAGCATTAGAGTACATAAGACCATATAATTCACCACTATTCAAATCAGCGGGATAAGCTGATGCTGCTGTAGCATCGGTGAAATCTGTTGGAGTATCACCAACAACCAAATCTTGATTCCCCATTTTCACATGGTAGCCGCTAGATTCTTCTTGTACAGACACGTTGACGATCTTGGACAGCTCGTCAACAAGCAAGTCACGTTGATCACGAAGGTCATTCGCATTATTACCCAATCCTTCAACACGGAAAATCTCATTGTTCAGTCCTGCGATTTGTTTCAGTGTCGTATTCACTTGCGTTACTTTAACAGTGATATTGTCGTTCAAATCGGATGAAAGATCCTTAAGTTGCTTAGCCGCATGATTAAAGGCATCCGTTACAGCTAAAGCACTTTCCTTCACAACCGCCCGAGTCTCAAGATTGTCCGGCTGCTTACTAAGCTCTTGCCAAGAATTCCAGAAGTTGTCCAATACTTGACGAAGTCCTGTATTCGAAGGCTCATTAATGATGGCCTCCAACTTTTCCAAGGTATCTTGTTTAACGGTCCATTCCCCTAAGCTCTTATTCTCGTTCGCATACTGCTTGTCGAGAAACGCTTCACGGATTCGTTTTACTTCTGTGAACTCGACACCTTGTCCCATTTGACCAGGAATGGTTGAACGGTTTAAACTTAATGCCTCAATAGGTTCAGCGGCAACCATTTTGACAACCTGACGTGAAAAGCCCGGCGTATTGGCATTCGCGACGTTATGTCCAGCCGTTGTTAGTGCAGCTTGCTGTGTAAGGATCCCCCGCTTGGATATTTCAATACCGCCAAAAGTCGATCTCATGGTTTACCTCTCCTATGCCCTACTTGGGTATTCTGAATTTAGCAGTTATCCTCTTCTATCAAACATCCCTAATCGATTGCCACTTTTGGCCTGATTGGGATTCCTATAGACCATATCATCCTCTGGCGCGCCTATGACCAAATCCAGTGAATAATTGACAAAAGCCAAGGACTGTTCAATTAACTGCTGATTAATGACATTGCTTTCTTTTAGTTCCTCTATGGTTACAAGCAGCTTTTGTTGAGCTTCCATTAGCGCTTGCTTCTCTTCTGCCTTAAAAATAACCTTAATCAAATCACTAACCGTTATCTTAGGATTGGGATTATAACCTCTAGATATCAAGTAAGAGCCGATGATTTGAATCCGTTGTTGATTCGCTTCTGCAATCGCCCTAACCCATTTATTCTCCCGATTAACAATCATATTGAGTTGATCGATATCATTGCTAACAAGAACCTCCGTCTTCCCTTTTGCAAGTTCAAGTAGAGCTTCATGCGCTTCCTGAAGTTTATCCATCGTTTCCAACAAGGGCTGTATCGACATGATCGTCACCTGCTTCTATCTGTTGTATACGCTATTTGCTTATTTCAAATAAGGGAGAATTTTCTCAGCTAATTTACCCGCATCCACACGATAAGTCCCAGCAGCGACGGACGACTTTAATTCCTCAATACGAAGCGTTTGTTCTTCCGTGCGAGTACTTCCCGAAGCCCCTAGAAGTTCCTTTGCCTCAGCAGAAATTTCGACTTGATCCTTAGGCTTACCTTTCTTGCCGGCAGCATGAGCGAAAGTGGCATCTCCCGTTTTCTTATACGGATTAATAGCGCCGATTCGTTGATTATCATTAATTTTCATACCGTAACACTCCTATGTTCTTTGACCTAAAAAAATAAAATGCCGATAATCTTTAGAACTATTATCGGCATCTCCTATATGAAACTTTATATCTCTGCAGTCCTATTTCTAAATTAATGCCGATCCCGCAAGCGTTCTTGAATTTTGAAGCTTACTTTACTATCTTTCTCAGCTTGTTCTTGCTTCCGTCTATCATCCTCGGCATTGTTCCTCACATCTTTAACAAGTTTCATTCGACATGCTTCACAAATCGTATTCTCACGAATTAAAGTTCCGCACACTTCACAAGGATAGGACATATTCGGCGCATGCACAATGGAAATTCGGCCATCACGGATAAATTTAGTGATCTGTTTAACCGCTACCCCTGTTGCCTCACTTAAATCATTTATGGTGATACCTTTGTTTTCACGCAGGTATTTCAAGCATTTATCATACTGCTGCTCCAAATCCTTTACACAATTCGGACAAACCTCAGCAAAGCCCTTTACGAATATTTTCCCACAACGTGGACAATTAGCTACATTCATGCCCATTGTATAGCCCCTCCTATTATTCCCAATTACCCAATTATTAATTCCAGTTTACAGCAATTCGACAGCGTTTGCACAATAATATTTTTGACAGATGTGGTGATATATCCTGTTATCGCGCCCATGTTAGTCCGAATACTTCAGCAGATAAATACTCTCCAAGAACCTTGGCACATTGATTCATGGTGCTTCCTGTCGTATAAACATCATCCACAATATAAATAACGTATGAGGCATTCAGGGATTTTCCCAAATAAGCATGAATCGAATCATTTACCTCAAAGACATGCTCCAAATCGTCCAGCCGTTCACTCCTCTTCTTAAAACTTTGTTTATCTGTATGCTTGGAACGCTTAAGGAGGGGTATTACAGGAATCCCTATTCTTTGACCTAGTTCAATTGCCATCTGCTCTGCTTGATTAAACCCGCGTTCCAGCATTCTGCGCTCGCTTACAGGCACGAAAGTGATAAGCTCCTTCACAGAACCGGATTCTGAGGGAAAAGTGTCTCTAACCTTATGTAATAAGTGATACGAATGAACAAGCATTTGTCCGAGGACCGTTTTCAAACGCTCATCTCCACGATACTTATATCGCGCCAATAATTCCTTCATCGTTTCATCATATCTGACAGCGCTACGGCTTCTTACAAAATAGAAATGCGGCCTCCGTTGACAATCTGAGCACAACTCCCCTCGTCCACAAGTTGGACAAAGCGCTTCTCGAATCCAAGGAATTCGTGTGTAACATGAATGGCAAAGTCCTAATTCATCAACTCGGAGAGTGCTATTCTGCTTGCAGAGCGAACATTCTTTTCTTAGCGGACTAAGAAGCGAAGCCACCGAACCTATCACTTTTTTAATCAAAATTCTCATATCCAATTGCTGATAGCTCATTCATTTCCCCCTTAATAAATAACCTTGTTTACGCGCGATACGATTCATCTGCTTAATTTGTCGAATGGCCTCCTTTTGAGATTGCGTGATTTCTTTTGCTGCAAAATAGACCTTCCCTGCCGGATCGTCCTGCGATCTACCTGCACGCCCAGCCATCTGAACAAGCGCTGCTTCATCGAATAGCTGCGAGTCGGCATCCATAATGAACACGTCTGACTTGGGAACCGTGACTCCTCGCTCCAAAATCGTTGTTGTGACCAGCACTCGGATCTCTCTGTTTCGAAAAAGTTGGACATTTTCTGTTCGAGCAAGATCCTTTGATGAAGTTCCTTCGATGCATATAATGGCTTCACTTTTATCATGGCTTAATTTAACCCTTAGTAGATTAACCATCGACTCAACCAATTGAATGTTGGGGACAAAAACAAACACCTGCGCACCTCGTTCCACCGAGGCCACCAACTTAGTAAATAATGACCTCGGCAATGTTTCTGACTGAATCACTTTCCTAAGAGGTGGGACCGAAACCAACTGAGGTACTGGCAATGGGTGCCTATGAAAACGTACCGGAACCCGGACATGTGGTAATCGCCCCCGCTTTGCAGCTTGCCTAACTGCTCTCGGAGGTGTGGCCGAAAGCAAAATATTCGTTCCGCTTGGCTTACAGACTTTAGCTGCCGCATAAGTAAGCATGGGATTGTTATGGTAGGGGAATGCATCAATTTCATCGATAATGACAAGGTCAAAGGCCTCATGAAAACGGAGCAGTTGATGCGTTGTCGCGATCGTGATCTGCCCCTGCTCCCAGCGCTGTTCGCTTCCACCATACAGCGTCACCACGCTGTAAACGGCAAAAGCGCGACCTATTCGTGGTTGCAGCTCCAACACCACATCTTTACGAGGTGTCGCGATAAGTACGCGCCTTCCTCTCGCAACAGTGTGATGGATAAATGGAAAGATCATCTCCGTCTTTCCCGCGCCGGTAACTGCCCAGATTAGAAACCTTCGAGGCGTCCGATCGTTCCTTTCTGCTCGTGATTTTACTCTTGCTCGCGCCCACGGTCCGACCTCTGCCATCTCCCCGCTTATATAGCGCAGTCCCTCCAGAGAAGCCCTCGCTTGTGCATCGCTCAGCCCCCACGGCTCCAAATAGGTACGAAAATGCTCATATGGAGCACTTTCCTCATGGTCACTCTGTCCCCGACGAGACTCCACCACGCCCTTCCCAACTGTTACTATCTCCTCCGACCGCCCAAGAATAAGCAAAGAACAAAACCGCGACCTCCCCATGGTCAAGCATTCTTCACAATAAGGGCATGCTTGTCCGCAATGTAGGCAGTCCGACCAAAACATGCGCTCCTCACCACTGCCGCAACGATTGCAGCGATAGGCTATCATTTTCCTAAATCCTTTGCGCCAATCTCTGCGCTCCATAATCTCCAGTCCATTCCCCACTTCTAAGTCATCGTTGAGATGACCCAGTTGCAAGTAAGATATCCAAGCATCCTCAGAGTGGAGATCTATCCCAGCAGCCTCCAACAGCTGTTGAAATTCCTCAATAAGCAGCGACCTCCCGCTGCAAGCTTCAACAATCTTGGCGTATACCGTGGCATTCAACGGTATTCTTGGAAACATTCCTTGTCTCCACATTTCATAGCGAATCATTTTCATATCCAAATCTTTACCGTTTGGTATCTCACATTCTTTTGCTATAAGACGAAAACGTTGCAGCATTCTCCCGTCATCCATCCCGAACTCGAATAAACGCTCCCTCCGAAGCCTCTCAAGCATCCGCACACCCTGCCCTAACGAAATAAAAGGTTCGAACAGTACGAGGCCGGCGTCGGCTGCGTATTGCTCGAACCAATATTGGATGTCCGTTTGCGAGTGAATCGTTAATCGCCACTCCCATTCTTTCCCCAAACTTACTGCGTAAAGTTGAACCTTCATTCCTCACCGTACTCTCTTTGTAATCTAAGTACTTGAAACCGTTGCCTTCAACCGACATGGATCTTCACAAGATCCTCCCTGCTGCTTAGATGAACGACCGTCACTGGTTCATTATCGTGTTGACGTAAATAATGGTCAACCGCATCATAATCCGTCTGATAGCGCAGCTCTAATGCATGGCTAAGGGATAAGCGCTCAATGATTTTCCTCGTATCGTCGGACGATCCTTCATCGAAAACCGTTGCCTTTACTTCATTGCCCTTAAATCGCGAGAAAAAAAACAGAGAGCGAATATACCATTCAATTTGGTTTTGATTATTTTTGGTGACGAGCAGCACATTAGCTGTTTTCCTGCTTCTCCCTCTGCGGGTTCCGAGCAATAAATGGAGCACAGCAATGCTGATTCCGTAGCAACCTAAGATCCAAAGCAATCCAATCCACATAGCGGTCCCTCCCTTACCTGCAGTGTATGCTGCAAAGTTAAGGGGGGTTCCTCTCGTAAAATGGAGATTACAACGTTACCCAACCATTTTTGATTGCTATAATAACCGCTTGTGTACGATCATCAACTTCCATTTTTTGGAGGATGCTGCTGACGTGGTTTTTCACCGTTTTTTCACTGATATAGAGGAACTCTCCGATAAGCTTATTGCTCTTACCTTCCGCCATAAGACGAAGAACTTCTGCTTCACGCTTGGTTAGCGGACTATTTGCATTATGTATGTATTTAAGACCAGAATCTTTGACACCTTGACCGGAACCAACTACACCCACATCATCCAAATAGGTCATACGTCTAAGTTGATTAATCAGCTTGCCAGTAACCTTCGGGTGAATATAAGCATGACCTGCCACTACGGAACGAATCGCATTAATAAGCGACTCCGCTTCCATATCCTTCAGCAAATAACCTGAAGCCCCTTTGCGAAGAGTTTCGAACACGTAGCTCTCATCATCATGAATGGATAAAATGATTACTTTGATGTCTGGAAAAATAAGCTTAAGCCGTTCAGTCGCTACAACGCCATTCTCGAGAGGCATATTAATATCCATGAGAACAATATCCGGCGTAATTTGATTACATAGCTCGATAACCTGGATACCATCACCGCACTCACCGATGACTTCCATATCATCTTCCATATTAATAATTCGTTTAACACCTTCGCGAAACAGCTGATGATCGTCCGCAATGACAATATGCACATTGCGTTTATGACTCGCCGTGTTGTCCATTCTGATTTTCCTCCTTGTTCTCTCCAACGCCGCCGATAGGGATTAGCATCGTAATTTTTGTACCTGAATCTTTTTCGGACTCTAGAACCATCGTGCCTTCCAGCAGCTCGACACGCTCACGCATGCCCAGCAAGCCAAAATTATTCCCCTTGGCTATTCTTTGTTCTGTCTGCGGCACGTCGAAACCGATCCCGTTATCTACAACGTAGATTTGCACTTGATCCGGCTCCAGTGTGAGCTCAACAGATAGGAAAGTAGCTTTTGCATGCTTATTTACATTAGATAAAGCTTCCTGCACAAGTCGGAAAATAGCAATTTCAAGCCCAGACGGAATGCGAGTCTCCTTGCCTACGAGATTAAACTGTGTGCGAATTCTATACTTATCTTCGAAATCCTGTACATATTTACGCAGTGTCGGAACGATTCCTAAGTCATCGAGCGCCATCGGACGGAGGTTGAAGATGATCTTGCGAACTTCTTCAAGCCCCCCTCTGACTTGACCCTTCAAATCTACTAATTCTTCCTTCACCGCGGGAATATCCTCTTTTACAAGCATACGCTGGGCAATTTCGGTTCGAAGCACAACATTCGCCAAGGTTTGAGCCATACCATCGTGAATTTCACGCGCAATTCGCTTCCGCTCTTCCTCTTGGGCCAAAATGATCTTCAAACCGAGTAGTTGCCTGTTCTTGGCGGATTCGAGTATACGAGTCACCTGATTAAGGTCGCCTGATAAATATTCCAGTACCACATTCATTTGCGATACGATTGTTTCTGCTCGCTCCACCTGCTTGTCCACATTTTTCGTGCGAACTTGCAGATCATTGCGCCGAGTCTTTAGATTATTTTCTTTTTCCCTAGCAATTGTCAGCTGTAATTGAAAAGCAATCGCGGCTTCATAAGCAATCTTGATATCTTCCTCACGGTACTTGTTGAAATCACGACTGACCTCCGTAAGTCGAATACGAGACCGCTTGTAATCCTTCTCCAAATTGTCAACCAGCTCGATGGTAACACTCGTTTCATACTTTATCTCTTCGAGCTCGCGAGTAAGTGACTCTTTTTCCAAACGAGAAGCTTCAGCGATTTCAAACATTTGATACTTGCTGCTCTCCATGACGTTAATTGCGTTTTTAATGACACGATCTATAGCGTCTGGCTGCAAATGAAACGAGCTCCTTTATAAAACAATATTAGAAATTAGTCTACCCCATATTGTATCATAGTTCTACCCGTTTGCCGTGTACTTCTAGCACTATTTATTCGATCGTTATCCCATAATTTTTGGGTTCCCAGCCTACCTTAAAGCCTAATTTCTCTGAAATGAGCCGCAAAGGCACCATCGTCACATTATTCATGATTTTAGGAGACACTTCAGCCGTCACACGATCCCCGTTTACAAGCAGATCAGCATTATCAATCCATAGGTCAATAAGCTTATCGCCTCTTACGACGGTTACCTTCCGCTCTTTGTCATCCCACTTCACATTGCCGCCTAATGCTTCTGTTACGAAACGAATCGGAACCAACGTATTATCATTCACAATCGTCGGTTCTTGCTCCAATGTATAGGATTTATCATTCAATGTCGCTTGCTTCTTATACACATTCAGTTTTATCGTATTTTTCGGCAAAGCGGCTAGCTGTCCTTTGTAAATAAAAGAAATATCATCAATATTAATTTTCCCTTTGAGTGCTCTTTCATCCTGCCCATTCGCGGGATTAGCGACATATACACTCTTGATCTTGATCGGGAATTTGAGGTCGGACACATCAGCCGTTACCTTGCGCCAGCCTGTCCAGTTCATATTTTCAGTGAAACTCACGTAATTCAGCTTACCATCCGCATCAATAATTTCTGCACGCACCCAGTTAAAGCTTCCGTCACCAAGCACTTTGGCTGTGATAAAATCCGGTTCTCCTTCAATCGGAGCACCATTCATCCCATTGAATCTAGCATAAGCTGCTTTAGTACCAGTTCCTTTTGTAAAATCATACGAAATTTCCAGACTTTTATTACCGCTAATTGGCACAATATTAACTGCGGAGACAACCTCTGCCGGGTACTTATCACCTGTTGTCATAACCGCAAATTTATCAAGATCATACCAAACCTTTTCCTGGCCAATAGGCAGTGTAACCATTGTGCTATAACCATCATATCTCGCAATAACTTGAGCAGCTTGAGAGCCCGAAGCGCTATCCACATGAAGAATACCGTCTTTCAGAGTCCCTTTAATCCCACTTAGCTCCCAAGTCGCTGATGCCGGAGGCAATTCACGTGTTGCGCCACTTCTAGTCGTTACAGATATGGGCAGCTTGAAATCCCCGCCTTCTGTAAGTGAAAAGGATCCTGAGTTAAATTTCATGGAAGTTATCTGATCTCTTCCGACAACCTCAACGTCCATGGATGCTGAACCTTTGCCTGACTTGGCAATGATTTGCGTTTTACCAGGTAGTGTCGGTGTAAACACATTATCTTTGAACGCTCCGTTCGTCGTGGAACTACTCCACTGTGGAACAATACCATCTACGGAAATCGGATTATAATAATCATCGTAAGCTTTAAATTGATAAGTGCTGGATTCATTCATGAATAAAATATTTTGACCTTTTAAAATAAGTCCCTTCAAATCGCCCTTAGGTGCTGTCGAATACACACCCACACCATTTACAACCGAACGCTGATTGCCATTCTCTGTTTTATTAACTAGCTTCGGATCAAAATCTCCGAGTGGTCTTGAAACCATCTGAGTCGATCCCCCGCCATCCAGAACCATCCCTCTCCAAACGCCAGCACTAATCATAAACTGTTGAAGCTCTGGAAGCGTCATTCCTGCACTGCCTGCACTACGATCAGAAGTAATGATATAAGCCGTCTTCATGTCTTTGGAGTAGCCTATAGCCGTTCGGGAACGTGGGCTGTAGCCACTGAAATCTCCAATATTACGTGTAAAATAACTCGGCTTCGCCTCATCCACTAGCAGTGTGCTGCCGCCAATGAGCATTTTGAAATTCTTCCAATCATACGTCTTAGACGCATCATGCGGGACCATATCATATTTGGTAGTGATCTTATCTCCGACTTTGAAGTGATTTACGATGAACTCCCTAGCTAGGCCTGAGCCTCTGAGGATATAGCCATCTGCAGGAGCTACCATTTTAATATTCGTATCTACGGCAATTTCCTTGACCACATCATTCTGTATGAGTGCTTCCGTTGGAACATGGGTTCCATCTACCGCACGCTGCGTTAAAGCCCAAGCATTCGTATAGAGGAAAAGTCCATCTGCGATCATTGCAACATCGTTATCGTCCCAATAATACGTTTTGTTCACACCGCCAAGATCAAAAGAAGTCCCGTCCTTCGCCGTCACCCTGCCTTGAAAATCAAAAATATCAATAATCGGTTGATTACTCTTCGTAATTGCAAAAGAATAAAGTCCAGATATTTTCGCCGGGGTCGCCATTACTTGACCATTCGTAATTTGCGCGCCTTCCGGAACACCTTCCGCTTGTGTATTGAAGAAATCCCCATTCACACCTGCCACGGCACCGGTATCTTTCACCATCCCCAGAACACTCTGGTTTTTCGTGAACTGATTCTTCGTTCCAGCCATTGCGTCTATCTTCACGTTCGGATTCGTCAAATCGACCTCTACCACATTGGCGTTCACCGAAACGTCCTTATTGCTTCTCGTTGTTGTCCAAATGTAATTCTTCATAACTGCACCAGATGTAATCGTCTCCTGCGAACTAAGTGTCAACGTCGGCCCTGCCGCGTTTACCGTAGTCCCCGCCACCAATTGCCACACCAATGCGCAAGCCAGCGCACCCATTCCTACTTGCTTCTGTACCGTCATGTTGCTTTTCCACTCTCCTCTTTCAGTCTAAGACTAGTATCTATCTTTTTGAACGTACTTATATAGACTCATAAACTAGTAAAAAAGTTACGATAGATTGAGAGTTGTATTTATACGTCAAAAATATGACCAAGCACCAGAAAAATAAAAGAGAGCACGACCCTAATCGGATCTGCTCTCTGCTTGAGATGCTTGATATTATAATTAAAGGATTCGTTTTATTTTAGCTTCGTGTTCAATGGAACGTGCGGATAAGAGTTCGATAATCCTATGCTGCTGCTCTTGAATGACTTCAATTCTCTTCACTGTTTCATTGGTCTCCAGAACAGCTTGTTTAATTTGAGCTTGTTCTAATTCCAATCTGTCCAATCGATTGTCGATTCCATCTAGTCTCTCTATTACAGGTGATAATTCAGCCTTAAGTAACGCGGTTAGTGCTTCTTTCAAGTCATTATCCAACATCATCACTCCCGATCCATTTACTTAATTCTGTTTTACGATTATACCATAAAAATTGACTCTCATGCATCTTCCGGCTACATATATATTATACCATAAAATAGAAAATAAAACAAACATATGTTCTCTTTTTATTGTGATTTCCAGTTATCAAAAATGCAAAAAAGTCGCCCAATAAGGACGACTTTCATTATTTTAAACCAATGCTTGTGCTTTCAAAGACTCAGCTTTATCTGTGCGCTCCCAAGGAACATCCAGATCATTACGGCCAAAGTGGCCATAAGCAGCTGTTTGACGGTAGATTGGACGACGCAGGTCAAGCTCTTTGATGATTCCCGCAGGACGAAGGTCGAAGTTAGAGTGAATCAGCTCAACAAGCTTCTCTTCACTAACTTTACCTGTACCAAAAGTATCCACAGCAATGGACACTGGACGAGCTACACCAATTGCGTAAGCTAATTGAACTTCACATTTTTCAGCAAGTCCAGCAGCTACGATGTTTTTCGCAACATAACGTGCTGCGTATGCACCGGAACGGTCAACTTTCGTTGGATCCTTACCAGAGAATGCGCCGCCGCCGTGACGAGCATAACCACCGTAAGTATCAACGATGATTTTACGACCAGTCAAACCAGCATCCCCTTGAGGTCCGCCAATAACGAAACGGCCAGTCGGGTTAATGAAATAGTTTGTGTTCGCATCCAGCAAGTGAGCTGGAACGATTGGGTTAATGACATGTTCTTTAATATCTTTTTGGATTTGCTCCAACGTAACTTCTTCACCATGCTGTGTGGATACAACAATTGCATCAACACGAACTGGTTTATCATCTACATACTCAACCGTTACTTGTGTTTTACCGTCAGGACGCAGGTATGGAAGAGTTCCATTTTTACGAACTTCGGTCAAACGACGAGCCAATTGGTGAGAAATCGAGATTGGAAGAGGCATAAGCTCAGGCGTCTCGTTAACCGCGAATCCGAACATCAGACCTTGGTCACCAGCACCGATTGCTTCAATTTCCTCATCAGACATCGAACCTTCTCTTGCTTCAAGAGCTCTGTTAACACCTTGTGCAATGTCAGGGGATTGTTCATTCAAAGAAACGAGAACCGCACATGTTTGGGAGTCAAAACCATACTTCGCACGCGTGTAACCAATTTCCTTAATTGTTTGTCTAGCGATTGCTTGAATATCAACATATTCAGAGCTTGAAGTAATCTCACCGATTACCAAAACCAAACCAGTTGCTACAGATACCTCACATGCTACACGAGCATTCGGATCATTGGCAAGAAATGCATCCAATACCGAGTCAGAAATTTGGTCACAAATTTTATCCGGATGACCTTCTGTTACGGATTCGGATGTAAATAAACGACGTCCACGTACTTGCGCCATATCATTCATCCTCCTAATATCATTTAGTATGTTTGAAAAGCTTCTACACGATGCCTCTATATGAAAAAAAGTGGGCCCGGCTTTAGCGGCAGCTTTTCACGCCAAACGGAATCCCTCTTTTGCGCTCAAGCGCTGACAAGATCCTTGAATTCCGCAATGGTAAAAATAAGAATCAAACAGTAATCCATAAATAAAGACAACAAAAAAATGAACCTTTCCCGATTGGAAAAGGTTAAATTAAATATTGACCTTCAATTAGTTATCTTACGTCATTTGTAGTCTAGTGTCAATGCAGAAAACCGTGAAGAAATTATGAATAATTCAACAAAATACATAAATATCTATAAAGAAAATAGCGCTTCTTCTGCCTTCTGAATCAATCTTTTAGTAATCGTTCCTCCTACAGCTCCCGCATCTCTCGAAGAAATATGTCCCCAGTAGTCTTCCTTCATAGAAGAGGAGGGAATCGCTCCCAATTCCGTAGCAAACTCTGTATCCGCATTAAGCGACATTTGCTTACCAACAGGCAATCCTAATTCAGCAGCAATCTCATACTTTAGAATATCCAAAGCCTTTTTCGATTCTGGAACCACTTTATTATTGTTTCTAGCCATAACAAACGCCTCCTTAGAGTTTTTGTTGTGATTACGACACTCCATAAGCAATTGCCGATGATGTGAGTACATCACTAGTATGGCTAGATTCCTGAAGTCGAACCGCATAAGAACTTGTCAGTTTGGGTAAAATTATGGAGAAGACTTTTATTGAAATACATGCAGTATTTAGCATAGCATTACACAAAAATTTTATTGAGCCGCCTTACTTCCGTCGGCATTCAACAATAAATAGCTTCCTCGTACCATGACAAAGATGTCTGCCGTATTCTTCGGCGACGGCTTAATACCGCGGCCTTCGGCCGGGAAGATCAAAAGATGATTCAGCGCGACTTCTGTTCCCGCTGGCAGATCTTTGCCTCCCGTTACATCCGGGATGCCATTTTCATCGTTGCTCACAGCGAGTACCTTGCCTGTTCGCACGATAAACTCAGCGCCAGCACCGGCGTAAAGCGTTTGTCCATTTTGCAATTGGACAACCTTCATTGTCGCTGGCGTGGAAGTGCCCGCGCCTCCGTTGCTCCCGCTAGGCTGGCCTCCGCCAGCATTGGCCGCGATCGCTGAGGCGACAAGCTCCTTCACCTTTGCTTCGCTTAAGGTGTTCTGGTCAAAGTAGCTCTTTGTGATCACCGGGTCGGTGGACGAGCCTGGGGATGGGGCTTCGGCTAGGACAGGATTAAACTGTGAAAGTACTAATAACAAAAGTATTGAACAAACAATTAAAGTTACTTTATTCATTTTTCACCTTCCAATAACAAAGAAAGACCCTCGCAAGGGCCTTTCTTGTTTTTAAAAATTAGCGCATAAGAGCTGTAACTGTTTTTCCACCAGAAATAGCTTTGATAGTGAAGTTAGTTACACCAGTACCGATTGTAATTGTTCCATTATTGTTAACAGTTACCGTACCACCAACTACATCAGTTACTACATACTGTAAACCTAAGAATTCACGGTATTTAATAAGTTCGTAAGTTGTGTACTCGACTCCATAATTGTCTACAACTTTAAGACCAGAAATTAAGTCCGCAGCTTGACGAGTTGTGTTAGCAGCCCAAACTGTACTTGTTGTTGCATCAGCAGTAATTGTGCTAGCTACAACTTGATCAGCCTTAACATTAACATCAAGAGTTGTATCAGAAGTTGAACCACCATTTGTTTTGTAAACTACAGTAATGGATGATTTACCAGCTTTGTTACCAATAACTGTAGCTTCGTTTCCATTTTGTACAACTTTTGCAGCATCTTGGTTGGATGAACTTGCACTTACAATTAGACCACCAGGAAGTTTAACAGCATCTCCTGATTTATCTTTTGCACTAACTGCAAGAGCTCTACCAATGCTGCTGTTGAATGCCCAATCTACTGATCCATCACCATCTACATCAGTCGCTGGAGTTGATCCATTAGTGACCAATAATTTATCAAAAGATGGAGTCAATGAACTATCAAGTGCAGCATATAAATCTTTAATTGCATTTACGCTGTAAGTAAGGTCAGCGTTTGGAACAACTGTCAAAGAACTATCGATAGTTTTCAAAACATTTGGCGAGGAAAGTAATGCATGGTTGGAATCTCTAAGTTGAATTAATTGTGCTTTAATTTTAGTAGTACCTGGTGTATTTCCAGCTGTTAGTACAAGACCTTTACTGTTAAAACCAGTTCCAAAATTAGCTGCAGTTACATCAAATGTTTGATCGCCAGCTTGATTATAAGTGTTAGTACCATCAGTATAGGTAGCATATGTGCTATCCGTTACTGTCACAGTTACTTTATAATCAGCTTGGTAAGCTGCAATTGTGCTACCCAATTTCTCACCGTATTGATCTTTTACAAACCATTTAACAGTTGTAGCTGCAGTTGCAATACCTTTTTGTGCTGGTTTGTCACCATCTAATACAATTGTTTCAGGTTTACGAGTAGATTGAACTGTAAAGCTTTGTTGTGCATTGTTTTGAACGTTTGCAGAATAGATACCAACGTTTACAAATACAACACTGTTAGCTGTTGCAGTTACACCATTAAGTTGTAATTGACCTTTGTGTTCACCGGATTGAACAATGGCAGCATTACCGTTTTTATAAGTATCGGATCCACCATTGATTGTGCCACCATCTGCAGGAATTGTTGCTCCAGATACAGAAATAGCAAATCTGTTACTGTTTGCGTTGGAAGCAATGTCAGAAGCAGACAATTTATTACCAGCAGCATCGTATGCTACGATAGGAAGATATTTAACTCCGTCACCTTCAGCCAAAACGCCAGTAAAGCTTCCGAATTCAACCTTATTCGCCACTTTTGTGGATTCAACTTTCACTGTAGCTGTCGCACTGCTAGCGCCAACGTATACAGTTGCTGTGTAATCACCAGTTTTTTCTGTGTTTTTATCCAAAGTAATTCTAACTTTGTCATAAGCGCCACCTGCAGATTGCTTCTTAACCGAAAGAGCATCAAAGCTGTATGGTGTAATGATAGCATCATAGTTAGTGCGAACTGCATCAACTGCACCTTCATCAACTACATCACCATATTGGTCAAATCTCGACAAAGCGAACTCTGCATAATCACCTGCTTCTGTTAAAGCAGTCTTAACATTTGGATATTTAGCAGCCCCAAGTTCGATTTTAGATACGATTGGCTCAGTTCCAATTTTATATGTTTTTTGAACAGATACAGATGTATTAGTCAAGAAGACGTTAATTGGAAGAACATCAAGCTCGGATTGGTACTCAGTATTAGTAGGTGCAGTTCCTGTAGCACCAGGTGCCATGTTTTTCCACTGAGTATTCAGTTTAATTTCAAGCAATCCTGTATCTTCGTTTCTTGTAACACTTTTAGATTCACCAAGAACGTATGCTGTGTAGCTACCACCATTGATACTAGCAACTTCGCCGTATTGGTTTTCAGCTTTGATTCTTATAGTTACGCTTTTGGATTTAGCGATTTTGTCGCTAGCATTTACGAAGCTAAGTTTAGTAACTTTTTCTGTTTCACCAGTAAATGTAGCAGTTGTTTTGTCAACACCAGCTGCATCAAGACCAGAAAGAGTTGCTGTGTAAGAACCATCGCTAATTTTCACATCTGTCAATGTAAGCACAACTGATTTCTTGTCATCAGCGAATTTAGCTGTTGTAGCAACAGCAACATTACCTTTTGTCAAAGCTACTTTTGCTTTGTCAGTATCAACCGGTTTATTGAAAGTTACAGTAACAGTTTTAACACCTGTTGCTTTAGCTTCAGTTACGGATACTTTACCTGGGGATACGTATTGAGCTTTCGCTTCATATGCACCAGTCAAAAGCAAGTCGCGAGTAGCGTTTGCTTGGCCGCCAAATTTACCGTCAGCGCCAGCTGGAAGAAGTTTCAACTCAAGAGCAAGTGCTACATAGCCTTGTGCCCAATCTGTTACAGTTGTATCAGTACCAGTTTTTGCTTTTGCAGCAGCATCTTTACCTAGAACGCGAACCAAGAAAGTAGCAAGTTGTTCTTTTGTTACTTTACCAGCTGGGTTGTAAGTACCTTCGCCATAACCATCAGTGATTCCATTAGCTTTAAGAGCTTCGATGTAAGGAAGCGCGTAACCGTTAGCTGCATCATCGGATTTAACGTCAGTGAAGCTGGAAGTTTTCAAATCTTTGTTAACTTCGATTCCAGTGATCAAAGCTGCAACTTTTGCGAATTGAGCACGGTTCATTTCGTCTTTAAGACCAAATGTAGTTTCGCTCACTCCATCAAAAATACCTGCGCTAATCAATGCGTCAAATTTTGCTTTTGTAGCTGCATCAAGATCTTTAAGATCTGTGAAATCAGCAGATGTTTTACCGAATGCTACGGAAGAAAACATGGATAATGCCATTGCTGTAGAAAGAATTACGGATAAACTTTTTTTCATAACCTTTTTTTCTCCTCCTTGAATATCTTTGGTTTTATTTTTTAGGTTGAATCTAACAATATTTGAGCTCGATTTACTCATTGTTTGGTTCACCCCCTTTCCAGAGTTAGAGCATAATATAACTAAGTTCGCTTGTGACACAATATTGCCACGCGGAAACTAGTAAACTAGTTAGAAAATATAGACAGTCACGCCAATGTATATTATACAGTGGTCGAATTGCCTCGTAAAGAATTATTTTTAAAAATACGTTTTGGAAATAGGAAATCATTTGTTTTTGTTTTCAAAGTATTAAACGCGTGTCTCGCAAAAAAGTTGCGCTTTTAAAAAAGAAATTTCAAAAATATTGTATAATGCAAAAAAAGAGGACCCTTGCGGGCCCTCTTTATCTTCAGTATTTCTTTAATTAGTTAACAAATGTCGTAACTGTTTTGCCGTTCGAAATAGCTTTAATGTTGAATTCTGTTACGCCTGCGCTGATTGTAATTGTGTGATCAGCATTTACTGTCACCGTTCCGCCTTTAACATCAGTCACTACATATTGGATACCAAGAAGATCTGCATATCTGTTTAATTCAGTATCTGTGTACTCCACACCATAGTTATCAACAATTTTAAGGTTTGGCAACAATTTATATGCATCTATCGTTGTCGTTCCTACAGTCGGTGTTGTAATGTCGTTATTACCATCTGCTGTTATAGTTGCTGCAACTACTTGATCTGTTTTCACATTAACATCGATTGTTTCATCTTTTGCAGATCCATCAGCTAATGTGTAAACAACTGTAATTGTTGCTTTACCTGCTTTGTTACCTATAACAACGACATCTCCACCATCTTGTGCTATCTGTGCGACGTTTTGATCGGAAGAAGCTGCACTTACTACACGACCTGTTGGAATCGCTACTTCATCTCCTGATGTATTCTTCGCTATAATCTCAACTTTTCTTCCAAGACTTCCGTTGAATACCCACTCACTAGCTGGTGTCATGAGTTTCTCAGAAGCTGCAACCACGCCGCTATCAAGAGTTGCATATAAGTCGCTTACTGGTTTCAAGCTGTAAGTTAAATCAGTATTATTTGCTACTACTTCCATGGAGCTGTCAATCGTTTTGAGTGTGCTTTCATTCGTAGCACCTGGGTTTTGGATTAGCTTCGCTTCAACTTTTGCTGTTCCTGCAGTTAGAGCCGTGAATTTCAGATCCTTGCTGTTGAAATCCTCTAAATGTGTAGCTGTGAAGTCATAAGTCTTATCAGCTGCTTGTGTCAGGTTTGTTGAGCCTAGTCCTGTGAAGTCAGCGTACGTTGAACCCGTTACCGTTACTAATACTTTGTAATCTCCATCGTAATCAGCAATCGTTTTATCTAATTTCTCACCATATTGGTCTTTTACAAACCATTTAACTGTTGTTGTTGCACCAGCAAGCGCTTTTTGTGCCGGTTTGTCACCATCAAGTACGATGGTTTCAGGTTTACGAGCTTCTTGAATTGTAAAGCTTTGTTGCGCGTTGTTCTGAACGTTAGCAGAGTAGATGCCTAAATTCATGAATACAACACTGTTAGCAGAAGCATCGATGGAATCCAGTTTGATTTGACCTTTGTGCTCGCCCGATTGGACAATCGCGTCATTTCCGTTATTTCCTGTTGCCGCTGTTGCACCAGATATCGAAAGGGAGAATCTTTTCGCTGCAGCTTGATCAGCGATATCTTGTGCGCTTAATTTGTTCCCATTCGCATCATAAGCAATGATAGGAATGTATTTGTTGGTGTCACCGTGTGCTAACACACCTGCGAATGAATCAAACTCTACTTTATTAGCTACTTTGGATGATTCGGCTTTCACTGTTGCGGTCGCACTTGCAGAACCTACATAAATCGTAACGGTGTAGTCTCCTGCTTTTTCAACTGCTTTATCTAAGCTGATTTTTACTGTATTGTAGTCGCCTGTTACCATTTTAAGCGCCTCAAAACTATACGGCGTAATTATTGAATTATAATCAGTACGGTTTGTCGGAATTGCTGTTTCAGGAATCACATCGCCGTACTGATCATAACGAGTGATTCCGATCTCTGCCACATCGCCAGTGCTTGAAAGTGATGTTTTACCAGTTGGATACTTTACTGTACCTAACTCTACCTTAGTTACATAAGGTTCTGTACCAACTTTAAAAGTCTTTTGAACAGATACTGAGGAGTTTGTTAGAAATACATTGACAGGAATAACATCAATTTCAGACTGATTCGCACTTGTATTCAGTGTAAGTTCTAGTAAACCTGTGTCTTCATTTCTAGTCAATGGTTGGGTAGCTCCAGATACATATGCTGTATAACTACCACCATTAATGGATGCATTTTCACCATATTGGTTTTCTGCTTTTACTTTTACAATGACTTTAGCTGATTTAGCAATGTGATCACTTGCATTTACAAAGCTAAGTTTTGAAACTTTTTCATTTTCAGCTGTAAATGTTGCTGTTGTTTTATCAACGCCAGCTGCATCTAAACCGGAAAGCGTTGCTGTGTAGCTGCCTTCGCTTACTTTTACATCAGTTAACGTTAGTACAGCAGATTTCTTATCATCAGCAAATTTTACCGTTGTTGCGATATCAGCAGTACCCTTTGTTAGAGCTAATGTTGCTTTTGCTGTATCTATTGGTTTGTTAAAGTTTACTGTAACTTGTTGTACACCCGTTGCTTTCGCATCTGTGACAGAAACTTTACCAGCTGGTACGTATTGTTGTTTTGCTTCATATGCACCACTCACAAGCAAATCGCGAGTTGCATTAGCCATGCCGCCGAATGTACCGTCAGTACCGTTGGAAAGAAGTTTCAATTCAAGTGCCAAAGCAACATAACCTTGTGCCCAACCAGAAACCGTTGTGTCTGTACCTGTTTTGCCTTTTGCTGCTGCATCTTGGCCAAGAACACGAACCAAGAAAGTAGCCAGTTGTTCTTTTGTTACTTTACCGGCCGGGTTGTACTGACCTTCTGCATAGCCATCAGTAACGCCTGCAGTTTTCAGAGCCTCGATGTAAGGAAGTGCATAACCATTGGCCGCGTCGGTTACACTAACATCAGAGAAAGTGGAAGTTTGCAAGTCTTTGTTGATATCAAGGCCCATGATCAATGCTGCTACTTTGGCGAATTGTGCGCGGTTCATTTCGTCTTTTAAACCGAATGTAGTATCTGATACTCCGTCAAAGATACCGGCAGAGATCATCGCATCAAATTTTGCCTGTGTTGCTGCATCGAGATCTTTCAAATCTGTGAAGTCAGCGGATGTTTTAGCGAATGCTAGGGATGAGAACATGGAAAGAGCCATTGCAGATGTAAGAACTACGGATAGTGTTTTTTTCATAAGGATTGTTTCCTCCTAATATTTTTAAAGTTTTTGTTAAAAACTAGTTTTCAGAAACAACTTTTTAAGAATCACTCTCTTTCTAATGTATGATTACCTCCCAGACAAGTTTAAGATTACTACTTATTTGTAAAGTAAATATGTATAGAAGCTGAATTTCCGCTAAAAGTTAGCTTAAAATAAACTGAAAATCTCTAATTGATCTCTATAAATCCTCTTATCATCCATTACTTCAAATAGAACTAGAACGCAAAACAAAGAAGACCCTCGCGGGTCTCCTCTATCTGCTCTATAACTTGTATTAGTTAACCAAAGTCGTAACGGACTTGCCATTTGCAATAGCCTTGATGTTGAACTCAGTCACGCCTGCGCCAATCGTAATTGTGCGGTCAGCATTAACTGTTACTGTTCCACCTTTAACATCAGTTACTACATATTGAACACCAAGTAGATCAGCGTATCTTACCAACTCAGCGTCTGTGTACTCAACGCCATAGTTGTCAACGATTTTCAAGTTTGGCAACAATGTGTTTGCAGCTACCGTTACTGGTGTTACAGTCGGCATTGTAATATCGTTAGATCCATCTGCTGTTACTGCTGCAGCAACGACTTGATCTGCTTTTACATTAACCGCAACGGTTTCGTCTTTTGTTGAACCATTAGCTAGTTTGTATACAACTGTGATAGTCGCTTTACCAGCTTTGTTACCTACAACAACGATATCGCCACCGTTTTGTGCTACTTTTGCAACATTTTGATCTGAAGAGGAAGCACTAATTACACGACCTGCTGGGATTGCTACTGCATCTCCAGATGTGTTCTTAGCTGTAATTTCTACTTTTCTTCCAAGACTTCCGTTAAATACCCACTCCGTTGCTGGCGTCAAAAGCTTCTCAGCATCTTTAACTACACCACTATCAAGTGTTGCATACAGGTCACTTACTGGCTTGATGCTGTACGTTAAATCTGTAGTGTTCGCAACAACTTCCATGGAGCTATCCACGGTTTTTAGAGTGCTTTCGTTCGCTTTACCAGGGTTTTGGATTAGCTTCGCTTCAACTTTCGCTGTTCCTGCACCAAGAGCCGTAAGTTTTAGATCCATGTTGTTAAAATCTTTAAGATTTGTAGCTGTATACTCATACGTTTTTGGAGCTGCTTGTGTCAGGTTTGTTGAACCTAGACCTGTGAAGTCAGCAAACGTAGTACCTGTTACAGTCACGAGTACTTTGTAATCTCCATCATAATCAGCAATCGTATTGCCTAGTTTCTCGCCGTATTGGTCTTTAACAAACCATTTTACTGTTGCTGTTGCTCCAACAAGTGCTTTTTGTGCTGGTTTGTCACCATCAAGTACGAGTGTTTCTGGTTTGCGAGCTTCTTGAATCGTGAAGCTTTGTTGTGCGTTGTTTTGAACATTAGCAGAGTAGATACCTAAGTTGACGAATACTACACTGTTAGCGGAAGCATCGATCGAGTCAAGTTTAATTTGACCTTTATGCTCACCTGTTTGTACAATCGCATCATTTCCGTTGTTACCAGTTGCAACTGTTGCGCCGGAAACGGAAAGGGAGAATCTTTTTGCTGTTGCTTGATCAGCAATGTCTTGTGCACTTAATTTGTTACCATTCGCATCATAAGCAACGATCGGGATGTATTTATTTGTATCGCCATGTGCTAATACGCCATTAAGTGAACCAAACTCAACTTTGTTAGCTACTTTTGAAGATTCTGTTTTTACCGTTACTGTTGCACTTGCTGAACCAACATAGATCGTTGCTGTGTAGTCTCCTGCTTTTTCAACTTCTTTATCCAAGCTGATTTTCACAGTATCATAATCGCCAGTTGCAAGTTTAAGAGCATCAAAGCTGTAAGGCGTGATAACTGCATCATAAGCCGTACGGGTTGCTGCTATTGCACCTTCAGGGATTACATCACCGTACTGATCGTAACGTGTGATTCCGATTTCTGCAACGTCGCCTTTGCTGGAAAGCGTCGTTTTACCCGTTGGATATTTCACTGTACCTAACTCAACTTTCGTTACGTAAGGCTCAGTTCCAACTTTTAATGTTTTTTGTACCGATACAGAAGAGTTCGTTAAGAATACATTCACAGGAATAACATCAATCTCGGATTGTTTAGCACTTGTGTCAAGTGTAAGCTCTAACAAACCTGTATCTTCGTTTCTAGTCAATGCTTGAGAAGCACCCGCTACATATGCTGTATAGCTTCCACCATTGATTGAAGCATTTTCACCATATTGGTTTTCTGCTTTTACTTTTACAATGACTTTAGCTGATTTAGCAATTTTATCACTTGCATTTACAAAGCTAAGTTTTGTCACTTTTTCATTTTCAGCTGTGAATGTTGCTGTTGTTTTATCAACACCAGCTGCATCCAAACCAGAAAGTGTTGCTGTGTAGCTGCCTTCGCTTACTTTCACGTCAGTCAATGTCAGTACAGCGGATTTTTTATCATCAGCGAATTTGATAGTAGTTGCGATATCAGCAGTACCTTTTGTCAAAGCAACTGTTGCTTTTGCTGTATCTACGGGTTTGTTGAAGCTTACTGTTACTTGTTGTACGCCAGTTGCTTTCGCGCCAGTGACAGATACTTTACCAGCTGGTACGTATTGTTGTTTTGCTTCGTATGCGCCGCTCACTAGAAGATCGCGAGTTGCGTTAGCCATACCGCCGAATTTACCGTCTGTGCCGTTAGAAAGAAGTTTCAAGTCAAGTGCAAGTGCTACATAACCTTGTGCCCAATCAGAAACGGTTGTGTCTGTACCTGTTTTACCTTTTGCTGCCGCGTCTTGACCAAGAACACGAACTAAGAAAGTAGCCAGTTGTTCTTTTGTTACTTTACCAGCCGGGTTGTACTGACCTTCCGCATAGCCATCAGTAACGCCTGCAGTTTTCAAAGCTTCGATGTAAGGAAGTGCATAACCATTCGCTGCGTCGGTTACACTAACGTCAGTGAATGTCGATGTTTTCAAGTCTTTGTTTACTTCCAGACCCATGATCAATGCCGCTACTTTCGCGAATTGTGCACGGTTCATTTCGTCTTTAAGACCGAATGTTGTGTCAGTCACGCCGTCAAAAATACCAGCAGAGATCATCGCATCGAACTTTGCTTTTGTTGCTGCATCCAGGTCTTTCAAGTCTGTAAAGTCAGCAGACGTTTTAGCGAATGCTAGGGATGAGAACATGGAAAGAGCCATAGCGGATGTAAGAACTACGGATAATGTTTTCTTCATAAAGGGTTGTTTCCTCCTAATATTATGAAAGTTTTTTGTTATAAAAACTTATAACCAACGGGGCGACTTTTGAATCTCGGTATGATTCTATGTAGCTTCGCGTCTATCACCTTGGCTACATGAATTAGTATACGCGACTGTATGCATAATTTCATTGATAAGTATTTTCCAGTTGAACTGTAGCCTACATATAAAGAAAGAAGGCCCTCGCGGGCCTTCTTAGCTTGTATTAGTTAACCAAAGTCGTAACGGACTTGCCATTTGCAATAGCCTTGATGTTGAACTCAGTCACGCCTGCGCCAATCGTAATTGTGCGGTCAGCATTAACTGTTACTGTTCCACCTTTAACATCAGTTACTACATATTGAACACCAAGTAGATCTGCGTATCTTACCAACTCAGCGTCTGTGTACTCAACGCCATAGTTGTCAACGATTTTCAAGTTTGGCAACAATGTGTTTGCAGCTACCGTTACTGGTGTTACAGTCGGCATTGTAATGTCATTAGATCCATCTGCTGTTACTGCTGCAGCAACTACTTGATCTGCTTTTACATTAACCGCAACGGTTTCGTCTTTTGTGGAACCATTAGCTAGCTTGTATACAACTGTGATAGTCGCTTTACCAGCTTTGTTACCTACAACAACGATATCGCCACCGTTTTGTGCTACTTTTGCAACATTTTGATCTGAAGAGGAAGCACTAATTACACGACCTGCTGGGATTGCTACTGCATCTCCAGATGTGTTCTTAGCTGTAATTTCTACTTTTCTTCCAAGACTTCCGTTGAATACCCACTCCGTTGCTGGCGTCAAAAGCTTCTCAGCATCTTTAACTACACCACTATCAAGTGTTGCATACAGGTCACTTACTGGCTTGATGCTGTACGTTAAATCTGTAGTGTTCGCAACAACTTCCATGGAGCTATCCACGGTTTTTAGAGTGCTTTCGTTCGCTTTACCAGGGTTTTGGATTAGCTTCGCTTCAACTTTCGCTGTTCCTGCACCAAGAGCCGTAAGTTTTAGATCCATGTTGTTAAAATCTTTAAGATTTGTAGCTGTATACTCATACGTTTTTGGAGCTGCTTGTGTCAGGTTTGTTGAACCTAGACCTGTGAAGTCAGCAAACGTAGTACCTGTTACAGTCACGAGTACTTTGTAATCTCCATCATAATCAGCAATCGTATTGCCTAGTTTCTCGCCGTATTGGTCTTTAACAAACCATTTTACTGTTGCTGTTGCTCCAACAAGTGCTTTTTGTGCTGGTTTGTCACCATCAAGTACGAGTGTTTCTGGTTTGCGAGCTTCTTGAATCGTGAAGCTTTGTTGTGCGTTGTTTTGAACATTAGCAGAGTAGATACCTAAGTTGACGAATACTACACTGTTAGCGGAAGCATCGATCGAGTCAAGTTTAATTTGACCTTTATGCTCACCTGTTTGTACAATCGCATCATTTCCGTTGTTACCAGTTGCAACTGTTGCGCCGGAAACGGAAAGGGAGAATCTTTTTGCTGTTGCTTGATCAGCAATGTCTTGTGCACTTAATTTGTTACCATTCGCATCATAAGCAACGATCGGGATGTATTTATTTGTATCGCCATGTGCTAATACGCCATTAAGTGAACCAAACTCAACTTTGTTAGCTACTTTTGAAGATTCTGTTTTTACCGTTACTGTTGCACTTGCAGAACCAACATAGATCGTTGCTGTGTAGTCTCCTGCTTTTTCAACTTCTTTATCCAAGCTGATTTTTACAGTATCATAATCGCCAGTTGCAAGTTTAAGAGCGTCAAAGCTGTAAGGCGTGATAACTGCATCATAAGCCGTACGGGTTGCTGCTATCGCACCTTCAGGGATCACATCACCATACTGATCGTAACGTGTGATTCCGATTTCTGCAACGTCGCCTTTGCTGGAAAGCGTCGTTTTACCCGTTGGATATTTCACTGTACCTAACTCAACTTTCGTTACGTAAGGCTCAGTTCCAACTTTTAATGTTTTTTGTACCGATACAGAAGAGTTCGTTAAGAATACATTCACAGGAATAACATCAATCTCGGATTGTTTAGCACTTGTGTCAAGTGTAAGCTCTAACAAACCTGTATCTTCGTTTCTAGTCAATGCTTGAGAAGCACCCGCTACATATGCTGTATAGCTTCCACCATTGATTGAAGCATTTTCACCATATTGGTTTTCTGCTTTTACTTTTACAATGACTTTAGCTGATTTAGCAATTTTATCACTTGCATTTACAAAGCTAAGTTTTGTCACTTTTTCATTTTCAGCTGTGAATGTTGCTGTTGTTTTATCAACACCAGCTGCATCCAAACCAGAAAGTGTTGCTGTGTAGCTGCCTTCGCTTACTTTCACGTCAGTCAATGTCAGTACAGCGGATTTTTTATCATCAGCGAATTTGATAGTAGTTGCGATATCAGCAGTACCTTTTGTCAAAGCAACTGTTGCTTTTGCTGTATCTACGGGTTTGTTGAAGCTTACTGTTACTTGTTGTACGCCAGTTGCTTTCGCGCCAGTGACAGATACTTTACCAGCTGGTACGTATTGTTGTTTTGCTTCGTATGCGCCGCTCACTAGAAGATCGCGAGTTGCGTTAGCCATACCGCCGAATTTACCGTCTGTGCCGTTAGAAAGAAGTTTCAAGTCAAGTGCAAGTGCTACATAACCTTGTGCCCAATCAGAAACGGTTGTGTCTGTACCTGTTTTACCTTTTGCTGCCGCGTCTTGACCAAGAACACGAACTAAGAAAGTAGCCAGTTGTTCTTTTGTTACTTTACCAGCCGGGTTGTACTGACCTTCCGCATAGCCATCAGTAACGCCTGCAGTTTTCAAAGCTTCGATGTAAGGAAGTGCATAACCATTCGCTGCGTCGGTTACACTAACGTCAGTGAATGTCGATGTTTTCAAGTCTTTGTTTACTTCCAGACCCATGATCAATGCCGCTACTTTCGCGAATTGTGCACGGTTCATTTCGTCTTTAAGACCGAATGTTGTGTCAGTCACGCCGTCAAAAATACCAGCAGAGATCATCGCATCGAACTTTGCTTTTGTTGCTGCATCCAGGTCTTTCAAGTCTGTAAAGTCAGCAGACGTTTTAGCGAATGCTAGGGATGAGAACATGGAAAGAGCCATAGCGGATGTAAGAACTACGGATAATGTTTTCTTCATAAAAGTTTGTTTCCTCCTAATATTATGAAAGTTTTTTTGTTATAAAAACTTATAACCAACGGGACGACTAATGAATCATGACATGACTCTATGTAGCTTCGCGTCTATCACCTTGGCTACATGGATTAGTATACGTGACTGTTTGCATAATTTCATTGATAAGTATTTTCCAGTAACGAAATAAAAAAGAAAGACTGCATCCGATGAATCGGACACAGTCTTAAAATGATTTTATTATTTAGGAAGCTTTTTTTGCTGCTTCATTACACGAATCGCTACTTCAGCAGCTTCGGCACGTGTGAAGTTCTCTGTTGGATCAAAACGTTGAGTCAATTTCTTTTGGCCTTGAAGAAGTACATTATCTTTTCCTTCAATTAAAGCAGCCTTTGCAACAGCCTCCACAGAAGGAACTGCGTAGATATCAACGCTATTAGCATCCGTGAAGACCTTTTGAAGCGCCGCTAACGATTTCTTTTCATCTGAGGTCAGTTTCAGTTCCGCAGCTCTTGCTATAATTACAGCTGCATCTTGTCGCGTAATTGGAGCTCGAGGTAAAAATGTCCCGTTTGCATTACCACGAATGATCCCTGCCCTAAGCTGCCGCTTCTATGGATAAGAAGTTAGTAAGACCTGTAGGGTCTGTGAAACCTCTTTGAACATCCAAGAAGGTAGATGAATTGTTATTAAATGCACTTTGTTGTGTGTCTTGATTTAAAAGTGGAATATCAAAAATTTTAACTAGCATAGTGACAAACTCACCACGAGTAATTGCATCGTTAGGCATGAACTGATATGGCGTTTTTGGCAACATAATTCCTTTTGAATATAAGGTATCCAAATTATCTCTTGCCCATGGATGATTCGTCACATCATTAAAACTATCATCCATATACATAACCTGGAAATATCCAAACGAGTCTACTGGGACTGTTATTGTATTATTTTTCTGATCAACAATACCACCAATGTTTTTCCAGCTTGGTAAAGCAGGCCCTAAACCAGTAGGATTATCAAAATATCCAAACTGAAATACGGATATATATTTCCCTGCATCACTTGTTATATTGGAATCATAGCTGAGGGTTAGTGTCCCTCTTTTGGTTGGTACAACTAGGTCGTTATAATTACGCACATAAAATGCTGTTTGGCTAGGGTTTGTTGTATTCGGTAAAATACCACTACCCAAGTAAGCATCCTGCAGTCCTGGCGTTGAGGCATTGGACGTAGGCGGTATAATACCGGCATCGATCCAGTATTTTTTGCTAGCTGTTCTATAATGAGCTGGTGTAGTTAAGTAATTTACCCCAATTAAAGATTCATTAGGTTTATCAATTCTACCATCATCATTATTAGCAATCCCAAATAAAATCTGGCGGTCGGTTGTGATAAATTGCGTTGTACTTGTTCTATCATTACGCATTAATTTAGTGTCTTTAGGAAAATTAAGCTGAATTTGACCGTTAAATATCTTTAAGCTGCTAGAAGCAAGTGGCGTCTTGTATTGCTCGCCTTCAATATCTGTATTTGTATTGAAAAGGATAATACTTGCATTCGTTTTGGAGGTACCTCGATTAACAGTAAATTTGATGGTATTAGCTCCGGCTTTAAGGTTTTTTACTTCATAAAGGTATTTTTTATTTATTTTGTCATAGACAGCAACGTCTTTACCGAATGTTATTGAATCGGCATTATCAGCTTGAAGCTGTATCATATAAAAGTTTTGATTAATACTCGCCTGATCCAAACCACTACTATTTTTAATGATTTGGTTCTGTTGTGGGCTAATAAAAGCATAAGGTACAGGCTCACGTGTAATAGTAATTAATTTGTTCGCAGTTGATCCAGAAGTATTATTAGCTGAAACCAATTCAAATACATAATTCCCGTACTCAGACATTGAAATTGCTGATGGGTTTGGAACTGTAGGTGTACTAACTGGTGTGTTGAATACTTGCAAAGGCGCACTTGTAAGTATAGCGTTTAAAACAACTTGACCCCCTACAGGTATCAAAGCATTTGAGTAATTTGCAGGAGCTTTACGTAAATAAAGCGCTGTTCCTGGCGTTGCGCCAATTACTGAGTTAACAATCTCACCTTGAAATTGCACTGTTGTTGCTCTAGTCACATACGTGTCAGGCTGCGACGTTGCAATAAATTGCGGATTCAAAGGATCGGCCTCAACAGGTTTCAAATAGTTAATGGCCGGTACATTATTAGATAATACAAAAATATCAACACTAGATGTCGTAATAAGTTGACCATTTACTTTTAGCTGAACTTTGAACGTGTATTTGCCATCACCTTTAAAGATTGTGTTAAGTTCAGTACTGGTCAATTTAAATGCGCCATTATTTCCATTAGTTGGTATATTGCCTGCTGCTGGCGTTATCACGGTGCCATTAATTGAATATATCTCGGTGCCATAGTCAGCTGTAGGCACGTTTACTAACCGTCCTGTAATACAAGGGCCACTAGTACCTGTACCACATGTTAGTTTGCTTGAACTATCAACCACCATGCCTGTAAAAAGATTGTTGATGATAACATAAGGTGCACCTGAGATATTTAAACTATATTGTTTGGTCCCAGCAGTATATGCAGCTGCCCCGATATACGGAATAACTTTCATAACAACAGGTCCATCTGTAATGCCTTGCAAACTTATTGAAAAATCTTTTAACTGATTACCATTGGCATCATTAATTGCATTACCACTGGCATCTACAGCCGGTTTACTAACAGTAAACAATTTATTACCCGGACTTGGATTGGCAGGATAATTGACTCCATTTAACTGAATTTCCACAGCATCTGTGTTGCTACTAGCATAAGCTTCCAATGTCGCTGGAAATTCTGAGATTTGTGTTGTACCTGATGGACTAATAGCTGTCTCGTAAGCAGTCCCACCTACGGATGGGGTTCTCTTTATGTTAACATGATCAACATAAGGCTGATTTGGATCTACATAAGAATACGAGTATTGAGAAGTTGTTGTAAGTCCGTTGCTATCAGTAAACACAAAGTTCACTTGCTGAACGGTACTTATTGGATTTACGGGTAACTTACCCGTGAATACATAACCATAATAGTCCGCAGTTGAAAGCGCCGGTTTTTGGACCAATGTTGCAGAATTAAGAGTTGCATTGCTACCTGTGTTCAAAGAACCTGAAGTTGTAAGTGTAGGATTAATTGAAGTATTCGTAAAATCAAAGTGCAGTTTAGTACTGGCCATACCTGATGTATAAACGTCTACATATACAAACTGGGTAACGGTGCTGTTCGCACTTATTAATGGATTTTTAATATTGGCTGTCAATGCAACATCTTTAATGGGTGTTGCTGAGGCATCCTGCAAAGTTGGATTATCAACTAATTTTTGGTTTTGGGACGGATTGATGCCATTAAGATCAATGAATGCATTATATGCAAAAGCTTTACCATTATCGTAAATAAATGATCTATTCGTCGTGTAATAGTTAGTTAAATTATTAGCAACAAAGACTACTTTATTGTCCCCTGGGTTAAAATTCAAATCTGTTGGTCTTGTAGTATTGGCTACGTATGTAAAATTACCATTTTGAAAGGCCGCAGGTTGATAGACAGTTCCACCGTAATTGGCTTCAATGGCGTTTGCATTGGAAGATGTTCCTGTAATAGAAACTCCTGTATAAGGAGGCCCTTTAGGATATATACCACCATCTAAAAAGTCTACACCGTTAAATTGAAGGTTAGAAATATTCGTAACCGGTGTATAGTAGGCATATGCAGGCGTGGATGCAATATTCCCTGTAGTTCCGAACTTAATAGTAATTACGTTTTTACCCGGTGATAACTGAACATTTTTGAAAGATACTTCACTGCTATTGGATATACTTTTAACAGCTTTATTCGTTTTAATTGTACTTGTTTGATTGGTATTGGCATTAAAAATTTCATAATACATATCCGTAATTTGATCATCTGCAATGCCGTTAATCAATGCATCTACTTCAATTGGATTTACCGTAAATTTATTGACTAATGAGTCATCATAATTGCCTGGAGCAGGAGCGTTCGGATTTGGTGAATATAGATTCGTGATACTGATTGTAGCTGCCGCACTAACGGTAAGTGGCGGTAGAATTGCGAGCAGCAGAGCTATCATGAGGCTGATGCTAATCCACTTATTTCTTTTTTGCTTGGTTTTCAAAACTAGTTCCTCCTTATGTAATCTAAATGTTGTTAGTTTCGCCATGGTATAAGTATTATCTTCAACTTACTTGCTAGATTTCGACAATCCCTCCCATATTCTTCTACCATTCCACATGATTAGACGCGGCAAATAGCCAAAAGTTCTTGTACTCTACTTATCGGTCATAACGAAGGAAATGTTTAGAGAAAGAAAAAAATTCATAAAATGCAAAAAAAATCCAACCCGAAGGTTGGATTCTGATTTTGTAGCTTATTTGCCCATACGATCGCTCTGAACTTGCTTGCCCACAAGTCTCTGCAGGAAGTTCAGCACCGGCTTACGGCTCTTACTGATGATACCAATAGCTTCTGCTCCGACTAGCATAACTAGGAAGAGTGCCACGATGATCATGATAAGACCCCAAGTGGAATCTTGGGAGATAAAGACTGAGCACACCACCGCGCTGCCGCCGAAGATGGAGGCAATTCCGTAGATGATCAGTACGCTTGTACGATGACTGAAACCAAGCTGCAGCAAGCAATGATGCAGATGGCTTTTATCCGGTGCAGAGATCGGTAATTTATTGACGTAGCGGCGCATGATCGCAAAGAAGGTATCGGATAATGGCACGCCTAGAATCATTATAGGAATTAAGAGTGAAACAACGGCCGCTTGCTTAAAGCCGAGAATCGATAGTGTTGCTAAAGCAAAGCCTAGGAACAAGGCGCCGGAGTCGCCCATGAAGATTTTGGCCGGATGGAAGTTATAGAACATGAAGCCTATGATACTGCCTAGTAAAATAACGCAAAGTAAAATAACGGTAACATTGCCCATCATCAAGGCAAGAATTAGTATTGTAGTGGTAGCAATACCCGATACACCAGCTGACAAGCCATCTAGGCCGTCAATTAAGTTAATCGCGTTGGAAACACCGACGATCCATAATATCGTAATCGGAATACTTAACCAGCCAATTGGCAGGTTGGTCGTTCCGAAAGGAATGTTAACGAGGTCGATCTTAAGACCAAAGGAGACAACGATGCAAGCGGCAATCAATTGCCCGAGCAGCTTCCATTTGGGAGATAGCTGAAAACGATCATCCAAGGCACCCGTGACGACAATCACAAAGCCTCCGATTAGCAACCCAAATGCAGCATTGGAGTTAACGGCATCAAGTGCTGGAGAGACGACAAAATAAGCTCCGACGAATGCAAGGAATATCGCTAATCCTCCGAGACGCGGCATTATTCGGGTATGTACCTTACGATGGTTAGGGGCATCAACGGCTCCAACCCAGAAGGCAAATTTTTTGACTAGGGGTGTCAGCAGCAGCGCCATTAAGCAAGCAGCGATAAACCCAATCGCATATAATCCATACATGTCTTCTTCACAGCTCCTCTTGTCTTGGGTGGCAGGTAATCCGCCGAAATGAATTATACTCCCATTTGCTCACAAATACCACTGCTAAATTCATCTGAAATGACCGTTTTCAGCCAATTTTCATAAATATTTTCATGGTTTGGTGACTTTCTCTTTGTCCCGCATCACTTTCAATGCGAATTTTGGGAGTAGAAGCATTCGTTTGTAGCGCCAAGGCTCCTGCATTAGGCGGTAGAACCACTCAAGACGTAGTTTTTGAAATAATACGGGTGCTCTTTTTAGCTTGCCCGAAAGAACATCAAAACTTCCCCCGACACCCATCATAACAGGGACACCAATCTGTTGTTTGTATTTCCCAATCCACGGCTCTTGATTTGCAGCAGATCTTCCTACGAGAAGAATATCCGGAGCCGCATCCACGATATCTTGAATCACTTCAGCATCCTGCTCGTCTTTAAAATATCCATCACGTACGCCAACAAGCTTTATCCCCGGATAAGTAGTACGAAGCTTCTCAGCTGCAGCTTGGATAACCTCATTGGAAGCACCAAGTAAGTAAACTTTCCAACCTTTTGACTCTCCGACTTTCATCAGCTCATGGATCAAATCATAGCCTGGAACCCGTTCTACAACAGGCTCACCTACGTATTTAGCCGCCCAGACGACACCGGTTCCATCAGGAACGATGAGTTCAGCGCGCTGCATCATGCTCAGATAAGCAGGATCCTCTTGCGCAGCCATGACCATAATGGGATTGGCGGTAATGACCTGATGGGGTTGTCTTTGTTCAATAACGTTCGCAAGGTAAGCTACGGTTTGGTCCATGCTCATTTTGGAGATGGGCACTCCGTAGATGCGAACTTTGGGTACAGCATTCGCAGATGCGACCTTAGATTGGATCGTTGTTGATGTTGAACTCATAGATATCTCTTCCTTTAATTGACGTTGGAAATCGGATTTTGGTTGCTTTTTTATTATTTCCTATTTGTTAGTTCTTTGTTTGTAAAAAGAAATGATGCGCTGCGCAGGAAGCTGAGCCTGCGCTTTGAGCTCTTCAATGGCGGCGCGGCAGGACGCCGCCCAAGCCTCTCGGCCGGCCAGCAGGCGCTGCGCCTCGGCCGCGAAGGCATCCGCATCGAAGCGAGCTGTCGATGCGGCGGCTTTCATGCCAAGCCTATGGAGGAACTGGTCGATCTTCGGATCGTACGAGATGCCTACCATAGGCACGAACTGCGAGGCTGCATAAATCAAAGAATGCAGCCTCATCCCGATCAACAGGTCGCATTCCGCGACCTGCGCGAGCATATCCTGCGGATGGGCGATGCCTCGCACCATCTCCACCCGGGACCCGTGATCACCGAGTCGGTCGATCACGAACTGCGACGCCACCTCATCCGAGGGGAGGTGGAAGGGCAAGAACCGCAGCCGCACGTTCGCATCGGCTGCGAGCAGCACTTGCAGGGACCGCGAGAGAGCTTCCAGCTCTGAGCGGTCCTCATTCCAGAAGCGGACGGACACGCCTATCGTCCGCACAGAACCTTCCGGCGCGAGGTCCGACGCGCCGCCAACAGAACCGCGCCGCGGCAAGCCCATGACCGGGTCAGGCACTACCGTAATGCGCTCCCGCGGGAGTCGCATCTTCCCTAATAAGTCAGCGGACTCCGTGTCGCGGACCGACACATACGCGCAGCGCTGGAACACGCTGCGGATCCAGCCATAAAACATAGGGCGGCTAACTGGCCCGATGCCCTGCGAGTAAATAAAAGTGGGCTTGCCCAGCCACTGCGCTATTTTCAAAACAGCCAAGTAATACGGGATCGTCTTTGAGCTTGTAGCATCCTGCAATAAACTGCCACCGCCGCTTATCAAACCATCGGCTTCACGCAAGGCTCGAAACAGCGAACCAGGCTTCATGCGATGATAGGCCTTCACACCATACATCGCTGTTGTTTTCTCAGGATTAGCAGAAAGGACGATAGGCTCTATCTGTATGCCTTGCTCTCGACTTTGCTCCTGCAAAGCAATCAAAATCGATTGCAGCACAGCCTCATCGCCGCTGTTATCGAAGCCATAGTAGCCAGATAGCGCTATTTTGACGACTGTGGCACCCATCGTTTCCAACTCCTTGTGATTATTTCCCAAGCTGCAATTAGAACGAGGCCAATCAAAGTACCAAACATAAGACCGTAGGTTATACGGATCAAAGAGATATGAAGCGGTGTATGCAAGTGAGCGAATGTATCTACAATAGAAAGCTGCCCAATTACACCGATGAAGATCAAATAGACGGCATGTCTATAACGAACTGACAAATATGCGCCTAGCAGGAACAACGGATGTGCGAACAAAAATTCTTTGGTTCGAGGGCGCACGCCCAATGTATTTTCCAAGAAGGAGCGGAATAATTTTTCAAGAGTAGAAGCCTGTCCTTCATTTCCTGTACGTGACAAGTAATAATAAACAGCGGCTAGAGCTACACCAGCGACTACAATCCATAGCACACTAATGTAGGAAGAAAGGATACTGCGAATATTCGCAAGCTTATCTCTGTATGTGTTATTTTCGCTAAAGAATAGTAAATACACACCTGCGATTGCAATTGGAAGCAAATGCAGTACGCCAACGCCGCGGAACTGCTGCAGCACGAGTGAATACGTAATGTGATTGAGAAGTGCTACTTCGTAAACGACACCAATCAACGAAATCGCAGATGTTTTGATTAGTGTCCATAAAGCGTAAGCAAGACCTGACTTCCATTTCGCTGCGGCTCCTGAACGAACGGAACGAATGGCCAACATGATCGCTATGCTCGGTGCGCTAATGGCTGCACTTAAGGCAAGTCCTTGCGCGTATAGATTAGCCGAAAGTGTATGCAAAGCAATAAGTCCAAGTATACCTAAGACGAAGAGGAGCAGCATGGCTTCCGGTACGAAGAAGGACACCATCAGCACGATTAAACTAGCTCCGCCAATCAGCATGAAGATGCGGGCGATCTTCTGCCAGCCTGTCGTTTTTACGTCAAATGGCTCAGCTGGTCCAAGCGTAAACCCGCCTTGTTGTATGCGAGGAATAGCGCCATCTTTTCCTTGCAAACTTTCGTAGTAAGCTGCTAACGGATCGACGATTTTGCCTTTATCCAAGCTTTTGACTGGCCTTGCATTCAAGAACACCATGCGGATATTGCGGTCTTTCACTGCAAGGACAAAACGATCCGCTACGCCTTGAATGCGATCCTGCAGTTCCGATTTTTTGAGCGGCTCTGTTAACTTTTCTCCGTCTTTCTCTGTGAACGAATGCAATCGAACGACGTTATAATTCGTTTGCTTCGATAGTGTACTAAAACCTTTTTGCGGCTCTTTTAATAGCTCAATAGCAGCTAGGCCAATGCCGTTTTTATTAAGAAGATCTGCCATTTTATTCAGGTTAATTTCTGTATTTTCTTCCGTGTAGCCCGGAACTTCATTGCCATCGACAATGATGCGCTTCACGCCGAAATCATGCAGTTGTTTCAGCAGTCGATCCATTTCATTGGTTACAAATGGTCTGCGATTCGATAGACGAACCACGATTTGGAACCCTTGATTTTTCAGCATTTGTAAGGTCATCGGGTCTGGGTCCATCCCCTTGATCGATGCATCGTCCATGCTCATTTGGATGATGAGTCCGTTTCTATTTTTGAAACTCCACGGCTTCGTAGCAACCTTCAGATCCGCGAACGTTTTCTGAATCAAAGGCTCCAGCTTCTGTTGTGTGGCACTGTCTGCGTAAAGCACGTAGGTAAAATTCTCGTTAGGATCACCCAAGGTCTGGGTAAGTGCAGCAGCGTCTCGTGAGTTATATACCTCGATGCGGCGGCTCTCTTTAAGCTCCGCTAGTGTACTCTCATACACAGCCATTGAGCCAATGCCCGCTGCTTTCATATTCTTCAACTGCTCAGCGACAAAAGCTTGCGGATTCGTCTGAATATCCGAAATATCCAGTAAATCACGATAATCGAAAACAAACTCGACTTGGTTGGCCGAAGTTTCCGTTTGGTGACGCGTGTAAGCTAGCGGCAGGGAGACTACCATTCCAATAATGACGAGCCACCATAGGATTTTTTTGAGAGGTTTATTCCATGTTTGATACCGTTGTGCCAAGTTGTCCACTCCTTAGAATCTTTCCGATAGAAAGCTAACTTCGTAAAGCATGTACTTACATTCGAAAACCCCTTCAGTTCCTGCCTCGGGTAATAGGCTAAATGAATGCGGATTTAATTTCCATCTATTCATTAGACGACCTATCCCTGACTTAGGTTCTGAAGAGGTTCAGTTTTCCTATTTCATTATCCGTCTACACGGTTAAGCACATATTGAATAATGCCATCCAGTTGCTGTGCGGCTGCTGGACCTGTAGATCCTTGTACCGCAAAATAAAACTTAATTTTCGGTTCCGTTCCTGAAGGACGCAAGCAGAACCATGAACCATCATCCAGCTTAAATTTCAGCACATTTTCACGAGGAAGGCCATTTATGCCCTCTGCGTAATCTTCCACTTGGCTTACACGAGTGCCACTGATCACCGTTGGTGGATTCGTTCTCCAAGCCTCCATGATGCGCCCGATTTGTTCCACGCCGTCTTTCCCTTTCAGCGTCCTTGATTCCAGCTTTTCCAAAAAGTAGCCAAAGGATTCGTACAGCTCTTGAAGTACTTCATATAAAGTCTTGCCTTGCTTCTTATAATAAGCTGCCGCTTCAGCAATCAGCATCGCTGCGATAACAGCATCCTTATCTCGGGCATAGTCCCCGGCCAAGTAGCCATAACTTTCTTCGTATCCGAATAAGAACGTATACTCACCATTTTGCTCGAACTGGGACATTTTCTCCCCAATATATTTAAAGCCAGTTAGCGTATTTAATGTAGGAATCCCATAATGATTCGCGATAACTGCGCCCATTTCACTTGTAACGATCGTTTTGACGACGACGCCGTTCGCAGGCAGTGTTCCACGCTCTTTCAAGCTTGATAATAAATAATTTACTATGATAGCACCAGACTGATTACCTGACAAAACGACATACTCGCCGTTCGGATCCTTCACAACAGCACCCATGCGATCAGCATCAGGGTCGGTTCCGATGATGATATCGGCGTCCCACTCTTTCGCTTGTGCAATAGCGAGTGTGAAAGCTTCCCGCTCCTCTGGATTCGGAGACTTAACCGTCGAGAATTGGGCATCCGGCAGTTCTTGCTCGGCTACAACACGTACTTGTCCGAAGCCAACTGCTTTCAACACTTCGCGTACCGGCACATTGCCTGCTCCATGCAAAGGAGTGAAAATGATGCGGAAATCGCCTTCGATCTGCTTAATCACGTCCGGGTTCTGGCTGATCGCCGTTACGGCCTGGATATAAGCTTGGTCGACCTCTTCCCCTATCCAGGAAAGCAGTCCTTGCGCTTCCGCTTCTTGTTGCGTAATTTTCTTGACCTTGTCGAAGGAATCGATGCTCTGTACTTGTGCAATGACCTGCTCCGCAAACTCAGGAACGAGTTGTCCCCCGTCTGCTCCATATACTTTATACCCATTATATTCAGGTGGGTTGTGACTAGCTGTAACGACAACCCCTGCGGACGCACCTAAGTATCTCACGGCAAAGGATAGCTGTGGTGTCGCGTGCAGTGTTTGAAAGAGATAAGCCTTAATTCCATTCCCTGCGAATACGAGAGCAGATTCTAAAGCGAACTCTGGCGACATATGACGTGAATCATAAGCTAGAACAATGGAAGGACTTGCAGCGCCTGTCCCTTTCACATATTGTGCCAAGCCTTGGCTTGCGCGTCCAACGGTATACACGTTGATTCGATTCGTTCCAGCGCCAATCACGCCGCGAAGTCCTCCTGTGCCAAATTCAAGGTCTTTATAAAAGCGATCCTCAATTTCTCTCTCATCTTCCCGAATAGCACGCAGTTCTTTCTTCGTTTCGGCATCCACTGCTGGATCCTCTAACCATAATTGATACTCTGTTTGTACACGCGTCATAGTAGTCAGGTTCATCTCCTTTTTATCTATGGGTTATTTATTAGCAAGGGCGAACATAAGCTCGCCTTCGACTACCACTTTGTCGCCTACCTTAGCCACAGCTTGGCCTTTGACAATGGTTCCTTTTACACGTGTAATCGTCATTTCTAAAGTTAGTGTATCACCAGGTACGACCTGTTGTCGCCAGCGAATACCATCTGCACCCGCAAATAAACCAATTTTACCTTTATATTCAGGCATCGACAGAACAGCCACAGCACCTACTTGTGCCAAAGCTTCAACAATCAGCACACCGGGCATAACCGGATAGCCAGGAAAGTGTCCTGCGAAGAACGGTTCATTGATCGTAACATTCTTTATACCTACAGCTCTAACCCCTTCTTCGACCTCCAAAATACGGTCAACAAGCAGGAAGGGTGGGCGATGAGGAATGATCTCTTGAATCTGGTTAATATCTAGCATAACGGTTTAAAAACTCCTTTCAAAATACTTGTATAAAATACAAGGTAATCACTTACAATAGGGGTGTCCCTTCATTAACTGCAGAAGTGAAGGTTCATATAGGGAGAGCTTATGTACAGGGGCTGTGTAACAGACTTATGCATAGGCTCTTTTTTCGTAGCATACATTAATTTTTCATTTTAGCTCTTCGATTTAATACAAGGAACTGAAGAATATAAATGAAGGAAGTTAAGAATGAGACCCCGATTACAAACCATAAATAGGTCATAGCAAAGGTTAAATGAAAAACGATGAAGAGGATAGCAAAATAGTAGAGAACCGTCGTTAACTTTCCCATCACATTGGCGGGAACCGTTAATTTGCCCCTGAAATGAAAGAAGGCAGAGCCCACAATCATACCTAAATCACGAATGAACATCGCCGCAGCTGCCTGCCAAGGAATCAAGCCCGATATGAGCAGGGATAGGATCACTGCAATCATCATGCTTTTATCAGCGAGTGGGTCCAGCATGACACCAACGGGTGTAATAAGTCCGCGAGTTCTTGCGATATAGCCATCTAGGATATCCGTAAGTCCGGCTGCCAGTAAAATAATAAAGGCAACTTGGATATGACCACTAAAAAAAATCACGAGGTACACAGGGATTAGAACAAACCTGCTGATAGTGAGCATGTTCGGTATATTCAAAGTACCCCTCCTGCGCGTTAGTATCCGATATCTGGGACATTTAGCCTTCATTCATTATACCGCTGCTTAGACAAAAATAAAACTCCCACGAGGGAGTTAGAGTTATTTCGCAAATACCAGATCGTATAAGTGCCGCCAAGTACTCATATGAAAAATTTCCCCCGCTGGCTGATGACCAAGCTTGGAGTAACCTACCCATAGGCCAATAAAAACGGCCAGCACGCATAGCACAGGAATTCGAATGATTTTGAAAATAAGCCATATAATATTCAGCCATTTCGGCCTTGTTTTCTTCTTTGGTGGAGCAGGCTTGTCTGACATCGAGCCCTATCCCTCCCTTTCTAAGATCAGGCGCGCAAATTATTAGCGATATTCATCATCTGATCCGAAGATGTAATAGCTCGGGAATTGAGTTGAAGCGCTCTTTGCACGATAACCAGATCTGTCATTTCATCCGAAAGCGTAACGTTAGATTGCTCCAGAAAACCCTGCATGAGACTAACACGGTTAGCCGGGTTATCAACCAAAGGGTTCACATCTTGTAAGATATTTGCCTTCTCAGCAGCCGTTATGCCATTAGGAATAGCATAAAGGTTATCTCCAACGTCTTGGAGCAGCTGTGGACGTACAACGCGAACTAGCTTGATCTGTCCCAAATTAATGGGTGCAGCGCTTGGATCCTGCTCATTATATCCTTTGATCGTACCGTTCGGTTCAACGACAGGTCGAAAACCAGCCGGCACACGGATTGGACTAATATTCGCTCCTGTACCATCCACACCCGTGATGAAGTGGCCTTCTTTCGTTGTAAGGACGGTACCGCCAGTCGCATCCGGACTTAAACTGAAAGCACCATTACGAGTCCATGCAGGTTGGAACACTTGGTTGCCGTTCTCATCTGTCTTACTCATGGATACTTCAAATAATCCGTCACCTTGAATGGCAAAATCCGTCACATTCCCCGTAGACTGAATAGGTCCTTGGGACAAATTAGTCTGGATTTGCACCAGCCTCGAGCCCCACCCTTGGTTAAAACCAAGCGGCGAGAACCGGCCTAACTGACGGAATCCTTCTGGCTGCGACTTGACGTTAGTCAGAACGTCCTCGAAGGAGGCTTCCTTCTTCTTAAACCCGTTCGTATTCACATTCGCGATATTATTGGAGAGAATATCCAGCTTTTGCTGTAAGCTATGCATGGATACCGATGAGTTAATCATAGAATTGTTCATGGTCCTGCCCCTTCGCCAGCTAGATTAGACGCGCCCAACTTCATTCGCGGCTTTTTCCATACTTTTATCATAAGATTGGATCACTTTTTGGTTTGCTTCATAAGCGCGAAGCGCTGACATCATATCAACCATCGATTGCGCGGAATCAACATTAGAGCGTTCTATGAAGCCTTGACGAACTTGTACTTGGTCACCTGCAGCAACCTGCGTTACAGTTGCTTCATCGCCTGGATTAATGCGCAGCAGCCCGTTACCTTCACGCAGCAATAGATTCGGATTCTCTGCACGCGAGAGCATTAATCCTATGGGTTGACCCGTCGGCCCTAGAAGCGGAAGACCATTCGCATCAATGAACTCACCCTTGTCTGTAACCTTGAAGGAGTGAATCGGTTGACCCGCTCCATCAATCAGCAGCAGGGGTTGTCCATCTCGGCCTAGCACAAGGTTCCCGTTGGCATTAACTAGCTGGCCTGCCGTATCAACGGTGAACTTTCCGTTCAAGGAATAACGCTGCTCACCATTCGCGTTCAACACCGTAAACAGTGCCTGCGGCTGAAACGTGCGTTGTCCATTCGCGTCCACGAACTTACCTGAAGCATCAAAGGACATACCAGGCACTTGTATTTTGGAAACAAGGGCAAAATCGAAAGGGTTTTGCGTTTCTTGCAAATCACCCTGTGCATGGAGGGAGATGCTCTCCTCGGAAAATACACCTAAACTCATCTTCCCAATGGGGACTGTCGAGGCACCTTGTCCACCGCGAATCGTCGATATCAGCATCTCCGGGAACGATCGAGACAAAGCATTGCCTTGTTTAAAACCCGGGGAATTAATGTTGGCAATATTATTCGTAATGGTATCGTGTCTGCGCTGTTCGGAGATCATGCCTGCCGCCGCGGTATACAGTCCTCTTAACATCTCTTCACCTCTTAGGTAGTATGTCTAATTAAAATTTACGTTTGGTAACCTTGTCTAGGTTATCGAGCATAATGCCTGTTCCTTTAACGACACAGGACATCGGATCTTCGGCAATTAATACAGGTACTTTCAGCTCGTCCGCCAGCAGTTGATCAAGCCCGTGAAGCAATGCTCCGCCGCCTGTCAAAATAACACCACGGTCAATAATGTCTGCCGATAGCTCTGGAGGTGTTCTCTCCAATACACTTTTGGCCGCCGTCACGATGGAGGAAACCGGATCCCACAGCGCTTCTTGTACTTCACTGGAGTGAATCGTGATCGTCAGTGGCAAACCGGATACCATATCTCTACCGCGAATATCCATCTCTTGATCTCTACCGTGTGGATATACCGTTCCGATTTTCAGCTTGATATCTTCGCTCGTCCGTTCACCAATCAGCAGCTTGTACTTATTTTTGATATATTTCGTGATCGCAATATCGAACTTGTCGCCTGCAATCTTAATGGAGGAGGAGGTGACGATGTCACCCATGGATAACACGGCCACATCCGTCGTCCCTCCGCCGATATCTACAACCATATTGCCGCTAGGCTGGAAGATGTCCATGCCGGCACCAATTGCTGCTGCCTTCGGTTCTTCTTCCATGAATACCTCTCGGGCACCGCTGCGCTCAGCCGCTTCGCGGATCGCCTTCTGCTCAACCGAGGTGATGTTGGTAGGGGCGCAGATCAGTATTCTCGGATGAGAATACCAATTCTTGCCCCCTACTTTCGCGATAAAATGCTTCAACATCATTTCCGTAATATCAAAGTCCGCAATAACGCCATCTTTCAATGGACGAATCGCGATAATGTTGCCGGGAGTTCTTCCCACCATGCGGAAAGCTTCTTCTCCTACAGCCAGCACGCGTTTCGTATCGCTTTCAATCGCTACAACGGAAGGCTCATCGAGCACAACACCGCGTCCTTTTACATGAATAAGCACATTCGCCGTGCCGAGATCTATTCCAATATCCTTGCTTAACATTTCTAATTAATCCTCCCTAAACCTACCGTCCATCCCGTGAAGAATCGGCGCTCTTGTATATATTTCTAATTATAAGCTAAATTCGTTATAAATGCATTAATTCCTCTTTTTGCGTGAAATTTCGACAAGTCCAGTTATAGGAAACCTATCGGGATGAAGGGTACATTTAGGACTTAACCGTGACCAGGTTTTCGGAATGCTTCGGATTTCGAGTTTTTCGGTACTTAATTTTCGTCGCTTCTCCTCCTCTTAGGTGCCTGATGGACTTGTGATACTCCAGAATGTGCTTCACCTGATTGGCCAGGTCCGGGTTGATTTCCGGTAGTCTTTCCGTCAAATCCTTGTGCACCGTGCTTTTGGAAACGCCGAATTCCTTAGCAATGGTGCGAACCGTATTCTTGGTCTCGACGATACAGGTACCAATCTTAATGGTTCGCTCTTTGATGTAATCGTGCACTCCCCTCGCCTCCCTACTCGAGATAGTTTGGTAAAGTATATGAGGGGCATGACTAGATATTCTACGTAGCCAAGCCTGACAAGCCCATTTCCCATATTTATTTTCAAAATAATCAGGAATAATCGATTCTGGCGCCCTTCGGACAAGCGTTTTTAGCAAAATGGATGCGAAGCAACGTAAAAACGAATCCATATCTCCATGCAAAAAAGCAGCAGGATTTACCCGCTGCCTTAATTTATGTAGGCTGTCGCCTATGCGTCGAACCGAATTACTGCTTAGCGTTTAAAAGCGTTTCTGGATTAACCGCTGCATTATCACTAACTTGGCGGACTTCAAAGTGCAGATGCACGCCGTCCTCTTTCTCGAACTCGTTGCGTCCTGCTTTCGCGATGATATCGCCTTTTTTCACTTCAGCGCCTTTGGCTACTTTCACATCGGACAAGCTTTGGTAAATGCTGGTCAAGCCGTTGCTGTGTGTAATTTCTACGAGACTGCCAACAACCGGATTCTGCTCAACCGCAGTCACCTTGCCGCTTAGAGCAGCTAATACATCAAATGCTGAACCATCTTTGGCTTTCAAGTCAATTGCAGTATGCGGCGTCAATTGATCGTTATATTGAATCATTGCCGCCTGCTTTACTTCATTCGTTGCATTCGTGTCATAGAAGGGGATGGAGACTTCGACTAGTGTTCTGTCTTTAACAGGCCACTGTATCGTTTCGGTTTGTGCGTTGACCGCAACGGCCCCGTCCGGTGCTTTGGAAGTGTCTGTCGCTTTGTCGCTGGTAACCTTAATGCCCAGATCTTCTTGGCTGACTGTCTTCTTCCCGGCGTCCTGGTACACCCACATTAAGGTTAAGATAATTGCTGCTGCTGCCATATACGTTGCTGGGAATACCCACTTCTTAGCAAGCAACCTCTTCCATGTGGATGTCGTACTTTGTGCTCCTTGTGCAGTTTTAGGACTTCTTCTTTTTGAAAACCTTTGTTTTGATCATTCATGGTTATCACCTCATCAACCATTCTTGACACATTTAAAGGTTTTATACTTGAAGAAAGATATTTTTATAGAAACGGTAAAGGATTACGATTTTTGGATAAAAGGTGTCGCTTTTTCGATAGAGATGCCTGTGTAATAATAGGTTACAATTTGCTCCGCGGTTTTACCTTCCTTCGCCATACCATTGGCGCCCCATTGACTTAGGCCAACACCGTGGCCATATCCGTAGGTGGTAAACGTGATTTTGGAGCCTGACCATGTCCACGTAAATTGAGAGGATGCTAGTCCTAGCTTCTCTCGTACTTCACGGCCTGAGAATATTTTACCGCCTATCGTTATAGCTTTAATCCGGTGGCCGGCCGACCACGCTAGTACTTTCATATTTTTGGTGCTTGTACCTGTTGTTGCAATACTCGTAACGCCTAGCTTCTGAAGCATACTCTTGTAACTGAAATCAACAGTTTCCTGATAGCGAGAAGATAGCTTAATATCCCAAGGGCTTGGTACACTGCGCAGGTAAGGACTCTTGAACGGCCAGTAATCTTCCGAGTTTTCAGTATATCCATTACTAGTCGAGAAAAAGGTGGCGTTGATAGGTTTATGCTCATAAGTGAGGATTAGATCTTTGGTTTCATTCACGGCTCTATCGATTTTGGCCATATTCGTCTCGTAATGCTTGTCCCATCTGTCTCTTAGCTCTTGATCCGTGATATAAGCTTGATGCGCAGTTGTGTCTGTCACAAGTGCATCGTTAACCGGCATATTGCTGTAATCCTTCTCTAGCACTCTACGCACAACATAAGTCCTGGCTGCCATAGCCTGCGCTTTGAGCGCCTCCAGCTCGAATTCCACCGGCATTTCGGCGGCGAGCACACCTTTCACATACTGTTCCAGCGGTACCGTCTCAATCGTCGCTTTCTTGGTCAAATAGACGGGGATCATTAAGCCTTGTTCCGTGATAGTTTCCTTGAGCAGTCCGTCTTTCACTATTTGGATAGGAGGTTGCCCGCCGCCATCCGGAATCTTCTTAACTAGCAATCCTGGAACGATAATAGTCACACATAGCATGGAAGATAAGCAAACAGCCATCCATAGGATGACCCTGTGGTTAATCACGCGTTTCTTCTTCAACTTCATCTAAGCAGCCTCCATAAGCGCGTTTACTAGCAGGTAGTTGATATGACTTAGCTTATGAGAGGGATTGCTAGAATAGAACAATGGACTATCTTGTAAAATGCGTGAGAATGTGGATGCTAGAGCATCCGGGGAACCTCGACCGTTGCTTGTAACTGTGCAGCCACTGCTTTTCCATTATTACGGAGTGCTGGTAAGCATCGTTGTACTTCGTCACATTAATGCACAAGTTCCCATGACAGATCAAACCGCCACTAGCAAGAATAAAAATGCATGTACTATGATTTCATGCCTTGTACAAGCCGACTACCAGTCATCTTCATCTAACCGCAGAACTCATAAGGCGCTGTTCAAGTTACATTAGTTGTAAAACATGCAGTTAAATTAGACTCAGCAACCCTATTTTTATGAATTACCTGCATTTCCTACATCAAATTCACCCGATATGCTCCAATTTGTACTTGAGTCAATAGAGTGGACACAAAAAAAGGTTAAGAAATTAGTTTAGCTTGCTTGTAATACTGCATTTCAAACTTGACTGGGGACAAATAGCCGAGCTTGCTGTGCGTACGCTTCCGGTTGTAGAAAAACTCAATGTACCAGTAGATTCGCTGGTGTGCTTCTTGGCGGCTTTGAAATTTATACCTGTACACCAATTCCCGCTTGAGGATGCTGTGGAAAGCCTCTATACAAGCATTATCGTAGCAGTTACCTTTTCGGCTCATGCTACGAATCATATGGTATTTTTTCAGCTGTTTACGGTATTCACTGGACGCATACTGCGATCCGCGGTCTGAATGATGAATAAGGCCCTTAGGCGGTCGTTTGGCTTCGTATGCCTGGTTTAAGGCATCTAGCGTCAGTTCCACAGTCATGCGATTGCCGAGCTGCCAGCCGACAATTTTGCGGGTAAACAAGTCAAGAACGCTTGCTAAATAAAGGTTTCCTTGACGCGTGTGGATGTACGTAATGTCGGTAACCCATACTTGATTCGGTCTTGTACACACATCAAAATGCTGATTCAGCCAATTAGGCGCAATAGGGTGGCTATGATTTGAATCCGTTGTTTGTACGCTGAATTTCGCTACAGCTTGTGAGCGTAATCCCTTCTCTTTCATGATGCGTCCAACCGTTTTGACAGCGACTTTGAAACCTTTCTTTCTCAGTTCCTCTGTGATCTTCGGACTCCCGTAATTCCGATCTGAATCCAAGTACTCAAATTCGACCTCTTTAGCCAACGCTTCTCGGCGCTTTTTCCGCTCACTTGGGGCTGTCAATCGCCATTTATAGTAACCGCTCCTGGATACACCTAGTACGCTGCACATCTTCTCAACTCGAAATGTAGAACGGTGGTCATCAATGAACTTGAATCTCACTTCGGGTCTTTGCTGAAGATGTGCAGCGCCTTTTTTAAGATGGCTAGCTCTTCCTCTAGGTCTTTGTTTCGCTGCTCCAAGTCTTTCACGATCTGATCGTGGCTGCGCAGATTCCCACTGCCCACGAAGGGCTCATCTGGAAATTGGCGATATTTACTCACCCATCTGCTCAAAGTCTTCGCTGGAATGTTCAGTTCGTTTGCAATTTCCGTGATCGATTTACTATGTTGTTGAATGTACTTTACCGTTTCCTCTTTAAACTTTTGATTGTAACGTTGGCGGGATTCACTCATCTTGGACACCTCGTAATTTGGATAGATCTATTATCTAACTCCCCAATTCGTTGTGTCCACTATTAAGTCTAAATGCAATTGAATCCTTTGAGGTACTATTTGCTGCACATTTTGCAGGTAATTACCTCCAAATAGCATACAAAGAATATTTTTGATGCACTAAATGCATCATTGTTTCGCACTTATTCTCACAAAACGAGGGGGCATAAGGGCACACAACAAAAAAGAACCATCGGAGTTACCTCCAATGGCTCTTCAAACTAGGCAAGCGTCGGCTGAATGTTGAAAAAACCCAACTCCGCAACTTCTTGCTCCACTTCTTGCGGCACGGATCTTTGAATATCGGCACCTAGCTCACGCAGAACGTCAGTAATATCGACATACCCGCGATCAATATGGTGAACGCCAGTAATCTCGGTTTCACCTTCTGCAGCTAGCGCCGCTAGAATAAGGGCTGCTCCTGCCCGAAGGTCTGTTGCGCATACCTTCGCACCCTGCAGCTTGGCATTGCCGCTTACGATAGCTGTACGGCCATCGACTTTGATATGAGCGTTCATGTTCGTGAACTCCTCAACATGCATGAACCGATTCTCGAACACGGTCTCGGTCACGAGGCTCGTGCCGTCCGCCACCATCAGCAGCGCCATCATTTGCGACTGCATATCGGTTGGGAAGCCCGGATACGGCAGCGTCTTCACGTCAACGGCGCGAAGCGGCCCCGAAGCGCAGACACGAATACCGTTCTCATCTTCTTCGATGATAACGCCCATTTCTTGCATTTTAGAAATAACAGGTCGGAGATGGTCACCAATAGCGCCCTCCATATACAGTTCACTACCAGTAATAGCTGCGGCAATCATATATGTACCCGCTTCTACGCGATCCGGAATAACCGTATGTACAACCCCACGAAGTTTCTCTACGCCTTCAATGCGAATAACACCTGTTCCTGCCCCGCGAATCGTCGCGCCCATGGCATTCAAGTAATTCGCCAAATCGACAATTTCCGGCTCTTTAGCAGCATTCTCAATGATGGTTGTGCCCTCAGCGAGCGTAGCAGCCATCATGATGTTCTCGGTTGCGCCTACACTGGCTACATCGAGATAAATTTTGGCACCCTTCAGGCGCCCTTTCACTTTAGCTTCGATATACCCTTGACCCAGTTCAATATCGGCACCCATCGCTTCAAAGCCTTTGAGATGCTGATCAATTGGCCTTGTGCCAATCGCACAGCCGCCTGGGAGCGAAATTCTCGCTTGACCCAGCCTTGCTAACAAAGGACCCATCACGAGGAAAGAGGCTCTCATTTTACGGACTAGATCATAAGATGCTTCACATGTGGTAATGTTGTGAGCACGAACACGAATAACCTGACGGTTATATTCGACTTCGATACCCAAGCTTTGCAATACTTTATTAATGACTAGTACATCGTCAAGGGGAGGCGCATCATGGATGACGCTTTCACCTTCCGAACCCAGAATGGAAGCTGCAATAATCGGTAGAACCGCATTCTTTGCTCCGTTGATTTTCACATTGCCAGCTAACTTTCGGCCACCGCGGACGATAATTTTGCTCATCATGGTCCCTCCGCGCACTTATTTTAAATTACAAGGTTTTGCACATTTCCTAAGTTTATCATTTCAACCCATACAGTTACAACTGTGTTCTTTTGGTATTCAAACTGCCCTACATAGAGTTCGGAGAAGGATTCGTTTTTCGCTCCGTTCTATTATCCATTGTTGACAACAAACTTGTTCATTATTCGAAAAATGTGATTAAAACATCTTTCCGAAGCCCATAGAGAGGCCTAAATATTGAATAAAAAAACTCGCAACCAAGTGTCCGAGGGCAATAGAAAGCAAAATTTGCAGCATAATCGCTTGAGCAGCCTTAGGCCTTTTGAGCAGGACATCGAAGCGGAACGCTTGCAGCGCCCACCACGATAGGCCAATACACATGATGTAGACAGCAATATCCACCATATTCATCATCGAAGCATATTTCGCCGCTTCACTCCATTTACCTGTATCTGCCATAAGTCACTCCTCTTCGGTTTTACCGATTGATTACTTTTGCGAGCAGTGTTACGAACTCAGCTCGTGTGGCTTGCTCATCAGGCCGGAAGGTGCCGTCCGAATAGCCGCTAATCCAACCATCCGCCGACATTTGTTTCAAGATCCCTACACCCCAATACGAATCATTCACATCGCTAAAAGGGGAGTTGCCCCGTCGTTTCCCTGTCATATTCATACTGCGGGCAAGCATCTGTGTCATCTCCATACGTGTAAGCGTACGATCTGGCCCGAATGTTCGGTCCGGGTAGCCGTCTACAATATTCGCTTGAACCGCTTTGGCTACGTAATCGTATGCCCAATGCGAAGCATCCATATCACTGAAACGCAGACTCCTGACGCTTAGACAGCTTCAAAGCTCGCGTCAATACCGTTGCTGCCTCCGCACGGGTAATGGGCTGATTTGGAGCAAAACGGTAGTTTCCATATCCGCTAATCACGCCTTGCTCCGTAAGCTGGCTAATGGCATCCTTTGCCCAGTGCCCCTCAATATCAACAAATCCGCTCACCAGCGCGTAACTGCTTACTTTTAACCGATACATTTGACTCATAAACCATTGGTTGGCTTGAAGCTTGATATAATAAGTGCCTGCAGGTAAAGTTTTCTCAATAAAAAATTGATCTGACCCATAATCATTTCGATAAAAGCCTTGTTCCTTCAAAGAACTATCATATAGCGTTGCATATAAAATGCGTGATGTCGGTATGTTCGTTAAACGCACTTGGGCGAGGCCGTCTTTGCTCATGCGGAATTCGAACCAATCCACATCATCATTATTGTTAAATAAACCTTCATACACGGAGTTCATCGCAGCAAAAGTAGCTTGATACGATTTATCATTCGGCTCATTCGGATCGATTAACTTCGGCGTGTACTCAATATCTAACGTGTACTCACCCGTAATTGGCTCGGAGTAGTCCTTTACATTGCTAACACGAATGTAATATTGACCAGGGAGCAGATCCATTAGATTGCTGACCTCGGTACCTCCATCTCCAGCTTGGTCGATCGTAATCGCCTTCTCCCCTTCCTTCTGAAAAAGGATCATGGGGTCTATACGCCCTGTATCTACGGATAGTCTGATACGCATTGTACCTGAGTTTTCTAGGGATATGGCAAACCAATCCAGATCTCCTTTTTGATGAAAAGTACCTCGGATCGTTTGACTTCGAGCAGGTAATACGAAAGCTTTATACTGCTTATCATTATCCTCAAATGGATCCTTATAAATAATAAAATCCGTTCGCATCGAATAATTTAACGCCGTCTTACGGGAACGATCCACCGTCTGAAGCTGCACGTACGTGCGCCCTTTGGTCACAGGGACCGTGAAAGGCTGACTTCCGTCCGAGGTACTGTTCGCGATAAACGTTTCTCCGGAATCGAATCGCACTCGGATACCCGAGCTATCTGCGTTATTCAGCCATAATTTAATAAAACCATCATAGGGCGCATCAATGGCGTACCAATCTTGGTCTTGTGCCGAGCTAAGATCAGCTCTAATAGCTGTATGAATCGACAATACGGCAGCCTGATTCATAGTATCGTTAGGCTCAAAGCGATCCTCTTTGTACGGCTTCGTCAGTGCCAAGTCCACTCTTAACAAGCCATAGCCCGTTTTGGGATCCCATCCCCCTGGCGTCAAGTCTTCTGCCGTCTGCTCGAGCTGCGCACGAACTTGATACACGTTCATACTCGGGTATTTGCCCCATACCAAAGCAGCGGCTGCGGCAACCTGGGGGGCAGACATGGAGCTTCCATCTTGGTACTGATAACCGCCACCCAGTGCTGTTGTATATACATCCCAAGGCGCTACAAGATCCAGTTCCGGCCCAAAATTCGAACGAGGGTCAGCAAGCTTTTCCGAATTAACGCCCCCTACAGCTAGAACAGTTGGATAGGCCGCAGGGTATTTCACACTCGTACTTTCATTGCCCACTGCGGCAACGAGAAGAACATTGTGATCCTCTGCGTACTGCACAATGCCTTCCATATACTCGGAATATTTGTTCAACCCTAGGGAAAGCACCACTATTTTCGCACCGTGATCCACGGCGTATTTAATGCCTTCGCCAAGCTTGGCTTCGCCGCCTGTTCCGTCGGCCTCCAATGCTTTGATTGGCATAATCTTCGCATTAGGGGCAATGCCTGCAATACCTTTATCGTTATTGATCGAAGCCGCAATGACACCTGCTACGTTCGTTCCATGTCCATTATCATCTTGAGGCTTTTTCGAAGGCTGGAGCAGGTTCGCACCATCGACCAAATTACCTACTAAATCAGGATGCGTAAGATCAACGCCCGTATCGACGACCGCTACGACAATAGGCGTCCGGGAATCTCCTGCTGCAGCCCATGCTTGATCGATATGGATCATGTCCAGATAGGTTTGTTTCACCCTCATAGGATCCGTCGACACCGGGTAGGCTGCTTCTACTTTCGTTATCATCCCTGTAAGTCCCACAACAAGCATCATTAGTACAATGAGCCAAAGGTGTCGAGTATATTTCATGAAATCACAAGTCCTTTTTGTTGGTTGATCTTTTTTCCTTCTCTATCTATACCACATTACCCGTCTTCTCGATACCTATAACGGTTTTTCGTCGCAAAAAGTTCAGAACTTGAGCAAAAATATTTTTGCGTGTATGTATGGGATGGCGGTAGTCCATCATTCTCATGTATATTGTACATCGAAATGACGGGCCGTGAAGTCCTTGGAATAATTTGCTGCAAAAGCGCGAAAACCAAAACGAACAAATAAGCGCGAAAACCGCGCTTTCAGCGAAAGTTCGGTGAGCTGATGCTCGCCAACAGCGTCTGAGAGGTCGGAAATCGACTTCTCAGATGACCGTCCCGCGCGTCCGTACTGAGAAAGGTCAGAAAACGCGCTTAAATTTCCAATACAAACAAAAAAGCCTTCCCCCAATTTTACAGGGAAAGGCTTAGTCATACAGTTACATAATCAGAAAATCTTTCGTCAAGGTGAAAATGGCCTCAATGCCTTTCAGCACAAGGTGCGGGACAACGCCCAACGCCACGCTGATGAGGGCACATAACCAAACCGTTATCCCTAACGGAATCGACACCTTAATCTCGGCAGGCTCGTAATCGCTGCGCATAAACATTTGGCGTACGATGCCAAAGTAGTAATAAAAGGATACTACGCTAGTAGCGATCATCAGTGACCCTAGCCAATAATGCTGAGTCTGCATCGTTCCTAGGATGATGTAAAGCTTCCCGAAAAACCCGCCAGATAAAGGAATACCAGCCAATGAAAGCACGATAAGCACCATGGCTACTGCTGTTATTGGGGCCCTGTAATAGAGACCGCCGAAACCTTTTGCCTCGGTATGTCCTTCTGCTTGCTCAATGATCATCAGCACTGCGAAAGCTCCGATGTTCATAAACAAGTACGCGATCAGATAGAAAATAAATTCAGAGAAGTTCGCGTAGTGAGTACCGGAAAAGTAAGTTCCGATCGGAACGAGTAGGTAACCTGCATTGGCAATTCCTGAGTAGGCCAAAAGCCTTTTCATATTCGTTTGCTTCAGCGCAATGAAATTACCGGTTACCATCGCAATGGCCGCCATTACCGATATAGCAAGGAACACATCCGATTGAAAACTGCTTCCTTCAAAACTGCTAAATCCAAACAACACGTAAAATACGCGGAATAGGATGGCGAAGCCGGCGCCTTTGGATACGACAGCCAAGAATGCCGTCACTGGCGTCGGTGCGCCTTGGTACACATCCGGTGCCCAGCTGTGGAACGGGGCAGCGGCGATTTTGAAGCCGAAGCCAGCCAATAGCATGAAGAATGCTACATAAAGCAGCGGTTCGTAAGCCGTTACGAGCGTTGGAAGAGCAGCACCAATTTGCGATAAATTGCTGGAACCGGCCATTCCGTATAAGAAGGACATGCCGTACAAGATGATCGCAGATGAAATACCGCCCATGACCAAATACTTGAAGGCACCCTCGTTCGATTTGTTATCTTTCTTCTTCATAGCTACGAGCAAGTACGAAGTAATACTCAACAGCTCCAACCCAACGTACAGCGTGATAAGGTCACCCGAGGATGACATAATCATGGCACCGAGTGCGGCTGGCAGATAGAAGTAGTAATACTCCCCGACATGCGGGATGGCATCTTCTTTGATGAAGCCTACGCTCATCAAGATAACGAAGCCCGTACCTATTAAAGTGAACAATTTGAGCAGGTTCGAGAAATCATCCACTCTGTAGCTATTGTTGAGCAGACCAATAGCCTCTTCCGGATTCAACTGCAGAACAACGAATATCGCGGAAATAGCGATGCCAACCAACGTCAGCCATCCAATGATCGAGCGACTAAGTCTGTTTGGGAGGACCAAATCCAAGAGAGATAGGATGATCGCGGTGGCAACCAGCGAAAGCTCAGGGAGCAGATGCACTAAATCAGCGACATGGAGTCTTATCTGTTCCACCGGTCTAACCTCCTATCTTCCCGGCTACGCTGTGGATCAATTGATCCAAGCTGCCTATCGTTTGCTGTAGCGGCTGACTCAGCACGTCTGGGTAAACACCGAGCAAGAGAATGAACGCCACCAATGTAATCATCGGCACCGCCTCGATTAATCTGGCGTCGCGCATGCCTTGCAGCTGCAGGTTCGGCTGTTTAGGGCCGAACGTGATGTTCAGAACCCCGCGCAGCACGTAAACCGCGGTAAAAATGATCCCCAGTGTACCGACGATCGCGTACACACGGTGCGTTTCAAAGAGTCCGAGAAACGCGAGGAACTCACTGATGAAGCCGGATAAGCCCGGCAATCCGAGCGATGCCATACCAGCGACCAGCAGAATGCCGCTGATGAAAGGTACCGAGCTGGCTAGACCTCCTAACTGGTCGAGCTGCGTCGTTTGGGTCCGCTCGTAGATGCTTCCTACGAGCAAGAACATCAGGGCCGAAATGAGGCCGTGCGAAATCAGTTGGAACACGGCGCCCTGCAGGCCCGACACGTTGAACGCGGCGAGACCGAGCAGGACGATGCCCATGTGGCTAATACTCGAGTAGGCCAGCACGAGCTTGAAGTCCTTTTGCACCATGGCGAGAATCGCGCCGTACACGATGTTGATGACACCGAGGAGCGCCAGCATCCAGGCCCACTGCTTGGCTTCCCCCGGGAAGAACAGGATGCCGAATCGGATGAGGCCGTAGGCCCCCATTTTCAGCAAAATCCCGGAGTGAATCATAACAACAGCAGGCGGAGCCTCTGTATGTACTTTGAGCATCCATGTATGGAACGGGAAGATCGGCAGCTTAATGCCAAAGGCGACCAGCAGCATAATGAACACGGTCCACTTCATGGTCGGACTAAGGAAGAACGGCGATCCTTCTTGATTGACATAAGCGGCGGGATCTTGCAGCAAATTATGTGCAATCGCATGAATGTCACCGCTGTAGTAAATGACAGCTTCTGTCTGTGAAGGCACCTGATTAAATCCAGCCGTGCTGACTAGAATTAAGAACGCGATCAACATGATCGCCGAGCCAAGTCCATTGTAAAGCAGGAAGCGGTTGGCAGCTTGCTCCCGGTTCATATACCCCCAAATACCAATCAAGAAGAACATCGGTACGAGCGTAATTTCGAAGAACAAGAAGAACAAGAACAGATCCTGTGCCATGAAGACACCGAACATACCGGTTTCCAGCAGCAAGAACAGAATGAAGTACGTTTTCCAGCGTTTCTTGATATACACCGAAGCTAAAGCAGCCATTGACGAGATTAGTGCGGTTAGAAACACGAGCGGCAAGGAAATGCCGTCTACCGCGAGCGAATACTTAAACTCGAAGAAATACGAAGTAATTTGTTGAATTCCCTCATGGTTAAGCGGAACCTTGATCCAATCCAGCTGTTCTTTGTACTGAATCGGATCACCTTGATAGTTGTAATCACTATACAACCACGCCGCCAAAATAAGCGGGATCAGTGTCGTGACAATCCCAATTGTTTTAATCAAACGGCCTCGATCACCACGGATGAAGAGCAAGACTAGAACGCCAAGCAGAGGCGAGAAGGCGATCATACTTAGGATGGGTATACTAGCCAGCATGGATGAACCTCCTTCCTGCGATGGCGAGTACCAGAATCAGCATCCCCAAAATCATGATGACACCATAGGTTTGTAGTTGACCATTTTGGAGACGTGAGCCTAATCGCCCTAGTCCGACCACAGTAAAGGCGACCAAACGCACAATACCGTCAACGATATACACATCAAACAGTTCGAGTATCCAGCCTAAACCGCGAAGCGGTTTTACAATGACACCGTCATAAATTTCATCAATAAAATATTTACGATTCAACAGCGTATACAGCCACGGCATTTTACTGGAAACCACATCGCGCGGAATCGTACGTTTGAGGTAGATCAAGTAACCGAGCCCAATTCCAAGCACTCCAGCCAGTGTGGACAAAATAATAACGGTCCAATTGGCTTTTTCATCATGATCATGCCCTGTCAGCCATTGACTGAGCCATTCGTTAAACGGTGTATTCACAAAGCCCGCAACAACAGCTAGCACAGCAAGAATAATCAATGGCGTGGTCATTGTTGCCGGAGATTCATGGGGTTCATGAGCGGTATGCGATGCATGACCATGATCATCGTGATTGTCAGCTGTTTTTGCTTTGCCTCTAGGCGATCCCATAAACACGAGGAAGAACAGACGCGACATATAGAACGCCGTGAAGAAGGCAGCAATGACACCGACCCAGAACAAGAGTTGGTTATGCTCGTAGGCTTCTGTCAAGATCATATCCTTTGACCAGAATCCTGCGAAAGGGAAAATACCTGACAGTGCCAGCGTGCCTATCGCGAATGTCCAGGTCGTGATTTTCATTTTGCGGGATAAGCCGCCCATTTCGTTAATGTCTTGCGTATGAACAGCGTGAATCACACTGCCTGCGCCCAAGAAGAGCAGTGCTTTGAAGAAGGCGTGCGTGAACAAATGGAACATTCCCGAAGTATAGGAAACACCAATCCCCAGCGCCATCATCATATAGCCGAGTTGACTTACTGTCGAGTAGGCGAGAATACGTTTGATATCGTTCTGAGCAATACCAATTGTGGCCGCAAAGATTGCCGTGAAACCACCCACATAAGCGACAACAAGCAAAGCATCCGGCGATGCGTGGAAAATATCAAAGGTTCGCGAAACGAGATACACCCCAGCGGCAACCATCGTTGCAGCGTGGATTAGCGCACTTATCGGCGTTGGACCTTCCATGGCATCTGGCAACCATGTATGCAGCGGAAATTGACCAGACTTACCCATCGCCCCGATGAAGATTAGTATAGCAATCCATGTGATGATCGTTGGGTCGATTTTGCCCGTTGTAAAAGCATTATGAATAGATGTGAAATCAAGTGCATGCCCTGGCATATACCAGAACAGCAGCAGAATGGCAATAAACAGACCCACGTCCCCGATGCGGGTAACGATGAATGCCTTTTTCGCAGCAGCCTTCGCCTCTGGCTTGAAATACCAGAATCCAACGAGCAGGAAGGAACACACCCCTACAAGCTCCCAGAAGATGTACAGCTCCAGCATATTTTCCGAGATGACAAGGCCAAGCATGGAGAAGGAGAACAAAGCGATATAGCCAAAAAACACATGAATTCGCTCGTCGCCTTTCATATAACCTTTGGAATAAATATTCACCAGCAAAGACACCAATGTTACAATCACGAGCATCAAGGCGTTCAGATTGTTAACCTCGAAGCCCATATTCAGCGTGAAATCGCCCACTTGCAGCCAGTGCAGCTTATTCCACGTGTAATCCTCCACTTTACCGCCAATTCGTTCAACGAAAATCAGCAAAGCCACGATAAATGAGGCCAGCATCGCGAAAATGCTGATGTAAATACCTAGATCTTTTAATTGACGTCCCATAGCCGTAAGCGCTAGAAAAGCAAGCAGCGGAAACAACGGAATGAGCCAGGCGTACTGTGAATAGTCCGATACCATATCCTTGTTAGCCTCCTAGCGCTTCATAGAATCCAAATCCGTAACTTCTACTGTCCCTTTATTTCTGTAAATGGTAATTAGAATCGCGATCCCAACAGCCGCCTCAGCAGCTGCAATGGTGATGTTGAAAAGTGAGAAAATCTGTCCGGTAAGAGCCGGATGGTCACCAAACTTCGAAAAAGCAATCAAATTCAAGTTCACCGCATTCAGCATAAGCTCAATCGAAAGCAGAACGATAACCCCGTTCTTCTTCGTTAACGCACCGTATAAACCGATGCAGAACAGGATTGCCGCCAGCGTGAGATAGGGAGTAATGATATTGCCCACAGCTAATCCTCCTCTCTCTTCGCGACCACGATGGCACCGATGAAGGCTACCGTCAGCAGCACCGACATGATTTCGAAAGGAATAACGTGCTCGTTATAGAGCAGCTTTCCGATTTCTAATGTGTTATCCTTGCCTGCATCCAGGGTACCCGAAGCGACGAAGGTCGTTTTTTGTATGGCATAAAATAACACCCCGAACAGTCCCAAAGCACCAATAATCGCTAGACCTTCATGCCAAGGACGCTTAGGCTCCTCTTCTTCCCCTTGTCTGTGCCTCGTCATCATAATGCCGAAAATCATCAGAATCGAGATTGCCCCTGCGTAGATCAACACTTGCACGAAAGCTACAAACTCAGCCTCAAGAATGACATACAGCCCAGCCAAACTAATAAATGTAAGGGCAACGGCAACGACCATATGAACGACTTTGGTAAAAGAAATCATAAAGATGGCTCCGCCAATAGCAAGTAGAGCGAAGACGAAGAAAGCCCAGCTTGAACCGTTGGATAAGAAATCACCAATTCCGCTAAACATCTTTCTTGGCCCCCCCTTTTGGCAAGGCTGAGTTGTTCTCTTGACGGATATTTTGCGTGTTCTCGCTTAACCACTGCATATTTTTGAACAGATCATCACGACTGTAGGTACTCAGCTCAAAATTGTTCGTCATGACGATTGCTTCTGTCGGACATACCTCCGTGCAGAGATCGCACAGAATACAAATTTCGAAGTTGATATCGTAGGTATCGATAACCTTGCCCTTTTTCTCTGGGTCGGGGTTCGCTTTACCGGTTAGCGTAATACACTCCGTCGGACAAACGCGTGCACATTGATTACACACAATGCATTTCTCTGGATCAAAATATTGAATACCGCGAAAGCGGTCCGGCATTTTAATCGGGACGTCAGGGTACGCGTACGTTATTTTTTTCTGTGTCATACTTTTAAACGTTACGCCTAAACCTTTCATTATGCCCTTCATTCGTTTCCCTCCTTAGAGTTTTGCTTTAGCAAAACTGACTTCGAAAGCATGCCTGCGAGCAAAAACTGGCTTATGTCGGTGTGATCTGGGCAGTATCCAGAAATCCTTTTCGCGAGAGGAACGTCGATGCGCTATTTGTTCCTTTTCTTCGATAAAAAGCGCTTCAACGGAACGTCGTTCCGCTATTCGCTTGAAATAGATGCTTTTTCCATTGTTTCGGTCTTAATAGCGTATCGTAGTTCCCTTTCGGGATCGAAAACAGCATTTTGCCAGAATTAAGGTACTCAGGTTCCGCTTGATCATCACAGAAGCCTATTCTACATGTTTTCAACCTATAGCAATGCTTTCTACTTTTTTCCTACATGATGGTCATTACGATCGCCGTAATCAGCATATTAGCCAGTGCCAGTGGAAGCAGCACTTTCCAGCCGAATCCCATGAGTTGGTCTACCCGTACACGAGGCAGCGTCGCGCGCAGCCAGAATAGGAAAAACACAACCGAAGAGAATTTCAGCAGGAACCAGATAATACCCGGAATGAAATCAAGGAATGGGAACGGCGAGTGCCATCCACCCAGGAAAATCAAGCTCGTAAGGGAAGCAATGACGAATACGTAAACATACTCTGATAGCATGAAAAAAGCGAAGCGGAAACCGCTGTATTCCACATGGTAACCAGCAACAAGCTCAGATTCCGCTTCCGGTAGGTCAAACGGCGTTCGATTGAGCTCCGAGACCCCGGCTATAACGAAAATGATGAAGCCTAGAATCTGGGGAATGAAATTCCAATGCCAGAAACCGCCTGTTTGATGATCAACGATCGTATGTAGATTTAAACTACCCGTCATCATGATAACACCAATAACAGAGATAACGAGCGGTACCTCGTAACTAATCATTTGTGCCGCAGAACGCATACCGCCTAGAAGCGCATATTTGTTATTCGATGCCCAACCGCCGAGGATAATACCAATCGTAGAAATCCCCGTTAAGGCTACATAAAAGAGCAGTCCGACATTCAAATTCGCATTAAACATCCGATCCGAAAATGGAATCGTCGCAATGATCGTGAACGAAGGGATAAACGTAATGATAGGTGCCAGAATGAAAAGCTCGCGTTCAGCTTTCTTAGGAATCGTATCCTCTTTGATTAGAAGCTTGAAGACGTCTGCAACACTTTGCAGAAGCCCGAAAGGCCCTGTGCGGTTCGGTCCGATCCGCATCTGCATCCAGCCGATAACCTTGCGCTCGAAATAGATCGCATAGGTTACGAAGCCTAGAACCAACATCAGCATAACGATGCCCCAGAACAGGAAAACGAAGAAGTTCGTCCACGTTAGACTCTCCTCCAATAAATTCACCATTAGGCATCCACCTCCCCAACGACAATATCGATGCCGCCTAGAATCGTAATCAAGTTGGTCATCGACTCACCGACCAGCAGTTTGGGCAAAATTTGCAGATTCACGAAGGAAGGTCTGCGGAATTTCAGACGGAAAGGCTCTTGTTTCCCTCGGGAAATAATATAGCAGCCAATTTCCCCGCGCGGTGACTCAATGGCCGAATACACTTCTCCTTCTGGAGGACGAATGACTCTAGGCACCTTGCCCATGGTTTCGCCTTGCTCCGGAAACTGTTCCACGGCTTGCTCTAGGATACGAAGCGATTGTTTGACTTCTTCCATGCGCAGCAAGTAACGATCATAACAGTCACCGCCGCTGCGAACAGGCACGTCGAACTGGAAGCGGCTGTACAGGCTGTACGGCTGCGTTTTGCGGATATCCCAGTCTACACCCGTACATCTTAAGTTAGCGCCGCTAAGGCCATACGCAATGGCTGTCTCTGCATCATACTTGCCTACTCCCTTGATACGGGATAGGAAGATTTCATTCCCCGTTACTAACGTGTGATATTCTTCCAATTTACCGTACATATACGGAATAAATTTCTTAACTTTATCGATCCAACCCTCTGGAGCGTCCCATTTCACCCCGCCTACACGCATGTAGTTGTAAGTTAAACGAGCGCCGCATAATTCGTTGAACAGATCAATGATGATTTCCCGATCACGGAAAGCGTATAAGAACGGGCTCATAGCGCCGATGTCCAGCAAATAAGTGCCCCACCATACCATGTGAGAAGCGATGCGTTGAAGCTCCATCACGATTAAGCGAAGAAACTCTGCTCTTTCTGGCACTTCAAGCTGCATCATTTTCTCTACGGCATTCACAAGCACATAGTTGGTCGTCATCGCCGATACGTAATCCATACGGTCCGTGTAAGGAATAATTTGTGTATAGCTAAGGTTCTCAGCTAGTTTCTCTGTTCCTCTATGTAGATAGCCCATCACGGGTATTGCTTCTTTAATAACTTCCCCATCCAGCTTGACGATCACGCGGAAAACCCCGTGCGTACTAGGATGCTGAGGACCAACATTTAACAGGAGTTCTTCTGTCCGTAACACGAGCTACACCTCCGGGTCAAGCGGTTCGTAATCTTTGCGCAGTGGATGGCCGACCCAATCGTCAGGCATCATGATTCTTACTAAGTTAGGGTGACCTGGGAAATCGATGCCCAGAAGGTCATACACTTCCCGCTCATTCCAATTCGCGGTAGCCCATACTGGAGTCACAGAAGGAATGCTTGGCAGCTCTCGATCTGTTTTCACTTTCACGCAATACTCATTCTTATGTGTAAGGGAAAGTAGATGATACGCCACCTCTAGGTGCGTCTCTTGGTCCACGCCCGAGAGATTGCGCAAGTAATCGCAGCGCAGCTCTTCATGATCCCTAAACGTTAGCGCGGCTTGCTCCCAGCGAGAGCTGTGAATGACCACGTAAGGGCGATGCGCGTCCCTTTCGTTGATGAATGCATCGACGACGGCGTCTTCGCCTACGTCGGCTTTAAGGATGTTGACCAGCCGATCAAGCAGCGGCTGGTTCGGTGAAGGCTCCTTCGGCGCTTCAGGCTCCGCCGACTCGGGCTTCGCCCCGCGCGCGCTAGCTCGCGCAGCGCGTGCTTCAGCGGCGGCCTGGGCTTTGGCCGCCTTCTCATCGTCCCCAGCGTCCGCAGACACTGGGGCTTCGGCTCCAGCCGACGCGGGCTCGCCCGTCGGCTCAGCGGCCGCCCGCGCAGCGAGGCGGGCGGCTCTCGCCGCGGCGCGCTCCGCTGCCGCGTCACTGCCCTTCGCTGCGCTAGCGTCGCCGCTGCTTGCAGCATGCTCCGCAAGCTCAGCCGCAGGCGCGTCGCTCGGCTCGCTCGTCGTCTGCGCAGCCGGGTCAGCTGCTTGTATCTCCGCCGCGCGATCTACCGCAGCCTGCACGTCAGCGCTAAGCGGCGTTTTACTCGCGCGTGCCTCTGGCGTAAGCTCGCCTACTTCTGCGATCGCTTCCTCTAACGGCGACTCATTCACTTTCTTACTATCAGCAGTCGGAGACGGGGCTACCTTATCCTCCGGCTTCTTCTCATCACTCATCGATTGGTCACCTGCTTCCCAGTCTTCGCTTCATAGCGAATCTTCTCCTGAAGCTTGTTTATCCCATAAATGAGTGCAGCCGGGTTCGGTGGACAACCCGGTATATAAACATCAACCGGAACAATTTGGTCAACTCCCTTAACAACGGAGTACGACTTCACATAAGGTCCACCTGCCGTAGCGCAGGACCCCATCGCAATGACCCATTTCGGTTCGGGCATCTGTTCGTAAAGACGGCGCAGCAAAGGAGCCATTTTCTTCGTTACTGTCCCGGCCACAATCATGACATCAGATTGTCTAGGAGATGTACGGAAGATGACTCCGAAACGGTCTAAATCATAGTGAGATCCACCAGTACCCATCATTTCAATTGCACAACAAGCCAGACCAAACGTTAACGGCCAAAGCGAATTACTGCGAGCCCAAGCTTTCACTTGCTCCAGTGTCGTCATAAAGACATTACGGTTTAACTCTTCCCGCTCTTCGGGAGATATCGACTCTAGACTGAAGTCCATTGCAGCACCTTCTTCTTCCAAGCGTATATTAATCCAATGGCAAGCAAGGCTACAAAAATACACATTTCCACTAAGGCAAAAAGTCCGAACTGATTAAAAGCAACAGCCCACGGATACAGGAACACGGTTTCCACATCAAAGATGACAAACATCAAAGCAAATAAATAATAACGAATGTTAAATCGGATTTGTCCCTCACCTACAGGCTCATTACCACTCTCATACGTCGTATACTTCTCATCGACGGGTTTACTCGGTCTTAACCATTTGCCAGCCGTTAGCGCTACAATAGGGAGAAGAATACCTAACCCTAGAAAAATCGCTACGATTACATAGTTATTTGTATACATCATGTGAATGTAACCGCCTCCATTCGTATTTGCTTTTCTTATGCGTGCTACTAGTTTTGGTAATATTCACCTTCAATATTATAACAAAAAGCCTTTTGGGCGTCGATGACTAATTCCAAGCCCCACTTTTCATCAGTCCTAGTGAGTAGATTTCCCAAATGTATCCTACTCTAATCATGCAATTAATAAAGTGAACAGTCATTTATCGATTGGGGCATTAAGTGAGGAAGGCACGTATATTTGCGCGGCAGGAAAATCGGTTTAGCTCTTCCTGTCCGAAATCGGGACAACCTACAGCTTGGCATCACGTTCAAATATCTTAGGCTAAGCAAAGCACCGTCCTTGGAGCAAATAAGAGTCTCTAGAAGCTGTTATTTGCCGAAAATATGGGCTGATACAGGGGAATAGGAGTCTCCAAAGACTTTTATTTCCTAAGATAAAGGACCAAAACATAACTCTGAGAGCAAATAAGAGTCTCTAGAAGCTTCTATTTACCGAGAATTTAGCTGATTTAGCGAAATAGGAGTCTCCAGAGACTCTTATTTTCTGAGATACAGCACAACCACCGCTTTTGGAGCAAATAACAATCACTTACATTCATGTTATAAAAAGAACCACCAACCCACGATTTAAGTGTGAACTGGTGGTTCTTTCTATCATTCATCTGAACTGTGTAGACAGCCTCAACTTTCTATTCAAAAAAAAAGCGGAGGAACCAAAGTTCCCCCGCTTTTCACCAAACATCTATTATTTCCCGGACACACTGATACGATTTAATGCTCTTTGAAGAGCCGCTTCCGCACGTTTGAAGTCAACGTTGTCTTGCTTTGTTTCAACAAGTCGCTTCTCCGCACGTTCTTTCGCTGCTTTCGCACGATCGATATCAATTTGTTCTGGTAGCTCGGCGCTTTCCGCCAGTATAACCACCTTATCCTTGCGCACTTCCATGAAACCGCCGTTTACCGCGATGATTTCGTCTTTAGAGCCCTGTTTCTTCACAGAAATAGGCGCAATTTTCAATGGAGTGACCAACGGAATGTGATTCGGCAGAATTCCAAGCTCCCCTCCGACACCCTTTACACTAACCATGTTCACTTGTTCAGCGTACACTTTGCGCTCAGGGGTAACAATTTCCAGTAGGAATGTACTCACTTGGATTCTCCTTCCTAAACTTTACCGTAGGGTAAACTATCTTCGTAGCATTGCCTTAGCGTTCAATCAAGCAAAACAGGCTTCGTGAGCATGATTTGCGTTGGATTAGAATCAACTTACAGCGTTTTAGCTTTCTCGATAGCATCCTCGATCGTACCCACATTGTGGAATGCAACTTCAGGAAGATTGTCGTGCTTGCCTTCAAGAACTTCTTTGAAGCTGCGCACGGTATCCTTCATTGGTACATACAAGCCTGGGAATCCGTTGAACGGCTCAGCAACATGAAGCGGCTGAGACAAGAACAGACGAAGACGACGCGCACGAGTAACGACCAATTTGTCCTCATCAGACAACTCATCCATACCCAAGATCGCGATGATATCCAGAAGCTCTTTGTAACGTTGAAGAATTTGTTTAACGCCTTGTGCTACTTTATAGTGCTCTTCACCAACGATTTCTGGCGTCAAAACACGGGAAGATGAAGCAAGTGGATCTACCGCAGGGAAAATACCTGCAGCCGCGATGCTACGCTCCAAGTTCGTTGTTGCGTCCAAGTGAGCGAAAGCCGTTGCTGGAGCCGGATCCGTATAGTCATCGGCAGGAACGTAAATCGCTTGAATGGAAGTAACGGAACCTTTTTTCGTGGAGGTAATACGCTCTTGCAATTGACCCATTTCTGTAGCTAGGGTTGGTTGGTAACCTACCGCGGAAGGCATACGACCTAACAAAGCGGAAACCTCGGAACCTGCTTGTGTGAAACGGAAGATGTTGTCGATGAAAAGAAGAACGTCTCTTCCTTCTTCGTCACGGAAATACTCAGCCATTGTCAAACCGGACAATGCAACACGAAGACGTGCGCCTGGAGGCTCATTCATTTGACCGAATACCATCGCTGTTTTTGCAATAACGCCGGAGTCTTTCATCTCGTGGTAAAGGTCATTACCTTCACGAGTGCGCTCACCAACGCCCGCAAATACGGAGATACCGCCGTGCTCTTGTGCAATGTTGTGAATTAGCTCTTGCATTGTTACCGTTTTACCTACGCCGGCACCACCGAAGAGACCAATTTTACCACCTTTTGCATAAGGAGCCATCAAGTCAATAACTTTGATACCTGTTTCAAGAATCTCTGATTTTGTCGACAAGTTGTCGAAAGCAGGAGCTTCTTTGTGAATTGGGCTGCTTAATGTACGATCAACGTTCTCGTCACCATCAATTGGATCACCCAATACGTTAAATACACGACCCAGTGTTGCTGCACCAACAGGTACAGTAATTGCTGCGCCAGTATCTGTTGCTACTGCGCCACGAACAAGTCCATCAGTCGAGGACATTGCTACGCAACGTACGAGGTTGTCACCAAGGTGAACAGCCGCTTCAACCGTCATAGTGGAAGTTTTTCCACTATCGGTTCTTTCAATTTTGATTGCATTCAGAATTTCAGGGAGTTGTCCGCGTTCGAACTCAATGTCGACGACAGGCCCTGTAATATTCACAACGCGCCCTTTGCTCATGGTTTCCCTCCTAAGTAAAGCTTGTGTCTCCATAGAGACCGTTTATCATTATGCGTTCGCGTTAGCTCCAGCGACGATTTCCGAAATTTCTTGCGTAATCGAAGCTTGGCGTGCACGGTTGTAAGCCAATGTGTAGCTGCTGATCATTTTCGTTGCATTCTTCGTTGCGGAGTTCATCGCTGTCATTCTCGCGCCAAACTCACTCGCTTTACCTTCCAGAACGGCACTGTAAATAAGCGTCTCAGCATATTTAGGGAGCAGCACTTCCAGAACGCCTTCCGGTGACGGCTCATACTCATAGCTAGCAGTAGCCGTTACAGTTACTTCCTCCATTGGAAGCAGACGAATCATGGTTGGAATTTGGGTAATCGCGTTTTGGAACTTATTGTAAATCAGGAACAGTTGGTCATACGTACCGTTAACGAAATTAGCGACTGCTGCTGTTGCAACAGGCTTAATATCCGAAAATTTCGGCGTATCCGGAAACACCGGTTACTTCTTCAACAATCGGAATATTTCGTTTCGAGAAGAAATTGCTACCCTTACGTCCGATTACGAAGATGGAGTACTCAGCTGTTGATTTATGATTTTCACGAATCTCAGTCATTGCTTTACGCAACACGTTTGCGTTGTAACCACCAGCGAGACCACGGTCGGAAGTAATGACCAAATAGGCCGTTTTCTTCACTTCACGTGATTGTAGCATAGGGTGCTTCACGCCTTTAGTGCCAGCTGCAATGCTTGCAACCACTTCCTTCAACTTTTCGGAGTACGGACGTGCCGCTTCCGCTGATTGCTGCGCTCTACGTAAGTTCGCTGCTGCAACCATTTCCATTGCTCTTGTGATTTGCTTCGTGCTTTGTGTGGATTTGATTTGGCGCTTAATCTCGCGCATTCCTTTTGCCATACCTGCTCACCTCTCTTTTGAGGCTTAGAAAAGCCTTCATTCGAAGACCTGAATTCAGGCGTCCGCCTGCCCAGGAGTCACATGGTAGCGAGAGCTTCATTTAACATGAAGCTCTGCCCTCATGATTTATTCAGAAACTGCAAAGCTCTTTTTAAATGTATTGATTGCATCAACCAATGCTTTATCGTTATCCGCAGTAATATCTTTCGTGTCACGAATGCTATGCAGAACTTCAGGACGGTTGGATTCCAAGAAAGCAATGAACTGAGCTTCAAAACGCGTTACATCTTGAACTGGAATATCATCCACATGACCTTTTACAACTGTGTAAAGGGAAGCAACTTGCTTTTCCAATGACATCGGTTGGTGAACGCCTTGTTTCAAGATTTCAAGCGTACGAACCCCACGATCCAAACGTGCTTTAGTCGCTCTATCAAGATCGGATCCGAATGCGGCAAACGCTGCAAGCTCACGATATTGAGCCAAGTCTACACGCAGTGTACCGGCAACTTTTTTCATCGCTTTCGTTTGAGCGGAGCCCCCTACACGGGATACAGAGTTACCAACGTTAACCGCTGGACGCTGACCGGAGTAGAATAGGTCGGACTCAAGGAAGATTTGACCGTCCGTAATGGAAATTACGTTCGTTGGAATGTATGCGGAGATATCGCCCGCTTGTGTCTCGATGAATGGAAGTGCAGTAATCGAACCGCCGCCAAGCTCATCGTTCAATTTCGCAGCGCGCTCCAGCAAACGGGAGTGCAAGTAGAATACGTCCCCTGGGTAAGCTTCACGACCTGGTGGACGACGAAGCAAGAGGGACAACTCACGGTATGCGGCAGCTTGTTTGGACAAGTCATCGTATACGATAAGAACGTGCTCGCCTTTGTACATGAAGTACTCGGCCATAGCACAACCGGAGTATGGTGCTAACCATAGCATCGGTGAAGGCTCGGAAGCGGAAGCTGTTACAACGATTGTATAGTCAAGCGCGCCAGCAGCACGAAGGGTTTCAACAACACCTACGACTGTGGATTGTTTTTGACCGATAGCAACGTAGATACATTTCACGCCATTGCCTTTTTGGTTGATGATCGCATCGATCGCAATTGCTGTTTTACCTGTTTGACGGTCACCAATGATCAACTCACGTTGTCCACGACCTACTGGTACCATTGCGTCAATCGCTTTAATTCCCGTTTGCATAGGCTCATGAACGGATTTACGCGCCATAACCCCTGGTGCCATGTTCTCTACAGGGCGGAAAGCTGTTGTATTGATAGGACCTCTACCATCAACTGGTTGACCAAGTGCGTTTACTACACGGCCCAGAAGTTCTTCACCTACAGGAACCTCCATGATACGTCCAGTACGTTTAACTTGGTCGCCTTCACGGATATCTTTGTAAGGTCCAAGAATAACGATACCTACGTTGCTTTCCTCAAGGTTAAAGGCATAGCCAAGAACGCCGCTTGGGAACTCAAGCAGCTCGCCTGCCATAACGTTTTCCAAGCCGTGAGCACGAGCAATACCGTCACCTACTTGAATGACTGTACCTACATCAACTACTTGGATATCGGAACTATAGTTTTCAATCTGTTGTTTAATCAATGAGCTGATTTCTTCAGGTTTGATACTCAACGAACTTCACCCCTATTCTTACAGTGCTTATATTAAACTAACGCTTTGGCCAAACGATCAAGTTTGCCTGCCAAGCTTCCATCATATAAACGATCACCGATACGCACTTGAATGCCGCCGAGCAGCTTAGGCTCAACCACAGACGAAACACGGATCGTTTTACCTGTTACTTTACTGAAATGTGAAGCAATCTCAGCTTGCTGTGCATCCGAAAGTACGAATGCCGAGTATACCGTCGCACTCGCTTGACCGAGCGCTTCATTCGCAACCTTAGCATAGTCACTCGCCAAAGCGGAAAGAATCGACTGTCTACCTTTATCAATCAAGACAAGCAGCGTGTTCCACACCGGTTCGGAAACTTTGCCTTCGAAAATCTGCTTCAGCAGGTCCGTCTTAGCGGAATTCCCGATGTTCGGATGGTTCAGGAACTTCTGCAAGTCTGCATTGTCCCTAATCGCACTAGCTACAGATTTAAGCTCTTCTTCAACTAGGGAAATGATATTCTTTTCCTTCGCTACTTCGAACAGAGCTTTGGCATAACGCTTCGCTACGACGATGTCACTCATACGTTGCCTCCTACCTCTTTGAGGTAATGCTCAACAAGTTCTTCTTGTGACTTTTCATCGATTTGTTTCTCGATAATTTTGGATGCGATCAGAACGGACATCGCGCCAACTTGGCTGCGAAGAGCGGCAACCGCTTTGTTCTTCTCATTTTCGATATCTTTAAGCGCTTCGTCTTTCAAACGAGTTGCTTCTGCACTAGCAGCATGAATAATTTCATCAGCTTGCTTGGAACCAGTGTGCTTCGCTTGCTCAATGATGTCATAAGCTTCCTTACGAGTTTGTTGCAGCGCTTGCTTTTGTTCCTCTAACAGTTGATCAGCTTGCTTGCGGCTCGCTTCAGCTGTTTGAATTTGATCTTTAACCAATTGTCTGCGTTTCTCCATCATGCCGAACAGAGGACCGAACGCAAATTTAGAAAGCAACAAATATAAAATTAAGAACGCGATAAGTTGTATCCAAAATGTGGACCATTCAATATGCAAGTAACGTCACTCCCTTCTGATAACATGGGCAAAACGAAGGCGTGGTGGCGACTACGGCCATCAACGCCAAGCGGTTTCTTAAGCTTTTCCCATAAAGATGAACGCAAGAACCAATGCAACGACCGGCATTGCCTCAACTAGACCTACCCCGATAAACATTGTTGTTTGAAGCGTACCACGAAGTTCTGGTTGACGGGAAATACCTTCCAAAGCGCGACCTACGATCAAACCGTTACCAATACCTGCACCTAGTGCTCCCAAACCGAATACGATACCTGCTGCTACTAATGCTATTGCTCCCATTGATAAAATCCTCCCTTAAACTCTTAAGTTTGTTGTTTTTATAAGTGACTCGAGACTTCCCGAGGTAAGTCTTACTCTTAATGCTCTTCTTCGTGAATCAACGTTTGCGAGATGTAAACCATTGTTAGCATCGTGAATACGAAAGCTTGAATAGCACCTACGAACACACTGAAGCCCTGCCATACGAAGAGAGGCGCAATTCCAAACCAACCTGCTCCAACAATGACAGATATCATGATTTCACCTGCATAAATGTTACCGTAAAGACGGAACGCAAGCGTAAGTGGCTTAGATACAACTTCAATTAAATGAAGGATCAACATTGCCCCTTTGAATTCAAAATAATGCGCGAAGTAATGCTTTGTGTTACGTGTTATCCCTAAGAAGTGACTTAGTACAATAACGATAACGGTTAATGCTCCTGTTACTGCGATATCAGCTGTCGGTGATTTCCACCAAGATACATGATCTTCTGTCACGATCGAGAAAGGGAGACCAAGCATATTGCCGATAAAGATGTACATAATGAGCGTAAGACCTAGTGCGATAAAACCTTTGCCATGCTTGGAACCAATCGTGCTTCCAATAATACCTTCTACAAACTCAATCGTCCATTCCATGAAGTTTTGCAATTTCGAAGGATTTGTTACGGATGCTCGGCTCGCTCCTGCGATTGCAAGAATTAGCACGATAACTGTGGTAATCCCGATCATCATCAATGCTGATGCATCGAAATGAAAGCCTAACCACTCAAACTCTGGTACCTTATGTTCCATATTTTCCATTTTCACCCCTTTCATCCATTGAAGTTACATCGTGGAATTACTTCTTAGACTTCCTAATAGAAAGAATACCCAGTACGAGTGTTGCCAATTGAGCAAAAAAGTATCCAACGATCGTCGTCGTTAATGCGACTTGCTCGGGATACCGAACGGCAACCAGTCCTACGAAGCCAGCGATGGCTGCTCTTGTCAGAAAACCAAGGGTCACCTTGCGCCCTTTCTGCTCTATCGCAGCTGCTGCCAACTTGTTGATTTTCCAGGCTAGGAACCTTGCATTAATCATGCTCGCAACAGCTCCAAGCATAAGACCGGCAAAGTAAACCCGGTAATCGACAAAAAGCGCCCATGCAGCCAAACAAAAGGATAAAAAGAAAAGAAACACATTTTGAACCGTTTTCAGAGTGGCTGAAAAGTCATCCATTATAGCCCTCCGTACTGCTTTATCATGAAGTAAATGCTAATGATTCCGGTTACAAGCCCCAGCAAAAATCCGCCCAACAACCAGAACTGTCCCCCAAGCGTATGGCTTAGCCAATCACCGAAGAAATACCCAGCTGTTAAACAAACAACGAGATCAATTCCAATCGCGCTAGTTAACGCTACTGCTCGCCATGGATTATCATTGGAATCTGGCCGTTTCATCGCATCCTCCTGAGAGTTTTCCACATGGGAAAACCCGTCTCGCAGCATAGTGCTACGAATCCTCATTCATTGTATCGAAGCCATGCAAGGTTTGTCAATTGACATAACTTCACATGTCCCTTCACTCAAAACTCCTCAGAGCCTTGCGGCTCTAAGGTTTGCGAGTTTCCAAACCAAACAGTGGAACTGTACGCTGTAGCGTTTGTCATGATTTTGTCACGGTTAGAATGCTTCCGGACGCTCAGAGGTCTTGCCGAAGTGATAAAGTATCGCTTGCACGATACGTTCAGACGATTTTCCATCCCCATAAGGGTTGGCGGCTTGACTCATTTTGTTGTATAAATCTGGATCTGTTAGAAGCGCGCGAGCACGCTCATAGACCACTTCTTCATCCGTTCCAACGAGTTCAAGCGTACCTGCCTGGATACCCTCAGGACGTTCTGTCGTATCGCGCAGAACTAGAACCGGCACACCAAAAGACGGCGCTTCTTCTTGAAGACCACCAGAGTCTGTCAGAATCATATGGGCGTGCGGATAGAAGTTGTGGAACTCGAATACGTCAAATGGGTCAACCAGCTTGATGCGTGGGTGATTGCCCAGAATCTCATGTGCCGGTTCCTTGACCGCAGGACTTGGATGAACAGGATAAACGATCGCAATATCTTCGAACTCATCGGCAATGCGTTTCACAGCACGGAAGATTTGACGGTGAGGCTCACCTTGCGCTTCACGGCGATGCGCCGTCATTAAGATCAGTCTTGCGGCCCGCTGCCCACTCCAGAACAGGGTGTTCGAATTTCTCTTGAACCGTGTATTTAAACACATCCGTCACGGTATTCCCTGTCACATAAATCTGAGATTCTGATTTATTTTCTTTCCGCAGATTGTCGGCGGATTGCTGTGTAGGCGCAAAGTGCAGATCTGCCAGCACACCCGTTAATTGACGGTTCATTTCCTCTGGGTAAGGGGACATTTTGTTCCACGTACGAAGACCTGCTTCGACATGTCCCACTTGAATTTGCTGCATAAATGCCGCATAGCTTGCAAGGAATGTTGTCAACGTATCGCCATGTACGAGAATTAGGTCAGGCTTAGCTTCTTGGAAGACAGGCTCCAAGCCTTGCAGTACACGCATTGTAATCTCATTCAGCGTTTGACGGTCTTTCATGACATTTAAATCGAAATCCGGTTTAATTTTGAAAATGTCGAGCACCTGATCCAGCATTTGTCGATGCTGCGCTGTCACACAAACTAGGGACTCAATATGCTCAGGATGCTTTTCCAGCTCCAAAATTAGCGGAGCCATCTTAATCGCTTCGGGTCTTGTTCCGAAGATCGTAATGACTTTTAAACGTTTCATCGGTTTCTTCTCCCTTTAGAGCCAATTATTTAGTGCCGAACAGACGATCTCCCGCGTCACCAAGTCCCGGAACGATATAGCCGTGATCGTTCAGGTAGTCGTCAACGGCAGCTACGTAAATATCAACATCCGGATGCTCTTGTTGAACTGCTTTGATCCCTTCTGGTGCTGCAATTAAACACATCAGCTTCATTTGCGTACAGCCTCTGCGTTTCAGTACTTCAATCGCCATATTCGCGGATCCACCTGTGGCCAGCATCGGGTCAATAACAATTAACTCCCGCTCCAGAACATCTGTGGGCAGCTTTACATAGTACTCGACAGGCTGAAGCGTGTCAGGATCACGGTAGAGACCAACATGTCCAACTTTGGCAGCCGGAATCAGCTTAAGAATCCCATCTACCATACCAAGACCAGCACGCAGGATTGGAATGAGTCCCAGCATTCTGCCCGAAATAATACGGCAATCTGCCGTAGTCACAGGCGTTTTCACCTGAACATGCTCAAGCGGAATATCTCGCGTAATCTCGTAGGCCATTAATGTCGCAACCTCGTCCACGAGATCTCGAAAATCCTTCGTTTTCGTATTCTCATCCCGAATATAAGTTAGCTTATGTTGAATTAGCGGATGATCACAAATAAATAACTTCCCCATAATTTCCTCCTAAAAAGCTGCATTTTATATGTATTTCACAAAAAAATATCGTCATGGTACGACAAACCTCGTCCATTATATCATATGTTATCCAACTTATCCTCTGTAAAACCAAAGCTTCCGTGAATATCCATTTTTCAAGAAAAAACCACTAGGATTATTCACCCTAGCGGCTTTGATATAACATAATATCAGCTCAATCTACGATTTCGGGGCAGAACCAGATATTCTTGAAATCGAACCAACCGAGCGTGTTGAAAGAAATACCTTGAAGGTGCGGGCTATACACTAATTGTTGAGTCGTATGAACAAGAAATAAGACCGATTGGTTTTGCGATAATAATCCTTGCATGGAGCGGATTCGTTGTAAACGTATCTGACTGTCAGGCTCATCTTCGATTGAGGCAATTGTTTCATCGAACGTTCTGCGTTGCTCATCGGTCGCGTATACGCGCAGCGGTAAGTTGCCTGTTTTGTACATCTCAATCAGACAACGGGCTTCATCGTCATCTGCGACAACCCCGCCGAGAATGATATCTGCACACTGCATCCTATGAACCTTGGACATTTCTTCAAATGAACATTCCTGGAAAGCAACCTGAATTCCGATGTCTAGGCAGCGAGCATGAACCCATTCAGCTAAGGCACGGTTTTTTGGGGTGAAAATCATCGTTATCGGCTGGCCTTCATATCCGCATTGCCTTAATAATTCTCTAGCTCGTTCAGGCTGGTCATCTTCCGGCTGTTCGACTGGCGAATCGGACGGCAAGAAATCCGCGGCAGGTATTGCATTATATAACCCCAATTCCTTAATCATGCCGCTGCGGTTAAGAACTAATTGTAGCGCTTGGCGGAAATGGAGATCCTGCTGAGGCCCTTCCTTTCGTAAATTAAAGACCAGCATGCTAGAACCTAGCATCATGATTTCTTTTTTACACCAATGCGCCGGTACCGGCTGTTTAGAATGACTGAGCTTGCCCATTTGGAAATTCAGCTGCTGCCACCTTCGCTCGCTGACCATTTCCGGAACGCATAGCAGTTCAATACGATCCAGGTGGGCGGGCTCCCGGTAATAATCCTCGAACACTTCGAAGGTTACGCCCCCTTCATCATACCTCGTAATCCGGAACGGACCCGTCCCGACGGGCAGCATGCCTGGATCGCTCACTTTCTGAGCGCTGTACACATCAGCCGGTATGATTGCAGCCTGGTAGGAACTTACGTAATGAGGAAACATATAATTCGACGCCTTTAACTCAACTCTAATGGTCAGCCGATCCACTGCGCGGATTTCTTTAACGGATTCCAGCAGCCATCGGTTTGGAGAATTTTCCGTGCCGAGCGTGCGCAGCCTATTTAGCGAAAAGACAGCATCTGCCGAAGTCATCTCACGCCCATGATGGAATCGCACCCGCTTACGCAAATAAAACGTCCAGATCGTTGCATTCTCATTACATTCCCAGTCATGCGCTAAACCTGGCTCTAGGCAGCCGCATTCAGGACTAAAATACAGCAGCGTATCGAAAGCCTGCTTCACGAAATGGAGATCGCCAGAGAAGAGCACATCCACAGGGTCTAGGGTCAGAACTCTCATCTGCATCGGCAATCGAAGAGTTTCAGGATCGCCGGACTCAAGGGTTCCTTTATACCCAAAATAACTCCCAAGCCAAGCTAAGAATCGATCCATGACTCCTGAATCCAATCCTTCTATTTGAAACAAACTCATTGCACTGTTCAAATTCCCCTGTTCAACAAGCATTTTCGCTTCCGTAAACAAAAGATCTTCGACAGAGGCTAGAAACCGGATTGTAGATCGATTTCCGCGCCCGCGACCCGGTGTCCAGGAAATCCACGCCATCTCAATCATCTTGCGAATCAATATTTTCACATTGCGTTCCGTACAATACAGGTAACCGGCTATTTCTTCAACGGACACGGGCACATCCATATCGGTTTGTTGAAAATTGTGTACTCGCATGATTGCTGATTTCAACTGCACGTACTGTAAAACAAGCTGCATGGATGCAACCTCCTTTTACACGAATTACCAAGAAGTATAGGTCTGCCTCCCTACTTTCGTCAACAGCCTTTAGACGGATAAAAGGGTAAAAAAAAGCCGACTCCAGAGAGCCGGCCTGAACTTTTTTTTGAACAAGAAATTAATAAGTTAAACCAGGGTAAAGCGGATACTGCGCTGTCAGGTCTTTCACTAAACCGCGTGCTTTCTCTAGAACAGCTTCGTCTTTCGGGTTTTTCAAGGTAAGCCCAATCACTTTCGCGATTGTTTTCATCGCTTCTTCATTCATACCACGGGATGTTACAGCCGGTGTACCTAGACGGATACCGCTAGTAATGAACGGACTTGTTGGGTCAAAAGGAATCGCGTTTTTGTTTGCTGTGATACCAATTTCGTCTAGAACGTGTTCAGCGTCTTTACCCGAAATGTTCAAGTTGCGCAAATCGATCAGCATCAAGTGGTTATCTGTACCGCCGGAAACTAAGTTAATACCTTCAGCTGTTAAAGCAGTCGCCAATGCTTGTGCATTGTTGATCACGTTTTGTCCGTATGTTTTGAAATCTGGTTGCAGAGCTTCACCGAAGGAAACCGCTTTTGCTGCGATCGTGTGCATCAAAGGACCACCTTGGGTACCAGGGAAAACCGCTTTGTCGATTGCTGCCGCCCAAGATTTGCGCGTAAGAATCATACCGCCGCGAGGACCGCGAAGCGTTTTGTGTGTTGTTGTCGTTACGAAATGTGCGTGCGGCACTGGGTTCGGGTGCAAACCAGCAGCAACAAGACCTGCGATATGAGCCATATCCACGAAGAACAGCGCTCCTACATCATTAGCAATGGAAGCCAAAGCTTCGAAATCAATTGTGCGCGGGTAAGCACTTGCGCCAGCTACGAGCATGCGAGGCTTGTGTTTGAATGCAGCTTTACGAACATCGTCGTAATCAATACGGAAATCTTTCTCGCTTACACCGTAAGCTACGAAGTTGTAGAGAATACCGGACGCATTCACGGGGCTGCCGTGCGTTAAGTGACCACCATGTGCCAGGTTCATACCCAGTACCGTATCACCAGGGTTTAGAGCTGCCAGGTAAACAGCCATGTTGGCTTGTGCGCCGGAATGCGGTTGAACGTTCGCGTGCTCAGCACCGAAAAGCTCTTTTGCACGATCGCGAGCGATATCTTCTACGATGTCTACGTGCTCGCAGCCGCCATAGTATCTTTTGCCTGGGTAACCTTCTGCATATTTGTTCGTTAACACAGTACCCATAGCTTCAAGAACAGCTTGGCTAACGATGTTTTCAGATGCGATAAGCTCAATTTTGTCGCGTTGACGGGCAAGCTCAAGGTTCATAGCTGCTACAATTTTAGGATCTTGTTTACTCAAAAAGTTTGTCATATTAAAATTCCTCCTACAGGGTAGTCTTATCTGTTAAGTCTTATTCATTGAGGTAATAGCTAGCAATCCGCATCAGGTGCGGCTGTTTGATAGAGTTGTTCCGCTTCATCAGGCAGATATACAGCTCTTGTACCGCCAATCAGCTTAGGCCGGGTAAAAGCCATCGTTACATAGGCATGGCCAATGTTACGTACTGGCGGCCTTGCTGGCACAGCAACTGGGCGCAAATGCATCCCGATGAGCGTGCTGCCAATATCGATTCCGGCATGTGCCTGAATCTTCTCGACAACGACCGGCTTCGTGAAATGGCGATACGCATAGGAGGCCATCGAGCCTCCGGCTCTGGCACCGGAATGACAGAGACAGGCTCAAGCTGAGGCATGCTCGCTAGCAGCTCTTCCTCAATAACGATCGCACGGTTCAAATGCTCGCAGCATTGAAAGGCTAAGTGCAGTCCGAACTCGCGGCTTATTCCTTGCGCCGTTTCAAAAATCGGCTTGGCCGCATCCAGCGTCCCCGATGTACCGATCCTATGCCCGAGAATTTCACTCGTGCTCGTTCCGATAATCAGAATGTGACCTGATCTGAGATTGCCGACTTTGACCAATTCCCGAAGATTCGTTTCCATAGCCTCGGCAACATTAGATAGAATGGAATCTGTCATCGTGATCCCTCGTTTCTGGAATTTTCCGTTAGGAAAAATTCTATGGGTGCAGTGTGAAACGATCTTCGATACTTTGCACTTTGTTAATACGATTTTGGTGTCGAACACCTTGAGAAAACTCAGTTTCGAGCCAAATTTTCACGATTTCCTCTGCTACACCCGGTCCAATAACACGTTCCCCTAAGGCAAGTACGTTCGTATCATTGTGCTCACGCGTCGCTTTCGCTGAAAACAGATCATGTACGAGTGCACAGCGGATGCCCGGAACCTTATTCGCGGCAATCGACATTCCGATACCCGTTCCGCAAATCAGAATACCTTTGTCCGCATCGCCGGATACCACTTGCTCACAAACTTGAAGCGCATAGTCGGGATAATCAACCGAATCTGCGCAGCTGCAGCCATAATCGACGACTTGGTGACCTAATGACTCAATAAAAGGAATGATAACATCTTTCAAACGATAGCCTGCATGATCTGCACCTAAGGCAATTTTCATGAATAGAACGCTCCTTTGCTTGTTCGAATTCGACCATCCTATTATATCCCAAAGCTCACCAGAAAACGAAAAAAAGAGCGGACACGCTAGAAAACGCGCGTTGCTCTTTTGCCCAGGCGACCGGCCGTATAGCTCAATGCTCCACTGTGGTTACTCCCACTCGTCGCCAGTTACATTGAGTCTTGATTAGTACCTCTATTTTATCGCATTCTACCCCATGTGTAAAGATGTATCCGCAATTCGTAAATCTCGTACCTGAGTTATTTGGAGCCTTCGTTTCGTGCACGTATTTTCGGAATCAATTTATCTAAACTCCCGCTGATCTCCTCAGCCGTTTGTCGGTAAATCTCTATTGAGCCTCCGAACGGGTCCGAAATGTCAAAGTCAGGAATCGCATGTTCAAGTTTATAAATGCGGCTTCTTTCTTCTACAGATACTGCTTGCGAAAGAGCCTGTTTGAGCTGAAGCTCCGTAACGAGCTGCTCCCTTTCCTCAATCGCCTGTAAAATATGAGCGTCATCCTCTACGTACTCTTTGAGTGTAAAAGTCTTCTCAATCGCACCCGGAAACCGCTGGATAACCGTACGCTTATGTCCCATCGTCATCGTCAAAATAAGATCAGCCCAATTCACTTCAGACTCTTGGATCGCCAAAGAACTTATGGGCTCCTTGAAACCCGCTTCCTGTAGAAGCGATGCACTATTTCTGGAGATTGGACCGCCCGTCACCGCGGAAACGCCTGCTGAACGAACCTCCGCCGCAAGCCCTTCTTGGTGCACCTTGATACGCAGCAAACCTTCTGCTAATGGACTGCGGCACGTATTTCCTGTACAAACAAATAGAATTCGCAACATGATTCCCTCCTAATCATAAGCATAAGCTAAGACGAAAACTTTTACACCCCTATTGTATCATAGTAAAAACTTGATCCCAAAAGTGAGTAAAATAAGCCCGCCAAACGCCTCGCCATACTCACCTACCCAGCCGCTTACCCGCCTGCCAACCAACAAACCGGCAATGGATAACAAACCCCCAAACAGACCAAATATCAGCACGGTCAACACAATATCCGTAGCAAACATGCCAAGGGATACACCCACAGAGAATGAATCAATACTAACACTAAGTGAGAAGATCGTCAGGCCCCAAGCTGACCGATGATCAAAAGAAGTCGCTTCTTCTCCTCGAATCGAACTATACACCATATGCGATCCCAAAAGAATGAGCAAACATCCCCCAGCCGCTGTAGCGACATTCCCGAGCAGCAATGAAACATATTGCCCCATAAACATCCCCATCAAAGGCATGAGAACGTGAAATATACCAATCACGAAGCTAATTTTCATAATATCAATCAAACGAATACCCTTCATCCCTATGCCAATCCCTAAGGAAAAAGCATCTAGGCCCAAAGCAATCGCCATAATAATAATTGTTACCAGCTGCCCAAATTCCACCCCAGATGCGAGCATGCGCTATCCCCCTTGTCCACGTTTCTCTCTCAAGATATGCGGACAAACAGGGAATCATGCTAGCTAAACACGTACAAGCCGATGACCGGCTGCTTTACGAAGACGATTCATAATCGCAAGGCCAATCCCCGTTTCTGGACAACCCTCTGCAGCAATATATTGAATACCTTCTTGATCAAACTGCCTTAACGCAGCGTAAAGATCCTGAGCAATTGTTTCCGGTTGCGTTAACGATCCGCAGGCAATAACCAAATCTGCATGGTAACGAGAAGCTCTTTCCTCAAATGTAAGAATACCCGTTGACTCACCTCGTGTTTTGGCGGCATCAATATCGTGTTGGATCCATTCAGCAACAGCTTCTGCATCTTCGCCTTGAACGATATGCATAAATCCTTTTGGTGCGTAATGTGTATATTTCATCCCAGGAGCACGTGGTGTTTCGGCATCCTGCACCTCTCCCCGCTCTGGCTCATGAATCCGAATAGCAGGCAGTTCCGATTGCAGCTGCTCCGCCGTAACACCGCCAGGACGCAAAATATATAACTCACCTGCTACAATCTCGATCACAGTTGACTCGACACCAACCCCAGTTGCACCACCATCCACGATCCCGCCAATCCGGCCATCTAAATCATCTCTGACATGAGAGGCGAGTGTTGGACTAGGTCTGCCTGAGCTGTTAGCACTCGGCGCGGCTATGGGTAGCCCCGCTTCACGAAGAAGCTGCAATGCCACGGGATGATCTGGTATACGCACACCCACAGTTTTAAGACCAGCGGTTACTAACGGCGAAATGCCACCTGTTTTCACAGGCAGCACTATCGTAAGAGGACCCGGCCAGAAAACCTCCATAAGCTGGCGATGATCTGCCGAAATACGATCCGACAGAATTAAACTTGATAGCTGCTCGACATCCGCAATGTGGACAATAAGCGGGTTATCCGAAGGCCGACCTTTCGCTGTGAAAATCCCTTCAACCGCTGCCGTATTCGTCGCGTCTGCCCCAAGTCCATACACCGTCTCTGTTGGAAAGGCGACTGTTTCACCGCTTCGTAGAAGCTGGGCAGCTTCAGCTAATTCCATGCCTATCTCGGTGCCAATTCCCTGATCCACTTTCCAGTATTTTGTCACGATCATCTATCATCCTAACTTCAAATATAATTCTGATCCTAAGTCGGAATAGGTGACTTTCTTAGCTAAACCACGATACGATCTTCTTCACCATTTCCCAGATAAAAAACTTAATTTGTGGCTGCTTAGCATCACTGTCTTTAACGACAGGGTTAGACTTGTCGGGTTTAACTGTTGAAGCAGCTTTACTGACTTTCGTTGCAGGTGCAGGAGAGGATTGCACCTTCCCATCACCTTCTGTTTTCGCTACAACAGCAGCCGATGCTACCGCTTCTCCGGATAAGGAATCCACGAAACATAATGGCGGAAACAACACACACCACCAGTTCTGACCTTCCCCCGATCCAATTGTCACGCGCAGCGCTTCATATTCTCCTGCCGGGTACACTTCATTTCCGTACATTTTTGTTGGAAAAGGGACTTTACCTAGCTCAACTGTATGTGAATAGCTATAGCCACGTGCTTCAATCATTTGTCCAACAAGAACATCAAATTCGGACAAATGGGCTCTAACCACGGCTCTTGCGTCATCCAACGTTTGCGGCCCAACGACCCACTCCTGCATACGAGCAATAATAGCATCACGAATCTCGCGTTTCAACGCTTGATCCTGCGGCGAATCCGAGTTTGCTAGAATACGTAAGCGAATAGATTCTTCCGGTATCGTAGGCGAAATAACCGCCGCATTCGTACGATTCGATTCCCAACAAGTTATCATAACAATAAGTGCAAAAGCTACTAATAATAAAGATTTATAAGAATGACGATTAGTTCTCTTAACCATGAGGAAAAGCCCCTTTCCCTTCGCTTCTACTAGCCAGTATGGGCAATAAGAAGAGGAGCTAAACCTAGTAATCTATTTAAATTTGTGAAAAATGATAGAGTTGGGTGAGATGGGATCGTTGGGTGGCGTTCAGGCTGATGAGGATGGGTTTAGCGGTGAAAAATGCCATGATAGCTCGTCTATAAGAGTGAAAAACATCGCTATAGTGACTCTTCAACTCATACAAGTAGTTATAGCGATGAAAAACACTCTTAGCATATACCAATACCTCCCAAACAACCTGATAGCTCGTCTGTAAGAGTGAAAAACATCGTTAAAGTGACTGTTCAACTCTTACAAGTAGCTGTAGCGATGAAAAACACTCTTAGCAGGCCCGATTACCTCTGTACCATCCTAAATATCGCGTTCGTTCCCAACGCTACGAACTCCCTCTAGTCTCGCGATCGGATCGCGATCACGTGGCGATCAATGCCCTGGAAATCCGGCACGAATCGGATCTCGTCCCAGTCCGCGGCGGCGCGCAGCATCGCCGCCACAGCCTCCGCCTGCCGAATGCCCACCTCGAACCCGACCACGGTCGGGATTCGCGGGAGCTGCGGCAGCTGCGAGATCATCCGGCGGTACAGGTCGAGTCCCTCGACACCGCCGAACAAAGCCGTGTGCGGCTCAAACAGCCGCACCTCCGGCATCAGCGCCGGCAGGTCGCCATCAGGGATATACGGTGGGTTAGACACCAGTATATCCGGCGCGATCCGGCGCGCAATAAAGGGCTCGAGAAGATCCCCCTCGAGCCACTCCACCCGCGCAGCCACGCCGTGGCGCTGCGCATTCACACGAGCCATCTCCAGCGCTGCCGCGGAGATGTCGCTGGCCGCCACGCGCCACGCAGGGCGCGCGTGCGCCACCGTCACCGGGATCGCTCCGCTCCCGGTGCCCACATCCGCAAGCAGCGGAGCGCCTTGCGGGAACAAACGCGAGCCCTCGTGGAGCAAAGCTTCCACGAGCAGCTCCGTCTCCGGCCGCGGAATCAGCACGGCCGGGCTAACCTCAAAAGGAAGGCCGAAGAAATCCTGCTCGCCGGTAATGTACTGCACCGGCTCACCCGCGGCCTTCCGCTCCACTAGCTGGCGCCACGTCTCCGCCAGCTCCACAGGAAACTGTTCCGGAAATCGGAACAGCAGCTCCGTCCGACTGCAGCCTAACAGGTGCTGCAGCAGCAGTTCCACACAGGAAGCAGCCTCGGACACACCGAGCTTCCCTAAAAAAGAAGAAGCCTCAACAAAGGCTTCTCTTATACTCTTAGCAGCAGTCGGCATCACATTGCCTGCTCCCCGTTATCTAAAGCATCGGACTGCGCTGCAATCGTGAGTGCCGAAACGATTTCTGCCATGTCACCATTAAGCACAGTTTCTAAGCGATGCAAAGTCAAACCAATACGGTGATCGGTAATACGGCTTTGCGGGAAGTTATACGTACGAATCCGCTCGGAACGGTCACCCGTACCAACCTTGCTTTTACGCTCGCCCGCATATTTCGCTTCCTCTTCCTCACGCATTTTATCGGAAATACGTGTACGAAGTACGCGCAGTGCTGACTCTTTATTTGAGTTCTGGGATTTCCCATCCTGACAAGTCGCTACGATACCCGTAGGTACGTGCGTCACACGCACAGCGGATTTCGTCGTATTAACCGACTGACCGCCCGCTCCACTGGAACAGAATGTATCCACTCGAATATCCGCGTCATGGATGACAATCTCAACATCTTCCGCTTCCGGCATAACCACTACCGTCGACGTTGAAGTATGGATTCGTCCACCTGATTCCGTTACAGGAATTCGTTGTACACGGTGCGCCCCACTTTCATACTTCAGCTTACTATAAGCGCCTTTACCCGTGATCATGAAAATGATCTCTTTAAACCCGCCCAAATCGTTCACAGAAGCATCAAGAATCTCCGTTCTCCATCCTTGCGCGTCAGCATAGCGCGTATACATGCGATACAAATCGCCCGCAAACAGAGCAGCTTCGTCGCCGCCTGCCGCACCGCGAATTTCGACGATTACGTTCTTATCATCATTAGGGTCTTTAGGCATCATGAGCATTCTAAGTTGTTCTTCCAACTTGGCTGATTGCTCGCTTAGTTCTTCAATCTCCATTTTGACCATTTCACGCATTTCATCGTCCAGCTTTTCGTTCTGCATCACTTTAGCATCGGCCAGCTGTTCGCTCACACTTTTATATTCGTTATAAGCATCATAAGCTTCTTGAAGATCAGATTGCTCTTTCGAATATTCTCTAAGTTTCTTTGTATCACTCGTAACATTCGGGTCACACAGCAGTTCGCTTAATTTTTCATAGCGGTCCACAATGGACTGAAGTCGATCCAACATATAGGATCACTCCTTTCTTTACTTTTTTTATTGATTACACATTAAATCGGAAATGCATGACGTCCCCGTCATTCACCACATACTCTTTACCTTCGAGACGCACTTGGCCTTTTTCTTTCGCACCATTCATCGACCCAGCAGCTGCCAAATCATTATAAGAGACGACTTCAGCACGAATAAAACCACGTTCGAAATCGGTATGAATAACGCCAGCCGCCTGAGGAGCTTTCGTTCCCTTGCGGATTGTCCATGCTCTTACTTCTTGCACCCCAGCTGTGAAATACGTGTACAAGCCAAGTTTTCTATACGCTGCTTTAATCAATCTATTCAAGCCGGACTCTTGAAGTCCCAACTCTTCGAGGAACATCGCTTTTTCTTCGTCTTCCAGCTCGGCGATTTCGGATTCAACCTTCGCACTGATCGACACCACTTCATTGTTTTCGCCCTCAGCAAACTCCTTCACAATTTTCACAAAAGGATTTTCATCTGCTGTTGCTACTTCATCTTCACTCACGTTTGCCGCATAAAGCACCGGTTTCATGGTCAATAAATGAAGGTCGCGCACGAGAACCTTCTCATCTTCGCTGAGATCCAGGCTGCGTGCCGGTTTATCTGCATAAAGCGCTTCTTTAATACGCTCTAAACACTCCACTTCAGCAACAACCTTTTTGTCGCCGCCTTTGAGGTTTTTGCGCGAACGCTCGATCTTCTTCTCAACCGACTCAATATCGGCCAAAATTAATTCAAGATTAATCGTTTCGATATCGCCGATCGGATCCACTTTACCGGAAACGTGGGTAATATTATCATCTTCAAAACAACGAACAACATGCACAATGGCATCCACTTCACGAATGTGTGCCAAAAATTTATTTCCAAGCCCTTCGCCTTTGCTCGCGCCCTTTACCAAACCCGCAATATCTACGAATTCAAAGGCTGTCGGGACAATGCTCTTAGGCACAACAATCTCTACCAGCTTCTGCAATCTCTCGTCTGGTACTTCAACTACCCCAACATTCGGATCGATCGTACAAAACGGATAATTCGCAGATTCTGCCCCCGCCTGTGTAATTGCATTAAACAATGTCGATTTTCCTACGTTCGGTAGACCGACGATACCTGCTTTCAAAGCCATTGTAGTTACAACTCCTTAATTTTCGAAAATCATCCTTCTTATTATATAGCACTTGGACCTCAAAAAAAAGCCTGAAGGCTATTGATTCGCCGCAGACTTTTTTTCCGTTGCTTTTTTAAATTGCGCTTCCCGCTTCTGTATGAAGTAAGTTTCGATCTGATTGGTAAGGATAAAACCCCTTAAAGCATTGGTTTTTTCCTGCGGAATGTCGATATAGCTAGCCCCATAATAGAAACCATTTTCAACCTTTTCTTTTCTTACAATTTCCATCGAACAAGGCATCGTAAAGCCCAAATCCAACTCGACTTCAAGCTGCGAATGCTTTTGAACAATTTTATCAATCATAGCATTATCATTTATGGTAAAACCTAAGCCGTTGATGGATATATTTTTGATTGAGATACCAAGCGGGTTCTCAAATTGATGTTTATTCCTTTTATTCATATCCTTAAGCCCGAATAAGAGACCTGTATGTTCCACATCCACACGTGGGAATTCCCGTTTTTCTGCGAACTTCTTCCGATTTTCAGGTGGATTAATGACTATGACCGAGCCGAATTCTTTGGCAACAACGGTTGTATTCATCACAAACAAGCCGGATTTGGTATAAACCGTCATTTTCGCTTTATCACCAAGTTGAAAGACATCGTATTCCGGTAATTCTACCTCTATAATGTCTCCTAGTGCATAGGTTAGCACGCCCGTGGCTACGAAATCGTCCTTTCCCAACACAGCCTTACTATCGATCAGCACATCAGCGTCATATCCCTCCTTGCTTCCGTAATATTTCATGACGTTATATCCTTTGGCCATTATAATTAACACCTCTCCCTTTACCCAAGTTGTTCCCTATATAAAAATAGACTGCCCCGTATGTAGGAGCAGCCTATTACCTTAATCAAAAAAGCATCGATTTTCGGTAACCAGGCTGCCATAGTTCCAATGGAACCGTAGACCCTCAGCTTTGCGTCCTTGCTTTTCAACAAGTTTGCCATTTTCGAACCTTGCTATCTTATTTCTACCTATCACGTTCAATATGGTCTAAAAGACCTACTAATATCTATCATTATACCTAGCCCAGATGCTATTATCAACAAAATTCCTTGCATCACTGTTCTTTTTGTTGTATGTAATGTAGAAAGATTAAGTATCCACAGCTTTTTAAGTTATCCACAAAGCTATCCACAGGTTGTTAACAACGGAATGAATGTTCGATTGTTATGCACATGTGGATAAAAATATACTAGCGAGGTGTCCCCCTGTGGATGAACATATCCCATGGATGAAAGAAGCCATTCTCGAGGCTCTCAAAGCTGAAGCCATCCGAGAAGTACCGATTGGAGCGGTTATTGTCCATCAAGGTCAAATCATTGGCCGCGGCTACAATTTACGTGAAACAACCCTAGATCCTCTCGCTCATGCCGAAATGATCGCCATCAAACAAGCGAGCGAACATCTTGGGGCCTGGCGTCTTTTGGATTGCCAGCTCTATGTTACCCTAGAGCCTTGTCCGATGTGTGCGGGCGCGATTGTGCAATCGCGGATTCCGCAGGTCATCTACGGCACCATTGATCCGAAGGCTGGCTGTGCCGGAACGCTCATGAATTTACTGCAGGAGGACCGGTTCAATCATCGTGTCGATGTCGTTAGCGGCGTCTTGCAAGAAGAGTGTTCAACGATGCTGACCCAATTTTTCCGTAAATTACGCGGTAAAGCTTAGAAGTTCCTGCATCTAATTCTGCATCGCCGCTGCCAACTCAGCCAGTTTATTCATCGTATTCCAATTGCGTGTTGTCGCCGTATCCCCAAGCTTCTGGATATTGCTCGCAAGTTTAGAATCCAGAACACTTTGACGAAATAGAAAATAAATCTCACGCCCTTTGATCTGGAATTCATCCACATCACTGATTCCTTTGGACAAGATGTCAGAGGTTTGCTGCGGAGGATCTTCCGATAGCACAGAGATTTGGATCGTTTCGCCTTCTAATAAAGCATCCGCTTCAAATGGACAAGTCGCAAGAATCTGCGCCAGCTCCTCTATCGTACGCAAAATGACCGAAGGTGAGACGCCTACGGCTTTGCTGATCTCCTGCTCGATACGCTGGCGCAGCGGTTCTACCGCCTCCTCCGACATGAACAAGACATTGCCGCTCTGCAAATACGTTTGCACCTTAGCAAGTCCCGCCCCTTCCAGTGTCTTTTTCAAATCCGCCATCTTGATCTTGTTCTTTCCTCCTACGTTAATACCACGCAGAAAACCAATGTAAACTGTCATTTCAGCATCCTCTTCCTTTTATCAAATATGAGGTATTCATTGAATAAGATTTACTTGAGTTTTATGGATCGAATGACGAAGTAAATAATCGTACCCAGAATGAAAAGCAGTACAATGCTAAATACCCACATATTTAAAGCAAAACTTTTTCCCCATGCAATTTGAATAAGAGTCCATTCGACAAACCCGAACATCACAACGATCAGCATCTTTAGACAGTGCATAAATAAGCGTGCATTTACATATTGCCGGTTGGCATTTTCATCGGTAATTTTGTAAGGATAATTAAACGTATGGGGGTATTTGCTTAAGACTGTTAAACCTATATATAGGATCAAAGTCATCACTGGCAGCAGAATAAGACTATATTTGTTTCCCCAACCATCTTCTTTCCCTTGACCATTAATATGTATCGGTATGCGTTCTGGTATCAGGGTCCAGACATAGGCTAAATAAGCAAAAATACTCAAAATGACTAGGACGGAGAATCCATCCAGAATTTTTTCAGTACTTGTTTTTGAAAGTATGAGTACAGGTTGTTTGTCCAAAATAACACTTCCTCTCTTACCAAATTAAAGGAAATAAAAGTTAATCCCTAATCTATTCTTCACTTTAAATGAACATTCCTTGTCTCAAAGAAAAACGACTACTCAAAAGGTTGCGCCACGAATACCTTCGTGCTATTATAATTCTTGCTATGCGCCCGTAGCTCAGCAGGATAGAGCAACAGTTTCCTAAACTGTAGGTCGTACGTTCGAATCGTATCGGGCGCGTATACATTCAAAATTTAAACGCCAGTAACGGTTAATAGCCGTTCTGGCGTTTATTATTTTTAGAAGTACCCTACCTCTAATTTTCCTCTATTGTTCTGGGCAATGATTACTTTTTAAGGCTGCATTCATACTATCTTTAAATTTGTTGATATATTGCTCAAACCCTTTGGGGTCCGAACTGCCGTTTCCGTTGTATGACTCTGCTGCATCTTGCATTTGTCTTGCGTAATTGGTCATAATCTCCCGACAAATTGGTCCTGAAACAGGTGCTGTAGAAGTTGGAATTGGTGTAGGGACCACTGGAAGAATATTGGGAGTCGACATGTCTGTCGTTTCGTTTACCTGCTGGAATCTCCACTTTTTTATATATTCAAACTCTGATGCTTTGTTCTTAAGAAATTCCTCCGCATCCGTTCGATTTATTGCAATAAAACTCATTACTCTATGATTATGTATGGTACTTACAATCAGCATTTCCGCGGGTGAATTGGCAACAAAGCTAGATAGAAAGATGATATTATCGTTATCTTTGTTTGAATCATTGGATAGTTCTAGATCTATTTTCATATATGGACCATGTTCATTGTAAATAAGCTGAACATTCTTGGCACTATGTTCTTTGGCTTTCGCGTTTAGTGACGGAATACTAGAGGTGAAGTCTTTTGTAGGATTAGGGAAGGTAAGATCCACATTATATTTCTCAGAATCCCACGTTACAGAGGCACCGGTTTGTTTCAAAAGATAAAGTGGCACTAGGGTACGACCATCTCGTATAGTGGCTGGCACATCTTCTACATGAAGCTCTTTTCCTCCAAACAAAACGTTTACGATTGGATCACCACTATAGTCACCATGAATACTTGATGCATGGACTATTCCAGTAAAGCAAAGAAACAATAGAACGGTTGCAATCATCTTCTTTTTTGTCATATACATTAGTCCCCTTTTAAAAATTTAACGTAAGTCAGTCTTTAGTACTTCGACATTTGGATAGATATCCCTATTCAGAATTTTTTAAACGCCAAAAGAACCTTGCCAGCCGATTTCCACCCATTGTCTTTTTTTTGCAAACATCCAATCATAGCCTTGCTGCAATCGATGTTCTATAATAAAACGAAAGATTTATTAGTCCTCATTTCGATTCAAGAACTTAATCCGAAAGGAGCTCCCTCTTCGATGACAAGCATCAAAGCTTCATCCTCCTATCGCATTCCGCTCTTCTGTATCGTCACACTGCTGTTCTGGATGTCGATGTATACGAGCGTTCCCATTATGGCGCCTTATGTAGAATTCCTTGGAGGGAACCACCAGTTGGCCGGATGGATTGTCGGCATGTACGGGATCTCCCAAATGCTGCTGCGAATTCCTGTAGGCATCATGTCAGACCGGTTTCATAAGAGGAAGCTATTTATTACCTTTGGCCTGCTGTTCACGGCTCTAACTGGTTTAGGACTGTGGATCACTCATGATTTCACATGGATCCTTATTCTCCGAGCACTAGCAGGCGCAGCCGCGGCAACTTGGGTGGATTTTACCGTATTATTTACGAGTTACTATAAGCATGAAGATTCAACGAAAGCGATCGGAACGATCTCCTTCTTCAATTCACTTGGGCAGGTTTTAGGTATTCTCGGAGCAGGATGGGCGGCAGATTCCTTCGGCTGGGAGGCCGTCTTCATTTTGGGAGCTGTGCTTGGCATGATGGGGATGATTGGATCCCTTTTCCTAGTAGAAAAAGTGGAGCTCGATGCGCCTAAAATTACGATGCGCGGTATCGGTGATGTTGCGACGGACCGCACGCTGCTGTTCGTATCCTTACTCGCTATCTTGTCGCAAGTTCTCATATTCGCAACTGTTTTCGGATTTACGCCCGTTTATGCAACCCAGCTTGGAGCTGATAAATTCTCCTTATCGATGCTTTCGTTATTTGCCAACGTACCGGTAGCGTTAGCTTCCTTATTTGGCGGGCGGCGATGGGCTGTTAAGTACGGGGAAAAGCGCATGGTTGTATGGGGCTTTATTCTTATGGGGATATTTACATTCACGATTCCATTTACGCATCATCTTTGGGTGCTGATGGTTACTCAGGCTTTTGCCGGCTTTGGTCGCGGACTTTCTTTTACCTTACTTATGGGGATGAGTATTAAGCATATGCCTGCGGATAAGCGGGCAACGGCAATGGGGTTTTTCCAAGCCATTTATGGACTAGGCATGTTTATTGGTCCCGTTCTTATGGGGATAATCGGCGACTGGTTCTCTCTGAATCAAGGGTTTATTGTGTTGGGTGTACTTGGTGTTTTGAGCGCACTTCTGTCTCATTGGTTCGTACGAAGTACGCCTTCTCAGCTTCAAGCCAAACCTAGCAGTTCATCTGCAGCACTTTAGCAAGGGGAACGGATCTTGAAGATTCGTTCTTTTTCTTTTTGAAAACGTGCAGGGGTACAGGTGGTTGCCTTCGTCTATTCATGCGGAGAGGAGGAGAAGCATATTCAGGAACAAGCACTCGTAAAGCGTATTTTGAATGGCGATGAGGCCGCATTCCGTGAGCTTGTAACCACATATCGTCACTATTTGTTCCAAACGATCTTTGCCATTGTGCGCCATGCTAAGGATGCCGAAGATTTATCGCAGGATGTTTGGACCCGGATCTATTTCTCCCTCCCTCAGTATCAAATGAAGGGTCTGAAAACCTGGATGACTCGCATCGCAGTGAACCGGGCTATTGATTTCAAACGATCGGCCAGCAGGCGAAGGGAAGAAATGACGGTCTGAGATGGAGGAACCCCTCCAATCCTCTGACACTTATCCTTACACGGAGCATGGTGTGGAACAGGAAGTGATGTTGAATGAGACGACTGAGCTCGTGCGTAAGAAGCTTCATCAAATCCCTTCCAACTATTATGAAGTATTAACGGCCTACTATATTCATCATCAGTCGTATCAAGATATTGCCAATGCCCAAGGTGTAACGGTCAAAACGGTCGAATCCAAGCTATATAGAGCCAAGCAGTGGCTCCGCAACAATTGGAAGGAGGAGGAATTCTTGTGAACCATTATAAGGAACAAGCGTGGAAGCAATATGTGGAAGAGCGTCTGTCACCCGATCTTTTAAGTGAAATGGAGCTTCATCTGTATCAGTGTGATGAATGCTTGACGATATATATGACATGTTTGGAACAAATGGAAACTATACTTCCGGTCATGGAAAGGGATGCGCAAGGGTATGTGGATGCCATCATTGCCCGTACGACAGGAACTAAGCGTTCTTGGTACCACTCAACTATGCTGCATTATGGTATTGCAGCAGCAGCTACGCTCATTCTGGTAGCTACCGGCTTCTTTCACGGAATTTCGCAGGAATTGGACTCTGCTGGTTCGTTCAAAGCCATTAACTCTTTAAACACCTCTTCCTCCCTACAAACAAATAAACCGATATCCGACCAATTATTAAATAAAACTCTGACGTGGCTAGACACGTTGCAAAATAAATAAACACAAGGAGGTTACACCATAAATGCCAAACAAAAGCAGCCTAGTTGCTTTCCTGCTGTCCTTCCTGCCTGGAGCAGGCCATCTATATATGAACCGCCTATTCCGCGGGGTCCTATACGGTGGTGGGGTCTTTGGATCGTTATTTCTTTTTTTCATGGGAGTAGCTATTTTTCACGCCCCGAAAGATTTCCTGATTCTTCTTGCCTTGCTGGCCGCCTTGATATGGTTTGTGAATATGATTGATATGGTTATTTTTCTACTGCGCTCGCAGCCCTATCGCTTGCCTGGTTCTTATGGCTCTGAACAACAAGAGCATGCTTCCTGGGACGCCAATCCTTATTCCAATCACATTGCTGGGCAACAAGAAAAAACAAAAGTTATGCTGCTCTCTTTCATTCCTGGACTCGGACATTATCAGCTTGGATTGATGCATAGAGGTCTTACGGCGATGGTCTCCTTCTTTGGGGTTGCGATATTAGTATTCTTCGTCACCATCATGACGCATAACGAAGGCTTTGCTGCCTTTCTCTTGGCCTTGCCAGTACTGTGGTTTTACACGATGTTTGATGCTCTGAAGCAACAGGGAAATAAACAAGCGGGGTTAGAACTCGTAGATCGCAGTATTTTCGAAGACTTCCACTTTGGGGATGACTACGGACGCAAAAACCGGACATTGGCAACAATTATCGCCATTTTTCCAGGTGCAGCTCACTTGTATCTCTCAATGACGAAACGCGGCGTCCAGCTGATGGCGATCTTCCTTTTCTCCATTTATATATTGGATGTACTCCGCTTGTCTCTGTTTTTGTTTTTGATCCCGATCCTCTGGTTTTTTAGCTTTTTTGATGCTTTGCAGAGCATTACGAAGTACGAAAATGGTACCATAATTGATAAACCAATTATCGAGAATTGGACAGCTTATTCACGACCCATTGGCATGGTTCTGATCTTGCTTGGCAGCTACTATGTCTTAAAAGATGTTGTTGTTCAATTTTTGTATCAAATTCTACCTAACGCTAGGAATTACATGTATTTAATTACAAATTTCAGCCAAACCTTCATAGTTGCCCTGTTGCTGATCGGTGGAGGCGTACGTTTATTATTGAACCGTAAACAGCACGTTTCAACGTTTTCGACTTTTACGGATGATGTTCATTCGTCATCTCACCGATCTAATCCAATGCCTCAACAATTTTTAGAAATCGACGAAAAAAAGAACCCCTAAGGGTTCTTTTTTGTCGGTGTTGATGGTTTCTTTAAAACGTGTTACACGTAAACCTTAGGAAAATCTGCTTATAAAACACGGTAAGTGTCTTTGGCACATCCCCTCCAGCCTGATTATAACAGGTAGAAAAGTCCTCTATGCAATGGTTGTTTCCCTTTCGCTAAACGCTCCAACGGAACCACACCTCTCTGCTCACCGACAAAATATAGTATGTCCGGGTCTTCGGTTTTTAAACATTTTGTAAAGATTTTTTTCTAAATTCTTATTTAATGCCCGTGTCCCTGGCCTTCCCCATGAGTACCCCTAGAGTGATTCTGATTCTTTACTTTCTTAGATCCTGATAGTGGATTTGGACTATTATTACGATCACTATTCTTTACTGAACCGTTTTCTACCAGACTATCCCCTGCGGAATAAGATTTCTGTTTAGCCATTTAGTGATTCCCCCTATTCTTGTCATGGTTTAATGCATCTTGATGTCTATTATCATTGACTTGCTGCTGCACTTGCTGAGCCTGATGGCTGTTAACAGGGCTAGCTTCAAAATCTTTGGCTACATTCTGCAAATTTTTATCAACCGCTCTTTGTCTTGTCACTGTGAACTCCTCCTTTGCCCTTTAGGCGTGTGTTACTCTCTGCAAGGCTTGTGCGCATTCATGGATATGGCGAACGTAATCATCCACCAGATTCTGCACAATTTCGCTGGTCTCATCAATGTGTGTAGTGCCCTGCTGCACATCAGTCAGTTCGACCATTACTTCTCTGTCGTCCACGTAGGTGACTTTAAAATCGATTGTATAGCCCGTATGCCCCGCCGCCATTATATGAACCCTCAATGCCTGAGGATCGGCCTCATCGGCCCATACACGCGCCTGATCGGTTGGCTGCAGCGTTGTCGGGAGTACCGTCATCCACTCATTTACCAATTCAGCTTGATTAATCGTTAGCTTGTCAGCTTTGCTCATAGGTAACACCTCCACATGTATAAAATGCGGAGGCTACCTGTCTTTTATCCATGTAAAAAAACAACAAAAAAAGCCACACGATTCTTGAAGAATCGCATGACTTCTTGGTTAGGGTATTACCATGGTTACGGAGAGGGTGGGATTCGAACCCACGGAGGCTTGCACCTCGGCGGTTTTCAAGACCGCTGCCTTAAACCACTCGACCACCTCTCCACGATAGGTGTCTCCTGGTGGGGAGACAACCTTGTGCAGTGACAAAAAGCATTGTAGCACAGATCTTATAGGAGAATCAAGTGCTATTTTTTTGTAATCACTTTGACGTTGTTCATGTAAGGGATGAGAACCTCAGGAACCAATATTGAACCGTCAGCTTGCTGATAATTTTCGAGAATTGCAGCCACTGTACGACCAAGCGCAAGGCCTGATCCATTCAGCGTATGTACAAATTCCGGCTTCGCCTTCGCATCTCTGCGGAAGCGAATATTCGCTCTGCGAGCTTGGAAGTCTTCGAAGTTACTGCAGCTGGAAATCTCACGGTACGCGCCGCTGTTAGGTAGCCATACTTCCAGATCGTACGTCTTAGCCGACGTAAAGCCGATATCCCCTGTGCAGAGTGACAGCACACGGTAAGGCAGCTTAAGCAGCTGTAGAACGCGCTCAGCATGCCCTGTAAGCTTCTCCAGCTCATCGTAGGAGTCTTCGGGCTTAACTAGCTTAACAAGCTCAATTTTGTTGAATTGGTGCTGTCTGATTAAGCCGCGTGTATCTCTACCTGCAGATCCAGCTTCTGAACGGAAACAGGCACTGAATGCAACGAAATTAACAGGAAGCTGCTCGTTCGTAAGAATATCTTCCCGATGATAATTCGTAACCGGTACTTCCGCTGTTGGAATAAGGAAATAATCCGAATTCTCAATTTTAAACACATCTTCCTCAAACTTAGGAAGCTGTCCTGTTCCCGTCAAACTCTCACGGTTAACGATATAGGGAGGCAGCATCTCTTCATAACCATGCTCATCGCTGTGCAGGTCCATCATGAAGTTAATCAATGCACGCTCCAGCCTTGCACCTAGCCCTTTATAGAAAACGAAACGCGAACCCGTCACCTTCGCCGCAGCTTCGAAATCCAGTATGCCCAGCTCTTGCGCTACTTCCCAGTGCGGTTTCACGTCATAATCGAATTGTGGAATCTCGCCTACTCGGCGCAGTTCCACATTCTCTTCTTCTGTGCGGCCGACAGGAACGCTTGCATGGGGCATATTCGGGATGGAAAGCAAAATCTGCTGTAAGGACTCGTCCAGTAAGCGGATCTCGTCATCGAGCTCTTTGATGCGGTCTCCGACGACTTTCATTTCTTGGATCAGCTCATCCGCATTCTCGCCGGATCTTTTGCGCCCGGCTACCTCTTGAGATACCGTATTTCGGCGGTTTTTGAGCTGCTCCGTTTCTTGTAAGAGCTCTCTACGCTTCAAATCTAATTCCGTGAAGCCGTTCAACTCTTCAATTTGTTTACCGCGGTTTTGCATTGCAGCTTGCACAGCTGCCAGATCACTTCGAAGTAACTTTACATCAAACAAGGAGATTCCTCCGTTAGCGCAAAATGGTTAGAATATGGAAGCAAGCACCTTTACCGGCTATAATCCGGTGAGATCAAGGTGCTTGTACCATCAATTATGCTTGTCTTTGCTTTACCATGTCTAAGAAATAGCTGTGCAGACGGAAGTCGTCTGTCAGCTCTGGGTGGAACGACGCCGCAAGGAGATGCCCTTGCTGCGCTGCGACGATCTGGCCGTCATACGTAGCCAGTACATCTACTCCCGGTCCCACCTTCTCGATGAGTGGGGCCCGAATAAAGACAGCGCGAACGTTCTCGTCGATGCCTTTGATCGGCAAATCCGTCTCAAAGCTTTCGCGCTGACGACCGAACGCGTTGCGAGCCACCGTGATATCCATCAGCTCAAGGTGAGCTTCCGGCTGTCCGGTGATCTCTTTCGCGATGACAATCAACCCCGCGCAGGTGCCGAAAATCGGCTTGCCCGCGGCGGAAAATTCCTTCAGCGCATCAATGAAACCATAGGTGCGCATTAACTTGCCGATTGTCGTACTCTCTCCACCAGGTAAAATAATACCGTCAAGATCAGCTAGCTGCTCAGTTCGTTTGACAACGACGCCTTCGGCGCCAGCCTTCTCGATCCCACGAATATGTTCTGCTACCGCGCCTTGCAGCGCGAGAACTCCGATCTTCGTCATTACCAGCCGCGCTCCTGCATACGCTCGGAAGCTTGCAGCTTGGAAATTTCGATTCCCTTCATAGGGGCACCCAGGTTTTTGGAGATTTCTGCAATCAATTTATAGTCTGTGTAGTGAGTTACGGCTTCAACAATCGCTTTCGCGAATTTCTCAGGGTTATCGGATTTGAAAATACCAGATCCAACAAATACACCGTCAGATCCAAGGTGCATCATAAGCGCTGCGTCTGCAGGTGTGGAAACACCGCCAGCTGCGAAGTTAACAACAGGCAATTTACCTGTTTCGTGAACTTGTAGAAGCAACTCATAAGGAGCGCCAAGTGTTTTCGCTTCAAACATCAATTCATCCTTGGACATCCCTTGGATTTTGCGAATTTGACCTTGAATTGTACGCATATGACGAACAGCTTCTACGATATTGCCCGTTCCTGGCTCACCTTTGGTACGAAGCATGGAAGCACCTTCACCGATACGACGCAAAGCTTCACCAAGATCGCGGCAACCACATACGAAGGGAACCGTGAAATCACGTTTGTTGATGTGGAATACTTCATCCGCAGGTGTAAGTACTTCACTCTCATCGATATAGTCAACGCCTAGGGATTCAAGAATTTTCGCTTCAACGAAGTGTCCAATTCTTGCTTTCGCCATGACTGGAATGGATACTACTCTCATCACATCTTCAACAATTGAAGGATCAGCCATACGGGAAACGCCACCAGCTGCACGAATGTCAGCGGGTACGCGCTCTAGCGCCATAATTGCAGACGCGCCAGCTGCTTCTGCGATTTTAGCTTGCTCGGCATTCATTACGTCCATGATGACGCCGCCTTTTTGCATTTCGGCCATACCAGTTTTAACGCGGGAAGTTCCTGTTTCCATTCTTTATTTCCTCCTATAGCTTCTATGCCAATTTCATGTAGTTACCTACACGATTCGATAGTAAATCTTCTAAACAATTATTTTACATGAAGGATGGTTAATATACAACCCATTTTCTGGTCTAGGAACCGCCTTTAATCCCTTTAAACAAATCGCTGAAGAAGTTCGTGAACGAGCGGAACAAGAGACGAATCCAGCTGCCTTTTTGTACATCATCATTGGCGATTAGATCAACTGTTTTATCTTGTCCATTGTAGCTTACCTTCACTTTACCGAGCGTATCGCCCTTCGTAATTGGAGCTACGAGCTTACTCTCTTCCAGTGGCTCTGCCGTAATTTTAAAGTCTGTATCTTTCGCACCTTTTCGAGTGACGAATGTCAGACCTGTTTTTGTCACGAGAGGCACTTGTGTTTGAACGCCTTTCTTAATGTTTACGAATTTCAATGAATCTATTTCTTGCTTAGCATTTAGGAAAGGTTTAATTTCAAAATTATTAAATCCATAATCGAGCAGCTTTCTCGTTTCGTTGAAACGCTCCGGTTCTGTTTTGGTACCCATGACAACAGAGATAAGACGCATTCCGTTTCGTTCAGCAGTCCCTGTAAAACAGTACCCTGCATCATCGGTAGAACCAGTTTTCAAACCGTCTAGACCTTGATAAGCATACTTTTTAAAATTCGTGTTGCTCTGATTTCCTTCTAGCATCCAGTTCCAATTGATCATTGGCGTTTTATCCGTAGCTCTTAATTTTAAAGATGGGATTTTCGTGAATTCAAGAATTTCTTTATGATCTTTAAGGATATTATAGGCCAGAATGCCGGCATCTCGCGCAGTCATTTTGGTCTCGCCTTCAATAGATGCCGGCGGATTTTTGAGATCAGCACGTGAAAGTCCAGTAGCGCTAATGAAATGAGCTTTGTCCGACATACCGAGTTGTTTGGCTTTCTCGTTCATCATTTTCGCAAAATTCTCTTCCGTACCTCCGAGTAATTCTGCAAAAGCCACGGAAGCATCATTCGCGGAGTAGATGGACATTGCATTAAACATATCTTTAAAGGTCAGGGTTTCATTAGCGGCAATCAATTGACCTGAACCTATGACATCCGCAGCATTTTTACTTGCTGTGACGGGAGAATCCCATTTATATTTACCTTCTTTAATACTCTCCATCGCAAGATATTCTGTCATCATTTTAGCCATACTCGCCGGAGGGAAAGCTTCATCCGCATTAAATTCATAGAGCACAGCTCCTGTGCTTGCTTCCATAATAATGGCAGATTTAGCTGCTACTTTAGGTTCATTGTTAGCTGGCGTTGGTGTCGTTGAGGCCGCTGGAGCTGCTGGTGCAGTCGTGGCTGCAGGTGCTTTGGTATCCGCGGCATATGTTGGTTGTATATGTAAAAGTAAGGATTGAGCAATTAAACTAACACCTAACACCAAAGCAACCTTTTTCTTTGTAAAACTTAAAAATCTCACAATTTCACTCTCCCTAGTGATGTAATAACACGTTATATTGTACCACACCCCATTAGACAAAAAAAAGAAGACGTAGGTTCAATTCCCACGCCTCCAATTTCATCCATATTGTGACAAATTACAACGAGTAATTAGGTGCTTCTTTGGTAATTTGAATATCATGCGGATGGCTTTCTTTTAAGCCTGCACCGGTAATTCGAATAAACTGCGTATCATGAATAAGTTCTTGAATATTGCGGGCCCCACAGTACCCCATACCTGAGCGAAGACCGCCCACGAGTTGATACACCGTATCTGCCATAGGCCCTTTATACGCTACACGACCCTCGATACCCTCAGGAACAAGCTTGCTCTCGTTCTCTTGGAAATAACGGTCCTTGCTGCCTTCCTTCATCGCCCCTAAGGAGCCCATACCCCGATACACTTTGAATTTACGCCCTTGGAAAATCTCCGATTCACCTGGACTCTCATCCGTTCCAGCAAAAAGACTACCGATCATAACCGCACTGGCTCCGGCCGCGATCGCTTTGACAACATCCCCGGAGTACTTGATACCGCCATCTGCGATAATAGGGACTCCAAACTCTGCAGCAGCTTGCGCACAATCATAAATAGCTGTAATTTGAGGAACACCAATTCCCGCAATTACCCTTGTTGTACAAATGGATCCAGGCCCAATACCAACCTTCACCATGGATGCTCCAGCTTTAATGAGGTCACGTGTACCGTCACCTGTGGCTACATTTCCTGCGATGATAGGCAGCTCCGGGTATTGTGCTCTAAGCTTTTTCACAGTTTCTGCAATATTAATGTGATGACCATGCGCAGAATCTACGACAATCACGTCGATGCCGGCTTTTACAAGAGCTGCAGCTTCTCTCCATAACGTCCTTAGCAACACCTACAGCTGCGCCTACGACTAAACGACCCTGTGCATCCTTAGCGGAGTTAGGGAACTGAATGGCCTTCTCAATATCTTTAATGGTGATTAAACCCTTAAGCTCAAAATTCTCATCGACCAAAGGCAGTTTCTCAATTTTATGCTTTTGAAGAATGCCTTCCGCTTGTTGAAGCGTAGTCCCTACAGGAGCCGTAACCAGATCTTCTTGAGTCATTACTTCTTTAATTTTAATGGAATAATCATGTACAAAACGCAAGTCACGGTTCGTTAAAATCCCCACCAGCTTGTTCGCTTCATTCACAATCGGTACACCAGAAATGCGGTATTTCGCCATGAGTTCTTCTGCGTCATAAACATGATGCTCCGGTGTAAGTGAGAAAGGATTCGTGATAACGCCACTCTCTGATCTCTTAACACGGTCAACATGCTCAGCTTGAAGCTCAATGGTCATATTCTTATGGATAATCCCGATACCGCCCTCTCGTGCCATCGCAATCGCAAGCGCTGACTCCGTAACAGTATCCATAGCAGAGCTAATAAATGGGATATTTAATTTCACATGAGGCGCGAGCACGGTTGAAACATCGATCTCCTTACCGAACACTTCAGACTTTCTCGGCACCAACAATACATCATCAAACGTTAAACCTTCCTTACCAAACTTGTCTTCCCTCACAACACTTATTCCTCCTTAGAGCTCTCTATGAAAGAAAGCTTTGTTCGAATGAATCTTCTCATTCGTTTTGTTATATGATTGCAATCTTAACAAAAGCCTATTTTTCGTGTCAAGGAAAAGGACAAGTCTACCGGCTAACCTTCGGCCTGAATAAGTCAATTCCGTTAACGATACGAATACGTGCTGCTCGAGTTCCATAACAAAAATTGTTCCACACCCTGCTCCTTAGCCGCTTTAATTTGCTCTTTAACATCAATCGTTCCATATTTCTTATGCGGTTTTACCCAAGTAGCTGTAAAATCTTGATACCACGGTCTTATTTCCGCAATTTGGCTATCCGTCTGCTTTAAGATCTGGTTCTTCCCATTTGCATCGCTGATCGCTTTACGAATAACCGCATAGGGCTGTAAATCGGGATTCTTAATCCCATATACCCCACTTGTATAATGAGATGGATACAACATAGGTGAGATATAATCAATTTGCTTACTGATCATCGACCAATCTTGTCCAATGCCCATATCATTATCAGATGAAGTGGTTAATCCAAAGACATCAGCAGATAAATAAGCTTGTCCACCAATTTGTTCTTTAGCTTTCTTGAGGAAATTCTCAATTACCTGCGCTTTCGTCCAATGATTAGGGTTATCGAATTTAACCTCCTGATCTACTTTCTTGCCGTTCTCAGGAAATCTCACATAATCAAACTGAATTTCATCGAAACCTAATAAAGCGGCTTCCTTAGCAACTTGAATGTTATACTCCCACACCTTTTCCTTATAGGGATCCACCCAAGCTGTTCCCTTACTATCCTTCCACACGTTCCCCTCTTGAGTCATCATGGCATAACTACTTTTTTTCATGCTTAAATAGGGATCTTTAAAAACAACGACACGTGCAATCGTATATATGTGTTTCTCCTTTAACCTTAGAAGTGTGGCTTTCAGATCACGAATAATAACGTGGCTATTCGCCCCTATCTCATTTACCAAAGGAACCGTTGACGGATATGTAACTTGTCCCGAATCATTCTTTACATCGATAACCATCGCATTCAAATCGGTTTGATCTACTAGGTCAATCAGTTGCTCAAATTTATTGCCTACCGCTGACCAGGCAGATACGTAAATCCCTTTGACAATCTGCTTCTCAGGTTTATGAGGCGTATTCTTGACCTCAACAGAAGACAGTTGCTTCGCTTCTTTGATTGAGATGGGCATTGTTTTCCCTAAATTGTTCAAAGCGCCTAGCGGATCTGTAGCATCCTTGATGGAGTCCATCTTTGCCGAGCAGCCACTTGCTATCTGTATCACTAAGAAACCAAGAAACCAACCACGCAAACCTCTCCTGTAGATCGATACATCCATACTAATCCCTCCTCATAGGGCTAGTATGGTTTAATATGTCGCATTGTACTGATGTAAAAAAAGAGTCTTTCTGGAATTTCTTCCAAAAAGACTCTTTTATAAGTGCTTGGCAACGTTCTACTCTCCCAGAACCCTGCGGTTCAAGTACCATCGACGCTGGAGGGCTTAACGGTCGTGTTCGAGATGGGAACGCGTGGGTCCCCTCCGCCATCATCACCAAACAGTCAAAGCGTGGTTTGCGCCTTGAAAACTAGATACGAAACTTACGTAAAGGTTTGAATTGCTTAGGTTTTCTGGGCCCCAATCAAGTATTCGGAATTCGCTACAAAGCTTATCTTCACTTGGTTGGGAATTGGTTAAGCCCTCGACCGATTAGTATTCGTCAGCTGCATGCATTGCTGCACTTCCACCTCGAACCTATCAACCTCGTCGTCTACAAGGGGTCTTACATACTGGGAAATCTCATCTTGAGGGGGGCTTCGCGCTTAGATGCTTTCAGCGCTTATCCCCTCCGTACATAGCTACCCAGCGATGCCTCTGGCGAGACAACTGGTACACCAGCGGTACGTCCATCCCGGTCCTCTCGTACTAAGGACAGCTCCTCTCAAATTTCCTACGCCCGCGACAGATAGGGACCGAACTGTCTCACGACGTTCTGAACCCAGCTCGCGTACCGCTTTAATGGGCGAACAGCCCAACCCTTGGGACCTACTTCAGCCCCAGGATGCGATGAGCCGACATCGAGGTGCCAAACCTCCCCGTCGATGTGGACTCTTGGGGGAGATAAGCCTGTTATCCCCAGGGTAGCTTTTATCCGTTGAGCGATGGCCCTTCCATTCGGTACCACCGGATCACTAAGTCCGACTTTCGTCCCTGCTCGACTTGTAGGTCTCGCAGTCAAGCTCCCTTATGCCTTTGCACTCTGCGAATGATTTCCAACCATTCTGAGGGAACCTTTAAACGCCTCCGTTACATTTTAGGAGGCGACCGCCCCAGTCAAACTGCCCACCTGACACTGTCCCCATACCGGTTCACGGTACCAGGTTAGAACTCCGATACGATCAGGGTGGTATCCCAACGGCGCCTCCACCCAAGCTGGCGCTCAGGCTTCAAAGGCTCCCACCTATCCTGTACAGATCGTACCAAAGTCCAATATCAAGCTGCAGTAAAGCTCCATGGGGTCTTTCCGTCTTGTCGCGGGTAACCTGCATCTTCACAGGTATTAAAATTTCACCGGATCTCTCGTTGAGACAGCGCCCAAGTCGTTACGCCATTCGTGCGGGTCAGAATTTACCTGACAAGGAATTTCGCTACCTTAGGACCGTTATAGTTACGGCCGCCGTTTACTGGGGCTTCAATTCATAGCTTCGGGTTGCCCCTAACCACTCCTCTTAACCTTCCAGCACCGGGCAGGCGTCAGCCCGTATACTTCGCCTTGCGGCTTCGCACAGACCTGTGTTTTTGCTAAACAGTCGCTTGGGCCTTTTCACTGCGGCCCCCTCGGGCTATTCACCCTACCGAGGCACCCCTTCTCCCGAAGTTACGGGGTCATTTTGCCGAGTTCCTTAACGAGAGTTCTTCCGCGCGCCTTAGAATTCTCTTCTCACCCACCTGTGTCGGTTTGCGGTACGGGCACCTTCGCCTGGCTAGAAGCTTTTCTTGGCAGTGTGAACTCATGACCTTCGGTACTTAAAGTTTCCCTCCCCATCACAGCCCAGCCTTACGATGTGCGGATTTGCCTACACATCAGCCTCACTGCTTGGACGAGCATCCATCAGCTCGCGTCACTATCCTTCTGCGTCACTCCATCGCTCATAACGGCTACGGTGGTACAGGAATTTCCACCTGTTGTCCATCGACTACGCCTTTCGGCCTCGCCTTAGGTCCCGACTTACCCTGAGCGGACGAGCCTTCCTCAGGAACCCTTAGGTTTTCGGCGGATCAGATTCTCACTGATCTTTTCGTTACTTATACCGGCATTCTCACTTGTATGCGCTCCACCTGTCCTTACGGTCAGAATTCAACGTACATACAACGCTCCCCTACCCATGCACATACGTGCAAGCCATAGCTTCGGTGGCGTGTTTAGCCCCGTTACATTTTCGGCGCAGAGTCACTCGACCAGTGAGCTATTACGCACTCTTTCAATGGTGGCTGCTTCTAAGCCAACATCCTGGTTGTCTGTGCAACTCCACATCCTTTCCCACTTAACACACACTTGGGGACCTTAGCTGATGGTCTGGGCTGTTTCCCTTTTGACAATGGATCTTAGCACTCACTGTCTGACTCCCGGATTTAAGTTTGTGGCATTCAGAGTTTGACTGGACTTGGTAACCCTTGGCGGGCCCCGCACCCAATCAGTGCTTTACCTCCACAACTCAACATCCGAGGCTAGCCCTAAAGCTATTTCGGGGAGAACCAGCTATCTCCGAGTTCGATTGGAATTTCTCCGCTACCCCCACCTCATCCCCGCATTTTTCAACATGCGTGGGTTCGGGCCTCCAGTGAGTGTTACCTCACCTTCACCCTGGACAGGGGTAGATCACACGGTTTCGGGTCTACGTCCACGTACTAAAGCGCCCTATTCAGACTCGCTTTCGCTGCGGCTCCGCCTTTTCAGCTTAACCTCGCACGGGAACGTAACTCGCCGGTTCATTCTACAAAAGGCACGCCATCACACATAAAGAGTGCTCTGACTTTTTGTAAGCACACGGTTTCAGGTTCTTTTTCACTCCGCTTCCGCGGTGCTTTTCACCTTTCCCTCACGGTACTGCTTCACTATCGGTCACTAGGGAGTATTTAGCCTTGGCAGATGGTCCTGCCGGATTCCGACGGGGTTTCACGTGACCCGCCGTACTCAGGATACCTCTAGGGGTTTCGTTCGATTTAAGCTACAGGGCTTTTACCTTCTATGCCGAACCTTTCCAGATCACTTCGCCTACCGAACTAACCCCATAACGAGGTCCTACAACCCCAAGGAGCAAGCTCCTTGGTTTGGGCTATTCCGCTTTCGCTCGCCGCTACTGACGGAATCACTTTTGTTTTCTTTTCCTCCAGGTACTTAGATGTTTCAGTTCCCTGGGTATGCCTCTACTATTGCTATGTATTCACAATAGAGTAACTGCGCATTACCACAGCTGGGTTCCCCCATTCGGACATCCCCGGATCAAAGCCTGCTTACGGCTCCCCGAGGCATTTCGTCGTTCGCCACGTCCTTCTTCGGCTCCTAGTGCCTAGGCATCCTCCGTGTGCTCTTTCTAGCTTAACCACTAAAAAAAGTTATTGATTCATGCATAGTCCGAAGACTACACAACCTAAGTTCTTACTTTACGTTTTGTTTCGTTATCTAGTTTTCAAGGAACAAGATTGAAGGTAAATTCATCCTTCAAAACTGAACACGAGTGAGTAAGCTGTTTTGTGCTTTCGCACTTGACTGGTCTTATCAAGACCGAGTCTCCATAGAAAGGAGGTGATCCAGCCGCACCTTCCGATACGGCTACCTTGTTACGACTTCACCCCAATCATCTACCCCACCTTCGGCGGCTGGCTCCCTTGCGGGTTACCCCACCGACTTCGGGTGTTGTAAACTCTCGTGGTGTGACGGGCGGTGTGTACAAGACCCGGGAACGTATTCACCGCGGCATGCTGATCCGCGATTACTAGCAATTCCGACTTCATGCAGGCGAGTTGCAGCCTGCAATCCGAACTGAGATCGGCTTTTAAGGATTGGCTCCACCTCGCGGCTTCGCTTCCCGTTGTACCGACCATTGTAGTACGTGTGTAGCCCAGGTCATAAGGGGCATGATGATTTGACGTCATCCCCACCTTCCTCCGGTTTGTCACCGGCAGTCATCTTAGAGTGCCCACCCAAAGTGCTGGCAACTAAGATCAAGGGTTGCGCTCGTTGCGGGACTTAACCCAACATCTCACGACACGAGCTGACGACAACCATGCACCACCTGTCTCCAGTGCTCCGAAGAGGGCGCCTATCTCTAGGCGTTACACCGGGATGTCAAGACCTGGTAAGGTTCTTCGCGTTGCTTCGAATTAAACCACATACTCCACTGCTTGTGCGGGTCCCCGTCAATTCCTTTGAGTTTCACTCTTGCGAGCGTACTCCCCAGGCGGCATACTTACTGTGTTAACTTCGGCACCGAGGAATCGAATCCCCAACACCTAGTATGCATCGTTTACGGCGTGGACTACCAGGGTATCTAATCCTGTTTGCTCCCCACGCTTTCGCGCCTCAGCGTCAGTTATAGGCCAGAAAGTCGCCTTCGCCACTGGTGTTCCTCCACATCTCTACGCATTTCACCGCTACACGTGGAATTCCACTTTCCTCTCCTACACTCAAGTCAACCAGTTTTGGATGCGAACCGGGGTTGAGCCCCGGGCTTAAACACCCAACTTAATTGACCGCCTGCGCGCGCTTTACGCCCAATAATTCCGGACAACGCTTGCCCCCTACGTATTACCGCGGCTGCTGGCACGTAGTTAGCCGGGGCTTTCTTCTCCTATACCGTCACACAAAGAGCAGTTACTCTCCTTGCTGTTCGTCTAGGGCAACAGAGCTTTACGATCCGAAAACCTTCATCACTCACGCGGCGTTGCTCCGTCAGACTTGCGTCCATTGCGGAAGATTCCCTACTGCTGCCTCCCGTAGGAGTCTGGGCCGTGTCTCAGTCCCAGTGTGGCCGTTCACCCTCTCAGGTCGGCTACGCATCGTCGCCTTGGTAGGCCGTTACCCTACCAACTAGCTAATGCGCCGCAGGCCCATCTATAAGCCACAGATTGCTCCGTGTTTCATAATTCTCTCATGCGAGAAAACCAGTTATCCGGTCTTAGCTATCGTTTCCGATAGTTATCCCGATCTTATAGGCAGGTTACCTACGTGTTACTCACCCGTCCGCCGCTAGCTTATCCCGAAGGATAAACCCGCTCGACTTGCATGTATTAGGCACGCCGCCAGCGTTCGTCCTGAGCCAGGATCAAACTCTCCATAATAGTAAAACTATTTGAAAGCTTAATTGCTCATTTGCGTTGCTAGCGAGATTTTGCAATCTCTTTTTGAACGATTTCTCGTTCGTGCTTACTCACTCGTTGTTCAGTTTTCAAAGATCAATTTCTTTCGTTTTAATCCTTCGCCCCTCAAAGGCGACTTGATTAATATACCACATCAGCCTATTCGATTGCAAGAACTTTTTTTAATTTCTTTCGTTCTTTCGTTCGACCGCCGAAGCGACAAGGAGTAATATAACAAATCTATTAGCGGAATGCAAGCTTTTCTTTTCATTTCTTAATAATCGGGTAGGAGGCTACCCATTAATTGAATAGCCGACCTCCCACACCACCGTACGTACCGTTCGGTATACGGCGGTTCCTAAGTTTACGCAGTGACTTGTCGATAATAATCTGAAAAGAATAAGAATCCGAGTCCTTTGATCGTGTTATTTCCGAGGGATTTGTTGAGGATTGGGCTATTGGAGGTTCTCCAATAGCTCTTTCTTGTGTTGGCGTACTCCCATGCTTTCTGTTTCTGGATTCCGAGTAATTGCAACATTGCGAACTTTGTCTGCACTCGTTTCCATTGTTTCCAGTAGATCATGCGGATTCGCCTTCTCATCCATTCGTCCGTAGTTTGGAGCAGTTTCTTCATGTCGGCTATTTTGAAATAGTTGACCCATCCCATTATGTAGCGTCTAAGTTTCTCCACACGATCTTCATTTCCTACTCCATTACTTCTGGATGTAAGCTCCTTTATTTTAGCTTTCATCTTTGCAATGGATTTCGTGTGAATTCTGACCCTTGTTTCTCCATTTCGCGGATAGAATGAGAATCCAAGAAATTTGACTCTCGTCGCCTCGTCCACTACCGTTTTCTCCCGATTCACTTTGAGAAATAACTTCTTCTCGATGAAAGGAAGAATGTTCTCTAGTGTCCGCTCGGCGCTCCTTCTACTTTTGCAAAAGATGAGAAGGTCGTCCGCGTATCGCACAAACTTATGATCGCGGCTTTCCAACTCCTTATCCAGCTCGTTTAGCATGATGTTGCTCAGTATTGGACTTAAGTTTCCGCCCTGCGGCACGCCAACTTCGGATTCCTCAAAGCGATGTTTCACGATGACGCCAGCTCTCAGATACTTATGTATGAGCGAAATGACTCGCCCGTCTTTGATGGTTCTCGATAGCACTTCGATGAGCTTATTTGGGTTAACCGTGTCAAAGTATTTCTCTAGGTCCATGTCGACTACATATTTGTATCCTTCCTCTATGTTATTTTGGCTTCTCCTGATGGCATCGTGTGCGCTCCGCTTGGGGCGGAATCCGAAACTGTTCTCTGAGAACTGCTTCTCGTAGATGGGTGTAAGTATTTGGGCAATTGCCTGCTGGATAACTCGGTCCACGACGGTCGGGATTCCTAGATTTCTTTTCTTTCCGTTCTCTTTCGGTATTTCTACCCTTCGAACGGCATTCGGACGATAGTTTCCGTCCAGAATGGACTGCCTGATGTTCTCTCCGTTCTCTTTGAGATATTGCAGAAGTTCATCTACTTTCATCCCGCCGATACCATGAGAGCCTTTATTCGCTTTGACCTTTTTGAACGCTTGGTTCATGTTGTCTCTGCTCACGATTTCCTCAAGTAGTCCCTTCTTCGGCTCAGTTGCGTTGGTGTTGCCTGTTTCAGTTATCCTCTCAGGATTGTGCACTCCCGCATATCCTTCATGTTCCGCATTATCTTTCTGCTTGGAGCCTTCTCCTCGAAGTTGGCTGCCCTTTATTCCTGTATTGGTAACTTTCATTGACTAACACCTCCTAAGGTTCAGCCCTTCCCTCATGTCGTCGACTACATCAGGTACTATGGCCTCTGCTGACTTCTCATGATAAATTTTATTTCAACCGTGATTCGAAATGATCTTCTCACGTCCATGAGATCTCCCACGGTAAGACGATTCACTTTCCTTCCATGTACCCACATCATTTACATTGGTATGTCCGTGTAGTTATTGGACTTCGTTTTGTTATGCAAACTCATCCCATACCTTATGCCTGATAATGTTCGTGTTCCTTGGGTCGGAATTTTGCCTCCAGCTTCCTTCAGATTCCACCTTACGATGGACACCCTTGCTCTTGGCTAGTGGTTGGTAACTACAAACCCCCACAGTGGACTTTCACCACCTAGTTAATCGCCATGCGTGGCGCACATAAAGAAAACCCCCTTTAGCAGGGGGCTAACATTATTCTCTATGTCTTTTAAATATGACCAATAACATCTTGAATGAATAGGCTTCTTTCTAATGTTAAATTAACGATCGTGCCATTTACGTTAATCCAAGGTCTAGTAGGATGAGAGCGATCGGAGAATATAATTTCACCCACACGGTTATCGCTTAATTTTACAATCGTTCCATTGCTGATTTGTGTGGACTTGTTCATAAATACTTGAACCAGGGTTGGATCTACTTTGCCGAATGACTCAGTGAAGAGCTGCTCAAGTACAACATACGGTGACAACGCCGTTTTATAGTAACGTTCATTGGTCATAGCGTTATAAATGTCAGCAATCGCTACTATTTTGGCATACATGTGAATCTTATCGCCTTTAACTCCTAAAGGATAACCAGATCCATCCTCACGTTCATGATGCTGAATGGCTGTTAATTTGACACCTTCGTTAATACCGGAAATATTTTTAAGAATCTGATACCCGATTAGCGTGTGCTGTCTAATCTCATCCATTTCGGATGTAGTCAAGGCTCTCTTCTTCTCAAGAATAGCAGGATCAACTTTGGATATACCGATGTCATGTAAGAGACCAGCTAAAGCAATTTGCATCAAATCTTTCTGAGGAAGCCCATGCCATCTAGCTAATGAATAAGCGGTTAAGCTGACCTGAATACATTTGTGATAGATATAATCTTGCAAACTGCGATTTTTGGGTGTGAAGGTAAGTACTTTATAGGCATCAATATGTTGAATGAGCGCTTCAAGACCGTTTCGAAGATCTAAGATAGGAAGCGGTTGTCCACCATTAGCGAGATAAAAGACACGTTTAAGCAGCTTCAACATATTCTGATATTCCAAATAAAAAGGATGAACGGCTGCAACTTCATTCGATTTCGTTTCTTCACTCGTGGCTTCGGGCTCTATACCATTCTTAGACTCAATAAAGACAGATGAAATAAGAAATGCTTTTAGAATCTCAATGTCTCTTTCATTAATGACTTTTCCTTTGTTGAAGAGCACATTTCCTAATTTTGTTATTACGTTATCGCCTAATCTTTCACCATATTTTAATTGAGAAACGGCTACTGTCGGCACAATCATTCACTCACCTTAACTTATCGTATACTTCTTATTGTAAAGTAAAAAGGATGGGTTTGTAAGCCCCATCCCGACATTTTATTCTTCTGTATCTGCTGCTTCTGTTTCTTCCCAATCGCCGTCTTCCTCATTCTCGCTTTGCTCTTCATTCTTCTGCACGCGAGCTAAGGTTCCAACTTCATCGTCTTCACGAATATTGATTAAGCGCACACCCTGCGTGTTACGGCCCATCATTGAAATCCCGTCCATACTAGTACGAATAACAGTACCCGATGCTGTAATAATCATAAGATCCTCATCATTTTGCACCACTTTAAGACCGACAATAGGGCCGTTCTTATCTGTGACGTTTAAGGTCTTAATCCCTTTACCACCGCGTGTCTGGATCCGATATTCAGAAACAGGCGTTCGCTTACCAAAACCTTTGGTCGTTACAATGAGTACACTGTTATCTTCATGGACAACGTCCATATCAATAACCGTATCTTCTGGATCCAGGTGTATACCTTTAACTCCAGTAGCAGACCTACCCATGGAACGAACATCTTGTTCTGGGAAATGGATGGACATGCCGAGCTTGGTTCCCATAATAATGCCTTGGTTACCGTCAGTCAGCTTAACACCAATGAGATCATCATCTTCCCGTAAATTAATAGCGATTAATCCGCCTTTACGAATGTTTGAATAATCGTCGATTGGAGTCTTCTTCACAACACCTTGCTTCGTTGCAAAGAATAAGTATTGCTCTGTTTCAAAGCTTTCTACCGGAATCACCGCGTTAATCGTCTCACCTTGCTCGATTTGGATTAAGTTAATGATTGGTGTTCCACGAGCCGTCCGGCTCAAATCCGGAATCTCATAAGCTTTCAGACGGTACACTTTACCTTTATTCGTAAAGAACATCAAATAATGATGCGTGTTCGTCACGAATAAATGTTCAACGAAGTCATTGTCCTTGGTATCCATACCAACAATGCCGCGTCCTCCACGCTTCTGGTTCCGATACGTCGTAACCGGAAGACGCTTAATGTAACCCGTATGCGTAATCGTGATAACGACATCTTCACGCGGGATGAGGTCTTCATCTTCGATGCTTTCCTCACCAACCGTAATTTCGGAACGTCGCTCATCGCCGAATTTCTCTTTAATTTCATTCAATTCTTCGCTAATGATCGCTAGAATTAGCTTCTCATCGGCAAGAATCGCTTTAAGCTCAGCGATTTTCTTCATAAGTTCAGCATACTCAGCTTCGATCTTCTCACGTTCTAAGCCCGTTAAACGCTGTAGACGCATATCGAGAATAGCTTGAGCTTGATCGAGGCTCAAATTAAACGTCGTCATGAGCCCTTCTCTAGCTTCTTCCGTCGTACGGGAAGCACGAATCAAGGCAATCACTTGATCCAAGTGATCAAGTGCGATGCGTAAACCTTCCAGAATGTGAGCACGCGCTTCGGCTTTGCGCAGATCAAACTCAGTTCTACGGCGAATAACTTCTTGCTGATGCTTGAGGTAATAATGCAGCATCTCGCGAAGATTTAGAACTCTTGGTTCGCCGTTGACGAGTGCAAGCATGATAATACCGAAGTTCGATTGCATCGCCGTATGTTTAAACAAGTTATTCAGAACAACATGCGGATTGACGTCGCGACGAAGCTCGATGACAACTCGCATACCGTTGCGGTCGGATTCATCTCTAAGATCCGTGATACCATCAATCTTTTTCTCACGAACAAGTTCCGCAATTTTTTCAACTAATCTAGCTTTATTTACTTGATAAGGCAGCTCATTAACAATGATTCTAGCTTTATTATTGTTTTCTTCAATAACCGTTCTAGCGCGCATCGTAACAGAGCCTCTGCCTGTTTGATAGGCTTGCCTAATCCCCTCACGGCCTAGGATAAAGCCAGCTGTAGGGAAATCCGGTCCTTTGATAGCTTGCATCAACTCAAGAGGTGTGATATCCGGATTTTCAATCAACATCTGGATACCTTCGATAACCTCACGAAGATTATGAGGAGGAATATTCGTGGCCATCCCTACCGCAATCCCGGAGCTTCCGTTCACAAGTAAGTTCGGAAAACGAGAAGGGAGAACTACCGGTTCATTTTCTTCGCCATCATAGTTAGGCTTATAGTCAATTGTCTCTTTGTTAATATCACGAAGAAGCTCCATCGCGATCTTCGACAAGCGAGCTTCGGTATAACGCATGGCTGCTGCCATGTCACCGTCGATCGATCCAAAGTTACCATGACCATCGACCAGCATATAACGAAGTGAGAAATCTTGCGCCATTCGGACCATCGTCTCATACACCGCAGTGTCTCCATGAGGATGGTACTTACCGATGACTTCACCAACGATTCTCGCCGATTTCTTATGTGGTTTATCTGGAGACATACCTAGTTCAGACATCGCAAACAAGATACGACGATGAACAGGCTTCAGACCGTCTCTTACATCTGGCAGTGCACGACTGACAATGATACTCATCGCATAGTCTAAGAAAGATGTACGCATTTCGGTCGAAATGTCAATTTCTTTGACTTGCGAATGTAATTCTTCGCTCATGAATGTTCCTCCTGAAAGCTTACATCGTTAGCAACGTCTAGGACGTTAGATATCTAGATTTTTCACGTACTTCGCATGTTCCTCGATGAAATCTCTTCTAGGTTCTACGTTATCTCCCATCAATGAATCAAAGAGCGTATCTGCTTCAATCGCATCTTCGATCGTCACTTGCAGGAATGTACGGCTTTCCGGATCCATCGTCGTTTCCCACAATTGTTCTGGATTCATCTCGCCAAGTCCTTTATAACGCTGTACATTGACTTTGGCGCCTTCACCGAACTCCTGCATGATGACTTCTCTTTGCTTTTCGTTATACGCATAGCGAACCGTTTTATTTCTTTCGAGCTTGAAAAGTGGAGGTTGTGCAATATACACATAACCGGATTCAATTAATTTTTTCATGTACCTGTAGAAGAAAGTAAGCAGAAGCGTACGAATGTGTGCTCCGTCAACGTCAGCATCAGTCATAATAATAATTTTGTGATAACGTGCCTTAGCGATATCGAAATCGTCACTGATCCCAGTACCAAAAGCTGTAATCATCGCACGAATTTCCGTATTGGACAGAATGCGATCCAATCTAGCTTTCTCTACATTCAAAATTTTACCGCGAAGTGGAAGAATCGCTTGGAAGTGACGATCACGCCCTTGCTTAGCGGATCCACCTGCAGAGTCACCTTCTACGATGTAAATCTCACTGATAGAAGCATCCTTGGAAGAGCAATCTGCTAGTTTACCTGGCAGAGCACTTACTTCCAATGCGCTTTTACGGCGAGTCAATTCTCTCGCTTTACGCGCAGTTTCCCTGGCTCTTGCCGCTTGAATCCCTTTTTCAAGAATCTTCTTCGCAACCGATGGGTTCTCTTCCATAAATGTTTGAAGCTTCTCGGCAAATAGCGATTCTACAATACCACGAACTTCACTATTTCCTAGTTTGGTCTTCGTTTGACCCTCAAATTGAGGCTCAGGAATTTTCACGGAAATAATGGCAGCAAGACCTTCGCGCACATCATCCCCCGATAAGTTGGAGTCACTTTCTTTCAACGAATTACTTTTGCGGGCATAGTCATTCAAGATCCGCGTTAGCGCGCTTTTAAAACCGGACTCGTGAGTACCACCCTCGTGTGTATTGATGTTATTCGCGAAGGAGTAAATATTTTCCGTATAGCTATCGTTGTACTGAAGGGCAATCTCAATGGAGATATTATCCTTGGAGCCTTCCACATAGATTGGCGTCTCATTGACGACCTCACGGTTACGGTTTAAATGTTGAACGAAGGAAACAATTCCACCCTCGTATCTATGTGTATTGACCGTGTCCGTACGCTCATCAATTAAATTAATCTCGATTCCTTTATTCAAGAAAGCGAGCTCGCGAATTCTGGATTGAAGAATGTCATAGTCATACTCTGTCGTTTCCTTGAAAATCTCCGGATCTGGCTGGAACGTAACCGTGGTGCCCGTTTCTTCGGTTTCACCTACGACTTTCACATCATATTGCGGCGTTCCGCGGCGGTATTCTTGTTGATGAATTTGGCCTTTATTCTTTACTTGTACAGTTAAGTGCTCAGACAGCGCATTAACCACGGAAATACCTACACCGTGCAGACCACCTGATACTTTGTAACCGGAATCCTCGCCACCGAATTTACCACCTGCGTGGAGCACGGTAAGTACAACTTCAAGTGTTGGTCTTTTCAGCTTGGCATTTTCACCGACTGGGATTCCACGGCCATTATCGATAACGGTAACACTATTATTCTTATGAACGATGACGTCAATCTTGGTACAGAAGCCGGCCAAAGCTTCATCAATACTGTTATCGACAACTTCCCATACGAGATGATGAAGTCCACGGGCACTGGTTGAACCAATATACATACCCGGTCTTTTGCGAACGGCTTCTAAACCTTCCAGAACCTGAATCTGACTATCATCGTACGCATTTTGATTCACAGACATGTTAATCTTCACCTGCTTTTCTATAGTGAGAGAAACCTCTATCGAAGTCATTCAAACGAGCGACCGCGCTTAGAGGACAGTATATTCGCCAATAAGAAAGCTGCTTTCGGAAAGCCGAAATCTTATACTTTCTTATGTGGGGAGAAAGGGTTAATTCGTTAACAACTGATGCGCTCTTTTCTTGAGCGTGGTTGAGGAAATTGGAGAATAATACACTTTACTCTTCGTAACCACGAGCGATTTGCAATCTTCATCGCCGATTTGCTCTGTTTTTTTATCTTTTAAAGCTTGCTGTATGAATTGTTTCGATATTTTGGAAGATTTCTCTATTGAGATATCGAAAATAGCAATCAGTTCGGATGCTCTAATAATTTTCTCTCCACCCAAATGAATAAACATGCTCCTCAGCTCCTGCCGCTTACATTTCCTTTCAAAACATGAAACACGGAAGCATGATCCAGTTGATCCAAATGGACACTTTCTAGACCTGTTGTTGTAATAAAAGTTTGGACTTTCTGCTGAAACGTACGGATCAGTTGTGTCTGTCTATACTCATCAAGCTCGGATAACACATCATCCAGCAATAATAGGGGATACTCGCCAACTTCCTCATGAATGAGCTCTATTTCCGCAAGCTTTAACGATAACGCTGTTGTTCGCTGCTGACCCTGTGATCCATACGTTTGGACTTCTTTGTCGTTGATGTAAAAAAGAAGATCGTCACGATGAGGGCCCACTAACGTAACACCTCTTCGGAATTCCTGATCCCTAACCAAAGATAACTTTATCATAAATTGGTTTAATAAAACAGATTCATCTTCAAACGGTGTCATATCAAAAGAGGGGGAATACCGAATCAGAAGCTCCTCACTATCGTTTGTAATCCCTCTATGGATCGTTTCCGCCCATTGTTGTAGCTTCTTAATAAAGCTTTGACGTTTTTTCATAATTTTAACACCATACTGTGCTAATTGTTCATTCCAAATGTCTAACATCGCGTCTGGTGCGGTTTTTCCTGGGAAAGATTGCTTTAAATAATTGTTCCGCTGCACCAATATTTTCTGATATTGCGATAAGTCATGCAGATAGGAGGGCTGTACTTGGGCAATCTCCATATCGAGGAAACGCCTTCTAACACCAGGAGTTCCTTTGACGATCTCTAAGTCTTCCGGAGCAAACATGACGACGTTCAAAGCACCGATAAAGTTACTAAGCTTCTTTTGTTCGAGGCCATTGATTTTCGCTTTTTTACCTTTGGTCGAAATGGAGAGATCCAGCTTACAGCTGCCATATCGCTTCTGAATTTCCGCATGCAGCTGTGTATGCTCACCGTTCCAGCCAATTAATTCTTTATCCTGATGGGTGCGATGTGATTTTGTCATGGCCATTACATAGATGGATTCTAACAAATTTGTTTTGCCCTGGGCGTTAGGCCCAACGAATATGTTCACATTGCTATCCGTTGTTAGCTCAATCTGGTCGTAATTTCTGTAATGACTGAGTACGAGTCTGTTCAAAAACATGGGCGGCCATCCTCCTGGGTTAATCCGATCAGGAGTTAACGACTTCGAATTGTCCGAAACCCTCCACGGTTACCACATCTTGCGGCACGAGTTTCCGGCCTCTACGATTTTCAGCTTGTCCGTTCACTTCAATTTTTGTATCCACAACAAAAAATTTGGCTTGTCCACCTGTGGATATACAGTCCGATAATTTCAGAAACTGTCCAAGTGTAATATAGTCCGTATTTATGGGGATCTGTTTCATATAACGCACTCCTTAATTCGTTGTTCGATACGGCAAAATAAGCTGCAGAATGTTTGTGGAATCTTGTGGTTTCATGATGATTGGCTGCATAGCTCCCGTAAATCCGATGTGAATGAACTCGGAATCAAGAACTTTAAGCGCATCGAGCATATATTTGGAGTTAAATGAGATTTTGAGTAACTCACCAGCAATATGCTGCAGGTTAATTTGCTCTGTTACTTTTCCAAGTTCGGAAGAACTTGAAGATATCTCAATCGTCTGGTCTTCAAGCATCATCATTTTCACAATGTTCGTCTTATCTTCTCTGGAAAGCAAGTAAGCACGGTCAATGGCTTCAGCCAATTCTTTAGTTGGTACGACCATTTCGGTTTGAAAAGATTGCGGAATCAGCTTAGATGTATCCGGGTAAGTTCCGTCTAGAATACGAGAATAGAACAAAATTGAATGAATTTTGAATAAAACTTGATTGTCGGAAATAACTATATCTATAAGGGAATTCTGATCCGGCAAAATTTTGCTTAATTCGTTCAGAGTTCGGCCTGAAATAACTATGTTAGGAAGTTGATGGGCATTATCATTATCAACGGTTACTTCTCTGCTAGCAAGTCGATGCCGATCACAAGCAATGAATTTGAGTTTATCACCTGAGATGTTCCAGAGCACACCCGTAAGAATAGGCGTAGACTCATTCGTTGATACGGCATAAGAAGTTTGCTTAATCATTGTTTTCAGCAAATCGCTGGGTAAACGAAGCATTTTACTTTCTTCGATTTCGGGCAACAGCGGATATTCATCGGGATCGAGCCCCATGATTTGAATCTCAGAAGAACCTGAACGAATAATTGTTTGAAAGTTATTTCTTACTTCGATTTCGATTAATTGTGCAGGTAGTTTACGTATAATTTCAACGAAGAATTTGGCTGGAAGAACGACGCTGCCGGCTTGAAATAGTTCAATAATTTTAATCTTGTCATTTTCACTAGGGGTAAAGCTTTGAATGGAAATATCCGTATCGCTTGCTGTAAGGGTTACACCGCTTAAGGTTGCATCTATTTTGATCCCTGTAAGGATAGGTATGGTTGTACGAGAGGATATGGCTTTGGAAACGTGACCAATGGATTCAATTAAATGGTCTTTTAGGATGGTTAATTTCATGATTTCACTCCTGTGGTTCTTTTTTTCATTGCGTTAGCATAATCATTATATAATAACATTCTTTATTAGTAATAGCAGTAGGGGCACTGGATATGTGGATATGTGGATGAATCTTATATAAATCAAGCCTATCCACATGTGAATAGATTGTGCATAGGCTTAGCCAAAATTAAATGTTATCAAGAGGGGTTCTTGATGCGTTCTGTCAGATTATGAACGATCTTATAAAGATCCTGATCTACTTTCAGTTGCTCTGATATTTTATCATGGGCATGGATAACCGTCGTATGGTCACGGCCACCAAAATTATCTCCGATTTTCGGCAAAGAGAAGTCCGTCAGCTCACGTGCCAGGTACATCGCGACCTGTCTAGGAAATGCGACGGCTTTTGTACGCTTACGAGCCTTGAAATCCTCTAGCTTCAAACCATAGAATTCTCCAACCCGCTGCTGAATATCCTGTATCGTGATGACTCGTGGTCGATTTGATGGAATGATATCTTTCAATGCTTCAGCTGTTAGATGCACGCTAATATCCTGATTAATAAGGGACGAGTACGCAACTACTCGAATCAAAGCACCTTCAAGCTCACGGATATTCGTATCGATTTGGTTCGCGATATAGATCATCGCTTCATTCGGAATCTCCAGATTCTCTGCTTTTGCTTTCTTGCGGAGAATGGCAATGCGTGTTTCTAAATCAGGGGGCTGAATGTCTGTAATTAATCCCCACTCAAATCTAGAGCGTAACCGATCCTCCAGGGTTGGAATTTCTTTGGGCGGCCGGTCACTAGAGATAATAATTTGTTTGCCTTCTTCATGAAGCGCATTAAATGTATGGAAAAACTCCTCTTGCGTACCTTCTTTACCAGCGAGGAATTGAATATCATCAATCAACAAAACATCGATCGTTCTATATTTATTACGAAATCCTTCGCCGCGGTTATCACGGACCGCATTAATAAATTCATTCGTGAACTTCTCTGATGAAATATATAAAACACGTGCTCCTGGGTTATGTTCTAACACATAGTGGCCGATAGCATGCATCAAATGGGTCTTACCTAAACCAACTCCTCCATATAGAAAGAGGGGATTGTAAGCTTTAGCCGGCGCCTCGGCAACAGCCAGGGATGCAGCATGAGCGAATCGATTGCCGGATCCGATAACGAACGTATCAAAGGTATACCTAGCGTTCATCATATTGGTGAAATTTTCTTCCCCTGTAACAATCGCAGGACCTTTTGGCGGGAAAACGGTTGGTTGGACTGCTGTAGACTGAGATTTCTGTTCTTCCGTTTCAATGATGAATTTCACAGAAACCTGTTTACCCGTAAAGTCATATATGGTTCCTTCAATTAGCTTGGTATAGCGGCTTTCGAGCCATTCCTGAGCAAAATTGTTGGGCGCACAAATAACGACAGTTGAATCATTAAATACTGTCGCTTTCGTTGATTTAAGCCAAGTGTCGAAGCTTGGTTTACTTAGTTTAGTTTGAATAATCGTTAAAATTTGCTGCCATAAGTCCGTAGAATGGCCTTCCACAGTAATTCACTCCTTTGAAATCAAACATGTGGCATAAGGCCAGTAAAGATATGTTCGGTTTATAAAGCTTTATTGTTAAATCTCGAAAATAACCTATTCA